>JAENZE010000025.1 GCA_016841425.1 Syntrophomonas sp. | reverse complement strand
TCTTCTGCACTGGGCGGAGCCAGGTTGAGATTTTCTTTCATGCTCTTCTCTCCTTCTTTGATACCTCCAACAATTATTTTAAGGAACCATTAATTAGCAATAAAAATAACATAATAGTATCCGAAACTTATAACTGCCAGGATCCATACTATACCAACAATAAATTTCACCGCTCTATCATGCCGTTTTAAGCATTGATTGCATAAACCCGGCTCATTAATTTGCTTGCCACAACTTTCACATTTAAAAGCAGGTTTAATTATCATATTCTTAGCCCCTCCTCTAGTGAAAATACTGTAGAATTTATTATTAAAATTTGAATCACAATTCTTTGGCTATTTCCAATAGCTGCCTGGAAATAAGAGACACTTCTCTCGTACTGGCGGATAATTCTTGTGATGCTGCTGCTTCTCTCTCTGTTGCTTCAATTGCCTTGTGATTTGAAACGGTCATTTCTTGAACAGCCCACTTAATTGTTTCTAAAGTCTTTCCTATATCAACAGATATGTTAGCAGCATTATTAGAGAGATTACCGATTTCTTTAGCAATAACTTGAAATCCCCTACCGTTCTCTCCAGCGTGGGCAGCTTCAATAGTAATGTTAATGCCCAGTAATTTTATGGTTTGGGAAATATCTCTAATATCCTGCAATAGCTTTTCAATATGGACATTAATAGTTTGTATCTGATTGTTCATATCTAAATTTTTTCTGGAATGTAATAATATTTCTTCAGCACCGGCTGCTACGTCTTCTGATGCTTGAGCCAAGTTTTCTATAAATAAATTTAAGTCCTGGGCACTTTTATTAACTTCGTGTTGCACAGCTCGACTTCTGGACATACCTATAACGCCTACGACCTCATCATCATTATTCAGCAAAGGTACAGCAATTACATTAGCCTCATATCCATATACTTCTTTAGGTAGTTCAACAAAAACAGCTTTCTTCTCATTTATTGCCTTCCGAGCAGAACCCCCTGATAATATTGGATCTCCTATTTCAAAGGAATCTCCTGGCGAGTCTACTCCCTGAACTTTACAAACAAACTTCTCTGTGTCGCACATCCAGAAACATATTCCCCGTGTGCAAAATTGTTCTAAGATAGGGAAAAACTCAGCGTAAGTTTCTAAAACTGCATTATTCAATAAAGAACACCCTCCTACTATATTTTGTTCTCAACACTCGATTATGAAATATAAACGGACCATCAGAAAACTCTTATACCCAACCTGTATTGTATCCTATTGAAGTAACGACCTTTTTCCAATTGAACTAATTTTGCCTTTACAGAAGCCCTATCTATTGTAACAACGTCTTTACTGCATAAATTAACTGTTTCTTTGCCATCAACTCCCATCAAACTGCAGAGATTGAAATTATCATCACAGATAATTTCCACTGTATGATCAAAGCTTAATACCATCGACCTTAAAGAGTTTATCTTTGAACATATGGGTGTTATTACAATGGCCTGTAATTGCGGATCAATTATTGCTCCTCCGGCCGACAGTGAATACGCAGTGGAGCCGGTGGGAGTAGCACATACGACTCCATCACCTTCATATTCGGCAACTATATTGCCATCAACAGCAAGAACCTGGCGACACGTTTTTAATCGGGCGGATCTTATAATCAGATCATTTAATGCATAATAGCTAAGAACTTCACCCGTATTTCTCCTCAGGGATATTTGCATTACTGACCTTTCTTCCACATAATATTTTTCATCTAAAATCATGGGTAAATATTGAATAAATTGTTTGGGCTCTATTGAACTCAGGAACCCTGTAATGCCAAAATTAATACATAAAAATGGTATTTCATATTTTCCAAATTGGTCAAATGCTTCAAGCAAGGTTCCATCTCCGCCAATTACAATTATTAAGTCTGTATTTTCCATATTACGTGGCACATTGCTTCCGCACCATACTTTCACTTGTTCTTTGCTTAATTGCTTCAGCAGAAATTCACTAAAAATTTGTGCCTGTATTTTTTTGTTATTTATATAAACACCGATTTCTTTCACAATTATCAACCTTTGCTCAATAATCCCAACACAATATAATGCAAATAGTATGCCAGGTTCCACAATTGCTTGGCATACTATTATAAGCTAAAGTTAGCCGCCTTTTTCAATATCTGAAATTTACCCCCACTCTGTCTAGTGTGTCTTATGATACACAAAATGGGTTCATAAGGTGTAGCAGAAGGAGACATAAAGTAGATTGGTTTTATTATTTAAAATACTGCCTTTTAGCCTGTACAAATATTACAAACTGCAAAAACAGAGAAATTGCAGTATATATTAGCCAATAAATAATTGTATCGAGAGCATTAATTGGATTGCTATAAGAATAAAATTCATATACATATAGAACTGTTACACCTATAAAAATAAAAATTGAAGGTACATAAAATGCCGGTGTTTTCATTATATCCAAGTACTTCTTTCCCATTTCCTCTCTCCCTTTCTGGTTCAGAACCTGGTGATTAATACAAATTTTCCAAACTGATTAATATTAAAATTAAATTGTACGCGGCAGATACTATTATGTTGTCTGCCGCGCATTAGTATAGAGACTCTAGGAAGAGGACTGCCTTTTTTATGCTATACCAGACTTGTTACTAATAGGGCTGGTTTTTTTAATAAATGTCTCTGGTAAGAACATAAGGGGAATAATACTGAATAAGTACATAAATGCGCTGGCACCTATCGCAAAAGTGAATGATGTTGCAGCAGCAATTCCTCCAAGTATCGATGGCCCGAAAAAGCATATTAAGCGGGCAGTATTGTAAACTCCATTTACTCCGGTAGCTCTTACATCGGTTGGAAATAGTTCTGCCATATATCCTCCATATAGTCCAAATATGGGATAGGTTATAAATGAATATATAGGAGCAAAAAGTAACATCGCAGTAGGATTTTGGATTTTAACAAATATTAAAACTGCGATAAATGAAGCTATCAACACCACCAAAGCCGGTTTTTTACGTCCAATACGATCAGCTATAAAGGCAAATAGTATATACCCAATTATTCCGCCGATTTGCAGGAACATATAATAATTCATAGATTTAACAATATCCATTCCCCGCTCAGTAACTAACCAGTTCGGTATCCAGCTAAATGCGCTCCAGTAGGCTAAAAGTGTACCAAGTACCAGGAAAAACACAGCAATAGTATTCCTTCTTAAGCTCGTTCCGGTTCTTTCATAAATTTCTTTGCTAAAGAGTTTAGCAATATTACCCAGGGCTTCACCCTTTGCTTTGGCTTGGTCTCTTGTTTTTATCCAGGCTTCGGGTTCTGGAATTATAGCTTTTGCGGCTATTGCGATAACAAAACCAATAGCTCCTACATAGAACAATGGTCTCCACCCGTATTCAGGCATAATTATTTTCCCGATATACGCAGCCAACATCGGACCAAAGGCAAACCCGGTCTGTATTACGGCTGAACACATGATTCTCATTCTAGCGGGAAGACACTCCGCTACCAGGGTATTCCCTACACCCCATTGAGCGCCCAGTCCAATCCCTACCAGGATTCTGAGTGCTAACATCATCTCAAAGCTATTAGCATAGGCGAATGCAATTGTAAAAATGGAATACCATATTAGACAATAGAACATAACGTTGACTCGTCCATATTTGTCAGATAATACACCTGAAAGCAAACCACCTATTCCTGCTCCAAATAAGGGGGCCCCCAGGATTAATCCCATGGAAGACGAAGGAAAATTAAATTCTTCTAGTATAAGACTGGCTGAAACAGATACTAATTGCCAATCCATAACATCCAAAACCAATGCCATCCATGCAAAAACCCATATTACAATCATCATCCCATTCAATTTCTCATTATCTCCTGGTATAGGCATACAACGTTGATTAGCCATTTTCAGATTCCTCCTCTTACCTTACTGTAGCCTGTGTAGCTTACTAGACGTTTAGCCTCTACACCTGGCTGATATCGATCTAATTAATAATCTAACCTTTGCTCCCCCCTTTTTATCAAATCGACACTTTACGTGTTATTTTCTTATTTATTGCAAAGCATATGCCAATACTAATCGAAAGCCATTATAGAATTTATAAATCCAGGCGTTACGGTATTGTTCTAAAACCAGATTCCACTTATCAAACTTACACTTCAACAGCTCGTTTCATATCAGAACAATTTTTTGGCTTACGTCTGTCGCTTTTCGTAACACGTGATACCGGGTGATATTGAAATTTAATTAGCGCAAAAGTATTGGTATAGTTTTTACCTGCACTTCCAGTCCGCCTCGATAACCTTCCGCTTAGCGTCTGATGCCTTTCCTTACTTCCAGAGCATGAGAAATAACAGCCCCAGCAACTATGGAATCGATTATCCTCTTTGATATTGGATCAAAATAATAGAAAACCAGGTCTATTGCTAAATACTTTAATGCCAGACCTGGTTTTGAATCCTTATTCTGCTGTTTCAAGGTAACTTCTATAGGTATATCTGATAATTAGGAACAACTTCCTGTAGTATCTTGTGTTCCTCTTTCCCGAGCCGGGTAAGCAATACTGGACAAGAAGCCAAGTGGCTCACTTGATTACTAACACTCCCCAGCAAACTACTGCGCAATCCGCTTAGACCCCGGCTCCCCATGATAATCAAGTCATAAGCGCCTTCTTGCGCCTTTGCACATATCACCTCTGCTGGATTACCCTGGCTTAGCTCAATAGATATTTCTATACCGGGCATTTCAATTTCTTGCTGAATTTTTTCTAATATCTGTTGACCTGCATTAGATGCCCCACCTGGCAATTCAGGCAGGGGAGGATTTATCCCGGTGTCAACGCTGCTGTATTCAAAAGCATACGGCCGTATAACGCACAGCAGATTCACATGTCCTCCATGCTTATCAGCAACATTCACAGCTACCCTGGCAGCCTGTACTGACTGATCCGAACCATCAACCGGTACCAATATCTTTTTAAACATAAGCGATTCCTCCTTTTCGCACAGTACTAGCTAATACGGAAGTCTACAATAACAAACTTTATATTTTTACCTTACGATAATAAATTACTGTAAGGAATTCCCTATTGCTAACGGATGTACATTCCTCCATTAATATCAAGCGTAAATCCCGTAATATAATCTGCATATTTTGAAGATAAAAACATAACACCATTGGCTATATCCTCGGGAGTCCCAAATCTTCCTTTGGGGACAGTCTGCAGCCATACTTCCCCACGCTCTTTTAGAATCTCTTCGCTAAAAATCGGGGTCAAAATTATTCCTGGTGCGATGCAATTTACATTGATGTTATAAGGAGCTAATTCCAGCGCCAGGCTTCTGCTAAAACCTTCAATTCCCCGTTTGGTAGTGGTATAATGTGCGTTGGCCATTGAGCCTCTCTGTCCGGCAATAGAGCCAAAATTAATAATTCGGCCGTATTGCTTCTTAATCATTTCCTTGGCCACGCTGCGGCAGCAATAAAAACTACCGTATAAATTGATTTTCATTGTCCTGTCCCAAAAACTATCTGACATATCAATCACTGTTGATTGTACGTACAAGCCTGCTGAATTAACTAAAACATCAATTTGTTCCGACCATTCAATTATTTTAGCGATGGAATTATCCACCGCTTCGCTGTTAGTAATATCAGTGGGCAATTTCAATAATTTGTTCGTTTTATTTTGATTAGCATTAATAAAATCATCTAACCCGGCTTCATTTATATCTATTAAAGCAATCTTAGCTCCCCTATCAAGAAATGCCTGGGCTGTACCTTTACCTATCCCTGATGCTGCGCCGGTTACCACTACTGTTTGACCCGTAAAATCCACAAAAATCACTCCTTATAATTAACGGCCCTTGTTTTTACATTTAATTCTTTCGCGTTTCTCCACTTATAGCTGCTCCATCTATTTTTCAATTTTTCATTTAGCATCTCTAATTCATTAACATCTTTACACTCCAACAGGATGTTGTTATGTTCGTTATTAATATCTAAATAATTAATCACCATAAAATGTCTTATTTTAGGTTTTAAAAATATTCCTATAAAGGGCCCCCACAAAACAACGCTTTTTCCTCTTAGATCAGGGTTCTTTTTTGTCGTAAATTTATCGTATTTTTTGAACCTGGCATAATCTACCTTGCCTTTTATGCCTTCATTCGTAATCATAAGAAAGCAATCATCTGCCAGAGCGATATTCATTTTCTGAGGTTTAGGTATTTGCGGATAACCCCCATGATAGGAAAAATAGCCGATGTGTTCAATCTCACAATTCTCAATTCTGGCCACATTCTCTAAAACGGTGTCTCGGCGTTTAACCTGCTGATTTCCGCGATATATAATAATTAGAAATATTAATGTGGAAATGATGCTTGTTATTATCAACCATTTTGCCATAATAAATCTCCTTGTTGACCAAGTACTGAAGGATCATCGTCCGTAATTAACATGGGGAAACTAGATGAAGCACTAGTTTCCCCGGTGACAATTTAGCCAAGAGTTACCAGGACAGCCACCCGCCATCAACTGGCATAGTATGACCAGTCATGAAATTGGATAGCTCCGAAGCAAGAAATACTACCGGTCCGGCTATTTCTTCTACCGTACCAAATCTCTTCATCGGAGTCCTGCGGATTAAGTCATCATACATTTCTTTATTATCCTTTAGCTTCTGAGTCAATTCAGTAAGAATATACGCTGGTGCTACAGAATTCACCTGTATATTAAAATCTGCCAACTCCAGGGCTAAGGCCTTGGTTAACTGCAATATGCCTCCTTTGCTGGCCGAATACCCTGTAAGCTCAGGTAATGACACATAACCCATTATCGAACAGGTATTAATAATCTTGCCCCTGCCCTGGGCTATCATGACCGGAGCTACCATCTTGCATCCTATCCATACCCCGGTAAGATTGACATCAATAATTGTTTTCCAATCTTCTTCCGGCATATTAATACAAAGGTTGCGGCGGTTCAATCCAGCATTATTAACCAATATATCTATTGTGCCGAATTTTTCTACTACAGAATCGACAAAAACCTTATATTGTTCACTGTCAGTTACATTCAGCTTATAAGCAGCTGCCTTTCCGCCATCACTAATAATTTCTTCTGCGGTCTTTTGGGCAGCATCTTCAGCTATGTCAGCAATGATTACCGTTGCCCCAACAGAAGCCAGACCTTGAGCCATGGCCTTACCGATCCCCATGGCGCTGCCAGTGACAATAGCTATTTTATTATCTAGACGCAGACTTAAATCCATTTATACCATCCTTTCTAGTCTATCTTATAGGAGCTTACATATCCTGTGTTCTTGGTTCCAAACGATCATATTTATTAAATATAAACAAGAGAGCCCCTATTAGCGCAAAAACAACACATACAGTGAAAGCTCCATTAAAGCCGTATTTTGAACCAACAAAGAATCCAGTAACCATCGGCGCAAATAACGCTCCAAAATTACCTACAAAATTATAGATTCCTCCTACGCCGCCAGCCTGACCATAAGGAGCAATATCACTGGGTATGGCCCAAACATTTGACGCACCAAAGGCAAAGATACCCATAAAAGCACTAAGATATACAACTGCCTGAACACCAGTTGTAGCCCCCATTGTTAGATAAATAAATACTGCTGAACCTACCATGGCAATTCCCATTCCAGTTCGCCTCAATTGGCTTACAGTAGCTCCCTTGGCATGCCAGGCATCGAAAACCTTTCCTCCGGTTAGTTCCATAATAACTGCAACTATATAAGGAATCATGGCCGCAGTGCCCATCTCGGAAAGACTCATACCTCTAACCTGTACAAAATAGGTTGGCATCCAGGAAGCAAATACTGTCCAAACATAAAGGTACAGAGCATAGGCGATAGTGACCTTCATTATAACCGGATATGTGAATAATTTATGCATGGGAATTGGTTTACTTTCTACTTTACCACTTTCGTTAACAACTTCGTTCTGCCGAATATATGCCAGCTCAGACGCAGTTACAGTAGGGTGATCGTCAGGTTCACGATAAGTAAGAAGCCAGGCTATGGCGTATACTACCGCAATGGCACCAGTAATAACAAAGGACATCCTCCAGCCCCAATTTACAATAATCCATGCAACTATGGGCGGCGCAAATGCAGATCCGAGTCTGGCACAGCAATCAAAACACGCAGAAGCAAAAGTTCTTTCATGGGTAGGCACCCACACTGAAACTACCCGGGCACTGGCCGGGAATCCTGGGGCTTCAGTAAATCCCAATGCAATACGAATCCCCAAGAACATAGCAAAACTCTGACAGGCACCTGTTAACATGGTGACAATACCCCATCCTCCAGCAGAAAAGCCCAGAACCTGTTTCGGTCCAAAGCGATTGAGCAGGGCCCCTGCAGGAATCATAGTTAGTGTGTAGGACCAGAAAAAAGCCGACATTAGTATTCCCATCTGGCCTGCAGTTAACTTAAAGTATTCCATCATAGTCGGAGTAGCTACACTAAAATTCACTCTATCCAAATAGTTAATCGTTATGGCCAAAGATACCATGAAAACAGCAAACCATCGCTTACCTGATTCGGGTTTTATTGGATTTAAATTAACATTCATTGTATACTCCCTTCCTATCTTTACTAAAACTCTTAGTATTTATTAGTTAAAAAAGAATTATCACCAAACCATCAACTAATCACAGGTTGCCTTTCCTTCCCTCACAGCAAATCAAATCTCTCTCTGGCACTTATTGTTAAATTTGTGATATAGTTAATTTTGAGTTGATAATTTTACCTTATGACACAAATTAACTTTGTTAATGAGCATTGCCAGATGCCATGTCATAAGATTATCAGCTGCTCAGGGGGGCTGATGCGTTAGTATATGATTGCCCATATTAAATGCATCAGACCCTTACCCTTATAAGTTGACTATTTACCTCCTTTCATAATACTTAGGCGTCTAGTCTATCCATAGCAGATTAACTGCCTAGCCTAGCCCGTTGCTTAGATACTCATGAATCGCAGCGGCAGCTTTTTTGCCTGCGCCCATGGCCAGGATTACTGTAGCTGCTCCGGTTACTATATCTCCACCAGCAAATACTCCTGGCTTGGAAGTGCGTCCATCTTCATCGGCAATAATATTTCCCCATTTATTAGTCTCCAAGTCAGGAGTAGTCTGCTGCACTAAAGGATTAGGACCCTGACCTATAGACATAACTACGGTATCGACCTGCATTTCGAACTCTGATCCTTCTATAGCTACTGGCTTTCTACGTCCTGATTCATCCGGTTCACCCAGTTCAAAACGCTGACAAATCATGGAGGTGACTCTTCCTTCTTCATTACCCTTGAATTCAATCGGACTGGTAAGAAGATTAAAAATTACACCTTCTTCTTTGGCATGCTCGATTTCTTCAGCACGAGCAGGCATCTCTTCCATAGAACGACGATAAATGATGTGTGACTCGGCCCCCAGGCGCAAGGCAGTACGTGCCCCATCCATAGCCACGTTACCTCCGCCTATAACCGCCACTCTTTCGCCTACTCTAATAGGAGTCAAATATTCCGGGAATCGATAAGCCTTCATCAGATTGTTACGAGTTAGGAATTCATTGGCTGAATAGACTCCATTCAAATTTTCACCTGGAATATTCATAAAGGAAGGCAGTCCTGCCCCAGTACCTATGTAAACAGCATCATATCCGTTTTCCAACAGTTCATCGACACTGCTGAGCTTACCTACTACATGGTTGCATTTTATTTCCACACCCATTTTGGAAATGTTTTCTATTTCTTTGGCCACTATATCTTTTGGCAGCCGGAACTCAGGAATTCCATATACCAGAACTCCACCTGGTATGTGTAAGGCCTCCAGTATGGCAACCTGATAGCCTAAAGCTGCCAGGCTGGATGCAGCTGTCAAGCCTGATGGACCTGATCCCACAATAGCTACCCTTTTGCCATTGCTTTCAGGAACTTGAGGAATCTTGACACCCCTGGCCAGTTCCCAATCGGCTGCATAACGCTCCAACCTGCCTATTGCCACAGGTTCATTCTTTTTGCCCAGGGTACAGAATTTCTCACACTGGCTTTCCTGTGGACATACCCTACCGCAGATTGCAGGCAGGCTGTTCTTTTCTTTAATAGTATTGATAGCTCCTTCAAAGTCGCGCTCGGCAATCTTTTTGATGAAGGAGGGTATATCAACATTAACCGGACAACCTTCCATACAGGCATTATTCTTGCACTGCAGGCAGCGCTCAGCCTCAGCTACTGCTGTCTCCTCCGTGTAGCCCAGGGCTACTTCATCAAAATTCTTATTGCGTATTTCTGCCTCTTGATGAGGCATAGGATGCTTGTTGGGAATTATTTTGCGTTTTGGTGTTGACATTTGCATCCTCCCCTCTCATTAGCTATTGCTTCTTCATTTATGAACATTTTCGAGCGCTGTAACACTAGTTCCCAATTCACTTTATGGCCATCAAATTCTGGTCCATCTACACACGCGAACATAGTCTTTCCATCAGCCTCAACCCTGCAGGCACCACACATTCCAGTTCCGTCAACCATAATACTGTTCAAACTTACAATCAGAGGCAGGTCTTTGGGAGTAGCTTTGGCAACCGCAGCCATCATCACTGCCGGCCCTATGGCTATTACCCTATCCACCTTTTCCTGAGCCAGTACATCTTTTAAGACATCAGTAACAAACCCCTTGATACCAATACTGCCGTCATCACTGGCTACATATAATTCGGTACTTATTTTCCTCATTTCGTCTTCCCATATAAGCATGTCCTTAGACCGTGCACCAATAATAGAAATTAACCGATTGCCTTCCTCATATAAAGCCCTGGCGATAGGATATATCGGAGCTACCCCAACACCACCGCCTATACATACTGTTGTACCAAAATTCTCAATTTCAGAAGCACAACCTAATGGACCCACAAAATCAAGTATTAAATCCCCCTCATTTAATTCACCCAGCAGACGGGTACTCTTACCCACCTCTTGAAATATGATGGTAATAATCCCCTTATCCGCATCAAAATCAGCAATAGTTAAAGGTATTCTTTCACCTATATCATTGATGCGAAGGATGATAAACTGCCCTGGCTTGGCTTTTTTAGCAATTTCCGGAGCTTCCACATCCATTAATTTTACTGATTGAGCTAAAGTCTTCTTTTTTATTATCTTAAACATGGTTTTCTCTCCTTTGATTTACGAGTATTGTAAAAGTATCTGGTTTAATGCTGTATACACAAGGTAAGATCAGTGTTGCTGATTCTTACCTGTGTAATCCAGCATTTGTATTTGAAGGGGGAATTGAGTGAAGGTGAACTTTAATAAATATTCGATTGATAATTAAAATCCAAGTTGCCAAACAAACAACTAGTGAACTATTTTGCCGAATCCAGGGATAATATCCGGGGCTTTACCCCTGGATATTATCCTGCATAATCCGGCATGCTCTGTATGTCTGGACATGGACCATTGCATGATCCAAAATTAATCTCCTGGATAAGGTTAAACCCTAACTGAGCAGAATGCCGGCAATGACCATTCT
>JAENZE010000024.1:3603-12018 GCA_016841425.1 Syntrophomonas sp. | reverse complement strand
GGTTTTTTATAAATGGTTTCTGAATTTGTCTCCTGAGTTTTTCAGGGGAAACTAATTATCCTTAAGAATACATTTTTAAGCGGAAATTGCGGAAGAGTTTATCGGTGGCGGGAGTTATAAAGCGCTCTTTTGTACCCGCATGATCCAATTTACTAGTGACTTAATGATTATAGCCAGTATAAAATAAATCGGAAACGAGTATATGGATTTCCATATTAGAAGTTCGTATATTCCAAGCATTATGAAAACAGGTTCACCAATAAAAGCAGCGATTGCTGACCAGACAATATTGGCATATATAAATGTCTTCCATTCCGGAAAATACTGGTATATTAGCATATACGCAATAGGAAGCATGGTAAAATTCATAGACACCAACCGGGGAAATAAAGGCTCTACATCATAACGGTATTCCCAAAGATTTAATTGACACCCTATCTCATCAAGTGTGGTTGCCGCTATCGATATTAATAAACCGTAAATAAATATTTCAAGTAATCTCCTTTTGTCTACCACCTTCCACCATATTATCCAGGGTATGGTTAGCAATGCCATAAGCAGCCAGAATTGAACGGAATATAATTCATGTTCACGCCAATGCTCGATTTGCATTAGGATGCACTTATTCTGAGCCTCTAAAACCTGATTGAATGATGGATATTCCTTTATCACTCGTAAATCTCCACACAACTACTAAAAGTCTGTTTGCTTACAACGTATATAGTATAAACAATATTAGGTGAATTTATCATAATTAAAACATCAGCTGCAAAGAGCCATTTCCAGGTTGTGTTCCAGAACTATTTATTTCAGGATTTGGTCGTGGGGAAGTTGTACCAATCTTTATGGGTGAGAAGACAGATATATGGGCAGGTGTTCACGGGACAGAATATTTCCTGGAATGGTTACCACCAATCTCTCCATCATATTCTCAAGCTCTCTTACATTACCAGGCCAGTCATATTCTATGAGAACATCAATCATAGTGCTGGATAATCTTTTGTTTTTTTTATATTTTTTATTAAATAACTTAACAAATTGGGCAGCCAGAACCGGAATCTCTTCTTTTCTTTCCCGCAGCGGGGGAACTTTAACTGTAACTACATTTAGCAGATGGTAGAGGTCTTTATTAAATTCATTCTTTTCTACCAGCTGTGGAATATCCCGTTTGGAGGCAGCAAGAATACGCACATCGATGGGAATGGATCTTTTTCCTCCTACCCTGACAACTTCTTTGTTTTCAATTACCCGCAATAAATCTGCCTGTATGTTATAAGGCAGTTCGCTTATCTTATCCAGGAAAAGGGTACCACCGCTGGCCAGTTCGAAATAACCAGCATTGCCACTTTTTTTTGCAGCTGCGAAGGCACCATCTTCATAACCGAATAATACCGTCTTCAGTATGTTGTGACAAATAGCTCCGCAATTGATTTTTATATATGGTCCATTTTTGCGAATGCTGTTGTTATGTATAGTCTCAGCAATAAGTTCTTTGCCCGTTCCGGATTCACCAGTTATTAATACAGTCGAATCACATTGGGCCGAACGCACAACTGTATCCATAAGATCTTTCATTTTCTGAGAACTAACTATAATTTTTTCTGGTCCTGCATACTTCATCTTCAAAGACCGCAGCTCTGCTTCATAAAATTTGCTTAATCCCTGAGCCTGCTCCAGTTGTTGTTTCAACAGCTTTAGCTCCGTTATTTCACTTACATTAGAAAGCACTCGGAATATTTTACCTTTTCCATAAAAAACAGGAGTTCGGGTAGGCAAGGGGTGAATTCCGGCTGCTGTCTTCTGCCTGATAGTTGCTGGTCTCCTGCCGTTCATTTCCAGGTCCAAATCATCATCCAGTTCCTTTACGTTTTCCAATTCCCTGGATATGTTTACTAACTCAGAAATATCCTGTAGAACCGCTACCGCACCGATAATCTCTCCGTTTTTTTTGATCGGGGTACGATTGGAAATAAATGTGCAATTTCTTAATTCTATTTTCTGAACAGGTTTACTGACGCCCGTTTCAAGGATTTCCATCAAGCCAGTATTGGGTATAATTTCCATAATGTCCCGGCCAATAACCGTACTACTCTTTAAACCGAGAAATTTTTCAGCAACCCGATTTAATAAACTAATTTTACCGGTTCTATCTATGGCAATTATCAGGTTATGGGTAGAATCTAGTATGGTCAATAATTCATCAGAAATGGAAGAGAACGAGTCAATAAAAGTATTTTCTAATTCGGAAATATCCTGTAGAACCGCTACCGCACCGATAATCTCTCCGTTTTTTTTGATCGGGGTACGATTTGAAATAAATGTGCGATTCCTTAATTCTATTTTCTGAACAGGCTTACTGACCCCCGTTTCAAGGACTTCCATCAAACCGGTATTGGGTATGATCTCCATAATATCCCGACCAATAGCCGTACTGCTCTTTAAACCTAGAAATTTTTCAGCAACCCGATTTAATAAATTAATTTTACCGTTACTATCAATAGCAATTATCAGGTTATGGGTAGAATCTAATATGGTCAATAATTCATCAGAAAAGGAAGAGAATGAGTCAATGAAAGCTTTCGCCAGATCAGTTCGGGTAATCATTCCGACAACAACCTTTTTATCCACAACTGGTAACCGCCCAACTTTATTGAAAATATCTTTGATTTCCTCATCAGGATGCCCTACGGTGAGGTCGTGTTTCATTATATCTCCCACCATTGCCTGGGGATTTTCGTCCTGGGCTAACACCCGGTAAATATGACTTTTCGTTAATAATCCGAGTAATTCTCCTTTTTCGTTCACTACTGGTGCACCGTCTATCTGGTTATCCAAAAAAATCTGACAGGCCTCTCTTATTGTATGTGCCAGTGTTAAAACCACCAGATTAGTGCTCATTATTTCCGTCAATCTCATAATAATAACCTCTTTGTAAAATCTTCAATGCCCCTTATAAGATATTTATGTATAGATGAAGATTCTAATACTCACAACTTTAAAAAATCCCAGCAGCGAGATAGTTTTTAATACAATATTTTTCTAGAAACATATACATTAAGTATATTGATAAGCATCTATTATGCTCTATTACAACTATTCTTGAAAATCAAATTCAAATACTTCATCAAGTGAAACTTTGAATACCCGGGCTATTTTAGCTGCTAACAGCAATGATCCATCCATCTTCTTCTCAAACCATAAATAAAATGCATCCTTTCCACAGACATTCCCGTAAACATACCAATTAATTTTAGTAATTAAATGAATGTGTAATATACACGAATATTATGCAAAGTTCATAAGATAAACCAGGTTAACCTGTATTACTTGTTCATTTAATTTAGAGAAGGGAGGACAGCACAGTGCCCATAAATCGATCAGGTCAAAGACCTCTTAAGTTTTTGAGATCAATACCTTCCAGTGGTGCAAAAAATGTATCTCTGAAACCAATAATTCATCTCTTTTTTGATAAGAATGTTGTCAATGATAGTGTCTGGCAAAACAACCGCAGGCAATTCGAATTATTCAGGGGAACCATCTCAGTTCCTATCACAGTGACCAGGATTAAAGACACAGTAGACTTTAACCGGCGCAACGAGATATTTGTCAAACCAGTGAATAGTCTAAGAACCAGTACTACCTACACACTGGTTATAAAAAAGGATCTTAGATCAAAGGCTGGTGAGGAACTAGGTAAGCGGATTACTATTACTTTTAAAACCAGAGCAGAACGAAATGATGAATAATGGGATTTTTGAATGATTAAACCAAATTCTTTTATATAGTACAGCCTCATCATGATGTTGGAATCATAAGTAACCATTACTTGTATTCTTGAAATTTCCGGTCTGTTAGAATGTCGATGACTGCTTATGCCAGTCATTTACGGTATAAGGAGTACGGCATATTGTCAGGTAAAGTAATTAAAATCTGCGAAGCGTAAAACTAGTTGCTCTGATAGACCGGAAACATTATTGGGGATCGCCAAAATACCTGGCGAATTTATGTGGGGGTGATATAATCGCAGTCTGAGACTTGTGCCAGAGCCCGACTGCTGATTATATATAAATGTCTCGTTTTTCCGTAAATCGATAAGTTATTATAACAAACGTGATTATCAGCAGGAAAGATATTATAAGGTATGAAGGACTATAGCCGCCAGTTGTTATGGTTTCGCCAGCCGGGAAGTACTGGAATGGGGTTATGAACTTTAGGAAAGCAATTTTGTCGTACAAATCTATGGCTGCCGAAATTAGAAATGTGGTCAATAGTATCCCGGCAGATATCGACGTAGCTCTTTTAATATTTTTTGTTACCGAGGCAATCCCGGTCCCGACGACCATAAAAATAAGCTGCAGAATGAACAGTGAAACCATGAGCTGTATTATAATATCGGTAATCGCTGGACCTTTATGGTAAATATTTATAAAAACCAGTGAAGCAAAAAGAGTGGTAAGATTGAACACGATAATATTTAGCAGTGCAGCTATTAATTTAGAGGTGATAATCCGCGAGCGACTTACCGGCCGGGAAAACAAAAAATCACCGGTCTTATCGCGTTCTTCCTTGGATATAATAATAGCCCCCAGCATTATCGCGTGAGCCCCGGCCAGGAGCATGAAATACAAATAAAAAACCGCATAATAACCAGCTATTGTGGTCACATCAAGTTCACCTATGCCTAGTATTGATTTTACGCCGGCGGGAATCTGATCAAATAGATCGGTGACGCTTTCACCAGCACCAGCAAAACCCGTATACTTGAGCATGCCCATATAAATAAGAAATATCATACTCCCACTCCAGGTCATAAGGGATTTTAAATTTCCCTGCAGTTCTGTTTTAACAATATTCGTGTCAAACACCTCCTATCTACTAGCATCCTATCTATATCGAAGGCATATCTTTTCTCTGGTAGAGCAAATAGGTCAACGCTGTTAATATAGCAATGATACTGAAGTTAATGCCTAAGAAAATCATATCATAGCTTTCGTTCTGAATTATTTTGCCCACATCGAAGTAAGCGAAGGGGGTAATATACGCAAGTTTGGGATCATTTATAGATTGGTTGATCATTTGGATGATATAGAAAGCAAATACCACTCCCAGGGCTATCGGTAAAACTGTTTTGATCTTTTTCATTACCGCTGCTATGAAAATCCCAACCGCAAAGAAAAAAAGCTGTACCTGGATAAGGCTAAAGTTAACCAAGACCAGTGTGGCAACATTAAATTGACCGCGTCCATATACCAGCATTATGATATATGAAACACCGATGAATATTATGTTCTGAACAGCCAGTTGAGTCAGCACTGATAAAACCTTTGCAGTGACGACAGTTGTCCGGCTGACCGGTTTTGCTAATAGAAAATCCGCGGTTTTTGAGCGAGGCTCTTCTGAAAGTACCGCCATAGCCGACTTAATAGCGTATATTGAGCCTATCAATAAAACATAAATAAATACAAACCCATAATATCCCAGGATTTGACTAAGGTTCAGGGTAGTTAATCCCAGTGCTTGTCTTAGTTCAAGCGGGAAATTATTTAATATACTTTCGAAAACAGATATGTCCTGTGATAATGCAGGGTACATCAACATGAACATGAGCAGAAGTAAAATAATTGCTGCTGTCCAATAGATCATGGAGAGCACAGACATTTTCATCTCCTGAAAATATATATTCATGATACTATGCTTCCCTTTCATAGTAATGCATGAAGATTTCTTCCAAAGCCGGCTCTTCGACAATCAAGTTGCTGATTCTATGATCATGAATTTTAGCGATCATCTGGTTGATGTCTCCTTTGAATAAAAAGGTATGGTTATTTTCGTCTACTGTGAGATCGGCCACTCCTTCTATATTGAAATAGTCACTGCTCACTGTTTCCGCCAGCTGTATTTTAAACTTCTTATAATTATTGTTATGCAGTGCTTTAATGTCTTCGACACCAATGATACGTCCTTCTTTGATTATGGCAACTCTGGAGCAGAGCTTTTGCACCTCGCTTAAAACATGAGAAGAAAATAAAACTGTAGCTCCGTTCTGGTTTTCTTCACGTATCAGATTAAAAAATTCTTGCTGAATAAGTGGATCTAAACCACTGGTGGGTTCATCCAGAATGATCAGACGGGGTTGGTGGATTAAACCTTGGATAATACCAACTTTCTTTTTGTTGCCATAGGATAGGTCATCAATCTTTCTATTTAGATCGAGATCCATGATCTCCGCTAATCTGTAAATACGATTCTTATCCGCTTTTCTGTAAAAACTGGCCGAGTATCTCAGTAAATCTATTACGCGCATATGATCGTAGTAATAGACTTCTGCGGGGAGGTAACCTATATAGTTACGGATTTCTGGGCCGTCTTTTATACAGTCCTGGCCAAATATCCTGGCACTGCCGCTGCTGGGATAAATCAACGCCAGTAAGACACGAATGGTGGTTGATTTTCCAGCACCATTCGGGCCAATAAATCCGAATATTTCGCCTTCTTGTACATCAAAACTGACGTCTATGATTCCTCTGGCTTTTCCATAATACTTGCTCAGCTGGTTGATCTCAATGACATTCATAAAAAGCCTCCCTGCTGGATATATATTATGGTCTGCAGATATCATATTTTCTATACACATTGCTTCAGAAGCCTTTTTAGCCAATTTCTATAATGGGCTCCATTATTAATATACCTAGTTTATTAAACCTTATTTTAATAGCGGACATTTACACCTGAAGCATACCTCGTCAGAGATATCATTGATCGATGCGCAAGCTGTACAGAATAGAAAAGCATCCCGGGATTTATCATATTTCTCATAACCAAAGCCCTTGTGATGACGCACTTTATCACCGATCTGATAGTAATTGTATACCGTATCATCATCCTCGGTACGATGGGAATATATTTTGCCATTGTCTCTTTTTACCTGGTATTCATAAACGGTATAGGTAGAATAGGAATCCGAGTATCTATCATGCCTGGTCTTCTTATATGACCTCTTATTCACCACGACCCCGTCCCAGGTGCTGTCACGGCTTTTGCTAAAATTCTGGAAAAGGGCAATGGCAACAAACATGCCGCCGATTCCCATACCATAATAGAGTGAATAAGGCATTTCCATTTCCCCGCTCACCTGGCCATAAATCGGAAATGCTATAATCGCTATTGCAGCAATAATCAATGAAAATAATAAAGCCCAATTCTTAGACGCATTTTGATATTTCTGAAAAGCGGGATCGTTTATTCGGGGCGAATACCCGATTAAGCTTGGATTTGCAGACTTAGATTGAACATCATGGTGTCCAGGCTGCAGACTACTTCCGCACCCGGTACAAAACTTTGCGTTTTCCGGAAAATATTCGCCGCAGTTTGAGCAATACATGGAAATCCTCCCTTTAAACGTTTATTAAAATTACACCTTGCCAGTCGGCGGGCTGACAGCAGATGGCAACTGACCGGGAACAATATTCAGGACTTGTTTTACAGGGTATTATTGAAATTGTACCTCGAATAGTTCATCGTCAGAGAGCCTATTTATTTCTTCTGCTCCACATTCAAGTTTTTGCGTTATGGTCAATGTTTTTCCTTCCAAGGTCCAGATAGTCCTGGGCAGACGGTCTTGTTTAAGAAAACTAAATCGGGGTGGATTCGATAATCTGGCTCTCGTAATTCCCTGTAAGCAGTCGCCCAAGCAGCCGGAGCCAAATACAGAGATACCAAGCCGGTCAGACATAACCTTTCCAAAGTATTCTTCAGCAATAACTGCCATTCTAACCGCAAGATACAAGTCCAGGCATTCTTCCCGATGATGAAACAGGGCGTGTCTCATTATAAGTCCCTGCCGAACTTCCCTATTTTTCCCTTTAATATAGGGAGTATCAGGTGAAAATACTATATCATTTTCATAGTAAGGTTTAATGTCAATAACCGGGGTTCCCCCAATAGCATCCAGACCTTTTACATAAAGCCTGCTATCTTCTACTTTTTCCAGTTCCGCCAGACACATAGCTACCGGGTTAGGGCGTCCATAAGCCCTGAGCGCAAAAACGCCATACTCAGGCAGGTCAGGGTTGACCTTTTTAGGTGATGTTTTAAGCAAATCACGGGGAGCCTGATGAAACCAGGCTATAATCCAAACATGTGAGTTTTCCTCAAGTCCATGCAGGGCCTCCGTATACTCAGGATATATTTCAATCACTGCCGGAGTACCTCCCAGAGGCATATTCCCAGTGTCTTCAAAATCGGATATAACAATACCAACCGGTTTAATAACAATCTTATCCATCATTATCACCTCCCATCATTAACATAACACACCTGTTTATCCAAATAAATGCCATTCCAATTAAATTAAACCTGTTTATCAGTGACCAGAAAGGGTGAGCACCGGGGGACGGACACAGGGGGACGTTTTTG
>JAENZE010000024.1:0-3503 GCA_016841425.1 Syntrophomonas sp. | reverse complement strand
TATCAGTGACCAGAAAGGGTGAGCACCGGGGGACGGACACAGGGGGACGTTTTTGCTGTGGCCTTTTTATCAGTAAAAGGCCACAGCAAAAACGTCCCCCTGTGTCCGTCCTTGGGATTGGCAAATTCAGCCCAGCTTCTTCATACATTCAAAGGATTCCACGGTCCAGCGCCGATAGCGGCAGTTAAGACAAGATCTCTCCTCTTCAGCAACTAGTTCATCTTCATCGTCCAGTTTGAATTGTGGACACAAGAAAGCTTTAAGCGCCAGCGACTGATTATCAGTGAAAACATCTTCTTGCAGGGCATTAATCCTTGTCATATTCGTCTCCCCTTAATATTTCTTCAGATATGTTTTAGTACAGGTCTGCCAGGGTGCACTACTCTCACTAGATGCGGGAGTAACCAGCAGAACTTGCCTGCCTTCCAGCAAGACTGTTTTTACTACTTCTCCCATAGCTACCATCTCTTCATTTTTCAAAACATATCCATCGGTACTTACTACCAGTTCCACTATG
Source organism: Syntrophomonas sp. (assembly GCA_016841425.1). Taxonomy (GTDB): domain Bacteria; phylum Bacillota; class Syntrophomonadia; order Syntrophomonadales; family Syntrophomonadaceae; genus JAAYJK01. The sequence continues at coordinate 2,986 of JAENZE010000024.1, read as the reverse complement.
CTTCTTTTCACTATCTCCTCTACCCGAAAGACCTCACCTGGTTTACAGTCTTTGATACGTCCTCGCATACGTCCATCATTGCCACTGATTCTCAACCCAGCTCCAGCCAGGGCGCCTATAATCCCATCGCCAGTACCTCCGTGCTCGGATAGATGTACTTCTATTTTATGAGCCAGTTGGTATGCTTTTTCTTTGTTCAGAACAATTTTTTTGGCATTAAATCCAAAAGCAATTAACTCATCACAATATTTGAGGGAGTCAAGGTCAACCACGCAAAGGCCCGGATCCGACCCTGGCGCACTTTCGTTTTCCAGGAAGTCAGCAGCCTGTATTATGAAATCATCCAGACATTCATCTTTTATTGAAGCTGAAAAACACATACAGCTGTTATGTGATGTATATGGTATATCCTCATGAATCAAAAGCTGGTGACGGGTAATGGCGTCAGCTGTCCCCAGCCCTCCGTTTTCTATGATTTCAGCCAACATGGCTGCCAGATCCCCGGTACCCCGACTGTTAATATTATCAGTGTCGTCAATACTTACAACAATCCTCATGCTCCCCAACCTTTCTCTAGAATCAAACCGTGAGTCATTAACTCCCCTTGGGCTTGCGTTTCTCTTCTCCCTGCAGGATACGTTCAATTTGTTCATCGGACATATCGTAATTAAAGAATTGTTTATAATAATAGCGGGTTTCTTTTTTCATATCTAAATCTTCAAAGTACTCAGGATATATGGTCTTGGCCGTCCATAGGATAGCCAGAGGGGTTTCCATTCCGCCCGGATGCCCCCATCGCGATATGCCGATGGGCATCTGGTATACTCTACCTTCCTTAACTGCTTTAAGAGAGGCCCACTGGGAATTGTTTAACATATATTCACCAACGCCGCTCTCATTAACCAGTATCACTTCCGGATCCCATAATAGGATCTGTTCCAGGCTGGCAAAATTCTTACCATCAAGAAATTTCAGTTCCTGGTTTACAGAAACATTGATAACGCCGACCTTCTCAAGCCAGTCCGCGGCCAGACTGTCTTTAGTGTCGGTCCGGGTAGCTTCGTTAACCGAATGATATAACCTTACTCTTTTATCTTGCGGAATTTCAGCTGAGACCTGGCTGACCCGATCAATACAATCCTGATAATACTGATTATACTCTCGGGCTTTTTCCGTCATCCCCAGAGCATCTCCAATGGTCTGTATAGCGGTCATTTGTTCTTCCATATTGTTAAAATCAATGGCGATGTAGGTGATGTTGAATTTATCAAGTTTGGCAGCCTCGGCTTCAGTCTGGGCAAAAGGCGTTTCTACAAATAGCAGATCCGGTTCAGCTTTAAGCAGTTCTTCAATATTTAGCTTTCCGCTGAAATAGACAACCGGGTTATCTTCTATCCCCGGGCTGACCATATTAAGCAATACATCCCGGCTTAAACCATTATTGATTGCGACAATATCATCCCCTCTGCCCAGCATAGCTGTTACATGTCCGGTAAATGCATATAAACAACCAACTCTATCAACGTTTTCCGGGAGTTCAACTTCTCGTCCCAGGCAATCAGTAACAATAAGCTTATCGCTTACATGATCTTCAGGTATTTCCGTTTCCGCATTTTTATTGCAGCCAGCTGTGAATATCAGCAAAGCGCTGAGCAGCAGGAAGAGCAGTGTTTTCTTCACCTTCAATTTTTTCCCCCCTATCGTTAATTATGATCCTATACTAGCTCTATCCAAAGTCTTAATGGGAATGAGCTGTTTCATTACTGATCGCTGGTCAGTATAATAAGATATCATTTTAGCATTAACCCGATACAAAGATTCCATATTTTCTTCAGTTATTACCTGTTCTGGAGTTCCGATAGTAAAGAAACTCTGATTGTGCATCATTCCAACCCGGGTGGAAATTCCATTATTATCAAAATAAAAAGCATGGTTGGGAAAATGAGTAGCCATAATCACCGTTACCCCCATTTTCCGAACCAGGTCAACTATGGTCTCCATTACTACCATCTCATGCTTGAAATCAAGATGGGAAGTTGGTTCGTCCATGATTATGACCGGGGTTTTCTGAGCTAAAGCTCTGGCAATCATGACCAGCTGGCTTTCGCCCCCGCTTAATTGAGTATATGGTCGGTTGGCTAAAGGCAGAAGCCCGACTAGTTCAAGGCATTGCCTGGCTATACTGGTGTCCTGCGAAGTGGGTGCTGCAAATCTGCCTGTATAAGCAGTACGCCCCATTTTAACAATATCCAGGACCGTATAGGGAAAAGTCTGGTTATGATTCTGTGGTACATATGCTATATGCCTGGCTAGTTCCCCAGGCTTGAAATCACTGGTATTTCTTCCTTCAAACAAAATGCTTCCTCGAAGCAAGCTTCTTACTCCCAGCATGCAGTCCAGCAGTGTTGTCTTACCACAGCCATTGGGACCTAAAAGACAAAATAGTTCTCCTCTTTTGATCTCTAGATTTACTTCTTTAAAGATAATATTTTTTCCATAAGCAAATTCGGCATCGATAATTTCCATTAATAACACTATTCTACCACCCCCCGGCCCGGGTCTTCTTCAGCAGCCACACGAAAAATGGCCCCCCTACCAGAGCGGTAAGAATACCCAGGGGCATTTCCGAACCCGTGATAATTCTGCCCACATTATCGACCAGCACTAGAAAACAGGCTCCAGCAGCAAAGCTAGCCGGAATAAGCAGGCGATTATCATTTCCTACCAGCATACGAGCAATATGAGGCATAATTAACCCTACCCATCCAATAATCCCGCTGACACAAACCGCTGCCGCGGTTGCCAGGGTGGCACATGCTATGACTATAGCTTTATCCACCGCCACATTAGCCCCCAGACTGTGGGCTTCTTTATCTCCCATGGACAAGACATTTATTCTCCAGCGTATGGCAATTAATCCTAATACTCCTAACATCATTGGTATCCCGGCCATTAATATATCCTGATATCTGGCCGAGGCCAGGCT
>JAENZE010000001.1 GCA_016841425.1 Syntrophomonas sp. | reverse complement strand
AAAGAACTATTCTTTTCCCAATTAACTCAAAATTGGAGTTTTTCAGGGGAAACTACTTAGTAATTAAATGACCGCATACATATAACTACTAGCTATTGTATCAACTAATCAGCTCTTCTTTCCAAAACACGGGAGGCCAGAATATTTCTGTTCTAGCCCATCGGCTGCCAATCATGGGCTTTAGTGCCTTTAGACTTTACAGCTCGAAGAACATTTGATTATTTAATTTTTCCTAATTAATCCTATTATTCGTCAAACATCAAGAGTTTCCCTTCATTAATTTTCTTGTTATTCATATAAAATTGCCTCGTATTTAAAGCAGTAAATAAAGTCAAAAAAGATCACTACTTGCAAAATCTTTACCTTTTTTTGTATTATTTATATATTCATATTAATTAGTTGACCAACCAGGCCAAGCTGCTTCAAGATATGAGAGAATCATCAGCGGTGATTCATATGCTTCAGGAATGTTAATAAAAAAGAAAATCTGCTTGCTATTATATACCTGGTCAGTCGGCGACTCTGAAGAATTGGGGAGTTAATTTGTCTGAAACTAAATTGAAGCTGTTAAGTGCCATACTATTACTGTTAGGAGTTACCGTTGCCGGCACCGTGGGTCTCTCTTATCTGGAGAACTGGCCACTATCTGATGCTTTGTGGCTTATCATTGTCAGCCTCACTACTACCGGTTATGGTGATATAGTTCCTATAACCCCTATAGGACGGCTGTTTATGCTCTTAATCCTCCTCCTGGGAGTAGGAGTACTGGCTTATACTCTGGGGGCAATAACAAATACATTATTGGAAAGGCAGATTAGTACAATCATGGATAAAAATAATAAGTATAAGTATATTAAAAACCTGAAATCATATTATCATCTGTGGGGCAGGCAGGGTAGGCAGCAATGTAGCCAGTGTTTTGAAAGATGATAAGGTTCCCTATGTACTAGTAGATATCAACCCTGAGGTGGTTGAACACAACCGGGACAAAGGACACCCCGCCATTGTAGGTGATCCTAATCATGATGAGGTTCTGCTGGATATGGGAATAGAGCAGGCAGCTGGAATTGTATGCGCTTTGCCTGATGATGCCCACAATCTATTCATCACTCTGACCGCTCGCACTCTAAACCCCGAAATAAAAATCGTATCCAGAGCAGAAAATCCGGAAAGCATAAAAAAACTGTTCCGGGCTGGGGCAGATAAGGTCATTTCGCCTACCCTGATAGCGGGTTCGCAAATGGCCATGGCCATGGTAAAACCCCTCACGGTTGGCCTTATCGATACCCTGTACACCTCAAAAAATGAGCATATCAATATCGAAGAATTCAATGTGGTTCCAGGCTCTTCCCTGATTGGAAAGGACATTGTAACCCTGCTGGGTAATCAAGATAAAATGACTATTATTGCTATTATTCGAGATTCTGAGTTTATTATAAATGTTCGCGGTAATACAATTATCAATGAAGGAGATACGCTGGTTTTGATAGGTTCCAGGGACTACCTGGACAAATTGGAGCAGAGCAGTTAATCTCGATTAAAGCAGATCCGGGTCATAATCTTCATGTGCCGATTTCTTCATATGTTCTTCTATGATAGTCATCCTTTTTTCCATGGAAAGCATTTTTAAAACTACTATTAAAGGTAAGATTAGAATACCTAAAAGTAACAAAATAAATGCAATTTCCCAGGGTCCAAAGTTCATCATCGGGTTCGCCCCCTTTATATGTTCTTCAGTAAAATCTCACTCTTGCCTTTCTCATTTACAGAAACAATCATACTTACTAATTCTTTATCGGTTCGTTTTTTTCCTGCACTTAACACTCTGTTGTCTGCCCTCTTAATGTTTTTAGATTATCGATATCCTCCTGCAGTCCTTCCACAGGTGTTTCCACAATAAAAGGAATCTCCCTCAATAATTGGTTTTGAATCAGTCTGTTGAAGCCCTCCAACCCGATAAACCCCTGGCCTATGTGAGAATGGCGATCTTTGCCGGAAGCCAGCGGGCTGTTGCTGTCATTGGCATGTATTAATTGAATTTTATCAATCCCAAAACTTCCAGCTGCCTGCTCCAACATATGCTCTATCCCAGCTGCGCTGCTGCAGTCATATCCAGCTGCCAGCAGGTGACAGGTATCCAAACATATCCCCACTTTATCAGGTCGATTCACCAGTTCCAAAATGGAAAGAAGCTCCTCAAATTTACTCCCGATTTCGGTTCCCTGACCGGCCATGGTTTCCAGCAAAATCCTAGTATCGTCCTGGTAATCTTCTAATACCCGGTTGAGCAGAGCAGCGGTTCTTGTTATTCCCACCTCCAGAGAAGATGTTGTGAAGGACCCCGGATGCAGTACTAGAAAGTCTGCTTTGACCAGACTGCATCGCTGCAGATCATGCTGTATGGTCTCCCAGGCAAATTGGTATAATTCTTCTTTAACTGCTGCCGGGTTGCAGATATATGGTATGTGAACTACCAGCGGGGTAATATTATTATCAGTCAGCTTTCCTGTAAAATAATCTACTTCTTTAGTGCTGAACTTGCGTGCTCCCCTGCCCCGAGGATTGCGAAGAAATATCTGCAGGGTTTCCAGCCCCCGTTCAACTGCTTCATCAGCTGTTTTATCCAGTCCTCGACCAATAGATAGATGTGCTCCAATACGCGGTCTTTTTTCTATTCTTCTCACCTCTAAAAAGCATTTTCTATATGATTAATTGTTTCCTTACCCTGCTGGTCTATCAAAATCGTTATGACATCAAATCGGATACCTCGATAGGCCTGCTCTGATTCATTCAAATAGATTAAGGCGACTTTTTTTATATGCTGCATTTTTTTGTAGGTTATCGACTCTTCTGGAGTTCCATAACTAGTGGTTTTTCTGGTCTTAACCTCCACAAATATAATTTCTCCTTTTCTTTCACACACGATATCCAGTTCCCCATAGCGGGTGTAATAATTAGTCTTTATAATTCTATATCCTTTTTTCTGCAGATAATAGGCTGCCCGCTCTTCACCATGCTTCCCTAATTGCTTTTTCATAACGTACCCCGGTTAATATTTTTTATCCATACCGTAAACAAAAGCTAGTATTTCAGCAATGATCTGATATAATTGCGGCGGTATTTCCTCATAGAGATCCAGGGCCATAAGATAGTCGGCCAGGACTTGATCCTGCTGCAGAGGAATATCGTTTTCTGCGGCCAGAGTTTTAATTCGTTCAGCAATTAAGCCTCTTCCTTTGGCTACTACTGCTGGCGCGGCATCTTGGTCCTGATCATAGCGAAGTGCTACTGCTTTATCTAATCTGTTCTCTTCCATGAATAATATCCACCTTCAAATAATTATATCTATAGCTAAAGTCTTCGTTTTTAGGTTCTGGTTGGGCAAGGTTTTTTTGAGGCTTGCTGTTTCTGCGGGATTTTCAGCTACTTTTATGCCCTGATAAGTGACCTTATAGCCCAGATTATTTAACCTGTTTACCAAAACACCCAGACCAGTCTCCAGGTGTTTTTGCACATCTGCTTTTTCAACTACCCCCTGCAAATCAAGACTCCCCTGTCTATGCCAGTTAATATGGAATAATACCATGCCCATCCTACCGGTTTCCAGAGATACTACCAGCTTAATATTTTCCTGGTCTTTAAGGCTCCTATTACCCGGGTCTTTATTCAAGTAAAGCTCGCAAAGATGGGTTTGATGATGTATTTGCACTGGAACTGAAAAGTAATACCCGCTGCTGTGGTTATCTGTTGATACCCGGTTGACGTAATTGTGAATCCTGGGACCACTGAGTTCTCTTTCCAGGGTTTCCAGCCGGCTTAGAAAATCGCTTAGTAAGGTTTTGTTTTGAATTTCCGGTTCCTTCTTTACTATTTCTTCTACAAGTATAATTCCTCTTACGATGTCTCGGACCGACTGGAGTACAGATTCTAATTTTTGCGCCGTATCCTGGCTGCTTCCCGGTAAACTGATAGTTATCTCTTCCAACAATTGATTCAACAATGGCAGCTGCTTAAATAAGTCAACAGAAATATCTCCACGCCCGGCTGGTATAACTGCTGCCGGCCCTCTGTTGTTTGCCAGCTCCAGGTTGCTTCCCCCTGCTGCAGGCTCGGTCGCGGCAGTACCTGTAGATAGACTTAGTGGTTTGGGGACTTCCAGGTCAATATCTTGATCTGAGATAGCAGTTATATTCTTTCCCATAAGGTTTATACTGCTTTGCCTTGCGGCCGTATCTTTTTCATTGCCGGACCAGGCCCATCTATTGATCTCAAATTCAGATCTGGCTGATGCAGCTCCAGTATTACCCCCATGGATCTTCCCGATATCGGACCTGGCTGGTACCGCTCCAGAATTATTTTGGATCTGCTCAGAATTTGATCTAGGCGGCGATGCAGCACCAGCATTATCCCGGATCTGCCGGGAAAAAGTTTCTATCCCTTTTTCAGGAATGCCTGCACTCACTCTTACCTCTGCTGCTTGTTCTTCCAAAATGCCGATATTTCTCATTAAAGACTCTACGATTTTGGCCAGATTACTGTTTGAATTAAGGAGTTGTTTTACTGCTGGCAACATCTGTGGATTGATTTTGATACCCCGGCTTAAAGCAAAAGCAGTTGTTCGAATGTTATCCTCCTGTAAACTACCCAGTATTGCTGCCCCACGGCTTACGGAATTTATATTTTCAGCCGTCACCGGCAGAGCATTATCCAGGAGCACCCGGGCTATCATCAGGTTCTCTTTTCCAGGACTTATACCCAGATCCAGCAGGCTGGAAGCCAGATTGGCACTCTGAGCCTGCTGCAGTTCGATGGGAGTAAGTGTTTTAAGATAGACTCGACCGTCTCTTACCCCATCTACCTGGAGAAAAAGCTGTTCTCCAGTATTTACCGGCACTTGGGTTAGTGCTTCAATTATTCGGCCTTTAATCAACAGGGTTAGGAGACCACCATCTTTTATACTGTGCACTGTACCCTGTAGTATTTCGCCTTTATTTAGACTTAGCCCCTGCTCTGCCGGGGTTGAAACATTTAATATCATCCTGGTCAAAGAGACCTGGTTGCTGCTCATTATTCCCTCCCGCAAATAGTGATTTAACTGGCTCAAAGCTTCTTCTATGAATTGCACAAGGTCCTCTATCAAACAAATTCTCCAGGTGCTCTCGGGTAGCATAACCTTTATGCTGAGAGAAATTGTATCCTGGAAAAATACTATCCATTTCTCGCATAGTGTCATCTCGTTCTACTTTAGCGATAATGGAAGCACACGCTATAGAAATACTTCTGCTGTCACCCTTTATTAAATCCCTCTGTCTAATAGGTATATCGTATAACTTCAGTGCATCAATGAGCAAATAATCCGGCTGTATATGTAGATGACTTATGGCCAAGGTCATGGCCAGCCGGGTTGCATTAAGAATATTAATATGATCCAAATGAGGTGGATAAATAGATGCCACAGACCACGCCAGGGCTTGCTTTTTTATTTCCCGGGCTAGAATATTCCTCTTTTTTGCAGTAAGTTTTTTGGAATCATCTACTCCAGCAAGCGTGAATCCCCGAGGCAGTATTACTGCACCAGCTACTACCGGCCCGGCAATCGGTCCCCGTCCCACTTCATCTAAACCTGCTATATATTGGCAGCCGTTATGGTATGCTTGTTCCTCAAATACACTTAAACCCTTAAGACGCTGTAGTTCATCTGAAGTAATGCTCTTGTCTTCACTCATGCTTTTCTCCCTAATTCATCTCTCCTTTGTTTACGGGCAATCGCGAGTGCTGTCATTTCTCCTTCCAGTATAGCGCTCCTAAATCCTCTAACCCGCAAGGCATCCCCAATCACAAATAGATTATCATTGAAATTCCTTAACTTCATATACAAAGGATGGTAAGGTTTATATCCTGCCGCCACCACAATAGCATCCGTTTTTATTTCCTCAGGCTTTCCTTTATCATCGCTTACCCATACCCGATGATCCTCTATTCTGCTGACCTGACAGGAAGTCCTCTTAACCACTCCACCCGCCTGCAATCGATTCATCAAATCTCTCCGGTTCTTTTTCTCCATTCCGGGAGCCAGAATGCTGCCCTGCTCGATAATAGTAATCTGCTTGCCCTCTCCGGCTAAAAAATCCGCGGTTTCGCACCCATTTTCTCCTCCACCTATGACTGCAACATGTTGTCCCGGGCACTGAACCTTTCTTGCAAGAACCTCTTCTACTGAACAAAACCCGCTATTCTCCAGGCCGTCTATCTCTGGCACCAGCGGAATCGAACCGGTAGCCAGCACTATAAAATGCGGCTGTATATCATCCAAATCGCCCAAGGTAAACTCATGACAAAAGATTTTCTCTACCCTGCTTTGGTTTAACTCATGCAGCAAATAGTCTCTCAACTCAGCTACCCTTTGTTTATAAGGCGGTATACATGCCACGTTCATCAGCCCTCCGGCCTGAGCTTCTTTCTCATATAAAATAACTTCCGCACCCAGGCCAGAAAGCGAAGCAGCAGTCCGGAGTCCGGCCGGTCCGCTTCCTATTACAGCTACCCGATATTTTACCTGGGGTTTAACATTGTAAAGACTGAGCTCCTTTTCCCTCCCGGTGTGCGGGTTAACCGTACAGCTAATCGGTACACCCTGAAAATTACTACCGATACAATGGTTGCATCTGATGCAGGGTCTGATATCTTTGATATTGCCGGCCCGGGCCTTGTTCGGCCACCTGGCATCGGCCAGCAGACTCCTTCCCAGAAAAACCAGATCACATCGGCCCCTTTCAAGCAGCTCATTCGCAAACCCCGGATTGCTTATCATACCTCCACCAGCCACTGGCACAGATACCGATTTCTTTATTTCTTCTGCCAGGTATATCCTCCATCCTTCGGGGTAGGAAGCAGGTTCTATACTGGTTAAACCTGATTCATAAGTGCCGCAGGTACAGTTTATCAGGTTTACTCCGGTCTGCTCCAGGTGCTGACATATACTTCTGCTCTCCTCAGTTTGCAGCCCACCGGGGACAAAATCATCAATGTTTATTCTGACCGATATCGCCAGGTCTGGTATGGACATTTTGATACCATTTACGATATTTAGCAAAATCCTCATCCGGTTTTCCAGGGTTCCGCCATAGGAATCACTGCGTTGATTGCTGTGTTTGGATAGAAACTGATTAATCAAATATCCATGAGCGGCATGTATTTCTACTCCCTCAAAACCAGCCGTCCGCGCATACGCAGCCGCTTTGATGAACTTGTCTTCAATGGCTTGTATCTCCTGAATTTCCAGCTGCCGGGGAAGCTCGGCCATAATCCGGCAGGGAACGGCTGAAGGAGCAACCGGCTGCAGGCCGGTTATATTACTGCTGGTCTGTCGCCCAGCATGAAAAAGCTGAATAAAAGCTCTTGCTCCGTGTTTCTTAATGCTATGGGACAGAAGAGCCAGACCTTCAAGGTAGCGACTATTATCGATATTTAGCTGTCCAATACCTTCCTGTCCAGCCGGGCTGTCAATGCACGCAGCTTCCACAATTATCAAGCCTGCACCGCCCTGGGCTCGGGCTTCATAATAGTTGATAGTGGATTGACTCACCCTGCCATCCAGATGCCCGTAACCCACCAGCATCGGAGCCATAACAATTCGGTTTTTTATCTGCATATCACCCACCTGTATAGGAGAAAACAGGGCAGGAAAATGCTCCATGGCTGCCATCATCCCTTCCATTTAAATGTCTCTTCCTATTTTAACCTATTTTGGTTCTGCTTCGGAGGCAGAATTTTTTTATAACTCAGCCAAACATGTCTGTATGACACAAGTGCAGACAAAAATTGTACGGATGAATGCTAAAGACCGCTTGGGTCCGGTCTTACTTCTCCTTATAAGTTGGCCAGTGATGCTTAGATTGATGGGGTAAAACAAGTAATGTTCCCGCTAAACGAATCGCCTTTATCCCCCTGCGCTAGCCTTAAGCTTTCATCCCCAAGAAGCTATTTTCGTAATAACTTGCGCACTTACCCACTTGATCAGTAGCCATTTTTATTTTACCTTAGCAGCAAACCCTCCTGGATAGAAAGGATAAATAACCCTAACTCAGAAAAGCAGAACTTCAAGATCATATCTCTTGAAGTTCTGCGGTCGATTAATGGGTTATATTGAAGGGGGTTCAACTATGGTTAAGGAGCATGGCCCCACCAACCATCTTAGTTTTGTTATTCACCCTTGAAAACTGCTGTTCGCCGTTCCATAAAAGCATTCATACCTTCTTTCTGGTCCTGACTGGCAAAAAGACTGCAGCACTTATCTATCTCCATAAACAATGCAGTATTTATATCAGTGTTAATACCCTGCTGAATGGATTCTTTTAGTCTCTTCATAGCCAGTGGAGGTTTCCTGCTCAGTTGAAGGGCAAATTGCTTTACCTCCTCCATAAGCTGACCGGTAGGTACCACCTGATCCACCAGGCCAAAGGATAAAGCCGCAGCTGCATCTATAGTCTCCCCGGTGAACATTAATCTTTTAGTCCAACGGGTACCTATCAGCCGGGGAAGCCTCTGACTGCCACCTGCGGCCGGAAAAATACCGAGATTGATCTCCGGAAATCCAAATTTGGCATTTTCCGCTGCGATGCGAAAATCACAGGTAAGGCTCAACTCTACTCCTCCACCAAAGGCAAATCCCGAAACAGCAGCTATGGTTGGCATGGGTAAATTGGCAATTCTGTTGAATACCTGGTGAATAGGTTCTATATATGCTCTGGCTTGCTCTGGATTACATGAAGCCATGGCTTTAATATCCCCTCCGGCAGCAAAAACCTTCTGACTGCCAGTGATAACCAATACCCGTATTTGCCTGTCTGCAACAACCATATCAATGGCTGCTGCCAGTTCGCTGTTCAACTCACTGCTCAAGGCGTTCATAGTCTCGGGACTGCTTAATGTCAGTGTGCAAATTCCTTCTTCAAAGCCCAGGGTTATAGTTTTAAATTCCATCTTAAACCACCTCCCCTTAACAAGAATTATCACTTTCATCAGACCTTTTAGTCATCTATTTCATAAAACTGAAATAGCAGGCAGCGTTTATCTTTTGATTTATGTCCTGTACAGCTGTCACTGAGCAGACATTCATAAAACAACGATTCAATATTAATCTGACATGTTCGGGTATTAGAACAATCATAGATTATACGTATTGGCACCATTTGTCCCATGAAGGGGCATAAATAATCTGAGAATTGTTCCAAGGTCCCCATCTTAGCCCAACTCATTTCCCACAATACCTACCCCTACTACGCACGAATAGGGCTGCCCGCCCAGATTTTGGGCCAGGCCTATCCTGGGATTTTCCAGCTGCCGCTTACCTGCCCGGCCATGAAACTGCAGCCAGGATTCATAGAGCATCCTTATGCCGCTGGCGCCTATAGGATGCCCAAATGATTTCAGACCTCCATCTGGATTGACCGGTAGTCCACCATCCAGGTCAAAGAATCCATTCATAGCATCTTTCCAGCCCTGACCACGTTCACTAAACTGTAGATCCTCATAAATAATCAATTCAGTAGGCGTAAAACAATCATGAACTTCAGCCAGACTTATCTGTTCCCGCGGGTTGGTAATTCCTGCTTCACGATAGGCCGCCTGCCCGGCATAATAAGTCTCAAAGGCAGTGGTAAAATCATAGCTCTGGTGTTTTTCACTATGAGCAGGACCGGCAGCAATCTGGATTCCCTTGACATACATAGGATCTTTACGGTATTTTTTAGCATCCTCAGTGCGGGTAATTATAGCACAAGCCGCACCATCCGAGACTCCCGAACAGTCCATGACCCCCAGAGGGCTGCATATCATTGGAGACTTGAGTATACTTTCCATAGGTACTTCAGACCGATATTGGGCTTTAGGGTTCAATGCACCGTTTTTATGGTTCTTCCAGGCTATACGAGCCATAACTTCTTTCATCTGCTGCATATCCAGTCCGTATTTATGAGCATAGGCTGGAGCTACAAAGGCAAAGCGTGATGGTGCAGTTAAATCCGGCAAGGTACGGTCAGAATCTTCCGTCGGTACTTCCAGGCCGCTGTATCCTCCATCTTTCAACTTTTCTGCTCCTATAGCCATTACTACATCGTAGGCCCCTGCCACTACCCCATAGCAGGCGTTTCGAAAACTGTCCAATCCTGTACAGCACATATTTTCCAGGCGAGTTACCGGTTTATAGTGTGATTTCATTCGATTGGAAAATGCTAATCCTGCCATACCGGATGTGAATGTTCCAAACCAGAAAGCATCTATATCATTGAATTCGACCCCAGCGTCTTCTAAACACTCATCTATAGCTTCTATGAGCAGATCTTCCAGGTTGCTGTCATAACGCTCACCAAATTTGGTACATCCCATTCCAATTACCGCAGCTCTATCTTTAATTCCTATGGCCATTTCATTACCTCCTATCTTTAAAGTTTTGGTACGGCTTTCCAGAAATAGGTGCGGATGCTGTCAACCGTAAATATGTGGCGGAATGACATTTTAACCTCCATACCTACCTTAACTTCATCTGGATCACAATCGACCAGGTAACAGATCAGACGGCCCCCGCCTTCGAAATCGACTACTGCTACTATGGTGGGAGGATCCAGGGATTCGGCCAGATAATCGACAGTAAATGTAGCTACCCGGGCCGGTTTGCCATAAAGCCGATAGTCTTCCATCTGATCTATAGTTCGGCATTCGATACATATCCGGGAGGGCGGAAACTGAACGGTACCGCAATTTTTGCAGCAAACCCCATAGAAACCAAGATTCTTCTTGCGATTACGATACATATCTGGTAAAGATGATCTCTTTTGTACTGGCCGTTTAGCTGGCTCCGTGGCAATCAGTTCTCTCCAGCGCAGATATTTCCCATAATTCATGCTTGCTTTCTTATTCTCAATGTACCCTTTTAAGCCTAAACCGGGTAAAAAATTGGCTATTTCGTCGCTGACCTTGAAGACTATAGCGTCACTGCCTTCCCCATAAGTGGCCAGCAGAATATAATCACCCGGCTTAGCCTCCTCCAGGGCAGCGGCCAGCATCATGGGAGCATTGGCAGTCCCGGTATTTCCCACCTGGTTATATAGACTGTCCTGAATTTGCGCCGGTGCAAAACCGAGTTTGGCAGCGATTTGTCCCTGATAACGGGGAGTAATTCCATAAAGCACAATTTTACTAAAATCCGCCGGGGTTAAGCCAGTCTTTTTTAAGACACCTTTTACAGATTCACCGACAAACTGGTTGTAGCCCTGATTAACGCAAAATCTTTCTTCCCAGCTATGCACAAATCTTTCATTATCAGCCCGCCATAGATCGTGAAAATCTACTGAGATGCTGCAGCTGTCTATATATTCGGCAATTACATTGTTGTTCCCGATCAGGAATGCTGCAGCCCCATCTCCAAAATGGTTTTCATAAGGACCCGCCGAATATCCCAGTCTGCACTCTCCTGCAACAACCATTGCATTTAAGCCCATCCGAGCTGCGTCCACACCGGCCAGAATAGCTGACGAAGCTGCCCGTAACGAGTCGCAAAAATCCGCTGTCCTTATGTCTACTCTGGTATCCAGTACCCCGGCGATGGTAGCAGCACTTTGTTTCTCTTTATACGGAGCGGTAGTAGTAGCAAAGTACACTGCATCAATTGTTTTAGTATCCAGGTTGGCACTGCAATCCAGGGCCGCCATGGCTCCCATGGTAATGCTGTCTTCATCATAGTTAGCTACAGCCTTTTCGCCTTTGGGAACTGGAGCTCCGAAAGTATCCTTGATATGGGCTCGGTTTAGGCGGTTATAGGGAACATATGCTCCGAAACCAATAATTCCAACCATTCTTGCTTACCTCCTCTTCTATTGTTAGAAAATACCGGGGAGGAGCTCTAAGAGAAGATGCAAAGGTCCCTTCCAGCTGAATTCATTAATATATTCCAGCCCCTCCTTTTTTTTACCTGATATTAATTTTATCGTTATTTTTGGGAATAGTCATAAAAACCTTTGCCGGTTTTAATTCCATAGTGTCCAGCCCGAACCTTATTTTTCAATGCTTGAGCCGGTCTGAATTTTGGATCGCCAAACTCTTTGTAAAAGTATTCAACTACATTTAACAGTACATCTATCCCGACCAGATCGCATAAAGCCAGAGGACCGATAGGCATATTGGCACCCAGTTTCATAGCTTCATCTATAGCTTCCACTGAAGCTACCCCCTCATCATAAGCGTGGGCTGCATCATTCAAATAAGGTACCAAGAGCCGGTTAACAATAAAGCCCGGGGCTTCTTTAGCTGGGATAGGAGTTTTACCAATTACCAGGCAGGTCTCTGTAGCTAGAGCAATAGTTTCTGGACTGGTTTCTACCCCGGGGATGACTTCTACCAGCTTCATTACTGGTACCGGGTTAAAGAAGTGCATTCCTACCATCTTCTCCGGCCGACCGCTGGCCACTCCAATCTCAGTGATACTAAAGCCGGAAGTATTGGAAGCAAAAACCGTGTCCGGAGAACAGATTTCATTTAATTCCTTGAAAACCTTCTTTTTAATATCAATATTTTCCACAATTACTTCGATGAGCAGATCACAATCTTTTAAATCATCATTATTAGAGCTGATTATAATGTTGTTCAGGTAGTTCTTCATATCCTCTTCACTGAGTTTCCCTTTGGCAAGCGATTTTTCCCAGTTTTTTTTCATGCCGGCCAGGGCCTTATCTACAAACTTCTGGTCAATGTCTACCAGGGTCACCTGCAGGCCGGCCTGAGCTCCGACCTGGGCGATTCCTGCTCCCATGGTGCCTGCTCCCAGTACACCAAGTTTCTTTACCGCCATATATTTTCCTCCTTTATTACATTCCCTTACTCTTCATTAATTCCGTCATGGGCCAGTAACTATCCTCAAACATTTTCATAAAGGCTTCGAAGTCGCCGGCCAGGACTTCTCTTCCGTTCCCCAGGTACACTTTCAGCGGGTCCAGAGTGCGCATGACCATTACCTGTTCCACGGTAGGAGGCTCGGTTTCTATCAGATTTGGTGATACGGCCAGATCCCACTGTATGGAACGTTTGATATCCTCCAGCTTGACTCCCGGATGGATTTTTTCCAGGTACATTTCCCGGGTTTCATTATCGAAACGGTATACACCCATGGTGGTAACTACCACATGTGGTCCTCCACCCACCAATCCAGCCTTTTCCCTGGCACCGGGACCATCCAGGTGTCCGGGGGAAGTGATATAATCCAATTTATTTACGAAATTGCGTCCATCCTGGCGCATCATGATTATGGTACGGCTGGCAGATGATGCTATATCATTGGCTCCCCCACTGCCTGCCAAACGAACCCTAAGGTTGGGATATTCTCCTATACCGGTAGAATTAAGGTTGCCGTATTTGTCTATCTGGGCCCCGCTTATACAGCCAGCATCTACATACCCATTCTGCTGGGCCCCCATAACCTCCCGCTGACTGCCGGTATAATATGCTCTTTCATTATTCACTGCGCAGTCTACACACATGGGCAATCTTCTAGGAGACGGCCCAACTGCCCCATATTCGACCATCATATTGAAATTGGGAGCATGGGTGAACTTGGCAATGGTAGCTGCCATCAATGGCATTCCTACCCCAATAAAGCATAATTCTCCATCATTTATTTCCCGGGCTACTGAAGCGGCCATCAATTCTGGTAAAGAATAATCTTTTGCATACTCAGCCATTAGTATCACCTCACCTCTCCAAATTTCTGATATTTGCTTTCACTGAGTCTTAAGCGATTCAAGCGGTCATAACCAACCAATTTACAGTACTCATCCCAATCTTTAGTGCCGTGGATATATTTATCAGCCCAGGCATCAAAACCTTCTTTGGTGGCAAATTGCCGATAGGCATCTAATCCATAGGCTAAATCATGATGATAATAATAGTTGGATTCCCGCCAGTGAGCGCCAAAAGGTGCATGCACTACGGCATCTACATAATAGTAAGGAATAACGGTAAGGTTAGGCATACGACGAATCTCTGCTGTAGTAACAATCTCTTCTACACTGACTATGACCTTTTTTGACGCTCTGGCCAGCAGATCGGTATTACCGTATAAACCGTAACATTGTACGTTACCGATTTCATCAGCCCGGGCACAATGCATAATACCCACATCTGGAGATGATGCCGGCACCAGGGCTACCGGTTTCCCGGTATATGGATCGTCGATAACCTTGATCCTCGGGTTATATTTAATAATGTCAGACCCTAACTGTGATTTAACCGGCATAAAGTCCAAACCCATAGAAGCGGCTTCCCATCTCATGGCACATCCGTAGTTGCTGTAATCTTCAACTTCCAGGGGCCGGGGAATCCCTTTTTCCACTGCCCGCCGGAAAACTTTATCTTCACCTTCAATGCCTCCCCAGTTATAGGCCATCTCAACTTTGTTAACCAGGTCTGATCCAATCAGGGCAGAAGACATTCCAATCTGACTGGTTATACTTAAACTTAGGTTCTTGATTCTATCCCTTTGGCGAACAATTTCCCATATCAAAGCAGCCGGTGCCGCACTAACTGACATTCCCAGATAACAACCATCATGGATAAATTGTGTGATAGCTTCCTTAGCAGTCATAATTTTGTAGGCTGGCGGTTTAGCTTTCCCCTTCCGAATAGGAATAGGTTCAAACTTCATATAAATTCCCCTCCTTCAATTATCTTCTTTTATATCTCTAGGAAAGAACGTCTTTGGCGATTATTACTCGCTGTATTTGCGAGGTGCCTTCAAAAATCTGCAGTATCTTGGCATCTCTCATCATCTTTTCTACCGGATAGTCCCGGCAGAATCCATATCCTCCCAGTATCTGCACTGCATCAGTGGTAACTTTCATGGCCATATCGGCTGCATAGCATTTACATATAGCTGACAATTCGGCAGCCATTAAGCCTTCATCTAAGAGCCAGGCTGCTTTCTGCCATAAAAGACGCGATGCTTCAATTTCCATGGCCATATCTGCCAGCATGAACTGAATGGCCTGAAAACTGGCAATAGGTTTACCAAAGGCCTTTCTTTCCTTGGCATAATCTCTGGCAAATTCAAATGCCCCGCTGGCTACTCCTACCGATGCAGATGCTATAAAGGGACGAGAAGAATTAAAAGACTTCATCGCTAACTTAAATCCATCTCCCTCTTGCCCAATGAGCCACTTTTTGTGTACTTTTACATTGTCAAAAATTATCTCCGAGGTCTCGGAACAACGCATGCCCATCTTATGCTCACTTTTTCCGAAGGATACTCCCTCGGTACTGGTATCTACTATAAAAAAGGACTGGGCACGATTTCCTTTGCTCTTATCATGGGTAGCCAGAACGCATAGTTGAGAAGCATGCCGTCCGTTGGTGATGAAGCATTTAGTGCCATTCAGAATATAATAGTCCCCATCCTTCTTAACCGAGGTAGATACTCCTGCTACATCAGACCCTGCCCCAGGTTCAGTTACGGCATAGGCAGCCAGTTTTCCCTCATCACAGATTCGCGGGTACCACCATTCCCACTGTTCT
The DNA here is from genome assembly GCA_016841425.1 of Syntrophomonas sp. Lineage (GTDB taxonomy): Bacteria > Bacillota > Syntrophomonadia > Syntrophomonadales > Syntrophomonadaceae > JAAYJK01. Next base: position 465,872 of record JAENZE010000001.1, on the reverse strand, counting down.
TCATTACCGCCATAAAGAACCGGTTCTGAAGCCAGCATATTGACTAATGGCGTAATGCCTATTCCCAAACAGGCTTTGCAGATTTCTTCACAGACCATACAAAGAGTTAAATTGCCAAAGGTCATGCCGTTGTATTTCTCCGGTGCATTCATGCAGAAAATTCCCAATTCATGCATTTTCTTAACCTCTGGCCAGGGAAATTCTTCCGATTCATCATAGTCATGTCTTACCGGAACAATTTCATTTTCAGCAAACTTTCTTACCGTTCGCTGTAAAGCCAGTTGGTCTTCGTTATAAGTGAAGCCAAAACTCAAAACTTTTCCCTCCTTTATGTTTATTAAGTTATAGACCGGTTTGCTTAGATCAATCCCCCCTCCATAAGTACTGACCATTTATTTAGCAATATATATGCCAGAAAAAAATAAGAGCCAGAACCCTGTATTCAGGTATTCTCGCCCTATGTTAGAACATTTTCTGTTTATTCTTGGTGGCAGAATTTCCACTAATTTTTCAATCCAGGATTAGCCAGATAAAAGGTACTGGCAGAAATAATTGTGTTGTGGTAAAACTGCCACTGGCTAATTTATAGAAAATTCCTTTTTAATACATATACCATATTTTCTCAGTTTTCTATACAGTGATGAAGGGTCCATATTAAGCTGCCTGGCTGCTCCCGGAACATCAAACTGGCAGTTTTCCAACGTTTTAGCCAGCAGTTTTCTTTCGTATTCATCCAGCATGTTCTTCAGACTTTTTTCTTCAGATAAATTAAAATCTATTTCCTCATCTGAGATATTTATATGCCTGCTGTACACCACCCTGGAGCCTTCCATTTCAGCCAGTATTAAGCTTCTTTCCAGAATATTCTCCAGCTCCCTGACATTGCCGGGCCAGGCATATTTGCATAGCAAACTCAGGGCAGAATCATCAATCTTCCTTGCTGAAACATTCAAACGCCGGCTCAGGTTACACATTATATGTGGTGTTATTATTCGAATATCTTCAACTCTTTCTCTCAACGGCGGAATTTTAATATGCACTACGTTTAAACGATAGTATAAATCCTGACGAAAGCTGCCAGATCTTACCATCTTCTCCAGATCACGATTGGTTGCCGCAATCACTCTTACGTTTATTTTAGTAGGATGCACTCCCCCCAGTCTTTCCACTACCTGGTCCTGCAGCACAAACAGCAGCTTGCTTTGCATATTAAGCGGAACTTCGGCAATTTCATCCAGGAATATAGTTCCCATATCAGCCACTTCGAATTTGCCCAACTTCCCGCCCTTCTTGGCCCCGGTGTAGGCCCCTTCTTCATAACCGAATAGTTCTGATTCCAGCAGGTTTTCGGGGATGGCTGCACAGTTAACCCTGACAAAAGGCCTTTGACAGCGTCGACTGGCATTATGAATGGCATGGGCAAAAAGTTCCTTGCCGGTACCGCTTTCACCGGTAATAAGCACCGTAGTTAGCGGATGGTTTGCTACCTGCCGGGCCAGTATGATGATGTCGGTCATGGCTTTGCTTGCACAATAAATATCTTCGAATCTGTAGACTGCAGTATGCAGCCTGTGCACTTCATCTTTATACAGATTAAGATTTGACAAAATTTCATCCAGTATATTTTTTCCATCCCACAGGTCCAGGCACATAGTATATCCAAATACACCGATAACCTTATCCCCATCAAAAATAGGCAGGGCCGTACCTAACGTATGGTGCCCGTTCACAATCCACTCATAACCTACTTTAGCTTTTCCGGTCTGCAGAGTAATATAAGCCCGGCTGTGAGGGGTAATTTCCAACACATGTCTCCCCACCACTTGATCCCGGGGTAAATCGAGTATTTCCAGATAAGTTTCATTAAGGTACTTAATAATTCCATCCTGGTCTAAAAATACTACCGCCATATAACGATTCTGTTCAAACAACAACTCCAACATTTCCCAGTTTAAAATAAGCTCCACCCCCTTTTATGAGAAAGCATTTATTAAGAATTACCGTTGTTATCTAGAATAATGGTTTTCTAAAAACTCAACTGTCTCTATGCCTTCTGTTTTAACCTAGAAGCCGGAGATGCTGCCTATATTTTGCAAAAAAGCCGTCTTTCAGTAGTAGTCACAGCTGGAGACGCTATTACAAGATAGAACTCATTTTCTTAAAACGGGAGGGCTGATTCAAGCAATGAAGTTGGATCTGTATTCCCATATTTACCTCTTGTCCCAATTCAATTAATCACTCAGCCTCCCCAGAGGGGTTAATTTAAACAACCTGCCCCCTTACCAAAAAGCACCCTCTAATTATTCCAAGCGCAAGTATGTTCTTATGCACCAGCCGAACCTGCATTTATCTCAAAAGAAAAGGCACGACCCCAAGTGTATACAATTTCTTGAAGTCGTGCGCAAACATTAAGAGGGTTATATTAAAGGGGGTCATAATTTTATGGTAAGAAGATACCCTCCGGATCCACTGTATTGTACAATAAATCTATGTCTTGGACCGTAGGTGGCTCTGTCTCACCTTTGCACCGGGAAATATTCAAATCAAACAAACAGTTCTCTTTCACCTGTTCGGCAGTAAACCCCGGGTGCACAGTATCCAGATAAATTTCACCATTTTCATCAAAGCGGAAAACTCCCATATTGGTTATTACTGCGGAAGGCCCACCCTTAAAGAATTTGCCATAAATTTCCTGTCTGGAAACCATTTCCCCTGAAGGCCACTTAGGCAGACGCCATCCCGGTGAGGTTATATAATCAACGTTTTCTTTAAAACGCCGTTTTTCCTGAACCATGATAAACACAGTCCTCTTGGCCAGTGAATTGATATCAGGATTTCCGCCGCTGCCAGTGAATCTCTTGCTGGGGGCTGCGTAGTCACCAACCACGGTAGTGTTTACATTGCCGTACTTATCGATTTCGGCACCGCCCAGAAATGCCAGATCAACATAGCCGCAGTGGAGCTGGCCGTAGAATGCTTCAGTCAGACCGGCTGCCATGGAAGACTGGTATGCGCAGCGGGAATCTCCAACCGAAGTAGGCAGGTCTATAGGTCTTCCGTCTATACTGCCTGCTTCATAAATACAAGCAGCTTCAGGAGCATTAGTCAACTGAGCAAGTGCTATAGCAAGCATAGGCAGTCCGGTACCTGCGAAAACAACGTCACCATCATTTACTTCCCTGGCTGCTGCAACCGCCAGAAGGTCAATAGGTTTATAATTTTTAGCGTATTCCTTAGTCATTTATCTCGACCCCCTTTTCATGGTAGTTGAGTAACCCAGAACAGAGTTAGCCCTCAGATTTTCAAGTCGGTTTACTCCCAGTTTTTGAATATATTCTTCATGACTGTCTACACCGAATACCCATTCTGCTGCCCACTTATCATAGGCTTCTTTGCTCTTGGAGGCTGCATAGAACTGGCGGATAAAATCGGCATCGACGTCATAGAAGAACTGGGAACCAGTGGGATGAGCACCCCATGGACATTCAATTACATAGTCTATTGCATAACCCGGAGCAATATTCTTTTCTGGTTCCTGCCTGAGATAGCTGTCCGGCACTATTTCTTCGGCAATTACTATGACTTTATCAGCAGCTTTGATGACTTCCTGGTCCACATAAGTCTGCCCTAAAACCCGAACGGTTCCTTCGTCACCCACCTGGGAAGCATATACCAGTGCCCAGTTTGCATTAGCTGCTGGCATCAAAAGAAGTTCGCCCATGTCATACATGGGGTCTTGGATGGTATCATATTTTTTAAGAGGTATTTTGGGATTGGAGCCATCTCTTAGACCAGCTTTACCCAGCATATCGTATTTGGGATTCAGAATATCCGTACCCATGGACAGAGCAGTGGGGAAGAACGGCAGTCCATAAGCCCCGGCCAGCAGTCGGGCCACAACTTGAGCATGGCTGTAGTCTTCAATAAGTATGGTGCCCTCGACCTGTCCGCGAGCTATACCTTCACCAAGTTTACCGTAAAGCTCATGTCCAACCCAGCAGGACTCCCACATCTTTACTGCGCCAGCTCCAGCCAGCACTTCGGTATGAGTACCCCCATTAACCTCGAATAAGTGCAGGTCTTTTTTACCCTGCCGTACTAATTCATAAATGAGCGCCATCGGACGACGCCAGATAGTGAATCCGCTAAAGGATAACATATCACCATCCTGAATTAAGTTCCCAGCTTCTTTTAAGCTTATTCTCTGTGGTTTTCCCATTCTCGAACCTCCTCCTTCATTTAGTTACCTTCCTTACCGGGTGTTGCAAATTTCCGCAAGCACTTCTAAAATATAATTGGTTATATTATTATGGGGTTTTATCCGGGAGAACTTCGCAGAAGTTCCCCCGGAAATCCCTTTTTTTCTACCATTTGCCTATAACTTCGCGGCCTATAATCATTCTCTGAATCTGATTGGAGCCTTCGTAAATCTGGGTTATCTTGACATCTCTCATCATACGTTCAATCGGGAATTCTTTGCAGTAGCCATAACCACCCATGAGCTGTACACAGTTGGTACAAACTTCCATAGCCGTATCAGTTGCAAACTTCTTGCCCATGGAAGCCTGAGCATTATGAGGCAGTCCATTGTCCTTGAGCCATGCAGCACGGTAGATTAATAACTGGGCTGCATCCAGGGCGGTGGCCATATCAGCAATCATAAACTGCACCCCCTGGTTCGCGGCCAGCGGTTTACCAAACTGCTGTCTTTCTTTGATGTAGTTGACGGTATAGTCCAGGGCGCCTTCACCAATACCCAAACCCTGAGCACCTATGGTGATACGACCACCGGCTAATAGCCCCATAGCTACCTTAAAGCCGTCATTGATTTCACCCAGTACATTTTCCTTGGGTACTTTAACATCCTCAAAATAGAGCTCGACTGTAGGTGAACCAGCCATACCCATTTTCTCCACCGGTTTACTCATGGTAAAGCCCGGGGTATCTTTTTCGATAATCAGACAGGTAATTCCCCGACCGGATGGCTGGGTAGGATCGGTTTTTACGAATGTACAATAAGTAGTAGCTACCCCGCCATTGGTGATGAATATTTTGCTGCCGTTGACCAGGAAGTGATCTCCCTTGTCTTCAGCTTTGCATTTGAGTGATGCAGCATCTGAACCAGCATTAGGTTCGGTGAGAGCATAAGCTCCGATAATTTCCCCGGTCGACAGAGCCCGCAGATATTTTTCTTTTAATCTTTGGCTGCCGTACAGATAGGTGCTCATACAACCTAAGCCGGTATGTACACTCATGATAACAGCAGTAGAAGCACAGCACTTGGCCAGTTCTTCTACAAACATAGCAAAGTCAAGGTAGGAAGCTCCTGCACCGCCCCATTCCTCTGGAATTGGCAGTCCGGTCAAACCCAGGTCGGCCATTTTCTTAAAATTGCCCATAGGAAATTCATGGGTTTTATCCAGCTCTGCTGCTAAGGGTTCAACTTCATTCTTGGCGAATTTGCGGAACATATCCCGCATCATTAATGATTCTTCGCTTAAACTAAAATCCATAAAATCTCATCTCCCTAATTCTATTTCCCTAAAAAGTTGGCTTTTCTTTTCTCAACAAAAGCCCCCATGCCTTCTTTTTGATCCAGAGTAGCAAAACATAGGCCAAACAAATCTGCTTCGATGCTCATGGCCCGGTCGATATCGGTCTGCATACCTTCATTAACGGCTACTTTGCAGAACCTTACTGAGCATTGACCTTTAGCAGCAATTCTTTTTGCTATTCCCTTGACATAGTCCATCAGGTCTTCTTTCGCAACCACCTGATCAACCAGGCCAATTCTCAATGCTTCCATGGCATCTATGGTGTCACCGGTATACAAGAGCAGCTTGGCCATACCGGGTCCTACTATTCTAGGCAAACGCTGGGTTCCTCCGAAACCAGGGGTAACCCCTAAACCTACTTCAGGCTGACCGAATTTGCCTTTTTCCGAACTTATCCGAATATCACAGGCCATAGCCAGTTCGCATCCGCCACCCAGGCAGAATCCATTTACTGCTGCGATAACCGGTTTTTCCATGGACTCTATCAGACGAAATACGGCTTGCCCCAATAAACCGAATTCCCGCCCCTCCAGAGCATTGATATTGACCATGAAACTTATATCAGCCCCGGCCACAAATGATTTGTCTCCTGAACCGGTAATTATCAACACGTCAATAGAGCTATCATCTCTGACATCCTCTACCGCAGCCTTAATCTCGAGCAAGGTGTCTTTATTCAGAGCGTTTAAGGCTTTCGGCCGATTGACACTCAAAACAGCTACTCTATTATCCTTTTCCAGTAAAATGTTAGCAAATTCCACCTTCACTCCTCCTTCTTGCAGTTATAAACTTTCCTGGTATTACTTGTAATCGAATATTCCTTTGCCAGTCTTTCTGCCCAGCCAGCCGGCATTTACATACTGTTTTAATAAAGGAGAAGGACGATACTTAGGATCTCCATAGCCATCGTACATTACATTAAGAATAGACAGAATAGTATCAAGTCCAATTAGGTCTGCCAGTTCACATGGTCCCATGGGATGATTCATACCCAGCTTCATTATGTTATCAATGTTCTCAGCCGGAGCTACACCTTCATACAGTTCCCACAGGGCCTCATTAATCATTACCTGCAGCACCCGGTTAGATATGAAACCAGGTACGTCTTTACACCATACCGGAACTTTGCCCATCTTTATCGAAGCTTCTTCTACAATCTGGTAGACCTCATCAGTAGTGGCCAGACCTCTTATTACTTCCACCAGCTTCATTACCGGAACCGGGTTCATGAAATGCATGCCGATAACTTTGTCCGGACGATTGGTGACTGCTGCGATTTGAGTAATTGGCAGAGATGAAGTATTACTCGCTAAAATCGCATGAGGAGGTGCTATTCTGTCCAGTTCCTTGAATACTTTTTCCTTAATGGCAAAATTTTCTACTATGGCTTCTATTATCAGGTCGCAATCAGCTGCATCTTCCAGGCTCACAGATGGCTTAATCCTGCCTAATATAGCGGCTTTTTCATCCTCAGACATTTTCCCTTTGGATACATTACGGGATAGGTTTTTGTCTATTAACGCAATACCCTTATTTACCAGATCCATGTTTATATCATATTGAACGGTTTCCCAACCGGTCTGAGCAGATACCTGGGCGATTCCGCCACCCATCTGACCGGCTCCTATAACCATAACTTTCTTTATTTCCACCAAAATTCGCCTCCTTATCTTCTATTAGTAATTAGAGATTATTTTATGGCTCAACTTTGATCAGCATAGCATCGCCCTGGGCATGACCGGAGCAGATTCCGCATACTCCGTATCCACCGCCGCGCTTTTTCAATTCATATCCCAACGTCATCAGGATGCGCGCACCACTGGCTCCTATGGGATGCCCGTATGCAATAGCAGATCCGTTAACATTTACTTTGGCCACCATGTCTTCTTTACTCATTCCGAGAATACCCATGCAACTAACCAGAACCACGGCTGCAAATGCCTCGTTGGCTTCTACCAATTTCATGTCATCGGGAGTCAGGCCGTTCTCATCCAAAACCTTCTTAATTGATAGACCTGGAACCGTAGCAATATCCTTAGTCTGCTGTGATACTTCGCCATATCCTACGATGGTAAACAGGGGCTTCAAACCTAGTTCATCAGCCTTTTCGCGACTCATCAACATCACTGCTGTGGCACCATCGTTAACACCAGGAGCATTGCCAGCAGTTACACTTCCCGGTTCTCCGGTAACCGGACTCTTGTGATTGAATACTGGTGGCAGTTTGGCCAGACCTTCAATAGTAGTGCCAGGACGAGGTCCTTCGTCTTTAGCAAAAACTTCTTTTCCTCTCTTGATCTCCACCGGGAATATTTCATCATCTAAATTACCGTTGGCCATAGCATCTACTGCCCGGGTCTGGGACAGGTAAGCCCACCAATCCATGTCCTCTCTGGTGATGCCAAACTCATCGGAAACTTCAGAACCATGTATGGCCATGTGGCGGTTGTAGAAAGCATCCCATAAGCCATCATAAACCATTAAGTCCACCATCTTGCCATTGGGTAAACCCATGCGGCTGCCAAATCTCTGGTCAGGCAGGGAAAAGGGACAGTTGCTCATGCTTTCCATACCACCTGCGATAACGATTTCCGCCCGTCCTAATTGTATTAACTGCATAGCTAGATCGACAGTTTTAATTCCAGAAGAGCAGACCTTGTTTACAGTAATAGACGGTACCGACTCAGGCAGTCCGGCCAGCAATGTTGCCTGGCGGCTGGGAACCTGTCCTGCCCCTGCAGGAACAACCTCACCCATATAAACATAGTCGATGTCTGCGCCCTTAACCTTATCTTCCACCCGGCGCAGGACTTCCTTAATGGCCATGGCACCCAACTGTGGAGCATCATATTCTTTCAGCTTGCCGCCAAATACTCCAAAAGGAGTCCTGGCCGCAGATACGCACACCACTTCCCGTAGATTTTTATTAGGATTATCCAATTTCCGGCCCATACCCTCAAAATTGGCCTTTCTCTCTCCTAAGCCCGTTACTGGTACCGTTTTGGGATAATCGGCCCTTTTCATTGCTGGTTTCTGTACAAAATCCGACATTACTAATCCTCCCCTTTGCTAAAAATCAGTGTTTTCAAATATCAGCACAGTCATGGCTTGTACTGTTAAGAATATTTTGCATTCCACCTCCTTCTCCAATAAAAATACCCCACAGATTACATTCAAATAATCTTGTGGGGCTCTAAGGCTCTCATGGTTATATGTAATTAATGCTGATGTCTCTTTATCTTTCCAGAACGGGTTTAACTGTTAAAGCAAACCTTCTTGAGGCAATAGACTGATTTTCAGTATGCATTAAGTGGTTGTTTACACCGCAACGCGGGCATTTTATTTCCAGTTCCAGATTACCCCGATATTTTCCCAGCAACTTGTGGCATTTTCTGCACCTGAATTCCTTCATATCCCCCTCACTCCTTCTTTATATACAACAGTCAGAAAACGACAGCCCCATCCAATAGCTATACAATGGATGGGGCTCTAAGGCTCTCTTAATAAGGTATTGGTTTTTTATTGACCTGCTGCTGACATCAACCTCTCTTTTCCTTGATTCTTTTAACTCCACTACCTTCCTTGAGTAAATTTCCATCATGCAAGTAAACCTGGTTATTGTATCCACAACGAGGACATTTTATTTCTAGCTGCTTACAGTCCTTGTATTTTCCCAGTAAGCGGTTGCAGTTTCTGCATCTGAAGTCTATCACTGCCTTATACCCCTTCCAGTTTATTTAATCACCGGGATAACGGCCAGAGGTGAGATTAGGAATAAGACGCTATCCCTGCCTCAGTGCAATTCATAGAAATGGGTAAGTTGTTCTTTTGATAAGGATTGCCTGTCTCTAATATATTATGAGTAGAATATCAAGGATATGTCTCCACCGATTATTATGCAAAAAGCCTGCCAAACTCGAAAATTTATTGTATATGTTACTATAATGCCTTTTTAAGAAATTCATCGACTTGTACTAATCTATACAATCGTTGCATATAAGCAACAAGCCGGATTAAAAATCCCCTTTATTTTATAGCTATTTGTCATATATTAGTTTTATTGATATAGATTTGAATTTATTATACAGATGAACTATGCATATATCGGGAACGGTTTTTTGCGACGGGATTTGTTGCGCTATTGCAGCTTCCGTTGCCATAGCGCAACAAAATTTTGCATTAAATTGCTTTACTCCTTAACGTTCAAGCCATATTTAGCAGCTTTTCTGACAATTGTTGACGCATTTACTTTTAAAGCTCCTGCCATCTGTCGGGTAGTCCTATAATTATTATAGGCTCTTTCCAGCAGCTGTTTTTCAGTACTCTCCACCGCTTCACGCAATGGGATGACACCTCTTACTAAAACCTGGGTGGATTGGTCCAGGGTATTTTTATCAAACTGGAAGGGTAGATCCTCCTTGCTTATAACATCATGGGGAGTAACTACCACCATTCTCTCTATTAGGTTTTCCAGCTCCCTCACATTACCCGGCCAGTTATATCCCATAAAAAAATCCACTACTTCTGCAGCAATCCTCTTGTTCATATTGTATTTGCGATTGAAGATCTGGACAAAATGAGTAATCAAAGGAGGAATATCTTCCCTCCGGTCCCTTAAAGGCGGAACATTCAGCGGCACTACGTTTAATCGATAGTACAAATCCTCACGGAATTCTTTGTTTCTTACCATATCCGCCAGATTGCGATTAGTAGCGGCAATAATCCTTACATCTATTTTTTTGGCCGCTTCTCCTCCTACCCGGGTAATCTCTTTGCTCTGAATAGCACGCAGCAACTTAACCTGCAGGTTAAGCTGCAGTTCCCCTATCTCATCCAGGAACAGGGTCCCACCGTTGGCCAGTTCAAAGAACCCGGGTTTACCTTCCTGCCTGGCACCAGAAAAAGCTCCATATTCATAACCAAACAATTCTGATTCCAGAAGATTTTCGGGAATAGCGCCGCAGTTGACTCTTATAAAGGGCTCATCTTTTCTCGCGCTATAGCTGTGAATAGTCTCTGCAATCAGCTCTTTTCCAGTACCTGACTCACCTGTTATCAAAGTGGTTGAATCCACCTGGGCCAGGCGATTTACCACTTCCAATATATCCCGCATGGAGCCTGAGTTGATAATCATATTGCTGGAACCAATAAATTGAAGCTTCAAAGTCCTCAACTGACTTTCATAATGCTGAGATAATCCTTCAGCTTGTTCCAGTCTCTGCCTTAGTAAATTGAGTTCAGTTATATCTCGGACATTACAAACAACTCTGAAGATATTACCATTTTTATCGTATACCGGACTGCCAGTCGCAAGCGTTATTTTTCCTGTTTTAGCTTCCTGTATGATAGTAACCGGTTTTCGTTTCTTCAGGGTTAGGAAAGTAACTGATTCAGAAACCAGACCTTCCTTTTCTATCTGTTCAACATTCTTACCTAGAAACTCATCCTTGCTTATTCCCATAATCATTTCAAAGGCCTTATTCACCCGCAGTGTTTTTCCATCCCCATCGGATATATAAAGACCATCAAAAGATGATTCAATTATGGCATCTAATTCTTCATTTAATTCTTTAACATATTTTAGCTCCTGGGAAATCTGTTCCAATTCAGAAATATCCTGGAGCACCGCTACTGCTCCAATAATCACCCCATCTTTTTTTATCGGAGTCCGATTGGATATGAAGTTTCTATTATTTAGAGTAATCTTCTGCAGGGGCTGTTCAGCAGCAGTCCTAATAGTATCCGGCAGACCGCTGTTAGGAAAAACTTCTACAATCGGTCTTCCCCGCACATCCTCACTCTTGACATCCAGCATTCTTTCGGCTGCCTTATTAAAAACTCTTATTCTGGCCTGACAATCAGTGGCGATAATCATATTATGGGTAGAATCTATGATGGTGTCCAATTCACTGGCCAGAACCTGATAAGAGTTATAAAAAACTCCGGCCAGATCGGTACGGGTAATCAATGCTATCACCCGCCCATCATCATTTACAACCGGCAGGCGGCCTAAACCAGGGTAAATAACGTCATCAATATCAGCCTCCGGATGTCCAACAATAAAACCGTCCCGGGTCATAACCTCTCCCACGGGCGTATCCATATCTATCTCTTCATTTATTGCCCGGTATATATGGCTCTTGGTAAAAAGTCCCTGGAGTCTGAAGTCATCATCGACTACGGGTGCCCCATCGATTTTGTTATTAATAAAAATCTTCACTGCTTCCCGTATAGATACATCAGCTGTTAACGATATTAATTCCCCTTTTATAAATTCTCTAATTTTCAACTATCTGTCCCCCCCAAGCCCCCACTCTATCTTATGCTAATTATAACACAGCCCCCTTATGCTTGGCCCACAAACAATATCCCACTTTTATTGTTATTAATCCCCACTCTGACATAAGATGACAGGGGGACGGCTATAATTTGTCATCTTTGTCACCAAGGAACATCTCCGTTTAAATAGGAGCAGCGATAAAAAGAGAATAATTTGCTGTCCTAGAAGGGGAGATCGTCCCGACTTGCATATCATCATTTGTCGATAGATAAAAGGCATACGACAAAATCTTCCATGTCCCGACCTCAGTAAAAAAGCCCGGCTTTTCAGAACCAGGCCTTTACTTAGTTAGCAAGCATAGCTTCCTTAATTAAATTAAAATAAAAACATACTTATATATTACCAACCCACCATAATTTAAAACTCATAATCATCATCTTTAATCTCTTGGTCCTTGTGTCACTAAATAATGCCTTGAATGCGCAAACTCTGAATCTCATCAGCTTGATAACCTGCTTCCAGTAATATCTCTTCATTATGCTCTCCCAAGCCGGGAAAATCGAGAACTATTTGTCCCGGTGTATCTGATAGTTTGATAGGAACTCCGGTCAGGGCAATCATCTTTTCAGACCCACTGGGATCAGAAATCTTTTCGACCATCTGCCGAGCCTTAACCTGAGGATGTTCACTCATTTCCTGCAGATCCAGTACCGGTGTAAAACATATATCGTTATCAGCGAAATATTTCACCCACTCGTCCCTGGTTTTTCCCTTCATCACATCAGTAATCTCATCTATGATTTGCTTCTGCTCAGCCTTCTTCCACTGGCGGGCAGCATACTGGGGAAGACCCAGTTTCTCACAAAATTCTGTCCAGAATTTTTTCTCCACTGCTCCCAGGCTTACATATCTATGGTCCAGGGTTTCATAAATGTTATAACATGCATAGCCTCCGCTTAAAACACCATCAGCAATCCCTGGTATTATTCCATCTCCTGACCATTCTCCCATAGTATAAGCCAGCAGGCTTATTGCTCCATCCAGCATTGACACGTCACACATCTGCCCCCGACCAGTTTTTTCTCGACTGGCAAGTGCCAGTAGTATAGCTATTACTGAATACAAAGTCCCCGCGGCTATATCTGCAATCTGTACCCCAGACATAGCTGGAACACCTTGACGGCTTCCGGTAGTTCCAGTTACCCCTGCCAGATTCAAATAATTTATATCGTGTCCAGCTGCCTTGTACATGGGACCATCCTGCCCATAACCGCTTATAGCACAAAATATAATCCTATCATTAATACTCTTTAAGTCCTCATATCCAATCCCCAGATCATCCATAAATCCCGGTCTAAATTGATCAACTACTACATCAAACTGGGGTATTAATTTCTTAAATATCTCCTGGCCTTCCTCTTTCCGGATATCCAGTGTAATACTCTTTTTGTTCCGATTAACGGTATAAAAACGGGTACTAATTCCATTCACTGTAGGAGCCAGTTGCCTCCCCGGGTCACCTACCTCGGGTTGTTCTATCTTGACTACTTCTGCTCCGAAGTCGGCCAGAAGCTGCGTACAAAAAGGCCCGGGCAGGTAACGAGACAAATCCAATATACGTATCCCTGTTAAGGGTAGTGTCATAATTCATTCACCCCTTTTATGTATGTCCGTGACTCAACAACACACTCTGCAAATGCAGCACAACTTGGCTAGCCGAACACTTTGGTTTCAGCAGCCAAAAGCAATTCACAATCTAAACACCGGCCTTAAAATCTTGCCCCAACTGGCTGGTCGTTGACTCTAATACTTGCTGCAAAAGGGGGATATCTTTTTCTGTAAGGAATGGATCCAGTCCATCATTGATGTCTTCCAGGGTCCTTTCCACTGGTACAACCCTGAATTTTCTATGCCCATCTTCATCAAAGTAAGAATGTGAATAGGTAGGGGTATACCTGACTTCTACCAGACTGGTTATTTTGCTCTCAAAATTTTTGGAAAATTTCATGTTCAATATAATGCCGCTGTTTCGTTCCAGTCCATTCTGATGACTGATAATATTTCCCATAGAATATAAGACCAGTTTATCCTGCTGGTTGATTTTAATAATCTCCATAGGTTGAATAACATGGGGATGACTGCCCAAAATCACATCTGCGCCTGCGTTCAAAAACTCATGGGCCTGTTCAATCTGCTCATTATCAGGTTGAGGCATATACTCGCTGCCCCAGTGCACAATTAGTATCAATATATCCACCTGAGACCTTATCTGACCGATATCTGATAAGATCTTGTCTCTATCCAGCAGATTAAAGCAATAAGACTTGTCAGCCGGTATCGGTATTCCGTTGGTACCATATGAATAAGCCAGGTATCCTACCCTCACTCCTTGTATATCTTTAATAAGGTAGGATTTACTCTCTTCTTCACTGGTATAGGTGCCAATGGTGTCAAGCCCTGCATTTCTCAGAACCTCCAGCGTACGCATAGCGCCCTGGTAACCACGGTCAAAAGCATGATTATTAGCGGTGGTGACCAGATCAAAACCTGATCCTTTGAAGGTTTGCGCTATAGCATCCGGACTGTTGAACAGCGGATAACCAGTATAACCTGATTCCGCTCCGGCCAGAGGTGCTTCAAAAGATATGGAACTATAGTCTCCCTCTTCAATGAGATCCTGTACCTCGGAAAAGAAAAAATCGAAGTTATAGGTGCCGTCTGCTTGCTGTCCTGACCAGATCTGCGTATTGTGCATCAGACAATCCCCAACAGCAACCAGGGTTATTTCGCTGCTCAACGGTTGAGCATTTGTTACTATAGCCTTAACTTCCGTATTCTCTGCGGGTGGTTCTTCATCAGGAATATGACAGCCCATATAGCAGCAAAAGACCAAAATTATTATGAATAGAAAAACAACCCTGATTAGAAGGTTAACCTTATATCCAGACCACATAACAACCCTTCCTCACTATGCTAAAAATGATATTATTGTTTATTATAGCAAAGTAAGGTCCAGGCGCGGAGTCAATATCCACCTAAATCATGTAGGCCCAATCTTTATAATCACCCCCCTGAAAACAAATAGCCCCTTTTATTAAGAAGGGGCTCCGGGCTCTCTTCAGATAGCCAGTTCTACCGGCTGCTATCATTATATTTTTCATGGACCGTCAATAGTATTAAAATTTGTGTTTTAACGATTCTGACTTTCCCTGATTTTCATTATATGGTAATTATATACTATGATCCTTTTTAAAACAAGGAAGCAAGGGAACGGTCTGAGACCACTGAAAAAGTCCCAAAACTTGCGCCAGGGTATGTATAAATATACTAGCGGCCGTTGGCGAAGCATGGGTAACAACATCCTGCGAAGGCGATTAGCGGAAGGGGGCGAGCGGCACGGACGCCGCGAGAGCGCCGCTGAGCACGGATGCGAATTGGCGCTGTACCCCTGGAGGTAATCGACAAGCAGTTAATGTTGTCCATGCGCAGACTGGGAGCAAGTGTATTTATGCATACCCGTTTACCTAAATAGACTTTTTCAGTGGTCTCGGACGGTCTTCTTGCTTCCCTAATCCAGACTCAAACGTCCCAGCTTTCCTTTACGAAAATCCTGCAAGAGTAATTTGCAGGTCTTGGCGGTATCGGGACGTCCTCCTTTAAGCAAATGTCCCCGCAGGATAGAGATATTATCCAGCAGTTCCTCATTATGTTTGTTAATGTCTTCAATCTTCAGCTTATCCAATAATATATCAGGGTTCTTTTCTTTTAAAACCTCCAGCAAAAAGAGGGCGATTTCATATTCCTGGTAGGCATTTTCCCCCACGATATCCAGAAGCGCTAGTTTTTTACCCTGAGTCTCGTTTTCAATCTTGGGCCACATCAGTCCGGGGGTATCCATTAATTCAATATCATCCCGTATCCGAATCCATTGCTGGCCCCTGGTCACACCAGGTTTAGCACCGGTTTGGGCAACTTTTTTGCCTACCAGGCAGTTGAGAAAGGTTGACTTTCCAACATTGGGAACCCCGGCCACCATAACCCTTACTGCTCGGACTCGCCTGCCTCTGGCCCGCATCTTATCAGCCTGTTCCAGAAAAGTATCACTGATCAATTGGAGTACCTCTTTGCGTCCCCGGCTGTTTAATGAATTTATAGTACCTACCGGAATTCCTTCTTCTTGAAATCTGGAAATATACTTCCGGGTATGACTGGAATCAGCCAGGTCCACTTTACTAAATATCATGATGATGCTCTTTTTACTGGCCATCCTTTCCAGGTCTATATTTCTGCAGGAGAAAGGAGCTCTAGCATCCAGCAGTATCAATACCATATCTACCATTTTAAGATTTTTTTCTATTTCCCGTTTGGCCTTGACCATATGTCCAGGATACCAGTTAATACTCACTATTTAACCTCCTGTAGCCATAAACAAGCGGATGCATTTAGATGAGAATCCAGTCAAGAAGTCTCTTATACGCTTATTAATACGTAACTCTATACGTGCTACTCAATCGATTGCGCCATCGCTCTTCTTGAACCAGGACAACAGCTGCTCAACTGCCTGCGGTGTCCTATCTGGGGAAACAGGAGAACCGTCCGTCCCAACGTCCAGGAGAACCGTCCCCTTGTGTCCTGTTCCCTTGTGTCCTAATTAAAAAAGAATACCTGGTCGGTATTCTTTTTATGGCTTTTCTCTAGTATCTGCCTTTTTCTTTAACTCTAGCTTTTTTACCCATGAGTTTTCTTAAGTAATACAACCTGGCCCGACGCACTTTACCCCGCCTGGTAACTTCAATTTTATCAATTCTCGGGGAGTGTATAGGGAAGGTTCTTTCCACCGCTACACCATAAGTTATCCTGCGAACGGTAAAGGTACGAGATAGACCTCCACCTCTTATTTTAATTACAGTTCCTTCGAAAATCTGTATTCGTTCCCGGGTACCCTCGACTACCTTAACATGCACTTTAACGGTATCTCCAGGGCCAAAGCGGGGAATATCCTGTTTATAATATTCTTCTTCTATTGATCTAATTATGTCTTGCATTCCTTCAACCTCCTTCCAACAGGTGTTCATACATCCTATCCTGATGCAGCGGACCACCTTATTTACACAGAACAAAGGTATTATATCACAGTAGATTTATATTCTCAAGAAAAACTAACTCTGAAACCAGAATTCACCTAATAATCGATCCAATATAATAGAAACTGCACTTCTTACTGATAAGTGATTATAATCACTGTCCGGCTGAACCGGTTCCAAAATGTAGTCACATTTTTTTATAAGCTCACTGCTTATTCCCCAACCGGTCCCAAACAATATGAGCAAGACCTGTTCCTCACTGAATATGAGCTTTTTCATATGATGATAGGAGACACTATGGGGATAAATCCTGGCATCGGTAGCTACCGTCAAAGGCCTGGTACCTGTTTCTCTTTCGATATCCTCTATAACACTATCCAGGTCAGCAGCCGTCTTTAATATATTAAACGCCTCCTGACGGTCTGGATTGTACTGGGCACCATATCCCTGCTGCCAGTAAGCCAGGATTTCCTTCAAGAGATTATGCTGATTCTCAGATGGATGAATCACAAAAAAACCTTCTACCTGATAGGTTCGCGCCGCTCTGGATATATCATGCAGATCCAGATTAGTAATTGATGTGGTTATAGTATCCATCCGCTTGTTATACATCGGATAATGAAGGAGCGCTATGTATACCCTGGATTTCCTCACTTGCTATATTCTCCCTGTCGAATAATATTTCACATAATAACTGTTTTTCTTCATCATTAAAATTGTGTTTGAGGAGCAGATCTGGACGCTTCAATAATGTTCGCAGAAGACTCTGTTTTTTTCTCCACTTTCGAATATTCTCGTGATGCCCGGAAAGCAACACTGGCGGCACCTCACTATCTGCATACAATGCGGGACGGGTATAATGAGGATATTCCAGCAGCGACGCAGAAAAAGATTCCTCTTCCAGGGATTTTTCATCTCCCAGCACTCCAGGCATCAAACGCACAACGGCATCCACCAATACCATAGCCGGGATTTCCCCTCCAGTAAGGATATAATCCCCGATAGATATTTCTTCATCAAATTCATCTGCTGCCCGCTCATCTATTCCTTCATAATGCCCGCACAAGATGATCAGATGTTTCTTGTTTGCCAGTTCTTCTACTCTCTTCTGCCCCAACACTTTTCCCTGGGGTGACATGTAAATTACCCACGAATCAACGGTTCGGTGATGCTTTATGGCCGCCCCAACTACATCAGCTTTCATGACCATCCCTGGTCCTCCTCCATAAGGATAATCATCAACCTGCTTGTGTTTGTCCGTGGTAAAATCTCTTATATTAGATATTCTAATTTCTGTCAGAGATTTTTCCCGCGCTCTTTTAATAATGCTTTCCTCAAAAGTTGAAGAGAATACCTGTGGGAAAAGGGTTAATACATCGATTTTCATCTTTCCTCCTGGATATTAATTACTTGTGCTCAATAAGCCCGGGTAACAGCTTTACCTGCATCCTATTGCTCTGCAGGTCTACTTCCAGAATTACATCCTTGATGGCCGGTATTAGTATCTCTCCGTACTGCTCTGACGGTACTACATAAACATCATTAGCTCCAGTTTCAAGTATCTCCTTCAATACTCCCAATCTGCCCAGTTCCAGGTCTTCTACCAGCATTCCCTGGAGTTGAAAGTGATAATAATGTCCTTCTGGCAGTGGATATAATTGATCCTCGGTAATCTTAATCAAGGCCCCATGATACTTCCGGGCGGAATCCAATTCATTGATATTGTCAAACTTGATTAACAACTGTTGTTTATACTTTCGACAGGTTTCAATGACAACTTCCTCTTTGGTCTTACCACTGTCCAGGATAACCTTCTTGAGTTCCTTAAATCTATCCGGAAAATCAGTAAGCGGGCTCACCTTAACTAACCCTCGGTATCCATGAGTTCCAGTTATCTTACCCACACTTATGAGTTCTTTTTCCTGCACCTTCATCACCTCCTGCAAATCAGCAGGCAGTCTGAATACTAATCCATAATACAGCTTCGATTAGAAAAAGGGCCTTAATAGCCCTCTTACCTTAATATCTCCACTACTACTCTTTTTCCTTCTTTTGCTGCGGTTGCCTTGGTAAGGGTACGTATGGATTTAGCTATTTTTCCCTGTTTACCAATTACCTTCCCCATATCATCAGGCGCAACTCGGAGTTCAATAATAATAGACCTTTCTCCTTCGATCTCAGTAACCTGGACTGCATCCGGGTTATCCACAAGAGATCTGGCAATATATTCCACAAGCTTTTTCACTTATGTTTCACCCCCTGCCTGAGTTAAAATTATTTACGGCTTTCAGCGAACTTGGCCAGGATACCCTGTTTTTTGAAAAGCGATTTAACTGTATCCGATGCTTGTGCTCCGGTTGCGAGCCATTTTAAAGCCTTTTCTTCATCAATTTTCACCGTGGCAGGATTGGTAGTAGGATCATAATATCCTAATTCCTCAATAAATCTGCCGTCACGGGGAGATCTAGAATCTGCTACCACGACTCTATAAAAAGGTCTCTTTTTGGCACCCATTCTTTTTAATCTGATTTTTGTTGCCACTTCATTCACCTCCTCTATAATATTTAATTATTTCATGGAAGTAAGCGATATTTTACTCCGTTACTCCCTATCAAATAACTGATGTTAATAAAAAAACATTTTATGGATGAAGTCTTGAGGTTAGTGCAGGGGTAAAGGCGATTCTAAGAGCGGGAACATAACTCTTCTAATCGACCAATCTCAAGCACCACTCAGCTAACTTACAGTTAAGAGCTAAGACCGGCCCCAGGCGTTCTTAAGCCTTCAGCCCCACCCTCAACCAATCTTCATTAGTGGTTGTAGCCTGCGGCCATGGATTAAGTTAATTGAAGGGAAAATTCAGGGGAGGAAAACCTCCTCTTTTCCCTTTTTTACTCATATCTGCCAATTGTTTCATCATCTTGCGGGATTCTTCAAACTGCTTTAATAAGCGGTTAACATCTTGAACCCGAGTTCCGCTCCCTCTGGCAATACGTTTTTTCCGACTGCCGTTAATAATAGAGGGATTACGCCTTTCGTCTATGGTCATTGATTGTATAATAGCTTCGATATGTACGATTTCTTTATCATCAAAACTGGTCGACATCCCTTTGAGTTTTTTCCCCATCCCGGGTATCATACCCAACAGTTCATCCAGGGGACCCATTGATTTAACCTGCTGCATCTGATCAAGGAAATCTTCCAGGGTAAACTCCTGTTCTCTGATTTTTCGTTCCATTTCCCGGGCTTTGTCCTGGTCGATATTCGCTTGAGCTTTTTCCACCAGGCTTAATACATCGCCCATCCCCAGTATTCTTGATGCCATACGATCTGGATAAAATGGTTCCAGGGCATCCAGTTTTTCTCCCATACCGACAAATTTAATAGCGCAGCCGGTTACCGCTTTAACTGATAGAGCTGCTCCCCCCCTGCTGTCGCCATCCAATTTGGTTAAAATAACTCCCGATAAACCTAACTGAGAATTGAAATGGTCAGATACATTGACCGCATCCTGTCCAGTCATGGCATCTACTACCAGCAGTATTTCATCCGGTTTGACTGCCTCTTTAATCTGCACCAGCTCGTCCATCATTTCGCTGTCGATATGCAGTCTTCCAGCAGTATCCAATATTATTGTGTCCAGGCCTTTGTTTTTAGCAGCCTCAAGAGAAGCTCTGGCAATATCAAGCGGGTTGTTTTGACCCATAGCAAAAACGGGAATCCCCGTTTGTTCCCCCAGTACCTGCAGTTGCTTAATAGCTGCGGGCCGGTAAATATCGCAGGCCACCAGCAGAGGTTTTCGTCCTTGTTTAAGTAAAACCTTTCCCAGTTTAGCCACAGTAGTTGTCTTTCCAGCCCCCTGCAGCCCTACTGCCATAAATATCGTAGGAGGGCGGGAGGAGAAGGTCAATTTGCTTTCCGAACCACCCATCAAGGCAGCTATTTCATCATGAACAATCTTAATTATCTGCTGTCCGGGAGTTAAACTATGCAGTACTTCCTGGCCGATGGCTCTTTCTTTAACCCGTCCGATGAAATCTTTAACCACTTTGAAGTTAACATCTGCTTCCAGTAGAGCCAGACGCACTTCTCGCATAGCCAAATTAACATCTTCTTCACTGATCTTCCCTTTGCCGCGCAGCTTCTTAAAAACATCCTGCAGTCTTTGTGATAGCCCTTCAAAAGCCACTTTAATTCTCCTTCTTATCTTATATCAAATCGTCTATGGCCCTTATTATCTCCAAAGCACCCTCTATCTTCTGTCGATCCGCTGATTTGATATCGTTCAACAACATAATTACTTTATCCAGATGCTCCCGGGTGAGAGAAAAGCGCTCCAACAGGCAGAGACGCTGTTCATAATCAAGCAGGGCCTGCTCTGCTCTCTTCAACAGGTCATAAACACCCTGCCTGGATATTGCCATACTATCGGCAATTTCAGACAAGGACCAGTCATCTTCATAATAAAGATTCAAGGCATCCTGCTGCTTTTGAGTAAGCAGAGGACCATAGAAATCTTTAAGCATTATTATCTTCTCAGTCTTTTCAATCATTATTAGTTTCTCCGGGTGTAAAGTAAAATCACTTTACTTGTAAAGTTTACTCATATTAAGCGCTTGTGTCAAGAAAACATTGAATTATCCTTTACCATTCTGCAAATAATTAATAAAATAGCAGAAGAAGGATTATCCAATTACACAATAAAGTAAAAAGGAGCAAGCATATGAAAGAAAAAATTGCCCTGTTAACAGATAGTATGTGCGACCTGCCCACCGACCTGGCTCAGAAATTTAAGGTTAAGGTATTGCCAGCCAAGGTGATATATCCAGATCGTGAATATTCGGATCGGGTAGAGATTCAGCCGGACGAGGTCTACAGCCGTATGCCGGAAGAAATACCTACTACCTCTTTTCCCTCTCTGGAGGAAATAAAACAGGCCCTGAATGAAATACGAAGTGAGGGATTTACTCATGTACTGGCTGTTCACATATCCAGCGGACTATCGGGCACCTTCAATGCAGTGGAGTTCATATGCCGCGACTTTCACGATTTGACCATAAAGGTTATCGACTCCAAAACCCTCTCTATGGGTACCGGCTGGCTGGTCCTGGATGCCGCCCGCAGCATAACCAATGGACTCAGCTTCGAAAAAGTAATCGAACGGGTACATAAACTGCAGGAGAGTGTAAGGGTATATTACATCCTGGAAACCCTGGAATATCTGCGCCGGGGTGGGCGTATAGGCAAGGTCGCTGCGGTATTGGGAGAGTTTTTGCATCTGAAGCCGGTCATATCGGTAGGAGAAGACGGAAAATACTATACCCACTGTAAGGCCAAGGGAAGAAAAAAGTCTATTGAAAAACTGGTGCAGATCATAGAAGAAGCTACGGCTGAAAAGCAGATAAATCTTGCCGTAGTTCACGGAGGAGCCAGGGAGGAGCATCAAAAACTGGTGGAGAGGCTGCGTAAGCTGCCTAATATCAAAGAGTTCATGAGTTCCGATATAAGCCCCGTTTTAGGGGTGCATACCGGCCCGGGCTTACTGGGTGTATGTTTCCATGAAGTATAACTCTGCTTTATAAGGTCTGGCATACTGGCGACTTTGCAGACATATGAGGCTGGTGTTATTGAACTGCTCCCGGTCAAGCTGACAGATAAAAAAAATAAATCGTTTCGCTGGGCTCCGTACATGACGGGGTCCAGCTTTTTATGCGGCGTTTTGGAGCAACTGGCGGTAACTCATCGGAGACATTTTACTCAGCGGCCTTTTTCTTTTCCTGATACTATGATTCTGGTACCAGATATCTGCTTCTTAAAATTTTCTCTTGTATATTCCAGCTTTACGCGTTTTAAAATAAGCTATGAAACCAGATGCAGATAATCCACCGTACTTTGGTCCGCACTGGTCGATTATCCGTTATCGGGTAACCGGTTTAATGTTGGCCTTTCTTTTCTGATATATTTTACCTGCTATAAGGATTATCGAAGGATAAAGCAAATGTATAGGCAGGGTATGAAAAGGCAGTACCCGCACCTGCCGGATAAATACTTGTACATCGGTGGTAAACATATAGCTCGCAAATACTACCAGGAGCAGCCCCACAGGCAGTATAAGATACCGCATATCATCCCGGTTCAGTAATTTTTGCACTCCCATCACCAAGCCCTGGTAACTGATAAGCAGGGCAAAAAAGCTGGTAATGAATAATAGTCCAAAAAACACCATGTCAATATGTTCAAAAGTACCTGCTTCCAACAACCTCAAAGCTTGATAAGCCGGTTGTCTGGAAAACATGGTAAGCTCTGCTCCCAGTATCGAAATAACCAGAACGCTTCTCACCACGAGTATCAGAGCTCCAATAAGATACCAGGTATAAATTGTTCTTCTTTTATCAGCCAGGTCGCTTACGAAGGGCAGATACATAATCAAGACACTAATCTGGGCAAAAGGCCAGTTAGCTGCATATAGACTACCAGCTACTACCGGTTTCCAGTCTGCCAGCACCGGGGTGAGATAAGAGAATTCTGAACAGCATACAAACGATAGCAGTATACTAAGTGCTATAGACAAAGCTGCTATCCACCATAACAATTCCCCCAGTCGGGCCAATGTGTTGACACCTTTGTAAATACAATAAGCAGCTAATAAAATGAGAATACTGTAATGTACGTATCGTTTCAAATCCAGTATTACTATGTCTATAAAAATAAATAAATCATAAAGATAAAAGACACTGATAATAAACAGGAGCCATACATAGAATATATTCAGTATTCTGCCGGGGGATTTGCCCAGAACCAGTTCGCTGATATCCAGCATGTTCATTCCAGGAAACATTAATTGTATATTAATAATGACAAATAGGATATACAAACCGATTGGAACTGCCAGTAAAGTTGCTAACCAGGCATCTCTGCCGGCAATACTCTCCGGCATATATATTATGGCACTGCCCAGAACCAGGAAAAAAGTCAGGAAGGCGGCTTGACGGCTCGCTATATTAGTCTGGCTCATCTCTGTAAATCATCTCCCAGCTGCAGTAGTGACTGAAATGAATCGGCCAAATGATCAAGGCTGAACAATATTCGATTGGGATTGGGCAAAATGTCGCTGTTTAAATCATAGGCTATACCATAAGCAGTGGAGAGCAATAAAAGCAGGGCCACAATTATTATGTCCGGATAGGCTCTGCTTCGAATCAATCCTGGAAATTCCAGCATCAATACTAAAGCGATGAATATGATCAAGATAAGCAGCATTTATCTACCCTGCCTCCTCTACTTAAATTCAAATGCTGTACCAGCAAGTTGATCTTTTCTTAAGACCCCTTTTACTTCTATACTGCTGCTTAGACGAGGAAATATTTCATGCCAAAGAGGTTCTATCTCTTTCCATACCTCGGGTTCATAACGCCAGGTGCACAATCCCCAGCCCAGGATATCACTGTTAAGAAGCTGCGCCTTTTTAATGCATGCCTTGACCTGCTCTTCTATTTGAACCCGGGCCAGACTCTCCAGCAGGTCCTGGTTTTCCGGGGTATAGATATTGCCTGTACCAGCTTGTTCCAGATATCTTAATTCGCAATTTATTGAAACCTTCATGCTCAGCTTATCCCCACGGATTTCGGGACGCATTTTACTGCTGAAACTGGTAATTTCCATACTGACCCTGTTTACACCTTCCATAGGGTTCTCTATTACAACTAGTCCTCCGGTTTTCTTTCTTGCTCTCAGGTAATGGTAACCCTGGCTTTCGATCTCATCCAGGGAACCAATCACTCTCCTATTGCTTACTACTGCCATACCTTGAAACTTGAGTTTCTCCTGGCCGGATTCTTTGACAATAATCACCTGGGGAATAACCGGTTCTATACCCGGGGTTACCATATATTCCAGCAGTTCTCCGGTCTGAAGGGGGACATAATAACCCAGGTCTTCCTCCAGCATTATCACCTGCTGACTGATACATCGAGCCGAACAGCTGCCAAAAGGACTTTCATTCAGTACTTTAAGCACCTCTTCCACCCCTGCTTCATGAGTTACAAAAACGTAGGCTTGAAGGCGGGTATTCCGATTCCGGATTAGGAAATCGCTGATATAAGCCAGATCATTGCGGGCCAGGTTTTCTCCTATGAACATGGTGTTTGAATGAATCCATAAAAATATACGGGGGAAATCCAGAAACATGTTACGTGCCGCCTCCGCTGCAGTCTGTCCAGTTCCCATTACCGTTATATTGCGAATCGGCTGAGCCTCACCGGTTTCGGATCTGGCTACCGGCTCCGTAGTCTGGGCATAAAAAGCCAGGTCACCGTTCTTTAGAAGGTCTACACTGAAATTCTGAGCTATAACTGCATCGTTAATTTCCAGCATATTATAACACCCACTCAGAACGAATAGTTGCGATAGAATTAGTAAGCGTATTAACTGTTTCATAATAAGACCTTCCTTATTTTTATAAGCTCAACAAGTGAGAAGAACCATGAATTATGCTCTGCAGAGGATTTACCAGCGGCCAATGGAAGTATTGGGCCAGAGATAAATAAACCCCAACCACGAATACCAGGGAAAAAACCAGCACTTCCCGGCGCCAGCCATTTTTAAGCAGAGCCGGTAATTCCATGGCCAGAATTATTATGTAGATAGCAATTAAAAGCAAAAGCATAGTGCCCTCCAAAACTAAATAATGTTAAACTCCCAGCTGTTTATTTATAAATCAGCGAGCTGCTGGTAAGATAAGTCCTTCTTATACTAAAATCTACCCGTATATCGGTTTGGACTCCGGGAAATAATTGATCCCACTTATCGCTAATCTCGTTCCATAAATCCGGATTTTTAGCATTAACCATGGTTCCCCAGCCCAATATATCACTGTTCAACTTTTGAGCCTGCTTCACGCAGGCCTGCATATCGCTTTTAATTCTATTTTCGGTTAGCTTCTCCAGTATCGGTATATTATCCAGTTTTAAAATATCTTCTGAGCTGGTCTGTTCATAGTAATTCCCTTCACCTGCAAATTCAATCTTCATAACTATCTGGCCATCAGATATTGTCGGTTCCACTTTGGTCTGTGATCTTATCATTTCTATACCAACTGTTCCCTGGTTCCCGAAGGGTGAAGGTATATGTATCAGGCCTCCCTGTATACGGCCGGGATTAATTAGACGAAATCCCCTGCTTTCTCTGGCGTTTAACTCTCCTACCATCTTTCTTCCTTTAAAGACTGCAGTGCCGTTTAATTTAATAGCTTTGCCATTTAGACTGTCAAACAGGCTAACCTGAGGGGCTGCCGGCTCAACTCCGGGTTCGGCGAGGTTGTTGAGAAACTGGTCGTAAGTAACCTCTTGATAGATTCCAACCTGAGTTTCCTGGTTTTCTAACAATTTGTTTATAGCCACTGCCGATAAAGACTCCAGCAGGACTTCGGTGTTAAGTATATCTTCCGGACTGGCATCCCTGGCTACCACGACACCTGCGCTTTTCCTGATTTCAGGATTCCGCAGGCTGACATCAGCTATCCAGGCCAGGTCGGTACTGGCCAGATTCTCGCCCAGGATGAGTAAATTGGACTGAGACAATATAGGGTCGCGGGGAAAAGAAAGCACCATTTTCTTCAGGCTTTCTGTGAAGGAGCGGCCTGTTTCCGATACTACCTTAAAGGCAGGCTCCGAATCACCTGAGCTCTGCCCGGGAACAGTGGGACTGGCCATCTGCAATGAAAGCCGGATTTGTTGTTCATTGTCCAGCTCCACTCCCATACCCGAGACTACAGCTGAATTATTTAACTCCTGGACCTGACAGCCTGCTGCTGTTGCCAGTAATATTATAATGATAATTATCCGGCCTAATGGTCGCATCAAGTAGCTTCATCCTTTCCCCCTCCCTGGCGGGTCTGGTTTTGCATTCCTTCCAGATAGGGACGGCGGCGGTTTAGAAACCAGGGACGTCTTACCATAATATCAGTAATCTGGGAAAGATCTAAAGGAGCCAGGGGAGCCAGATAGGGGACTCCGAACGAGCTCATGGAGACCATTTTCACCAGCATTATGACCAGTACAATCATAATACCCAGGAATCCCAGCATAGCTGATGCAGCCAGGAAACCAAACCTCAGAATACGAACTATTAATGATGCGTTGTAAGAAGGCGATACGAAAGAGGCTATACCTGTAGCGGCCACTATTACTACCATTGGTGTAGACACCAGACCAGCTCTAACCGCAGCATCACCTATAATTAACGCTCCCACTATACTGACCGCGGGGCCAACGGCTCGCGGCAGCCGAATACCAGCCTCTCGCAGCATTTCAAACATGGCCTCTAACAAAAATGCTTCAACAAATGAGGGAAAAGGAACCCCTTCCCGGCTGGCGGCTATAGTTAAGAGCAAGGCCGTTGGTATCATTTCATGATGGTAGCTTATAACCGCTACGTAGAGAGAGGGCAGCAGCAGAGACATCCAAAAGGCGGTAAAACGCAATAAGCGAATTAGAGAAGCCGGGATATAATAGGTGTAATAATCATCGGGCGAAGAAATAAACTCGCTGAAACTGATAGGCACAATTAAGGCCATGGGCGAGCCATCCACCATAATGCATATTCTTCCTTCCAGCAAATGGCCGCATACTCGGTCCGGCCTTTCGGTATGCGTAACCTGGGAGAAGAGAGTCTTATTATCGTCAATAATGAATTCTTTAATATAGTTGGTATCCAATACTCCATCAATATCGATTTCATTTATGCGTTTTTTAATTTCTTCTATCAAGGAAGCAGGTGCTATATTTTGGATATAGCACATGATAACATCAGTTTTGGTTATTCTCCCCAGGACAAAAGTTTCAATTTTAAAGTTGCTGGATTTGAGCCTTCTGCGAATTTGAGCAGTATTAAATCTCAGCGTTTCATTAAAACCCTCTTTAGGACCAAAAATAACTACCTCATTTTCAGGAGTTGCGATACTCCTGGTCTGCCAGCTCCTGGTACCAGCAATGATCCCATCTGCGTAACCGTCAATTAATAACACGCTATCCCCGGAGCTTACATGGTGACTTAAGTCATCCCAGGTTTTAGCCGCTTTGATTTCTGCGGTGGAGATTATTTTATTCTTTGCTTCCTGAAAAACATCTTTTTGATCGAATTCTTCTTTACCTTCAACCATGTCTATGCCCAGAAGCAGAGGGCGCAGAATATTCTGTTCTATTTCGTCTTTATTAACCAGTCCATCATAATAGAGCAACAACCCCCGGGTCTCCGGGCTGCCAAAACTAAACTCTCTGATCACCATATCTGAACATGCTTGAAATAAGATATCCAGCTGTTCACGGTTTTCGTCCAGAGAGGAAGAAATATCGGTCTTGATAATTTCCTGGGGCTGCTCTGGTTTGGACGAATTTTCTTTATTTTTTATGTATCGCAAGGTATCACCCCTTTCCCGGAAGGCTGATATTATCCCCCATAGTTTTTACAGCACCCGATAAATCTATGCAAACAGGCACTTCACTAATTCAGCACCAGGAAGCAATTATGCTGTATTTCCCCTCTGATTGTTCTGTTTATTTAAGACCGGATTACCAGCAGGGTAAGATTTAAGCAGAATAGCCAGGAGTATGAGCAGCGGAATTATTATGAAAAACAGGCCTTGAATTACCGGCATTAGTATCCGGGTGACCACTAACAGTTCAAGAATATTGGCGCTGATGAGAATCGAGACTATTCCAATGACCAGCGAACTGGCAGCGGCCAGAAATTTATAATCATGCAGATTTAATAAAACTTGAGTACAATAACAGGCCATAAACCAGGATATAACTGTAACACCATATATACCCAGTATCCATACGCCAATGAAAATTATATCAATATTTTGAATGAAATCACCTATATTAACCAGGGTAATCATGCTAAATGTAGGGAAAATCAGAACCGAGGGAATAATACCGCCGAAAGTCATGATGATCGCCAGGGTAGTAAATACGATAACTATGATGTAAGTCCATAAAGCTTTAGCCATGATTGAAAAAGCTTTACTCTTGTCTTCACACCAGAATCCGAAGGTTAAGATAATAAATAGTTTGCAGACGACAAACATAGTACCACCTATGGCCAGGGCAAAATCCTGGTAGTCCAGGTGCCCCAGCGGCAGAAGTTTTTCCACACTGCCCTGCTGCCCTACTATTATACCAACCATAATTACGGCAAAAGGCACGCCTATTATTGCTATAATCTCGTGCAGGCGGGCCAGGCTGCCTATACCTGACTTAATTCCTATAACCAGGGCCAAAATCAAGACCCCGATGTGAATACTTATGGGGGTTCCGGGAAGCACATTAGTTTCTATAAAATCGGTAAAAAAACGCAGGGTATAACTGGTTAGAAAGACAAAAAACAGGATATATAAAAATCCTATCCCTTTACCCAGGAAAGTGCCCAGATGCTCAGTTATTAACTGGGGGAAAGGGTTCTGGCTTTTCCTTAGTATATGGTTAAAGACAAATATCATCATATATCCGGGAATAATAGTCATGACAGCTGCCATCCAGCCATTCTGCTGCAGAAGAGCAGTAAGTATTTGTGGAGTTTGAAGAAAAGCCAGGGGGGTCAGAAATACAATCAAGATACAGTACAGTTGAAAATTACTGATCCTCACCAATTCTATCTTCTCCTTCTTCTGATAGTATGACCCTTCACCTGTACCGGGTTCATCAAGATTAACCAATACCAGTCTTCTTTCAAGAGGTCTTTAACCTGGTATAAAAATTGACTAGTATATAGTCTATCCCAATATGTTATATATATCCTGAACATAAGAATCGGCTTGGAGAAGTACCTAGTCTATACAGATAAATTCAAGCAATTATGCAGGGATAACGCCCATATATTACTATTAGGAGTTATCAAATTGCGTGTTAATTCATATCTTACTATCAGCTGTGGAATAATTTAGTCTGGTTAATAAACCTATGCAACCCTGCCAGACTTCAATTTTTAATAAATTATTACACTATTTTTAAAATTTGATAATTTACTCACTTTATGATGGAAAATTTGTTAAGGATTCGATCAATATTTATTTGTTAATAATTTCCAATAGATTATAATCATTCTATACTATTGCGTTTATGGGGGGTGTTATAACCGTGTTTAAGCATTGTGCTATATTTCTGATTCTTCTGCTAATTTTAGGCTGTGGTTATTCTTATGTAAGCGGAAAAGAGAGCCTGCAGGAAACTGCAGATACCAAGAAATATGATCAGGCCTGGGGTGACATGATAAACGACTTTGAGCTGTACCTGGCTTTTTTCAATGATTCCTATCCAGCCGGTAATTTTACTGTTTCCCGTCATGCTGATACTTATGAGGAAGCACTGGCCTATTTTTCGCAGGCTTTTGATGAGGAGCTTGCGGCGGCGGTTACCAATGCCTATACTTTCTATAACCCGGATAATAATAAATTACAGATACTGCCCACAGATGGCCTTCCAGTGCTGGTATCAGAAAACCCCAACAAGATCAGCACCCAATTTATCGATACTGATCATGTTATGTTCCAGCGCTATTTTGAAGATTATTATGGGGAAAATACAAAATATCTCTATCAGGTATTCTGCCAATACGATGGGAACAAATGGAAAATATATAAGCTAGAATGGAACCAGGTGCATTAGCGAGTGAAATGCTTTATAGCGCCTCTTGAGGCCTTCCTGTACAGGTAAAAACACCGGTTCTTCTTATTCGTAAGTTCATTCAATCTCCCCGCCAGGAAATCAGGAGTCAAAATCATTGAACACAATCACCGTTCATCCAAAGCGATGTATGGCCGCCTTTGAGCCACGCTCTTGTAAGCTGGTCTGATTATTTTTCCGGTGTTTACTATTTCCTCAATTCGATGCGCGCTCCATCCTGCAATCCTGGCTATAGCAAAGATCGGGGTATATAATTCCGGTGGAATCTTCAGCATACTATAAACAAATCCTGAGTAAAAATCCACATTGGCGCTTACCCCTTTGTAGATTTGACGCATCTGCCCAATAACTTCCGGGGCCAGTTTTTCTACCTTTTCGTAAAGACGGAACTCACTTTCAAGTCCCTTTTCACTAGCCAGTTTAGCTGCCTGGCATTTCAGGATAACTGCCCGGGGATCTGATATGGAGTAAACTGCGTGGCCAATGCCGTAAATCTTGCCAGTTTTATCGAAAGTCTCTTTATTTATAACCCTTGACAGGTAGGATGCAATTTCTTCGTCATCTTCCCAGTCTTTAACCTGCTGCTTGATATCTGCCATCATCTGTACCACTTTATGGTTGGCTCCTCCATGCCGGGGACCTTTTAACGATCCCAGGGCTGCAGCTATTACTGAGTAAGTATCGGTACCTGATGAAGTTACCACATGAGTTACAAAGGAGGAATTATTACCTCCTCCATGCTCAGCATGCAGCACCAGGGCAAGATCCAGCAGAGTTGCCTCTAATCGGGTATATTTACTGTTGGGCCGCAGCATATGCAGTATGTTTTCTGCCACGCTCAAGTCCGGCCGGGGACTGTGTATATACAAGCTGTTATTGCCATGGTAATGAGAATAGGCCTGATAGCCATAAACTGCCAGCAGCGGGAAACATGCTATTAATTGCAGACACTGTCTGAGTACGTTCCCAATCGAGGTATCATCCGCCCGGTCATCAAAGCTGTATAAAGCCAGGACGCTCCTGGCCAGTACCACCATCATATCTTTACTGGGTGCTTTCAGGATCATATCTGTAACAAAATATTCCGGCAGATTTTGATAAGCGGCCAGCAGCTGCTTAAAATTATCCAGCTGTTCTCTCTGGGGCAGCTGGCCAAACAGCAACAAATAACAGCTTTCCTCAAAACCAAAACGATCTTCGGATAAGAACCCGTTCACAATTTCATTGATGTCTATTCCCCTATATATCAACCGCCCGGGAACTGGAACTATCTCATTTTCATCTGTAATGTAAGAATGCACTTCACCAATCTCAGTCAGACCTACCAGCACGCCCCATCCATCTATATCCCTCAATCCCCGTTTAACCATGAATTTCTGGTATAATTCAGGATCTATAAAACTGTTATCTTCTGCCATAGCAGTCAAATCAGGCAGCATTTTTACTTCCAATTCATTCGCTTCAAAACTTGCCATAAAATTCTCCCCTTTTAGATAGCCACTCCGCTGTAATGTGATTTACAGCAGAGAGAATAATAATCACTATATCTATTATTTTAACAGTATCAAAGGTGATAAGTACACAATATACACTTCGCCACACAAAGAATAATTCTGCAGGATGATCCAGACTCAGTTTATTTACTTAACTAAAGAGATTAAAATGACATCCTGTTTATTTACGCCTTCAAAAATTTAGTCTTAAGCAACGGAACTTTGGAAGTGCAAGTGGGCCAGTTTACTTCCTGAATAAACTGGTAAGATCAAAATTAGTAGCAATATCACAAGTGCTATTAGTACGGTTTCATTCCAGCTAGCGCTGGAGAAAGCAGATCCTGCCAGTGCAGTAACCACCAGAGGAGACAGCGTAATTTGGATGGAGCTGCTGATGCCCTTACTTATATCCTGGAAATCCAGGGGGAGCATGCGCAGAAAAATATTGGTACTATTTTCATTCCAGCTTATTTCCATCCAAAATGTACAGGCCACCACGATTGCAGTGAGAAACAACAGTTTAAACCATAATGGTACAGATAGTATAGCAAATGAAAAAGCCATGATATAAAACATTGTGAGCTCTGTTTTTAATCCTCTTTTCCGTAATAGATACTTGACGAAAAAATAGGTCAGAGCATTTTCACTCCGAAAATTAAATCCCAATCGACCTCTGGACAGTAAACCTGCTTGAGCCTTTTTTCCTGGAATTCTGCCACTGCCATCCCGATTCCCGGGAATTAGACGTAAAATCCAGGCATTCTGATACTGTTCCCATTCAGCCACCAACTCCCAATCTCTTATTGGCAGGAACCTGGCAGATAATATCAGAACCAGGGGCCATATTATCCCACTCAGTATTAAATAGAATGTTTCCCCAGCACGTATATATGGCACTACGACTCCCGACCATAAGTAAAGAAAGATAGTCATTTCTACTGCCCTAAATAACCATCGAGCCAGTGAAGAAAGACGCAGGAGCATTAGCCAATTAATCAACGAGAATACAATATTGATCAATAATGTCCACCCGCCGATTATAATCCAGTTTGCTGTGGTAAGCTGTTCTATATGAAGAAAAAAGGGGTATACAAATATTAACACTATAACGGTCTTCAAACATAACAATAGAATACTGAACATCAGACCATTTTCATATAGCCGTTTGAATACATCTTGTTTATGGAAAAGAAATACTAAATCTGCCTTGCTTAAATACGTTCTGGGCATTCCCCAGATTGCAGCTGTTCCTATCAGTACTATCAATAAAGGTTGAAATTCGAGAAGAAACCAGCTTGGAAGGCTTTGAAATAAGTCCCGATACCACGATAATATGAACAATAAAGCTGGAATCAATATGTATAATCCCACCCAGAAATCAATCACTATTTCGGTAAAATCTTTTACTAATCTCCAACGATAGCTAATACGTTGCTTGAATAGAAACCTGTTGATCTCCAACCTGGATTCACCCTCCCAACAACTCGTCATAGAGTTCGAACAATGCCCTGCCCGGCATGCTGCAAATAGACTGGAGTTCCTTTAGATTACCTTCAGCTATTATTTTGCCCTTATCCATTACAATGAAACGGTCGCATATACGCTCAGCTACATCCAGAACATGAGTACTAAGTAAAACCCCGACTCCGCGCTTTTTTTCTTCAACCAAAGAATTCAAGAGTTCCCTGGTTGCTCGTGGGTCCAAACCATTAAAAGGTTCATCAATTAAATAAAGACTAGGTTCGATAAGAAATGCACATAAAATCATTAGCTTTTGCCTCATTCCCTTGGAAAATGTTCCCGGATATGCATATCTTTGCTCGAACATACTGAACTTATGCAATAATGTTTTAGTTCGTATTTTGAATACTTCCATATTCATGTTAGACGCCATAGCAGCGATCTCTAAATGCTCCTGCAGGGTTAGCTCTTCATAAAGCGCAGGCAATTCTGGTATATAAGCATAGCCCCCGTGCTCTCGGAATGGTATTTTAACATCTCCCTGGTAGCGGGGCAGCAGACCCATAATAGCTTTGATGGTGGTAGACTTTCCTGCTCCATTGGCACCAATCAGGCCAACTATTTCACCGGCTTTTACATAGCAGGAAAAATCGGTAATAACAGATAATTTTTCTTTATAGCCAGATCTCAATCCTTCTACCAGCAACAGGGATTCTTCGCTCCCTTTCAACATATAGTCGTTGGGACAACTATTTTTAGAATCTGTATGAGTTCTTTTTTTCCGGCAATACATCTTAATCTGATTGTACAGGTAAGATAGCAAAGCTAAACCCCTTTCCAGCAAAAATACCAACCGTCGCTATTTAATCAGACTCTGCACAGGCTGGCAGCAGTTTTTCTAATTGTTGCTCTAATTATTTCTTATCCGATTCACAATCTGGTTTAATAACTACTGGAGCCGTATCCATGTTAGTTTAGCACTTAAACGTTAGGATACAAAAGGCCTTTTTTGTGCAAACCTCTCTATAGTAAGCAGAAAAAAGGGTTCCGGAGCTTAAAATAAAAACTCTGGAACCCTCTATTATTCTATGGTGGGCGATGACGGGCTCGAACCGCCGACATCCTGCTTGTAAGGCAGGCGCTCTCCCAGCTGAGCTAATCGCCCTTATGGTGACCCCTAGGGGACTCGAACCCCTGTTACCGGCGTGAAAGGCCGGTGTCTTAACCGCTTGACCAAGGGGCCTTAACGGAAATCGGATTTGGACATCGGATGATTGAGAGCAGGGATTTGACTGCGATAATTTCTGCTTGGTCTTATATCCTGTTTCCGATATCTGACCCTGTTGATCTGACTTCAAAACTCTTTTTCAACTTTAGACTTCTGATATCAGATATGGTGGGCCTACCAGGACTCGAACCTGGGACCAACCGGTTATGAGCCGGTGGCTCTACCAACTGAGCTATAGGCCCTGGTTACTGCGGTAACCCCGCAACAGTTAGTATATAAAAATTCTGTACAAAGGTCAATAGCAAAACAATATTTCTTTTAATTGATTATCGCTGGAACCTGAATCCCGGCAATATACCCACTTCTACTATTTCCCATCCAATCCAATAGCTGTATATGATAATATATTTAATCAAAAAGCGGTAACTCTTCTGGGTTACCGCCTGGATTTCAATGGCTCCCCGAGTAGGATTCGAACCTACAACCCTCCGGTTAACAGCCGGATGCTCTACCGTTGAGCTATCGAGGACCGTCTCAACGAGATTCATTATATTATTTATTATAGGTCATTGTCAATACGATTTTGATATTTCTATCGCTTTATTCTATATAGTCTTTAAGTTTCTTACTACGTGATGGATGCCTTAGTTTACGCAAGGCCTTGGCTTCGATCTGTCTAATCCTTTCTCTGGTAACGCCAAACTCCTGCCCTACCTCCTCCAGGGTTCTAGGCCTTCCGTCATCCAGACCAAATCTTAATCTCAGGACTTTTTCCTCCCTTTCGGTCAAGGTATTCAAGATTCCATCCAGATGTTCCCGCAATAATACAAATGATGCTGATTCTTCCGGTGACTCTGCATCTTCGTCGGTAATAAAATCGCCCAGATGGCTGTCATCTTCTTCTCCAATAGGAGTCTCCAGAGATACCGGCTCCTGAGCTACTTTCATTATTTCAATAACCCTATCCACCGGAATGTCCATTTCTTCTGCCACCTCGATCGGCGTAGGTTCCCTGCCCAAAATCTGCAGCAGATTCCTCTGCACCCGGGACAACTTGTTAATAGTTTCAACCATATGCACAGGTATCCTGATAGTACGAGCCTGATCTGCTATGGCCCTGGTTATAGCCTGCCTGATCCACCAGGTAGCATATGTACTGAATTTGAATCCTTTCCGGTAATCAAACTTTTCCACTGCCTTCATAAGACCAAGATTCCCTTCCTGGATCAAGTCCAAAAACAGCATACCTCTCCCAACATACCTTTTAGCTATGCTGACGACCAATCTCAGGTTAGCCTCAACCAACTGCCTTTTTGCTTCCTCTTCACCTAGTTCAATCCTCAAGGCCAGATCTATCTCCTCTTCTGCTGTGAGAAGCCTTACCCTGCCAATTTCCTTGAGGTACATACGAACCGGATCATCTATTTCTATACCATCGGGTATAACTACATCTGCAGTTTCCAGGGTTTCCTGCTCTACATCGTCTTCTCCTTCAATCTCACTCTCACTGCCTATAGCTATGCCCATGGTCTGTAAATGTTCCAAAATATCGTCTATGTGGTCAGAGTCCAGGCTGAAGCCCTGCAGCTCATCTATAATTTCCTCATAGGACAAATTTTTCTTCTTCTTGCCTTTTTCAGCTATAACAGTTATTGCCTCAGCAAGTTTTCCATCCACTTTCATCTATATCCCCCCTTCCCGGGTTTTATTAAGGATGGTGTCCATTTCGAGAATAAACTTCATTAAACTATTAAAATCACCTTCGGTAGTAAGGGTATTTAGCTTATGGTATATTGTTCGCTGGCGCTTTTTAGCCTTCATCACAACAACCCTGCGAATAAAGTTATTTACTGCTATATCATCAATTTCGCCGATATCTTCCAGCATGAATTCAATCCTGGCAATAATCGGCATCATTTCTTCATCAGCCTTGTCAGTCATTTGCTTCAGGTTCTGCATTAAATCATACTGGATAATAAATTCTTGATATTCTGGTTTAGTAAAAAATTTAATCCCTATCGAGGATTTAACTTTGCTGAAAACCTGCTCGTTTCTAAGCATGGATACCAATATTTTCTCTTCTAAGCTATAATTGCCGTATTCAATATTATCCCTATATTTTTTACTTTTATTCTCCTCAATAGGTCGATTATCCCTGTTTTTTGAGCTTATTTCACGGTAAACGATATTTTCTTCCAGTCGTAATTTTTTAGCTAGAGTCTTTACATAATAATCTTTTTCAATTTCACTTGTTAATTGATTGATATCACTTTTTACTGCACTTATGATTTTCTTCTGTCCCTCGAGACTCATCTGTTTTTCCTGGTTTATATATCGATTTATTTTAAATTCCAGGTAAGTTACTTTATTATTCTTTATATAATGCAAAAATTCCTCTTTTCTATACAATTCCAAGTACTCGTCCGGGTCCTTACCTCCCGGCAGGGTAACCACTTCAACATTCAGTTCCTGATCTCGAAGAATATCTATGGCCCGCATTGTCTCCCTCTGTCCAGCCTCATCACCATCATATAGAATTATTACTTTTTCGGCATAACGCCTTAACAGGACAGCCTGTTCACTGGTGAAGGCAGTACCCAGGGAAGCTACGCAATTTTTTATCCCATTCTGATGAATTTTAATACAGTCCATGTAGCCTTCTACCAGCAGCACCTCATTTTCTTTGCGGACTGCTTCTCTAGCCTGATATAAACCGTAAAGATTTTTCCTTTTGGAATATAGTTCGGTCTCTGGAGTATTCAAATACTTGGGCATACCCTCGTCGATTACCCGGCCTCCAAATCCGATAATTTCTCCACTGTACTGGCTGATCGGAAATACTATTCGATTCCTAAATAGATCATAATACCTATCGGTACTGCTTCGTTTGATCAATCCTGATATTTTAAGATACTGTTCAGAATACCCTTTTTTCAACAGGTATTCTTCCAGATGATTCCAAGCATCAACAGCATATCCTATTTTAAATTCTTCAATCGTCTGCTGGTTTATTCCGCGTTTCATCATGTAATCAATGGCCAGTTGATTCGACAGCAGAGATTTATGATAATACTGTGCGGCGGCCTGGTTAATCTCGAGCACACTCTTTCTAATCCGGTCAGCCTTTTGGTTCTTGCCTGACACTGTGAGATGGACTCCTGCCCGACTGGCAAGCATCTCCACTGCTTCTGCAAATTCAACTCCATCCCGCTTCATGATGTACGTAAATATATTGCCTCCAGCATGGCACCCAAAACAATAAAACAGGTTTTTATCCGGTGTTATTGAAAAGGATGAGGTTTTTTCCTCATGAAATGGACACAAACCCCAGTATCGAGTACCTTTTCTGGTGAGCTTCACACTTTCTGATACTATATCTACCATGTCCAATCTATTCATTATGTCGTTTAATATTTGATCATCATAATATCTAGTCAATTATCTCCACCTACTATTCTACTTTTTAAATAGAATTCCTTTTAATTATGCGAATTTTATCTAATTATTTTGCTTTTTATCAATTTTCAAACCAAGCTCCCAGGATTTTCTGGCCTCTGGTACCAGCGAGCGCGGTACATATATATCAAGAAAAGATGAAATACAGTATTCGTCACTCATTCCCGAAATGTAGTCTGCGACTGCCTGATCTAATCCTTCTTCTTCAGCTATCTCCAGATACACTGCTGTCATTTTCCGGGGGTTTTCCTTATAGTACTTAAACAAATGCTCGATAATAAAACCTGCCCGAGAGCGTTCAGCCTGACAAACTGGACCATTGTAAATAAAATCAAACATATATTTCCGAAGTCCTTTCAAAGCCTGGTCTATCTTCGGAGATGGTTTAACTGCCACTTGCTTTTTTTTCTCCATCAGTGATCGGGTATGTATAATCGTATCATTTACAAGAGTGGCTATTCTTTTACTGTGGGTATATCCTAATACATCCAGGTAACCCCTGGGGATATCTTCCCAGGACAGCAGTCCTGCCCGTATCGAGTCATCTATATCATGCTGAACATAAGCAATTTTATCACTCAGCCTTATTACCTGTCCTTCCAGGGTAGCCGCCATCTTATCACTGGAATCGTATCCACTATGATGAATCACCCCATCCAGTACTTCCCAGGATAAATTCAGGCCTCTTCCGGTCCGGTGCTGTTCTATCCTGGTTAAGACCCGGATGCTGTTCTCGTTGTGCCGGAAACCAGAAGCGAGTAAACTATCCAGTATTTGTTCTCCGGCATGGGCAAATGGTGTATGTCCCAGGTCATGGGCCAGCGCTATGGCTTCTATTAAATCTATGTTCAAGTTCAGGCCTGCCCCGATAGTTTTAGCGATCTGATTGACTTCCAGGGTATGTGTCAACCTGCTTCTGTAATGATCACCCGGAGGGGCAATGAAAACCTGGGTCTTATGTTTTAATCGCCTGAAGGATTTTGAATGTACCACCCGATCCCGGTCGACCATAAAACATGAGCGGATTGGATCTGGTTCTTCCTCCCTATCTCTGCCTCTGGAGTTTATTGCCAGAGTGGCATGGGCAGCTAACATCTCTTTTTCTCGTTTTTCTATTTCTTCCCTGATGCTCATACCTGCTCACCTCTCTAACCAGGCCTCTGAATTAGTTTTGATTTATTATTAATCTTCTTTTATGGCTATTGTCTTATTAATATAAAAATCCTTAGTCCCCCGACCAAGGATTACAGCGGAGTTTTGTTTTTATCCGGCATCCTTCATCGTCTTCTCAAATAAGCGGTAGCCATGGCAACTTCAAATATTCGTTTTCCCAATATGCGGGCTCTTTCTACAGCATTCTCATCTTCCCAGGCCGGGTTCTGACCTGCTGCCCCCAGATGACCACAGTCATCCAGGTAGTACCCATCCCCTACCACTAGCATTCCCTGTGCCAGAAACATATCCTGTATAGCTCTCATAGTTGTTTCCTGGCCTCCGAATCTTGCTGCTCCTACCGCGATTGCTCCTCCAACTACATTCATTAATTTTTTTTCACTTCTTATTTTTCTTCCTTTATCCCAGACTGCCTTCAATTGTGCAGTAACTGTGCCAAAATATACCGGACTCCCAACTATCAATCCATCGGCCATGGAAATGGCTTTGAATGCTTTTTCAAGTTCAGAACTTTCATAACATTTACCCAAACAGGGAGATGAACAAGCAATGCAAAAAGGCATTTTGTGCCTTTTAATCATCTGCTGGCAGCTAATAATTTGAGTAATGGCACCCATATTCTTACACTCATTAAGAGCCTCTTGTAATAAATAGGCAGTATTGCCTTTTTCATTCGGGCTTCCATTTATAGCTATTACATTTAGCTCTGTCATACGTCCACCCCCAACTATATATTCTTAATACTACAAATAAATATGTAATCCTTTATTTTATAGACATAAATTTTATGTCTTAATTATACGAAACAGTATATATAGTATAATTTATGCTTTAGATTAAATACTTAAACTGCTATTCCTGCACTTTCGAGCAGACTAACCACTTAAATAAGGTTTTACTAATAAAGATGGGAGAAACTCCATGAGCAACCTGAAACTTATCGACAGACCAGATGGAAGGTATATTAAACTACTCAAAAAATTGGACTTCACACACATCGAAAGAGAATTATCCTTGATGGGTATCCGCCTATCATGTAAATCTATTCAGGACCTGGCCGAAGGAGAATTGGAAATGGAGATTAAACTTGAATCAGATTTAGATAAAGATCTATTGTCAGAAGAAACTGATGAAATATTGCCCCTGATAATAGAAGTGACTGAAGATAATATGCTGGTGATTTTAACTGTAGAATCCAGATCCTATGTCAGAACCTCGGTAAATGATATAATTACTGAGCTTGGGAACCAGGGAATAGTATTTGGAATCGATACCCAGGAGATTGAAAAAGCTTTAAATAATCCTGACATCCCTACTATAGCTGCTAGAGGCATTAATCCGGTAAATGGCCAAAATGCAAGTATAAAATATTTTTATGAAAAGAATCCTACCCCTAAACCTGTTTTACTTGCAAATGATAAAGTCGATTATTATGAACTGGGACAGATTATACCGGTATATGCAGGCGACATACTAGCTGTCCGAGAACCTGCTACTGAAGGAACTCCTGGCACTGATGTTTACGGAAAAGAAGTAGCTGCTCAATCGGGAGAAAATATCAACTTTAAAGTAGGCCGGGGGGTCATTATCATACAGGATAAGGCGCAAGCAGAAATTGACGGAGCCATATCATGGATTAATGATAAACTGCATGTCAGCAGGTTATACCAGGTATCCGGTGATGTGGATTTTTCAATTGGTAACATTAATTTTATGGGGAAAGTATTAATTACTGGCAATGTATACGACGGATTTAAGGTTGAGGCTGATGATGATATTGATATTCGTGGTGGGGTAGGTAACGCTCTAATCAAATCTCGCAAGGGATCGATTTTTGTAAAGAACGGAATTATAGGCCGTGGTAAAGCATTAGTCACAGCCCACAAAAATGTGGAAGCAAAGTTTGTTCAGGCAGCTACGGTAGTAGCTGGCCAGTCCATTGTAATAAATGAATATATTGTACGCTGTAATGCTAGTGCTGGTGATTCTGTCCTGATACAAGGGCGTAGAGGACGTATTCTGGGTAGTAATACAATATCTGCTAAAACAAGAATCAAGGCATCCCGGATTAATAATTCCAGACAACTCGATTTAAGGGTGGAAGGTATTGAAAGAAAGCAATATTATGAAAGAATGCATGAACTTAATCATATTATCGACAGGTTAGAAAATAAGCTAAAGCAGTCTGCTTCAACTATTCGGACTCTTCGCAACAGGAAGGAAGATGCACGTTCGCTGTTCCTGCTGGAAGAGATGCTGCCCGAATATATGAATTTGCAGGAAGAATTGGATATCATGATCGAAGAGCGAAAATTCCTTAGTCAAATGCTTAAAAGTACACGCGGCGAAGGTATGATCGAGATTGGAGGTGGACTGGAGGAAGGTATGTCTTTTTCTATAAAACATGAGATCATAAAACTTCCCCAGGACGTTAAAACCCTGAAAATGTATTATGATCCGGATGAAAAGAAACTGCTTTTTTATTAACTTAACCAAACATGTCTGTATACACAAGTGCAATAACTGACTCCAGCCTGAAGCAGAGTCAGTTATTGTATTTAATCTTAGTATTAACATATTATAAGCCGGCGGCTTTATAAACCATAGCCTGATGATTCTCATCTACTCTATTGGTACCATGAGTCCTGCTGTTTAAAAAGTGTATACAATAATGTCCTGGAAAATTATTATCATAAATTGATTGACCTCCATGAGGCATGCAATTCTGGGAAGCAGCTAATTTAATTCCATCTACTTCAACAATGACAGCCCTTCTAGTCCAGCTCCATTGTCCACCATAAATTTGCTTCATTTTAGCAGTATCGGCTGCGGTTAAAGGCTGACAGTCTGCGTGATTGCTTCCCGCTTTGCGTATCGTATAGTAGCTTATCCCGGTATCAATATCTGTAATTTTTGCTACTTTACCACGTGAAAATATGTACTGTGCTTCTGTCCACCAATCAGCCATCTTACCATAGCGGGATACACTTCTTGAAACCTCGCAATTATTGTTGGATGGGATTTTCAAAGTATCTCCGATTAAGATTATGTATGAGTTCAAGTTATTAGCAGCCATTATTGAGTTGACCGTTGTTTTATACCTGCTCGCTATTGCACTTAAAGTGTCACCAGATTTCACAGTATAATAGGCAGTATTTCCCGCTAAACATTTTTCGAGCGCTTTTATACTTGCGGTTCCTAGTATACCATCCACTTTTAATCCCTGCTCAGATTGAAATTCTTTAACTGCATTGTAGGTATGAATTCCAAACCAACCATCAATACCAGAGGTATCATAACCCAGGGAGGTCAAATCCTGCTGCAGTCTGTATACACTATCACCATGGGACCCCCTTTGTAAGATCTCTTCGCCATAACCTGCACCGACTGATGGTAAACATATTAGTGCTGTGCTTAAGACAAGCAACACCACTAACCCTGCTGTAACTTTATTACGTTTTCTTTGCTGCAAATACTAGCCACTCCTTTCTCCATATGGAAGATCATATGAACATTGTATCTGCAGCGGGATAAACCAGGCAAACGGCCAGACCCTGAAGTAAGCTGTTTATAACTGTTGTTATCAGAATATATTATTATGTTTAGCTAATACGCTTAATAAGTTAGGTCTGGGTTATTATGGCTTGTCTTCTTATGAGACCCAACAAGCATAATTTTTCGTGGTTTGGCCGGAGGGCAAAACGTAAAAAATTCGCGGCTGTGGCCACAGTCGCATTGCTTGCCGTTTTGTGCACATATGGTTCCGTGCCAGTTTTATATAGTCTTGGATAATCGCAACGTACCCTTATACGATTAACCTACAATCAATTGGTGTAGCGCCTTAATACCCTCTTGAATTTGCTCAGAACTAAGGTGTCCATAGCCTACGAGGAGCATATCCTTATGATCGTTTCGTGAAATGCAATATTGCGTCAGTGGAGATACCCGTATGCCTGAATTTTTGCAACTTAAAATGAACTTTCCCCCAAACTCGAAGCCCGGAAATTGAAGCGCCACATGCAGGCCGGAGGCATCCCCCCATGGGCATACGGAATCGCCAAACGTCGTCTCTAAAGACTTTAATAAGGCATTCCTCTTTTCGCCATATACTCGCCGCATACGCTGGACGTGCTTGTCCATTTTCCGCTTGCGCAGGAATTCGGCCAATGCCGCCTGTTCCAGAATCGGATTCTGA
Source organism: Syntrophomonas sp. (assembly GCA_016841425.1). Lineage (GTDB taxonomy): Bacteria > Bacillota > Syntrophomonadia > Syntrophomonadales > Syntrophomonadaceae > JAAYJK01. Next base: position 422,265 of record JAENZE010000001.1, on the reverse strand, counting down.
ACATCCATGTAATTGCGGTAATGCCTCCATTTGGCCTGCAACGGCTTTGGCAATACCGCAAAGCCCAACCGGAGGGCAGGAAACACCGCCTTGCTGAAAGTTCCGACATAGACGACATGGGAAGAATTCATCGAATAAATGGGACTGACGGGAGAGCCGCAATAGCGGAATTCGCTGTCGTAATCATCTTCAATGACATAAAAATCCTTCTCCATTGCCAAACGTATCAGCGCCGCACGACGGGTTGCCGGAAGAATCCCTCCCATCGGAAACTGATGGGAAGGCGTAACATAAACCGCCGAAATATTCTTGCCCTGGAGGGAGGTCATATCCGCGCCCTTGCTGTCAACGGGCATCCAGTGTATGGGGTATCCTTTATCGGAAATGACTGTGCGGATTCCTGGGTGGGAAGGGCTTTCCAGAGCAAAGACACGGCCCTCTTTATAGAGAATGTCTACAAGCAAATGAAGTGCTTGTGTCGCTCCTGATGTAATAAATACATCCTTCGGATCGACTTCCATGCTCCTGCTACGCAGAAGCCAAAGGGCAATTTCCTCGCAAAGCGGTTCATACCCTTTTGGCCCGCTGTATTCCAGTTGTCGGGCGGATAGGCTGCCTGCCGCATCGCGTATGATCCCATTCCATACCTGCCACGGAAAAAGCGATAAATCCGGCTGGCCTGTTTTGAAATCCCACAAGATAACCGGCTGGCTTTTGTCCGTTTCTTGTACCTTTTCTCTATTCTGCACGGTTTGGATTTGAAGCCCGTCAGCCACACGTGACGGCGCACCCTGATGGCTGACAATAAAGCCTTCCGTCCAAAGCATATCGTATGCGTCGCAAACTGTATTACGGGAAACGCCCAAGCCCTTTGCAAGTTTTCTTGTAGATGGCAAGGCTTCTCCCTGCGGAATTTGACCTGTCAAAATATGCTCTTTTAGCGACATGAAGATTTGGCGAGCCAAACCAACCTCGCTGTTGTCATGCAATACGATTCCCCACATCTAACTACCCCCTTCCAACTGGCACCCTATAATTGATGCAATACTGGCCCTTACGGAAGTCCAGTTGTCACGATATAATTATAGCAAGATTTGGAATGAATGCAATGATCAAAAGAAGGTTTGGAATGAGACATATTCAAGGGAAGATGTACCTACTGGGTGCTTTTTCGTTAGCTGGTACTTCCGTGATTACAGGATATATTCTTGCAATGAAATTAAGCAATTTTATGATAACGGCGGTTAGCTTGGGAATCATGCTTGTATGTTTATTGCCGTTCTACGGAACGAAAACCATTCGGACGATACATATACTGACGAAGAGCGATTGGATAATGATTCTGTTTCAAGCAATTTTTGGGATTTTTCTGTTCCGCACTTTCTTGCTTTTTGGCGTGAAATTGACAAGTACCGTGGAGGCCGGAATATTAACAGGCACAACGCCAGCTATCACATCGTTGCTGGCTTTCTTCTTTTTGAAAGAGCATTTTTCAGGCACAACGGCGTTGGGAATTAGCTGTACTGTCGTGGGCATTATTTTGTTGCAAGGAATCAACATTTTATCTGCACAGTTTTCCGCTCAACATGTTTTAGGGAATGTGCTTATTATTTGCGCTGCGGCAAGCGAATCTACCTTCAATATCATTTCAAGAAGGCATAAGGCAAGAACGTGGGATGAATCGGCGGTACAGCTTCATCCAATGGTGCAAACCCTGCTGGTGTCCGCTATTGCTTTCATTTTGTCCATCATTCTGGCGCTTTGTGAACACCCCTTAGCCTCCATGTCGGTACTCGGATGCAAAGAATGGTTTGCTTTGGTTTGGTATGGTTTAGTTGTGACCGCGCTGGCTTTCGTATTTTTTTATGAGGGGGTGAAGCGTTGCGATGCTTACACAACCGCCGCTTTTTCAGGAATGATACCCCTGACTTCGATGCTTTTGTCCCTGCTCCTTTTAAAGGAAAAAATAGAGTGCGCACAATGGGTCGGTGGACTTCTCATTATTCTTAGTATGGCGCTGATAGGAAGAAGGAAAGCAATCGTGAAAGCGACACCTTGAATGTAATAACCGACTGTAAATATTTAACCAATAAAAAATTAAGGGGATACTATGTTTACGATTGATAACGGAATTGGGGATGCTCTCACCGCCTCCATGCCGCCCTCGATCGCTCCCCAACAAACAGGGCCGGAGGGTTTACGTCCATTACATACTCGGCATGAGCAAAACCGAAATTGCACGTGCCGAGGGTGTGAGCGAAAAGAATGTGCGTCAATCCATAAACCGCGCAATCCGCAGCATGGAAAGATTCTTGAAAAACCGTTTGTGATACGGGTCGATTTTGCGTCAAAAATCTCATGGTTATTGAGAGGGGAATTTACTTCGGGCCACGTTGGCCCGAAGTCGGGACGCTCATAATAAGATCATCGGTCTGGCGCCTTGTCGGCTTGTGATAAGCTGACGCCCATAAGCCTCTTATCGGCTTATGGGCGTATAGTTTAGCGAGGATGGAGTTGTATTTACCTCTTACTTATCCGATTCTCAGTGCAGCCTGGGCTGCCGCCAATCTGGCAATTGGAATCCTATATGGTGAACAACTTACATAATTAAGCCCTATTTGATGGCAGAAATCGATTGAGCTTGGTTCTCCCCCATGTTCACCGCATATACCCATTAAAATGCCGGGTCTGGAGGAATTGGCTTTTTCTATGGCCATTATCATCAAGCTGCCCACTCCTTTGCGGTCGAGTACTGCAAAGGGATTGTCCTTCATAATTTTTCTTTCCAGATATATCGGTATGAATTTTCCTTCAGCGTCATCCCGGCTGAATCCCAGAGTGGTCTGAGTCAAATCGTTAGTTCCAAAAGAAAAGAATTCCGCTTCACCTGCTAATTCGTCCGCCATTATGCAGGCTCGGGGAAGCTCCAGCATGGTTCCCAGGGCAAAATCAAGTTCCTGTCCGGTCTCTTTCCTGACTTCTTCATATACTTCAAAAATATGCTTTTTCAAAAAGTTAAACTCGGCTACATCAATGACCAGCGGGATCTCTATTTCTGCAAAAGTATTGATATTTTCTACCTTGAGTCTGCTAATGGCTTCAAAGATGGCCCTAACCTGCATCCGATATATCTCAGGATAGGTCAGACCCAGGCGGCATCCGCGGTGTCCCAGCATGGGATTAGCTTCTGATAGGTTATGTATCTTTTTTAACAGTTCCTCTTTTTTGAATATCTCAGAGGGGCTGGTATTTCTAAATTTAAGCTCTGCTATCTCCAGCATCAGCGACTCCTTGTCCGGAAGGAATTCATGTAAAGGTGGATCCAACAGACGTATTGTTACTGGATGAGGAGACATAGCCTTTAGAATGCCGTAAAAATCTTCCCGTTGGAAGGGGAGCAATTTCTCTAATGCTGTTTCTCTGTCTTCCAGGGACTCGGCCATTATCATCTCTTGAACCGCAGGTAATCGTTCCTGAGCCATAAACATATGCTCAGTTCTGCACAGACCAATTCCTTCCGCTCCAAAGTCACGTGCTCTGGCAGCATCTTCTGGTGTGTCGGCATTGGCTCTTACCGACAGCATTTTAATGTCATTGGCCCACTGTAGAAGCTTTTCGAACTCATCAGATAGAGTAGGTTCAATCATGGGAACTTCGCCTAACATAACCCCTCCGGTGGCGCCATCAAGGGTTATTATATCACCCTCTGAAACTATAATATCTCCCACCTTAAAACATTTCTGCTCGGCATCTATCTTTATACTTTCGCATCCACACACGCAGGGCTTACCCATCCCCCTGGCTACAACTGCCGCATGAGAAGTCATTCCGCCTCGTGAGGTTAGAATTCCTTCGGCATGCACAATACCGTGTATATCATCTGGCGCAGTTTCACTTCTTACCAGAACCACTTTTTCTCCAGCTGAGCCATGTTTTTCAGCTGCATTAGCATCAAATACCACTTTGCCACAGGCTGCTCCAGGAGATGCGGGTAATCCTACCGCAATCGGTTTGAACTCTGCACTGCTATCAATCTGTCGGTGCAGCAGCTGGTTAATCTGCTCGGCATCTACCCTCATTATAGCTTCATGAATATCAATAATACCTTCTTCAACCATATCAACAGCTGTTTTAACTGCAGCTCTGGCAGTTCTTTTGCCGTTACGAGTCTGCAGCATATACAATTTTCCTTTTTCGACTGTGAACTCGATATCCTGCAAATCACGGTAGTGGTTCTCCAGTTTCTGACAGGTATCAATAAACTGCTCATATACTGCTGGTAATTCCTCTTTAAGTTTGCTGATCGGGGTAGGTGTTCTTATACCTGCTACTACATCTTCACCCTGAGCGTTTACCAGGAATTCCCCGTAAAGCTCTTTTTCCCCGGTGGAAGGATTACGGGTGAAAGCGACTCCCGTTCCGCAATCTTGCCCCATATTTCCGAATGCCATACATTGTATGTTTACAGCCGTACCCAGGTGGTCATCTATTTTATTAATGCGCCGATAGACAATGGCTCTCTGGTTGTTCCAGGAATCAAAAACCGCCTTAACGGCCATGATCATCTGCTCTTGAACCTCCTGTGGAAATTTAAAGCCTTTATCTTTTTCTACCAGCACCTTATATTCACTAATGATAGCTTTCAATTCTATAGCAGGTATTTCGTAATCAAATATTACTCTGAGTTTACTCTTATGTTTTTCTACAATGTCATCAAATCTAGTATGGTCTATATCCAATACCACGTTGCTGAACATTTGTATAAATCTGCGATAACAGTCATAGGCAAATCTCTCATCTCCGGTTAGTTCTGATAGTCCCTGAACCGAATCATCGTTAAGACCCAGGTTCAGTATTGTATCCATCATACCTGGCATCGATACAGCTGCTCCAGATCTTACTGATACCAGCAGGGGATTATTTTTATCCCCAAACTTTTTACCCGTTTTTTCTTCCAGTTTACTCAAAGCTTCAAATGCTTTGTCCAACATACCAGCAGGAAAATTTCTGTCTGCAGCAAGGTATTCGTTGCAGGCTTCGGTACTAATTGTAAACCCGGGTGGAACTGGTAGTCCAATGCGTGTCATCTCTGCTAGATTGGCTCCTTTCCCCCCCAATAAGGAGCGCATCTTGGCATCCCCTTCTTCGAATAAGTATATATACTTACTGTCAGACATTACTTAACCTCCTATAGTATATTTCCAGGATTTTGCTGGCGGTCTCTTCTACCGCGCGGTTAGTAACTTCAATTACCGGACATCCTAGTCTTTTCATTATTTTATGTGCAAATTCAAGCTCTTCTCCAATTCTCTCCGGATTTGCGTAATTGGCCTGGCCTTTTAAACCCAGGGTTTTAAGTCTTTCAGTTCGAATTTGGTTTAGCTGATCCAGATTTATGGTAAGACCTATAACTTTTCCCTTTTGAGCAGTGAATAATTCCTCTGGAGGCTGTACCTCTGGCACCAATGGAACATTAGCTACTTTAATACGTTTGTGCGCCAGGTACATGGATAGTGGTGTCTTTGAAGTACGAGATACCCCAACCAGGACAATGTCCGAAAGTTCTATCCCCCTGGGATCTTTGCCGTCGTCGTAACGAACTGCAAATTCTACCGCCTCAATCCGGCGATAATACATTTCATCAACCTTTCGCAACAAGCCTGGTTCCCTTCTGGGTTCTATATGACTGACATTATTAAATGCGGCAATCAACGGTCCCAGGATATCAACACAAATCACCCCATATTTTTCAGCTTCAGTTCTGAGGTGAAGTGCAAGTTCATCTATGACCAGAGTATATGCTACCAGGAATTTGTTAGCTGCTGCTTGATGGATTACTTCATCAATAGTTTCAATATTGGATATGTTGGGAACCTGTCTGATCTCCATTTCACCGGAATTAAACTGACTGGCAGCAGCCCTTACTACCATCTCTGCAGTTTCGCCAATGGAATCTGAGACTATAAAGACTCCCGGCAGATGATTCACCAATATTTACCCCCTTTCGTTATGTCTGGATGCCAGGTCTAAAAACAGTCTGGCAATATTAGTTTTGGTGAGTTTGCCGACAACCTCCGGGTGTTCCTCTCCTTCCTGATCCAGGTGATACTTTACCACGGGAAGGCTGTCGATTTCTTGTTCTACTATTTTTTTTACTGCTTCAACTACCGTCTCATCAGTAGTAGTAGTGACAATATTAGGCATACGGGTCATTATCACACTAACTGGCATTTTATGTATATCTGCCTGACCCAGAGTAGTTTTCAAAAAATCTTTACGGGATACCACCCCGGTTAAGAAATTGTGATCATCAATAATAAAGATGGTTCCAGTATCCTGTACAAATAAGGTCACTATGGCATCATAAATGCTGCAGTTTTCTTTCAATACCACTGGCATAGACTGTACATCCCCTACCCGGTACTGATTTAAAATACGCTTAATTTCATTATCTACTGCTTCGGTTTTGAACGTATACCCTACCCGCGGCTTGGCTTCCAGAAATCCTGACATGGTTAGTACTGCCAGATCAGGTCTTAAAGCAGCTCTGGTCACACACAATAAATCGGCTATTTTTTCGCCGGTTATAGGTCCATATTCTTTTACTATTTCCAGGATTTTCTCTTGCCTCTCGTTCAGTTCCACAAAATACACCATCCAATTATGCTATACTTTTTACGAACTTTTACCCTAATTATATATCCTAACTAATTATATATACTATATCAAATGAAAAAATCCTGTTTAATAGTTTAAAAAAAGCATCCATTTATAGCACGATCTTGCTAAAATCTGCTATAAACCTACATAGATCAGATATTGATCTCAATAATCCCAGTCTGGCATTTTTCAATACTTCATCGTCAACCATTACCATAACCGCCTCAAAGAAATTATCCACCTCCGGTCTTAATGTGGCAATGGTCTTCATAGCCAGAATGTATTCACCGGCCTGAACAGCTGACTGTACCTCTGTCCGAACCATATTAACCTGCTTATACAGGCTAATCTCGCTTACATCGGTCAGCTTATCAAATTGAACTTCTTCAGACTGCCATTTCCTGGACAGGTTATGGGAGCGATTAAATACCACCATCAGATCGTCAAATTCAGGCATGGCCTTGAACTGCTGCAAGCATACTGCGCGACTATATATATCAGTTATATCAACTGCTGCCGACATAAATACCGCATCAATAACATCATATGCTATGGATTTTTCCATCAGTACTCCGCGCATACGCTGTAATATAAAATCAATTACTTCTTTAACTGTATCTTCCAGGCCCTGTTCCGGATTAATACTGTTGAATCCCGCGTAAGATTTGCTCAGCACATCTTGTAGATTAAGCTTTAAATTCTTATTTACTATGATATTTACTATACCCAGTGCCTGTCTGCGCAGCGCATAGGGGTCTTGTGAACCACTGGGTTTTATACCTATAGCATAGGATCCGATAAGATTATCAATTTTTTCACTCAGGCTTAATACTATTCCAGTAGGTGTTTCTGGCAGGTTATCCCCAGCAAATCGTGGTAAGTAGTGCTCAAATACTGCCTGGCTCACTTCTGCTTCTTCACCACTTATTTGAGCATAATAGCGTCCCATGATCCCCTGCAGTTCAGGAAACTCATAGACCATGCTGCTCATCAAGTCTGCCTTGCATAAATAAGCCGCCCTTACTAACCTGCTCTCCTGGCTCAGGGCTGTTTTTTGACCAATATAACAGGCCAGCTCTGTAATACGTTTTACTTTATCCATAATGGTACCCAGGCGTTCATGGAAAAGCACATTGGAGAGACCCGGAGCCATATCCTGGAATGGTTTTTTAGTATCCTCTCTCCAGAAAAAGAGAGCATCCTCCAGACGTGCCTTAATAACCCTTTCATTTCCAGCCCGGACGATATCCAGACAGTAGTCAGTTCCATTCCTAACCCCTATAAATCCAGCCATTAACTCTCCTTCGGCATCGTATACAGGGAAATATCTCTGATGTTCTATCATCGAGGTAGTTAATACTTCCGGAGGCACTTCCAGATAGGATTTGGAAAATTGACCATAGAAAGCGTGTGGATATTCAACCAGGTAAGTGATTTCTTCTAACAACTCAGGGTCCTCCATGGCATTACCGCCTTGATTTTGAGCTATATCCTGCACCTGATTCCAAATCATAGTTTTTCTCTCTTCCTGATCCAGGATGACATAGTTTTCTCGCAAAGCCTGGAAATATCCTTCCGCATTATTGACTTCCAGCGCTCCCTGACCCAGAAATCTGTGTCCCCAGGTAACTTTACCTGATTTTATATTTTCTATCTCCAGGTCTATAACCTTATCTCCAAAAAGCAACAAAAGCCACCTTATCGGCCGGGCAAAACGGGTCTGATAATATGCCCAGCGCATTGATTTAGGAAATACAATGGAATAAACAATTTCCTTCACTACGTCGGCCAGTATATCGGCTGCCGGTCGGCTGATCTCATTTTTCACTGCAAAGATATATTCTACGCCATCTACCTCTTTTACCAGCAGGTCTTCCACCCTGACTCCCTGTCCCCGGGCAAAACCCTGGGCAGCAGAACTGGGATTACCTTGTTTATCAATAGCTATAGCTTTTTTAGGGCCGCGATTCTCTATTATCGCATCCTGCTGTATTTCTTCCATCGCAGTGATAAAAAGGGTTAATCGGCGCGGGGTGCCATAAACCTTCAATTCACTATACTTAAGACGGGCTTCTGTAAATTTTTTCCGGGCCAGATTTTCCAAATCTTTTAGAGCTTTGGCCATATAAGCAGAGGGTAATTCCTCTACCCCCAATTCAAACAATAAGTCTTTAGCCATTACAGCACCTCCTCATCAGCCAGAAATTCACGACGGCGGTTTTCATCTTTTAATAGAGGGTACCCCAGCGTTTTCCGCTGTTCCAGATACCTGCCGGCTACAATTCTAGCCAGATTTCTTACCCGGGCAATATAACCGGTTCTTTCCGTAACACTGATTGCTCCTCGAGCATCCAGCAGGTTAAACAGGTGGGAACATTTCAATACAAAATCATAGGCTGGAAGTACCAGCTGTTGTTCCGCTACTCTCAAGGCTTCTTTCTCACAAAGATTGAACATGGTGGTTAAGGTACTCACATCAGCTACTTCGAAATTGTAATGAGAATGCTCAACTTCACCCTGATGGTGAACATCTGCATAGCTAATGCCTTCCACCCAATCGATATCATATACACTCTCTTTATTTTGTATATACATTGCTATTCTTTCCAGTCCATAAGTTATCTCAGCACACACCGGTACACAATCAAATCCTCCACATTGCTGGAAATAGGTAAACTGGGTAATCTCCATTCCATCCAGCCATACTTCCCATCCCAGCCCCCATGCTCCCAGAGTAGGAGATTCCCAATTATCTTCTACCAGTCGAATATCATGCTTATCCGGATCAATTCCCAGATCCTTCAAACTATCAAGATAAAGGTCGATAACATTATCTGGAGATGGCTTGAGTATTACTTGATATTGATAGTAATGCTGCAGACGATTGGGATTCTCTCCATATCTTCCGTCGGTAGGTCTGCGAGAAGGTTCAACATAAGCTACATTCCAGGGTTCAGGACCCAGTGAACGCAGAAATGTTGCCGGATTCATAGTTCCAGCTCCCTTTTCCATGTCATAGGGCTGTTGTATAATGCATCCCTGTTTTCCCCAGAAACTCTCCAGACGCAGGATTATCTCTTGAAAATTCATTTATTTACCTCCTCATAATCATGAAAATATAAATACCCGTCCCGGTACAGGGACGGGTATTACCCGCGGTTCCACCCTGGTTGGCTTTTATGCCCACCTTAAAAATCCAGGTTTTACTAACTATAAAGGCTTTCCTCCTGGCAGCTCCGAAACGCCTTCAGAAACTTATCTCTGCCGGTTTCCAGCTCCCCCGGCTCTCTGTGAGAGAATATTCTTTCTTACTACTCTTCTTCATCACTTTATTTATGAAATTCTTAAATAAGTTTATCAACCGGCCCGGGTCGTGTCAATGCCAATTAAGCATAAGATTTAGCATTAGTATTGACATTTCTATACTATTTATTTCATATTACTGATGAAATCTTCCCCTGTTACATATAGCAGCCTAAAAAAACCAAACAATGCCCCCCTTTTAAAAACTTGTTTTAAATATTTGTGTCCCAGGTGTCACGGGGACATTTCTTTTGATACCCACTCCTTGGCTATTTCAGTATGTCAGCAGGGAAAACGGGGACAGGTTCCCCTTAATTTAAAGCATCATTCTATCCTTGAGAGTTCTAATAGTACTTTTCAGGCTGAATCTTCTTTCCAGATGATATTCCAGGTAAGCTTCCAGAAAGGCCTCTAACTGCTGCAGATTTTGAGTTGATGCTTTAACCCGGCTGATGGTTTTAATGTTAGCATTCAGCAGCAGACGTAATAGTGCCAGGGTTGGAGCAGCTAGCGGGTAAATGGAGGAAGATTCCTTCTGACAAACATCACATACTGTACCACCTTCTGGTATATTAAAAGATGATACCGTGGGACTGCCGCATTTAATACAACGGTTTAGTAAAGGTGTATAGCCCAAACATATTAATAACTTGAGTTCAAAAGACCTGATTATAAGTTGATTAACACCCCATTCATCAATATAATTTAATACTTGCAGGGTATACAGGTATAAATCACTTAAAGGCATTCTCTCCATCAACGATTTATCCAGCAGTTCCATAATATATACGGCATAAAGCATTCTTTGTATATCTTCGCGGGTATTGCCATAAAATTGAATCAGTTTACCCTGGGTTATCAAGTCCAGTTCCCGCCCGCTGCTGAAGAACAGCAGTGAATGACAGAATGGTTGAACACATGCTCTCAGACTGCTCTTAGGTTTTTTAATGCCCCGGGCAACTGCGCTTATTTTCCCTGCTTTTTCGGAAAAGATACTTACTATTTTGTCTGCTTCTCTTAAATCACTGGTTTTTAATATAATGGAACGGCTCTGATAGTACATAATATCACTCTTTCCAACCGCCAAGGCTGATGCAGTATTACATAACTATAGAATACAACTTCTGAGACTTGCGAGCAATTGGACGCAGGTTCCTGGTGATACCGGGCGAAGGTTGAGGCAGGAAGGGTGACGAACGACAGGCTGCACCCTAAGGGCACTACCATGACCAATTTGGAAGTCACGAAGACGTTTCACTCTGGGTATTACCCCGCTACGGGACAACTGGTATGTGCATTCACTTTGTTACTGCACTATTAGGGTCGCTGGTATTGTTGCTCTTGTGGCAGCCGGATGGTATCATTTATCGATCGAGTGGGCGCAAGATAGCTGAGTCAAAGTCAATTGAGAAAGGTTAGTTTTATAATTAATGGATAGCCCGGTATGCTGATATCAATCTTTCTGCACTACTGCTTCCAATTCTATCTGCACCTGCATTTATAAGCTCCAAAGCAAAATCCAGCGTTTTGATGCCTCCACTGGCTTTTATTTTAAGTTCAGGTTTTTTACAGCCCTTTATGATAGCGAGATCATCAAGACTTACTCCCCGGCTGGCAAATCCAGTGGAAGTTTTAATATAATCGGCTCCCAGGTCTCCTATGAGAGCTGTCAACTGTTTTAACTCTCCTATTGAAAGCAAGGCAGTTTCAACGATAATCTTAAGTAAAAACTCATAATCTTTTCTCAGCTCCAGCAGCTTCCTAATTTCATCTGCTGGGGCTTGAAAGTCCTGATCTTTTACAGCACCTATATTTATTACCATATCAAGTTCACAGGCCCCTTCAATTAATGCCCGTTCAGCCTCCCGCAGCTTATTCTGGGAAGCGGTGGCCCCCAGTGGGAATCCAACCACCGTACATACACCAACCTGGGAGCCTCTTAGAATTTGATGGGCCAGCAAAACTCGACTGGGATTAATGCAAACAGCAGCCATATTGAATTCGGCTGCTCGTTCACATAATGTTATAATGTCCTCTCTCCTACAATCAGGTTTAAGGTTGGTGCTGTCCAGATAAGATGCCAGCATACTTGTCAACTCCTGCTTACAGTGTATTTTCTCCCTATTTATAAGCGATACCCCAACTGGTTAAGATTACTTTCGCTATCCCGCCAGTTTTTCTTCACTTTTACCCATAAATCAAGATAAACAGATTGACCGAGAAAACTCTCAATATCCGAACGGGCCTGCTCACCAATTTGCTTCAGCATCTGGCCGTTCCTGCCAATCACTATACCCTTCTGTGAATCACGTTCAGTGTAAATTACTGCTCGTAAATAAACCTTGCCGCCATTTTGCTGTTTGAATTCTTCAATATCAACTGCCAGTGAATGTGGTATCTCATCCCGGGTAAGAATCAATGCCTTTTCCCGGATCAGCTCGCTTACAATAAATGATACCGGCTGGTCGGTCATATCATCCTCTGGGTAATACAAAGGTCCTTCCGGAAGATAATCAATTGTTTTGTCCAGCAAATCAGGCAGGTTGGTGCCGTGAGCAGCTGATATAGCTATTATTTCAGCGAAATTCATATGAGCAGTGAAAGGCTTTATAAAGGCCTGTATTTCATCAGTACTGCTTAGATCGATCTTATTAACTACCAGGAATATAGGGACTGAGGACTGCTGCAGACGATTGATAATAAACTCCTCTCCTCCTCCATAGGCTCGAGTAACATCAGTAATATAATAAATTAGATCAACTTCATGCAGGCTCCGGGTAGAAACGTTCACCATATATTCTCCCAGAAGATGTCTTGGCTTGTGAATACCCGGAGTATCTATAAATATAATCTGCCCCTCGGCACAAGTATGAATGCCCTGTAAACGGTTTCTGGTCGTTTGTGGTTTTTCTGAAACAATGGCGATTTTTTCTCCTATTATTTTGTTTATCAAGGTAGATTTACCCACGTTGGGCCGACCTACTATACTAACAAATCCTGACTTCAAAAATTAACCCTCCTGTGTTGATAACTTAAAAGCCTGCGGCAATAAGTCACTCAGAAGATATTGCTCAAATTCATCTTTTTCGTTGCTGACTATTACCTGTAAATCAGGGACAAATTCAGCCAGCACCTGCAAACAGGCCCCGCAGGGGTAAACATATCCAGGGCCGTTGCTGCAAACCGCTATAGCTAAAAAATCCACTTCTCCATTATTGACTGCATTAAAGAGTGCAGTCCGCTCCGCACAAATACTTAATCCATAGGAAGAGTTTTCGATGTTGGTTCCTGTATAAATCTGGCCGGATTTACCCAGGAGGGCAGCCCCTACTTTATATCCAGAATAAGGTGAGTAAGAATTCTGCTGAGCTTTGCGCGCCTCTTCTATAAGGCAGCCTGCTTCCATATTGACAATCCTCCAGTTCAGGTTCAATTAATGGGTCAAAATAAAATTATACCTTATTATTATTAATTAAACTACCGCGCTTTATAAAAAACTATTTAGCCCCAAAATGATAGTTCATTTTAGAATAAATACCTCCCAAATATTATGAAAGCCATAATCACAGCGTTTATGGCACTTAATAATACCGCTCCCGCTGCAGCGTTTTTAGCGCTTCGCGCTAGAGGATGATAGTCAGCAGTTACCAGATCCACAACTTTTTCCAGCGCAGTATTTGCAGTTTCAGCAGCTAGTACCAGAAATATCGTAATGCACAGTAATCCCCATTCGACCCGGCTGATACCCAGTACAAACCCCAGCGCTGCTGCTATAAATGCCGCCGCCAAATGTATCTTCATATTTCTCTCGCTTCGGAGTACAAAAACAAATCCTGAGACAGCGCAGGAAAAGCTTTCGTTTAAGGTTCTGTGTTTCATATTCTCAACTACCTTGCCAGTTTGACTGCACTCATTATTTTTTCTTCCAAATCCCTCATCGCCTGGCGTTCATCTTCATTATTATGATCATATCCTAATAGATGTAAGAGACCATGGGTAAGCAGATAACCCAGTTCTCTGTTCAGGCTGTGGCCATACTCCTCGCTTTGAAGTAATGCCTGTTCCAGAGATATGACTATATCACCCAGGATATTTATCTCAGCCTGTTCATCAAAATCAGGTTCATCTTCGCCCAGTTCATTCATAGCAAATGACAGGACATCTGTAATTTCATCCTTATTTCTATATATGGAGTTTAATTCCCTAATGTATTCACTGTCTACAATCAATACGCTTAATTCGGTATTCTTTGAAAGTCCCAGAATTTGTTCAGCTTTTTCTGCAGTGGTTTTGATAATCCCTTCCAAATCGCGGGTGTAATCTACCCGGCTCTGCTGATTAATGATCATCGTATCCATCGTTATCGCTCCTTTGCTCAAATTCCTTTTGAATGACTTCCGGGTACTCTATCCGTTTATGATAAATTCCCTCCAGCACTTTGTTAAACGATTTAGAGATGATATCCAGGTCTTTAAAGGTAAGATCGCACATCTCCAGCTGCCCATCATTTAATTTATCTTTTATTAACATCCGAACCATATCCCGTATTTTCTCGGGACTGGGTGATTCCAACGACCTTACTGCTGCTTCTACTGAATCTGCCAGCATAACCAGGGCGGTTTCTTTGCTTTTTGGTCTGGGCCCCTCATATCTGAAGTTATCTTCATTAACATTCCCATCCCGATCTTCTTCCAGTGCCCGGCTATAGAAATACTTGGCCAAACTGGTACCATGATGCTGTTCAATAAAATCTATAATGATATCTGGCAGATGGGCCTCACGGGCCATTTCTACTCCTTCTTTTACATGCGAGGTGATTATTAAGGTACTTAAGGCCGGTGCAATTTTTTCATGCGGGTTGTCAAATCCCCGCTGATTTTCCACAAAATACTCTGGTCTTTTAATCTTGCCAATATCATGATATAAAGCCCCCACTCTTACCAGAAGCGGGTTAGCACCAATCGACTCAGCTGAGGCTTCAGCTAGATTTCCAACCATCAAACTATGGTGATAAGTTCCCGGAGCCTGAAGCAAAAGCCGTTTAAGCAGCGGATTATTCGGATTGGAGAGTTCCAGCAATTTACTCATGCTGGTTATGGAAAAGGCAGCTTCTAAATATGGTAAGACACCAATCATCAATACTGCCGATAAAATACCATTCACAGCCCCAATAGCAGCTCCAACTGCCAGGTTGCTCAAATTAAGTTCATCTCCGATAAATAGCAGAGTAACGATGGCGGCGATATCTGCCAGAGCTATGAACAAACCTGATCTGGCCAGATCTGAAGTCTGATTAACGCGATAAACCTGAAATATTCCAACTGTTCCACCCACAAAAGCAGTAATAGCATAAAAGAGCTGGTTGCCTTCGGTCAATAAACCAACATACAAAGCCATAATCAAGGTTACAAAGTAAGCCAACCGGTCATCCAGGAGAATTGCAATGAGCATAGAACCTGCCGCAACCGGCGCCAGATATCCCATAAGATTTCCCAAACCCGGCTGATCTCCAATCTTTATTATGGTAAGGAAACGGGTTATAGATATAATCAATACGAAAATTAAACCAAGCAGCAACAGAAGCATATCATTCTGATATATTTCCGGGTAATATTTGCGAACAAACTCTATAACCAGCCAAAAGGTCAGCAGAACAAATAAAGCTGTCCCGATCAGGGTAAGAGTATAATTATCCGTTCTCTGGATGCCTAATTGTTCGAGTATAGATATTTGTTCTTCCGTAACCCGGTTTCCTTCACGAACTATTATTTCTCCGGCTTTAATAGTCTTTTGAACCGGGGCTACTGCGTCCATAGCTTCCTGAATAGCCAGGTTTGTTTTCTCTTCATTGTAGATTAAATTTGGTCTTAAAGAATTGATGCTGACTAGTTTAATTACTTCCCGGGCTTCCTGGGAATAAGGAAGAATATTTATCTTACCAAGGGCTTCTTCGTTCAAATTGGTTAAAGTTTCGTCAGTGACTGGTTTATTCATAAGACTCTGTACCACTGAAAGGGAAGCCTCTTTCATCTGCACCAGGTCTTCCTGATTAACATTCAAGAGGTAAGCAGCCAAAGCTGTATTTTCCAGAGCCAGCTCGCTGTATCGGGTGCTGGTACTCTGCAGTAAAGTCACCAAACTGGCTTTTTTCTGGCTGTTATTTTCTGTATCCTCTTCTGCAAACAGTATATTTTGGAGATTGGAGTAGAAAATTTCTATATCATTCTCAGCACTGGAAAGGGCATAGGTATCTTCCTGATATACCTTTTGTACTTTAGCTGCAGCCTGCCTTCTTAATTCCTCCGTCTGTTTTTCATCAATTATCGTAGCGTTGACATTTGATTGTATGTCTCTTTGCGCCACTTCATCTGGTTTCAGCATAACTTGCTTGGGGTTGAAATTGCTGAAGAGAATCAGAATTGTTATAGTAAAAAATAAAAGGATGCTCAGGCCCTTTTTGATATTAGAGTTTTTAAAAAATATATTGATATTTTTCCATAAACTAGTAATAATTTTTGATATCCCCATTTAAAATCTCCTTAAAAAGCATTAAGCTTCCTAAATATAATACCCGCTCTTCAAATTCAATGGCTTTTCCCATTACTGGCCTCAAAAATTTCATAAGCATCAATAATCTTCTGAACCAGTGGATGCCGGATGACATCTTGTTTAGTAAGGTACTCGAAAGATATTCCCTTTACTCGGCTAAGAATACGTTGTATCTCAACCAGTCCCGAATACTCTTCTTTGGGTAGGTCCACCTGGGTTATATCACCTGTTATTACCGCTTTGGAGCCGAAACCAAGTCTGGTTAGAAACATCTTCATTTGCTGGGGGGTAGTATTTTGAGCTTCATCTAAAATTATAAATGCATCGTTTAATGTTCTGCCTCGCATATATGCCAGGGGAGCAACCTCAATAATATTCTTTTCCAGATATCTCTGAGTTACATCTACACCTAGTATATCGAAAAGACCATCATAAAGCGGCCTGAGATAGGGATTTACTTTTTCTATAAAATCTCCTGGCAAAAAACCCAGCTTTTCTCCTGCTTCCACCGCAGGCCTCACGAGTATAATTCGTTCCACCTCTTTATTCTTTAGTGCTCTAACCGCCATAACTACCGCTAAATATGTCTTGCCGGTTCCGGCCGGTCCAATACTAAAAACTATATCATCTCTAATAATGGATTGTACATAACGCTTCTGCCCCAGAGTTTTTGCTTTTACAGCTTTACCCCTTACGGTTGTTAGCAAGGTACCAGAAACAATATCTTTGTGCCTGATCTTTTCTCCTCTTTTCACGAGTCCGTTTATATAGTTAATATCATTGATCGTAATCTGCCCTTCGGTTTCTACTATATCAATTAAACCGTATATAAGTTCACAGGCTTCATTCACCTGCTCCTCTTCACCAGATATAAAGATATCGGCTCCTCTTGATGACATTTCCACACTGCAAATGCTCTTCAAATACTTAAAGTTTTCATCATTGGTTCCAAATAAACTTATTGCTTTTTCATTATCATCAATAGATATTTTTGCCTCTTTTCTTGCCAATAAGGGTTTCCCTCCAAACATATGATATACACTATCGTTAAAAAAATATACCTGGAGCTATTTTACCAAGTATTTTATCTTAGTAATTATAGCACATGAAGGCATTCAATTGCCATTTTCGCCTGTATTTATTGGTTCAGGCAGAGCAATATCTTCTATAGCTTCTACTGCTACCTTTATTCTCATAACTGATTCACTGGGTGAAGACAGGACTTCTATTTTTGAATCACTGACCTGCTGCGATTTGCCGATTTTTCCCTGCAAGCTTTTCAAGGCTTTCTCTTTAGCAATTCCAGCAGCTTCTTTTTCTGTATATTCTTTTACTTCTGCCACCTGTTCTTCTTCCACTATCTTTAATAAAACAAATTCTCCCAGGGGGGTAGTAATAGTTTTTTTATTCTCACTGGTTTCAAAAAGTTTAAACTCCTTTCTATCATCACCGAATATTTTAAAGTCATTCCAGGGAGATTTAATGTATATCAATTTTTTCTCCTGCCCGGTAAATTTGAGAGATTCCTCGTAAAGACTGCATTCCCCATATCCTTCATACCACACTCTGGCTTTCACTATTCCTCTTGCCCTTACTAGATAAGGATTTAAGTCTTGATTTAGTTCCTCAGGCATATATGGGTTTGGTTCAGGGAATACGATCCCTGATATAAGCACATCTCCTCGTGCTACTGCATCTCCTTCCCTGACCTGGGCCTGGCCTTCTAATATCAATATCTCTTCAATCACACCATCTTTCCCGGCCAGCAGGTGGCAGGGACCGGTAACCTCATCAGCGGGTAATATTTTCTCAACTACTTGTATATCAGCCTTTACACCCCTTATTTCAATTTTTATATAAGTGAGCTCTTTTATATCCCGCAGCATGGCCTGCTCTGTTTCCTCCCGGCTAAAATTCCACCTGGCAGCCCCTTTATGCAAACCATATTGGGAGGCGGTCTTAAGTATGGTATGGTCGTCGATTTTCTCATTTCCGCTCACGTTAATAAACCATACAAAAGACGAGAGGATATACAAAGCCATTATAAACCCAAGTGCACCCCCTAGAAAGCCAATCCGTCTTTTGATAGTTGACTTCATAAACGGTAATCCCTTTTTGTCTATCACTTCCAGTTCATAACCATGTTCATCCGCCAAACTCTTCAGGGCTTCGTATCCACTGCTCCTGATTCTGAAATTCATAAAGTTCTGGTCCTTTTTTAGGTCCCATACAAAGATGCCCCGTGCCAGGGCCATGTTGATTATTTTTTCTGGTCTTAAGCCCAGGAGCTTAATGGTTACAACACCTCCAAAATGGTCAAAGAACTTGTTCCCCATTTTAACACTCCCTTCTGGCTAATCCCGAAATATTACGGCATGCACATCCCCTATAAGAAATAATTCCTCCGGCATTAATGTTTTAATTTCCAGGTTATCACCCTGTATCTCGATAAACCCCCGGCTGAGATTAATTCTCAGCATATCGACCCTGTACTCAATAATTCCCCGGTGATTTTCAATATATAATTCATTTCTTCCCACCATGGTAAGTTTGGGAATATCCATTACCAAATCTTTAGGTATTTCAAGAAAATCTGCCATTACTCGATTAAATACTTCCCGGCGTTTCTCCATTCCTCTTTGGCCCCTCTCTTAGAAGCTTTTTTACATTTACGTTCATACAAATATATGCCAATATAACTAAGGTCATGACCACAGCAATAAAAGAGGGCAGCAGGAATCCTTCCTTATTAAAATCTGATTAGAGTGGGTGTATTGTATGCAGAACGGTAAAGGAGCAGAAAAGAATTAATTTCCAGGAGTGAAGATCAAAACGCAAAAAACGTCTTCCAATCAGGCGTACTAGCGTACAATGATTGAGTGGGCTTAAAATTTGTGACTCCGAACATAAATTGTAATCCTTCCTTCATCGGCCTGAGGGGCAGGTGCTCCTGCACCTGCCCCTCAGCAACCGACTGTTTATTAATTAATCACCTGGCAGTTTTTTAGAGATTGATATAGTTTATATCCACCGCTTATATTCCTGGTTTTAAATCCGTTTTGTTTAAGTATCCGGTTGGCGATATATGATCTCAATCCTACCTGACAAAATACACATATCTCCTTATCTTCAGGTATCTCATCCAGCCGCTCACGAAGGTTGTCAACTGGAATGTTATATGCACCGGGTACAGACCCTTTTTCTACTTCATTGGGCATTCGGGTATCGATTAAGAAAGCCCCGCCTTCAACCAGGTCCATTACTTCTTCCCATCTTACGCTGTCAATACTATTATCCAATATATTGGCTGCCACATACCCTACCATATTAGGAGGACTCTTGGCCGAGGAAAATGGAGGTGCATAAGCAAGTTCCAGTTCTAATAAATCGTATACAGTCATATCCGCCCGGATGGCAGTGGCCAGCACATCTATGGTTTTATCTACATTACTATATCCTGCTACTTGAGCACCCAGAATTTCACCTTCTTTAGGTGTAAACAAAAGTTTGATGGTCATTTGAGTGCTACCCGGATAATAGGTAGCATGAGAAAAGGGATGAGCATGGCAAACTAAATACTCTATATTTTTTCTCTTCAGCTGTTTTTCATTTTGTCCGGTACCTCCGGCCACCATATCCATAATTTTTACAATCGAAGTCCCCTGAGAACCAGTATATTTAATCTTGCGTCCACAAATATTATTGGCTACTATCCATCCCTGCCGGTTGGCTGGTCCGGCCAGAGGAACCAGACTGTCATCACCGGTAACGAAATCTTTTATCTGTATAGCGTCTCCTGCCGCATATATATGGGGATCAGAAGTCTGCAGATAATCATCAACCAGTATACCGCCAGTAGTGCCGATAGCTAAACCAGCCTCTTTAGCCAGCCACACTTCTGGTTTCACTCCAGCGCCCATAATAACTATTTGGGCAGAAACTGATTTACCGCTTTCCAGCTGAATATTTTCAACTTGATCGCTGCCCTCCATGGCTACTACTTTATCAGAGAGAATTATATCAATTCCGTGCTTTTGAATATATTCCTGAACGATAGCAGCCATGTCCGGGTCCAATGCTCCCATGATCTGTTCGGCAGCTTCTACTATTGTCACTTTTAATCCTGATTCTTTAAGCATCTCAGCCATTTCCAGACCAATATAGCCAGCTCCTACGACCGCAGCAGCAGACGGTTTGTTTATCTCGATATACTGCTTTATGGCATCACTATCCGGTACATTTCTGACCACGAACACATTCCCCTTATTAATTCCTGGTATATCATGCAGGGCTGGCTGTGCTCCGGGAGATAATACCAGGTAATCATAATTTTCTTCATAGCTGGTATCATTAAGTAAATTTTTTATTACTACCCTTTTTTCAGCTGGGAATATCTTTGAAACCTCACTCATGGTACGAACATCGATGTTAAACCGGCTGCGCATCGCTTTAGGAGTCTGCACCAGCAGTTTCTTTCGCTGCTCGATAACCCCACCGACATAGTAGGGAAGACCACAGTTAGCAAAAGATATATCTGCCCCGCGTTCAAACATTATGATTTCTGCTTCTTCATCCAGACGCCTCAAGCGACACGCAGAACTGGCTCCTCCTGCCACACCACCTACTATTAATACTTTTTTCTTCATAACCGTAAGCCTGGTTTACCCAAGTTTTAGCTTCAGGCTGTCGACCTCGGATATTTCTATCCTAATCAACCAGGCATAAGTCACCTGCCTTTCATAAAAATTCAGCTTAAAAGAAGTCTTTACTCTATTCTAAACTAATAGCGCCGCAAACTATTGTAAAATATTTATCTGGCATACAAATTTTTTCCTATTGTGCATTAGAACAAATTATCCTGGTAGCAAACTTATCATAGACCAGGGGCGCTGACCCGACCTAATTTTTGATCTTGAACAGGAAAAAAGCGGGATTCACAAGAAACAAATAAGATGCCTTGTGCTGTCCCGCCGTTTCTGCCTAATTCTTAAATTCTAAGTTTTAGAATTCAAAAGCCAGAATATTGTTTGGATCTACTTTCTTTAATGCTGCCAGCTCTTCTTCAGTTGGAGGCGCCATAACCGGCACTTCAGTCTCGTCGATCACCCAGGCGGTATTTTCTTTCACCTCATCAACAGTTGTATATGGGAAGATGCATTCCAGTTTCAAAAGCTTTTCTCCAACCGGTTTGCGGAAAATACACAAAGGAGTAATCAGGGTGAACTCTTTATCTACTGCGGGCGAGGTAGTTGCAAACTCGACATGCTCAACCATGGTTCTTTTGTCATGAGCTGTTTTCCATATTATAGTTCTTTTGGTTACCGGAGTAAGAGTTGCACTGCCTGCACCACCAGGTCCTCTGAGTTTTGGATGATCATAGTCACCGCCAACATAGGACATAGCTATTCTTCCTGTTTTATCAATCTGCAAACAGGATAGAAAGGCGATATCACCCTTGCCAGAGGCATACAGGTCAAATATTTCATCCAGTCCGAAAGTAGCCACTGATCCGGTGTAAGTGTTCTCAGTCAAAGTTGATGCTACATAGGGAGGACGATTCCAGTCATGATCTACACCATCGCTCAGAGTAACATAGGTGAAGTCTTTTCCCAAAGCTTTGGCGGCTTTCATTACTACCATAGGAGTTGAAGAAGCGAGGCCGTGAAATACGATTTCGCCGTCTTTTATTTCGCGCATAACCGCTGTTGCGAACATTTCCGGTTTGCCATAATCTTTGCCGAATTCCATATTTATGCCCTCCCTTCTAACATTTTGTCTGCAAATTGCTTGACTTCGTCTGCCTTCACAGCTTTTTGATAAGCTTTGTGGTCAGCCCAGTCTACGGTCAGATACTCGGGATAACAGATTCCCGGTTTTGCTCCACCGGGCAGTTCAACCACTGCTTCGACCAGGAAGTGAGGAATAGCGGTTAACTTCGGTTCTTCCTGCATGCGGTAAGTTCCCACGATACGTTCCGTGGTTAAAATTACCTTCTTGGCAGCTCTGGCCATTAATGCATCTTGATAGCTGGGACCAAGTATACGTGCATTACCATAAATATCTGCTTCCTGAACATGAAGAATTGCATAATCTGGAACAAGTGCCCTTACACACACCACTTCATCGTCACCCCAGGGATTTTTATATATGTGGTAAAAATCCGGGTTTTTAGCAACCAGGTCACTGCCCCACATCCCACCTACAGGTAAGAAGGGTACCCCATATGCTCCCGCACGGAGAGCGTGTATCTGGGCAGTTCAAGAACCTTCGATAGCGCGGGCTGGTCCATCTCCTTCCATGTATTTACGCATTTGAGGAGCC
Source organism: Syntrophomonas sp. (assembly GCA_016841425.1). Classification (GTDB taxonomy): domain Bacteria; phylum Bacillota; class Syntrophomonadia; order Syntrophomonadales; family Syntrophomonadaceae; genus JAAYJK01. Next base: position 399,432 of record JAENZE010000001.1, on the reverse strand, counting down.
AATCCCGCTTCGTTTTCCAGTCCAAAGAAACCGAAGTAGGCTGTGTCAACCTGAGCCATCAGGTAATCAGTTGCTATTCCCGGTGCTGCTCCACATACTTTAAGACCCTTGAGGGGACGACGGGCCAACTCTAAAGCAAAGAGAGTGGGGTTTCTATGCATTGCATTGCCACCCAGAGCCAATAGCATCCCGTCCTGTATCAGATCAGCGGCCTGTGACAAAGACATTAGTTTCTCCTTCATTTTAATCCTCCTTTTAAACTTATTATGTATTGACTTCGCAAATATATACAAATACATTTGCCAATTCAGTCCTGTAGTGAAGTACTTGTTAGCACCTTCATTCCAGCTATTTACCCCTGATTACGAGTGCTTTTCATCTCCTTTCCCTGCCCCAGTCTTTTTCAGTATACCATTTACAGGCTTATTTATCGTATCTGGAACACCCGGGGCCAGCACTATGAGTTGTTCGGGATCTATAACCGAAATGTTTAGGTCAAAAAACTCTTTTTGGTTATTAGGCTTTCCCCATTTAGCACTGCATTTTAACACCTTCTTATAAGACCCTGCATTTAATGGTTTCCTTACTGTAACTGTTGATCTATCTTGCAATTAACATGCCAATTTTTATAGCTAACAGATTGTCTATATATTGGCAATAACACTGTTAGCAATATAAAAGTGGTGTCAGATTATTAGAATGAGATCTAAGGAAACATGAAATAAGAAAAACTTAGTTTAGGTGTATCACTGATTTTGCAGCGCATTCATCAGCAAAGTTGATGTGAATATTGTAGGGAAGCGCATTCTTAAGTTAACCATCAACGATAAGTCACAATAAGTGTCAGTTTCTTGAACATTTATCCAAGAAGCTGACACCTTTTATATATTTCACAGGACAATTTGATAGCTTATTGTCTGATTTCTTTTCCACGAACCAGCATAAATCTAATTTTTTCGACAATGGTATAAATCTTGCATGAAATCAAAGTTAAGAGTTACCAAGGAGGGAGGTACCGGGGCCATTTTCCTTTACCGGGCAGACAGGAATTATTCATAAATTTTGCTCTTTTATTTGGTTATTTGGCAGACATTTGAATGGTTTTAGGGTGGTTGGATTATTCTGTCTGAATTGTTTTGGATGCGGAATCTTACGGATCCTGATGATGTCTCAGACAGGTCGGTATATATTGGGCCCGAAATTATGGTCTGAAAAAAATATTATAAAAATTTCGTATCGCACTATTGCAGTTATTTAGGCAAAAACTAAATATTATCAGTTTTTGAGGATGGTTAAAAAAATTAAAAACCGCTTATCCGGTCTGTTTAATTATTTGAATTTCAGATAAATCACAGGCTCTTGTGAAGTTGTTAACAAATAAAAATCTGTAGAAGGGAAGATATAATTTGGTTATCGCTGGACTTACTGTAATACTACTTTTAGTGTTGGCTTTGCCTTTCTTGATAAAAAAAATCGAAGAAAATCTAGAGCCATTCCTATTTGTAATGGGAATATCGGCCACCATTGTCTCAGGCAAGATTTCCACCCACCTGGTTATGGAGGCTTTGAGGGAACCGATTATGATCGCATCTGTTGTTCTGATTGCCGGGGTTTTGTTCTTCTTACTTAAAGACCAGTTCTCCATCCTGATGAATAAACTGCTGCTGAGAGTTCCAGTCGCGATTGTAGTTTTGGGTGTTGTATTAATACTGGGTTTGCTATCAAGTGTTATAACTGCCATCGTTGCATCAATTATTCTGGTTGAGGTCATCACCTTACTTCCCTTGAAACGGCAGCATAAGATAGTGGTATGCATACTGGCCTGTTTTGCCATCGGGTTAGGAGCAACACTTACCCCGGTGGGAGAACCGCTGGCAACTATAGCCATTGCCAAGCTGGATGAAGGCTTTTTCTATTTATTCCATCTGCTGGCTATGTATATTATCCCCATGGTAGTATTTTTCGCGGTCCTGGCTGGCATCTACACTCTAAAAGTCGCCAAGGAGAATAATATTTATATTCAAGTGGCCATGACTGCTGAACCACAGGCCACAGAAGATTCGCTTATTGAAGATGAACCGCTGGAAGAGGATACATGGGCGAGTATCATTATTCGTGCTTTAAAGGTCTACTTGTTCGTTATGGCTCTGGTGTTCCTGGGAGAAGGATTTGAACCCTTGATAGAAGCCTATATCTTAGGACTAAACCCCCAGTTATTATATTGGATCAATATGGTATCTGCGGTCCTGGATAATGCTACCCTATGCGCTGCAGAAATCAGCAACTCTATGGGAGATGCAACTATAAAGGCTATATTGATGGGATTGTTGATAAGCGGTGGTATGCTGATTCCAGGTAATATCCCCAACATTATAAGTGCTTCCAGGTTAAGGATAACAAGTAAAGAGTGGGCTAAATTGGGGACCCCTTTGGGGCTTATAGTAATGGGAATAATGTTTGTTGTATTGTTCTATCTGTAAATAAGAATACTGTTACAGAACAGGTACTAAAGTCGGTCATTTGAATTGTAAAATTTGCGCAGCCGGCAAAGGTGATGTTTATTTCAGCCTTGCCCTAATATTTAACCGAAGTGAACTATGTTTACTTCGGTTTTTTTTAGGCAATAATGAAGCCAACTTCCCCCATATTCTCTTTGGGTCTAATGTTGGCTTGATGATGATTATAATTTAATTCATAACTCTTTCCTTTTTAATGCTTTCATTAATTATACCATACCAGCAATTAGCGGATTTCGATGCAGTTTTGTACTCATCGCTATGTTTACTGACTTCCCAGTATAGAAAGTTAGCCAGCACAAATGGGTTCTGGGGATCCTTGAATGATATTTTTAAATCTATTCTGTTTATTTTGCCTTCCTCTTCCTTTTCCCCCGTTACCTTTCCAACTGTGTCAGCCAGGACATTTGCAACTCTCTTTTCTCTTATTGAGGCGGTTGTTTCATCAACCTCATTTTCAATAATTTCGCAAGAGATTATATCATTAAATGTATGCACCAGCGAAACAGGATTGCCATTTTTCATAGTGCTTACGCAAAGCTTTTTTTCTTCCTCATTTATCGCGATTGCCATATTTTGATTGGAGAATTTTTGTGTAGCATTAAAAAAATCAATCGATTTGTCGAGCTTTTTCATTCTTTTCATAAAATGTCTATATGTTTTCATATTTCTGTTATTCAATAACAAATAAGCTACGAATCCAACTGCAACCAGGCCAGCTAGAAGTAAATACAAAAAAATCAACTCCTTTTATTTTTTAAGCTAATATACCTGAACACCGGGATACAGACTTTGCTCATTATCTATTTTTTTATTAGTAATCCCCACAGAGAACCTGTGGGGATTATCTATTCAAGGCTCGTGTTACACAATTAAAAAACAGTATCCAATTAAAACTCTTTATACTCAAGTTTTAGGTGTAAATCTTTAAGTTATACCTGAAGCCTTATATTTTAATCACTCAAACTTCCTAGTTTAGCTTTTCATAGTAATAAAACCTTAAAAACAGTTTTATTAACTAACTATAGATGTTTTAAATTAATTAAAAAGAACTTGCCGTAAAGAACTGATTGAGGATATTTTTCGAATTCAGGTTTAACCACAAGTAACTATCGATTTCTACAGGAGAGCGTAGCGTATAAAAAGAACAATCCAAAGTACAAAAACAACAAATGGTAAAGCAAGGAAAACATCCCTGGCTCTTTCGCTATTTATATACAATTTGATTAAATCCTCATATACCCAACCGCCGTCCAGCGGGCTAATGGGGTAGGAGTTAATAAACCCAAAAAATAAATTGCCCAATGCCAGGAATAAAACTTCCTGGGAGGATGTTACAAGTGCGATGACAATCAAGACCACGGCTAACAAGGCATTGGTTCCGATGCTGGCGGCATTAAATCTCAAATGCACCTTTGGATCGGCCTGGAAAAAACTTGTCTCATCAGCCTCTACAAAACCACCAACCATGGAACCCGCCATCGCCCCTACCCGTTTAATTTTGATCCCGTTATTAGCCAGAACAATACCGTGTGCAAATTCATGAACGCATAAGCCTACAATAATACCAACCACGAATACCAACCCATTTATTGCAGATACTACTCCGTCGGAAAATTGAATGAACGGAAATTTCCCAACCGACAGAAAATAAGCAGGACCCATTACAGTAAAGCCGATCATTCCGACTCCAAACATGGTTGCTATTTGCTCAAATGTCTTGCACGCATTTCGGTAACGTTCTGTAATACGACAAAAGAAATCAGGAAGAGTGCTGCTGCTTGCCATGACCATACCCTGATCCTGTGAACCGCCCTCATCCGCAATGGACTCAAATTTAGCCAATACATTTTTATACCTTTCGGTTGTTTCAGCTAGTTCCTGGTCCAACGTTTTGTTATCCTCAGCTCGAACTCCTTTCAGGTATTCTTCTATGCCTCTCAGGTCCAGGTATATATCGCCCATGGAACTTTCAACCGGACACCCCTTCTGCTGAAACGCCTGAATGCTGTCCAGATTCTTTTCCAGTCCGGACAGCCTTTTATTGATCTTAGCTAATTGCATCTCTGCCTTTTCCTGTTATATCATAGGTTTTAGCTCCAAATAGCTTTTTAGAAACTACAACAATATACCCATTTTTTGTTAGCTCATCTAATACGGCTTGAGATCTCGCCGTTGCTCCCACCGGGTTATTACCGCCTTTGAGTTCAGTAAGTTTATCCTTCACTATGCTTATGAGTTGACTGGAATCTTTTGAACCATCTTTTAAGGCTTCAAGATAAAGTTTTTGCACTAATGTTAAATTAATATCTGCCATTTTTAAAGCACCTCCAATTACCTGGTTTCCTACCAGAACTTTAACAATATTGACGAAAGGTAACTCTTCATCCTCATGTTTTCCTGCACAGTCAGGGACTGTATCGAGGAACATAACATTTCCCGTAAACCCCTGGCATTGAACAAACTACACTTGCGGTTCCTGTTTGAACCCTCCTCTTCCGGCAGCCTGATCCTGGTTGTCAGCACAGGAGCGAGCAACGGAATGCCTAAATTAGTATTATTATTACATATTTTGCTTCATACTCGCACAACAGTGGACGTTCTTCATTGTATTGGTATAATCTTTAAAGGTTCCGACCGGAGGAAAAACTCCTCCGGTCCTCCCCTCATATTTAATTGTTCCCATTAAGAGTCTTCTTTAAATAAAATTAGCGAATTCCTATTTACATTGCTTCTTCCTCCGCGGTGGCCAGAGCGATATCCTTTTCGGTAATGGAATTTCTCCGCTTGAAGAAGTCAAAGTAGAAGAACAGTGTCATAACAATAGCAAGTGGCGGTATCCAGGCCAGATACAGCATGTTTTGCACTACATAGGTGTAGCTGAGGTAAACCGCTCCTGGTATTGCTACGATAAAGGTGGTAAACATCAGGGCAAACCAGAAATACCCGGTAGGTCTGCCAACCAGCTTGAGCCAGATGATAACCGTCATGAAGGACATGAGTGCCAGCAGACTTGACAGGCACGGGAAAAGAACCCATATATAGAACCAGGCCCCGGATAGCGCCAGCGCTGCGCAGGCACCCAGTGACAATGAGGCTGCTCCCCACTTGGAAGGAGTCTGCATTTGCGGGCTGATAGCTTTTTTAGTTACCATGGTATACAGTTCCAGCATAAATATTCTCATATTTCTACCACCGGATTCCAGGGTTGTGATCATGAATATGCTGCCTAGTAATCCACCCCATACTGCCCATACCTCAAGGGGAATGAAAGTAAATACGCTTCCGGCAATTTGTGCATACCCGTTCTGGAGGATGAATATCCATCCCTGACCTATATATTCCGAATAGACTGCCAGAGGCAAGACTGCAGCAGAAGCCAAAGCCACGAATGCTGTTAATCCTTCCAATGCTTCTCCGCCATATCCTATCAGGCGCACAAATTTTTCATCAGGTATTCTTCTGGAGGTATATCCCGTGGTCCAGAAGGAATGCATCCCGGTCAAGGCACCGCATGATATAGTCAAGAACAACATTGGCCATAGAGGCCCCTTTGCGGTGGTCGCAATAACAGCCGGCAGCTGAAGCGGCAGATTACCAACAATACAGCCTATCAACAGGGCTAACGAACCAACGCACATGAAGCAGAAATTCAGGAAGTTCCTTGGTTCAACCAGAATCCAGGCCGGAATGGAAGCTGATATTATCGGATAGATTGTGAAGATAGCGAACCAAGCATAAAACGGCAAGCTTATCGGGTATTTAAGACCCAGAACCACACATATAGCCACGATTATTACTCCGAGTGTAGTCGCCCACGAAACCGGCCAGCCAACCTTATAAATCAGAAGCCCCATTATAACACCGCTGACAGTGAAGGCAATGGTCGGCAGAGTCAATTGCGGTGTCGCGACGAAAAGCTTGGCCAAGGCGGTTAGAAAAGTAGCCGTGAAAGCTGCGATACTAAACCATCCCAGAACGACCCCCATCTTTCCAGATCTTTCACTGATGAGCTCAGATATCAGACCCCCGATAGTCTTTCCTTTTTTCCTCATAGATACATGCATAGTAGCATAGTCATGAGGAGAGCCCAGGAATATATTACCTATGGTAATATACAGGAAAGCGGGCAGAAAACCCCACATAGCCCCGGTTGCGCCCCCGGCTAGAGGCGCTCCCCCGGCGATTGACGCCCAGTGGTCACCGAACAGAGTGACCGGATTGGCCGGATAAAAATCCACATCATCTCGCAGTTCAACAGCCGGTACTGGCCTACCGGGTTTGTATTTAAGATACACTTTTTGCAGATGGCCACCAACGAAAATAAATCCCAATAGCCAGATAGCCATTCCTATTAATGTTAGTGATGTTGTAGTCATTTAGCTTATTTCCTCCTCTCTAGTTAAACCCATTAGCAAAACTGAAAGCTTCCAACCTTGAACCCTAATTCAATACACAACCGATTCAATACGCAAATATGCTCACTGCATTAGTAAGTTGAACTATTCTGTGTAGCAGTGAAATCAGTCACAAAGAGAATGCGATTAAATCTTATCCTCTATCTCCCCCTCCCACAATCGTTTGTTTGAACGAACAACATGTTTTGCTAAATTAACCAGTAACGAATAGACACACATAATGTGTACTGACGATACTGTTGGGGATACTTTGCTTAAGCTTAACTAAAACCAATTATTTCTTTCTAAGTGAACCAGTTACGTCTACTGCTCTCAGGTTCTCCAGTTCCTTTTCAGTAGGTTCAGGAATAACCTGAACATCTGGAGCTACCTTGAGATCCCAACCGGTATTCTCTTTAATCTCTTCAATTGAAGAGAAGGGATAATAACCGGTAAGGATAAATTCCTTGGTCACCGGATCAGGTCTTAGTATTCCCAGGGTAGTAATCATTGCGGATGGTCCGCCTCCTGGGAAACCATATTTTTCACGTGTGTTTCCGCCATCCAGGTAACCTGGTGAAGAGATATAAGCAACTTTTTCATTAAATCTCTTCTTTTCATGGGTAACCATAAGCAGATATTTTTTAGCTCCAGTGGCAATTTCATTGGCACCGCCGGAACCATTTAACCGGACCCGGGGCAGGGTATATTTGCCTACTTTCCAAGGCTCGGTATCGGGAGCCCATATTCCGGTGGTATTAACATTGCCATATTTATCAACTTCAGCTGCACCGATAACCGCATTATCAACCCTTCCAGAGGCGACCAGGAATCCCAGAGCATCAATAGCGTTGGTAAAGCTGACCGCATTGGCAGATATCCGATTATCTTCTATACCCCAGGGTAATCCGCCTACTGGAGTAGAGCCATAAACTCCGCCTTCAGTAAAAGCCATTAAACCAGGAGCATGGTTTCTCTGGGCAAAAAATCCTGCCAGCATACTCAGTCCAACTCCGAATATTGCCAGTTCACCGTCTTTAAACTCCCTACCGGTTGCAATTGCCATCATTTCTTGTCTTGTATAATCCATGATCTTACCTCCTTTCCAAGAGTTCCTTGATTTCCGCATCAGTTTTAATCCACTGCCTATACGGATCCATCAAAAAAGCAGTATCAGTTTTAGTTATTTTGTCAATTCTTTCCTGTCCGACCAGATTTACATAATCAAAGACATCATCATACTGACCGAACGCTTGCAGATATTCATTTGTACCTTCTTCAGTCTTGAGCATCTTGTTCATGTAGTACATGTGCTCTTCATCACTATCATAGAGACCGGTTGAGCACTGTGGCCATACACCGAACGGAGCGTAGACAACTGCATCGACTACTATATATGGAATTCTAACCAGGTTGGGATATTGTCTCATAACCCCGGTATCGACTATCTTGTCCGCACAAAGGATTACCTTCTTGGAGCAGCGTGATAATTCATAACGGTTCCATTCGGTTCCCAGCATAATGGCATTACCGTAAATATCCGCCATGGTAACATGAATGGCTGCCACATCAGGTTTGATAGGAGTGAATGCGCCGCAAATTCTGCCAGTAAATGGATCGGTTATTTCCGGGATCTTCTTGGTGTTGGGATAGTTTTCCGGATCATCTGCTGATGCCCATTGCTGATCACAGCCGGTATTCATAAACATAGGTATGAAGGGCCAATTTAATGCCCCGGCCATCATACGAATAGGTATTGCACCATTGGAGTAATCTTCCAGGACGGTCTGCCCGGTTTCAACTGCCCTTTTTAAGCCATTGGCAAAACCGTATACTTCTAATCCGGAAAATCCAACTTCCATCCGTTTGAGTCCACCCACCGCTGCCAGAAGATTAGTCCCCTGGGAATTACAGTTGGAAGCAATGTCGATATCCTTTCTGCCGACTTTAACCATTTCTCTAAAAAACGAAATGCAATCTGAACCTACGGGCAGTGCTCCGCCATGACCGAAATACATCCCGTCATAAGTGTACTGCTCAACAGCTTCTTTCATGGTGATGAGCTTGCTTTTGTTCAATGACTTTCCCTCCTCTTTTACTTGGCCGTTATTTTTCTAAATTAAGATAGTTTTAATCTGTCTGTAATAGAAATATAATTAGATTGAGTCTTTTTATTGGACTGGCTAATTCAGCAATGATTAGTCAGTCATTTTTTTTCACCTCCTTTATAAGCAAAAGTTAGGCTTACCATCAATTTCATTTAATCTACAATGGTGTACCTTTCGTATACTTATATGAGCTACCGGATTTCAGCAGATTCATAATAACTCATCAAACCTATGCCAATCCTTTACTTTGCAGTAATGGGAATGGACTATTTAGATGTCGCTTCAGGCCCAACTGCGCTGGGGAATATCCAAAGGCTATCCCCATTAACTGAGTAAGATATATAACTGGCAAATCGTACTTTATGCCTTTCTTAGCGGAAACAGCCTCTTGTCTGGTATCCAGGTTTACACCGCACATGGGACAGGCAACAACAATCGCATCTGCTCCAGCTCTCTTTGCTGAATCCAGAACCTGCCCACTCAAATCCAGGACTATATCAGTATCGCTGGCAGCATATCCACCACCGCAACACTCAGCCTTATGAGCCCAGTTTACAGTTTCGGCTCCCAGTGCTTGTAAAACTAAATCCATAGATACCGGTTGTTCAGGATCATCAAACTGCACTACTTCTTTGGGTCTGGTCAGCAAGCAACCGTAATAGGCAGCTAGTTTTAATCCCTGCAGGGGTTTAGTGACCTTTCCTTTTAAAGCATCCAATCCTTGTTCTTCCATGATAAACTGCAGTAAATTATTGACCTCTGGTTCTACTGGTGCTTCGCTTTTAATAATTTCCGATACCTCAGCAGCCAGAACCTTATTATTTCTTAGTTCATAAGAAGCACCTTTTAATCGGCTAAAGCATCCCGCACAGGGTGCCAGCACTTTATCCATATTCATGTCTCTGGCAATAGCCAGATTACGAGCACTCAAACTTATTGTGAGTTCGTGATTTAAACTGTGGGCTGCTGTTGCTCCGCAGCAGTTCCAATCTTCAATCTCGTTTAATTCAATACCAAGGTGTTTGCATACCACTTCTACCGATATTCCGTATTCCTTGGCCAGTCCATGCAGTGAACACCCGGGGTAATATGCTACATTCATCATTATCCCTCCCTCTGCGCTGGTATATTTCTAAACATACGCCTAACCATTTGTATATCTTTTACTCTTGCAGGGATGGGATTCAATTTACCTTTAAAGAACATTTTCATTCCCATTTCAGCATCCTTGGTATACTGTTTGGACTTGATATTAAATTCTACACTTAACAAAGCTTCCGGTACTCTGCCGAATTTCTTAATATTACCCAGCATCAGTTCATGGAACAGCTCCACATTGGGCCGGGTGGAAGGAATGTTTTGCTTATAAGCTTTCTCCCTTAAATAGTCCATTATCCTGGGAATGTTAATGGATGACGGACAGCGGTCTACACATAACTGGCAGGCCACACATGACCATAATGCGTCCATTTTTAATAGTTTTGCTTCTTCCCCAATTTTTATTAATTGAATTATCTTCCTGGGAGTAATATCAAAAATATGGGCATTGGAACAGCCACCGGAACATTTGCCGCACTCCAGGCACATCTCAATATTGGTATGGCAGTATTCCTTGATTTCCTCCCGGAGTAAACTGCTGGTTTGATCTATTCTCCAAACATGATAAAAATCTTCAGTATTAAGCATTTCCTCGCCCCCTAATCCTGATTGAGCAGGGCTATAACATCTGCCGCAGCTGCCGCCCCTTGATACTGTGCGCCCAGACTTTCTACCGGGAATCCGCAGCCGCCGGCGAAGAACACTCTATCTCCTGTTTGAGTTGGATGTCCGGGAATATAATCAATAAATCCATACTGATCGGTTTTGGCACCAAATAGCTGTGCCAGCTCTTTGGTGGCTTCAGACGGTATCATAGCATTGGCCAGCACGATCATATCTGCTGCCACTTCAACAGGTACACCCATTAACGTATCCTCTGCTCTTATCATAAGTTTGCCATTCTCAGGCAGTACTTTAGCCGGACGCCCTCTGACATAACGTACATGTTTGTCTTCTATTACTGAACGTACAAACTCTTCATATTCCTTGCCGGCCGCCCGATAGTCCATGTAAAACACGAAGCACTTCGCATCTGGATTAATATCTTTCATCAAACCGGCCTCTTTGGCAGTAAACATACAGCATATTTTAGAACAATATGGATACCCTTTGGACCGATCGCGGGAACCTACACATTTAAAAAACGCCACAACCTGGGGTAGGTCCTTCTTATCCCAGGACTCCATTTCCTTTAATTTTCCTTCAAATTCCAGGGCAGTATATACATTATCGAATGAACCATGTCCATATTCTCCGTATTCTGATGTATCAAAAAAACCAAACCCGGTAGCCAGAACTACTGCGTCAATTTCCACCTGTTCATTGCTGCTCAGCTCCACTAAAAATGATTCATCTTTTTTCTGCACGGACTTTACAGTGGTGTTTATTTTAACCGTAACATTCGGATTTTCTTCCACTATCTTCACTTTTTGACCAACCAGTTCCTGAGGGTTGTCCCAGCGCGGGAAACTGCCATATAACTGTTTCATAATACCGCCGAGATGGTCCTCTTTTTCCAGTAAAATGGCATTGTAACCCGCACTGCCAATTTTACTGGCTGCTTCCATCCCGGCCATTCCCCCGCCGATTATGAGTGCTGTCTTTACGCTATTATTCATTTGCCAATCTCCTTTCCCAAACCCCATAATCATCTTTACAGAACCCCAGTTTTTTAAGTACCGGTTCAACAGGGGTTGAATTCGCATTAAAACCTATCGACTCAATGGGGGCTCCTAATGCCAGAGCAATCAACTGCCCTAAATCTACTACCGGAATATCGTACGGTCCAAAGCCCCTTTTCTTAAGTTTAGGCTGTTCCCTATCTAATGCTACATTGCACCCCGGACAGGTAGTGGTCATTATATCAACGCCCTCTTCCTTGGCGCTGTCAAATTTACGAGCCAGATGCGGCTGCACCACGTTTTCCGGGTGGGTGAATCCCCGACCCACAGCGTAAGCACAACACATCCTTCTCTCTTTGTAAAAGACCGGGGTTGCTCCCAGGGCTTCGTAAATCTCTTCATGGAACGTAGGCAGATCCCCTTCACCCAGGATGCCGTATTGCTGAGCCAGGTAGTGACAGCCGTAGTGAGCTGCAACTCTTAATCCGTTTAAGGGCCGAACTATATTTTCTTTTATTCGGTCCAAGAGTAAGTAATACAATTCCTGCACATGATAAACAGTGCTCTTACCTTCGTAATGATATCCCCACTGGGCTATTAGATCATTGCACATCTTTTTGTAATCCGGGTGATGGTCAATAATGTGTTTTAATTCTTTATTATAGCCAAAACACCCATTGCAGAAAACATAGGTGTCCAAACCATATCTTTGTTCAACCAGAGCCAGATTACGAGCTGTTACGGCCAGTGATGGCTCGGCAATGTGCCCGGAACAAGTTAGTATATATCCCGAACAACAGCTTTGGTCCGGGTCTTTTATTACTTCTATCCCCAATTTCTTGAGAACATACTCTACACAATTTTCAGTACCCGGGTATTCCATACTGCCTGTGCAGCTGCGGAACAGAAATATCTTTTCGGGGATTTCTGGAATACGCTCCTGAGGTTTAATTACCCTCTTCTGTGTCATACTGCTCATCTATTAATCTCCCCCCCAAAAAAGTAAGTGTTACCGGTTTTTCTTCCCCTTTAGCCTGCACCTCATCCAGTGCTTTCATCCAATCATAAGCTCCCGTTTGTTTAAATATCTCGCTATATTCATGAATAGCCTTCTTAGATACCTTAGGCCAAGGTTCTACCCCAATTCCTTCTCTCAGACCCTTTATTTTATCTACGCCCTTTTGCCCGGGCACGAAAGTCAATCCGCATTCCAGAGACCGATAGGCATATTTGTTTATAGGTGTAACGTATTTAAGTCCATAACCATTCTCCAGAGCCAGGTATCGCAGCTGCATCATAAGCAGTGGATAGTGAATGTCAACCGGGCATACGCGATAACAATTCGCACACCACAAACATCTCCAAATCTCTTCACTCTGAAGTACCCTGTCAACCTCTCCCAGCAGTATATCGTGCACTATCTGCCTGGGATTGTAGGATGGATGCAGAGCAGCTACCGGACAGTTGCCGGTACATTTACCGCACTGCAGGCATTCCTCCAGGTTAGGCACCAGATTATACCGGTCTACTTTGTGATACAATTTATCATCCCACTCAGTCATTTTTTCTCTGGGCAAATTATTTACATCTCCTTTGCCAGTCTTTTTTGCCGGCGCAAATTATATTCTATTTAACTCATTCTTCGCTACTATACTTTGCAATTAGCGTGCCAACCTTAAGCGAACATAATACGCACCGTAAAGATCAATATATTCAGGTTTTAATAATAAAAAGTGTCAGCTTTCTAGAATTAATTCTAAAAAACTGACACTTCCAATCCCTTTTTTCAACATCTAATTCGACAAGAATTTTTAGTCGCCTTTATTAATCATATATCCCTAGAGTCTTCAATTTATAATATAGAGTACTTCTGGGAATACCCAGTTTCTTAGCCGCCCGTGCTTTGTTGTGTTTGCATTCTTCCATGACCCGGATAATTACTTCCCGCTCTCTCCTAACCAATAGGTCATCTAAATTGGGATCAACTAAATCATCCTCCCGCAGCAGGCCTTCATTTATTAGATCTTTATTACCGCTTAATGTCTCTAACACTCCGGCCTCAGCCAGGGAATTGAGGCTAATAAAGTCATCCTCCATTAATATTATCACACTTTCCAGCAGGTTATGCAGTTGACGTACATTGCCAGGCCATTCATAAGCCCTAAACAAATCCAGAACCTGTTTATCTATTCCGGCTATGGACCGCATATACACGCATTCCATTTCACTGATAAATCTATCGGTCAAACCAGCTATATCTTCCTGCCTCTGTCTTAATGGAGGTATTTCCAATGTTACCACATTTAAACGATAAAAAAGGTCTTCCCGAAATCTACCTTCCGCAACCAGCCGAGTCAGATCCTTATTAGTAGCTGCGATCAACCTGACATTCACTTCTACCGGCGCCGTACCACCGACCCTATAAAACTTGCGTTCCTGGATTACCCTTAACAGCTTGGCCTGCATATCCAAAGGGAGCTCCCCTATTTCATCCAAGAATATGGTTCCGCCGTTCGCAAGCTCGAATTTCCCTGGTTTACCCGATTTATGGCCACCAGTAAAACTGCCTGCTTCATAACCAAACATCTCACTTTCAAACAGAGTACTGGGAATGGCGCTGCAGTTAACTGCAATCAACGGTTGTTTAGCCCTTTTGCTGTTTTGATATATTACATTGGCCATCAATTCCTTGCCCGTACCGCTCTCGCCCTGAATCAGTACCGTTGCGTCTGTGCTTCCCACCCGCTTGGCCTGAATCAAGATTCTCCTGGTATCAGTATTAATAGTGTAAAATGGGTCTTTAATAAAATCTTCTTTGTTGACAATTCTTTCCTCAAGTTGTTTCACTCTGCTGTTAACCCGATTTAACTCTTCCATCAATGTTTTAGAATGGGTGACATCAGCAGTAGTAGAAACTACTCCGACAATAGCCCCATCTGGCATGATCACCGGCATTGAATTACGGATTACATATATGCCTTCTTTTAACTCATAAAAAACACTTTTACATGATTCTCTAGTGTTAATTACCTGCAAAGAGATATCGTCCGGAAAAAATTCCTCTAATTTTAGACCGACAATATGCTCAGCTTTCATTCCAAATAAATCTTCTGCACTTCGATTCCAAAAAATAACACGCCCCTCACAATCGATTACATGTATGGCTTGACTGATGTTATGCAATATGGCATACATATGCTCACTAAGCATTTCTAGTTTATCACTGAATCCATTACATACATCTCTGGCAGTGAGCATACCAACAATATTTCCAGTGGTATCCATAACCGGCAGTCGTCCAATCCGGAGTTGCCTCATAAGTTCCCGGGCCCCTACCAGAGATTCGTTAGCTGTAGTAGTAACAGTATTTTTACTGCCAATTTCGGAGATAGGAAGATACGAAGGAAAACCGTTATCTACACACCTCATAAGATGTTCTTTAGTAACTAGTTGAAAACCATTCCGATAATCGCCTTCGACTACCACTTCGCCCCAGTGGTTCTCCAACATCATACTGATAACCGTCTCTACTGCAGTATCACTAGCAACCCTCCCAAAATCGCAGGTCATTGCTTCTCCAACCGTTATAGTATTAATCGGCTGTACTTGTGGCAAGGAAAATACCTCCTTTAAAAATCCGTCGCAATAAGTCGATTTATGTCTTGCGATTATTATAGCATACTGGGTATATTTATACAGCAATCTATACTGCTTCAGTATGCCCTCGCCTTATTAAGCAGCTAATTTAAACAAAATTCTTGTTATTTACCGGAAAATTTATGATAATCTGTTATATAAAGTTAACTGCAACTATACTGGATAAGAATGAGACAATAACCAGACCTGCTACTAGATACAAGAACATTCTTTGTTTCTTTTTCCCTCGGGCACTTTTAATAAAACTCATTACCGTTCCCTCACTTAATCTTTACTTTTTATTATTGTACTTTAATTATGGGCAAAATAAAAAGCCTGCTAGATGTAATATATTTCCTCAGCAGGCTTTTATAATTATTTTAGTATTTCTTTAACCAATTGGTTTATTAGTTTTCCATCTGCTCGGCCTTTTAGTCCAGGCATGATTTCCTTCATAACTCTTCCGGCTTGTTCTGGACCTATCGCTTTCAGATTTTGTACTGCTCTCTCAATTATAGCCCTTATTTCGCTTTCATCTAACTGCTCGGGAAGGTATTCCTGAATTACTGATATTTCTTCCTGTAATCGAATTACATCATCCAACCTATTAGCCTTTTGATAATCTCCGATCACATCTCGACGTTTTTTTAGCTCGCGATTTAGAATGTCCAGCATTTCCTGGTCAGTCAATCCATCTCTTTTGGCTATTTCAGCTTCCTTTTGGGCTGCCCTAACCATTCTAATAGTAGCCAGCCTAATTTTACCGGCTTCTCTATCTTTCATGGCCTTTTTCATATCATCGAGCAATCTATCAGCAAGGGACAATTTTTTCCCTCCTAAAATTTCTTCTTCTTGCGTGCAGCTTCCGATTTCTTTTTCCTTTTAATACTTGGTTTTTCATAGTGATCATGCTTTCTTATATCTTGCATAACCCCAGACTTTTGACAGGATCTTTTGAACCTTCTTAAAGCGCTATCCAGGGATTCATTTTTTCCTACTTTGACTTCGCTCATCATTTCCCTCCCCTCATCGTTTGGGCTATATAAATGCCATTATATTGTACTATTTCAAAGGGCATTGAGTCAAGATTACCCTGCCGGCCAGCTCATTTTTCTTCCGCCTAGCAGATGATAATGGAGGTGCATTACGGTCTGTCCACCCCATTCACCACAGTTATTAACCAGGCGGTACCCATTCTGGTCTATATTCATTTCCCTGGCAATTACTGCAGCCTTTATCTGAATTTGACTCAGAATATTACCGTGACTGTGATCAACTTCATTTAGGGAAACGATATGTTCCCTGGGGATAATTAAAATATGCACCGGAGCGGTAGGACTAATATCTTCTATAGCAATTAGCAGGTCATCTTGAAATACTATTTTAGATGGAATTTCACCAGCAATTATTCTGCAAAATATACACTCATTAGTATCAGGCACTGCTTCACCTCCTCTATAGTATATCAAAATTATCTCCATTTAGCTGATTTAACAACATGAAAATGAATGGTTCGAATTAATAGTTACCTAAAACACAGTTAGAGTCAAGACCAAAATGCTATAAAATCAGAATTGCTTAACAGCTACTGCCCTTGCTCCTGTCTGATAAAGTATGCACTGCATTAATTAAGTCATAGTTTTACCGCTAACAGTCTAGTCCATCGAGTGTGTTCCCGGGGGTTTTACATTTATTATATCAGTGTCCATCTTATCTGTTGACATCACTGGCAGCTTTGTAAATCGGTGTCCCATTAACACCCAGTACAATATTTACAAATTCCCCGGTTATTTCTTGCCTTGACTTCAGCTCTACCTGTACATAATTATCACTCAAGCCCTGATATCTATCAGGTCCAGTTTTTTTCTCTACCAAAACCTCTAGTTCCCGATTATCCAGTCCCTTAATAAATTCACTCTTTTTCTGCCGGGCTATGTTTATCAATAATTGACTTCTCCGTTGTTTTTCAGCCTCGTTCACCTGTGGTGACAACAGAGCAGCATCAGTTCCCCTGCGTAAAGAATATTTAAAAACATGCAGATCATATACTGGCAGTTCCTGCAATAACTCTACGCTTTGCATAAAATCGCTTTCACTTTCGGTGGGAAAACCCACCATTATGTCTGTAGTAAGCGCGATATCGGGTATTTGTTTTGAAATATCACTGAGCATTTTTTTATAATAGTATCTATCATATCTACGGTTCATAGCTCGTAAAATATCATCGCTCCCGCTTTGCAGAGGTATATGTAAATGTCTGCAAAAGCCCGGCTCGGAGACGGCAATTTCGATTAGTGTTTCACTCACTTCCAATGGCTCGATGGAGCTGAGCCTAAGCCTGTACCTTCCTTTAATACGGGTGAATATTTCCTGGAGTAATTTGCCAATGTCCCAGTCCGGGATATCATAACCGTACAAGCCGGTGTGTATTCCAGTCAAAACCAGTTCCTTATAACCCAACGAGAGCATCTGATCAATCTCCAGCAATACATCTGCTGGTTTTTTACTTCTAACCGGTCCCCTGGTAAATGGGACTATACAGTAGGAGCAGAAATTCTCGCATCCATCCTGGATTTTTATAAAGCCACGGGTTCTCTGATGATGTCTTGTATAGGCAGCAATTTTTAAGCTAGTACTGGCTGCTAATGGACCAGCGAATATTCTGCAGGCATGGCTTCCAGCAGCCAGGTATTCTTCAATAATATCTACGATATGTTCTTTATCTCTATTACCCACTATTAGATTAAGACCCTCAATTCCAGCCAGTTGATCCGCATTTACCTGAGCCATGCAACCTACAGCTGCAATTATTGCCAGGGGGTTGCTTCGTATTGCTCTCCTAATAAGAGATCTGGATTTTCTGTCACTGGTATGAGTTACCGTACAGGTATTAATTATGTATACATCTGCTTCCCGGGTAAAATCAACCAGTTCATACCCTCGAGCTATAAACTCTTCTTTCAGCTGTTCAGTTTCTACCTGGTTGACCTTACATCCCAGGGTATGAAAAGCTACTTTCATAGATGATCCTTTCTATTAAGGTCAGGGTAGGAGCCACCATGACTTGTCGGTGCTATGGCGGGACTCTCCTTATAAGGTCAGGGGACACACCAGGCCTTAGTATTCCTGGTGCCAGGAATGTCCCCATTACATCATACCAGCGAACAGTATTCGTACATTATTATACTTGATGCTGCTATACCGGCGGTTTCGGTACGCAGTATCCGTGGACCCAATGAAGCAGTCTGCACTCCCTGCTTACGTGCTTTTTCTACTTCAACTTCAGAGAAACCCCCTTCTGGACCTACGATCAAAAATATCTTGCCCGTGGTTAGGACTGTTTCTCTGATACTATGCAAAACCTGGCGCAGGCTATTGTCTTGTTCGTTTTCGTATAACATCAGAGCTGGAAAATCTCCAATATCCTGAAAGATCTGGTCAATTTCCATGACCGGTTTTACCAGCGGAATCACATTGCGCCGGCATTGTTTGCAGGCTTCCCTGGCAATTTGCTGCCACCGATTGACCTTTTTAACTGCGCTATCACCCTGCAAACGTACGATGGTACGTTCAGACGAAAGAGGATAAATTACTGCAGTTCCTATTTCAGTAGCCTTTTGGATAATATTATCCATCTTGTCCCCCTTGGCTATACCCTGGACCAGGCATAAAGATATTTCAGGGGAGTCTTCTTTCATCTTTATCTCAATTATCCGAGCGAATAAATTGTTTTTTTCAGATTCCATCAGCAACGCCTTATATTCTTGCCCACTGCCATCAAATAGTATTACCTCATCACCAGCTTTGAGACGGAGGACTTTCTTGATATGACGTGCCTCTTGTTTATCAATATAAGCTGTTTCTCCAGTAATGTTATCTGCTGACACAAAAAAACGGTGCATATAAAAAACACCCTTTCCCTGGCTGGTTTCTTCATAGCTATCTCTGCCTGATTGGAATCCAATCACGTTCATCCATTCTGAATCGATAAATTCCCTGACAGGATTTTAGCAGTACAGCCCTTCTAACAAAGGACGAATAAGATTAATAATCAAATCCCCTACCCCTGCTTGACTGCAAATACTCCTATCCAATCGGTGTCTGAAAGGACCTTTTCTATGATAAATCCACAGGATTCCAACTGCTGCTTAACTCCTGGCCAACGGCTATCTACTATGCCGGAGCCAAAAAAATACCCTCCGGGCGGAAGTATTTTAGCTGCCCTGGGAATCAACATTTCCACTACCTCAGCGGTTATATTCGCCAGTATTACATCCGCTTCCATATGCTCTATTTCCTCAACAATATTGCCAGAAGCAATTTCCACTTTATACTCCAGGTGGTTCAAGGCTATATTTTCCTTGGCAACTTGTACTGCTATTTCATCCATATCCATGGCTTTTACAGATCTGGCCCCCAATTTGGCAGCAGCTATCGACAGTATTCCTGACCCGCACCCGGCATCTATTACTTCTTCTCCGCCTCCAATGTATTCATCTAAAAAAACCAAGCAGAAACGGGTGGATGCGTGTATTCCAGTCCCAAAAGCCATACCTGGGTCAATTTCTATGATTATTTCATGGTTCTGGGACCGGTATTCTTCCCAGGACGGCTTGATTACCAGCCGTTCTCCAACCTTGAAGGTATGATAGTACTTCTTCCAGGAAGTTTCCCAGTCTTCATCTCTAACTTCATCGATAAATACTTTGCATTCGATCCCAAAATTGAGCTTAACCGCATCCAATCTCAGCATCAGCTCGTCCAAGACCTCCCGTTCCTCCAAGAAATACCCTTTCACTACTACAAATTCATGATTAAGAAAATCGGGTGAAACGGAATTCGAGTCCCAGACATCTTTTTTAACGTATTTTCTTGCAGCCTGGGGGTCTTCAATAATAACACCACCTGAACCCAGGTGGTGAAAAATGCCTGCTATTGCTTCAACACATATTCCCTCGGTCAGCACGGTAACTTCTTTCCAGTTCATGACACACCCCTATCCCATGGCATCTTTAAATTTATCAAACAAACCTTTTTTTACAGTTTTGTTATCTTCTTCTTCTTCATAGAAAGAAGCCAGGAGTTCCTTCTGCCTTTTATCAAGCTTTTTAGGTATAGCTACATCAATGATTATTTTAAGATCCCCAAAACGATGTCCATTCAAATAAGGTACACCTTTGCTCTTGACTGTCAATACAGTGCCTGGCTGAGTTCCTTCAGGAATATGCAGATTATGACTGGCTCCTCCCAGCAGCGGAATTTCTAGATCAGCACCCAGAGCTGCCTGTACGAAATTAATTTCCATATTCTTTATTAATGTGTATCCTTCACGCCTGAACTCGGTATGAGGTCTCACCACAATGGTAATATACAGATCTCCAGCTGGTCCTCCTCGTTGCCCATGTTCTCCTTCTCCCTGTATCCTTAACCTGGAACCGGTATCAATCCCTGCTGGAATGCGCAGATTTATCTTACGAGGTTTTCGAACCTGCCCATTTCCTTTGCATGCCGAACAGGGTTTTTCTATCACGCGGCCCTCACCTCGACATCGGCTGCAGGTTTTAACCGTCTCAAAGCGTCCGAATGGAGTACTCTGTACACTTCTGACTTGACCGCTGCCCTTACATTCCGGACAGTCTTTTATTTTAGAGCCAGGTTCTGCTCCATTTCCATTGCATTTTTCGCATTTTTCAACCCGGTTAATTTCAATTTCTTTCTCTAACCCGAATACAGCATCCTCAAAATCTATATCCAGACGGACTTCTTTATCGGCACCCCTCCTCGGTCCATTCCTGTTCCCACGCCCGGCTCCGCTGCTGCCAAAAAACATATCAAAAATGTCGCCGAAGCCGCCCAGGTCATTAGGGTCAAAGCCTCCAAAACCTCCTGCGCCTGCATTCCTGGTCGGATCAAAAGCATCATAACCAAAGCGATCATAAGTGGCCCTTTTCTGTGGATCACTTAGTATTTCATATGCATCGCTGATTTCTTTGAATTTATCCGCTGCATCTTCTTCCCGATTAACATCAGGATGATATTTTCTGGCCATTTTTCTGTATGCCCTCTTGATATCTTCTGCAGAAGCGTCCCTGGATATCTGCAAGATATCATATAGATCACGTTTAGAAGACATTTCATTCCACCTTCCTAAGCCGGGTAAACCCGGAAGCAGCAATTGCTTCCGGGTTTTTATAATCTCCTGTTTTTATATCTTCACAGTCGTGTCACTTAAGACAACGTATTTTGTGTCAATTACTAAAACTGAACCCAGATTAAAATACTTATTGTAATATTATACTCTCTACACCAGGTATTTTACATCCAAAATTTATTTTTCCTCATCAGCAACATCGTAATCGGCATCAAAAACATCACCCTCTCCGGGTTCACCCGGCTCTCCCGACTGGGGATTGGCCTGTTCATATAATTTAGCGCTTATTTTGTAGAACACTTGAGTTATGGCCTCTGTGGCTGACTTAATGCTTTCGATATCGTTGCCTTCCAGGGTCTTCTTCAGTTCATCCCGGGCTGTTTCCAATTCATTCTTTAACTCTTCATCTATCTTATCTGCATTTTCTTTTAATGTCTTCTCACTCTGGTATATCATACTATCCGCAGCATTCCTGGCCTCGATTTCTTCCAGCCGTTTTTCGTCCTCTTCTGCAAATTTCTCCGCATCTTTAACCATACGTTCGATATCGTCATCACTCAACCCGCTGGATGAAGTGATGGTTATAGTCTGTTCCTTGTTCGTAGCCAGGTCTTTAGCAGTGACATTAACTATACCATTTACATCAATATCGAATTTAACTTCAATCTGGGGCAGTCCCCGGGGAGCTGGTGGTATACCGCTTAACTGGAACCGGCCTAGAGTCACATTCCCAGAGGCCATCTTCCTTTCTCCCTGCAGCACATGTACATCGACCGAAGGTTGATTATCAGCGGCAGTAGTAAAGATTTGGCTTTTGGAAGTTGGAATGGTAGTATTTCGCTCGATGATTCTGGTAAACACCCCACCCAGAGTCTCTATGCCCAAAGATAATGGAGTTACATCAAGCAATACTACATCTGTAACTTCGCCCGAAAGAACACCGGCTTGTATAGCTGCTCCTATAGCTACTACTTCGTCCGGATTTATGCCTTTGAAAGGTTCTTTTCCGATAAAATTCTTAACTGCGTCCTGAACCGCCGGTATCCTGGTAGAACCGCCTACCAGTATAATCTTATCAATCTGTTCCGGTTTTAATCCCGAGTCTTTCATAGCCTGGCGGGTAGGTCCCATGGTTTTTTCTACCAGATCGGCAGTCATCTCATCGAATCGGGCTCTGGTCAAAGTACGTTCCAAATGCAGGGGGCCTTCCTGAGTAGCAGTAATATAAGGTATATTGATATCGGTGCTCATAACTCCTGAAATTTCATGTTTAGCTTTTTCTGCAGCTTCCTTTAGCCTATGCATGGCCATTTTATCGTTTTTCAAATCTACCCCATTATCTTTTTTGAACTCTTCCACCAGCCAGTTGATAATCTTGTCATCAAAATCGTCCCCACCCAGACGATTATTTCCACTGGTAGCTTTAACCTCAAATACACCGTCTCCTATTTCCAAAATCGATACATCAAAGGTTCCACCACCCAGGTCAAAGACTAGTATAGTCTGCATATTCTCTTTATCCAGCCCATAAGCCAGGGCGGCTGCTGTAGGTTCGTTTATTATTCTTAAAACCTCCAGCCCGGCTATCTTACCCGCATCCTTAGTAGCCTGGCGCTGGGAATCAGTAAAGTAAGCTGGCACTGTAATTACTGCCTGGGTGATCTTTTCTCCCAGGTAGGCCTCAGCATCAGCTTTCAGCTTTTGCAGTATCATGGCCGAGATTTCCTGAGGCGAATACTTTTTCTGATCTATTTGAACACTATAGTCAGTACCCATTCTTCTTTTAATAGATACCACGGTTCTCTCCGGGTTAGTTATGGCCTGCCGTTTGGCGACCCTTCCTACCAGTCTTTCACCAGCTTTAGAAAAACCCACTACCGAGGGGGTAGTACGTTCTCCTTCTGCATTAGTGATAACTTGGGCTTCTTTTCCTTCCATAATAGCAATACAAGAATTTGTTGTTCCCAGGTCTATTCCAACAACCCTGCTCATTATCAACACCTCCAAAATCTATATAAATGAATTTATTAACTTAAAGCACTCTGCTTTAATTGCTAACCTTAACCAGGCTGGGTCTTATAACCCGGCCGTGCATCATGTAACCCTTCTGCAGTTCTTCTATTACGGTGTTTTCCGGATAATTGCTGTTTTGTTCTATAGCCAGCGGCTGATGAAACTGGGGATCGAATGGTTTACCAACCGCATGCAGAGCCTCAGCTCCTTCCTGTTCAACTATTTCTTTAAGCCTGGTATTGATCATTTCAACACCTTTTACCAGCACTTCCGGGTCCTGTTCAGGGTCATACATACTAACCGCTCGGTCCAAATCGTCTATCACTGTAAGCATTTTCTTCACTAATGGCAGTGCTGCAAATTTGACATATTCTTCTCGTTCCCGGGCAGTTCTTTTTCTAATGTTTTCCACTTCGGCTAAAGCCCGCAGATACATATCACCAGTGTTCTTTATTTCTTCCTTGAGTTTGCTGATCTCCTCCTGCAGCTGTTCTATTTCATTCTCCGCACCTGCTGGTGCATCCTCATTGCTGGCAGTTACCACTTCACCTTCAGTACTATCAAAAACTTTATCCTCCAAGAATATCACCTCAATTCATTAAAGTATTATCTGGCTTACCTGGATCTGTCTGCATTTTGATTATCATATTAATCCTCAAAACAGAGGCAGCCACTTCACCAGCAGTTTTAAGGGCGTTTATTTTAACCCCGGCTGGATCAATTATTCCCTTATCAAAAGCATCTACCAACTCCCCAGAACTATAATCCAGGGACATCGAGGAGTTGCCAGTCTCTTTCTGGGACGCAACCACTTCCCCCAGTTTTTTCAGAGGATTTAATCCTGCGTTAGCTGCCATACACAAAAAAGGTCTTTTGAGGGCTTCACTTACACTGGATATACCATATGAACTCATCCCATCTTCACTATCGGCTAACTCTTGAAGTCTTTCCGCCAGCCAGACTTCAAGGGTCCCTCCCCCTGCAACTACTCCATCCTGCACTGCTGCCTGCACAGCAGCGGCTGCATCTTGAGCGATGCGTTCTCTCTCCTCTGTTGCTTCTCTGGTGGAAGCCCCTATTAAAATGGTAGCAAGGTTCTCCCCACGACCATCGTAAACTAATACCTGCCGGTGTTTTTTATCAAACCAGACCTGTTCAGCGCAGCCGGCATATTGTTTAACTTGATCAACGTTTTCATCCAACGCAGATCTTTTTAGTTTTTGTGCACCGGTATGTCTGCACAAGTCATTTATTTCCCGGGCTGATACTCTTTGAATTGCTGCTATACCCGAACGAATGAAGAATTCCTCGGCCATATCGTCAATGCCGCGATCAACTACTACCAGATTAACCCCGGCATCTCTTATCTTGTTAAGATTACGTTCGTAAAGATCACGGGACTTCATATAATGTTTAAAACCACTGTCGGTTTTTAGTGCATCATTATCTACTTTGCCAGGTCCAAGAGCATCATTGATGACCATTATGACCGGGTTGCTTATAAAATCAGGGAGTATATGCATATTTATCGGTTCCCGGTTAATAATAATTCCGTTAAATACACTGTCTGCTGCTGCTTCACAGGATGACACAGCATCCGCCAATTTGTAACCTGGATTCACCAATTTATCAATCCCAATTAGACTAGCAGCATCTACAACCAGCCTGGCTACGTCCTCACATCCCCTGCCTGCGATCAAAGCAGTATCAAATAAGTATTTATGGTTTAAAGATGAAATATGAAAGGTAGCATTATCAATTAATCTCATAGCTTCTCTAATGCCTTTATTAATTCCCTCCAGCAGCGAACTCACAGGTACTCCTTTTAAAATCCGGGATGATCCCTCAGCAATCAGGGCGGCGGTTAATATGGCAGTTGTTGTAGTACCATCTCCTACTTCAGACTGCTGTGATTTAACTGCACTAATAATCATCCGGGCTACTGGATGGTTAACTTCCATTAATTTTAATATAGTGAGACCGTCATTGCTTACAGCTATACCACCCAGATTATCGATGAGCATAACATCCAGGCCCTTGGGTCCAATAGTTCCCTCAACCACCCGGGATACTGCCTGAGCAGCGCTGGTATTATTAAGCAGAGTCCGAAAATTCTCCTCTGCTTCCTGTTGACCGGTAAGCATATGATCAGACATTAACGCCTCCTTGATATTATCAATCTTAGAAATATTTCTTGCTTAATACCTGGTCTAGAATGTTTCGGAGAGATTCAACGGTCCCCGCTGCCTTCCAGTATTCCATTCTGACCGGACCAATAACCCCTATTTTCCCCATTTCCCCAAAGTTATTGTAACCGGCTATCACCAGACTCATTTCCTGTATATCTTCAGCTTTATTTTCTTTGCCAATAGTGATATTTACCTCTTCACTGATGGGATCAGGAATAATCTGCTTTAATAGAACATCTTCTTCCAGGATGGTCAATATCCGTTTTAATTT
The DNA here is from genome assembly GCA_016841425.1 of Syntrophomonas sp. GTDB lineage: Bacteria > Bacillota > Syntrophomonadia > Syntrophomonadales > Syntrophomonadaceae > JAAYJK01. Next base: position 373,431 of record JAENZE010000001.1, on the reverse strand, counting down.
CTCCAGATCCTTAAATTCCGGTTCGTTTAATATATTCAACGCACCGCTTATGACTACACTTTCGTCTCTGGAACCTTGCATCATAATATCAACCGCTTCCAGTACCTTATCGATCACTTTTCTGCGGTTTTTTAGATCTTCACGCAGAGCTTTCAGTTCATTACGCCTCATTTCCTCCAGCCTGGTACCTGATAAAACCCTGGTAAATGCTTTCCCTATTAGCTGCAGTTCTTCACTGGCGATAGATGTCGGGATATCTATTTGCCGATGCATCAGCACGCCAACATCGGTTACTACCAGCAGCATAGCTTTTCCATTGGCTATTGGAATAATTTGTATATTCTTAAACTCACTCAATTTTATGGAAGGGACTATGACGAAAGAGGCGTAATTAGTTACCTGGGACAGAAAATTCCCCACCTTGCTAACAATATCGCTCCATTCGCCTATATTTTCATTTAGTATCTTTTGCAGCAGTTCCAGCTCAGAATCGTCCAGGGTCTCCTTTTGCATCATACAGTCCACATAATACCTGAAACCCATTTCTGAAGGTATTCTGCCCGCAGAAGTATGGGGCTGCTCCAGATATCCCATATCCTCCAGATCAGCCATTTCATTTCGAACCGTAGCAGCGCTTATTCTGAGATTATGTTTCCTTACTACCGAACGTGACCCTACCGGCTCGGCAGTTTCAACATAGTCCCGAATAATTGATTCTAATATTTTGCTTTTGCGATTATCCAGGGTCATCTAGCTCACCTGCCTGTTAGCACTCTCGTCAGTTGAGTGCTAACCAGTATTTATTAAAAAATAGCACCTGCAGTACTTATTGTCAAGCCTCTAATCAAGCAATAAAATGGCACAGGACCTGGTTAGACACAAAATATGCCTTCCTGCTAAAGCTTAATCTGCCATTGCTTATATTTAATAAACCTCTATCGATATAATCTTCTATTATATCCTTATAATAATCCATGATTTTTATGTCAAACCTCAAACGGAACTGTTCCAGGTTAATTCCATCACATAATCTGAGTCCCAGGATAATGGCGTCTGCAGCCAGCTCTTTCTGGTCCATCTCTTCCAATTCCTCCGCGGGAGACTCCCTACCGTTCTCTATCGCCCACAAATATTGAATTAAATCCTTCTTATTGATATAGCGCCGTTGGTCGGTAAAACTAACTGCACCAGCACCTATGCCTATATATTCCATGGCTTCCCAGTACAACAAATTATGCCTGCACTCATATCCAGGACGAGCAAAATTGGATATCTCATATTGCCTGAAGCCCCGGTTCTTAAGCATATCCATACCAATATCATACATCTGAGCTTCAATTTCCTCACCTGGTAGCTGGAAACGGTCTTTTCTTATATCATCTGCCAGCGGAGTACTTTCATCCAATTGCAGCAGATACATAGACAAATGAGCAGGTTTGGCTTCTATAGCAATTCCCAGGCTTTCCTCCCATTTGCTTATAGTTTGCCCAGGTATACCATAAATTAAATCAATATTATAATTGCTTAACCCACTGTCCTGTATAAGCTTGATAGTTTTTAAGGCATCGACTGAATTATGAGAGCGACCCAAAACAAATAACTCATCGTCTTGAAAACTCTGCACCCCCAGGGATATCCGATTAAAACCAGCCTCCCTTATGGATTTTAACTTGTCAGCATTTAGAGTAGCCGGATTAGCTTCCAGGCTTATCTCGGCGGCTTCTTCGATTTCCAGATGTTTTCTTACCACGGCCATCAGGATTTTTAATTCTTCGCCAGATAATATGCTGGGTGTTCCTCCACCTGCATACACTGTTTTCATCCGGGTATCCTTCAAAGATGCGGCCTTGATTTCCAATTCTTTCTGTAATGCCTTGATATATCGGTTTACTAGCACCGTAGAAACTGCAGGCAGAGAATAGAAATCACAATAACTGCATTTCTTTAAACAGAATGGTATGTGTATATAAAGGCCCCTGTCGTTCGTTTCATATAGCACTGGCATCACTACCTGCCTCATCTCATTTTATAGTTAAAAGGAAAAATACCGTACTTTTATCCTTAAATCGGGCGTAGTTAAATAATTCTATAAGACCAGCAGACTCCTTCTAAACGTTTTGCAAAACTCAGGACACCGGGGGATGTTTTGTGTTCAAGCAGAGTGCAGCGGGGAAGGCGATTCATTAATCTCCCCGCAATACCTGGTGATGATATGGAGATCCTAGTCTTTTTCAATATCCATTACGCTCATAAAGGCATCTTTGGGCACTTCAATGCGCCCAATTTGTTTCATCCTCTTTTTACCTTCTTTTTGTTTCTCCAGCAACTTCTTTTTACGGGTGATATCACCGCCGTAACATTTTGCAAGCACATCTTTTCGCATGGCTTTAATGTTTTCTCGAGCGATGACCTTGCTGCCGATTGCCGCCTGAATAACTACTTCATACATCTGACGGGGAATAATTTTCCTAAGCCGCTGGGTAATAGATCTAGCTCTCTGATAGGAGTTGTCCCTATGAGTTATGAAACTCAAAGCGTCTATTACTTCACCATTTAGCATAACATCAAGTTTCACCAGGTCAGAAATCTCATAATCACTCAATTCATAATCAAGAGAAGCATATCCTCTGGTTCTTGACTTCATCAGATCGAAAAAATCATAGAGAATTTCGGCCAGAGGCAATTTATAAGTAATTATTACTCTCTGAGCAGTCAGGTATTCCATGTTAAGATAAGCACCCCGTTTTTCTTGGCATAATTCCATAATAGTACCTACATATTCTTGAGGAACCATTATGGTAGCCCTATAGTAGGGTTCCATCACCGCCTGTATTTTTTGAGCTGGCGGCCAGTGAGTGGGGTTTTGCACATCCTTTTCACTTCCATCAGTTAACAATATCCGGTACACCACCACCGGGGCTGTAGCCATAAGGCTTAGATCATATTCTCGCTCTAGTCGTTCCCTGACGATTTCCAGATGCAAGAGACCCAGAAAACCACAGCGAAAACCGAAGCCCAGCGCATCTGAACTCTCAGGTTCATAAAATAAAGACGCATCATTGAGCTTAAGTTTGTCTAACGCATCCCTTAGCTTTTCAAAATCATTATTCTCCAATGGATATAGCCCACAATAAACCATAGGTTTTACTTCCTGATAACCGGGCAAGGCCCTGGGGGCTGGCGACCTGGCTCCGGTTATGGTATCACCTACCCGGGTATCGATAACATTTTTTATACCCGCTGACAGATATCCAACCTCCCCTGCCTTCAAGGTTTGCACCTCGCTCATGTAAGGGTTAATAACTCCAATTTCAGTTACTTCGTATTGCTTACCGGAGGACATCATCTTAATCAGATCACCTTTTCTAACTTCTCCGGCAACTACCCTGATATAAGATATAGCACCTTTATATGAATCGAAATAGGAATCAAAGATCAATGCCTGCAATGGACCTTCTTCATCACCAACCGGGGCTGGTATCTTCTTAACAATAGCTTCCAATACCTCTTCAATACCTAAACCCATTTTGGCTGATATGGGAATAATCTCGCTATTCTCGATCCCCAGCACGTCTTCCATTTCCTGTTTAACTTTTTCCGGCTCTGCACCAGGCAAGTCAATTTTATTAACTACTCCGATAATTTCAAGATTTAATTCCATGGCCATATAAACATTAGCCAGGGTTTGAGCTTCAATGCCCTGGGAGGCATCTACAATCAGCAGGGCTCCTTCACATGCCGCCAGGCTGCGTGATACTTCATAAGAGAAATCCACATGACCCGGAGTATCTATCAAGTTCAGTATATATTCCTTCCCATCTCTGGCCCTGTATTTTAATCTGACCGGCTGCAGCTTGATAGTGATACCTTTCTCCCTTTCCAGGTCCATCTTATCCAGGTACTGCTCCCGCATCTCTCTTTCAGTCAGCGCGCCGGTGAACTGCAGCAAGCGATCTGCCAAAGTGGACTTCCCATGATCTATGTGAGCTATTATGCTAAAATTTCTGATTCTATCCTGCAATTTTTATTTAACCTCCAGAACTTTGATCAATAATTACCATCTTTAAACCTCTGAATCTTACAAGATTATATCCTATAAATAGAGTCCTATCAATTAGACCCTGCCCGGTAATTTCCTGCGCAGCATATTAAGAAGCAATTCGGTCTCTTCCATCTTAAAAGGATAAATTAAAACCCCATATACAATTATCCCGATTAAGATAGCTGTACCAGTCCCTAGCAGCAAACCAACTTTGTCGGCTGGCAATACTGTCAGCAGATGAATCAGTGAATAACGTACTGCAAAGAACATCAGCAGTGATGCCGCACCAGATATCAGCAGGTTGTACAGTATACGACCTCCTCCTAATTTACCTATTTTTATCCGCAAAACACCTGTCAACAGCACCAGGTTCACTATCCCGGCCAGCGAATATGCCAGAGCCAATCCCTGGTGCTTATACGAACCAGATAACTGCAGGGAAAGAAATATGTTTATCGCTATTGTAACTGCAGCAGCTATCATAGGGGTCCTGGTATCTTTGAGCGCATAAAAGCTCCGGTTCAATACTTGTATGGCAGAGTAAGCAAATAACCCCAGGCAGTAATATATTAGGGCCTGATTGGTGTTTAGAGTCATTATCGCAGTAAATTCACCCTGCTGAAACAGCAGTTTAATAAGGGCGTCCCCAACTGCTATTAAGCCCAGCGAAGCAGGTATACTCACTAGGAATATAGCCCTTAAACCCAGGGAGGTTTTCTGTTTGAAGAGTTCCATTTCTCCCTTGGCGGCCAAAGTGGTAAGGGTAGGGAATACTGCTATTGCTATGGATACGGCAAAAATTCCAATGGGTAGATTCATAACCTTCTGGGCCAAGTTTAATGTACTTATGGTTCCCGATCCCAGAGTAGATGAAATGTTCTGGGTTACAAACAGATTTAATTGTATTACCCCCAGTCCGATCAATACCGGCAGCATCAGTATGATTATCTGTCTGAATCCATCATCTCTATAATTTAAAGAAAAATGATACTTAATGCCTACCTGGTGCAGGGCAGGTATCTGAACTGCAAAATTGAGGGCAGCCCCTATGACCACCCCATAAGAAAATGCTGCAACTCCTAGTTTCTCTACAAAAAGTACCCCGACTAAGATGATGACCAGATTATAAACCAGACTTCCTAAAGCAGGAGCAGTAAAATTATGATAGGAATTTAATATTCCCATGGCAAATCCATTCAGGCTCATGAATATGGTCTGCAAAAACATGATGTGGGTAAGGTGGACCGCCAGGGCCAAATACTGTTCAGGGAGTCCCGGGGCCAAGAGGATAACCAGAGGCCTCGTATAGATATAAGCGGTGATAACCAAAATAGTTAAGCAGATGATGGAGAAATTGAATACTATGCTGGCCGATTTCCAGCCCTGGGCTTCTTTACCCGTGACCAGACATGATGAAAATACGGGGATGAAGGCAGAACTTAATGCGCCTCCCACCAGGAGCATATATAGGAAATCCGGGACCGAAAATGCTGCGCGGTACGCATCCGTAACGTAATTCTGCCCAAACAGTGTATAAAGGGCAACTTCTCTGCCGTATCCTAAAATTCTTGATACAGCTACAGTCATCATCAAAAGCAATGCTGCTTTTGCAACCCGCTGACCCGTTTCACTCAAGATCTCAACTCCAGTCTCTGCAGGATTTAGTATGCAGCAGAATACATGGATATAATTATACTCGATATCTTACAAAAATCACCATCCTCAAATAGATACTCGCAAACAGCAGATACAGCAAAAGGTTCCACTTGCTGCCTCACCAATAAACGGGCTGTAAGTTGCATTGATATAAGTCACCATTTCCCATTTCTTTAGCTTTTCCAACATAGAGAGTTTTGAAATATTACCTTCATTTAAGTTGATATTCTCCCTATTAACACAGGCTTTACTTTCAGCTGATTTGTTTTGTAATTAATTGCCATATTGAATTTAATATGATATAAATATATTAAGATTCGTGGGGTTTTGTCACCCCCAACAACGAATCCAGCAGTTTAATACTACTAGATTAAGGAGCCACTTCCTTTCAGGTAAGTGGCCCTATTTCATTATGAGGGCCAGAACGAACAGTATTATGACCATGAATAACATGACTTCATATGTATTCATTCATTATCACCCCCTTCTGCTGAAACGCAGTCGGGGAACCCCACGAACCTATGTTCTATTATAGCATTTATCCCATATTTTAACATCACCGTATTATCTATTCAAAGAACTGCTTCTGAGGATTGTAAATTAATCCATTTTATATTTAAAAAAGCTCTCGTAATATACTCAATTTGAAAGCCCAAAAGGTTCCGTTATTTTTATAAAAATGTAAAAAAAGAAAGGGAAATCGCCCTATGCATATTAGGACAAAAACAACGGATCAAAAGAAGAAAAGTCTAATTGCCAGCTTAACAGGAACAAAAAAAATCGTTTAAAAACTATATTGTTGAATCCGCAAAAAAGGCCGCTGGTTGCTTAGTTCCATTAGCCTTGGTGTACTATCTATGTCATTTAATTAATGCTGCAAAACAACTGCATCAAATATGTTCCATATACTGAGCAGATGATTACGAATCGAAGAGCAATAATAATTAAATAATTGCCGTGACTTTTCAACTGGCTCTGAAAGCTGATACTCTTCCCCCATTAATATCATATTTCTATCATCTATATTAACAGCTATCATTGCTTTCCGTTCTTCTCCAGTAAGCTGGTTGATACTTTCATTGCTGATGTTTAGCGCAGATGCCATGAGAGAAATCATTACTACCAACATCATGCTTATACCAATACTCCGCACTCATTCCACTTCTTTCTCCAGCACTTGCAGCAGCACATCAACGAATAACTCTCCTGCATATTTTGCTTCCTCCAAACTATTATAGTCACTTCCCATTTCCAGCAGCAAAGCATGGTTATGATACTCCTGATTGTAAGTTCCAGCCTTGGTTCTAACCCCTTTTATTAAACCTGGATACATCAGCTGACCCTGCCGGTACAATTCCTGGGCAAAAGCAAGATTTTCTTTCCAATGAGGATGTTCTTTTCGTTCATCAGTTCCTACTACAATTAAAATGACTGCACTCTCCCGTCCCTCGACCGTGACAGTGGCAGCCTGGGTTGATCCCGGGATACTATCCCGGTGCACATCAAATAAAGCCATTATATTAGAACCACCAGAATCAACTATCTGTTTAACCGTCTCTCTCGATTTAGTATAGCTCTCATTATATTCTGGCCAGTCATGTACAGTATTTATGTAATCTGCAGCCAGTCCTTTTTTTGCCAGAATATCTGCCATATATGCAGACACATTGTTTACCAGACCCCGTTTCCCATCTAACCTGGCTTTACCAGAATCCGGAATGTAGGTTTCAGTACTATGAGTACAATAAAAAACAATATGGGAATCTTTCGCCAATTTAATTAGCACTGGTGATACCGGTTCTTCAGTCTCCATCCTGATTGCTGGCAGTTGAATGTCATTACTGGAAGGATTTGAATTAACTGCAGTTTGAAGTTCACCACTATCGTTACTATAAGCCAGTGCATTTATACTGGTTGTGAACATATTTTCTGCAAATTGCCGGCCCATATAATCACGTGATAGGTACTCAACATCAGTTTCCCCGGCCATGGCTGAGTTTACACTGCTGATTAGTCTCTGGGCAAATTTTTCGTTAATTTTGAGGCGTAAAAAAGAGCTGCCTGGGGCTTCATTTCTTGGCGACCAGGTAGTCAGAGGGCTGTTGCTTATATCAAGACTTAATCCTGCCAGGATGATAACTATGAATATCTGCATAAAAAAAATGCTCTTTATGAAGTTCTGTAAACTTAACTTATGCATCCTGTCCACCTCTCCTGCAATATGTTAAAATCTATGTTAAATTAACATAATTAGAACTCATTTCTGAATTGGTAGAAGAGGCTAGTCATTATTCTTTCCCATGTTCACCTTATAATCAGTCAACAGGCTAAAAAAGCACTCTTTTGTCTTGCATTTTGGAAAAGGTAATGATATAGTAACTCTGTTAGCTTAAAATAATAAGGAGGTGAAGTTGTGGCAAAAAGCAAAACTCCGGCTAAGAGAGCCAGAAGAGCCGAAGCAAATCGTCTAAGGAACAAGTCTTATAAGACCAGGCTGAAAACAGCTATAAATAAATATGAAGCATCACTAGCAACAGAAGATACTGAAGCCGCAAAGGGTAGTTTGTTGCAAGTAACCTCCCTGATCGATAAAAGTGTAAGCAAAGGCATAATGCACAAGAACACAGCAGCCCGAAGGAAATCAGCTCTAGCCAAAAAATTTAATGCATTGGCACAGTAAAAATAACCTGTCTTCGTGACAGGTTTTTCTTTTTGGGAAACTTGAATTATGGATTTCGTCCCTTTCAATTTATTTTCGGGTACATATTTCTATAATTAATCCTTCTAGAAGAAATACTGCATCCTGGGAGGTATTCTTTATTTTGAAATCGATATCCAGGCACTGTTCAAAGCATGCCTCGATTTCTTTCCAGGAGAAATGGCGTCCAGATTCGATGAATTTCCTTACCATGAAGTCTTTCATCGAAGTTATTTCGGCAATTTTTTTATTATTATAACCTTGTTCCTGATAGGCTTTTACCCGGGCCATACTTGCAAACTGCCTGGCAGTCATAATTAAAAACAGCAACGGGTGTTCTCCCTGCTCCAGAAGCTGGTGAAAAGCCTGGAGCGAACCTGATAAATTTCTTTTAAGCAATGCATCCGTTAATTTAAATACTTTTATTTCATCGCGGATACTCAATTCTGCTTCAATATCTTTTTCATCAATTTTCCTTCCTTCTATCTGCAGGCATAGCTTTTCGATTAGATTATAAAGATAATACATGTCTTGACCGCTGTTAATAAGTCGTTTAACCACCTCCGGTGTACAGGTCCGGTCTCTGGCAGCAAATTCATCATTGACCCATTTACTCATATATTTGGCATCAAGGCTATTGCACTCAATTATCCGGGCCTCCTTACTAAACCTCTTAACCAGCGGATTTGTCTTTTCTTGCCCTTCAGCACTAAAAATCAAAGTCTGCCCCTGGGGCTCACTATCCAGGTAATCGTTAACAGCCCGAATGAATTCTTCGCTCTTATTTCCCCTTTTCTTCCCCTTCCCCAACCAATAAGGTCTCTTTATGACCACCACCCGATAGAGGTTAAAAAGCGGACTGAACTCCAATTGTTCTCTAAATTCATGGGGAGCCATTTCGTCAGTATCAAAGTACAGAACCTCAGGCTCTTCGCCCAGTTCTTCACGGACCTGGGCGGCGATCTTATCAATCTGTTGGTTTATCAAAAATTGTTCTTTCCCCCACAGGAAATATAGACTGCTTTCGTTCATTATTAATCTCCTGATATAATTCTCCTTATAATTATACCAGTTAAAGCTTAACATTCATTATTATATTGAGAACAGCATATGCTATAATCTAGAGCGATAGGGTAATTCCTTTGATAAAAAGTTTATTTCCTTCTTTTTGGTTCCTGTTAAGCGGGGAGGCGTATAAATTGATTAAAAACTATGACGTAATCATAATCGGCGCCGGTCCAGCAGGTATTTTCGCTGCTCTGGAGATCAGCCAAAAAAGCTCACTAAAGGTATTAATAATTGAAAAAGGACGGACTGTGGATAAGAGAAACTGTCTTATCGGAGATAAAGCCGATGCCTGTGTTAATTGTCAGCCCTGTTCTATTATGTGCGGCTGGGGGGGCGCGGGAGCGTTTTCTGACGGTAAACTGACTTTAACCACAGAATTCGGAGGCTGGCTGCAGGATTACATAGGCAAAGAAAAGCTCCAGTCCCTGATCGAATATGCTGATGGTATATACGTAAAATACGGTGCACCAGATAGGGTTTTTGGACATGACAGCGAAACTATTGAAGACTTAAGACTTAGATCGGCCCGGGCCGGGTTGAAACTAGTGCCGGCTCGGATAAGGCACATGGGCACGGAAAACACCATCAAGGTTCTTCGTAATATATATGATAACCTCAAGCAAAGACATACTATTCAAACCACGGAAATAGTTGAAAAAATATTAGTAGAGAACAATCGCGTTATAGGAGTAACAACAAATCACAATGAATACCATGCGCCGATAATAATTGCTGCTCCAGGCCGGGATGGCGCGCAGTGGTTTGCTGAACAAGCTAAATCGCTGGGTATTGCTATGCGTAACAACCAGGTAGATATTGGAGTAAGAGTAGAAGTGCCTGCAGTTACCATGCAGGATTATACCGATAATATCTGGGAACCCAAGATAATATTCAACACCCGCGAATTCGATGATGTAGTCCGGACCTTCTGTGTAAATCCCAACGGCCACGTAGTCATGGAAAACACCAATGGCATTATTACTGTTAACGGGCACTCTTATGCAGAAAGCCAGAGCTGCAATACTAATTTTGCGCTTTTAATGAGTCAGGAATTCACCCAGCCTTTTAATCGCCCCATATTATATGGAAGACGTATCGCCAGCCTGGCCAACATGTTGAGCGGGTCAATAATAGTACAGCGTTATGGCGATCTAAAACGAGGCCGACGTTCTACCCCCGACCGCCTGTTAAAAGGCCTGGTTGAACCTACCCTTAAAGGGGCGGTGCCCGGGGACTTATCCCTGGTACTTCCCCACCGTTTCATGGTAGGAATCAAGGAGTGCCTGGAGGCTCTGGACAAAGCTATGCCCGGCGTGGCTTCTGATCATACCCTTTTATACGGTATTGAGGCCAAGTTCTATTCAGCCCGACCCAGTCTCAGCAAATCTCTGCAGACTGAAATAGAAGGCCTGTGGGCAGTAGGTGATGGAGCAGGGGTTACCCGCGGATTGATACAAGCCAGTGCCTCAGGGGTTATAGCTGCAGAGGATGTACTTAAAAAAGCTCCGGCTCATTAGAAGGGCAATTGCATTATGAAGAAATTAACTGAAGAGATACTATTTGCTGGAAATTGGATTACCTTGAAAGTATTAAAGTTATCCGGACCGGAGGGGCAGATCATTAAATGGGAGTGTGTGGAACGGAGAAACCGGCAAACAGGATTAGTTATCGTTCCCCGCTTAATTCCATCCAATAGAATTGTACTCATCAAGCAATATCGTCCGGCTATCAATAATTATATTATAGGGTTTCCCGCCGGGGTGGCAGACTCAGATGACATTGAAGCAGAAGCCCTGAGAGAACTTCAAGAAGAAACTGGTTTTACCGGTCAAATAACGAGTATCAGCCCACCTCTTAAAAGCAATCCTGCTTTTATCGATGATTATGTCTACGTCATAAATGCGGAGATAGATGAAACATATGCACCTAATCTAAAGCCGGTTCAGAACCTGGGGCCAGGAGAAGATATTGAAGTCATACTGGTAAAGGAAGATGTACTGCTGTCTTTTCTGAAAGAGCAGCATAATCAAGGTATGGAAATTGGAATCGCCCCCTGGTATGTTTTTGGCAGCAGATAATTTTTGAGACCTAAAGGTCTTTTCTCTCAAAGTAATATACTGCCAGTCTTAATAATACAGCTATATATACCAGAGTATAGACAAACATCAAAGTACTCGGACTGGATGCGGTCCCAAAAGGTCCGAAATTCACTATACTGCTGTGACCCATAGTGCCAGTGGCGCGGGCCAGGGCCAGACGATAAACAGCATCAGTTGGCATTAACAGACTGGATATAATGCCGATGTTTACCAGTGAGGCATTGCTAATCAAGGCACCTATCTGCTCAACAAAACCCCCGATTACAGTGACTAAAAAGAACATAAAAGAACTTATACCAGCCGTCATCGTGCTCAACATAGCTGAACAAAGGATAGTAAACGCCAGTATTGTGATCGGGAGAAGCGTATATATCAATACCCCGGCGGCAGCATCCAGAGGATCAATCATCAGGTGGAAAAAGTAAACATTGAGGGATATGATAACAGCAATCATAACGATGCTATAGAGTGAAGTCACCATGGAATAAGCAATAAATTTACCCAGCAAAATGTCTCTGCGTCTTATGGGACTTGAGGCCAATCCAAGTATAGTGCCGTTCTCAATTTCCTGTGAAATACTGCTCGCTCCGGTTACTACCGCTATAGCACCGACCATGAATATGGATACATACCATCCCATAGTTAATAACTGGTAACCTATTTGCTGACCCCAGAGGAAATTTTCTCCTTCAAAAACCATATCTTTAGCCGTATAATATAGACCTGTCCCATAAACCAGGATATAGATTAAGGTCAATATTATACCCAGATGAATTATTCTTTTGTTTACAACCTCTTTTAAAGTAAGCTTGATTATATGTCTCACTTCAGTACAGCCCCATCATTCTCAATTAGATCAACAAATACTTCCTCCAACCCTCTGCTCCTGCTCTCTACCCGATATATCATTCCCCCGGCTTCTGTTATCTCCCTGATTATAAGCGGCACTTCTTCTCGATTCACAGCATTTAAGTGCAACAGATGTTCATTAACCCTTACCGAGCGTCCTTCCTTATTCCACCGGATGAGAAGTTTATTATCAAAATTTTTTACTTCAACAATAATATCCTGCTCCTTGCTGATGAAATCTTCTACCGGCCCGGCAGCTATTAGCTGTCCCTTTTTTATAAAACCGAGGTGGGAGCAGGTCATCTCAACCTCTCCCAGCAGATGGCTGTTTAAAAATATCGTAGTGCCTTTTTGCTGCAGCCTTTTTATAGCATCCCGTACGTCTCTGCGCCCCAGTGGGTCAAGGGCCGAGGTTGGTTCATCCAGAAATACCAGTGCGGGTTGATGCAGGACTGCCCGGGCCAGCCCGAGACGCTGCTGCATCCCCTTGGAATAGTTCTTAATCTTATCTTTTTCCCGCCCCTGTAGACCGACCAATTCCAGAACTTCCTGTATAGCAAGCTTCTCCTGATGGGCTGGTAATCGGTAAACCTGAGCAAAAAACCGTAACAATTCTCCTCCGGTCAGCCAGTCATAAAAACGAAACATTTCTGGCAGATATCCAATCTTATGCCTTATCTCCAGACTTCCTGCAGCCCTGCCCATAATATTAGCCTGGCCAGAGCTGGGTCTGACCAGACCTATCAGCATTTTTACCAGGGTACTCTTTCCAGCTCCATTAGGTCCAAGCAGACCAAAGACCTGCCCCTCCTTTATGGAGAGGCAGATATCTTTGCAGGCCGTCTGCTTATCATATCTCTTGCTTAAACTTTCCGTTTTAAGCACATTTCTCACCTCAGAGATTCAGCTGTCGAAATTAAATCTATATTTTTATTGGGGGAACTGGCTAAAAAGCATAGTATTTCATTTTCTTCCCATATCAATACCGTCGAGAATTCATCATCCAGATATACCCCATCCTGACCTCTTACTTTCACCTTCTCGGCTCCTTCATGGGATGGAATTAAGAGGGTATGTTCCCAATCACTGACTGCTGCCAACTGTCTCTTAATATCCTCTGGCCAGATAGGAAGACTCACCATCGCATCTGCTACCTCAGTAACATTGATACCTGCCGGTACTTCGATCACTGGTGCCGGACACTGCATTAACTGATAATCTTCACTGGCAACCTTAAATGTATCTCCAATAGTGATTCGGCAGGTTTGCCCATCCAGGCTTGCAGGGAGGTAATATTCACTACCCATCGCCTGTAAGAGTTGATTAAGATTGTCAACCCGGGGACTTATCTCAATAGCTGCAATTTTCTGCAGTTGATATTCCAGCTCAGATTCATCAGCATTCGCTGGAAGTATCGGAGTAAAAGGCAGCTTAGCCAGTTCCTGTGGTTTAATAAGTCTCGATTCGCTTTCTCCGATAATATCAATTTTACCATATCTATCCAGATCCAGACTCTCATCCCCCTGCATAATTGCCCTTTCGATTTTTTCCATATCGGCCTGGCTTATAGTCAGCACATCCACCTGCTGTACTCTAAACGCTTGCAGCAGATTTGATGCAAAAACCTGTACTGAAGGGATGGAACCAGCGAAGACCAATGCTACTAAAATCACGGCCGCCGCTATAAATTTCTTCATCTTCAAAACACTACCTTCTTTCTTTAAACCCGGACTCCGGGTCTTGATATTTTTCCAGGTAATATCCTGTCCTTTAACCAGCGCGTCCTGTTCGTCCTGGAATAAGCGAGCAAGATATTGCTGGCTGAACTCCAGGTCAGACTTTATCTCCTTAAGGTGCCGGGAGCATTGGGGACATTCCTCCAGGTGCTCTTTGATATCCTGCATCTCTCTGCTGCTTAGCTCACCCTCTAAAAACATTAAGATCTGATTGTCTTTCAGGCATGTCATCCTGCTTATTCGCCTCCTTTCCTTCGTACTCCAGTTTGAACCTCCTCATGGCTCTTACCAGAAGGGTCCCTACTGAACCAGGAGAAATACTTAATGCCTCTGCTATCTCAGTATAGCTCATTCCTGACATCCTCATCTTGAGCAGCAGTTGATCTCTCCACTTCAAGCGCGATAGTACATCCTGCACTTCGATACGAAGTATATCCTTATCATTATTGCTCCTACTTTCCAAGTAGCTATCCTGCAGTCTCTGTTCTACAGCCGACTGAACCTTACGGTGTCGGAAGTCACTGTAAACCAGATTACTCAGGACCTTTTTTAACCAGGCCCGGGGATTTACTATTTGCATATTCCTGGAATTGTCAAACCAGCGGATAAATGTCTCCTGGCATAATTCCCGGGCTTTTTCCTCATCCCCTATCAAGTACATAGCATACCGGTACAAATAAGGATATTCCTGTTTGTAAAAATTCTCTGCCTCCAGTTCGTTATATCCCTGGGTCAGATTAATCACCACCTATCAAACCGGTTTGATTTGGTTTCATTAGCTTAGACGCTGTTAATATCTGTTTTATTACAGGCTGATTAAAAAAATCTTCTTTTATCATATTATCACCTTTTGCTTCATGAAGATAAACCTCTGGCAAAATCATAAAGCCCCATACTGATTTATATTTAGTACCTTGCTTTACTTAGTAGTAAGTGTTATACTATAGTCACAATAGGACTATAGAAAGGAGATGCTTCCAAATGAATATCCAGTTCAAAAAAGGAGTCCTCGAGCTCTGTGTCCTCTCTATTCTGAAGCAAAAGAACTGCTATGGCTATGAACTGGTAAACGACATCTCGCAGAATATCACTATATCCGAAGGTACTATATACCCACTGCTGCGCCGAATGAAAAATGAAGGATATGTGGAAACCTACCTGCAGGAATCACAGGAAGGTCCCCCCAGAAAGTATTACGCCCTGACTGCGCAGGGTGAAGAGGCCCGGAAAGCCCTCGATGAGGAATGGTACAATTTCGTTGAAAAGGTGAATAATATCGTGAAGGGAGGTGCGGCAGTTGAATAAACAGGATTTCATTTCCTCACTGCGAAAATCACTGGCAGACATGGAGACTGAGGATATCAATGATATTATTTATGATTATGAAGAACACTTTAACATCGGACTGGAGGCGGGCCAGACGGAGGAAGAAATAGCTCTCAAACTGGGTAATCCCACTAACATTGCTCGTCAATACCGGGCTGATTATATGGTAAAGCAGGCAGAACAACATAAATCAACTGCCAATATTGTCAGAGCAGTGTTGGCTATTCTTGGCCTGGGCTTATTCAACCTTATTATCGTGCTCGGTCCGTTTATAGCCGTAGCGGCATTTTTAATATCCCTTTTCGCCGTTTCCTTGAGCATGGTTGTGGCAGGAATCGGAGTATTTATAGGTATTATATTACACCCCTTACTCCCCTCCACTATTCATCTTTCTGGATTTGTGCTGGGAGACACACAAATGATAGTGGCCGGTTTATTAGCGGCAGTGGGAATAATAACTTCAGGCATCCTATTATTCATCGGGACTTTTTATCTGAGCATTTTATTCTACAATCTGACCATTAAGTATCTGAAACTCAATATGAGTATTGTACGTAACAAGGAGGTTTAAGTTATATGTGGAAAAGTATTACTCCCAAAATAATAATAGCCTTAATTATCATAACTTTTCTTTCTTTCGGAATTTCGGCAGTACTATTCTATAATGGCAGCCTGTCTTCAGGTATTAACAATTATCTTAATTTCAGACATGAAATTGTGCAGGGTTTAGAACACACTATTGATGAAAAACTCACTTTACCGTCTGAGAATATTGAGTACATCGTGGTCAAGACCGTCAGTGCAGATGTTAACTTAATAAATGCCGAAACCGGGGCAATAAGTGTGGCTTTAAGCGGTGAAACCGCCTATGACCAGAATCATAATCCATATGTTACCTTGGCAGGTGAAATCCAAGATGATACCACCCTCTATCTGGAAGTCCGGCACCGTCCGGGATTTAATTTACCGAGCAGCAATCTTAAACTTGACATAGTCTTACCAGCGGAATATTCTCATAATATCAGTGTCAGCACTGTTTCAGGCAACCTGAACATTCCCGAGCTTAACCTTGAGTCCTTCAATTACCAATCAATCTCCGGAGATATGAAGGGGGAACGGTTAACTGCTGATAAGATCAAATTAAATTTTACTTCTGGAACGGCAGATATAAATGAAATGAATGGTGACCTTAACTTTGAATCAATCTCCGGTAATATCAAGACATCCTATAAAACCTTGGCCAGTAATATAGATGCCAAGACCACCTCGGGAAACATGGTGTTTTATTTGCCCCCGGATGCATCTTTCCGTTTAATATTCCAGACTGTATCAGGTGAAGTACAGACCGATTTCCCCGGCACTATGGTCAGCAGCTCCAGACGAAAGTTAGAAGAAGTGGTAGGCGGGGGAGATAATAAGATCAATGTTGAGACTGTATCCGGCAATGTCCAGCTCAAACAATAAGCTGCGGGCGACAGCGCGACAGCGCGACAGGGGACGGTTCTCTTGTTGTCGCATTTCAAGGCGCGGGATATTGAATAAACTAAATTAAAAATGCGACAACAAGAGAACCGTCCCCTGTCGCACTCTGTCGCATTAGGAGGAAATGATGGAACTTACCAAAATTAATGGCAATACCTACTATATCCCTGCTCCCACCAATATCGGGGTATTCCAGTTTAAAGACAAGTATTCTTTATTAATAGACACCGGCAGTGATAACAGTGAAGCTAGAAAAATAAGCTCCCTGCTGTCTGCCAAGGGGATATCCATAAAATATATCATCAACAGCCATGAACATTTCGACCATTGGGGAGGTAATATTTTTATCCGGGAAAACTTTCCCGGGAGTATTTTTTACAGTTCCCGGGAATCCGCCCTGTTTGTAGAAAATTCATATCTTTTCCCGCTGTATATTTTTGGAGGCAATCCACCCCTGGAACTTTCCCGGGACTATGTAAAATCAAAACCTATGCAACTGGATTACTTGCTCCAACCAGGAACAGAGAAAATCAACAGCGAGAAATTCGATATCATTCCCCTGCCCGGACATGCCCGGGGACAGATCGGAATAGGGACTAGAGATAGTGTATGTTTTGTGGGAGATGCGCTTTTCAGTACTGAAATACTGCAGAAGTATTCGGTCCCGTTCATCATGGATATACAAGCTCAGCTCGATACGCTTGACACACTAGGAACCCTGGACTACGATTATTTCGTTCTGGGGCATGCGGACAAAGTATATAACCGCAAAGAACTGCCTGCATTAATTGAATTGAATCGTCAGACTCTGAATAAGTATCTGGACCTCTGTTTGGATTTAAGCGACCAGCCCAAAAGCCGGGAGGAACTATTGGAGGAGATCATAATCCTGGAAGATTTATCAGCAGACCTGAATGAATACTACCTCTTAAGTTCAACTATAGCAGCACTGGTAACATATCTATATAATCAGAGATCTTTAAAATATCAGATCGAAAATGGCCGAGTTTATTTCTATAAAATGTAGCACGGGGAAGCACGGGGACGGTCTTTTGCTTCCCATTACCATTTAAGCCAGGCATAGATTCTTTTCATAACATAAGGCCAGCCAAAGGCTAAAAAGAATGGTGTTTCCTTCTTAATCTGCAGTGTACGCCATAAGCGTATAAATATTAGAAGAGCCAGCATAGCAGCTAAGAGCTCCGATAAAGAGAAAGCCAGCCAAACCCCGTTCAGTCCCAGATGCCCGGGGAGATATACTAATAGTGGTAAAAAAAAGACCAGCTGCCGGCTGAGCGATAAAAACATAGCGGTAAATCCACGATCAACTGCCTGCAAAATTGTATTCAGTATCAGTACTGGACCTATGAGGGGTATGAAAATGGTGGCTAATCTTATGCAATTAACACCAAGAACAGTCAAGGCCGGATCCCGGGAAAAATGTATTATAAGCATAAGTGGATGAAACTGCATGACATACCAGGCTGCCATCATTAAAACAAATGATGTTACCGCTGCTTTTATGATGGTCTCTTTTACCCGGTCCAGGTTTCCAGCTCCATACGCAAATGCAGCTACAGGCATAGTCCCCTGGACTAATCCAAAAACGGGCATATAAAGCATGGATCTGATACGCAGGAATACTCCCAGAGCTGCAACAGCGGTAAAACTGAAACCCGCCAGGATGCGGTTCATATACCCCATTACCATAACCCCGGCCAGTTCCATTACTAGAGTAGGGAATCCAACCCTATATATATCCACCAGGACCTTTAAGCTGGGATTAAAATTGGCTGTTGACCAGGTTAAAAACCTCTTCTTTTTCACCACCAGAATTCCGGCCAGAGCCGTGGCCAATATCTGAGCCAGTACCCCAGCACAGGCAGCTCCCTCCAATCCCATTGCTTTAATTGATCCCAGGCCAAAAATGAATATTGGATCTAGTACTACATTGAAGATAATCCCTACTAAAGATATCAGCACCGGCAGCAGAGTATTGCCTTCCCCCTGTATGACACTGCACAATATGATAGGCACAAAGGTGAATACACATCCTACCAATAGTATCTGCATATAACCTTTGCTTAGAAGCAGTATTTTGTTGGAGCAGCCAAAAAAAAGCAGCAGTTCATCGATATAAGCTAAACCCAATAGCATAAATACCAGGCTATAAATAATACTTAAAATGAGACCATGCCATGCGGTATTATCAGCGTAGGACTTTTCGCCGCTTCCCAGAGTACGCCCGATAAGAGATGTAATGCCAACTCCAGTGGCAGAAGCCATAGAAGATATCAATACCTGAACCGGTATCACCATAGTTAATGCCGCCAGGCTGTCAGCGCCCAGCCTGGCTACAAACCAGGTATCAATGAGACTGAACATAGAAAAAACAATCATGCCGGCCATCGCGGGAAGCGAAAGCCGGGCCAATAAGTAGCCAACTCCCTGGGTTAACATACTGCTATTTATTGTAAGGTTATTTCTGATGCATATCTTCCCCCTTCTGAATAAAGCTATGAATAAATAATTTACAATAGTATGTTTTAATTAGATAAGGTAAGATTTACCTGAAAAGCAATTGATTGAAAAACCGGGGAGGGTCTAGATAATATGTCGTTATTGATAAAAAATGGTACTGTGGTAAGCATGAATAGCGGACGGGAGGTTATTAAAGCAGATATCCTGGTACAGGAAGATCGCATAATAGACATATCTGCGGGCATAGATAAACCTTCCCAGCAGGTTATTGACGCCAGCGGCATGCTGGTTATCCCCGGTCTGATTCAGGCCCATATCCACCTGTGTCAGACCCTGTTCAGAGGTTGTGCCGATGATATGGAACTCCTGGACTGGTTAAAACTGCGCATCTGGCCCCTGGAAGGCAGCCATGATGAAGAATCCTTGTATTATTCAGCCCTCCTGGGCTGTGCTGAGTGCCTGCGCGGGGGCACAACTGCGATCATTGACATGGGAACTGTTCACCATACTGAATCAATATTTACAGCGGTTCAAGAAGCGGGCATACGTTACCTGGGCGGCAAATGTATGATGGATTGGGGGCCTGAAGTTCCAAGCACTCTGCTCGACAGCAGCAGTAATGCCATAGATGAAAGCATGGAACTCTATCATAGGTGGAACGGCAGAGAAAACGGCCGGATAAACTATGCCTTATGCCCCCGCTTTGTCCTCTCCTGCACAGAGAGCTTATTATTAGAAATAAAGAGGTTCTCCGAAAAATATGATATTCCTATCCACACCCATGCTTCAGAAAACCTGGCAGAGGTGAAAGCGGTGCAACAGATGAGCGGAATGAGAAACGTAACTTATCTGAATAAATTAGGGTTTTGCAGCGATAAACTTATTTTAGCCCACTGCATTCATCTGGATGAAGCTGAAATGGATATATTATCTGCCAGTAAAACAAATATAGCTCACTGTCCTTCTGCCAACCTTAAACTGGCATCCGGTATAGCCAGAATACCGGCCCTGCTGGCAAAAGGAGCACAGATTGCACTGGGTGCTGATGGACCTCCCTGTAATAATAATCTGGATATGTTTCAGGAGATGCGCCTGGCCTCCCTTATACAGAAGCCTGAGCAAGGGCCAACCAGCATGCCGGCAGAAACTGTATTCGAAATGGCTACCCTGGGTGGTGCCCGGGCCATGGGGTTGGACAAGGAAATAGGCAGTTTGGAAGTCGGTAAAAAAGCCGATATCGTATTAGTAGATCTTACCGGCTGGCACACCCAGCCTACGAGTGCCGCCAGTGTATATTCTCAACTGGTTTATCAAGCCAGATCCAGCGATGTTTACTGCAGCATAGTGGATGGGAAAGTACTTATGTTGAATGGCAGATTGAATACCATTGACGAAAGCGAATTGAGAAAGCAGGTTCAGGAGTCCTTTATGCGCGTTACCCGAAGGAGTGGCATTTTATAATCTTCCTCTTCCTTCAGTCCAGATAACTAAACTTTTTTATTTCTGATTTTTCGTGAAGTAGGCCACCCCTTTTTTAAATAGCGTTTTTCCCTTCCAGGTCAGCTAACTCCTTACGAAGCCTTCTGACTTCCTCAGCGTCAGGTTTCCCCGCACTACTGGAGTCAATGTCAATATGTGAAGTATTTACTCCATTTTAAATTCAGCAGTTAATTTAAATGTCCTCCCTTCAGGATCGTCTTCTCGCTTAGAAGTTGAAACAGTTTTACATACACGGTATTTGCCTGGCTGGTAATTATACTGTTCAGTGTGTAAATCAATACTAAAGTCTTTAGATTCCTGCTGAAATAGTAATACGGGACAGAAGATAAATGATATCTAGTGACAATTCATTCCATGAGGTACCATTATAATATTCAATGGAATAATCAAATCCAGCATAAACAGTATCGAAAGTGTTATTTTTTATGGTTACATCTACATTCTTACTTGTTAAGGAATAGGTGGTTTGAATCGTTGTCATAACAATTTTCTCATGTTCTTCTTTTGAATATTTCTCGTCATTCATAACGATTTCGACTCCATTCCCCGGATCGCACCCTGGCATTAAAAATATTACCATAACCATAATCAATAAAATCATTCTGATCTTATTATTTACCATTTAACACCAACCTCGTTCCATTGTCTGTAGAAGCTTAGCTTCACAAAACTCTTTTGATTATACGAATGCTAGTACTAACCATATTGTCCTGAGATAGACGATGCAATTTGTCCAAAAACTGACTGATTTACTGGTCAAAAATCACCGTCCATTTTTCCCCTGTATCAACATTACTTTGAAAAAGCTTATTCTTCGATCTTGAGAATAATATTTAGCAGAATGTTGCTTTGGTTCTTTCAATAATTATAATTTTCATGAAGAAGCCGGTATTTTTAAACTTACTCCATTGCTTCTTTCTATTCAATTTGTACCAATTGAGTTTATAATTATTATAAAAACTAATTATGCAGAAGGCTATTTAGCATATATGTTGTAATCAATGATTTTAAAATCTTTATTTTGAAAATTATATTCTATTAGTTGATATGCACTTCTAAATTTAATACGAATCCGAATCTTATCATTTGTAATAATCTCACTATAACTATCTTTAGGTATTTCTATAACCTGAAAATATGATTTGTTTCTAGATTTAAAATTACTAAGGTTTTTTATAATGATTATTTCTTTATTTATTTTATCAATCTTGTAGAATCCGAATATTCCGTATCTTATAAAATCATCTCCAGCCCCATTTAATATGTATAGATTTCCTTTATCATCATGCATAACTGGATGTACCGGTCTATCTTCGTTATCTTGATATATCCAGGTCCCACCATTTTGGTATTTAACGCTAAATTTAGATTTATCAAAGACCGATGGGATATTATCTATTAAATTAATATGTATTCGTGTATACATAAATAATATTAATATAGCAATAATAATTATTGGTAATTTCTTTTCCAATAAAAATAACCTCCTTGATGTAGACCTCTCGGGCTGCTCGCTGCTTTTTATAGCCCATAGTTTTTAGCTTTTGTATTTCTGCATACATTTACAGCAAACAGGTAGGATATGAGACTACCCCCATTTAACTGTACTTTATTGTCTCCAATGCTATTGTTCTAAACTAAATGGGGGTAGATCTAGTCAATAACTAAATATTTTGCATAATAAGTTCTTCAATATCTTTCTGAGCTTGACCTTCTAAGAATAGCGTCTCCTCAACAGCTGGAATCAGGCCTGGGCTATCCAAATCTTCGGTATATGTGCCTTCATCATGTTTAATTTCGTAAGGATATACTTTACTGTCCACAATCTTAACAAATCCTTGATATGGATTTATTGCCTCTGCTGGATAATCTAAAAAAGTCTTCAGGAAAAAGAAACCTCTCATGTTCGTATCAAAAATTTCCAACTCTTCAGTATAATAATCCTTATTATTATACCTTCCCCCCATCTGTTTCACCTGCATAATGTCACCTGGCTTACAATCTCCTTTAAAGACTTGTTCAACAGTTACATCAGAAACAGTAAATATAACTCCAATTTTTTCTCCTTTAGCAGTAGTTACTATTTCATAAACTTCTGGTTCATAAACTTTACTTACTTCTCCAATAATCACGAGGTCTGACGCGTTGACCTATTTCCGAATATCCAGGATAATCTTGATGTACAGATTCTGCTATGGTTGGACTTAAGGGTGTGAACTGCCACTTCGGCGACAGGGAACACAATTATTTTATAGAAAATATATAATATGGGATAATCTTACATCATCTGGAATGGAGGTTTTTTCATTGCATGATATCCCCTGGTATCTATCTCTTGCTATATCAATTCCTCAGGCCATCCTGATGATATATTGGCTTTTGTCTGTGTAATATCAAAGTAGATTTGAGTAGGTGCATCGTTTGTTCGATTATTATCGCTGTGATGGCTTATTTTATCCGAAGATTACCTATCCTTTTAGCTGCCAATACCTTAATTCTTACTGTTGTTCTGGTGATTCTTACTGGCTTGATTTTCCGAATTCACTTAGGTAAGACTTTAATTGCTGTATTATTGGGGGTCATGATTTACGGTGTTTTTAAATCACTGACAATAGAATCCGTTTTATGCAAAAGATCAATATGTCTGTTTCTCTGCTCATTAATACTATAATTCATAATATTAAGATTCAAAAAAATCTATTTCATAAAGCAATCTATCTCAATATTTTTGCCGTCACTCTTAAAAGTAATGGCTCCGTTCTGGTCGGTACGCAGGATTATGATCCCTTGCTTCTCCAGACAGTCCAGAACTTCCTGGTTGGGGTGTCCATAAATATTATTTTCCCCTACCGATATTACTGCTGCATAAGGCTTAAGACTTTCATAAAACCCTTCTGACAGAGCTCCTCGACTGCCATGATGAGGCACCTTTACTAGCAGGGTGGTCTTGGAGCAGCCTGAGTTCATAATATGTTCAAGTCCTTCTTTTTCCAGGTCTCCTGGCAGGAGCAATGAAAACTGGCCATATTCACACCTTAATACCAGGGACTGGTTATTGTAGGCGCTGTTTTCTATACTGGGAGGTGGATAAAGCACTTCTATTTGCAGCCCTTCTTCAAGATCAATCTGCTGGCCGGCGGCGGTTGCTATAAATGCTGCTCCCCGGGCCGAAGCAATATTTTTCAGTTCATCGTATTCCCTGGCATTGATAAGATTTTCCGGTACCATTGCGTATCGAAATGGGATCTGTTCTGCGGTTTCCAGCAAACCCAATAAATGATCGCTGTCTGGATGGCTGTTAATTAATATATATATTTCTCTAATCCCCCGATGATGCAGGTAAGGAATTACTTTTTTCTGGCCCACCGCATAAAACTGACTGCCTCCCCCATCTAATAGTATAAATTTACCTTGGGGAGTTTTAATTAGTATGCTGTCTCCCTGCCCTACATCCAGAAATACAACTTCCAGGGTTCCGTTCTTATATAAGCCGGGAGGAAGACATATAATGATCAAAGATAGGACCATCAAAACTCCTGCACTCCACATCCCCCGACGAGACCAGGAATAGTTCAGGACCGCCTGAAGGATCAGCAGCAACAGATAATAAAACGTAATAATTGTCAATCCCGGGGTTTTGACCCACAGGTAACTCCCCGGAATCTGGCTGATAATGCCTGCTAGTTCTTGTAATACCTCAATTATAAAGCCAGCCGGATACAGGAAAAACGAAGCCAGGGGAGAATAAAAAATAGTAAGCAGAGCAGCAAACCCGGTTATTACTATTCCTCCTGCCAGGTAGCTGATTAAGATATTGCTGACTAGGCCGGCCGGACTAAAGAGATTAAAATAATAGGCCAGCAGCGGAATTACTGAAAGCTGGGCACACAGGGGAATTAATATTATATCCCACACCCGGTTTTTATAATTAAAATATTTCTTAAAAGCAGGATATAAGCAAATCAGCCCCCAGGTAGCAACAAATGAAAGCTGAAAAGAGGTGGTAAACAAAGCATATGGGTCCATCAATACTATAATTATTCCGGCCAGACCCAGGGAGTTGCCCAAACCACCTTCCCGGCCCTGGTAGTGAGCCAACAAAGCCAAAGCCGCCATAATCGCCGCCCGCTGAACAGATATGGGCCAGCCAATCAGACTGCCATAGAATAGCAGGCACAATATTACTGCCAAAAAATGAGTTCGTTTCGATAAAGCTGCCAGCGATGCCGCATAAGAAAAGAACAAAACAAGAAAACCTATATGCAGGCCGCTGACCGCAAAAACATGTACGATACCCGTTTTCTGGAACATCTCATATTTGCTGGATTCTATGTTTTCCTTTTCCCCCAGCAACATGCCAAGGAATATTTCAGCTTCCGATTTTGGCAGTATATCATATACTGTTTCTTCTAGTTTGCTTCGATAGGAATTAAGCTGCCTTCTGATTCCTTGAGCGGGTACAACATTGATTATATCGGGCTCCCGTTTAACAGATAATATATAGAAAACCCGCTGGTGCAGCAGATATTTATAATAATCGAACTCCCCCGGATTCCCAGGTTTATCGGGAACTTCCAGATCACCCTGCAGCGTCACCTGCTCTCCCCGATTTAGATCTGCTGAGAATTCACAATATACCTGGATATATTGGAAGTGTGGGTTAGTTTCTGCCGTTTCGAGCAGGAAGCCGGTATGACCTGCCTTCCGAACGGGATAGTCCTTAATAACCCCGCTTATTGCCCGTTCTCCAGCTTCTGCTGGATTAACCAGCTGTTCTACTTTTCGAAGCTGAAAATATGCAAACCCCAGCACTACTATTATAGCAGTAACTATAATTTCCCTTCTCCAGGAGGGAAACAGCACCAGCAATACCAACATCACACCCAGGAGCAACAGTATACCATGCCACACCCCATAATAGGACAGAATAAGCCCGATTGAAAATAGTGATAGCGCGGCTATCCATGAACCTACCATAAATATATCCCACCATCTTAAAAGCAATTATCGCCTGTTCCGAAGCATTCATCTGGTACATATACTGTCCTTGATATCATTATATTTTTTTTCTCCTATTCCACTGACCTGCTGCAGGTCTTCGTTTTTTTTAAAAGGTCCATGGGATGATCGGTATTCTATTATCCTTTGAGCCAGGACTGGTCCTATACCACTGAGTTTACTGGCTAATTCTTCAGCACTGGCCTGGTTTATATTCACCAGGCCAGTGTTTATGCCTATCTGGCCACTGCTGAGAGAAGGAAGCAGGCTGTCTGGAGAGGTACCCGGGTCTCCAACTGCCCGAATTAGAATTGTCTCTCCATCCATCAGTTCTCTGGCCATACCCAGATAGGCTAGTTCTGCTCCTTCCATGGCTTCTGCCATTTCCACTACCTCATGCAGGCGGGTTCCAGCTTTAACTTGATAGATACCAGGTTTTTTTACTTCTCCACACACATATACCTGAATCAAGCTTTCTTCAGATTCTTCTTCATTTACTTCCTCAATATCACTGCTGTCGATAATATCTTCAATCAATATCTGTTCCTGCCTAATCTTGCTTTCGTTAACAGCATGATATTTTATCCCTGCTGCAAATGCCAATATGAGAAGAATGATAATCACAGCCAGCCAGCGCCGATCAAAATCTGCCAACATTTTCTCTCACCTTATACATATATTTACTTATTTGTTAATTATTATATATTATCTGGTTAGAGGTGTACTAAATATTTTTTTCATATTCGGACTAGATATTTTTCATTTCTTATAAGTCTGGGGCTCATTAGAGTAAAAACAACAATCAGGATCGGCAGGGCCGATCCTGATTGTTTGTCCAATAAGTGGGCCAAAAAATATATAGTTACTCTTATCTGCCAGTTATTAGACTTAACTGATCTTGTTGGTTTTCTTCCAGATGCCCTGAGCTGTAGCGGCTTTGACCAGATCATCTCTGAAATCCGGATGAGCTATGTTGATTAAACCTTCAGCACGCTGCCAGACTGACATACCTTTCATAGCATACATACCAAACTCGGTGACTATATAATCAGCAACTGATCTGGGATCAGTAACGATTGCTCCGGTGGTAAGAGTAGGTACTATTCTCGATGATACTGCTTTTCCGTCCTTGTAGTTCGCAGCTGGTGAGGCTACAAAAGATTTCCCGCCTTTTGATAACCATCCCGCCAATACAAAGTCCAGCTGTCCTCCAGTACCGCTTATATGACGTGTACCGTGTGATTCTGAACAGCACTGACCATATATATCTATTTCGATAGCATTATTAATGGTCATCAATTTTTCGTTCCGGGAGGCAATATAAGGTTCATTGGTGTAGTCAACGGGATAGGCAGCACATTTGGGATTGTCATCGATGAAATCATAGAGCATCTTGGTTCCCAGGGCAAAAGTATACACTAATTTGCCGGGATCTATCCCCTTGTATTTCCCAGTCATCTTACCAGCCATGTCCATGTATACATAGGCATCTACCAGCATCTCAGTGTGACAGCTCAGATCTTTTAAATCTGATTCAGCTATCATCATACCTACAGCATTGGGAATGCCTCCGATACCCAGCTGCACACAGCTGCCATCACTCATTTCTGATATGATATATTCGGCTATTTTCTTATCAATATCGCCAACTGGCGGAGCAGGTATTTGAGTTAAAGGCAAGTTGCTTTCTACGATAAAATCAACCTCTGAAATGTGGACCTTCTCCTCATATCCACCCAGACAGCGCGGCTGATGTTCATTTACTTCAACCATTATTACTTTAGCCCTATCACATACTGCCCGGCTGTGAGTAACCTGAGGCCCGAAATTGAAAAACCCATGTTTATCGATGGGGCAGACCTGCAGCATGGCTACATCAAGAGGTTCAATCCTTTCTCTTACATAACGCGGCAGTTCAGAATATTTTATTGATGAATAGTAAACTGGCTTTCCAGTCTTGGCTATTTTCCGATCTGCTCCAGAAGTATGCCAGCTCATCCAGACAAAGGAATCACCTATGGGATCTACCTCGTTGACCTTGGTTGGATAAGGGTTTACACAGGTCCAGATCTTAACATCTTCCAATTCATCTTTTCTTTTGGCCAGGGCTTCATCCAGGGCTCTAACCTGACCATTAAAGGAACCATAATCTAACCAATCTCCAGATTTAACTACTTTAACAGCTTCTTCCGGAGAAACCAGCTTGCTTTTGTATTCTTCAATATAACCCATACTCAGAGATCCTCCTTCAATAAATTATTGCACGCACTATTTGTGCACAAAAAAATGGTTCTTTTACTTATCTCTATTAAACCTGGTAAATTCGATAAGTTATCTAATTCAAGGTTCTGCTGATCCCCCCTTCTATATAATTTGGAGGAATTATGTTCAGGGAGATTTGAGTAGTAATAAAAAAATATGAAATTAATATGTTTTAATGGTTTTTTCTAGGTTGCGATTTTTTTGTTGGAAACGGGTTGTAGGCGTATGCCTGCTTATGCACCTGAAAGGTTATCGTGGATAGGCTGCATTCTCTAGAAGGTAATAAGATATTTGATTGCTTGAGTGATTACATGATCATTAGAGACAATTACAATATCACAAAACTCCTCCTGGTATATATATTATCCATTCATAAAATAAATCCTTCTTTTTATTCTAAATATTGCGACTATTTCGACTATTGCATAATACTTTATCCTATTATGCCGATTTTTGGGAGTATATGGGTTATGCGGTCGAGAAACATAACTCGCTGCATCTGTCGCTTCCAAGCCAGGTAATTTAGGTGCCGGGACACAAGTCCCTATTTCCCAAAATTCTGGTTATTATCAGTAATTACTATCATTACACACCAATTATAGAATGGGTCGTAGGTTGGCAGCACCTATAAGTATACTTGCATATGGCCGCTGCCTGGGAAAAAATGAGCACTTAATACTTGCGTTCCATCATTTTATATTCTATAATATTGCTCGTGGATGAAAAGCGCTTATAGTATGCAATTTAATAATAGAAAGCATCGAGCCGGAGTAGTAGACAGGCGATTTCAGAGAATCGTCGGATGGTGTGAGACGATATAATGCCAGTTGAACTCACCGGGGAGCTTCACAGGTGATATTTAGCCTGTGACGGAAATTCCGTTATAATTCCGAGTGGACATGACGTGGGGCTATGGCGCAGTTGGGAGCGCGCTTGAATGGCATTCAAGAGGTCGTGGGTTCGAATCCCACTAGCTCCACCATTATTGTATCTGTCAATAAGGGTGGTACCGCGGGAAAACATCTCTCGTCCCTTGCCGGGGATGAGCTTTTTTATTTTCTGATATTTTAACAAGGAGGTTATTATGAGCAGTAAGTATGATCACCGGTCTATAGAAGAAAAATGGCAAAAATACTGGGAAGAAAACCATTTCTTTAAAGTAAGCGAAGATACTGATAAACCGAAATATTATGATCTGGAAATGTTCCCCTACCCATCAGGCAATCTACATATGGGACACGTTCGCAACTATGCTATAGGTGATGTAGTGGCCCGTTTCAAGAGTATGAACGGTTATAATGTACTGCATCCTATGGGTTGGGACGCTTTTGGCCTTCCGGCTGAAAATGCGGCTATAAAAAATGCAACTCACCCTGCTGTATGGACCAATGCGAATATTGAAAATATGAAACAACAGCTTAAAACCATGGGTATCAGTTACGACTGGGATCGCGAGCTGGCTACCTGTAAACCTGATTATTATAAATTTACCCAATGGATGTTTGTTAAGCTTTATGAAAATGGGTTGGCCTATAAAAAGAAATCAGCGGTAAACTGGTGCCCATCCTGCCAGACAGTACTGGCCAACGAACAGGTAGTCGATGGAGCCTGTGAACGCTGTGAGGCCGAGGTGGAGAAAAAACAGCTGGAGCAGTGGTTCTTTAAAATAACTGATTACGCCCAGAGGCTGCTGGATGACCTGGAAAAACTGCCGGGCTGGCCCGAAAAAGTTAAAACTATGCAAAGAAACTGGATAGGACGCAGCGAAGGCTGCCAGTTTTCTATGCCAATAGAAGGTTTGGATGAATCAATGACGGTTTTCACTACCCGTCCGGATACGGTATTCGGGGTTACTTACATGGTTCTGGCACCCGAACATCCTTTGGTAGAGAAAATTTCGGCGGGTCGCCCTGAAGAATCAGCAGTAAGTAAGTTTGTTCAGGGTATGAAAAACATAACTGAACTGGCCCGGACTGCAACTGATGCTGAAAAGGAAGGGGTTTTTACCGGCGCATACGCTGTTAATCCCATGAACGGCGAAAGGATACCAATCTGGATTGCCAATTACGTCTTGATGGATTATGGCACTGGTGCGATAATGGCAGTTCCAGCCCATGATCAGAGAGACTTTGATTTTGCTTGTAAATATGATATACCCATTAGGGTAGTTATAAAAAGTGAGGATTCCCCTGCGGACGCCAAAGATATGACTGAAGCATACACCGGAGATGGAATAATGGTGAACTCCGAAGCTTTCAATGGACTTGAGGTTCAGGAAGGTATATCTTCAGTGATCAAATATATGGAAGATAATAATATCGGCAGCGGAACGATTAACTTCAGGCTGCGGGACTGGTTAATATCCCGCCAGCGCTACTGGGGTGCACCAATACCAGTAGTATATTGCGAAAAGTGCGGTATAGTATGCCTTACAGAGGATCAACTGCCAGTACTCCTGCCCGAAGATGTGGAATTTAGGCCCTCGGGGGAGTCGCCCCTTAATTACGTGGAGAGCTTTACCCGCGCTACCTGCCCTGATTGCGGCGGAGAAGCCCGGCGGGAGACAGATACCATGGACACCTTTGTC
Source organism: Syntrophomonas sp. (assembly GCA_016841425.1). Classification (GTDB taxonomy): domain Bacteria; phylum Bacillota; class Syntrophomonadia; order Syntrophomonadales; family Syntrophomonadaceae; genus JAAYJK01. The sequence goes on along the minus strand of JAENZE010000001.1, from coordinate 342,647 downwards.
TGCTCCAGCTGGTACTTTGACCGTTACTGCAGTCCCAATGAAGTAGATGTGCCCTTCAGCAAAGAGGCAGTTGATTACTGGATGCCGGTGGACCAGTATATTGGAGGAGTGGAACACGCCATTCTCCACTTGATGTACGCCCGGTTTTTCACCAAGTTCCTCTATGATATTAACATGCTCTCCTGTGAAGAACCATTTACTAACCTGCTCACTCAGGGTATGGTTCTAAAAGACAGTTCCAAGATGTCTAAATCAAAAGGGAATGTGGTAAGCCCGGAAGAGATTATCAGAACCTATGGGGCTGACACGGCGCGGTTGTTCATACTCTTTGCTTCTCCTCCAGAAAGAGATTTGGAATGGAGCGACCAGGGAGTTGAGGGAGCCTACCGGTTCTTGAATCGTATTTGGCGACTGGTAAGGGAATACGCCAGGTCCATCCAGGACATCAAGGTACCTGATACTTTTGAAAACCTGAATAATGATGCCCGAGACCTGCGTTTCAAAACCCATGCTACTATCAAGAAGGTTACTGAAGACGTAGGTGATCGCTTTAATTTTAACACAGCCATCAGCGCTATTATGGAGCTTTCTAATACACTCACCGCCTACAAGGATAAGGAGCAGCCTGATTTAGCAGTAGTTAAAGAAGCCCTGCAGACCCTGCTGGTCTTGCTGAGTCCTTTTACTCCTCATATATGTGAGGAACTCTGGCATCTGTGCCAAAATGAAGGCAGTGTGTGTCAGCAGAAATGGCCGGAATATGATCCGCAAGCCCTGATTCAAGATGAAATTGAGATAGTTGTACAGGTAATGGGTAAAGTAAGAGACCATCTGCGGGTTCCTGCTGAAATCACGGAAGAGGAACTGAAAAACAGGGCGCTTCAACTGGAAAAGATCAAGGAACTTACCAGTGGTAAACAGATCAACAAAATAATTGTAGTTCCCCGGAAGTTGGTTAATATTGTAGCTAAATAGGGGGGAGGGGTCACATGAAGTCCTGGTACCTGTTCGATACAAATAAAGGCAGCATGGCAGTTCTAATGGAGGATAATACCATTTATAGGCTCCTGTTGCCTTCGTCTGTTTTGGACTCGGATGACCTGGCGAGGTCAAAAGAAACTGCAAACAGCAATATCATCCAGATTTCCCTGGAAGATAACTCTATTCCTCTGATAAATAATATAAGAGCCTATTATAGGAGCGAAGTTATAAAGGATTGGGGAGTTAAGCCTGATATCTCCAGTCTCCCACCCTTTTACCGCCGCAGCCTGGAATATGTTTTCACCATACCTTACGGCACTACTCGCACCTATGGTGAGGTAGCCAGAGCCATCGGCAGTCCCCGGGCAGCCCGGGCGGTCGGGCAGGCTAACCGCAATAATCCCATCCCGCTGGTTATTCCCTGCCATCGGGTAGTCGGGGTAAACGCTCCGGGCGGTTTTTCTGGTCCGGGTGGATTATCGATGAAATTAGATATGTTAAACCTGGAAAAGGCAGTTAGATATGAAACACTTGGACAAAAAGACTAAAACTGTCATCTGCGTATTTCCCACCTCAACCCTCCAGGAAGGTAAAAATTTCGTCAACGGTTGTCCCCAATGCCTGGGCTATATCCCATGCCAGCTTGAGGGAAGGATTATATTTCCCCTTTTCCAGATGAATAATAGTTTCCCGTCTCACTCCAACTAACCTGGCTAAATCTTCCTGAGTCAGGCCATTCTTGGCCCTGAGTTCCTTAATACGTGTTATTAATATCATACCAATCTCCCTATCTCTCAGATATTGATATAGATACAGCAAACGTGAGCATCTGCAGACCAAATCCGATAGAAAAAGCATAGATATATATCACAGGATTAGAGATTATAGTAGCAATCACATTGGCAGCAGCAAACACAATTAAAGAAATGATAAAGGCGTTTCGTCCAGCCAGGTTCGCGTTATTATGCAAACGTTCATCAACCATCTGGTCTCTGAATCCAAAAAAGCCAAAAAACCCAAAGAAACCGTAAAACCCTGGGTTGGAAGTAAAAAACCCTAAGATACCCACCATCCCCAGTAATCCCAAATACTTTAACCAATTTCTCATTACCAATACCTCCTTGTTATAAATACTTAACGTTATGTTATAATTATATAACATAGAAAGTGGAAAGTAAATGGGTTTTATTTTTAGCATAACGTTATTACAGGACTGCAGTGATCATTTCCAGGAAGCATTGCTACAATCCTCCGGGAGAAGCATAGTCTGGCTGAAGTTTACTCGGGGAAATCTTTAGTTCTATAAGTGGCTGTGCATACAAATAGCCGCCCAGCTGACATATACAGGGCGGCTTTGTGCAAAAGAATTATACAAAAGCATCATCATAATGATTTTAGGTTTATCCAATTACGATCACACCAGACATATTAATCTTCATATCCGTTTATAATGATTAACTGATGGCTATATGTTAAGACCCGGGGAGTTCTGCATGTTCCCATTGCATTATCTGGGCATCTCCCCAGAGGTTTTCCAGGTTATAGTATTCCCGTTCTTCCTGGCGGAAAACGTGGACCATAATAGAACCATAATCGAGTACCACCCATTTGCCTTCACCGTGACCAGCTCGACGCAAAGGTACTACCTCAACCGCTTCCAGTACATCTTCGATATGCTCTACAATACTCTTTACCTGGATAATACTCCTGCCGCTGGCAATGACGAAATAATCTACTAATACCGTTAGTTCGTGTACATTTAGCACGGTTACATCGATAGCCTTTTCGTCCTCACAGGCTCCGGCTATCAACTTTACCAGATCTTGAATCTTTTCCAATAACAGCCCTCCTACTTCCTTGGTGTCCTGCATCACTTTAGCATTTCATTACACTGTTCAACCCAAATAGGATCCACTTTAAGCAGACGTTTCTTTTTTAAGTTTTCTTTCATCACCCACCGGACCTCCGGGTTGCTGCTCTCCAACCACTTCTCAAAGATAGGTTTCCCTTCCCGGGGAAACGCTGCAACCACCACGCTCCAGCCATAGGCCAGACCTTTTTTCAGGACCCGGTATTCTTCAGTTTTTCTCATGTGAGCATTATCCGCCAGCCATTCAGTTATTTCAGCTATGATTTTTAGTACCCTATCGGCATCACTGGCATTTTTGAGCAACCTGGGCTCGCACAGAGCGGCAACAACGGCTCTCTTCTCCAGGGGATTACCTTCTTTTAGTATTTCCATATCACTGAGCAACATTTCAAAATCATTATCTCCAATGATTTGATAAGCCATGGCAACCGCTTCTCTTAATCGCCATCTCCCATCTGAGGCAGAGATACGCAAAACGGGCAGAAGTTGATGAGCACCTTCTGTTATCAGTCTACCATACCCCACTATACCGCACATAGCCAAAAATTCTCCCGGAGTATTTATAGGGGCCAACGGCTCGGTGTAAGCCAGGTAACGTTCAAAAAGGTCCCTATCTCCTTTCTGTACTACTGCCCACATAAGTTCTAGATTACCCCGAGGACCAGGAAGACCTGAGTTTTGAAGCAAGTAATCATCCCAATCGCTCATTTTCATTAGTTTATCACAATACATCTGTATTTTACTCATGAGCATTCACCTTCTTTAAGAAGCTGTTTCTTGCTTCAACAGTTTGCGGGTGCAGAGTTTTTCCTGCATCCATGCAATACCTGATACTGCTTTCCAAACCCAACAACATAGTCTTGTCCAAGTCTGTAAAAGCCAGTTCTCTAAGCTCTGCAATTCCATTATAGCTCCGGCCCGGTTCGATCATATCCGCTATAAATATCACTTTTTCCAGGTCACTCATCCCCACAGCACCCAGGGTATGGTGACTGATGGCGCTTAGTATTTCGGTATCTTTTATCCCCAGTTCTTGCTTCAGCAGGAAAGCCCCCACCGGTCCATGCAGCAGGTCAGGAACATCTCTTTCAACCTGATTTCCAATCAAGTTGTTTTTTGCAGCAGTCTCCAGTAGTTCCTCCTCCGACAGATCCCGGGCATAATCATGTAGAAGTCCGGCCAGATTGGCCCGGGACTCGTCCAGTCCGTATCTCTGGGCCATTTTAGCCGCTGTATCAGCCACCTGCAAAGAATGCTGGTACCTTTCATTAGAAAGCTTTGCTTTAATCAGCTTTCTAGCTCTATCAGCCTTCATAGGATTATCCTTCCTGGTAAAGATGGTTTTCTCTAATAAATCTTTCTACATTCTCGGGCAGCATGTATCTTATCGGCTTACCCTGAGATACCCGTTTTCTTATATCACTGGAAGATATGTCCAGACCCGGTATTGGTACAAAATCGGCCTGCCGCCAGAATACCTTTGGAAGTCGGTCCCACAGCTTTTCTTCATCGTGGATATTATAACCAGGACGGGTTACTATGATAAATCGACACATCTGAGCCAGGCGCTCAATATCTTTCCAGGTATCCAATATGAATAAGGAATCCAGCCCCATAATAAAGGATATACTGCCGCCCGGATAAGCCTTCTGATAATGCTCGATGGTGTCAATAGTATAGGAAACCCCTCCCCTTTTGAGTTCCAGATCAGATACCTCAAAAGCCGGATTATTTCGCACCGCCAGGTCCACCATATGATAGCGTTTATCTTCATCAAGTATCCCTCTAGCATCCTTATGCGGCGGAATTCTAGCTGGAATAAATATAACCCGGTCCAGACCAAACTCTGCCCGGGCACATTCAGCAGCGATAAGGTGCCCAAAATGAACGGGATCAAAAGTCCCTCCAATTATACCCAGGGATGTAACCGTCATTAGCATTCTTCCTTCATAAATAAGCACAATTTGTCAATATCCAAGCTAAATAATAACTGTAAGATAAACAAAATGCAAATACTAAGGCGAATGAGAATCGTGTCAAGTTACTTTGGGTTTTTAAAGAATAAAAGAATCCCCTTTAATAACTAAGCGGTTCTAATTGATCTTAAGAACTGCGCGGTTATGGTTTTCTTACCTTTATTTAACTTAACGCACTTCTTTTCTTGGCTAATGAAAAATCATACACTACACCACCATTTGCTTCAAAAGCCCTTAATCTTGCCATTTGATCCACGCCTGTTTTGCACCACCCCAATGGCCTTGAGCTTAATCTGGCTGATAAAATATAGCTGACAGGCCCCTCTGTGCCTAATAAAAACTTAGGCAATACCTTGGAAAGTCCCAACTTGCATGTTTGGGGACTTTCCTTAGGTATTGCCGTTTAAGAGGGGGGAGATGTTAATGTTTCTTGATCTATTCTATAGGCTTCCAATAAGGATCAGGTTTAATGTTTGCCAAGACTTTAGCGTTTTCTTTTTTCTCTTTCAGATTGTAGCTTCTAAACACTTCGACTAAATTCGTTTCAGGCGTTCCTCCGGCACAGATGGCGCTGGACATAAGGTAGCCAGTCAATCTGGAGGCAGTCATATCCTGAATTAAATGCATCACACGGTAACGCTCTTCGGCCGATGTGCCTGCTTTGCCCTGCATGTACTTTTCAACCAACGGTCCGATTTCGGAATCCTTGAAATCAGCTTCGGTAGGCATCGTAGTAACGATCCCGCCTGCTATTTCTTGCATTGTTCCTAAATGCTGAACGAATTTTAACCGGGTGTGGTATAATCCTGCATTGCCGGTCAGGATATCCGGGAAACATATACCGCTGGGGTGAATCTGTGCCAGTTTAGCTGCTGCGGTAGCACAGCCATATCCAATTTTGGCATCAACGATCATGTCCGTGATTTTATTACGAACATGAGCTGCTCTTTCTATCCCGTTATACTCTGCGGCTAGAGCGGTAACACCTGCCACCATTTCGGTTCTGGCTGCAACGCAAGTTCCTTTGGCTAACCGCACGTAGGAGGAGAAATAATTGATGAAAGGTTCAGTAAAATCCCATTCCCCGCACATAAATACCCGTTCCCATGGTATAAAGACATTATCGAAAACTGTCAGGCTCTCAACGAAACCAATTTTGCATCCGATAGGGCTTTCATAATCACGATTCTCAAGCGGTCCATGAGCTGGGCGGGTAATGTAAGTGATCCCCTTGGTGTCTGTAGGACAGGCAAAAGCGAGTGCGTATGCCTCATCTTCAGGTCCTAAAACACGGGAGGGGGAAGCCACGAAGTAGTGAGCTACCGGCGCACTGGTGGTATGCATCTTAGCACCATTGACTATAATACCATCCTCACGTTTCTCGACTACCCTGAGAAAGAGATCCGGATCAGGTTGTTTACTGGGGCTCAGGGTACGGTCACCTTTGGGATCCATGACTCCGAGCACAAAACGCAAATCATTTTTCTGAAGTTCTGCGTAGAAATTCTTAAATCTTTGATGATACTCGGTGCCCTTCGCCTGATCGATGTCCCAGGTAGCTGCCCACAGGGAACCCAGTCCCATGCTCATGCACATGGTACACAAATATTTTGATGAAAAATGGTTAATCGCCTTTACCAACTGGTCAAGTTCTTCAGGGTTTTGCCTGATATGAGTCCAGAAACTAACCTTTTCACAAGTTAAAGGCGAGGTATTTGTAACAAGATTTTCGTACTGTGGATCATTGGCCCAATCATATCCAAGAGCCATGTTATTCAAAGTTGTTTTCAAATAGGGACTTTCCAAAAGGTTCTCAATTTTTTTCCCCGCAATATATACATTGGGCTTGACGTTTATAAGACTCTCAACGTATTCCTGTCTGGTTTTTATAGCCATTATTCTTACCTCCTAACGAATAATCCTTAAACGTTTGGCTTCTTCTTCTAATTGGTCCCTAAATTTAGGATGGGCGAGCTGAATCATAAGTTGGGCCCGTTCACTAAACGACTTGCCCTTAAGGTGAGCAACACCATATTCCGTTACTACATAGTCAATATCTGCTCTGGGTGTAGTAATCGCGGATCCATCTGAGATAGCGGGTACAATTTTTGAAATCTTATCATTCTTAGCAGTTGAATAAAAACAAATGATTGATTTTCCACCTGGCGAAAGCTGTGCTCCTCTTACCCAGTCAAGCTGGCCGCCGGTAGCAGAATATTGAACTGCCCCCAATGATTCAGAGGCGCATTGTCCGTAAAAGTCTGCCTGCATCGTCATGTTAATGCTGATTAACTTATTATTTTGCGCCATTATTGGGACGCTGTTGGTAAAACTACCCTTACGTAATTCAACGGCAGGATTATGATCTATAAAGTTCCAAAGTTTTTTTGTGCCAATTGCGAGGCAGCCAATCATTTTACCCTGTTCCAAGGTTTTATCAAGGTTGGTTACGACTCCAGCTTCCCATAGGTCCACATAAGAGTCCACTAACAACTCAGTGTGTACACCCAGATTCTTTTTATCTGTAAGGTAGGTAGCTACTGCTGCGGGCACTCCACCAATTCCCAACTGTAGAGTTGCCCCATCTGGCACTAAATCAGATATATATTGGGCAATTATTTTATCTTTGTCATTGGGAGTAGCGAGTGGAACTTCGATCATTGGCACATTGTTTTCTACTAGCAGATCCACCTCGGAAATATGCACAATTGCATCACCATGAGTAAACGGAATATTCTCGTTAACTTCAAGGATCACTATATCAGCCTTTTTGAGGGCTTCCTTTTCATAAATGGTACTAGTACCCAGGCTTAAATAACCCCATTTATTCATCGGCGCAGCTGTCCCCAAAAATACGCTGACATTTCGCCAGTGGGTCATGAACCTACCCGACTCTGACAGATGAATGGTGTTATCCAGAATTGTAGAGATATTCTTAGCATTAGCTGCCCTATCCGGTGCAGCGTTATATAGGGATTCTTTTACAAAATGCCCCGTCATAGCTTCTTCCATAAAATAGCGATGGGGTAAAAGACCGATTGCCTGGTAGAGCCTAACATTCTCATAGTTTTGATAGTTTTGCGCCAAGGCTTCCAATATTGCTGGTGGGGCTGCCAGACCACATGCTAAAGATACTTCGCTGTTTGATTTAATTCGTTTAATAGCCTCTTCTGGAGATACTAATTTCTGTTTATAGAGCTCTTGAATGTTCATTTTATCCCTCCTCGATAAGATACTAGGTGCACCATAGTTAGGAGGATCGATCCTGAGTTAATTGTAAACTAACGGTCGTTCGTTAGTCAACGGTTTTTTAATTCTTCTTCTGTAAAATATCATAAAAATAGGCCACTCCCTTTACAAATATGTGGAGTAGCCAATAGTCCGTTTACGACCTGAGATTTAATTTATGTTCATGAAAAGCATCTGAACACTATGGAGGGATGACGAAGGAAATAATATATGATCATCTTATACTGGTGAACGACGGAGAATCTTCAATTTTTTATTATATGGCTTACTGGGGTCAGCAAAATGGATATATTGATTAGCGTCTCTTTTTTCAAAGACCGTTCTTAAGAATCCTTTTTAATAGCATTCCAGAAAAAATCCACATGTTGTTTTCTGAGGTATTGATAGATTAGAGTAACATCCTCATCCCCCTCAACCCTAGCTAGGTATTCAACATGAACACCGACAATTAGCTGAAAGAATTCGTTAGCAAGAACCCAAGGATCCATGGGTTTAATCATATTGCATTCAATCATTTTCTGAAATAGTTGAATCAGGAATGTTCGGGAGGTATCAATATCCCTATTATAGGTATCTCTTGCCACTTCTGTCCTATACATTTCCATTAACAATATTTTTACGAATTGCTGATCTTCCGGATCAGTCCACCGGTTCATTATGTCATTAAGTATTTCGGTTAATAAAGCATAAGGATCCTCAATTTCTCGTTCTAAATACTTTTTCTCCAGAATGTTTTTTACGAAACCGAATCCGTGGCCTGATAGCACTGATTCTAGTATTTCGTCCTTACTGCTGAAATGGTTATATATAGAACTTTCGCGTATTCCTACTGCCTTTGCAATTTGTCTTATTGATGTAGCACTAAACCCTTTCTCTGCAAATAGATCTATTGCTATGTTCAAAATCTTATCGCGAGTTCCATTTTCTACGGTCATGTGTTTTACCTCCGTTATATCTGAATTACCTTTCGAGGCTACCTTAATTATTAAAAGCTGTTTTTTTTCATGTGTCAAGCTTACGGATATTGTGGATCGTGTAAGTTACTTTGGGTTTTTAAAGAATAAAAAATCCCCTTTAATAATTAAGCGGTTCTAATTGATCTTAAGAACTGCGCGGTTATGGTTTTCTTACCTTTGTTTAAGATAGCTATGTTACCAAATGTTTCATTCGCAGCAACCAGGTTTCTCTTCTTAAAATATCCTGATCCACTTTAAGCTTTCTTGCCTTACTTAATGCACTTCTTTTCTTGGCTAATAAAAAATCATACACTACACCACCATTTGCTTCAAAAGCCCTTAATCTTGCCATTTGATCCACGCCTGTTTTGCATCACCCCAATGGCCTTGAGCTTAATCTGGCTAATAAAATATGTTCAATAGTATAATGTTGATGAAATTGTTTAACAACCCAAATGAAACAAGATTATCCTATATTTATTGACTGATAAGAAAGCAAGAAGGAAGCTAATCGCTAGTATGTTAGGTGTCTCCCGATCGAGGATTTCATTCGCCTTAGCGTAAAATTACCTTGGGATAATTAGGAGAAAAAATAAATAAGAGGAATCTCCCCTTTGATAAAATAGGAATTGCACAAAAACCAATCATCAAAGAAAAGGAGAAACTCTTATGGAACCTATTATACAAGAAAAGAATATTTGATGGTAATAGCAAGAAGACCACCTTAAGTACTTCACTCAAAGTGGCCAAGGTTCTAATAAATATAGGTGAGAAAGAAGTAGGCCAGGACATGCATCTCTGTGGCAGTTCATATTGTTAACTTCGCCCCTTAATAAGACACTTATCTAGTCTTTCAGTTGTCTACTTTGTAAATCATTACATAAGCAGTAATGAAATCCCCTTCCCTTAGCGTGGCCGGGTCCGGTATGGTATTAACGTTACGAATAGTCACTCTATCCTGGGCATTAAGATCCAGGGTAGCAGCAGCTGTTATCGTCTGACCAGCTGAAGTAAATCGAGATTGAGGTAATCCATTAATAACGACTGCCCAATCTTGAGGGTTGTTCTGGGTGGTGTAAATCGAAAATACAATGTTATAAATTCCATCCAGAGTGACCTCAATAGTAGGACTGCCTGGTGTATGATTAATACCATTTAAAGGGCCGTTGTCACTGAAAGTTACATTGGATCCAACTGCTATATTTTGAGTATCGATCTGAAACACATAACCAAAAGCGCTTAAACTCGAGGTATTAAGATCCAGTGCGTTCAGCTCATCCCGGGGGGGCAACCTGTCAAGTGATTCTCCGGTAGTATTTTTAGTTTTCTTAGTGCCAGTTCCAGCTTTTTGCCTCTTATGACCAGCTGGTCCGCTGCGTCCCAGACGATAACGAACCCCTTGCGAACCCGCAAATATATCCCATTTTTCCATAGGAAGTCTATCATCCTTTCATTTATACTGTTAATGATAGACTATGAAAAATGGAGATGAATTGTTCATAAATTGCTACCATTTCTTCGCACCCGGCAGGGAAGGTTTTTCAGGTTCGGGGTCCCAAACTCCTGGCCTAGCTTTCCCACCGAAGTCAGCATGTTGAAATTTGCTTTTCTCCATTCGAACTGCTTTTCTGCCTCCCCTTCCGGAAACCACCAGCCCAGAGATGCACTGATCACCAGGGGGTGGACGATATCAGTAACTCTGGCTATTTCCCTATAGCTTAAACCAGCAGGTTTCAGCAAATCTTGCAGGAACTCATAACTTTCTTTCTTTTCTTTTCAAGGAACTATAATATAATAGATGTATTGGCTATAAAAGAAGGTATCAAATATGATCAGGAATATTGAATTAGTTTTCCATAATAAAGGCTTGCGCAGTTATATTGAAGTTGACCTATGTATGGACTGTCCCCGACAGGATGGTAAGGGTTGTTGCGGTAATTATTCCCCGGTTTTTTATCCCAGTGATTTTGCCTTTTTGCTCAAAAACCATCCCGAAGTAGTTGATTACCTCATGACTATCAAAGACGTTACCATCCTGGATGCTTCATTAACGGTTAATAATTCCATCGATGGAGAAAGTTATAAATGCTACTTTCATAGCAGCGACGGGGGATGCCTCCTGCAGCAGATACAGCGTGAGTCCATATGTCGACATTTTGTATGTCCTGGTATTGCCTGGGAAGATGAAGCCAGCATGCAGCACTGGAAAGCTTTTTTCAATCAGCTATCAGACTATGAAATTGAACTTAATAATAAAATCGCAACAGCTTTAAAGGCTCAGGGTCTTACACTTAGAAATAGCGCCCAAAGACAGCTCTTTTTTGCAGAACTGCTATCCATCTTCGAAAGAGAGACCCGGCATCTCCCAAAGTTCTTATTATCGTGTAAACCAGCAGAACGTTTTGCCATTAAACGGAAGATATATTTTAAACAAGAATGGCCGTTATAGCCTGATAATATGATAATATATTATAAGTGAGTCAAGGGGACGGTTCCCCTGACTCACTTATATTGCTAGGGAGGGAATGCAGTATGGACTGGAGCTCAAAACAAAGAACGCTGGATAATGTATTGGAGGCAATTGGATACACTCCCATGATTCGGTTAAATAAGATATCGGCAGATTATAGTGCCGACATATGTGTGAAGCTGGAATATACTAATCCCAGCGGTAGTTTAAAGGACCGAGTAGTGTATTCGATCGTTGAACAGGCTGAGAAAAGAGGAGATCTAAATCCTGGTATGATATTATTGGAAGGTACTACCGGTAATACTGGAATTGCTACCGCTATGGTTGGAGCAGCCAAAGGTTATCGGGTTATTATAGTAATGCCGGAAGGTATGAGCGAAGAACGCAAAAAAACTATCCAGGCTTACGGGGCTGAGCTGGTACTTACCCCGGGAGCAGAAACCGATGTAGACCTGGTCCTGGAAGAAGTAGATAGGATAAAACAGCACCATGGCGATAAAGTCTTCGAAATCGGTCAGTTTTTCCGTCCTGATAATGTGCTGTCTCATTATGATAATACCGGTCCTGAAATATGGGAACAGACTGAGGGAAAGGTTGACGTATTTATAATGTGCCAGGGAACTGGTGGTACAATTACCGGAACCGCCAAGTATCTCAAGCAAATGAATCCTGATATCAAGGTCTATATATCCGAACCCCTGGAGTCGCCTATGCTTTCCAAAGGTACCATAGGACAGCACAAGGTCCAGGGTATCGCCGACGGCCTGCTGCCGGTTATTTTGAATCTGGATTATGTAGATGGTATAGTTCTGGTCAGTTCTGATGATTCCATTTCAACTGCGAGAGAACTGGCATCAAGAGAGGGTATCTTCTGTGGGATATCTTCCGGTTGTAATGTGGGCGCAGCCAAAAAAGTATCTCTTAAACATCCGGATAAAAAATGCATCGTTACCATGATCAATGATAACGGTCTTCGGTATCTGTCTACCGTACTATGTGAAAGCGAAGATACTCGCACTATGCTGGATAGAGATTATAAACTGAACCAGGAGGACCTGGATATTTTAGCTAGATACTCCTTTGAAATAATCGAGTAGAACCATGTATTCTACCCAGAGCGATCTCAAACACCAGATAAGCTCTTAGCTTATCTGGTGTATTATACAGCTACTATAAGCAAGACTCCCAAAGCTCTGTTGCCTTGGAGTAGTTGATAGATAGGGTACCAAATGAGCAGGGAAGCTTGGGTAGTCCACCTCCTGTTGAGCAGCCCTCAGACCTTCAACCGTAGCCTATCGCCAAACAAACATTAACTAAAGCTGACCACCGGCTTTATTCAACATTAAGAAGCCTTTTCAGGAGCCCCAGGTGAATACATGGGTTCTATCCATTTCGACCCAGGCTAAATAGCTAAAAACAACTCCAGAATGGGGCAGGCAAGCATATTTTTGTATAATTCAACCACGGATTAGATATACTGAAATTATATCCCTTCTATTTGCTTTATCTTATTGTAAAGAGTCTTTCTGGTAATACCAAGATCTTTGGCAGATTGGCTTATATTACCACTATTTCTGGTCAGAATCTCCTTAATAACTGCCTGCTCTATCTCATATAATTTGGCTGATCTAAATTTTTCAACTGTGGTATTGCGCTCAATAATATAATAGGGCAACATGTCGGTAGTTATTAGACCTTCAGTGGCTAGTACCAGACTGCTTTCTATAACATTCTGCAATTGTCTGATGTTCCCAGGCCAATCATAATCACACAAAATATCAATTATATCATGGCCAAATTCCACATTTTCCAGCTCATTTTGGGAACAGCATTTTCGCAACAAATATTCGGCCAAGAGGGGAATATCATCCTTACGATCCCTGAGTGGCTGCAACTTAATATTTACAACATTCAGGCGGTAGAACAAGTCTTCCCGAAAATTACCTCTTTTTACTTCTTGCCATAAATCACGGTTGGTTGCTGTAATTATGCGCACATCGTATTTCCTGGAATCTTTTCCGCCGATACGAGTGACGGTTTTATCTTCCAGCACTCGCAACAAGGAAACCTGCATAGGCAAAGGCATTTCTCCAATCTCATCCAAGAACAGGCTGCCCCCATGAGCCAGTTCAATTTTTCCTGGATTTCCGCCCTTCCTGGCCCCGGTGAAGGCACCATCTTCATAACCGAACAATTCACTGTTCAATAATTCGCTGGGGATGGCACCACAGTTTATAGCTATAAAACGGCCTTTACGCCCACTCTGTTGGTGAATGGCGTGGGCCATCAGTTCTTTTCCGGTACCGCTCTCGCCTTCAATAAGCACATTGGAAGCCAAACGTGCCGCTTTCCTGGCATAGTCAACGACTCGCAGGAAATCCTGGTTGTGCCCAATAAGACCAGCAAAAGCATCTGGTTTTTCAAGCAGCTGGTTAGCCATCTGTTGGTTCAGAGTATTAAAAGTAAACATGAATAAAAGGTTATCATGTTCCAGTTCAATGGTGCGCCTATCTATACGGCAGATCTGCTTGAAATCATTTCTGTCGGCAATGTTCTTAATGGGAAGATAAAATGGACTTTCCTGCTGTAAGTAAGTTGCAAAAAAACAGGGAGGTTCGCTGACCAGGCTATTAGTCAAGGTATTGCCAATCAGTTTTTCAGGGGTAGTCTGGAAGAGATGGAAACATGTTTTATTAGCACTGACAACAGTCCCTTCTTCATTGACCAGCATGGCAGCCTGGGGCATACCATCCATTATGCTTGATGATACATTCATCAATAATTCCTGTTGCAGCAAGCGCGCTTCAATTAAATAGGCGGCTAATGAAACAGTTTGCATGGTAAAAGGACGACATTGACCCGTAGTATTTAGCAAAGCAAGAGCTCCTGCCACCCGATTTTCCCGGTCATGAATCGGCACCCCTATGGTATGCCAGTGATGAGCCTTGGGACGAATGTGTTCATAACCGGTTACTTCTGTGCCTACGCCATCTGCCAGGGCCAATGCCGGACCACTGGTACCGCAGTGGGTCTCATTGCAGTGATGCCCCAGGGTGACTATGTCGTTGCCATAATTGATACGATAATTAACTACTCCATCACTATCCATAAGCATGATGGAAAAGCTATGCATATGGAGGTTATGAATATTCACCAGGTCTTTGATCACTGGCTTGGAGATATCTATTAAAATCCGGTTTTTTATTTGCCTCTGTCGCAATTCCCGGTCCGAAATGTTTACCCCAGGCTTTTTTTGCTTATAGCAGCGTCGCCAGGATCTGGCAATACCCGGCTTAACCACATCGTCGTTAATAACCCCTTCTTTTATAAACAAACGCCAAGCTTGTTCCATGTTCTGTACTAGTAAAGATGCTTGTTCATTCATCAGTTAATTTACCCCACATTCTATTCGTCCATAATCACCATTGCATCTTAGACTGCTTCTGAATCCCCGAACATAGTATGCAGAAATAAACCTGTGTGATTTTAATACCATTGTATACTTAATTAAAGATTAAAACAATTTACTATGTTTTATAATTCGACATTTTCCTCTCGTCATAGGGCTACGCTTATTGTTGGTTAATACTAGGAGTATTGGCATAAGGAAATGCCACCCCCTAAAAAAGCCCCTCATTTATCTAACCATAACGGTAACTAATCCCAAATGTTCCTCGTGGATATTCCCACTTTATGATTCCCCGATTAATGCACATGACCCGGCAGGTTCCACATTCCAGGCAACCAGCATAATCAAAGCTTATATCTCCGTTCTTATCCAGTCGGTATAATGCCGCCGGGCATACTAAGAGACAAGGTTTATCCTGGCATCGGGAGCATATTTCTTTATCCAACACAATATGAGCCTGCTCCTCATCGATATTAAATTTATTCAGGCTCAAAAGCTCAGCTGCTTCCATAATCCTTATGCTCATATTGACCTAACCCCCTTTAAACCGTCTTTTAGCATTTGCCAAACCGTAAGACCGCTTTCATTTATGGCTTCCATGACCTGTTTTTTAAAGTTCTGGGGAATTTGACCGTCTACCTGGTATAGTCTTTGCATTACTCCTATGGCCAGCTGAGGATAATTGGAATATATTCTTGGTATCTCCAGCAACTGGTTATATCCAACACTTAACCTCATAGTCGGCAGCAAGCAGATTTTTTCCAATTCCGCCAGGTATGCAGGGCCGATTTGACTAAGATCTGTTTCACCAAGTATGGCCCGGGCTGCAGCTATACCACTTAAGAGGGCCAGGTCCATCCCTCTTATGGAATAACCGGTGTTAATCACCAGGCCGGCACTATCACCAACTAAAAGCAATCCTTCTTTATATAGTCTTGCTGGCATTCCCTGAAAGCCGGCTTCGCTGACTAAATGAGCCGAATATTCAACAGTTTCTCCATCTTGAATCAGCCGATAAATAGCTGGGTGCATTTTTAGCTCTTGAAAAATATCATGAATCTGTATGCCATGCTGCACAATTTCCTGGGGCATAAAAACACAGCCCAGAGAGATACTTTCCCGGTTGGTATACAGAAATCCCCCGCCATGTATTCCTTGGGTACAGCCAAGTATCATCCGGGCCGAACCTTCGTTTTGACTCAGCTTAAAGCGTTCTTCAATAGTTTTGGCGGGTAGGTCAATCACTTCTTTTACTCCAACCCCAACCGTTTCTTTTTTGATGTCGGGGATCAACCCTGCCTTCTGAGCCATTAAGGAATTTACTCCATCCGCTGCGATCACTATCTCAGCATACATTTCATCTTCCCCGGCTATTACCCCTACTACTTTGCCTTCTCTTTGAATCATATCATCGACTCGAATTCCGCATACTACCATGGCTCCCATTTCTTCAGCCTTATCGGCCATCCATTGATCAAACACCGCCCTGAGAATCGTGTATGACTGAGTCGATTCATCTCCTTCAGTCAAGGAGGGATCATGATAATCCATGGTAATAGACCTCTTACCGTTTATAATCATTATCTCTTCATGGCTTACCTTTCTTTCCCAAGCGACATCATCCACAAGGTCTTTATCCAATAGATTTAAGGCATAAGAATATATCCTGCCTCCGGTAACGTTCTTGGCTCCAGGAGCATCGCCTCGTTCAATTACCAATACGGCTTTTCCTGCTTTAGCCAAGAGGTAGGAACAGGCCAGACCGGCTGGTCCTGCTCCCACCACAATGGCATCAAATTGATTCTCTTCTCCCACGTTAGCACCACCTTTTAAGTTCTATGATCAAGTTAAGCGTTTTTCAGTTCCTCGATCAGAAGAGGGATTATTTCATACATATCACCTATTATCGAATAATCCGCCGCTCTAATAATGGGAGCCTTTTCATTGGTATCCACTGCTGTTATTATTTTGGAATCCCTGATCCCTACCACATGCTGAACCTGTCCTGATACCCCCATGGAAATATAAAGGGAGGGTTTGATTTTAGCTCCGGATATTCCAATATAGGATTCAACCGGCAACCACTGCCGTTCTTCAGCTATACCCCGGGTGCAAGCGATTTCCGCCCCCAGAACCTGAGCCAGTTCCTCAACCATTTTCATATCTTCCTGTTTATCCAAACCCATACCTACACATACTACTTTTTCCGCTGCCGCCAGGTCAATTTTGTCCTTTTTACCAGCTAAAGTTTCAATAAGCCTTACCCTTGGGTCTGCCTGCACCTCCAGGGATACTATGCTAACTTGGACATTCTCCTTTTTCACAGCTTCCAGATTATCTGCCGGTACGGTAACTACAGCCAGCTGGCTAATGACTGCTTTTTGCACTACCGAACCGCCGTACATCAAGCGGCTGCTTATAATCCTCTCATCTTCAAATACCAGTGATTCTGCATCACTAACCATGCCACAGTCAAGATATCCTGCTGTTTTTGCGGCCAGCTCTCTTCCTCTAACCGTGGAAGCTGCCAAAAACAGTTCTCCCTGTTCTTTTTTAATCAACTCGGCAATAATCCCCGCATAATTTTCCGGCAAGGGGCTATGGCTATTTAATATAATTATTCGGTCAGGTCCATACTGTTTTAGTTCATTGGCCTGATTAGAGTCCAAGGTTATGCAGCAAACCTCCTTCCCGGATTGAGCCGCTAGTCCTATGAGAGCAGCAGCTTGTTTCATATTATCTGAATATACGTATATACCTGGCATCAAATTATCCCTTCTTTCTTTAAACTGCCCACTAAGGCTTTGACTTGGTCAGCGGCAGTTTCACCATCCAGCACAATATTTTTTCTATTCATTACATATGCTTTGAATTCAATAGTTTCGGTTCTGGCCGATAAATCACTTTCAACCAGGCCTAACTCTTCTATCTTATATTCGCGGGTGGGTTTCTTGCCGGCGTCCAAAACGGCTTTCAGTCCGGGAATGGGCGGCCGGTTGATTTCAGGAAGAATACATACCACTGCCGGTAGTTGGGCTGCTACTATTTCAATACCGTTCTCCAGTTTTCTGCTTACCTTAACTTCATTTTCGCAGAACTCCAGTTTGATTGCCGAAGATACACAGGGAATACCAAGTCTGGCAGCAACACTGGGCCCCACTTGACGGGCAAAAGTATCACTTGCTCCTTCTGCACATATGATCAACTGGTAATCTCCTATCTTGTTTATGGCTGCTGCCAGCGCTTTGGAACTTGCGGCCCCATCGGCTTGTTCAGCCTTTTCGCTGTTGACCCAAAATCCTTCTGCGGGTCCGCGGGATAAGGCATCTTTTAAAGACAATTTGGCTTTTTTACTCCCATAAGTCAGAGTAACTGCTTCATCCCCGGTGATCTTAGCCATCTGAACCGCAGCTTCGATGGCGTTTTTGTCATAATCGCTGATTTTCCCTTTGGCTTTGGAAAGATCAACCGACATATCCGGATTGATTTTTAGATCCGCTTCGTCTGCTACCCATTTGTAACATGCTATTATCCTGGACATAATTAAACCTCCTATCTGTTCAACGAATGAACAGGATGACATATTTTTTAACTCATATCTGTTTTTGCAAGAACCATGCCACCGTATATACTCAGGCAATGGCTGCTTTTGCCAACCCTGACCGATATGTAAACTGTTTACTTATTACCCACCGTGTCATTAATACCCAGTCCAAAGCAACTAATAGCAAGGTCCTTAATTAATTACTATTGATGTTTAACAGTGGAATTGGTGCCCTTGGTACTATCGGCCTTTACTGGTATTAAGCTCTGGTACCTGCTGGCATAATTATTGCAATTATATATTTGAGGAGTAATTAGATACCAGATGTGGTCTCGTTCTATTGACGAGCCGCATTTTCTCCTGTGAATTTGGACTGATGGGAGGGATGATCCAGATATTTCTTAAGGCAATGGTAAAGACTAGTCGAAGTAAAAGGAGGTAATACAAGATGTGGTTTATGACTGAAGAACGTGAATTAATGCGTAATGTGGCAAGAGAATTCGTAGAACAAGAAGTCCTGCCGGTAAGCCTTGAAATGGACATGAAGGAAGAATATCCTCTCCAACTTTTCAGGAGAGCTGGAGAACTGGGTTTGATCGGAGTGGTTTATCCGGAGGAATTCGGTGGACTGGGAGGAGATTGGATTACCAAACTGCTCATAACCGAAGAACTATCCAAGGGATACCCCACCTTAAACATTGCTATTGGTGCCCATAGTTCCCTGGCCGGCGGAGCCCTAAACCTCCTGGGCAGTACCGAGCAGAAGCACAAATATCTTACTCCGGCCGTTAAAGGAGAACAGATTCTGGCCCTGGCTTCTACCGAGGCTGCTGGCTGCTTTAATATGGGTGAATTCCAGAGTAGAGCAGTTCTGGATGGTGATGAATGGGTAATAAATGGCAGTAAAATATTTATTACCAATATCGGGGTAGCAGATACCTATATAGTAACAGCCAGAACCGCTGATCATTACGATCACGTGACTCGTAAGGGATTCAGCATGTTCTTAGTTGAAAAAGGAACCCCGGGCTTGGAACTGGGAAAATTTGAAAATAAATTGGGGTGGCATGGGTCCAATACCGGTCCGGTTTATTTTAAAAACTGCCGGGTGCCCAAGGAGAATCTGCTGGGCCCATTGCATGACAGTGTGGGTGCTTTCGCGCTCAGTGCCTGTGATGAATATATGTCTTGCGGTGCTGTAGGTCTGGGCATAGCCGAAGCCTGTTATGACAGAGCATTAGCCTACACCAAGGAAAGAATGCAGCAAGGTAAATCCATGTATGAAGCCCATCAGGTTATCCGGCATAAATTTGCCCGCATGGATACTGAGATTGAATGTCTGCGTGCACTTTCTTTTAGTACAGCAGCCATTAGAGATACCGGTACCTATCCTCTAGCCCTGGCCCGTATGTGTAAAACCAAAGGATACGAAACAGCAATGCTTTGCGCTAATGAAGCAGTCCAACTTTTCGGAGGACTGGGCGTAGTCAGAGAAACCGGTGTAGAACGCTTTCTGCGTGATGCCAGGTTACTGGGTATTGCTGGCGGAGCTATTGAAGCACTCTTTGATCAAATTAATATGTTTAAAGACAACAATATGGAATTCTTGGTACGACAGGTGCAGAGCTAAAGGAATATAAAGGAGGCCAAACAAATGATCGAATTGAAAGGGAGAGCGGTGGCCATAACCGGAGCCGCCAGTGGATTTGGCCGGGAGATGGCCATGAGATGTCATGCCTTGGGTGCCAAATTGGCCCTGGCTGACATCGATGCTGCGGGGCTAGCTACCCTGGAAGCAGAACTCAAAGAAATGAAAGCTGATTTTTTTGCCGCCAAAGTTGATGTCTCCAAATTTGAAGAAATGCAAACCTTTGCGGCTAAAACATTTTCCCTTTATCCTGATGTAGCTTTATTCTTCAACAATGCCGGGGTAGAGATTTCAGGTACCATTTGGGAGTTATCCATGAAAGACTGGGAATGGGTCTATGGAGTAAATGTTTTTGGTATTATCCATGGCATTAAATCCTTTATCCCGGAGATGCTCAAGCAGGATAAGGAAGCTATTATAATCAATACATCCTCGCTGGCCGGGTTGATTTCCGGACATAATTCACCCATTTACTTAACCGGTAAACATGCGGTAGTAGCTTTGACCGAAGCCTTGGAACTGCAGCTGCAACAATACCAAAGCAAGATAAAGGCTTTTGTATTCTGTCCCGCTTATGTGAAAACCAATTTACACCAGGCAGAACGCAACCGTCCGGCTGAACTCATCAATGAGAATGCGGAATACTACCAGACCGAAGACTACAAGAAGAAACAAGGTATGATGCAGTATGCGGTACCTAACGGGATGGAATTGGACCAGGCCATGGACATAGTATTTGAGGCCTTGGAAAAAGACTTGTTTTATATCCAGACCAACCCCGAATTTCTGCCCCGGATTGAACAGAGGTTCAACAATATTATGGATAACAAACGACCGGTATTTGCCGGCTAAGTGCCTATACCTGTTACATAAAGTATTAAATGGAAAAGGAACTGGGCAGTTATTTTGCTCAGTTCCTTCAACTGTCTATATAGAAGCAACCGTAAGATTCTCCCCTAACCCGCTGCTCTTACAATAATAGAAAGAATGGAACTATCTGATATGACCATCACCGTAAATAATAAATTTGGTGGTGGTTAACTCGGGCAATCCCATGGGGCCGCGGGCATGCAGTTTCTGAGTGCTGATCCCCATTTCGGCTCCGAATCCGAAAACATTGCCATCCGTGAAGCGGGTGGAAGCATTGGCATATACTGCCGCCGCATCGACTGCTGCCATGAACCGGCGTACATTGCTGTAGCTCTCACTCACAATAGCTTCACTATGACCGGTTCCATGCAAATTAATATGGTCAATAGCCTCTTCCAGTTCATCCACTATCTTAACTGCCAGTATCAAGTCCAGGTATTCTTCATCCCAGTCCTCTTCTGCAGCCTCTTTGATATCACCCACAATTTTCATGGTCCTGGGACAGCCTCTTATCTCTGCTCCCGCTTCGTGCAGTTCTTCCAGCATCAGGGGGAGAAAGTCCAGTGCTATCTCACTGTGGACTAGCAGGGTTTCTGCAGCATTGCAAACGGAAGGCCGCTGTACTTTGGCGTTGAATACGATCTGCTGCGCTTTCTGCAGATCAGCAAACTGGTCTACATATACATGGCAATTGCCCATGCCAGTCATAATATATGGCACCCTGGCATTCTCTACGACTGCACTTTTTAGTCCTTTACCTCCCCGGGGAATGAGTACATCCAGGTAATCGCTCATCTTCATCAAGAATATGGCTGCTTCTTTGTCTTCACTATCTACCAGCTGTATGGCCCCGGCAGGCAGACCACATTTTTCGGCAGTAGTTGCTATGACTCTGGCAATCACTCGATTTGAATTTAGAGCCTCTTCCCCGCCCCGCAAGATTATAGCATTACCAGATTTCAAGCATAGTGCAGCCGCATCGGCAGTAACATTAGGACGTGATTCGTAAATGATTCCAACTACTCCTATAGGAGTTCGTATTCTTCCTACTTCAAGTCCATTAGGTCTGCGAGTCATACCAAGTACCTCCCCCACCGGGTCGGGGAGGGCTGCTATTTCTCTTAAACCCTGGGCCATATCTTTTATCCTCTGTTCATTGAGCATGAGCCTTTCCAGTAAAGCAGCAGTTAATCCCATCGCTTCACCGTTTTTCAGATCTAAATCATTAGCAGCCAATATCTCAGCGCTGTTCTCAACCAGCGCATCGGCCATATCCATTAAAGCTTTATCCTTTAAAGCAGTTGAGGTAGTAGCAAGTATCCTGGCCGCCTGCCGGGCTCTCTGCCCCTGTTCAATCAACACCTCTTGTAATTTGATATCCATTGATCATCGCTCCTTATCCGTCTAATCCGGGAAAAGGGGACAGGTTCCTTTTCCCTTTTATTTACTCCACCCAGAGGTTATTCCTATGTATAATCTCATCATAATCTTTTTCCCCCAGCAGGTCTTTAATCTGGGATGATTTTTTACCTTTTATCTTTGATATATCTGCTGAGCTATAATTAGTCATTCCTCGTGCTATTTCATTCTTATCACCATCTATTACCGCCACAACTGCTCCCCGCTCAAATTCTCCTTCTACGCCTACTACTCCTGAAGGCAGGAGACTTTTTCCCTTTTTCAGCAGAGCCATACTGGCACCAGCATCTATAAGAATCTTTCCCTGTACCAGCCTTCCAAAGGCTATCCATCTGTCCCGGGCATGCATTTTCTTGGCCCGGGGAACAAAAAAGGTTCCCAGTTCCTCCCCCGCTACTATCCTGCGGATCACATTTCTTTCTGCGCTGTTAGCTATAACCATCGATGCACCCGAAGCCATACACATACGGGCTGCTTTAAGCTTGGTAAACATCCCGCCGCTGGCAAAACTGCTGCCTCGATTAGTTGAGTTTTCTTCCATTTCCGGGGTTATTTCTTCCACCTGGTACATGAGTACCGCCTTTTCATTTTCTCGGGGGTCAGAACTGTACAGTCCATCCACATCAGACAATATTATAAGCAGGTCAGCGTCTACCAAACCGGCCACCATAGCCGAGAGGGTATCGTTATCACCAAATTTGATTTCTTCTACCCCTACAGTATCATTTTCATTAATAACTGGAATAACATTCATGTTAAGCATTGCCAGCAGTGCATTAGTGGCATTCAGGTAGCGAATGCGGTCATCCATGTCCCCTCTGCTCAATAGTACCTGAGCCATGGTTTTACTGTACTCGGAAAATAATTTCTCATAAATCTGCATCAGAGCACCCTGACCTATAGCGGCCAAAGCCTGTTTGTCCGGAAGGGTATTGGGTATATTTTTCATTCCCATCCGATTTGCTCCCACTCTGATAGCACCAGAAGTGACCAGCAACACTTCCAGATCCCGATTATGGAGATCTGCGATTTCTCTGACCAGCCTTTCAATTCTCTGCAAATTCAATTGACCGTTAACATAGGTTAAGGTGCTGGTCCCCACCTTTATAACTATTCGTTCAGCCTGGGTAATACGTCTTCTCATTTTTCACCTCTCACCCTGGTTTACATGATTGTTTTCTATCATCTATTCATTGTAATCAAATTCAAAATCCATTATTTTAACCGTATCGCCCTCTTTAATTCCTTTTTCCCGGAGAGCTTCTTCCAACCCCATTTTCTCTATAGTTCTCTGAAACCTGCCTAAGCCTTCATCACTATTAAAATTAGTCATCACCAGGAGTTTCTCAATCCTTTTTCCGCTTACTTCCCATACTCCATCGATAAATTCGATCTGGAAAGGCTCTTCCTCTTCATATCTTCTAATAACAGCTTCTTCTCCAATAGGCATGCTTTCTGGCGGTAGTGCCATAAGCATCTGGTTGATTTTATCGACCAGGATATCAATACCTTCTCCAGTTACTGCTGATATACAGTATAATTTATCGCCAAATTCCTGCTGGAGTTTGTCTATATTCGGCCTGGCTTCAGGCAGGTCCATCTTATTTGCTGCAATGAGATAGGGCCTATCCAGTAAGCTCTGGTTGAATTGTCCCAGTTCATAACGAAGAATTCGGTAATCTTCCAGGACATCTCGACCTTCAGTTTCAGCTGCATCCAGTATGAACAACAAAACCCGGTTGCGCTCAACATGTCGCAGAAAATCGTGACCTAATCCGGTACCTTCGCTGGCCCCTTCTATCAAACCTGGTATATCTGCTATTACAAAAGAATCTTTGTCCCTGGTTACTACTACTCCCAGGTTGGGGACCAGAGTGGTAAATGGGTAATCTGCGATCTTGGGGCGAGCTGCAGAAACCCTGGATATAAAAGTAGATTTCCCTGCATTGGGAAAACCGACCAGACCCACATCGGCCAGCAGCTTAAGTTCCAAACGCAGCCACCTTTCCTCACCAGGTTCCCCGTTTTCAGAGAAAGAGGGCGCTTTATTAGTGGAGGTTGAAAATCGGGCATTCCCTCGGCCTCCTCTACCTCCCTTAGCTACAGTAACATCCTGACCTGCTCTGGTAAGATCCGCTACTACCTCACCAGTGTCATCGTCATAGATTAGAGTACCCACCGGAACCTTTATCAATAAGTTCTCACCCCAGGCGCCGTGCATATTCTTACCCTGCCCATGAACACCTCTATCCGCTTTAAAATGTTTCCGATATTTGAAATCCATTAAGGTTTTTAAACCTTCATCGGCTACAAATACTACATTTCCACCCCTGCCTCCATCGCCGCCTGCGGGCCCACCTTTGGGTACGTATTTTTCGCGCCGGAAAGCTACAATGCCGTTACCCCCGTCGCCACCTTTGACATAAATCTTAGCATGGTCTATAAACATTTAACTCACTTCCTGACTTCTATCAGTATGGAGCCTTTCTCCATATTCTCACAACTGTAGAGCAAATCAACCCCATGTTCTGTCTCGTAAATCTCCAGATAGACTATCAAGTCCTCATCCCGGTCCGAGTCTTGACACCCACCTAGCAGCTGCTCCAAGCTGCGCAGCGGTTCATTATTTTTCATTAACGTTTGTATAGATTCGAGCTGTATCTCGTCATATCTTAGTATTACTCCTAAATCCCTGGACAATAACAGCTGTTCATATAAATATAGCGCAACTTCCGGATTAGCCCTATTAAATACCAATCGCTCGGCAGCCATTTCATTGACGAGATTTATCAGGTACTGTCTGGTCAATGCTGGTTTCCCCAGGTCAATATATCCAAGTATCACCTGCAGGTGATTGCCAAAATCATGTCTTACTCTTCTTAAAAGATTCAACGTCTGCTGCTCGTCCAATGTTCGTCCTCCTCAGTTAACTAATAATAGCAAAAACCCCTGAAAAACTCCAGGGGTTCAACCATACCAGGTTATATATTCACTAGGCCTGAGCACTCATTATTTCATCCAGAGGATATACACTGACCTGCTTTTTGTCCCGGCCTTTTCTTTCAAACTTAACTTTTCCGTCAACAATTGCAAACAGGGTATCGTCTCCACCCTTCATAACATTGTTGCCGGGATGAATTTTGGTTCCTCTCTGACGAACCAGGATATTCCCAGCTCTGACAACCTGTCCATCATATCTTTTAACTCCCAGCCGCTTTGATTCGCTGTCTCTTCCATTCTTGGAACTTCCAACCCCTTTTTTATGGGCAAATAATTGTAAATCAAACTTAAACAATTTTAAGACCTCCTAACCAGCACTTTCATGTAACCTGCATAAGCCTGCTCCATAGATAGCAAGCCTTTTTCCATGGTTGAAAGAATCACTTGAGCCTTTTCCCGATCTTCTTGACTTAAACCGGGGGGCAGTTCACAATTCATCCAACCTTTTTCAATCCTGTATTCAGGTTTCTTGATCATATGATCTAACAGCCCGAGTAACGCAGTCTGGGTAACTGCAGATACTCCTGCACAGTAAATGTCTTCGCCTTCCGAGCCAAACCCGGCATGGCCTGCAACTGAAAAAGATCGAATATATCCCTCTTGGTATTTTATTTCAACCTCTAACATTATCCTTCAATCTTCTCGATAAGAACCCTGGTAAAGGGCTGACGATGTCCCTGTTTCCTGCGATAGTTCTTTCTCTTTTTGTATTTATATACGATTATTTTTTTATTTTTACCCTGTTCTAGTATCCTGGCGGTAACAGTTGCGTTTTCCAGCAGGGGACTGCCTACTTTTATGCCGCCATTCTCATCATTAATCATCAGCACCTGATCTAGAACTATATTCCCCCCTGCTTCTCCGTCAACTTTTTCAATTTTGACTACGGTTCCTTCACTAACTTTGTACTGTTTTCCACCCGTTTGAATCAATGCATACACTTTTTTATAAGCACCTCCATGTTTATTAAGACTCGCCAGTTAGCAGGTAGGCTCAGAGCCTTTTTGATAACCTGAACTGAGCGGTTGCCAAACATGCAACCCACAAGCAAATTTAACATATTCAGCCTCTTAAGTCAAGCAAACTCCAATCCAGGATAACTTTAATAAGAAGATGAAAGAATGTTGTATTCTGCAGTTCCATACTTTGACTTGGACGCCAGTTTCAGCTTTTTGCCAATCCGTTTCTCGATGTAATCCAGGTCAGCTTTATCCTCCGACAATACCTTTATAAGTTCTGGGTTGGCCTCGCAAATAATTTCTTCATTTTCTATGTAGTCCATGGTTATCAGCTTTCTTTTAATCTCGCAGCATACTGCAGCCAGGCTAATGGTACGGCCCCTACCATTACAATGGGTACAGTCATCCGCGAAAAATTCAATTACCCCATAGCGGGATTTTTTCCGAGTCATTTCCAGAAATCCCAGGCCGGTCATACCTACTATTCTAGTATTGGCCTTATCTTTGGCAAGTTTAGTTCTGAGAGTATTAATAACTTCCTCTTGATTTTCTTTGTTTTTCATATCGATGAAATCAATTAAAACTATTCCACCGATGCTCCTCAGACGCAGCTGTCTTGGAATCTCAATCGCTGCTTCCATATTCAGTTTAAAAACCGTATCCTCGAAATCATCTTTGCCCGTGTACTTACCACTGTTAACGTCTATTACTGTCATAGCTTCAGTTTCATCGATAATCAAGTAGCCGCCATTTTTTAGCCACACCTTTCGGCGCAGAGTCCTCTTAACATCCTTTTCTAATCCGTATTTTTCAAATAGTGCTCCTTCTTCATATATGATTTCCCGGCAGGAAGCGTGTTTCTTATCTACATAAGCGCTTATCCGGTCTTTAAGCTTTCTATTATTAATAATGATTCTTGATATTTGAACATCCAGATATTCTCTGAGAGTCCTTTCCAGAGTATCTATATCTTCATAAATAAGGCTGGGAGTACGAGCCCTATCATAGCGTTCTTTAATATCTAACCATACCTGCAGGAGTTCCTGTAATTCAGAAACTAATTCGTCATCCTTGGCGTCCATACATGCAGTTCTAACTATTACCCCCATATTGTCCGGTTTATATAACTCGATAATAGTTCGCAGATATTCACGACGGTCATTATTGGTTATCTTTCTTGAAATGGATACTTCGTTCTGGAAGGGCAGTAAGACCAGATAATGACCTGGGATAGTCATGTTCCCAGTTACTCGAGCCCCTTTGTCTGAGAAGGCCTCCTTTTTAACCTGCACCATTATCTCCTGTCCACTTTTCAAGAGATCGAAAATGTTGGCTCCCCTTTTGAAACCAGGTACTATAATATCGCCCTTATAAAGAAAGGCATTCTTGGCCAAACCTATATCTATAAAAGCGCAGGATAGACCAGGTATTATATCTTTTACCCGGCCTTTATAAATATTCCCTACATTATCATTCTGGTCAGCCCAGAATATTTCAACCAACCGGCCATTTTCAACAATAGCTACTCTTGATTCCCATGGATATATCTCGACAATAATTTCTCTTTCCAACTAACTCACCTTTTCAAACGGAGAATAAAATAAATTGCCAGCTCGTATGAAATTTCCGCTGCGGAATATATCTACAACCTCTTCGCGTTCTATGCCGTAGTCTTCTAATAATTCCAGCAATTCGTCATAACGAACATTTACTGGCTCCCCTACATTCACCCATATACTTATCATAACAGACTCCTGCTGGAAGTTAACAGTAATTTTGAAAATACCTGGACGCAAATCCTTATCAATCCCTTTTTGCTTACCCCTGCTTCTTACCAGTAATTCGTTTTGACTCATAATTCTATCTGATATATCAAAGTATCCGTGATCTATTAGTTTCAATATAAAAGTATAGCTCGCGGCATTAATAATTTTCATCAGCGCCGGCTCTTTTTCATCTATTTTAACACACTGCTTGATTTCCATCTCCAAAGGCAGAACATGATTCATTTTTTTCATAAATTCATTTGGGTCCATGTCCTGGGTTAACTCCAAATCGAAATATTCCTTGTCTCCCCACACCCCTACCGGCAGAACTGTGCCCATAGACAACTTGATATGAGGATTAAATCCCTCACTCAAGGCAAATGGAATACCAGCCCTCCGCATAGCCCTGGACATAAGGTTCATCATATCCAGATTACCTAAAAATTTCAGATCACTCCCCACCAGGTACTCAGCTCTCAACCTCATCTCCCAATTTCCTCCTTGATATCGAGATCTATCTCATAAGCAGGGCATATCCCACATCCAGAACATCCATCCCAGCGGCAATCTCCAGTAGTGATACCTGCGGCTGCTTTTTCATTCTCATTCTGCAGATAAGCTTTACTTACTCCGGTATCAATAAAATCCCAGGGAAGTATCTCGTCATAGGAACGCAGGCGAGAAGTGTAGAAATCCGGATCGATATCGGAATCCCTGAAAGCCTCCATCCAGCGGCTGAAATTAAAGTATTCTGACCATCCATCAAATTTGCTGCCTTTCTGCCAGGCCAAATGGATTGGTACAGCCAACCGCCTATCTCCACGTGATAATACCCCCTCCAGAAAACTAGTCCGGCTATCGTGAAAACTCATTCTAATTCGCTTCATTTTACTGCGAGTCAAAACTCTTCTTTTCTCTTCTAATTCTTGAATAGTATTCTGGCGTTGCCACTGGAATGGAGTATGGGCTTTGGGAACAAAAGAGGCAATACTGGCCCGTATCTCCACTTTCTTTCTAGCATGCTCATCTCCTAAAGTCCTTACTTTCTTAAGTAAATCCAATATCCCCTCCAGATCAGCATCCGTCTCCCCGGGCAGTCCATCCATAAAATATAATTTTATGGATAACCATCCTGATTTGAATGCAGCTTTTACTGCTTCCAACAGCTGTTCCTCGGTTACGTTCTTGTTGATCATATCCCTCATTCTCTGGGTACCTGCTTCTGGTGCCAGGGTAAGGGTAGTTTTTCGAACTTTCTGTACCTCATTGGCCAGTTCAATAGAAAAGGCATCTACTCGCAGGGATGGCAATGATACTCCGGTACCCTGTTCACGGTATTTTTTAACCAGGTCTTTAACCAGACTATCTACTCCAGAATAATCCAGGGTGCTGAGGGAAGTAAGACCTATTTCATCGTACCCAGTACTAGCCAGCTGCTGATCTGCCTGCCGTTTAAGAGTCTCGATACTCCTCTCTCTAACCGGTCGGTATACCATACCTGCGTGACAAAAACGGCAGCCCCGCTGGCATCCTCGCATAACTTCCAGCACCGCCCGATCATGAACTATTGTCATATAGGGTAATACCGGTTTGTCTGGGAAATAGGCATTATCCAGGTCAATTACCACTCTCTTTTTAATGGTATGGGGAACCGATGCTATCAGCGGTGTTATCTGGCTGAAAGTTCTATCCTCATTATATTTAACGTTGTATAAGGAAGGCACATAGATACCTTCAATTGAGGCCAGTTTCAATAGCCGGTCCTGTCTCTTTAAATGCTGATTATCCCAGCAGCAATCCAGGAACTCAGTTAGAACTTCCTCTCCATCTCCCAGTAAGAATACATCAATAAAATCCGCATATGGTTCTGGATTAAAAACCACCGGACCTCCGGCAATTACCAGTGGGAATTGTTCGTGCCTATCCTTAGACCACAAAGGTATACCAGCCATATCCAGCATATTTAATACATTGGTAATAGCTAATTCGTACTGCAGCGTAAACCCTATTACATCAAATTCGCTCAATGGTCTAAAAGACTCCAGGGCAAAAAGCGGAATTTCATGCCTGCGCAATTCTCTTTCCATGTCCGGCCATGGAGCATATACTCTCTCCAGTAGGTGGTCGCTCTTCTCATTAATCAATCCATACAATATCTTACTGCCTACATGTGACATTCCCACTTCATAAACATCGGGAAAAGCAAAAGCCATCTTTATCCTGCTTCTGTTCCAGTCTTTTTTAATAATATTCACTTCACTGCCCGTATAACGAGCTGGCTTTGAAACGTTAGGCAGGATATCTCTAAAAATCTTATCTTTCATGATCTGCCTCCAAAACAGCAATATCCAATACTATATATATTACCATAAAACTTGCTAGATTAACCTGGACGGCCACAGGGGGACGTTTTTATTGTGGCCTTTGCAGAACGGTGCCTGGCACCGATTGTCTAACAGTCCTTTATACAGGCAGCGGGTCCTTTCTCCAGCAGACATTCTATCAGTTCAGCTTCGCTTCTGATCCCTATCACCGATTCATCAGGGCCTATAATCAATACCGTTAAATAATAGGACGGGCGGCTGCTGTCAAGGATTTTCTTGACCAATGTATCTGGAGCTGCTACCATCTGCTGGCACTCCATGTATCCATGGCGGGTTAGCTGGCTCTTTTTATTCACTAAAAAACGCATGAAAGCAAAAGCCAGCAGGCTTTTTTCCCTGCTGGCTGCCCAATACAATAGTATGCCAACGATTATCAAATTGGCTCCTGACATGGAAGAATAGGTCAAATAGACTCCGCTCCCAGCAGCTAACACTGCAGTCAATTTGCCTATTAATGAGGTAGCCAGGGTTGCTTTTCGATATCCCAGTCTCCGGGACAAAACTGCCCGTGCTACCCTGCCACCATCCAGCGGCAGAGCTGGCAGGAGATTAAAGCACCCCAGAAATAAATTGAGGTTAATAAAAAGCCCGGTTAAAGGTCCTCGGTCAGACAGCAGAAAAAAGCAAACTGCTGCCATAGATAGGCTTATCAATGGACCTGCCAGTGCCACATAGATTTCTTTTTCCGGCTCCAGCCCAGTGAAATCTTCAACCCGGGCCTGCCCTCCAAAAGGCAGAAGTTCAACTTCAGAAATCCTTACTCCCATATTAACCGCAACCATGGTATGAGCAACTTCATGCAGCAGAACGGCAGTGGTGATTAGTAAGACTTCCTGTCCCAGGCCCAACAAGGTATAGATCAGGCATAAGAGCAGAAAAACCCCATTAATCTTAAAGTCTATGCCTGCTATTCTGGCCCAACGCATTATTGCTCAAATAATTTATTAGGGTTAAGGGGGCCATCTATACTAGTCATCTGAAAGTACAACTCCCGGCTGCTCCTGCCTATAATAGTATCTTTATCCACGTCACGCTCTTTCTCTACCAGAACTTCCTTTAGTCCTCCGTAAGACGAATATAAACTTCCTCCGTGATCAATCAAAACCGTTATACCTCTTTCATCACTGCTAATATCGACTACCCTGCCTTCATAGATCGGTTTCACTGTCGAGTTTTCCTCGACATTCATCAATACTGCAGGAAAAAATTCCTGCTGCTGAGTATCCTCATTCCAATACCAGCCGTATTCACGTTCTATATTTGCATAATCGCAGGGCTGCTGCAGAGCAGTGGTTGATGATACTGATACGGTTTCGGCAGTTTCTTTATCCTTGAGCTTAGATAGATACCGGGCCATATTATCCTGTACTCCATAGTCTTTCATTACATATTTGATCACAGGTTCAACTATTTTTTTGCTGCTATGTTCGGACTGCATGGATAGGCCTGCTAGAGCAGCAATAACTATTACCACCAGCATCCTAATTCTAAAGCTTCCCAGCATTAGTATTGCCCCCCTCCAAGATTAACCTCTTTTGTCAAATGGGCAGAATCTTATTCTCTTAAAATATATATCTTTACTCCACATTTTATGACATACCAGGTGGATACTTTTTCCTAATATGAAGGTGGATTCTATTTTGAGTTAAAGGACTATCTAGGTCTGAAAGATTTTCTGAGAGGAAACTATGCAGAAGTCTTTATTTCAAGATGGCAGTTATAGAAGGATTCTTATGTTTGTTCCACAAACGCGTAACATAGTACGAACAGGTTCACCTGAAAGTATCGAATCGAAGGAAGCTGGCAATAGAATCTCCCACCAGCCTTATCAAACTGCACAACAGGCTATCTGTTTGTTAAGGAGACTAAAGAAGACTGGCACGCTACCGGAAGAGCTGGTGCAGCAGAAGATAGTTTCTCGATAAATAAGCGAAATGATACTGAAACCGCACCCCTCGATTTTAGGATAGGTGACAAAAGGACCGTCCCCTTGTCACCCCCGTCCCCTGGTGACAAGGGGACGGTCCTTTTGTCACCCTAGAAAACAATTTGCTTGCCGCGAATGTTTACGTTTATTATTAGAGCTACCGCCAGAAGGTTGGTGATCATGGAACTTCCTCCATAGCTGATAAACGGCAGAGGAATACCTGTAATAGGCATTAATCCTATCGACATACCGATATTCTCAAATATATGAAATAACCACATAGCCGTAACACCTATTACGACCAGGGTTCCAAAAAATTCCCGAGATTCTGATGCAATATATAAAGAACGCATTATCAATATCCCATATAACAGTATTATAAAAGCTGCCCCAATAAACCCAAGTTCTTCTCCGATGACTGCGTATATAAAATCAGTATGGTGTTCGGGAAGAAAATTCAACTGTACCTGAGTACCATTATACAACCCTTTTCCGGTTAACCCGCCTGATCCTATAGCTACCAGTGATTGTATAGTATTCCATCCAGCTCCTCTTCCCCCCTGTCCATCATTATATGGATCTACAAATACAGTCAGGCGTTTAAGCTGATAATCTTCCAATGGTATCGACATGTTCAAGTTAAAGTGCAAAAATAAAACCAGCCCGGCCAGGAATATACTTCCTCCGATTAACGCCAACAGTACTCTGGTATTGGCTCCGGCAGCAAACATCATTATAACCGTAA
Source organism: Syntrophomonas sp. (assembly GCA_016841425.1). GTDB lineage: Bacteria > Bacillota > Syntrophomonadia > Syntrophomonadales > Syntrophomonadaceae > JAAYJK01. The sequence goes on along the minus strand of JAENZE010000001.1, from coordinate 309,474 downwards.
TAGCTATATAGACTAGAGCTGTACCCAAGTCAGGCTGCATCATTATTAAAATAAAAGGCAGTCCCATGTACAAAAAACACGGCAGCATTTTCATCAGAGTGTCAAGTTCACCTCTCCTGCGGTTTACGAAATCGGCAAATGCGAGGATCAACAAGATCTTGGTAAACTCTGCAGGCTGGATAGCCGGAAGGGGACCCAGTGAAATCCATCCAGTAGTACCCCGGAGCTCAGTTCCAAAAACTAGAACCGCTATTAATAAGAGCACCGATAGAATGTATAAAATAATGCCAAAGTTTTTGAACTCGGTAAAGTCATAACGAATAATGAAAATAGCCCCAATTAGACCCATGGCTATCATAAAGAGCTGCTTTTTCACATAATAAAGAGCATCGCTAGACATGCCGCTGCTGGCGCTACTTTGGATAATGATGCCGAAAGCTAAGATAATTAAGAGGGTAAGTATAAATGGTTTGTCTATAAATTTTAAACGCTTTATATTCAAAAGTGTATCCTCCCAATACATTATAAAGCGAACGAAAATGGACTGTAAAGGTGGCAAATACAGGTTGGATATTATTTTCCACAGAAAGAAGATAAACCCGGGGGTGGGCTGCCCCGGGTTTATCTTTTAGACAGAGCTCAAGGAAATTATATTAAGGAGTTATCAATTTCAAAACCTAACAGTATTGGTCTTAGCAACTTCCATCAGGAAGAAACAGCCTCGTTACCCTTTCTTTTAAAGCCTCGAACCGGTATATTAGCTATCAAGGCAATTGAATTGTCTTCATTTTCTAAATTCACCTGCAACGCTTCTTCATCAATATCCAGATAATCTCTTATTACTTTTATCAGGTCCTCTTTCAAGGAATTCAAAAACTCGGGTGATGCTGAAGCCCTATCATGAACCAGTACCAGGCGCAGCCTTTCCCGGGCGATATCCTTACTGGGCGCACTCTCCCTCGAAAATATACGGCTGAGTACATCTAACAAACTCATCCCCTCCTCCTACCTGGCCAGCTTCAACATTTTCTTGAATTTGTCCATTATATTTTCCGGATCGTCTAATGAGTACATGGGGACTTCTTCTCCAGTCAGCCTGCGTGCAATACGACGGTAAGCGGCCCCTGCTCTGGATACATTTTCCAGCACAGCAGGTTCTCCTCTATTCGTTGATACTACTATGGCCTCGTCTTCAGGTACTACGCCCAGCAATTCAATGGCCAGTATATCAATGATATCACTGATATCCATCATATCTCCCCGTTTTACCATTTTGCTGCGTATCCTATTTATAATTAATTTCGTCTCAGTAAGTCCGGCTGCCTCTAGAAGGCCAATTATCCTATCGGCATCTCTTACTGATGATACTTCTGGGGTAGCTACGACTACAGCTTTATCAGCCCCTGCAATAGCATTTTTAAAACCCTGCTCAATGCCGGCTGGACAATCAACCAGTATAAAATCAAAATCTTTCCGCAACTCATTAGTCATATTCTTCATCTGATGTGGTGATACTGCGGTCTTGTCTTTGGTTTGAGCCGCAGGCAGCAGATAAAGGCCATCAAACCGTTTGTCCTTTATTAATGCCTGCTTCAATTTACAGTGTCCGTTAACCGCATCTACGATATCAAAAACAATGCGGTTTTCCAGGCCCATAACTACATCCAGGTTTCTAAGTCCAATATCAGTGTCTATCATTATTACCTTCTTGCCCATCATAGCCAGAGCAGTTCCTAGATTGGCGGTAGTTGTAGTTTTTCCCACCCCACCTTTTCCTGAAGTAATTACTATAACTCTACTCTTCATCCTTAAGCCCCCTATCATATTTTCAACTTCTCAATTATTACTCTTCCCTCACGAATCCGTGCTATTTCAGGGTAATCAACCACATTTCTTTCCCCATCCGGAGGTCTGGTAATATGAGTAGCTATCCTGAGCTGGGTTGGAATTAAGCGATAAGCAGCAATGATTGCACCTTCGTCACCGAATACTCCAGCATGTGCCAGTCCTCGTAAAGACCCCATTACCAATATGTTACCGCCAGCCACTACTTCCGCCCCAGGGTTGATATCTCCCAGAACTACCACATTTCCCTGTACGAATTTCTTTTGTCCGGACCGGATATGCTGACAAATCAAGGCAGTATCATCATAGTGGCTCATACCCTCAATGAGTGGATCCTCATAAAAATCTTCCTCTAGATCCGGCATCCTTCCCGACATAAGCCCATCCAAATGCATGCCAAAATCAAGGAGAGTGTCTTCAAGCTCCCTAACTTGCTTATTGCTGAGAATTTTTTTCCCAATATCGATACTTACCTTGCTGCCAATCGGCAGCTCTGTCACTGAAGTTAGCTTCTTCTCCAGTCCCTTTTTCATCTGAGAGAAGGTATTGTACGCTTTCAGGTCTATCAGCATTCCGCCGCTGGCCTGTTTAAATGCTGTACTCACCTTATTTAGCCCCCCATTCCTTAAAAAACACTCCATCTATAAATTAATCATTTTGTCATGTAATTCTATATATAACATTATTTCCCTTCGATGAAAAAAATAAAAATAGGGCCGATATTATCTAATCGCCCCTATTTTAGTCGGCTCCAGGTAAGAAATTTCTCTAATTATTCGCCAGCGTTATTCGACTCCATTTCGTTATTTTTCGATTCTTCAGCCTCAAGATAATTGGTAATTCCGAAGTAATGCTTGAACACATCCCTGGCTACCAATCCAGCTGATTCGCCCCCACTATAACCATATTCGACCACCCCGGCAAAGGCAATCTCAGGATCATCAAACGGTGCAAAGGCAACAAATACTCCGTGAAATTCCTTTAATGAATTGTCCCCGGCTCTGCCAGTCTGGGCAGTGCCCGTCTTGGCGCATACCTTGATTTCTTCAGGGAAGTCATAAAAAAGGAAATGGGCCGTTCCTCCAGGCTGGGTTACTGCAAGCATCGCTCGTTTGGTCTCGGAAATAGTCTCTGGTTTAACATTTACTTCATTTATTATTTTCGGTTTAAATTGTTCTATAGTTTTACCATTCTGGGAAGCTATTTTACTCAGCAGGTAAGGCTGCATAAGGTAGCCGCCATTGGCAATAGCAGCCACGTAGTTAGCTATTTGCAGTACCGTATAGTCATTATAGCCCTGGCCTATTGCCATGTTAAAGGTATCGTAGGCCTGCCAATTGGTGTTAAAATTATAGTCAATTTGGTACTGGGCTTCTAACTTATTCTTCTCATTTTCCTTCTTCTTCTTAAGACGGTTTATCTCTTCGTCATCCACTGCTTTTTTGAGCAAATCATCATATTTATCTTCCAGTTCCTGCCGCAACCTATCATATCTACTATCAGTCAAACTTGCACCCAATTCATTTTTCCAGTCCGGTGTAGGCAGTAAGCCTTTGGATTCATAGGGTATATCTATACCGGTTTTTGATCCCAATCCAAATTCACTGGCCACTCGAATTATTTCGTCCTGCCCAGCTCTGCGTCCCATTTCTTGGAAATATACGTTGCAGGAGCCAGCAAGAGCGGAATAGTAGTTTACATTGCCGTGAACACTCCAGCATCTAATAAAAGGTGCTAACCAGTAATTACCAGTGCAATTAACATAATCCTTAACCGGGTTCACAACTTCTTTATCGAGTGCCGCCATACCAGTTATCATTTTAAAGGTTGATCCCGGAGGGTAAGTAGCCTGTAAACTGCGGTTGGTTATAGCACCAGGCTGCATTGGATCATAAGCTTCGGTCTGAGGAAAATAGTATTCTGCCCGCTTGGAACTAATATTACCTTTCCAATCATCAGGATACATGAACGGACTGCTGCAGATAGCCAGGATTTCCCCGGTTTTTACATTAAGTACTACTGCTGAACCCACTTTAGCCTTGGGATATGTCTTCTGCAGTTGATTAAGAGTATTTTCCATACTTTTCTGCAAAACCTGCTGAAGCTCCATATCCAGCGTAAGATAGAGATTATTACCCTGTGTCGGCTCCAATGTAACCAGATCCCTAATTGGCCGACCCTGGGCATCTACTTCTACACTGCGTGCTCCATCGCTGCCTTTAAGAAAATTTTCATATTGCTTTTCAATTCCAGATTTTCCGATCAGGCTGTTAATGCTGTACTCTCCGTCTTCAGAACTCTGCAGCTCATTCTCGTCAATAGAATGAATATAACCCAGAGTATGTCCAGCCAGAGCACCCTGGGGATAGCTGCGCAGAGGTTCCACAACGATGGAAACGCCAGGTAACATCTGACGATTCTCTTCCAGTTTGACTACCAACTCCCAGGATATATCATGTATTAGCGTTATTGGTTCGTATAACCGATATTGCTGCAATTCTACTTTTTCTTCAATAAATTCTCGGGTTATTTCCGGATAATACTCATTAATTATGATCAGCAGGTTGTCAATTACCGTTTCCTGGTTGTTTACTCCCAGATAAGTCAGGCTCAAGGAGTATACGATCTCGTTAGTTGCCAGAACCTCACCGCCATTAGCATATATCTCCCCCCGCGGTGCCTTAATGGGAAGCAATCTTATGCGATTCTCCTTGGCCTGAGTCTGGTAAGTCTCATTATTAAACAGCTGAACCACTGCTAATCGTACACTCAGTAAGGTTAAAAGCAGAATTACTATATAAGCATAGACCTTTAATTTCTTATTCAGTTCATCAGCTTTCATCTATCTCTCCCCGTTAAGCTGAGCAATCCTCTTTGGGATGAATTATAGTACCAGATGTAGACCGGAACTGCCAGAAGAATATTATATATACTCTGGTATATTGCGCTGCTGATAATTGAAGTATCGATGTTAAATACGCTAAAAGCACTCCATCCCAAAATGAACATAAACAGAGAATTTAGTACTGTTCCAATAAATACTACCATTAAGCCTACCAGAAGGTTTTCATTAAAAAAGCGTACCTGCAGCCGACCAATTATGTATCCGGTAATAGCTTTGGATATGGCACTGACCCCTATGAACCTGCCCAGATATAAATCTTCAAATAAGCCGCATACAAAGCCATATACGGCTCCCTTTTTTTCTCCATTTAAAAAGGCGAAGAATACTACGAATATTAGAACCAGATCCGGTAGTGCATCATTTATACTATAAGCACTGAAAAATGTCGACTGTAAAAAAATTGCTATAAAAGGTAATAGGCCCAGTATAAAATATCGCAAAATATTCTATCCCCCATTTATTCAACAACATTATCCTCAGACGGTGAAACTCGTGTATAATTTATAACTACCAGAACTTCTTCAAGTTTATCAAAATTAACGGCAGGCTCTATCAGAGCTGATAATAGTATGCCATCCGGCTGCAGCTCGACTTCTTTAACCACCCCGATATCAATACCTTTAGGATAAGATTCAGATAACCCTGAAGTAATAATGTTGTTACCTGCTTCTACATTTGAATAATAAGGTATGTTGACCATTCTCAAAAGATTACTGTTACCAAGACCTTCAACGATACCCTGGGTCTCCCTGCTCTCCTGTACAATAGCACCTACGGCTATTTCTCGATGGGTAATCAAATCAATATGCGCTGAATCTCTGCTAACACTCGCGACCTTACCTACCAGTCCCCTGGAGCTGATGACCGCCATATCTTTCTCAATACCACTATCAGAGCCTTTATCGATGACTATATTCCGGTACCAGTTGCTGGGACTACGGGCAATTACTCGGGCTGGAACCATTTCATATTTTGACAGGCTGATATCCTGGAATCCCAACAGGCTTCTTAGTCTGCGCAGTTCCATTTTATCTTCCCGCAGCACCTGATTTTCTATAGTCAGTTCCTGGTTTTGTTCTTTAAGACTATCTATTTCCTGCTGCAGCTGCTCTTTGCTGCTGAAAAAGACAGTAAAATTACCCAGGCGGTCTTTAAACTCGACTACCCCGCTTTGCAGCGGGGTATAAGCATCCCTGATTATTTTTTCTATGAGGCTTATTTGGTTCCTTTCTGACGAGGTGCTATTTATAAGTATTGAGGTTCCTATAAATAATATGAGGACCAGCCAGAAATACTTATTCTTAAGATGTTTTTTCAAATCTCCTCACCCAAATAATGTCTATTTTCGTGGCGATATCAGCACCCTTTTAAGTATATCAATATTTTCCAATACTTTTCCAGTTCCCCTGGCCACTGCCAGCAGCGGATCTTCACAAACATAAACTGGCATATTAGTTTCACTGCTTATTAACTTATCCAGCCCTTTCAACAGGGCACCACCCCCGGCCATGACTATTCCCCGATCCATAATGTCTGAGGCCAGCTCTGGAGGAGTTTTTTCCAAACATATTTTTATACCATCCACAATCTGATCCACGGTCTCTTTAAGGGCTTTCTGTATTTCGGTGGATGATACCTGTATAGTCTTGGGTAACCCTGTTACCAGGTCTCGTCCCCGGACTTCATAAAACTCTTCTTCTTCCTCCCATAATGCTGAGCCTATCAGCATCTTTATAGCTTCTGCTGTTCTCTCACCAATTAGCAGATTATAGTTCTTCCTCAGGTGACTTATGATTGCTTCATCCATATCGTCCCCGGCTACCCTTATGGACCTGGAAGTAACTATACCCCCCAATGATATAACCGCAACTTCAGTCGTACCACCACCAATGTCCACTATTAAGTTACCGGTAGGTTCATGCACAGGCATGCCAGCACCGATAGCTGCAGCCATTGGTTCCTCAATGAGGTATGCCTCTTTAGCCCCCCCCGCTACTGTAGCTTCTCTTACAGCTCTTTCTTCAACCGTTGTACAGCCAGTTGGTATACTGACAATAACCCGGGGCCTCATGAATGGATTCTTTTGCCCTATAGCTCTGGCTATAAAATATTTGATCATTGCTAAAGTGACATCATAATCTGCTATTACTCCATCCTTCATAGGCCTGATAGCTACTATATTGCTGGGAGTTCTCCCAATCATCTGCTTGGCTTCCTCACCTACCGCCAGCACTTTACCACTGTCAATTTCTATAGCTACAACAGAAGGTTCACGCAAAACCACACCTTTGCCTCTCACATGCACCAGTGTGTTTGCAGTGCCCAGATCTATTCCCAAGTCTTTTCCGAAAACCAATGTCCTTTGCCTCCTTAGAATTTAGATTAATCCCTTCGATTTAAGACTGCAGTAAGTATTATCCCCGATTATAATATGGTCAAGCACGGTAATTCCCATGATATTACCGGCTTCTATCAAACGCCGCGTTATCTCCACATCTTCCTGGCTGGGAGTAGGGTCTCCGCTGGGATGATTATGCACCAGTATCAAGGATGCGGCGCTTTTTTTCACTGCTACCTTGAATACTTCCCGGGGGTGAACGATGGAGCTGTGCAACCCCCCTACTGATATATCCTGCATTTCAAGCATTCCACCTTTGCGATCAAGATATATAACACGAAAGTGTTCCCTATCAAAATACCTCATTTCCTCCATCACTATATCTTTCACATCATCAGGTGATTTTATCTGCACTTTCAGCTGACTTTCCTGGGCCATGCGCCTACCCATCTCTATAGCGGCTTTGACGCTTACTGCTTTAGCCGGGCCAATCCCCTTCTCTTCCAGCAGTTCTTCCAGGCTGGCATCTTTTAGATGCCTAAGGGATTTATACTTAACCATTAACAACTGGGCTAGCTCCAGGGCACTGAGCTCTCTCGTTCCCTGCCCCAGTATTATGGCTAGCAGTTCCGGATCAGTCAGATTCCTTTCCCCTTTAAGCATCATTTTTTCCCTTGGTCTCATATCTTCAGGCATATCTTTGATACCAGTATGATAAAAACTCAGAACTCTACACCTCCAGCAGTTTTACCCCGCATCTCTTGAGCATGAAATACACATTTTTCAAAGGCAGACCCACTACATTGAAATAACAACCCTCTATTCTTTCAATGAACACTGATCCGGTTCCCTGTATTGCGTAAGCACCTGCTTTATCCATCGGTTCTCCAGTTAATATGTAAGCTCTTATTTCATCATCTGTAATATTTCGAAAATATACCCGGGTTGTCTCATCTTGAACTTCAAAAAAGCCGCTTTCTGCATCTAATACACAAACGGCAGTGATCACTTCATGTTTTCTCCCTTTGAGTAACGATAATTTATTAAAAGCGTCCTGTTCATCTCCTGGTTTACCCAGCATCTCTCCATTACATACTACCACTGTATCGGCCGCGATTATTAGACCTCTTTCAATCCGTTTCTGAACCTGTTCTGCTTTACGCTGAGCAATTCTCTTCACAGCATCCCGGGGTTTTTCATCCGGCAGAAAATCTTCATCTATATCAGCAGGACAGCAGTCAAATTCAATGTGCAGCAGTTCCAGAATTTTTAGACGCCTCGGGGATTGCGAAGCGAGAATAATCCTTTTCAAATCTTATCTCCACATCTCTTATAATCTCTTGTATACTATATAAGCAACCATAAAACCAAGTATAGTAAAAAGATTGATATGCATCATAAAACCCAGGGAAAAATGTATAACTCCCAGATCAACACTAAACCCTGGAATCCCAACACTCTGTGTTTCTCCCAATATACTAGCAGCTGGCCATAAGGTTTTAATAGCGTCCCCTATCCAGCCCCCAATAATACCGCCAAGTACCAGCAGCAAAATTAATATCTGCCAGCCAGGATAGGTGCGCGTTCTACCTGCCAATGCACTCCCTCCACAACCACTTATTTTTTTTAAAGTGTAGCATTACTACCCTATAAACACAAGTTCGTTAAAAAAGGAGAATTCTTATCTAGAAATTCTCCTCGCTTATCATGTCATAAGTAATAATAATTATAATGATAAACCATACTTATTTGTTTTGAACCAGATTAAAACTCAAAACTTCCAGATTAACTGACAGGTCAACATTCCTTAAAACAACATCGTTAGGAACCTTGAGCACCCGGGGTGAAAAGTTTAATATAGCTTTAACTCCTGCTTCTACCATTTCATCAGTAACCTTTTGAGCTGCTGAAGCCGGAACCGTAACTACTCCTACATGTACATCATTATCCCGCACTTTATTGTTAAGCAGTTCCAGCGACTCCACGTACAGTTGGCCTAATTTGGTACCTATTTTGTCTTCAGATACATCCAGAATGGCTTTAACCACAAAGCCACGCTCTCTAAATCCCTGATAGAGTGCCAGGGCAGACCCTAATTTACCTGCTCCTACAATGATCACATTCCATTCATGATCCAGGCCCAGAATCTCCATTAAGTAACCATATAATTCATCAACCCTGTAGCCGACTCCTCTAGTTCCAAATTCTCCAAAGTAAGCCAAATCCTTTCTGACCTGGGCTGAACTGACTCCTACCCCACGGGCGATTTGGCCAGAAGAAATCGTCTCTTCCCCTTCGTCCATCAGCTGATGAAGATATCTGGAGTATATAGAAAGTCTTTGTACGGTTGCCTCTGGTATTTTAAATGCTTTCAATTTCCCACCCCTTCATGGCAGTTTATTTGTTCATGTTACAATATGCACTATCTAGTACTACTATTGTACATAAAAATGGGCATAAAAATAAGCTCTTTCTTTGCAAAAGAGTAGAATTTATAAGACCAGAGCCATAATTTTTAAAATATTGTAGGTTAAAATAGCAACTACTGCCGAAGAAGGGATGGTTACAAACCATGCTACAATAATCTGTCGGGCTATATTCCATCTTACTCCTTTAAGCCGTTTGGCTGCACCAACTCCCATTATCGCAGATGAAACTACATGAGTAGTACTTACCGGAGCCCCCAGCAGACTTGCCGAATAAATAACCAAAGAAGAACTAAAATCAGCAGCGAAACCATTTATCGGTTCTATTCGAAATATTTTCCCCCCCATGGTTTTGATTATCTTCCATCCCCCCACAGCAGTACCCATACCCATAGATGCAGCACAGGCAATTTTCACCCATAAGGGAACATCAAAAACTCCTATAATTCCTCCGCCTACCAAGACCATGGTAATAATACCCATAGATTTCTGGGCATCATTTGATCCATGGGCGAAAGAGGCCATGCAGGCTGACACTATCTGCAGTTTGCGAAAGCCATTATTAATTTTAGAAGGAGCTGCAGGTTTAAAAATCCAAAAAAGGATAGTCATTACACCGCTGCCCATCAGGCCCCCTACTATTGGTGCTATAATCAACCCGGCCAGGATTTTTAGGAAACCGCCCCATAGAACAGCATGAAAACCAAAGCCAGCTATAACTGCCCCGGTTAACCCTCCAATAAGAGCATGAGAAGAACTGCTTGGTATCCCAAAATACCAGGTAAACAAATTCCAGAATATGGCGCCTATCAGAGCTGCTACCATTACTGAACCTGTTACCAGCTCTGGTGCTACAAGACTTTTCCCAATAGTAGCGGCCACTGCCGTACCGCTAAGGGCTCCGACAAAGTTCAGGCTAGCAGCAATTAAAATTGCGTTTCGGGGTGATAGTGCTTTTGTAGAAACCGAGGTAGCTATGGCATTGGCTGTATCATGAAATCCATTGATAAAATCGAAAATAAGAGCTAAAAATACTATTGCAATAATGATAGCAATACTAAACATATTTCACTGCAATTCCCTTTATAATATTGCTCACATTCTCACAGTAATCAAGGGTGGTTTCCAGATGTTCATATATCTCTTTCCATTTGATGATATCCACCACATTCTCAGTATTCTCAAAAAGAAGGGCAATACCTGCTCTATACAGGTAATCGCCCTCCTGTTCATATCCCCTAATTTTTTCACTGGATTCCACAACCTCTTTATGCAGGTCTCTAATATGTGGAAGCTTTGACACGGCTGCTTTTATCTCTTGAGCAGCTTCTTCCAATACATTGGCTAACTTTAATATATAAATTTCTTTGGGTTGGCCGGCTTTATATATAACAATCTTTTCCATAGTACCCTGAGTATGGTCCACTACAAAATTTAAGCTCCTGGCTAATTGCAGAATATCTTCCCGGTCAAATGGGGTTACAAATGAACTATTAATCTGCCCCATAATCTCGGATAGAATGTTATCTCCGCGTTCTTCAACCTGATTGATAAATTCCAGGTTCTGACTTGGATCACACCCGGGCTGTTCAATAAACTGTTTCAACAAGCTGGCCGCCTCGGATATAGCATCAGCTAATTGATCAAAATAAGCAAAAAACAGGTCATTACGTGGCTTTAGTTTAAAAACCACTTTGACACCTCCTCAATTATGCACCCTGTACTGTCCCTTATTGTAATTATATCAATAATAATATTAAGGCTTTGTTAATAATTTGTTAACAAAGCCTTAAGGATTCGTAAACTCCCGTCGTGCTCTATCCAGCAGATAAAAAGATCCGGTAATTAAAAGATATTCATCATCACCCAGCAGCTGAAGTCCTAATTTCACAGCATGTTCGATGTCTTCTTGTAGATAGCATTCGATTTCCGGGTATATCTTATTCCACAGCTGAGCAACTCTATACCACTTTGTTGCTCGCTCCCCCTCCGGCCTGCTCACAATACATTTACTGGTATTGACTCCCAGGTATATTAAAGCTTCTTCCGCATCTTTGTCATCTAAATAACCACAGAGCAAAACCTTGTTCCGTTCCCCCAGGATAGTATTCAGAGAAATTGACAGGGCTCGTGCAGCCTGGGGGTTGTGCCCCGCATCAACAATGACCAGGGGATTATAGGATACAACTTCCATCCGGCCCGGGAATTTCATATGCTCCAGAGCCTTTATAATATCAGCAGCGGATATTGTAAAAGAGTATTTCTCTAACAAGCTAATTATGGCCAGCGCCAGGCGCAGATTATCCAGTTGATGATCCCCGATCAGCCCAAAATGAACTTCGGCTATCTCCTGTCCGGCCCACTCAATATTAATGTTCTGCCCCTCCAAGTCTGGATGCCCGCAGGGGCTTATCTTTACAGCGTCCAGTTCAAAGCAGGGGGCATCTTTGGTATCCGCCCTGGACTGTATAACTTTCCAAGCTTCTTCACCCATTGTCCCTGCAACCACCGGTATACCAGGTTTGATTATACCTGCTTTATTCTCAGCAATTTCCGTTAGAGTCTCCCCCAGAACAGCGGTATGATCGTAATCAACTCCGGTAATAACTGAGATCAACGGCGTAATAACATTAGTGGAGTCATAGACTCCGCCTAATCCAACTTCGATTACTGCCAGGTCCACCTGACTATCTTTAAAATACTGAAAAGCAAGGGCAGTCAATACCTCGAATTCTGTAGGATGCTCTTCTCCGGCAGCTATCATTTTATCTACCTGACATTGAATAAAATCCAGATACTTTTTAAACTGTATAGCAGTTATTTGCTGGCCGCCGATAGTAAACCGTTCCAGGTAGGAATGTAAATGGGGTGAAGAAAACCGTCCTACCCGGTATCCCGCAGCAGTTAATAAAGAAGCAGTAATAAAAGTAACTGATCCTTTGCCATTGGTACCGGCTACATGTATAAATTTTAACTCTTTTTCCGGTCTGCCCATGAGCTCCAGCAGTCTATTTATTCTCGCCAGGCCTGGTCTGATCCCGAAAACGCTAAATCTTTCCAGTTGCCCGGCTATTGCTCGCTGAATATCCGCAGACGTTGTAATATACCCTCTTTCTTGGTTTTAGCCTCTTCCACTTTAAATTTCTCTTTAGCAATGACCTCTTCCGGTGCCCGGGATAAGAAGGCTTCATTCCGCAGTTTACCTTCAGATCGCTCCAAATCCGACTGAACATTTTTGAGCTCTTTATTCAATCTAGCTATTTCCTTTTCAAAATCGATAACACCTTCCAACGGAACATATATCTCCATAAGTGAACTTACCGCTGAAACTGCCTGTTCCAGTTTACTCTCCAGTTGTTCTACTACTTCTAGTTTGCCCACATTGGCCATCTGGTCCAGATATGCCTCGTTGCTTATAAACACCTGCCTTAGACCCGGATCAGGCATAAGTATAAGAACATCGATCGGAGCTCCTGGTGCAATATTGAATTCTGCCCGGATATTCCGAATAGACCTGATAGAATTCATGATCTGTTTCATTTGCTCTACAGCTTCAGGCCATATCCTCTTTTCATCTACTCCAGGCCATGAATCCATCATTATGCTCTGACTATGCCCAGGCAGGTTCTGGTATATCTCCTCCGTAATGAACGGCATAAAAGGATGCAAGGTTCTTAAAATGGTCTGCAGTACATCATTTAATAAGTTTTGTACTACCATCTTCTGACGCTCATCCCGGGGATTAAACAACCTGGGTTTAGCTAATTCGATATACCAGTCGCAAAACTCATCTCGGATGAACTCGTATAGCTCCCGGGCTGCTTCACCCAGATCATATTTTTTCAGATGATCACTAACCTCCTGTACCATAAGGTTAAGCCGGGTCAAAATCCAGCGATCTACCAGCTGTAGTTCTTCATCAGCTATATCAGTCTTTTGATAACCCTGCAGATTCATCATCGCAAAGCGAGATGCATTCCAAATCTTATTAGCAAAATTCCTGGTGTTTTCAACCTTCTCCCAATTGAAACGCACATCATTACCAGGAGTAACTCCAGTGATCATGGAAAACCTTAAGGTATCAGCCCCATACTTATCTATTACTTCGATGGGGTCTATCCCATTTCCAAGGGATTTACTCATTTTCCGACCCTGTCCATCCAGAATTAAACCGTGTATGTTTACATCATAAAAAGGTACTCGGCCAGTTTGTTCTATACCCGAGAATATCATGCGTGCAACCCAGAAGAATATGATATCTCTCCCGGTAACCAGTACGCTGGTAGGATAATAAAATTCCATGTCTTTAGTATCATCGGGCCAGCCCAGGGTGGAAAAAGGCCATAGAGCACTGCTGAACCAGGTATCCAGAACATCTTCATCCTGTACCAGGTTGCTTGATTCACAGGCACTGCACTTATCCGGATCAATCCGGCTGCAGATTACTTCTCCACAATCCTGGCAGTACCAAACCGGAATACGATGTCCCCACCACAGCTGCCTGGATATGCACCAGTCCCGTATATTTTCCATCCAGTTTATGTAGATGCGGGTAAATCTTTCAGGAACAAATCTAGTCTCTCCATCTAATACTTTTTGTATAGCAGGTTCAGCCAGCGGTTTCATTTTCACAAACCACTGCATGGATATCATTGGTTCAATTATAGTAGCACAGCGCTGGCATTGACCAACCGCATGACTGTGATCGCTTACCTTCAACAGCAGTCCCTGCTGTTCCAGGTCCTGTACGATCCTGGAACGGGCTTCTTCCCGGCTAATACCCTGGTATGGACCGGCATTTTCATTCATGTAACCATTACTGTCCATAACTACAACTTGTTCTAAATCATGCCTTAAACCCATTTCAAAATCATTGGGATCATGTGCAGGAGTTACTTTAACTGCTCCGGTGCCAAATTCCGGATCTACGTAGCTGTCAACAAAAATGGGAATCACCCGATTCATCAGGGGAAGCAAGACTGTCTTCCCAATAAGATGACTATATCTCTCATCTTCAGGATGTACTGCAACTCCAGTGTCACCCAGCATGGTCTCTGGTCTGGTAGTGGCTACTACCAGATATTCCTCAGAATCCAAGACTGGATATTTGATATGCCAAAGATGCCCATCATGGTCTTCATGTTCAACTTCAATGTCTGATATAGCGGTATGACATTTGGGACACCAGTTGACTAAATAATTACCCCTGTATATCAAGCCCTTTTCGTAAAGATTAACAAAAACTTCCCGTACCGCTTTAGAGCACCCTTCATCCATAGTAAAGCGCTCCCTGCTCCAGTCACAGGAAGAACCCAGAAGGCTCAATTGGTCAGTAATAGTATTGCCATATAAATGTTTCCATTCCCAGACTTTCTCCAGGAATTGTTCTCTGCCCAGATCATGTTTGCTTATCCCCTGCTGGGCAAGAGACTCTTCAACCCTGGCCTGGGTAGCTATACCAGCATGATCAGTGCCTGGAAGCCAGAGAGTGTTATAACCCTGCATACGGTGCCAGCGGGTCAGGATATCCTGTATGGTATTGTCCAGAGCATGACCCAGGTGCAGTGCTCCAGTTACGTTGGGCGGTGGCATAACAACAGAAAACATCTTTTCGTTGTTATCGGGTTCTGGAGTGAAGTATCCGTTATTCTTCCAGTACTGATACCATTTACGCTCTACCTGACCTGGATCGTATACGGTGGGCAGATTATTGGCTGTACCCATCTTAGATAACCTCCTTGCAGTATCTATCCATAAGTAGTAATTAATGTCTGCTTATACATTCTAAATTGTACTTAAATTTTGCCCTGTATTGCAAGTAATGTGAAGAAAATCTCTTTATTCAATCTATCAGCTATATTTTAGCCCCATAATGTAGTAATCTTTGGTTATGGAATTACTACAAATGATATATGTTATGGGGGAATATTAAATTGGCGAGAAAGCTTAAGTTAGGTCGGAATGACCCATGTCCCTGCGGCAGCGGTAAAAAATACAAAAATTGCTGTGGATTGCTGAATGAAATTACACCAGTATTTGATGATCCTTTCGCACATTATAATCAGCTGGCAGCATCAGCCAAGCTTAAACTGGACCGTTATTTTTCAGCAGATTTGAAGAAACACCGTCAGGCAGTTAAATCGCGCTTTACCAGATACAGCGTAAATAAGAGTATCAGGCCGGAACACGAGTCAGTCTTTTCCGACTGGTTATGGTTTGATGTCAAGGACGAGCAGGGTATAAGTATGACCGGATACTATTTAGCTGATAATCAAGAATATATGGAACAGCCTCTGCGCGAATGCCTGCAAGCGCTTGACGAGTCTTATCTGTCGGTATATCGCATATCTGGCTCAGAAGGAGTAACCCTGGAAGTTCAGGATATTTTTCTAGGTACCACTAATCAGGTCATAATCAAAGAACCTCTCCAGCTTAAAGAAGAAGACCCGGAAATGCTGCTTCTGGCTAGAATGATTTGTCTGCCCGAGACGAATCTCTTTTCGGGTATGGTTTTAATGTTGGAAAATAAACTCCTGGAGGAAGAGTTTATCAAGGAACATCTGGATTATCTTAAAAATTTATACCAGGACGATTTTTCCTGCCTGCTAAAAGAATATGGGGAAATTATTTACGGCATATTCGATCATGCAGGTCAAAAGACGCTGGTTAATTTACACGATATACGCATCTGGTTCCTTAATGAAGGCGAAAGAGCGCTGCTGCTGGGAAGATTATTATCAGAGCAGGATTATATCCTGCAGCATAAGACCGCAGGTTTATCCTGGTTCAAAGCGACTCAAGAGATAGCCGGTTACTCCCGCATGATCCTTGGAGAGGACATGGTTCTGAGCTGTTCAGATGTACTGGAAGATGTAATCAAACATTCAAACTTTGTTGACTCCTTATTGCCCGGCAAGCAGGTGCAGGTTATTAACAGTTTGATGCTGCAGGCTCCGCCTGATCCGGAGTATAGCGAGTTGTGGTTCATGGTATTAAAAGACCGGGAATGTGAAAAATGGCTTAATACTCCTCACCGCGAGTTAAACGGCAAAACTCCCCAGGAAATCTTGCTGGAAGCAAGCGGAGCAGAAAAAGTCATTTCTATACTGGACGAATATTTAGCATCCATTGTAATGGATGAAGAAAAAGAAGTGGTAGAATATATTAAAATCCGGTGTCAGGATAAAGAGGAGTAGCCCCTTAAACCGCTACTCCTCCTTATCCTTCAGGATTTCCTGCAGGGCCTCTTTAATTTCATCTACCCCTTCCCCGGTCTCAGCGGAAAAACAAATAGGCAGTTGACCTGCGGGTATCTTTAAATCTTTTCTTATTACTGCCAGGTTTTTAGCCCGAGCGCCCCGGGATATCTTATCAGCTTTAGTAGCTACCATAAGTACCGGTATTTCATGATGGCTGAGCCAATCTTTCATCATTATATCGTCATTTGAGGGAGGGTGTCTTATATCAAGTATCTGTAAAACACCTTTTAACTGCTGGCGCTGGCTCAAATAGGATTCAATCATCTTCCCCCATTTAGCTCTCTCCACTTTTGATACCTTTGCATAGCCGTAGCCAGGTAAATCAACCATATACCATTCATCGTTGATTAGATAATAATTAATGGTTCTGGTCTTACCCGGCGTAGAACTGGATTTAGCCAGTTTCTTACGGTTTACAAGTTTATTAATTAAAGAAGACTTACCTACATTTGATCTTCCCACCAGTGCAATCTCAGGCAGGCCACCATCTGGAAGCTGTTTAATATCAACAAATACCCCTTTGAATTCAGCATTTTTAATCTTCACGTTATCAATCCTGTTTCGTTGTTATTACCCGAGAATATTCTTGATACTCTCTACTACATAATATATATCTTCACGGCTTACTCCCTGGTTGGTAACCAAGCGCATCCTGCCCTCTTCTGGTCCATTAACTTTTATCCCTTTTTCCAGCATTCTTTGAACAAATTCCTCTTCTCTAAAATTAAGTCCATCTATATCAAAGAATACCATGTTTATATGTATATCATTCAGATCAATTTTAAGCCCTATATTTAGCAACTCTTGACCCAGAATTCTGGCATTATCATGATCTTCTGCCAAGCGGTTAGTCATCTTATTGAGAGCTATTAAACCAGCACCGGCCAAAAACCCAGACTGCCTCAATCCCCCTCCCATTAATTTGCGGCCTTTCCTGGCCTTTTCAATAAATTTACTGCTCCCAACCAGGATAGAACCGATCGGAGCACATAATCCTTTGGATAGGCAGAACATCACAGAATCAGCATAGCTACATAATTCAGCTGCATCTACACCCAAATATAATGCCGCATTAAAAATCCTGGCTCCATCTAGATGTACAGGCAAATCGTTCCTGCTGGCGACTTGGTATATCTCCTGCATATATTCCAGTGAACCTGCCATGCCGTTGGAATGGGCATTTTCAATGCAAATTAACCCGGTATTAGGATAATGTATATCATCCTTATTGCGAATGCTTTTCTCTACTTTAGCTATTTCCATCATCCCCCCGGGGTCTGGTATAGTTCTTAACTGGACTCCGGCTATGACTGAAGATGCTCCCACCTCATGCTGTACTATATGACAGTGCTCTCCCAGAATAATTTCGTCTCCTCGCTGACAATGAGTTAAAAGCGCCAATTGATTACCAAATGTTCCACTTGGTACAAATATCGCCGCTTCTTTACCCAATGCAGCGGCGGCATATTCTTCTAGCTTTTTCATAGTAGGATCTTCTCCATAAACATCATCACCTACTATGGCATTATATATCGCCTCACGCATCTCCTGTGTCGGTTGGGTTACTGTATCACTTCTCAAATCAATATATTTCATAATGCCTCCCCCTTAAGCAATATAAAACAAGCAGGATATACCTGCTTGTTTCTCCTATACTCTGGTTAGTTTAAAGGAATATCAGCTTTCTCCATGGTGATTGCCAATACCTGATCCATGTGCGCCACCAGTTGAAAATTAACCTTTTTCCGAACCTGTACTGGTATGTCCTGGATATCCTTCTTGTTATCCTCAGGTAATAAAACCGTCTTAATTCCAGCCCGGTGAGCTGCCAGTACCTTTTCTTTTACCCCCCCGATGGGGAGGACCCGACCTCTCAAGGTAATTTCCCCGGTCATAGCTATATTGCTTTTTACCGGTATCCCTGACATGGCTGAGGCCAGTGCACTGGCTATAGTTATCCCTGCTGACGGGCCATCCTTGGGGATGGCTCCTTCAGGAACATGCAGGTGAATATCATTTTCATCCAGGGTCTCCTGGGCTATACCCAGTTCGTCAGCTCTGGACCTCACATAAGTCAGAGCCGCCCGGGCAGATTCTTTCATAACGTCACCCAGTTTTCCAGTCAAAATCAGCTTGCCCTGACCTTTATATAAGGCTACCTCAATTGCCAGTATATCGCCGCCGGTCTCGGTCCAGGCCAGACCTGTAGCTACCCCAACTTGATTCTCGGTCTCCGCTACACCAAAACGGTATCGTTCTTTTCCAAGATAACGGGTGACAACGCTGGCAGTCACATTAACATGAACATTTTTATCCTCCACTACCTGCCGGGCTACCTTGCGGCACATAGAGGCAATTTCCCTTTCCAGGTTTCTCACTCCTGCTTCACGAGTATAATTACGAATTATCTTTCTTATGGCTCCTTCAGAGAAACTGATATTTTTAGGTTTCAGACCATGTTCACTAACCTGCTTGGGTACCAGATAATCCCTGGCGATATGCACTTTATCCTCTTCGGTATAGCTGGTGATTTCTATAATTTCCATTCTATCCAGTAATGGACGGGGTATATTGTAAGTTGAATTAGCAGTAGTAATAAACATCACCTTGGAAAGATCGAAGGGTATTTCCAAATAATGATCGCTGAAAGAGAAATTCTGTTCCGGGTCTAGAACTTCTAACAATGCAGAAGCTGGATCTCCTCGAAAATCCATAGTCATTTTATCAATTTCGTCGAATAAAAAGACCGGATTCTTAGAACCTGCCTGTTTCATGCCCTGCAATACCCTGCCTGGCATAGAGCCTACATAGGTCCTGCGATGTCCTCTGATTTCAGCTTCATCACGGATACCGCCCAGAGACATACGCACGAACTTGCGTCCTAAAGATCTGGCTATTGATTTACCAAGAGAAGTTTTACCAACCCCTGGAGGTCCCACCAGGCACAGGATTGGTCCTTTCATCTTTTTAGCCAGCTTACGGATAGCCAGATACTCTAAAATCCTTTCTTTCGGTTTTTCCAACCCGTAATGATCATCTTCCAGTATCCCTTCGGCCACTTTCAAATCAAGCCTATCTTTGGTTTCGGATGACCAGGGCAGCGACAGCATCCAGTCTAAATAATTACGGACCACAACTGCTTCGGCCACCATAGGCGGCATCTTTTCCAGCCTTTCCAATTCTTTATAAGCCTTTTCGTGTGCATCCTTGGGCAGCTTAGCTTCCTCTATACGTTCCTTCAGGTCTTCAACTTCTGCTGTCCGCTCATCCTTTTCCCCTAATTCCTTCTGTATAGCTTTCATCTGCTCACGCAGATAATACTCCTTCTGGGTCTTTTCCATCTGCTTACGTACCCGGATGTTTATTTTCCGTTCTAATTCTAATACTTCCATTTCCTTGGCTAGAATATCACACATATATTCCAGTCGGTTTGATATATCACGCGCTTCCAGTATCTTCTGCTTCTCATTAATCCTCAAGGATAGATGGGAAGCTACTACGTCAGCCAGTCTGCCGGGTTCTTCTATCGCTACCACTGATACTACCGTTTCCGGCGGTATCTTCTTGCTCACCCGCACATACTGCTCAAACTGGGATACCAGCGTTCTCATTAAAGCTTCCAGTTCAGCTGGTTTATGTTTTGGGTCGTCCTTATATTCTTCGATTCTAACCTTAATATATGGCTCATGGGTTACATAACTGCGCACTTCTGCCCGATGTAAGCCCTCCACCAGGACGCGCATGGTCCCACCAGGCATTTTTAATATTTGCCTGATTTCTGCTACCGTCCCTACATTGTATATATCTGCTTCTTCCGGGTCATCATCCTGAGCCTCTTTTTGGGTGGCTAGAAATATTTCCTTGTTTTCCAGCATAGCTTCCTCTATGGCACTAATTGACTTTTTCCTGCCAACATCAAGATGAATAACAGTATATGGAAAAACCAGCATTCCCCTCAAAGGGAGCATAGGTATTACTCTAAAAGTGTCAATATTTGACTGCAAAAAAACACCTCCCAGGCAAATTAATTCTACTATATGACTGACACTCAGGCAAGTTTAGGATTGGAGTCATCAGCAAATACCATACTTATTTTAGACTTGTGATATCAAAATTATATTACTGATTATATAATATGTGTCAACATTATTAAACAAATGCTCGATCCAGCACCTGTTTTAAATGATTTACCGGAATGACTTCAATATCACTTAGATTTTCGAATATTGTCAACCAGTTCCCACTGGGAATGATTACTTTTTTAATACCTGTCTTACGGGCCGCGTCAACTTTGCTCATGACTCCCCCTACCGGTTTAACCTCACCATGAACTGATATTTCTCCGGTCATGGCCAGCAAATTATAAACGGCTTTATTAGTAATGGCTGAATAAACCGCGGTAGCGATACTTACTCCTGCCGATGGCCCATCTACCGGAGTTCCTCCTGGGAAGTTAAGATGCAGATCATAATCATGTATTTGGATTCCATACTCTGAACGCAACACGGTTAGAACATTTTCCACCGCACCCCGGGCCATGCTTTTGCGAGTTAGTTTTCTTCCTTCTCCTCCCACCTCTTCCTGATCAATAACCCCGGTTACGGTCCAGTTGCCAGTTCCTTTGTCTACCGGAATTGCTTTAGCTTCAACTTCGATCAGCATGCCTACATTAGCCCCTGATACAGCCAGGCCGTTAACAATCCCTACCGCTGGACTTTCTTTGGGGCGAACGTCGGATCGCGGAGAAAACCGTCCATTATTTAAAACCTTTTCTACTGTTTCCAGGCTTATTCGGGAGGAACTTTCTACCTGCGCAATTCCTGCTGCCAACTGCACAATATTGACTGCTTCGCGGCCGTTTCCAGCATATTTTACTATTTCGTTAACCGCATCATCCATGATTTGGATATTAACTTTATTAACTGCATTTATTACAATTTGTTTTATATCTTCTTTATCCAGTGGTTTGAAAAATACTTCCATACACCTGGAACGAAGCGGTGGAGATAATTCAGTCGGCATTCTGGTGGTAGCCCCTACCAACCTGAAATCAGCCGGCAGCCCATTTTGGAAAATATCGTGTATGTGACCCGGAATATTTCTATCATTCTCATTGTAATAAGCACTTTCCAGAAGGACTTTTCGATCCTCCAGAACTTTCAGCAGTTTATTCATTTGCATGGGATGCAATTCACCGATCTCATCAACGAACAAAACTCCGCCATGAGCTTTAGTGCATGCACCTGGCTTGGGCTGAGGTATACCTGCTGATCCCATTGATCCTGCTCCCTGGTAAATTGGATCATGTACTGAACCGATGAGGGGATCAGCAATATTCCTCTCATCAAAACGGGTAATAGAAGCATCTATTTCCACAAATTTTGCTTCCTTACCGAAAGGTGATACTTCCACCCGCCGGGCCTCCTCCAAAACCAGCCTGGCCGCTGCGGTCTTACCGACTCCCGGAGGACCATAGATAATGACATGCTGAGGATTTGGTCCGCATAGAGCAGCACGCAGAAGATCTACTCCTTCCTCCTGACCGATAACATCCTTTAAGTCGGCAGGACGGGTCAAGCTGGACAATGGTTCAGTAAGCCTGATATTTCTCATTTCCTTTAACTTGCCGTTTTCTTTCTCTGACTCCTTTACCATGCCATACTTTTTATTTTGCTGATTTTTCAAGAGATTCCAAAAATAAACCCCTATTACTATAGCGAAAAATAATTGTACCATATACAAGATAGGACCGTAATCCAGGAATAAATTATTCATATTCTCTTTCCTTTCTCTGCAGGTTGGTATCCGCACGGCTTGATATTGGCCAGATGGGTTTTACAGAATTTCTCACAATAAATTTATGAGCATTATAGGCTATTGATTTTATTATCTCCCTGCAGAGTCAGTTAATAAGGTAATAATGACAGTAAAAAAAGGCAGTTTTCACTACCTTTTCCATACCGATGACAACGGCCAGTATCCACATTATTTCAAAGCGCTCACAGGATCACAATAAATGCCCGCTTAACACACTCAAATATGATTTAATCTTAGACTGCATTATTATTTCTATGCATGAGCTTCAAACTGTGTTCTGTAAGGCTCTGTTTATGCCTCGATGCACCATTGTTGTTGGTCTGCCCCCATCTTTTGCCTTTGCCAACAAAATGAAAAAGGCAGTTTTCACTGCCTTTGTTTTTAATCAATTATTGTTTTAAACTAGTTGACTTTCCTTCTGGCATCGACTGTTACCAGCAGAGGTTTTTCCTTCTTGGCAATTACATCTCTGGTCACTACTACCTTGGTAATGTCAATACGTGAGGGTACCTCATACATAACTTCCAGCATTACATCTTCGATTATTGCTCTGAGGCCCCTGGCACCAGTATTCCTCCGTAGTGCCTCTTCTGCGATGGCATCCAGCGCATCGTCCATAAACTCCAGATCAACACCATCGAGTTCCAATAATTTCTTATACTGTTTCACCAGAGCATTCCTGGGTTCAGTTAAGATTTTTATCAAAGTTTCCTTATCAAGAGCATCCAGAGTTACTATTATCGGTACTCTACCTACAAATTCTGGTATAAGCCCATAGCGCAGAAGATCCTGAGGCAGTATCATTTCCAGGATTTCTCCAATTTTTTTATCTTCTTTGACCTTGATGTCAGCTCCAAAACCCATAACTTTCTGCCCTACACGGTTTTGAATAATCTTATCGATGCCTTCAAATGCTCCTCCACAGATAAACAGTATATTGCTGGTATCTATCTGTATAAACTCCTGGTGAGGATGTTTTCTGCCTCCTTGAGGCGGAACACTGGCTACCGTTCCTTCCAGTATTTTAAGCAAAGCCTGTTGCACACCCTCGCCTGAAACGTCTCGGGTAATGCTGGGATTATCTGTTTTACGTGCTATTTTGTCTATCTCATCAATATATACGATACCCTTCTCGGCTTTTTCAATATCATAATCAGCAGCCTGTATAAGTTTTAACAGAATATTTTCAACATCTTCTCCCACATATCCAGCCTCCGTAAGTGAGGTGGCATCTGCAATAGCAAAAGGTACATTTAATATTCTAGCCAGAGTCTGAGCCAGAAGCGTCTTTCCGCTCCCGGTCGGGCCCAACATCATGATATTGCTTTTCTGAAGCTCTACATCATCCAATTTCATTCCCAGATTAATTCTTTTGTAGTGATTATATACTGCTACCGCCAGAGATTTTTTAGCAGTATCCTGTCCTATTACATAATCATCGAGGGTTTCCCTTATTTCCAGGGGCTTAGGAATGTCACCCAGTTCCAGTCCCAGGTCTTCCGCCAGTTCTTCCTCGATTATTTCATTGCATAATTCAATGCACTCATCACAAATATAAACACCGGGGCCAGCCACTAGTTTTTTGACCTGATCCTGGGTTTTTCCACAGAATGAACATTTTAATTGTCCTTTGTCGTCCCCGTATTTATGCATATATTCACCCCCTCTTCCAGGTAGCACTATTTTTTCTTACTAAGGCCCTTTGGATGACCCATTACTTCATCAATAATACCATATTCAACAGCTTCCTGGGCAGTCATAAAGTAATCCCTTTCAGTATCCTGCTCGATTCTTTCCAAGGGTTGGCCTGTTCTTTCAGCTAAAATCCGATTTAACGATTCTCGCATTTTAATTATTCTTTTAGCATGTATTTCAATATCTGTAGCCTGCCCCTGAGTTCCACCACTGGGCTGATGAATCATTATCTCTGCATTAGGTAAAGCAAAACGTTTTCCCTTTTCTCCGGCTGCAAGCAAAAAGGCCCCCATACTTGCTGCTAGACCAACACATATGGTGGATACATCTGCCCGGATATGCTGCATAGTGTCATATATCGCCATACCCGCACTAATTGAGCCTCCCGGACTGTTAATATAAAGAGCAATATCTTTGTCCGGATCTTCTGCTTCTAAAAACAACAGCTGCGCAATTACCAGATTTGCAACGGTATCGTCTATAGCACTCCCCAGGAAAATAATCCTGTCCTTTAATAAACGGGAATATATATCATACGATCTTTCTCCGCGGTTAGTCTGCTCTACCACCATTGGTACCAAATAAGACATGTAATTCACCTCTTTAATGCTATTCTCCAATTTCAGCTGTAAGTATTTTTTTATTCTTCA
Source organism: Syntrophomonas sp. (assembly GCA_016841425.1). Taxonomy (GTDB): domain Bacteria; phylum Bacillota; class Syntrophomonadia; order Syntrophomonadales; family Syntrophomonadaceae; genus JAAYJK01. The sequence continues at coordinate 284,539 of JAENZE010000001.1, read as the reverse complement.
GCTTCGGGTTCCTCTGCTGGGTCCTCAGTACTTTCATTTTCTTTGATGTCCTTATCTGCCGATGCAGGGTCCTGAATGGAAACTACAGCATGATCGACTATATAATCAACTGCTTTGTCCATCTTAAGATTGTATCGAATATTTTCTGCCATACCTTCGATATTCTTTCGGACTTCTTCAACTTCCATTCCCATTTTCTCAGCCATATCGTTTATATATATATCTAATTCTTCATCGTTAATCTCTATACCTTTTTCATCAATTAATTTTTCCAGCATAAAATTAGTCTTTAATTGCTTTTCTGCATCTGGCATTATTGAATTAATCAGAACCTCGATGCTGCTGTTAGTTATAGTCAGATATTGTTCCAGGGATATTCCCTGAGACATGAGGCGCTGCTCCAGCTGCTGGGTCATAACAGCAGCCTGAGACCTAATAGCTGATTCTGCCAATACCACCTGGCATCTTTCCAGAGCCTTCCCAATCACTTCCTGGCGCATGGTATCCCGCCGATTAGTTTCATTCATTTCGGTCAGGTTTTTTCTAATATCCTCTCTTAGCTCTGCTACTGTTTCACATTCACTGACTTCCTGGACAAATTCATCATTCAATTCTCTTATTTGTTTAGTCTGTACACTCTTTACTTCAACTTTAAAAACTGCTGGCTGGCCTGCTAATTCGTCGGCCTGGTAGTCTTCCGGGAAGCTAACCTCTACATCCTTTTCTTCCCCTGCCTTTAAACCAGTTAATTGTTCTTCAAACCCTGGAATAAAGGTATTGGAACCCAGAGCAAGCTGATAATCCTCTCCTTGACCACCTTCAAATGGCACTCCGTTAATAAAACCCTCAAAGTTTATGGTAACTGTATCCCCCATTTCACTGGCTTCAGTTTTTTCTACCATTTGAGCATAAGAAGAACGCATATCATTCAGCCTGTTTTCAACCATTTCTTCGCTAACCGCAAAGTCGGGAACTTCTATCTCAATGCCCTCTAAATCACCCAGCACAACTTCGGGTTCAACAGCTACTGCTGCTTTTAACATAAAGGGCTTACCCTCTTCTATAGTTTCAATATCAAAATCAAATTCCGGCTGTCCCATTACCTTAAGTTCCAACTCGTTTACAGCCTGGTCATAGACTCCAGGAATAACATGTTCCAGAGCATCCTGGTAAAGCACTTCCTTACCATAATACGCTTCCAAAAGTTGGCGGGGTACTTTGCCTTTCCTAAAACCTGGTACCGTAACCTGTTTTACCACGGTACGATAAGCATGCTCCATACCCTCTTCAAGCTTATCCACGCTTACCTCTATTTCCAGGAATGCCTCACCATTGTCAATTTTTTCTACCCTCGCGTTCATTTACGCTCCTCCTAACCTCATCGTTTTAACTGGATTTATTATTAATAACTAATAATTAACGCCATAAAAAATAAGCTAATTAAGCCCTCTAAAGAATTTACCCTAATTTAGTGAAAAATACAACACCCCGGCAGTTGGCCGAGGCACATTTTTTTAAATGGAGCGGAAGAAGAGATTCGAACTCTCGACCCTCGCCTTGGCAAGGCGATGCTCTACCACTGAGCTACTTCCGCACTCAATTTGCTTCTCCTAATAGGATAATTAATTACCCCATCTGAAGTCAAGCCTCTAAATAAAAAGAAATAATTTTTTTATTCTTCTGTCTTTAATAAGGACAAAGCTGAAGCATCCAAAACCCCCGAAACAGCTAATCCATTGTCGGCCTGAAATTTTTTCAGAGCCTCTTTAAAATCTGCTTCGGATACCGCTGTCGATTCCAGATAGCCCAAATTCAATAATTTCCTTATTATCATACCCATCTCATCTTCTGTTATCAACTGTATAGTTACGACTTCCTTCTCATAAGAAGTACTCAACTGTTCAGTGGTAGCAGGAGTTGAAGCAGGAATGACAATACCGCTGGATGGCGTATCGTTTGAATCGTCTGCTTCTGCCCCGACTGATTGATAGGTGGTCGCAGCATTTCCGCCGTATTTACATTGCCTCAATTCGATTAGGTCTTGATTAGCAGTATTAGATTCCTTTTCTTTGGTAACCGTTTCATCAAGTGCCTGCATAACCTCGGCCTTTTCACTTACCATACCACCCTTATCTGAAGCACAACCAGAATACGAGAGTATTATGAGTATAATTATAAGCAGCGAGAATACGGTCTTTTTCTTCATTATTACCATTCCCATGCAATTTAGTCATCTTTCTATAAATTAAAGATAACAGATTTAAAGGGATAAATGCACTATATTTTTAATTTTACATGATATTTGACTTACGGTTCAAGACTATTCAAGTTTTAGTATTCATATCCTCTCTAACCCGGATTGCATTCCCTGATCTTGCGGTTCTAATCAGGTATGGTGCTGTGAACTTATTTTGTTTTATACTGAACCAGGGCTGCCAATTTATTAACCAACAGCCCCAGACACATCAGATTATTTTTTTATAGTTGTTTAGCTACTGCTGCTTACTTATCTTTCATTACTGTTTGGAAAAACTCAGATGACTCGTACCCGCAATTGGGGGATACTTTCTGCATCTCCTCTAAAACTTGTATTGCTTTTTCTTTCTGGCCGGTTGCGTTATATACAACTCCCAAATAAAAGAGACTGTCATCATGGTAATTAGTTCCTGGAAATTGCTCCAGATACTGCAGGTAATATTCTTCAGCTTCTTGGTAACTATTCTGAAGATAACAGGTTCGGGCCAGGTAATATAGAGCCTCCCGGTTAAGATAGCTCCCGGTATTCATAGAAACTACTACTCCCAGGTTGCTCATCGCTTTCTTCAGGTTACCTTCCCGATAAGCCTGGTATCCTTCATTGTAATAAGTCTTTTCTTTTTCCACATCGTAGTCTGAACCGCCACGGCTGTTTTCCTCTTCTATTAATAGGCTATCTGATAACACCAGACTATCTTCTGCCGCCTTATCATTTACGACTTCATGGGCAGCTATCTGGTCCGGTTGTGTCGCTTCCGGGTTCTCTAAAGTTCCTCCCTGATCAGGATTAACTCCGAATTTAAACAGCAGCAGCAGGCAGGCGGCAGCAGTTAGTGCCAGGGCCGCCTTTTGAATAGGAAATTGGGCTCCTTGTTTCTTTTGGCTGACCTGCTCCTCTTCTACATCTGTTATCAAAACCTTTTTATTCCCTGTATCAGCAATCATGTTCAGATAACCGGATAGGGTCTCATTGCCAACATCCCTTGCCAGCCCTTTCTCCCACACTATCCTGGCCTGATCATATTCAGAACAGGCCATATAACATAAACCGAGAAACTGGTATACACTAACAAACCCATCGTTTTCTCCCAGAAGTTCACGCAGTGATCCTAATGCTGCTTCATAATTTTTTTGTTCTATATTATATAGTGCATGTTTATATCGTTTTATCCAGGATTGGAAAGACGGTGTTTTATAACGGCCCAATTTATTTTTCGCCTCCTGGTTGAATGGGGTTATTCTCAAAACCTCTTCCCAACAAGCCCTGGCCCGATCAAATTCTCCCAGGTAGTAATAACAATCAGCCAGTAAATTGATCAGGCTCACATTATCGGGTTCATAACCAACCATTTCAAGAATAATCTCCAGCGCAGCACTTAGATCGTGCTCCTGTATTTTTTCTAGAGCAGTCTGCCAGGGGGTACTCCCGTTTGCACCATTACTCATTATTAATCACACCCTTGAAATATATTTTCATTAATATATTTCAACAATTCTAACTCGATTTCCTTCCATATTTTGTCAATATTTTATTGCTTTTATCCCGATTTTTCGGGGTCTTTAAACACTTTTGTATTATATGCGAGACCGATTTTGTCAATATTTCGGACTAGGGAAAATATATGCAGGTCCTGGTTTTCAATATACTCCCAGTAGCGTTCTTAATCCATCGCATTTTCAGTATTAAGAATCACTGGCTGATCTTTATAATCCTTGCTGCTGTGCACCGCCCAGCACCCTGATCCCTAGACTACCGAGAACGATTTAACGAATTGACATCTTGAAGCTTCAGATGTTATTATAATTAAGTTCGGGGCGTGGCGCAGTTTGGTAGCGCGTCTGATTTGGGATCAGAAGGCCGCAGGTTCAAATCCTGTCGCCCCGACCATTTAGAATAAAGTAACCGTGGGATTTCCCACGGTTTTTGTTTTTCTGGCACATTTCTTAATATTGCCTTTTGCTGCAACCGTGCTGCAACCCAGGAAATTTCAATAATTCTAGCCAACAAAAAAGCCGAAGTGTTCTTCGGCGTTATTCTCTGGCCGGGATTCGAACCCGCGACCCTCCGCTTAGCAAGCGGTTGCTCTATCCGCTGAGCTACCAGCCTATGCATGCATAGCATGCCAGCATAAATATTGTCCAATTAAATGGGGATTTTGTCAAGTAATTCCATTACCTCTTTAAAATTACATCCAGTTTATCAGCAGCTTTATCCTGCATTGATTTTGTAAGGTGTCCATAGATATCAGCAGTAATGGAATAACTGCTATGCCTGGCTAATTTGCTGACAGTAGATAGATCTTCTCCTTGCTCTAATAATATGGTACAAAATGTATGCCTTAGAGCGTGGGTAGATAAGCGGTTATAAAATGTCTGGGGCTCACTGGCCCGTAGGCGGTCAAGCTGCTTATCACCCAGGGCAGGCTTAATATGTAGATCCATCAGGTTTTTATTTGAGAACCATGTAGAAGGTTTTAATGTAGGCTTTTTATATACCTCTAACCATCTATCCAACCACTGACCCAGAGTAATTTTCCCGGCATCTATCAACCGCCCTGTATCCTCCAAGGCCTCCAGCTCCCGTTTTTTTCTCAACTCTCCCTGCTTGGTTTTCCCAGAATCGGTTTTCCTTTTACGGTTTCCGGTACCCGGATCAATAAGCTAACCTGAGCGCACCAGGTGCCGTTTGCCCTTTTCTTAGTCATTAATATTAACCTCTTTCTATGTTCTAATTTATCACCTGACGTCTTTTTACCGTCTCTTGTCTTTTTATCCTGGCTAATCTGCCAAGGCCTCTAAATAATGCTTGATTATCAGATGAAATTGTCTGTTAGCCATTAGCACATCCCATCATTACCGGTAAAAAAATCAATGCTAGTCCGGTGATCATAATCTTTTTCATAAAATAGTAACTCCTTTCCGAATAAATCGTTCTGAAAGAAATCTATATCATCGCACTAAAAAAACTGAAATTTTATTGTTTGGTATATATCTGAGACTTTTACATAATAGCAAAAATCAAGTTCTTTGAAACTACAATATGGTATTAACACATAATAACCAGTTAATTTTTGGTTAATATTGCCTTTGTATCACAAGTTTACTGGATTTATCTAAAAATGAGCAGGCTAACCCCTTAACCCCTTTCCATCAAGAATCTTAATCTCTGCTTGCTTTAGGCAACTATATCTGCAGAAGATGTGTCTTTGTTTATGGCGATAACCGATGCAATCAGGGTAATAGCACTCAGGTAGGCATGAGTTTTGACTTTTTTAATGCCTCGCACGTTGAGTCCAGTTTCAAGTCCCAGATGCTCTTTTAAACGTCCAAAACATCGCTCTACACCGGTTCTCTTATTGTATAGCAGTTTCCAGTTTGAAGTTCCTCGATGAGGCACTGTGAACAATCTGGAATCTTGTCTGGCTCTGGTTTTAACAACCATTCCATAATTGCTGGCGAGCACCAGGAGGAACCAAAGGGGCTTTTGATCATAACCGGCATCCATGAGATAATACTGGGGTTTACTATTCAAGTTATTGTTGCATTCTTCAAGGATGCTTTCGACCATTATACCATCGTTGGTACTAGCTGGGGTTATGCTCAATGCTACTGGTAATTCAGATTTAACGTCAGTAGCTATATGCAGCTTGTAGCCAAACCAGGTTATCTGATTACCATTGGTATCTAGCTTACTGCCCAATTAGCGGACTGGCCATCGTCTTTAATATTCTTGCGTGGGACTGACTTCTCATTGGCATCTACTTTGGAAGCATCTATGGCAATGAAACTGGTATCAAGAATTCCCATGGATTCTGCTGTTTTAACCTGTTTATTGAACAGTTCCCCAAGTACTTCTGATTGAGTTAACTGTTCGTAGAAACGACTAAATGTAGCAATACTAGGCATCTAAATGACATGACGAAGCAAGGGAAAAAAAGGACCGCCCTTTCAAGAATTATAATATGTTCACCTGTTCTCCTCCTGGAACATTCCTTTTTTATTGTATTGCTGAATCTATGCATTAGATAACATAACTGTTATGACTTATGTTTTTTCCCAATTTTTATTTAAATCTTTCGTAAGCAACTCCAATGTCAGTAAAATAACTCCATGCTATACTTAAGCCATCAATCAACTGCTGCCAGGCTTGTTACGTCCTGTAAGACCCACTAATCATGAACCCTTTAACAGACTTATTAAAATAGCATTCACCGGGCTAACCAGGATACAACCCGTAATCTGGCTGCAAATGCAGGTTTATATTAAAGAAGGGAGATAAGATTATGAGTGAAGAGCAAAAATTAACTAAAGGTATATCCCGCAGAAAATTTATCCAGGGCGCAGCCATCGGGACTATGGGCCTAGCTTCCGCAGGTGTATTGGCTGGTTGCTCTCCCCAAGAAGCAAGTAAATCTAATACTGGCAGTACTGCCGAAACTTCTGAGATAACTGCCTGGGATACACCACCCGAGGCTATTTCAGATAATGCCATTAAAGAGACCGTTGAAACAGAAGTATTGGTAGTTGGTGCAGGTAATTCAGGTATGATGGCAGCTTTGTCTGCTGCAGAAGCAGGGGCCAGAGTAATTCTAATAGAGAAACAGCCAACATATATCACCCGAACTTATTGGATGGGTGCTGTAAACAGCAGCATGCAAAAGAAAATGGGAATCGAAATTAATCGAAACGAAATAGCAGAAGAATTATGCAGATATGCATCCCATTTATGTGATCAGCGTCTGATTAATCTATGGGCTGATAAAAGCGGAGAAATGATGGATTGGCTGGTGCCCATCCTTGAAGCTGGAGATTTAGAGGTAGTGTTAGAGTATGATACAAAGGAAGGGTTTTATCCAAGTTATCCAATTGCTCACATCGCAGTTAATCGTAATGCAGAATACAAATCATCTAATGCATTAATAGGGGCTCAATATTACATGCCTGTACTGGAAAAGAAAGCGATAGAGTTGGGTGTAGATATTCGCTATAATACTCCACTAGCGCAGCTTGTACGTGAAGGTGATGGTACCGGCAGAGTTACTGGCGCAATAGCAAAAAATAAAGATGAAGAATATATAAAATTTAATGCTGCTAAAGGAGTAATAATTTGTACCGGTGGCTATGCTCGTAACCCGGAAATGCTGCAGGCATTGTGCCCGGATTCATTATCAACTGGCTTCTGTATTGCTCAGTCGGGACCACTGGGAGAAGGAATAAAAGCTGCATCGTGGGTTGGAGCAGCCCTGGAAACCCAGCATACGACTATGATATTTGACCGTGGACTTGTACCTGATGGCGTTAAGTTAGGCCCTCCCTGGGAAGGCACTTACTGGCAATTAGGCAGTCAGCCTTTCTTAAGGGTTAACGTTAATGGCGAAAGATATGCTAACGAAGACCTGCCTTATGATTTTGGAACCAATGCTGTCTTATTGCAGCCGGAAAGATTATGGTGGCAGATATTTGATGATAACTGGAAAGAAGATGTAACCAGATTTCACACTACCGGTTGCGCCAGAATAGTAAATACTGAGGGTGCACCTCCCAGGGACGGCGTTGATTTTACTGCAAAGGGTGTCGAAACCTATATCGAAAAAGGCTTGATTAAAAAGGCTGACACTATCGAGGAATTAGCTCAAATGATGAATATTCCCTCGGATAAGCTAGCGGCTACCATAAGCAGGTATAATGAACTTTCTAAAAAAGGCGCAGACGAAGATTTTGGCAAAAGGGCTGCCCACTTATCTACTATTGAAAAGGCGCCTTTCTATGCTGCAAGATTGTCAGGTTTGCTGCTTTGCACTTTGAATGGGCTTAGAATAAATACTGATATTCAGGTACTTGACAAGAATATGAATCCTATTCCAGGATTATACGCAGCTGGAAATGATGCTGGCGGATTCTTTGCCCATAACTATCCTGAACTGCTGCCTGGTGTTGCTCTGGGACGCACTATGACCTTTGGTCGTATTGCAGGCATAAACTGTGCTAAACAAAGTATCTAATAGTCTCATGGTTTAATATATTCATATGCTTTAATAATTAAAGGGAGTCATTTTGGGCTCCCTTTAATTATTAAAGCAAATGTCTTATTCTTTAACAAGTAGTTCATTGGTTAGACCATATTCTTTCACTTTTCTATAAAGGGTGGACCTACTCATATCCAAAATTTTAGCAGCTGCAGATATATTTGACCCAGTTTGCAGTAAGGTCTGCATTATCGTAATTTTCTCCATATCCTTCATAGAAAGATAATTAACTCCCGTATTGTATAATGCTTCTTGACGTTCAGTAGTATCATTACGGATAGCCTTAGAACCAGTAATATCGTCCGGAAGGTCTTCCGGCTTGATGACCCCATCATCAGTAGTATTTACTGCATGAATTATTACATTCTTAAGCTCCCTGACGTTTCCCGGCCAGCTATACTGCAGCAGTTTAAGTATAACAGCATTACTCAATTCGGGAAGAGATGCCTGCTTATTAATGCAATTTGTTTCAATAAAATATTTGGCCAGATTAATAATGTCTGTACCCCTTTCTCTTAGAGGCGGAATATTTATTTTTAATACGGCTAATCGATAATACAAATCTTCTCTGAACTGGCCATTTCTCACTAATTCCAGTAAATTTTTATTAGTAGCAGCAATTAACCGGAAATTAACCGGAATATAATTATTACCACCTATACGCATTACTTTTTTTCCTTCAAGGACCCTTAACAATACCGGCTGAAGTTCAAGCGGCATGTCCCCTATCTCATCAAGGAATAATGTTCCCCCGTGAGCAAGCTCAATTTTACCCGGCCTGCCCTGGCGTTCAGCGCCAGTAAAAGATCCACCCTCATATCCGAAAAATTCACTTTCGATTAAGCTTCCCGGAATAGCTGCACAGTTAATAGCAATTAGCGGCCTATCTGGACGACTTTCATTATGAATTGCCTCTGCATACAACTCCTTTCCGGTACCACTTTCCCCTAGAATTAGTATGTTTTCATTAAGCCGCGCATATTTTTTGGCATTATCAATTGTATTTACCAATTGAGGACTGCTGCCTACTATTTTATCGAAAGTGAATGTAGATTCCTCATCCTTAGATAGCTCAGCTATTTTTTCTACCCTGCCAATATTTTTCAAAGCTAATACATAACCGAAATTTCTTCCATTACAATCTTTTACAGGCTGTGCTGAACGTAAATGCAACATCAGGTTTAGTTTTTTAATATTAATATCATCATTATTAACGGGTTTCCCATCCAAAACATCTTTAATTACTGATTGTTTGCCTAATATATCATCGATAGACTTACCTATCAGATCTTTGTTCTTCTGCTGAAATATTTTCCCGGCTGTAATGTTAGCTTTAGTAATTATACCTGTATCATTAACGGTAATTATAGCCTCCTCTGAAGCATCAAACGTAATTCTCAGCAACTCATTATTCAATTTCAATTGAAATTCTCTCTGAATAGCATCTGCCATAGAAACAGCCAGGCCAAGAGTATGAGAGTTTACCGGATTATAATACATGCAGCCTAAAGTTAAAACTCCTGCTAGCTTTTTATTTATATCAAAAATCGGAGCTGAGGAACCTGATATTTGATCCCAGATACGGCCATAATGTTCTGGACCGTATATTTGTAATGGAATCTCTAATATAGCACATAATGTCATTGAACAGGTTCCTACCGTTTTTTCACTCCATATTATTCCAGGTGACACTTTAAATTCTTCAATTGCCCTTGAATCATTGCTTCCTACTGCTGCACGAAGCAACACTCCCTTTGGATCAGATAAAAAAATAACGAAGTTATTGTTCAACAGTGGTTCAAATTGCTTAATAATATTATCAACTGCTTCAATCAGAAATTCTTTTTCCAGGCATAATTGCGCATATAAATCTTTTTCAATAGCAGGAGCATGATATTCGTGTAAATCAACACCATAGCTATACGACCTGAGCCAGGATTTAACTATTTCCGGCCGTACTGAATTTACCTCGGAAGGTTTTATTCTCTTATTGACAACATCCAGCTTTTGCTTTTGGATTTTTTTGATCAGTACAATATCATCAGTATCAAGATTTTGGCAGAGAATTTCCTTGTTCCTTATCAACGGGCTTATCATTTGCTCAAGAGGCCACATTGAATGAATCACCACCATACTTTCTTCTGAAATCTCATTATCGTACAATTTACTTACTTCTGTATGTAAATTCACTTATTTGTGACCGATTTTGAGATGCTCTTTTTTCTATTAAACGACAATTATTGCGAAAGGTCAAGGCACCTATGAAGTGGCATGCTTATTGCATAAATTTATTGCAAGTATTAATCTAGGAGGTTGGGTATTATGGTCATTGCAAGTATGCCTTACAAAAGTGTTTATCAATTAGTGGACGGGGTGCTTGATGAAGGACTTGGATATGTAGCTTCATATTTGGAGAAGATGATTCAACGACCGCTAATAATAACTGATAACAGCGGCAAAATATATTATCCCAGCTTAGAAGAAGACCCACAGGAAATCAATGATATGTTTGTAGAGCTTCCATGTTTAAAGAAAAATAAAACTTATCTGCGCAAAGAGGAGAATAGATCTTTATATTACCGAGTAATATGCGGCAATACTAGTGCATTCATTGTCGTTAAGGACATCCCACCGGAGCTACTTGATCATACTTTATCTTTACTTAAAGAAGCCAGTCTGGCCGTCAAATGCTATTTTTCCAAATTGAACAAAAGCGAAGATAGGTTTGGGAAAGAACTGGGGGATTATCTTACCTGTATAAGTAATATAGATATTCGAGATATTGCAGCTCTTAGTGATAAAAACCTCGATGTCAACAAACCCTACTTTGTTCTGGTAATAAGAATTGGTGAAATAAATACAAAGGCTAAAATTGACTGGCACATGCTCAGTAAATATTCACAAGAATATTTTAGAAGGTCAAAAATTGATATTATTGCAATCGCCCGGTGCGATAGTCTATTGATAATAATCCCGGCTCGGTTTATTAATGATAGTATGGACTTAGATCAGAATTGGCCAAACTCCCTGATAATATGCAATTTTAAGGAGTTGATTAGCAAAAAATTAAGTTTTGCCGTTTCCATGGGTATAGGGCAAATATACCCGTTAATAGATTTACGTAAAAGCTATAATGAAGCTTGTACTGCTATAGATTTACAGCTTCTTATGGGGAATATCAATGTCACTCAGCACTTCTCTGAGCTTGGCATATTCTCTCTTCTCTTTGGTCAGGATACTTGTACATTGAAGAGCTACTGTTTCAATACCCTGGTTAAATTGCTGGATTATGATGATAAAGCCGAAGGTAGGTTATTGCCTACTTTGCGGGAACTGCTGGATAACAGTCTTAACTTTAAAGATACGGCAGATAGATTATATATCCATATCAATACCTTGTATTACCGGATAAATAGAATAGAAGAAATACTAGGTCTTGATCTTTCGCAAATGTTCAACCGGGTTAATCTTTATTTAGCCATTAAAATATGGGATATGCTTCAAATAATTGATGATGCCAATTGATGTATAGATATCGAATTGGATGATGAAGAAAAGCTATCATCATAAACGGTGGAGCAAAGCCTTTGCTCTGGAGGGTAAATGACCACATGTAAAATGCTGATAGCCTGCAGGCAGATACTATTATTAATAAAACAGTATTTCAAGGTAAATAAATGAAATGATATGATACTTATGTTCATTCAAAAGAGGTGTCAGTATGTTCGATGATTTATTCATAAAAGCCATAAAACTGGTTAACTCTGCCAATGAAAATGAAAACTATTTTTTTAGGCTTCCAGTGATTAAAAATCTGATAAGAATACAGGAACTTGAGCTGAATAAAAAAGTAACTTTTTTTATTGGTGAAAATGGTACCGGAAAATCTACGCTTCTTGAAGCAATCGCTGTTACTTGTGGATTTAACGCAGAAGGAGGAACAAAGAATTTCAACTTTTCCTCCAAACAAACACATTCAGAGTTGTACCGATATTTAACAGTTGCCCGGGGAATAAGGAAACCTTCCGATGGATTTTTCTTAAGGGCTGAAAGTTTTTATAATGTCGCTTCAGAAATTGACCGATTGGATGAAATATGCCCGCTGCTGTCAAGTTATGGCGGCAGATCTTTGCATAATCAATCGCATGGTGAGAGCTTTATGTCCTTAATTTTAAATCGCTTTGGTGGGAACGGGTTATACATTTTGGACGAACCGGAAGCCGCATTATCTCCTTCCAGACAGCTGTCACTGCTGGTACAGATAAATAACCTGGTTAAAAAGAATTCACAATTCATTATTGCTACCCATTCGCCAATCATTCTAGCCTATCCTGATGCTGAAATATATGTCTTCTCGGAAGAAGGTATCACTTTAACCCCATATGATAAAACAGAACATTTCGTTTTGACCCAAGAATTCCTCAATAATCCTCATAGAATGTTAAAGTATTTATTTGAGGATTAGCCTTGGGGAAGAATGCAGCCTGGCACCATACAATGTTTGGAGAAGCCCTTTAACCTCATTCAAGATACCGGTTCGCTGCAAGATTGGAGAGTAAGTAAGAAGAAGTTTTGGTGGCCTGTGGATAAGATCCTGGTGATAGTTTTTCCTGCTTTTTTTACGAACCTTCCTTTGCTGCTTTTTGATGAACATCATTTTTCAGTAAGATATAGAGAATAGTAGCAATAGGTACGCCAAGCAGGATGCCCATTGGGCCAGCGAGGCCGGCGCCAACAATCGCGGATAGCAGAACCCAGATGCCGGGTAAGCCCAGACTGCTTCCCACCACCTTGGGATAGATGATATTACCTTCAAACTGCTGCAAGATGATTAAGAAGACGATAAACCAGAGCGCCTGCACTGGTGAAATTATTAGCAGTGCCAAAAAAGCAATGGAGCCGCCAATATAGGCTCCCACTAAAGGCAGCAGGGCGGTAATTCCGATTAAGGTGCTAATCATCAAGGGATATTCGAACCTGAAAATAAGCATACCTATGAAGCAAAGCACCCCTAAAATGACAGCTTCCGCTAACTGGCCATAGACAAACTTATCAAAGGTATCCGTAGTCACCCGATAAACATAAACTACGCTTTGATATGCTCTTGGCGGCAGATATGTCCGGCAGACGGCTTTACAATTACCGAGGATTTTTTCATAACCTGCTAGAAGGTAGATGGAAAAAATCAAGGAAATAAGCAAGTTGGCAAGAAACCCGGCCACCCCCGCAGTAACGCCAATGATTCCAGATAGAAGGCCTGCAAAATTACTGGTCAACTGGTTGACTGATTCAAAAATCCGGTTAATTAACGATGACACATCCACATTGGTCACCTTTAATAGATTGGCAGCCCGGTCAATTAAACCCTGCATATTGTCAACGTAGGTGCCGATATTGGAGACGAATAGTCGGATGCTATCTATTAACTGGGGAATTATAAAGAGAATTATAACTGTCAACAGCAGCAAAGCAAAAAAATAGGTCATAACAACAGCCAGCCCACGGATCAACCCGGGACTGCTGTTTTTCAAAATCATTTTTCTTATATACATTTCAATAAATATACATGGTTTATGTAAAATGAAAGCGATAGCTATGCCGATCAACAATGGTTTAAATAAAGAAACAAACCATACCAAACCGAGTATAATGGGGCTGAAGTTGAGCACCACCAGAATCAGGATCGCGGCATACGTTATCAGCAACATTAAGTCCTTATTCTTTTTTATGTTAATTGGAATCAACCCCTTTAATATCATGTCTAATGGGAACATACTCGTACTATTAAATCCTAAAAATTTAAATCTCAGGTCTACCCAGTCCCATTATGAGCCTATCCAGATCTTTGCCAAAATATAACATTATATTTTGCTATAGAACTATTTCTATTAAACAAAATTAAATCCTGCAGCAGGATGTCAAAAAACTGTTATAAACGCAGACTTATCCCTTCTAATATGATATTTCTGCTGAATTCCTATGATTTGTAGCAAGAATGCTCTCCTGTGCCCCAACAAAATAAAATAGAGAACCCTCCCGTGATGGTAGGTTTTTGTAGCTTACGAAGTTTTCTCAATTCAAAATACATTCCCATCATGCCAGGGTTGAGAGCAGAATTCTATTCTTTGTTCTTTTCGAACTGTGCCATTCCAGACATACACTTCAGCACTAACCCTAACCTTATTCAGCCAAATCCAGGCTGATTGACGGGTATAAAGCCAGCCGTTGTCTTCCAACCAGTCTAACTGTTCAAGTACCTGCTGGTCGATCTCATAAACCTCCCCTAGCACCCTTTCCTCTTCATCCCTGACAACCCCCGGATAACTGCCCAGATTATATAGGGCATATCCAGGAAGAACAGCCCGGCCCAGGAATTTTTGTCCACCCAGATAATTTTCATGGTTATAACAATTCTTCATTAAAGTTCCATATACAAACACCCGTATCATATCTAATCACTCCAGGTATTTAATTATCATCCAATCCACTGTATGCACTCGGAAAACTTCTCGTTACTCTTATATCATAACCCAGGTTTAAGCACCAGCACATTGAAAAGCGTTCCACCTCTTCCAATGTGGTTCTTATTAACTAATGTCTAAGCAAATATAAAACTCAATCATAAAAGTTTATATAAAACTTTCTGTGGGATATCAAGTCGTGCTCAAGTATGAAAGAAAATGCCCGCCATGATGGCGGGCTCAGGGTGTCTAAAAAGTCGGCACCCTGCCAAAGCGAGAAAAAAGGTTAAGAGCAAGGCAAGTAAAAAGCCTGTGATTGAGGCGATAGTTGAAAGACAAAAGATTCTATCTTGTCAGTTAGACTCCGGATTGTCTTCTACTTTTTGAATATATGGCAGGATGTCTTGTTTAAGATCTATATATAAAGTACCATCAGATTGCAATGCGGCATAGAACACTTCAGAAACATCCATAATCCCCATTTTCCCCAATTCTTTTTCCAGCCACAACATATCCAGGTTATTCTGCGACAGGTTTTGTTGAAGTATATCCCCATCCTTAATAATTTCTGTAGCCATTTTGGACTGACCGGCCAGACCTAGATCTTTTTTGGTAGCTGAAAGGTTTTCGTATTTTTTTAATACGCTGAATTGTCCGTGAGGCTCAAAAACCGCAAATTCAACATCTTTAATGTCAAATACATCTTTCTGCCGCAGCTGCATCTCCAAATCATCAATATTGTAACGAAGCTTGAGCATGTTATGTTCCAATACTTTTCCGTTGTGAACTACAATCACCGGCTCTCCGGCAAGAAGTTTTCGGGCAGCTAAATTCTTCAAAGTTAAATATCCGGTAGCTATAGTTAACGCGGTAAGAATTATCGGGCTCAAGAGTACCCAGAACCCCTTGACCAGATTTACGATGAAAGATCCAGCTACAGTACCGATTACAATTGCAATCACAAAATCAAAATACGTCATTTGAGAAAGTAATTTCTTGCCGATAATTCGGGCGAGTATAATCAGCAAGAGATATACCGCCAGGGATGACCATACTACTTCTAAAAACTGTGCCATGATCCAACCTCCTAGCTTGATAACAGCATTATAGGTTGTTTTAATTCCGTACTTCCTATTCAATAATTTATTAAAACAGGTTTAACCTTAAATTGACAAAACATGAGTACTCCATATGAAATCAAAAGCCATGGGCTGGACCCATGGCTTTGTTTCCCTAAATAGAGAAGGTAAGACTAAGATAAAAATGCTGACCTGATTAAGGTCCGGTGGCAATCTCATGAATTTTCCACTCGCCATTGACTTTCACCAGTACACTACTTTTTATAAATTTGATAATCTCTGGCTTGCAAACACCCAAACCCATAAAATACCAATACTTAAAAACACCAGTATACTAACCTTCTTCGCTTTCGTAATCCATTGGCTGGGTATTAGAGGTGATTTCTCATATGCCGCAATTGTACCTGGGAAACCAGCAGCATTAGATAACTCCGGCTGCATATCATCACGTGAGCTAAGGATACCCAAATCCAACATAGTATGGTCTTCTTCACTGCATCTGAACTTGTTTACCTGCTTGCCTTCTATCCAAATCCCCCCGGAATCACATATGTATATCTCAATCCCTTCCGGGTAATTAATAGGGGTCATAGAAATATTAGTTTTGGGAGATATTTTATTTTTCGAGGTCTTTTCCGACTCCTTCAGCCGTTTAGAAGCAATTTCATTTCGGAGTGACAACAAATAAATATCACCCCTATCGAGCCAAACTCCATGACAGTTTCTGCAGTAGTCCACTAACAGACCTTGTCTGGTAAGAACCGACTCCAGCTGACAGTCTTTACAATCAGGACATTCCATACCCCGTTCCTCCCAAAACAATATAGAGATTTATCAGCAATTTTTTAAAACAGCGGATATTATATTAATTCAACCAATATTTGTTAATTCCTGTATGTAAGTCTATTTTTTTCATATCCATCCATCATTAGCCATAAGCTAACAAAAATGGGATATACGGGCTGACGACACATCTATGTTTCAGTGATACTCAAACTGATTGTGAAAAAATAAAATCGCTAAGATCTGACTTGTACAAGCATTTATCCACCCAGGGTCTTAAAAAATAAACCGGTATAAATAACAATATTGGCAGGATTTACATTTGAGCAAACAGAATAATATTGGGCAGGGACAAATTAAAACAGGAGGTACTGTAGCCAATGAGAATGAAAAAATATTTAAGCATGGTATTGGTTGTTCTTCTAGCCTTATGCCTGATCATAGGAGGATGCGGCAATGCAGCTGAAAAAGCTACCGAAAAAGCATTAGAGACAGCAATCGAAAGTGAAAGCGGGGAAAAAGTAGACCTGGATGTTGACAATGAATCGGTTGAGATAACAACTGATCAGGGTTCCTTAAAAGCTGGCAGCACCTATAATTGGCCCGCGGGAATACCGTCTGATGTACCAGAGTTTAAGTACGGCACTATTATCGGAGTAATGGAAACTAACTATGAGGCGGGGAAATCCTATACTATAGCTCTGGAGAATATTGAGGCAGATTCTTTTGATAAGTATAAAAATGCTCTGGAAGGTAATGGCTGGACCATACAATTCACACAGCAGATGGGAGCTGGATGGTCTCTAAATGCTGTTAAAGATAATAACAGTGTAGTGGTAGCAGTAGGTGACGATGCAACTGGATCTATCAGTTTCATCTCTGAGATGCAATAGCCGATTTGGGTTTCAGGGAGATCTTTTTAAGGTCTCCTTTTTTATTTGTTTCTATTATTCAATTTATTAATAAATAACCTTATTTGATAAATGTCTGGTCTTAAGCGGCAGGATTTCCATTGAAATCCTAGCCAAAGCAGCGCAAAATGGGATACCTTTGATTCTTTCCCGTTCTGCCCCAACCCTGCAAGCCGTTGAATGGGCTGAACGATTGAAAATTACTATGGTGGGATTTGCCCGGGGCAGTCGCTTTAATGTTTATACTCACCCCGAAC
Source organism: Syntrophomonas sp. (assembly GCA_016841425.1). Taxonomy (GTDB): domain Bacteria; phylum Bacillota; class Syntrophomonadia; order Syntrophomonadales; family Syntrophomonadaceae; genus JAAYJK01. The sequence goes on along the minus strand of JAENZE010000001.1, from coordinate 266,766 downwards.
GCATAATTGTATAGCTTGTACATCCCATTTCCGGGGAATGATTTTCAAGACTATAGATTGTTATGGAATATAATGGCAGATGCTGCCTATATGACTATAGGATTTTTTAAAATTTATTGTAATTTTAGCAGGTAAATTACTACCGGGTGTAGAATTAGTTAATGTGAAAATAGAATATTAAATCTCCGAGCTTCAGCATCTAAAGTCTTAGCTATGATGTTTAAGCCTTTGGGTGGATCTGGAAACGGTTCTGCCTCCCGTGTTTGGAAAGGAGTATAGGTTTTAGCTACTGATATGTGATTTAAGCTAGTTACTAGCCATGTATTTTAGTTAACAAAGACCTCCTGTTCAGGCAGGAGGTCTTTGTTAATTTAGGCCGGGAATATTTTCCCAGCAGCTTGCTAATGTTCAAAGAATTAATTAAGTATAATTAAATATTTTTCAAAAGCTTTGCTCCAAAGCTATTTCACCTAAAACTTCGGTCATGGGGACTTAGCCGACACGGTTAATAGCCGGTACGGTAAATCTGGAAACGGGTTTGCCTCCCTTACTTGGAAAGGAGTCATGGGCCTGTGAGATCTATTTGCGTTGCCTGCAACGCGGGTTATGGCAGGTGTGGATTTGTTTATTCTGCACCGCTAAATGGTCATGGGCAAGGGGGAGCGTGCGTTTGAATATAACAATTGTTCATGATTTGCCATGAACTAGTGTAAACCTCCTCCTGTTCCGGCAGGAGGTTTTTATATTATTGTGTGAAGGATTAAAATGGAAGGAGTGAATGTTGGTGGAAATGGTAAATCTATACATCAATGGGAAGGAGGTAGGAGCTCCAGCGGGGAGCACAATTATGCAGGCTGCAGACCTTGCCGGGATAGAAATTCCACGTCTTTGTTATGACCCGGATTTAAGCGCTTTGGGCGCATGCCGCCTTTGCGTGGTAGAAGTAAAAGGTAATCGACTTTTACCAGCCTCGTGCGTTACACCAGTAATGCCGGGTATGGAAGTCTTTACTGAATCCCCTGCAGTAATTGAAGCACGGCGAACCATCCTGGAGCTTCTGGTTGCTAACCATCCTCTGGATTGCATGACCTGCGATAAACTGGGCGATTGCAAACTGGCAGATTACTGCTACCAGTACGGCATAAAAGAAAGCCCGTTTGCAGGAGAAAAACACAACTACAAGTGCGATGACAGCAACCCATTTATCATCAGAGACCTGAATAAATGCATCCTCTGTGGAGCCTGTGTCAGAGCCTGTGAAGAAATGACCGGACAGGACAATCTATCCTACCTCTATCGCGGTTTTGATAGGAAAGCTACCACTGCTGGTGATGTGCCGTATGCCGAGTCAGACTGTGTTTTCTGTGGCCAGTGTGTAGCGGTCTGCCCTACCGGCGCCTTAACTGAGAAGACTATGGCAGGGCAGGCCCGTCGCTGGGAAATAGATCGAGTAAGAACCACCTGTCCTTTCTGTGGAACCGGGTGTAATTTTGATCTGGCGCTAAAGGATGGGAAGGTAATTGGAGTGCTTTCCAACCCGGAAAGTCCTGTAAATGGCCGCAGCCTATGTGTTAAGGGCCGTTTTGGTTGGGACTACATTTATAATGAAAAACGTCTCACTACTCCGTTAATTAAGAAAAATGGCCAATTTGAGCCAGCCAGCTGGGATGAAGCTTTTGACCTGATAGCTGCTCGCTTTAACGAAATTAAGAATGAGTATGGTCCAGAAAGCTTTGCAGCCCTCAGTTCAGCTCGCTGTACCAACGAAGAAAATTATCTGGTACAAAAATTTACCCGCGCCTATATGGGAACCAATAATGTTGACCACTGTGCCCGCACCTGACATGCGCCCACCGTGGCCGGTCTGGCCACCACTTTTGGTAGCGGCGCAATGACTAATCCCATCAGTGATATAACTAATGAAGCAGAATTAATGCTGCTCATTGGCACCAATACTACTGAAGCACATCCGGTTATTGGCTATAAAATGCGTCAAGCAGCTCGTAAAGGATGTAAAATGGTAGTTTGTGATCCCCGCCGGATTGATTTAGTAGATGATGCTGATTACTGGCTAAGACATAATCCAGGTACTGATATACCTCTATTAAATGGTATGATGCGTATCATAATCAAGGAAGGCCTGGAAGATAAGCAATTTGTTGCTGAACGTACAGAAAATTATGAAGCATTAAAGGAAACTGTAGAAGCCTATAATCCTGAATATGTATCTGAACTGACTGGCATATCGGTAGAAGACCTCTATACAGTAGCCCGTCTTTATGCTACTACCGACAAGGCTATGATATTCTATACTCTGGGAATAACGGAACATATCTGTGGTACCCGCAACGTTATGAGCATCGCCAATCTAGCTATGCTTACCGGTCATGTTGGCAGGCCCGGTACCGGGGTATGTCCGATACGCGGCCAGAACAATGTACAGGGAGCCTGTGACATGGGAGCCCTGCCCAACGTTTACCCGGCTTATCAGGCGGTTACAAATGACGAAATAAGGGCTAAATTTGAAAAAGCCTGGGGAGCTTCCCTGCCCGGAAACCTGGGATTAAAGATTCCTGAAATGTTTGAAGAAGCATATGCCGGCAAACTAAAAGCCATGTATATTCTAGGTGAAAATCCGGTATTAACTGATCCTAACGCTAACCATATTAAGGCTGCCCTGGACAAACTTGATTTTCTAGTTGTACAGGAACTGTTTTTAACTGAAACCGCAGTATTTGCCGATGTTGTACTGCCTGCAGCTAGTTTCGCAGAATGTGATGGTACATTTACCAGTACTGAGCGGCGGGTACAGCGGGTACGTAAAGCCATTGAGCCCATCCCCGGTCAAGCCAATTGGCAGACCATATGCCAGATGGCAACTCGGGTCGGTTTCCCTATGAGCTATGATCATCCTGGACAAATATGGGATGAAATGGCTTCCCTGTCACCTTCGATGACTGGTATTAATTATGATCGCATTGATAAAGTTGGGCTTCATTGGCCTTGCCCCAGCAGCGATCATCCAGGAACACCATTTCTGCATGCTGGTAAATTCACCCGCGGATTGGGCAGCTTCCAGCCCTCTGACCATATTCCACCTGGAGAGATGCCAGATGAAGAGTACCCATTCCTCCTGTCAACAGGAAGGATCCTATATCATTACAATGTTACCACCCCTTATTCCATGGGTATCAACAGCATGTGGGACCGTGAACTAGCTGAAGTCAACCCGCTGGATGCAGAAAAGCTGGGTCTGCAATCAGGCAGCAAGGTTAAAGTAACATCCAGGCGTGGCCAGGTAACTAGTGAAGTAAAAGTTACCGATCGAGTTATGCCGGGGATGATATGGATGTCATTCCATCATAGTGCTACACCTACTAATGAAGTCACTACCCATGTCCTGGATCCAATTACCGGGACTGGTGAATACAAAGTATGTGCGGTGAAAATAGACAAAGTAGAGGTGTAAAATATGCGTAGAGTTCCTGTGGAGAATGCAGTAGGTTTGACCCTTGGACATGATATTACCAGAATAGTACCTCAAAGCGAAAAATACTGCGCTTTTTCCAGAGGCCACGTTATAACAGCCGATGATATTCCTCTTTTTTTGGAACTGGGTAAAAAGCATATTATGGTCTGGGAACCTGATGATAACTTAATTCATGAAGACGAAGGGGCCCTGCGCCTTGCGACAGCCGCGGCGGGAAACGGAGTATATTTTACCCGCCCTAGTCAGGGCCGGGTAAATCTAAAGGCTGAATATGATGGAGTCATAAAGGTACAGACTGAGCAATTGAGCTGGGTAAATAACATTGACAATATAATTTTCGCTACCTTGCACAATAACCGTTCAGTCTCCAAAGACCAAACCATAGCCGGCACGCGAGTAGTCCCAGTAGCAATTGATCGTGATGTGCTGCAGGAGGCGGAAAGATTATGCCAGGAACCTTGTTCACTTATTACCGTCAAACCTTATCAACCTTTATGGGTAGCTGTTATTACCACCGGTTCTGAGGTAAATAACGGCTTAATCAGAGACGGCTTTGGGAGGGTAATAAGGCGTAAAATTATACCTTTCGGCGGTCGATGGATGAGCCAGGTAACCGTACCAGATGATGCTGACTTAATAGCGATGGAGATTCAGAACTTTATTTCCGAAGGAGCCCAGCTGATACTGGTCACCGGCGGTATGTCGGTAGATCCCGATGACGCTACTCCTTCAGGAATCAGGCACTCCGGGGCTGAAGTTATCTTTTACGGCGCACCGGTATTACCTGGGTCACAATTTATGATGGCCTACCAGGGTACGGTACCAATATGTGGGGTGCCCGGAGGAGCTTTGTTCAGCCGCAGAACTACGCTGGATCTTCTGTTACCGCGCTTATTCTGTGGTGAGGTAATTAATCGTGCAGATATCGTAGCACTAGGACACGGCGGACTCTGCGAAGAATGCAAGGTCTGTCATTATCCGCTTTGTCCTTTCGGCAAATCAAGCGTATAAAGGCAGGGTGCATTATGAAAAAAGACCTGTGTATTGAAGAAGCTCAACAGCTAATCCTGGAGAATATATGTCAACTTCCATCGGAGAGGGTATCCATAATGCAGGCAGCCGGACGAGTTCTCGCTGAAGAAGTGGTGGCTGATGAAAATCTTCCCCCGGTACCTCAATCTGCAGTTGATGGATATGCCCTGGGTGATGACAGAGCTCCAACTGGCAGCTGTTTTTCATTAGAAACCTGTATGCAGCCTGGAGGAATCCCAATGAAGCTCAGCCAAGGGCAGGCATTTGGAGTACATACAGGTGGCGATTTACCATCAGGAGCCCTTGCAGTAATTATGCACGAAAAGGTGCTGGTGGAGAATAACACTATAAGCATACTGGAAGAAATCAAACCAGGTAACAATATCAAGCAGGCAGGAGAAGATTATAAACAGGGCGAGACACTGGCAGACCCTCACACGCTGCTTTCCGCAGGTCATATCGGATTGCTGGCAGCTTTTGGGTATAATGAAGTATCCGTGTACCAGCGCCCACGAGTGGCTCTTCTCGGTCTGGCAAAAAATGTGATTCCTTGTTCTCAAACTCCACAGCGAGGCCAGACTAGAGATAGTAACAGCCCTCTGCTGTCTGCCCTCATTAACCAGGCGGGAGGTACGGTAGCAGCTTATAAACTGGCTTTGGAACTTGAAGGACAGGAATTGATAAGTTCTCTGGATGATTTACAATCGATGGCAGACTTAATAATACTAATTGGAGGGACATATGCCGATACGCAAAGCGAAGCACAAACACTGTTGGAATCAGCAGGTGCCAGCATGATTTACTGGGGTACAGATATTCAGCCAGGGAGCCATAATGGCCTGGCAATGTACCAATCCAAACCGGTATTTGCCCTTTCTGGAAACCCAGCTGCTTGTGCAGTCGGTTTCAACCTTTTTGTAGTACCTGCCCTGCGTTATATGCAGGGTTTATCCCCCCCACTTATAAAGGTACCGGCCAGGTGTATCAACGGCTTTAACAAAACAGCCCGTACACACCGTTTGGTCAGAGGCAGAGCCCGATACAGCTCAGAAGGTTGGGAGGTAACAGTACTGCCCGGTCAGAAACCCAGCATGCTGAAATCACTGGTCAACTGTAATGCTCTGATCGATATGCCAGCCGGACACACACCGCTGGAATCGGGTCAAGAGGTTGCCGTGATTCTGCTGCAAGCAGATGAACGTTTTATTAAAATCTAAATAAATAAGAAGGATTAATAATCAGGAGGTGAAACGATAATGGCAGACTATAAAGAAATAGTCGGCGCTTATAAAGAAGTTCCCGGAGGACTTATAGAAGCCTATCATGCTCTGCAGCGGGAATTCAACTATATACCCGAGGACGCTATTGATGCAGCAGCACAGATATTTGATATTCCCAAAGCAAAAGCTTATGGGGTAGCTACCTTCTATTCTTATTTTCAGGTAGGTACACGTGGTAAATATATTATTCGCATTTGTGAAAGCGCACCTTGCCATATAGCAGGTGCAGCCCAGGTAGTGTCTGCTCTGGAAAAAGAACTGGGGATTAAGATGGGAGAAACCACGGCAGACGGCTTATTTACTCTGGAATTTACTGAGTGTGTGGGCCAGTGCCAGGCTACTCCCGTTATTACTATTAACAGTAAACCCTATGGAGATCTAACTCCGGAAAATATAAGCACAATCCTGGCTGAATACAAGTAAAGAAGGAAAGGAGGGTAAAATAATGGCCGAGGAAATGCGCATACTAATGCGTAATTATGGAAAAATAGATCCTTTGAATATTGACGATTATATCAGCGCGGGCGGCTACAAAGGGCTCGAAAAAGCACGGGCTATGAGTCAGAAGGACTTGATGGCAGAAGTACAAAAATCCGGGCTGAGAGGCCGCGGCGGTGCAGGATTTAATGCTGGCATGAAATGGAGTTTCTCTTACAATACTCCATCTGATCAAAAGTACGTAGTCTGTAATGCTGATGAAGGAGAACCAGGCACCTATAAAGACAGGCTTATTATGGAAAATGATCCTCAGAGTGTTCTGGAAGGTATGGCTGTTTGTGGTTATGCTATTGGCTCCAATAAAGGCTATATTTACTGCCGGGGTGAATATCCTTATGTGGTAGAAAAACTCAATACCGCTATAGAACAAGCCAAAGCAAAAGGTGTGCTGGGAGATTTCGATATCGAAGTCCGTATGGGAGCTGGTGCCTATGTCTGTGGCGAGGAAAGCGCCCTTATTGAATCCATAGAAGGGCACCGGGGAGAACCCAGATTCAAGCCGCCTTTTCCACCGGTAACCGGCTTGTGGGGTAAACCTACTATTGTTAACAACGTCGAAACCTTTGCCAATATACCGCTTATACTAGAAAAGGGTGCTGATTGGTTCGCCGGCATAGGAGCCAAGAGTTATCCCGGAACCAAATTGATGACTTTGACCGGAGATGTAGTTAATTGTACTTTTATTGAAGTACCAACGGATACTACGATTCGTCAGGTTATATTTGATTTTGGCGGCGGCATAGCGGGCGGCAAAAAGTTTAAAGCAGTGCAAATAGGCGGAACATCTGGTGGTTTTATTCCTGAAAGCCTGTTGGATACAGCTATTGACTTCGATTCCATGGCTGCTATTGGAGCAACTCTGGGTTCCGGTGCGGTCTTTGTAATGGATGAAAGCAGAGATATGGTAGACGTTATCAATCAGATTACCAAATTCTTTGAACATGAATCCTGCGGTAAATGTTCTCCCTGTCGGGAAGGTACCAAGAGGATGCATGAAATGGTAAAGAATATTTACAGTGGACGGGGAACTGCCGCAGACCTGGACCTGCTTAACCGGTTGGGGACCGTAATGAGTAAAGCATGTCTTTGTGGTCTGGGTCAGGCAGCTCCCAGCCCTGTACTAACTACTTTACAACATTTTAAGACTGATTACACTGCCAAGTTCAATTAACTTTAACTACAGTTAGTTCTCTAACTGAATAAGTCGAGTGCCGGGTGCACCTTAAAAGAAATAGACCGCGTACGATACGCGGTCTATTTCATCTTATTGCAGACAATCCCAATCTTTCTGCTTTATAACTTTTCCAATCGGGCTGCTGATACTTTATATTCTGGAATTCCTGCTACTGGATCCAAAACCTCAGCATTGGTCAGGACGTTGGCAGCTGCTTCGGCAAAATGGAAATAAGTAAATATCACATTCTCACGTATACCATCAATTACCTCTGCTTTCAATTTAATGCTGCCTCTGCGGGTAGTCACCTTGACTATTTCCCCATCCACTATATTCTTGGCTTTAGCCAGTGCACTATTTATCTGTATCACGTTTTCCGGCATATGTTCATCCAGGCCTTTAGCCTTTCTGGTCATAGTCCCAGTGTGATAATGATACAAACTGCGTCCGGTAGTCAGAATAATAGGATACTCTTCATTGATGACTTCTGCTGGTTCGAGATACTCAATGGCGTGGAACAGCCCCAGCCCTCTATTGAATTTCTCTTTGTGGAGAATTGGGGTTCCCGGATGGTCTTCGGCAGGACAGGGCCAGGGTAAACCTGTTCCTTCCAGGCGGGCATAATTCATACCTGCGTAGGATGGGGTAAGGGTCCTGATTTCTTCGAAAATTTCTTCCGGGGAATTATAGGACATAGGATATCCTAAGCGGGTGGAAAGATCACAAAGTATCTCCCAATCCTGCCTGGCATCACCTTTATTGCTGATAGCTTTACGTACTCTCTGCACTCTTCTTTCAGTATTGCTGAAGGTTCCGTCTTTCTCAGCAAAGCTGACTCCGGGCAGGACTACATCGGCTTTCTTAGCTGTTTCGGTCAGGAAGATATCCTGGACCAGAAGGAAGTCTAGCTTATCAAGTGCTTCTTCCACATGATGCAGATCAGGATCACTGACCATAGGATTTTCACCTACGACTATTAATCCTTTTACTTCGCCTTCGTAGGCTTTATTGATGGTCTTGGTCAGAGTAAGTCCATTTACTCCTGAAAGTGTTACTCCCCAGGCTTTTTCAAATTTTGCCCGGGCCTCATCATTGGTAACTGCCTGGTAGGCAGTAAATACGACCGGCAGTGCCCCCATATCGCAGGCACCCTGCACGTTGTTCTGACCACGCAGCGGATTAACCCCGGTTCCAGGTTTACCCAGGTTACCCGTCAATAAAGCCAGGTTGCAGCAGCTCTTAACATTATCAGTTCCAGTAGTATGTTGGGTAAGACCCATAGCATAACATACTGAAGAAGCTTCTGACTCGGCATAGAGGCGGGCTGCCTTGATGATATCTGCAGCATCAACGCCGCATATCTCAGCCGCTACTTCCGGTGGATATTTCTCAACTACTTCAGCCATAGCTTCATAACCTTCGGTCCTGCTTTCTATGAACTTCCGGTCAGCCAGGCCTTCGTTGATTATGACATTCATCATGCCATTGAAGAGAGCTACATCGGTACCCGGTTTGAATGGCAGATATACATCAGCCAGTTCAGCCAGTTCAATTCTACGCGGGTCGGCTACTATCAATTTGGCTCCGTTTTTCAAAACATTCTGCCTGATTTTGTAACCTATAACCGGATGGTTTTCAGTAGTATTGGTTCCTATCAAGAAAACACATTTAGCATCGTTTTCCAGTTCATTTATGGAGTTGGTCATTGCACCACTTCCGAATGCTGCCCCCAGACCGGCGACAGTAACGGAGTGTCAGAGACGGGCGCAATGGTCCACATTGTTTGAACCTATTGCTGCTCTCATTAATTTCTGGGCTAGATAGTTTTCTTCATTGGTTACCCTGGCTGAAGAAAACATCGACAGTGAATCCGGTCCGTATTTTTCCTTGATGCCGTTTATTTTCTCAGCTGCCAGATCCAGAGCTTCATCCCAGGAAGCGGGACGGAATTCACCATTCTCTTTGATCAGCGGGGTAGTCAGTCTTTCCGGGGAGTTTACAAAATCCCAGCCAAAACGTCCCTTAACACATAGGGCACCTTTGTTGACCGGACTCCATTCCGCATCTCTATTGGAGGTCACACCGACTATTTCGTCATTCTTAACATTTAGTTCCAATGTGCATCCCGTACCACAGTAGGTACAGGTAGTCAGCACTTTTTCATTTTGGGCTGGTTTACCTTTCCCAGCTGCTATCTTGCTGGTCAGTGCCCCTACCGGGCATACCATTATACACTGGCCGCAGAATACACAGGGAGAGTCTTCCAGTTCACCGTCAAAAGCAGTCGCTATATGCGCATGGTATCCGCGATCCATTACATTGATGGCCCGGGCCCCGGTAATTTCTTCACAGGCCCTGACACAGCGGGTACACATAACGCATTTATCATAATCCCTCTCAATAAAGGGGTTGGAATCATCTTTGAAGAGATTATGGATTTTTCCTTCAAAGCGAGATTCAGTCACCCCATATCGATAACAGTAATCCTGCAGGTTGCAATCTCCATCTTTTTCACAGGTATGGCAGGTAAGTTTATGCCGGGTCAGCATCAGTTCTAAAACTACTTTTCTAGCTTCTACTACGTCCGGGCTCTCGGTATCTATAACCATACCATTTTGGGCCGGGGTTACACAGCTGGCCACCAGATTGCGCCATCCCTGGGGCTGTACCACACACATCCGGCAGGAGCCGGCCAGTTTCAGGTCCGGATCGTAGCAGAATGTAGGGATATCTGCTCCCGCTTTACGGCAGGCATCCAACAGCATAGTACCCTGCGGCACCTCTATCTCTTTACCATTAATAGTAAGTTTTATATCCATTTCGTTTCCCTCCCTTCTATGCTACATTAATTTTCTCAAGTATTCATATTCAAAATGTTCCAGAGTCGAAGTAATAGGAATCGGAGCGGCTTGTCCCAGACCGCACAATGATGCCTTTTGCATAACTCTAGCCAGTACTTTCAGGTTTTCTATATCCTTGAGGGTTCCTCTTCCGGTATTGATCTTCTCCATAATTTCCTTGCAGCGGTGGGTACCTTCCCGGCAGGGTGTACACTGCCCGCAGGATTCATGTTCAAAGAATTTTGCAATCCGGTTGATGGTATCTACTATGTCTCTGCTTTCATCCATTACGAATACTGCCCCTGAACCCAGAGCTGCTCCGATAGCACTCATGGAATCAAAGTCAATAGGGGTATCGATATTCTGAGGTGGAATAAAAGCTCCTGAGGTACCTCCCACCTGAACTGCTTTCAGCTTCTTGCCACCTTTTACTCCGCCGCCCAATTCATATATCACATCTCTTAGCAGATAATCAGTTGGAACTTCAAAATAGGTGGGATTTTCGATATCACCTGTAAGCGTAAGCACCTTGGTTCCAGGATAACTCTTGGCTCCTATGCCGGCAAACCAATCTGCACCATTGGTGAGTATATAGGGCAGGCAGGCAAAGGTCTCTACGTTATTAACTACCGTAGGCATACGCCATAATCCTTCTACACCTGGAAACGGGGGCTTAAATCTTGGCTCTCCTCGATGCCCTTCTATAGATTCAATAAGAGCAGTTTCCTCGCCGCATACATAGGCGCCTGCTCCCATACGGACTTCTATATTGAATTCTCCTAGAGCACCTGATTCTTTTGCATTCCCAATCGCTTTCTTTAACATTTCTACCACAAACGGATATTCTCCTCTACAATATATATATCCGTTGTTAGATCCAATTGCATGCCCGCATATAGCCATTCCTTCCAGAAGGGCCTGAGCATTTTTTTGGCATATTATTCTATCTTTATAGGTTCCCGGTTCCCCTTCGTCAAAGTTGCAGACCACATATTTGGTCTCCGGGTACTGAGGTACAAAACTCCATTTCATACCGGCATTAAATCCTGCGCCGCCACGGCCTCTAAGTCCGGACTTCTTTACTTCCTCAGTTAAATCTTTAGGATTCATACTGCGCGCCTTTTCCAGACCTTTGTATCCGCCAACCTTCACGTAATCTGCTGCGCTTTCAGGATTTATTTTGTCTGCATGTTCAAGTAAAACACGATATTCCTGTGCCACATTTTTTCCCTCCCTTCCTGCTTATTTGTATCCGGCCAGAAGTCCAGGTACCATTTCTGGTTTCACATTAAAGACTGGTTCACTATTGATGGTTACTACCGGGGTAGCCTGACATTGACCTACACATTCGGTTAATTCCAGAGTAAATTTTCCATCCTCGGTCGTTTCTCCTGCTTTAATTCCCAGATTAGCTTCCAGTGCCTTCAGAACTTCATCCGCTCCTGCCACATGACAGGGAGCACTTTCACACATGCGAATGATATACTTTCCTCTCTTTTTAACCGAGAGATAAGAATAGAATGTTGCTACCCCAAATGCTTGGGCTTCGGATACTTTGAATGCTCTAGCTGCTTCCCGCAGGGCTTCTTCCGGAATATAGTTATATTCCTTCTGGATTGCATGGAACGCTTCGATGATTCCACCTGGTTTGTCTTTGCAGCTGGCGATGATATCCATATAATTGGCCACTTCACACCCTCCTTTCAATCTTTTTTCTTGCCTTCACACAACAACGGCTCAGCATGAAAAATAAGCTTTTCTGTGATTAAGGTATCTATAAAAAAATAAAAAATCATGAGTATATACCCGCGGTATAATCTATTCAAGGACATATCCTAACTACACCAAATGATAGCAGCAACATTCTTGCCGCAACAAACAATAATTAGTTACATGTCGCCTGAGTAAATAATACCGCGGGCTCTACACACTAAGTCAGTAATTTTTTCCTTTAGTTGAAAGGTAGTTGCCCTCTAACCTTTTGCAGCTTTTTCTACTTTAGCTGCCGGCGCAGGCTGTCTCATGTAAGTGTACCAGTAAACGCCTCCTACGAATAAAGCACCACCCACGATATTTCCGAGGGTAACCGGAATAAGATTAGCACTTATAAAGTGCCCATAGCTAAAATATGCAGCAACATCTGCAACTGACATGCTATATTGTGCAGCTACCAGATCAGGAGCAGCACCAGCTATGGTTATTCCCATCGGAACAAAGAACATATTGGCAACGCAATGCTCAAATCCACTGGATACGAAAGCCATAATCGGGAAGAAAATACCAAATATTTTACCAACAACATCCTTGGACGCAAAAGCCAGCCAGACAGCCAGGCAAACCAGCCAGTTACAGCATATAGCCCGACAGAATGCCTGACCAAATGTTAATGCCATTTTTCCTTTTGCTATCCCTAGAGCTTTGATGCCCATAGCTGATAGAATCATAGCGCCATTAGCATCCTTGGAAGACCAGTAGAGGCCCCAGAAAATGATATAAACTAACAAGACTGAACCAACAAAGTTGGCAGCATAAACGACTACCCAGTTATACAGGAGTCCACCCCAGCCTGCCTGGCCATTCATGGCTGAAATAAAGCAGGCCATATTATTGCCGGTGAAAAGTTCAGCACCAGCGATTACAACTAACATCAATCCAACGGAGAATACAGCGCCAAACAGGAATACTCCGCCAGCACTGGCAGCATCCTCACAAGCGCCTATTTTGGTAGCCAGATTAGCCCCAAAACCGATATAAACCCCGGCCAGTATCCCTAATACAAAAAGTTTTCCAAATGCCATTTCAGCCTTCGCTTTACCAGCATTACATGCGGCTGCAGCGATTTCTGCAGGTGATAAAAAGTTCATTCTTATCTTCACTCTCCCCTAATAATAATTAGTCAGATTATTGCTGAAAACATGAAAAAATTACTACCTAGTCTTCTACCCTCCCTTCAGACTCTGTATTCTAACCAACCAGCAACACCTGTCCACTTTACTAAGTTTTATTGTATACCATATGTGAAAAAAATCGTGATTTTAGACTTATTTGTTAATATTTTTCTTTCATTCGCCATTTTTGTTCACACAATTAACTAAAATGCCTGATTTTTAATGCCATTTGCAGTTAGTTCAAGCTTGCCGCGAATCTTTATCTGCCACTCTGTAAACTCCATCATTTCTAGTTTTCTGTTTAAAAAATAAATAAAATAATAGCGTTTCTTCACCTGTCTCATAATATACAATTAAAGGTTTAGTCCCCTTTTGCTAAATAGCCAATATTACGTTCACGTATTAATTTTTCAGCTTTATCGCCACTCAATGTCGTTTCAGGTTTGTTGCTCTTTAAAAAATAATTGAGGGGGGAAAAATATTGGATGGTTATATTTACCTGGTCAGCCGTATTTTACTAATAGTTGGTAAAGGCACTGATGTAGAATATTATAGAGCCTCCTGAAAATGTTGCCTGAAGCTAACTGCAGGCTCGCAAACAAGCAAGTTTATTCACTGTCAGGCAAATCAAAGGATACATAAAAGGTGGTACCAAACTTACCGGTTTCCATCTGAATGCTGGCCTTATGACGAGCAGCAATGCTGTAACAGACTGGCAGCCCTAACCCGGTTCCCTTTTCTTTGGTGGTGAAAAAGGGGACGCCAATTTTATCAATCACGTCTCTAGGTATACCGCTTCCTTCATCTTTCACGGATAGAATTATCTTATTCTCTTTCATGTATGTTCTTATTAAAAGTCTTTTACCCGCTTCCATTGACTCCAGTCCATTTCTGGACAGGTTGCAGAGTAATTGACGTATCTCTTTTTCATCCAGCATTATTTCAACTACTTCATTTAACTGAAGTTCCATACACTTATCCTGGGCTGCAGCGTCCGCCTTTATTAAGGGCGCTACACTCATAACAATTGAATTCAAGTTTCGCAGCTGTAAGTCTACATTTTTATGTCGTGCCATACTCAAAAATTCAGTAATTATCTGGTTGGCACTGTCCAGTTCTTCGATCATCAAGTTAAAGTATTCACTGTAAAACTCAAAATTCTCATAGTCTTTTAGTAATTGTAAAAATCCCCGGACACTGGTCATGGGATTACGTACTTCATGACCAATGCTAGCTGCTATTTCACCTACCAGATTAAGCTGATCTAATCTGGCCAGCTCTTTTTCCATCTGTTTTTTTTCACTTATATCGTTGGTGATAAGTATCATATACTGCTTTCCTTCAAAATCATAAATCTCGGCTGATACCAGAGCTATTATTTCTCTCCCTGTTTTGGACCGCAGAGTATATTCACGATTACGTACTGAACCGTTTTCTTTTAGGATTGCCACCAGTTCATCTCTGTCTTCTGGATTGACCCATATCCCCAATTCCAGAGATGTATAGCCTATTATTTCATTATATGATCTACCTACGGTTTTACACATTTGATGGTTTACATCAATGAATCTTCCTTCATCTATGGTCGAAATGGAAAGTTCGTTGGGACATGCATTTAAAATCGATAAATATCTTCTTTCAGACTGCAGCAGAGCTTGTTCCATTTTCTTGCGTTCAGTAATGTCCATAAAAGAAGCCACCACGGTCTGATTTTCATGAATTACCGCTACCGTTAAGAAAATATTCTTTATATTACCCCAGCGATCTCGAAAATGAAACTCATAGTTGTCCGGCACCTTATGATCATTTGATTGCCGCCTGAAATGATAACCGATCATCATGTCCAGATCACGTTGATCGATAAAATTAGTCCATTTCATTTTATATTCTATTTCTTCTCGTTTATAGCCGGACAGTTTCTCAAACTCAGTATTTACGAGTATGATTTGCATATCATACCTGTATATCATCATAGCTGTTCCAGTACTTTCAAAGGTAGCCCTATAATATGCTTCTGATTCTTTCAATGCCCATTCCATTTCCAGGCGTTCAGATATATCCCTGCCAACAGCTTGAAATTCTATCATAATTCCCTGCTCATCAAATATTGCCCGGGCATTCCACTCCTGCCAGCCAATACGACCATCCGGCTTAATGATTCTCCAGGGAAATATAAATTCGGGT
Source organism: Syntrophomonas sp. (assembly GCA_016841425.1). Lineage (GTDB taxonomy): Bacteria > Bacillota > Syntrophomonadia > Syntrophomonadales > Syntrophomonadaceae > JAAYJK01. The sequence continues at coordinate 251,380 of JAENZE010000001.1, read as the reverse complement.
TCTTCCTTTTTCATGCTCAGGAGTGATTTCCTTACGGCTTCCCTATCGGGCTCATAAATAAGGTCCAGGAAACTTGTTCCTATCACTTCCGCCTCATTTTTTTGAAAGAAACGGCAGAAAGACTGGTTAACACAAGTAAAAACTGCAGCGGGACTACAGCATATCACCAGTTCACTCCTGCTGTTTACCACATTATAGTAGCGCTCTTGACTCAAGCGAAGCTTATTCTGCATCTCTATTATCATATTCTGACTGCTGTCAGAGTAATTCTCTGACTCTTTAATATCGGTTGTTATCAATTCCGGAACTGGTACTTGTTCACGGAATTGCTCATTATCGTCATTACATTCCCGGACAATATCTTCTTTTACTAACATGACATCATTCTCCAAACTAAGCCTTGCCTTTAATATTTTGGGATTTTCATCCAATTCAGTACTGTGAAAAAAATCACACCAGGTCTTACCATGTATGATTTTGACAATAGTGCTTCCATAACCTTTGGGAAATTTGACACTCTTTGTCATATATAGGGGTTATTTTCGCTCATTATTCGACTTATTGGATAAAGAATATCAAGGACAAACCAGGGAGTGTGTTAGTCGTTCTTTGGTATATCAATAATTTCCATGTCCATGGACAGCATGTCTACCAGCATTATTTTTTGTCGTAATAGATTTCCTCTATTCAATATTATTTTAAGCACTTCTGCTGCCTGCAGGCTGGCCACCAGAGAAGCGGTGAAAACCAGTACACTTCTTTCATCCAGTCTATACTTCTCTTTTCCTGCATATATTTGTTCTATGACGTCTTCACCAGGAAACTGAGTTGATACTTGACCATACCAGGTATTTACAGCCCCGTGGACCATGGGAATACCATAGTTGCGGCAGGCTCTGCTAAGCTCCAACCGAGCCTGGACACTATCCAGTGCATCCACTATCACCTGCATTTTATTTAATAACTCTTTATCTTCCTTTTCATTAAACTCACGATACATTCCATTAAACTCGATACCCGGGTTTATCCTCCTGACCCGTCGACTTACTGCTTCAATCTTTGAATGTCCGATGAGCCTGAATTCCGACATGAGCTGACGGTTAAGGTTGTGTTCCTGAAAGTAATCATAATCCCATGCGCTTATTTCACCGATTCCCAATCGCGCAAGTTCTTCAATGACAAATCCTCCCAACCCTCCGCAGCCGATTACACCAACCCGGGAATGCAAAAGCTTGCGTTGTTCATAAATGTTTATGGCTCCCATGTTGCGCTGATAACGCAGTGGGACGATGCCCCGTTCCAGGGCGGTATCCTCGACTTGGTTCAGAGTATAACCCGTTTTCCCTGCTATACTTAACTCATCAGTTATGGAAAACGAAAGACTATATTTGGAATCATTAAGCAGTTCCAGCAATTTCTTCTTCATATCAACCACCTGCAACCGGGGGGAAAATGGCCAGAGTGTCATTCCCTTTTAATATGCTGTTAAAACTGGCCCGTTTTCCGTTTATCATAATAATCCCAATTTCCATTTCTTTTCTGGAAATAGCCAGCATTTCTAATACTTCTTGCACTGTGCAGTCTTCAGGCAAATCCATTGAGCTGATTTTAAATCGTCCCGCACGCAGATAAGCAAAGAGTTTAACAGTGATTTTCACTGCTTTTCACCTCCAGACCTGTGACCTCAGGTAAATATCCCTATCTTTTCGGCAGTCATTTTTCGTCGGCAGTTCAAACAAATGAGGCTATCTGGATCTGCATATTTCCCTTTTGAATCGATGTAAGCCAGCTGCTCCTCGGTCGCAAAAGACCTGCCACAGTGCTGGCATTTTAGGAGTGTAAACTTCTTATTCCAGATAATCCGGTATCCATCTCGCTCAATAACTTCTATGGCCTGAGTAGGACATATAGCTGCACATGCACCGCACCCCAAACACACCTCTGATGCTTCATCGTACGGAGTGGCTGCCCTTTTTTCGGTACCTCGCATTATGAGGGATATCGCACTGCTTCCCATCTCTTCACAGGCTAAAACACACAGGTTGCAGACCATACACTTTTCTTCCGGGTTATCACTCAGAGAGTTTTCCGAACATCCATATTCCAGGTACATATCATGTAATATAGTGCTGGCAGAAGCCTGTTTGTATAGGAGCATCACAATATTCTTTCTCATCTTTTCAATCCCGGGGGTGGAGGTCCTGACTGTTATTTCTTCAGTAACCGGATAGGTGCAGGAGGTTACCACTTGCTTTACACCCCGGCAGTCTACTTCTACCAAACAGAGGCGGCATCTTCCCTGTCCCTCAAAAGCTTCGTGGTAGCAGAGGGTAGGAATATGAATACCTGCTTTCCTGGCTGATGTAAGAATAGTTTCCCCATGTGTGACCTCTACCTCCAGGTCATCTATCAGTATTTTCATTTTCCTCCCTCCTTACCGATGACAACTGCTTCAAACTTGCAGGTATCAACACACGAACCACATTTAATACACTTATTAATATCGATCCAATGAGCTTCTTTTAGCTCTCCAATTATGCAATCGGCAGGACAGTTCTTTTTACACAAACTACACCCGGTACATTTTTCTGGATCAATGGAAAACCGGGTCAAGCTGCGGCAGATCCCGGCCGGACACTGGTGTTCTTCTATGTGGGCCAAATATTCATCTCGGAAATACCTGATTGTGGACAATACGGGATTGGGAGCAGTCTTACCCAGCCCGCACAGAGAAGCATCTCGCACCGTCTCCGCCAGATCCTCCAAAAGTTCCAGATCGCCTGACTGCCCTTTACCATCACATATTCTTGAGAGTATCTCCAGCATGCGCCGGATACCTTCGCGACAAGGAACACACTTACCGCAGGATTCACCCGCCAGGAAATTCAGATAATAGCGGGCCACTTCCACCATGCAGGTACGCTCATCCATTACTATCAGCCCGCCGGAGCCCATCATAGAACCTGCTTTGCTCAGGGAATCAAAGTCCAGCTCCAGGTCTAGCAGATCTGCTGGAATACACCCCCCTGAAGGTCCTCCGGTCTGAACAGCTTTAAATCGCCGGCCCTTTAAAATGCCCCCGCCGATTTCAAAGATTATTTCTCTTAGAGTAGTACCCATAGGCACTTCTACTAATCCAGTGTTTACAACTTTACCAACCAGCGAAAACACTTTGGTTCCTGTGCTCTTTTCTGTTCCTATGGATGTGAATTCTTGTGCACCTTGATTAATAATCACTGGAATATTAGCCCAGGTCTCGACATTATTGATGATAGTAGGATATCCCCACAATCCCTTTTCAGCGGGAAAGAGATACTTATCCCTGGGTTCGCCAACATTACCTTCGATGGATGCCATCAGCGCAGTTTCTTCCCCACAGACAAAGGCACCTCCACCTCTTACGATCTCAATATCAAAAGAATAACCCTGCCCCATAATATCATGACCCAGCAGGGATCGGTCCCGGGCATCCTGAATAGCCTGTCGAAGATTGTTTACCGCCAGGCCATATTCATCTCTCACATATATATATCCGGAAGAAGCTCCAAGCGCCAGAGCACAAATTAGCATACCCTCAATTACTGTGTGTGGGTCCCCTTCCATAATACTGCGATCCATAAAGGCACCTGGATCACCTTCGTCACCATTACAGATAATATAACGTTTGGTTTCTTGCTGCTTAAAACAACTCAGCCATTTCAAGCCGGTGGGAAACCCACCGCCGCCCCTGCCTCGCAGGCCCGATGCAATAACTTCATTAATAATATCCAGGGCACTCATGGAGAAAGCTTTTTTCAGAGCCTGATAGCCATCCCGGGCAATATAATCATCGATGGAAGCCGGGTCGATTTCTCCAATGTTACGCAGAGCTATCTTTTTTTGCTTGCGATAAAAATTTAGCTGGTGGTGAGATTTAATTCTCTTTTTACTGACCGGATCTCGGTATAAGAGCTGTTCAACTATTTCCTGGTTTAATATGGTCTTTTCTATGATTCTCGGCACATCCTTGACTTTTACCAGGCAGTAAGTAATATCGTCCGGTAAAATTTTAACCAGTGGCCCCTGCTCGCACCAACCGTTGCAGCCAGTTGCCTTAGTTGATGCTGTTACTTCCACCCCCTCAATTGATCTCAGCTGACTCTTAAAAGCATTGAAAACCTCCATGCTTCCGCTGGCCTGACATCCTGTCCCGCAGCAGACCAGAATCTGCCTGGATTCGCGGTAATTGTTAATTGGCATCATCTGATCCCCCCTTATATCTTTTAATAACATCCAGGATACCAGATGAAGAAACCTTGGGGTGAACCATCTCATTTACCATTACTACTGGAGCTATAGCACAGGCTCCCAGGCAATTAACCGTTTCGAGTGAAAACATCCCGTCCCCGGTTGTTTCACCGGGTTTTATGCCTAAATTATTATAAATCTGATCAATTAGTACCGCTGAGTTTTTTATGTGACAAGCAGTGCCATCACATACTCTTATGTTGTAGCGTCCCTTTGGAGTTAAACTAAAAGCTTTATAAAAAGTAGCCATGGAGTATACTTTGCTGAAGGGCACACCTACATGGTTTGCGATAGTCAGCAAAGCTTCTCGAGGCAAATAGTTGTATTCCTTCTGTATGTCCTGCATAAGAGGCAGAATAAAACGTTTTTCACGGGGATAAGCCTGGATAATACCTCTTATACCACCTTCAGTATGTGCTGCTTCCTCAGCCATTAGCATCTTCCTCCTTTAAAAGACTGCCTGCCACTCACATCGAGTGACAGCCAGCCATTTATACTGCGATTATCAGGATATACCCAGCTGAGACAACTTATCCTCGGTCGGTATTCCATTATCATCCCATCCTCGAAGTCCGTAATATTCGGGCAGCATCTTATCTAATTCCACTACCCGGCCTTCATGCGGTCCAGCTGCCATAGGCTCTTCCAACAGCCTCCTGGGTAATGTATCATCATCTTTACTGAACCCGGCTTGCAGATTAAACATCCGTTCCAGGTTCCAGATGCGTTCTCCCGCCAGCAGAAATTCTTCGTCGGTCATGGTAACTCCTGTTGCAGTCCGCAGCTGTTCTGATATCTCGGGCAAGCCCAGAGCAAAAGTGATAAACAAACACAGCCCGGCTGAATCAACCAGAGCAGTCAAATCCTGAAATATTATCAACAGTTCCGATTTGCCTTCAGTTGCATCAGGATCAACTACTACCGGAATTCCTAGCACCTCGGGAGACGTCATATACCCTCTTACATGACACCCTCCTCGATTAGAAGTTGCATAATTGAGCCCAATACCCTGCTGGCCTCGAGGATCGTAAGCAGGCAGTTCCTGCTTTTTAACTGTCATTGAGAACTCAGGATGTCCATAACTTTCGGCCAGGCGATACGAACCTTCGGCCAGTCGGTTTCCAAATCCCTCCCGGAAAGCAGTTTTTTTCACCATATCAATCAACAGGTCTGGATCTGCCCATCTCATTTCGATTCCTGTGTCTTCTTCCGGGATAAACCCCTTTTCTACCATTTCAATGGCACAGCCTAAGGTACCTCCCATAGTTATCGGATCTAACCCCAGTTCGTTGCAGAGAAAATTGGCTTTAGAAATGGCCTCAAAATTAGCCAGAGCCAGGTTGGCCCCCATCGCCCAGGTTGCTTCGTATTCTGGTCCTTCTCCCAGACCCTTATACTTGCCCTGCTTTATTTTCGTAACCCTTCCGCAGCCAATAGAACATCCAAAACACCCTTTATTTCTGAGCAGATATTTTTCCGCCTGGTACTCCCCGGAGATTTTTTCAGCCTTAGGAAAAATCGCAGCTTCACTGAAATTTTTAAAAGGCAGTCCGCCATGCTCATTCAGTATATTAACTAAGATGTTGGTCCCATATGCTTTTAGCCCGGCTCCGGTAACCGGGTGAGCCTGAAGTTTACCCCGAGCATCCATAATGACGTCTAAAAACTTGGTATTATCAGCAACCTTTAACCCTTTGGTTCCGCGTATGGCAATAGCTTTCAGGTTTTTTGCTCCCATAACCGCTCCGGCTCCGGAACGACCGGCGGCACGATTGTATTCGTTCATTATGCAGGCAAATTTAACCAGGTTTTCCCCGGCCGGTCCAATACAGGCTACTTTAGCTTCATCAATAGTAGCTTCCTTTATCATATCGGTAGTTTCCACGGTATCCTTACCCCATATTTCGGAAGCATCCCTTATTTCCGCCTGATCATTATATATCCATAAATATACCGGGTTGCTGGCCTTCCCTTCAATAATAAATCCATCATATCCAGCATACTTGATTTCTGGCCCAAAACTCCCACCCGAGTTAGAGGCGGCGATAGTTCCATTAAGAACCCCTTTAGTTACAACATTATATCTTCCCGCTGAAGAAGCTGCCGTACCGGTCAGCGGTCCGGTCATGAATATTAATTTATTGGCTTCACTTAATGGGTCTACTTTCGGATCAACTTCATCAGTGAATAATTTGGTACCCAGGCCACGGGCGCCAATATAGTCTTGCAGGTCGGACTTTTTCAAGGCTTCGGTTTTGACTGTGCTATCACTCAAATTAATTCTTAAAATTCTACCTGTCCATCCATACATGGTTTAGCCCACCTCCTCATAAACCGCTTTGAATCTGGCAGCGTACGCTTTACGTTTACTGATATTAGCCTGAGTGGGCTCCTGGTAGGTCAAGGCACCGGAAGGACAAACCTTAACACACATGGGATCCCCATTACCAAGATCGCACTTGGCTATTATATCTTTTATCGGGTCGTAGATAGTTGCCCCGAACGGGCAGGCAATAGTACACATTTTACATCTCAAACACTTATCATGGTTGACAACCATGGCCCCTGTCCTATCACTGCGAGTTATAGCCTCTACCGGGCATACCTCCATACAGGCCGCCACACTGCACTGCTGACAGACTACAGGGACAGAAAAACCTGCTTTTTCAAAGTTGAATACACTAATTCTAGAGCGGGTTGTATCAAATTCCTGCACATGAACAAACGAGCAAATCAATTCGCAGGTCCGGCACCCTGTACATCTTTCCGGCTGAACAATTAATTCTTTGTGCATACTTTCCTGGTCCCAAACTTCTTGAAACCAGTTATTCACCTCCTGACCTTTGCTTTGTCTTCATCAAGTAACGAAACCAATAAATATCCACTACAAGACATCATATGTATTATGTTAAAGCAATTTTTGTGCCAACCGGCATAAGCTGTACGAAGAAATAGGTAAGCCCCTCCATGCGGAGGGGCTTCAGACCGTCAAAATTCATTTTCGCTGTCTCTTAGCAATTTAATAAAGACATATTGGCTGCTCCAATAATTATGCAGTTGTTTCATTTCATCTACAAGCCTGATCCATAAAAATGATATTATATGTTACATGTTGTGTAACATACGTGCATCAAGGATGTACCACTCAAGTCACACCGCTGACACATTTTTCAATGTTTTAAATGGATATACTATGGTGTTTCATTTTCCTATATATAGTGTTGCGGGAAACCCCCATTTCCCGTGCAACCCGGCTTATATTTCCGCCACAGCTTCTAATCAATTCTATGAGTTCCTGTTTCTCCTGTTCTTCAAGAATTATCTTTCTTTTTTTTCTCTCCTGGCTGATGTTTAATGGGTTAAAGCCACGAGACTCGGAGTAATCATATGCTAGTATTTCCTGCCTATCGTTTATTACTGGTCTGTATACTTCTGTCGGAAGGTCTTTAATGTTAAGCACGTTCCCCTGAGCCATGCAAACCATTCTCTCTACTACGTTTTCCAGCTCCCGTACATTGCCTGGCCAGTTGTAATTTCGCAAGGCGTTTATAAGTTCTGGCTGGATGTACTCTATTTCAGCTCCCTGTCTTTGACAAATCTGATTGACAAAATAGTTAAACAGGTAAGGTATATCTCCGGGGTGCTCACGCAGAGGGGGAAGATTGATTTTCAAAACATTTAAACGATAAAACAAATCGCGTCGAAAGCTGCCCTTTTCCACTGCCTCCTGAAGGTTTTTATTGCTGGCACAAATAATGCGAACATCAACTGGTATAACCCGGTTGTCTCCAATCCTGATTATTGCTTTTTCCTGTATCGCACGCAGGAGTGCACCTTGCTTGCCGTAAGTCATATCTCCTATTTCATCTAAAAACAGGGTCCCTCCACTGGCCAATTCGAATTTTCCAGGTCTCCCTCCCCGATGAGCACCGGTAAAAGCTCCCTCAACATAACCAAACAATTCACTGCCTAATAGATCCCGGGGGATAGCTGCACAGTTAAGTGCCACAAAAGGACCATTAGAACGCATACTCTTATTATGGATGGCCTGAGCAAACACTTCTTTGCCGGTACCACTTTCCCCCTGCAACAGAACATTATTGTCGTTCAGAGCAGCTAGCCTGCCAATTCTTACAGCTTCAACAATCTCCGGGCTGTTTCCTATAATATCGTCAAAAGTGAATCTCGCATGTGCACCACTAAAACGGTTGACCAGATTCTTGATTTTTACTATAGGACTTAGTATAATGACCCCACCATTGAGCTTATCTTCTTCGTTTCTAATCGCTTTGCCAGAGGCAAGGCAATGTATGTTACGACCTTCCCAGTTTACATTTATCTCGATATCTGAGCAGGGGGTACCTGCTGCCAGCATTTCTTTTACTCGCGGTATTTCTCTGAAAATATCTTCCAAATATAATCCGACAAGATCCTCAGCAGGTTTTCTCAAAATACGTTCTGCACCTGGATTTACCTGTTCTACAACCCCTCGTCGGTCAATGATTACGACCCCTTCAGACATAGTATGAAAAATATTGTGTAGATGATTATTTATTAGTATTAATTCCGAGTTTTGTTGATTGATTTGCATCTGCTCTTCAATAGCCGCTGCGGCTGCTACTACCATACCAAGCGTATGCTGATGACTTTCTTCAGAAGGACCGGACATTTGTAAGACACCCACCAGTTGATGATTATTATCAAATATTGGAGCGGCTGAACAGGTCCAATCATGGGTCGCCTGACAGTAATGTTCTGCACCTGATACTTGTACCGGTCCTCTGGTTACCAGTGCCGAACCTACACCATTGGTACCAGCCACTTCTTCTATCCACCGGCTTCCTCGAACCAAATTGATTTCTTGACCTTTAACAATAGTATCCCCGGCTCCTAGCAGCTCAAGTATATAACCTTGTTCATCAGCAAGCACAACAATAAATCCTGTCCCGTCTACAAATTCATACAACTTCTGCATGAAGGGAAAAGCAATCCCCATCAAAGCCTTTTTTCTTTCGAGATGTTCGCTCAGCTTCTTTTCATCCAATATTTCTCCGTTAATTACAGCATATGGATTCACTTTTGCTTGTTTGCACCTGTACCATGATTCAGCAATTTCGCTGCGTACAATTAACGCATCCAGTTCTCCTTCTGCCACAAATTGCTGCCAAGCTCTGACAATGCCCTTTATACTGGTATCGCAATTCTTTTCATTCATCAGCCTTCACCTGCTCTGTTCTATATATGGAAGTTTCTCATAGGAGTTAACACACCCGAGTTGCTTATGTAAGTCAGCTGGTCATTTCTATATATATTATAAATCATAAAATAGCTAGAATCATCCTTCCTCCAGATGAGATCTTCCTTCCTTGACCTTAAAAGCAGTCCTTGGTACTGCAGATACTTGCAGAAGAGCAGTAATGGGATCCAAATGAGGGCTAGTACATGGTGCTCCAAATTTATTGGAAAAGTTAAAGTTAATGCAGCATAAACAGGTATTTGTATAGATTTGTCATAATTAATAATATATTTCTCGCCGTATGACAAAATACGTGCAATTTCCTGAAACTACGCCTATATATAATGGTAAAATACAGATATCTTAAGGAATAAAGGTGAATTTATGAACGACTCTCCGGCAATTGTCACTCCGCTTGCTGATAAATTGCATCAGATATCACCTAATGCAGCCGAAGAATTTCATATACAGCTTGGAGTACTGGCACAGCTTAACCAGCCGGTTGTAGTTGTGGATATTGAAGACCGCGTTGTAGGGTGGAATAAGCAGGCAGAAGAACTATATAAGTATTCCTTGGAGGAAGTACTCGGCCGCAAGTTGGACGAAATTCATAAATACTCCTGGATTAAAACTGCCGACTATGACCTGGCTCGTAAGTCTCTAGCTGAGAATGGCAGATGGGAAGGCCAGAACCTGCATGTTACAAAGGATGGAAATCAAATTTATGTGGAGATGTCAGTCAGCCTTTTCAAAAATTCTCTGGGGCAAAAACAAGGTCTGATATATCTTATAAAAGATACAAGTCCCTATACCCGAGCAATAAATGAAATAAAGTTAAGCAATGCCCATTACCGGGATATTATCGAAGATCAGTCTGAAATGATCTGCCGCTTCCTGCCTGATTTTACTATAACTTATGCCAATGCTGCTTTCTGCACTTGCATGGGAATCGAAAAACATTCTGTTATATCTACCAGCCTTCTGAACTATATTTCCAAGAGTCATGGTATTGCCCTTAAAGATAACTTAAGACTGCTGAGTCCTGAGACTCCAGCAGCAGTTCAGGAAGAGCAGATGGAATTATCCGGCCAAAGTATGCAATGGATTGAATGGACTAACCGGGCTATATTTAATCCTAATGGCAGTCTGCTTGAATATCAGTCAGTAGGTCGTGAGGTAACCCTGCGGAAACAGGTGGAAAAAGCTCTGGAGCTAAGCGAAAGAAAATATCGCTCTTTATTTAATACTATGTATGAAGGTTTTGCCCTGTTGGAAATGATTTATGATGAAAACCATCGTCCCTATGATTTTCGTTATATTGACGTAAATCCGGCTTTTGAAAGAATATATGGACTAACCCGACTGCAGGTAGTAGGCAGAACCGGCTATGACATCCTTCTTCCCGAAGAGGTTATCTATAGGACCAATGTGTATGGCAAGGTAGTTCAAACCGGACAACCTGCTTACTTTCAAAAATTTGTAACCGGCATCAACAAGTATTTTGAAGTGATAGCCTTTCGTCCCGGCAAGAACCAATGTGCGGTTCTTTTCATAGATATAACGGAGCGCAAGCAAGTAAAACAAGCTCTGGCTGAAACTGAGCAGCGTATGACGGATATTTTTAATTTCCTCCCAGATGTTACCATGGTGATAAATAACCGGGGTAATTTACTAGTATGGAATAAGGCGGCGGAAGATATGACCGGCATTAAAGCACAGGATATCTCCCATAAAGGAAATTACGAGCATGCCCTTCCCTTTTATGGCTGCCGCAGGCCTATACTGGTAGATCTGGTCTTAACACCTATGGAGGAGTGGGAAAAAGATTATCCATCCATTCAAAGAAAGGGCGATATATTAATAGGAGAGAATTTCTGCCCGGCAGTTGGTGAATCGGGTGCATTTCTACGGGCGACAGCCGCTCCCCTGTACGATACCAATGGTAATATAGTCGGGGCCATAGAATGCATTAGAGATGTAACGGAGCGCAAGCAAGCTGAACAAGCACTGGAGAGCAGTGAAGAAAAATACCGTCGTATAGTAGAAACCGCCAATGAAGGAATACTAATAATTGACGAAAATAATAAGATTGAATTTGCTAACCGCAAGATGGCGGATATGCTGGGATATGATGTTTATGAATTGATAAATATGTCAATGTTTAATCTGCTGGATGAAGAAGACCAGCAGGTAACTGAAACGGCCTTACGAAAAATGCATAAGGACCGGCAGGCTGAATTCGACATAAAACTCGAAACCAAATGCGGGCAGCCTTTTTGGGGCATCTGTTCTACCACCAGTATATATGACTCCAGTGATAAATACGCAGGCAGTCTGGCCATGGTAACTGATATAACCGAGAGAAAAAAACTAGAGGAAGAAATGCTGCAGTTGGATAGATTAAACCTGGTAGGCCAGATAGCAGCAGGAATCGGTCATGAAATAAGGAATCCTATGACCGCCGTGCGCGGCTATCTACAGTATCTGAATAGTGAAGAATCATTTAATCAACACCGGGAGATGTTTGAGCTTATGATTGAGGAACTCGACCGGGGTAATTCCATAATCACCGAGTTCCTGCTGCTGGCTAGAAATAAAGCAGTTGAACTGGAAGTCTCCAGTATTAACCAGATTATTGAAGCCCTTCACCCACTCATCAAGGCCGATGCCGTTTCCTTGGATAAAAATATTCAGCTGGATTTAGGGAATGTTGAAGCCCTGCTGCTTGATAAGAAAGAGATTCGTCAGCTTATCATGAATCTGGTACGCAATGGCCTGGAAGCCATGGATCCTGGCGGTACTGTTACCATCAAAACCTTTCACGATCAAGATGATATAATATTAGCTGTTTCAGACCAGGGTAAAGGTATCCATACCAGTATAATTTCCAGGCTGGGTACTCCCTTTCTAACTACTAAAGACCAGGGCACAGGACTCGGTTTGCCCATCTGTTATGGGATAGCCAGTCGACACAACGCCGGTATAGAGATTGAAACCAGTTCCCATGGCACTACCTTCCTGGTTCGTTTCAGGGCCAATTCCACAGAATGAATGAATCCATGCATTATACGGCTGCAATAGTAGTTATTGGCCTTTACATTATCCCATGTTTGTGTTATTATAATTTGATAGTACTATAAGAACCTGGAAAACTTCTGTAGTGAGCAGAAGTTTTTTTATTTTTAGGAAGGAGGATTATGATACTGATCGAGATTACTATAATATTCATGCTTAATGCTGTCAGCACCTGCTTGGGAACATTAAAAACCATATTTCTCAGCAAGCAGATTATTAAACCAGTTTATGCAACAGTATTCCTGGATGCGTTGATATTTGCTTATGCATTTAGATTGATCGCAGAATCATCAGGATTTGTCTATATATTAGCCTTTGCCCTGGGGCGCCTGTCCGGTGTCTTTCTGGGGAATTTCGCCGAAACCAGGATGGCTTTTGGCCTTATCGAGGCTACGGTTTATAAACATATTGATGATGGAATAGAACTTGCAGACCAACTGAGGAAATTCGGTTACTCAGTAACGACCGAAAAAGGTTACGGTCTGCAGGGCAAAGAACGCCTGGTCTTGACTATTATTCTGCCCAGGAAAGAACTGCCTAAACTGCAGGAGATTTTATCCCAGGCTGGCAAGTTAAATATGGTGATAAAAAACATCTCCAAAACCTATGGTAAAATTGGCACCAGACAAAACCCGGAAATACTATTTTAAAAGACCCCCTGTGACGCAGGGGTCTTTTCATATCTCTTAAACCCTCTGTGACCGCCTTAACTTTGGATATCACCAGCAACATTCGTCCCGCTATTTAGGACTATATTCTCATTTTATAGCCATGACCCTTAAAATTCATGACTTATGGTCGTATAATTAGTAAAAGTTTAGGAGGTAATCAAATATGAAAAAATTAATTTCCATAACCATGGTACTTCTGCTGATACTAACATTCTGTACTGGTACTGCAGCAGCTAAACCCGGAAAAGCCAATAACGGTAAATCAATAGTACAGTTAAACGATGACAAAAATCAGAAAACTTCAGAGATTAAATCCAACCATGTTGATAATCAATTAAAACAGGAGCTTAAACTGCAGAAGCAGTTATTTATGCAGTTAGAAAAAACCATGCGCTTTTCGGATACCGATGGCCACTGGGCCTCCAAATCTATCGCTACTCTTGCCGAACTAGGTGTAATAACCGGCTACCCGGATGGAAGTTTTGATCCAGATGGAGAGATGACCCTGGCAGAAGCTCTTTCTCTCATCATGCGGGTAACTGATGAAGAGCAAGATGAGGTTGAGCCAGCTTCCGAAGAAGACCCCGGTTTGACAGATGAAGATTCTCCCAGCGAAGAAGACCCTGCTGTAGAGGGGGATTTTCTTAGCGAGGAAGACCCTGCTGCAGAGGAAGAGGCAGTAGAAGGCTCTGAAGACACTGAAGATGAAGATTTGGCAGATGTCCCCGCCTGGGCTAAGGGAGCTGCAAAAAAAGCTTCTCAAAATGGGATAATAAATATAAACCGTTTTCATTCTGCAACCCAGGCCAACCGGGCCCAAGTAGCGGTCATGCTGGCCAAAGCACTAGGTATTGAACCAGTGGACAGCAGTGAGGTCTGCTTTGCAGATGGTATACTAATTTCACCTGAAGATTTTGGATATATTGCTGCCCTTCAACAGCAGGGAATCTTCTGTGGTGATGCCCAGGGAAAATTCAATCCTAATTCTGCTATGACCAGAGCGCAAATGGCAGAAGTAATTATCCGGTTGCTCACCGAGGAAGAACCGGTTGACGAAGATACTGGAGACGAAGAAGTTATTGAAGAAAGTATTGAAGAAACCAGTGACTCCGATAGTGATACTGATGATACTGATGATACTGCTGATGAGACAGAGTCCGGGGAATAATGAAATGAGCGGGCGTATTGCCAGTCCATCTATACTTATAGACTAAACCCTATAATAATTATATATATTGATATATAAGCCCCGACTACTGTCGGGGCTTGGTTGTCAAACAAGCTGTCAGAGCGAGCAAAAAAGGTGAAGGTCAAGGAATTACCAAATGCCGCGATTGAGGCGTATACGGAGTACGTTGATTGAGCGGCTTTTGAGTAATGACGCAGGAATTCACCTTTTTTGACAGTCTAAGCCCCGATTACTGTCGGGGCTTACTTCTGTTCATCCATACCTCATGCATTTGTATGTTCTAAATAATTTATGGTTAGCATTTCCTTAACTATCTTGGTATCCCCAAATTGTCACTGTCTCTACATAAATGTCCCATTATTTTTATTTTACATCGATAAACTAAAGAACTTCCTAATGATGGCAATTGCAGCCTCTGGACTATGGTGAACAGATACAAATTAATGCTAAATTGGGATCGACCACCGTATATATACAATAAGTAAAGTGTTTGATATTTTAGTTCAATAAGCCTTGTATCCCATATCGCGTCATACGAGTATCTATTCGCTCTGAGAGTTTTCATAACTTTAGAAATAAATTTCGAATACTCTTGGTTAAAAATGAGCTAGTGTATGGTATAGTCGATTAAGAAAATAAGCAGTCGAAAAATACTGCTGACTAAAAAGCAAATATAATAAATTTATCTCCAGGAAAGGTGGACTCCCAAAGTGCGTATTCTTATTGGTGCAGACTCCTTTTACCCGTATATTTCAGGAGTATCTGTTTCAACTTTAAACCTGGCTTCATATCTTTCAGCACAGGGACATGAAGTGGTGGTAATAGCACCATCAAAAAATCGACGTAATTACAAAGAGAATTTTGATAGAGGCTTCCTGGTTTGGCGGGTTGGTTCCGTACCCAATCCATTTCGTAAAGACCTGCGTATGGGAGTATATAGATGGCGCCAGCTGCGTGGATTTATAGCTTCCTGGAATCCAGATATAATCCATCTGCAGGACCCGGGCTCCATCGGTTTGGCCTTGCTGGGTCCTGCAAAAGCTCAGATGGTGCCAATAATAATAAGCCACCATTTTACTTTAGATTTCGTTTTGTCATATCTAAGGTTTCTCCGCCCTGCTCACACTTATGTTAGAAAGAGTCTTAGTTCTGCGTTGATAAGGTTTTATAATTCCTGTCAGCATATTGTGTGTCCCAGCCAGATGGTTAAGCAAGAACTCCTGGGCTTGGGTCTTAAAAAGCCAGTTACAGTGGTATCAAATGGAGTAAACCTGGAACGCTTCATTAATCAGGAAAGTGAAGAGGATATTAGATTCAGGTATAGCCTGCCTGAGGGACCACTGGTTCTTTATGTTGGACGCCTGGCCAAAGAAAAAAATCTCGAAACCCTGATCAGGTCAATTCCGCTAGTATTAAACCGGGTTAAAGCCCACTTTGTTTTCTGCGGTAGTGGTGAACTGACAGAGGATTGCAGGAAGTTGGCAGAAAGGATGGGGTTATCCCATAATGTATCCTTTCTAGGACCGATTGACTACCAAAGCTCTGATTTGCCCAAAATATATAGATCAGCAGCCTGCTTTGCTATTCCTGCTAAAATGGAGACCCAGAGTATAGTGACCCTGGAAGCGATGGCATCTGGGCTGCCTATAGTTGCAGCACGGGCAGGAGCTTTACCGGAATTAGTCGCTGATGGTGATAATGGCTATTTATTTAGGCCAGGTGATTCAAAACAACTAGCGGATAAGATTTGCCGCTTGTTAGAGGACCAGGATTTGAATATGACCATGGGACAGCGCAGTGTAACGAAGGTGCTGCAGCACGAAATTAATTCCAGCCTGCAGAAAATTGAGAAAATATACTTTGAGGTAGCAAAAAATGCTGTGGTTAAAGCTTCTAGGCTTGGTTAGTCTTATTATGGCCGGAATAATATCAGGTAAATATCTCCCTGTTTGGCGATATAGAAGTCTAAACAACCCGGTCTCCGAAGCTAAGGCTCCCCGGAGTGAAGACCGCATTCTGGTTTTTTCTCCCCATCCTGATGACGAGAGTATTGCAGTGGGAGGATACATTTGCAATTCTTGCCAGAATGGAGCCATCGTGAGAATAATTCTGATAACTGATGGAAATAGACAGGGTCTTAAAGAAAAACGCTATGCCGAGTTTGCAGAGGCTGCGGCTTTACTTGGAATCTCATCTGGACAACTTGTTTTTTGGGAATACCATGATGGTCGGGTTAAGGTAAATGCTAACAGGCTTTTTAAGCAGATAGAAGAAGAACTCGATAGTTTTAATCCAACGATAATTATCTATCCTCATCCATCAGACCGCCATGGTGATCACTCGGTATCAGGCTGCGTATTAGAAGCAGTATTAAGCAGCTCGCCCAAACGGTCTAATATCCTTGCCTACCGTTACCTTATTCACTACTGGTTTTTCCCCCAGCCCAGGATATTAGCAAAAGATGGATTAATCATCCCTCCCAGGAGATTAATGGGGATAAATCATCAATGGCAGCAGTATACTTTAACATTTGAAGTAAAAGAGGTTAAAAAATCAGCTGTATACAAATATCGCAGCCAACTCAGGAATCCTTTTCTTACCCTCTTACTGCTTGGTTTTATACGACAAAATGAACTCCTTGAGAAATGGGGTTCAACCAGTGACTTGCCTGACAGCTGCAAAACCTAATAAATTGAACTCTTACTGCAGGGTGATGAACAGGCACTGTTGAATTCCCTCTATTTTTTTAGCAAATACAGACTTTTTGCCTCTGCCCCCCCGGACAGCGGTTGGATCTTCCTCAGATCTTATATTTTAAAACTAAATACTACCCGGCATCCACCCTCCAGAATGAGGTATACTAATTAAATAACGATACAAGAAATGGGTGCTGAATTGAATTTCTTACCGGTAAATAAGAAGGATATGAAAAAAAGAGGATGGGATCAACTAGACATTATACTCATAAGTGGAGATGCTTACGTTGATCATCCAGCCTGGGCCGCTGCTGTACTGGGACGTTTTATGGAATCAAATGGTTTTCGGGTAGGTATAATCGCCCAGCCGGATTGGAGAAGCATCCATGATTTTATGCAACTTGGGGCACCTCGCCTATTCTTTGGCATAAGCGCGGGTAATCTGGACAGTATGGTCAGCCATTATACCGCAGATAAGAAAAAGCGTCGGGGAGACCAGTACTCCCCGGGTGGTCAGGACGGTCATCGGCCTGATCGAGCTCTCATCGTATATGCCAATCGAATACGGGAAGCTTTTCCCGATATTCCGATAATTGCAGGAGGAATAGAAGCTAGTCTCAGACGACTGGCCCACTTCGATTATTGGAGTAATCAGATAAGGCGTTCCATAATCCTGGACAGCAGAGCAGATCTGCTGGTTTATGGAATGGGCGAGTATACCCTGTTGGATATTGCCAGTCGTTTAGCTCAGGGTGAAGATATCATGCAAATCCATGATATACCTGGTACCGCTTATGTTACCGACGCACTTCCCCCGACCACCTTAACACTCCCCTCTTACGAAGAAGTACGGGAAAGCAAACAGAGCTTCAGTACGTTTAACCGCGAGCTGTTCCATAATATTAATCCTTATTCATCATCTACACTGGCTCAAGCTCATGGCGATAAATTTGTCATAGTAAACCCTCCTCCGCTGCCGTTAAGCACCGAACAGCTGGATTCAATTTACGAAATTCCATTCCAACGCACCTATCATCCCATGTACGAAAAAGCAGGAGGTATCCCGGCTCTGACTCCGGTACAATTCTCCCTGTTAACCCACCGCGGATGTTTTGGAGGCTGTCATTTTTGTTCCATTGGATTGCACCAGGGAAAATTCATCCAGAACCGAAGTATTCAGTCCTTGACTCGGGAGGCCCAAGCATTCATTGACCACCCGGACTTTAAAGGATCTATACCCGATTTAGGCGCTGCTTCTGCTAATATGTATGGCTTATCCGGAAAGGATCAGAGTAAGTGCCTTGACTGCCAGAGAACAAGCTGCCTTTACCCCCGGGTATGTAAAAACCTGGGTACCGACCATTCCCCCTCGGTTAAACTATGGTCTAGTTTGCGTAAGCTTGCAGGAATCAAGCATATAAGGGTAGCATCCGGAGTGCGGTATGATTTGGTACTAGAGGACCCTAAGGGAAAATACCTCTATGATCTATGCCGCCATCATGTGGGTGGACAACTGAAAGTAGCACCCGAGCATGTATCACCGACAGTCACCAGGCTTATGGGCAAACCAGGCCGGGAAAAATATGAACTTTTTGTCCAGAAGTTTAACACCATCAACAGAAACCTTGGGAAAAAGCAGTACCTTATCCCCTATTTCATATCTGCCCATCCAGGCTGTGGATTGAATGAAACTGCTGAGCTGGCCGAGTTTATCAGGGATCACCTTCAGTATTACCCAGAACAGACGCAAAATTTCACCCCTACTCCTATGACCCTGTCAACCAGCATGTATTATACAGGAGTTAATCCCTTGAACGGCCGACCCGTTTATATTCCGGACAGCAGCTGGGAAAGAAAAGCCCAACGTGCTTTGCTGCAGTATAGGCATCCCAATAACAGAGCTATGGCCCTTGAAGCCCTTCAGAAATGTGGTCGAAGCGATTTAATAGGCTCCTCTGACAAGGCTTTATTGAAAGAGAATACTCCACCCCCATATATGAAAAGAAAAAAAAGCAAAAAAGAACCTAATCCAGATAGAAAAAGCTAACATGAATCCTGCCAATTACTTTTCTCAGGCCTGTTAATCCAGGCATTCACCTGCATCTCCGGACTCACACACAAAATAAACTACTATTATTAATCATGCATTATATAACTAATAATTATTATTCATTCAGCCTTATTGGTTGTTTTTTCCGAAAAATATTACCATTTTTTATCAAAATCATAATATAATAGATATACCAGGCTAAGGGGGGACAATCTAATGCTCTATCTAATCAATGATAATCAACAACCGCCAAATATTTACACGACACCTGGAAAAAACAAAATAGATGGGCTTCTCGAGCTCCCCTCGGGCACTCATATCTGCCTGCTTTACAAGACTAAACAGGACCTAATGGAAGTGTCAATTCCTTTTATACAGGCTGGTTTAAGGAACAATGAATATTGTGTCTGGATAACTTCTGAAGCCATATCAAGTTACCAGGCTCGCACAGCTTTAAGAAAAACGGTGCCAAATTTTAATTCCTATTACGATAGGGGCCAGATAGTATTTATCGATAGTAAAGATTTGTACCAGCACAAGGGAAAACTAAGATTGGACGAAGCACAAAACGGGTGGATCAATTGGCTTAATAAAGCTGCTGCCCGAGGATATGAAGGTTTGCGAATCACTTCCAACAATATGTGGTTGGAAACTAAACATTGGAAAAGGTTTCAAGATTATGAAGAACAACTTAATCATATGGTCCAAGGTCAAAGAATCATAGCCATGTGTTCTTACCCAATAAATAATTGTGATGCTTCCCAGATGACCGATGTGGTCTGTACCCACCAATCTACTTTAATAAAGTGCTCCGAAGAAATTAAACTGATAGCGAGTTCTGAGTATAGAAAATCTGATCTAAACTCAGTTGATAACGGACTCCTGCTGCCAAAGAACCGGTATACATTTGAGAAGTTATCCCAGGAACGTAATCAAAGCTTGCGCATACTGAACGAAATGCTGAAAGCGGAAATGCGAAGACACACCCGCACGGAGGTAGCCCTGCATTTAAGTGATCGCAAATATCGTTCATTATTCAATTCAATAGACGAAGGTTTCAGCCTTTATGAAATATCCTATAGTAATAATAAGAATCAAATAGATTATCAATGTTTAGATGTTAATCCAGCTTTTGAAACATTGACCTGTACCAGAGGTGAGGAATTAATCGGTAAAAAATTAGGTGATATTTTACCAGATATGTATATCAAACTTATGAATACCTTAAATAAAGTAGCTTTAACTAAAGAACCCATGGATAGCGAGGAGTATATTGATTATCTGGGTAAAATTATTGCGGTACGCATCTTTTATCTTGAAGTAGGTCAGATAGCGATCTTAACTACCGATGTTACCGACCGCAAACAGGCTGAAGAATCTTTACGCCTGTCAGAACAAAAGTTTTCCAAGGCATTTCACTCCAGTCCGAGTATGATGACCATAACTACCGTTAAGGATCGGAAGTATCTGGATGTCAATGAAATGTTCTGCCGCGTGACCGGTTATACCCGCGAGGAAATCATAGGACGCAGTGCCAGAAGTTTCAACCTCTGGTCCAGGATAGAAGACATCGAAAATGTTAACGACATGATGCTCCAGGAAAAACCGGTCCAGAATTTTGAAGTGCCCTTTGTTACTAAAGCTGGAGAACATCGTATCGGTTTAATGTCATCAGAAATAATAACTATAGATGGTAAGGCCTGTCTATTAAATTCCATAACTGACATCAGTCAGAGAATACAAATGCAGGCAGAAATGGCCCGTCTGGACAGACTCAATCTGATTGGACAGATGGCAGCCAGTATAAGTCATGAAACCAGAAACCCAATGACCACCGTACGTGGTTTTCTGCAGATGCTGAAAAATAAGTCAGAATATGGGGAAGATGCGGAATATTTTGATATCATGATTGAAGAGTTAGACCGGGCTGATTCAATCATTTCAGAGTTTCTGTCTCTGGCTCCCAATGTAAAACTGCGCTTAGAGCCAGGTAACATCAATCGTATTATTGATAATCTGAATATTTTAATACAAGCTGATGCTCTGGCTAACGATAAAAACATTGAAATACAGCTGGAAGAAGTTCCTGATCAGCTTCTGGACCCCAAGGAGATACGGCAACTGCTGCTAAATTTAGTTCGTAATGCCATTGAAGCTGTGCAGCCTAAACAGACTGTTACTATCCGCACTTATGTAGAAGATAGGGACATCGTTCTGGAGGTAAAGGATGAGGGCTGCGGTATGCCATCGGAAATCATCAATAAGCTCGGGACCCCATTCTTAACTACTAAGGAACATGGTACCGGGCTGGGCCTCTCCGTTTGCTACAGTATTGCAGAAAGACATAATGCTATAATTAATGTAGACAGTTCTCCTTACGGAACCACTTTTTGCGTTCGTTTCCATCAGTAATCCCCATTAAGTTTCTAAACGGCAAAAAAGGGCCATAATAAAGTCAGAGCTTACACGTTGTGGATAAGATATAGAATGAATGCTCCAGGAGACGAATTTATGAATCAAACTGCTGAATTAGAAATCAATGGTATGTCCTGTGCCGCCTGTGCCGCCCGCATTGAAAAACGTTTGTCAACGCTAGATGGTATAAATTCGGCCAGTGTCAACCTGCTTACCAATAAAGCTTCTGTAGATTATGATCCTTCTCAGATTGATTTAAAGATACTTATAGATAACATTGAAAAACTAGGGTTTTCTGCTCAGGCAGAACCTGCCCTGCAGAAAACAACCAAACTTGACATCACCGGCATGTCATGTGCTGCCTGTGCCGCCCGTATCGAAAAGAAACTTCAGTCCATGGAAGGCATAAGTCGAGCAGCAGTCAACCTGGCAACTAATAAAGCAGTAGTTGATTATGATCCGGTACTGATCAACAACGATAACATCACTGCTGCGATAGCAGCTCTTGGGTACTCAGCCCGTATGGAGTCTCTGGAGCCAACAGGTCCAATGGATGTGGAAACAAACGAGACGCACCATCTCCGCAGCCTTCTGACAGCATCCATAATACTGAGTTCCCCATTGATATTGGGGATGTTCTTGATGCTGCTGGGCATTGAAGCCCGGTTTCTACACAATTCTTATGTTCAGTTAATTCTGGTCACTCCGGTTCAATTTATTATCGGTTACCGCTTTTATAAAAACGCTTTCCTGGCTTTGCGCTCAGGAGGCAGTAATATGGATGTACTGGTGGCCATGGGAACCACCGCCGCTTACCTTTTCAGCATCTATAATATGATCATCGGTGATCATAACAACTTGTATTTCGAAACTTCAGCCTTTATAGTCACCCTGATTATGGCGGGAAAATATATGGAGGCAGTAGCCAAAAGTAAAACCACCGAATCAATTCGAGCCCTAAGCGGCCTGCAGGCTAAAACCGCCCGAATAATCAAGGATGAGATAGAGCTGGATATACCAGTGGAGGAAGTGCAGATAGGCGATATTGTTCTGATTAGACCGGGGGAAAAAATACCCGTGGACGGAGAGTTAATCGAAGGAAAATCTCTGGTGGATGAGTCCATGCTGACCGGGGAAAGTCTTCCGGTAGAAAAAAATCCCGGTGATTCAGTGGTCGGCTCCACCATCAATAAGAGCGGCAGTTTTAAATTCAAGACTACCCGGGTAGGTAAAGATACGGTACTGGCTCAAATTATCAAGATGGTCGAGGATGCTCAGGGCTCCAAAGCCCCCATCCAAAAAATCGCCGACCGGGTATCCGGGGTTTTTGTTCCGGGCATCATCGGGATAGCATTCCTGACCTTTTTCCTGCAATACTGGTTGGGCGGAGGCCTTACCACAGCGGTTACCGCAGCAGTAGCAGTTTTGGTCATAGCCTGCCCCTGTGCCCTGGGACTCGCTACTCCTACCGCAATTATGGTAGGAACAGGCATTGGAGCCGAAAACGGCATTTTTATAAAAGGGGGTGAATACCTGGAAATAGCCTACCAAATCGGCACTCTGGTCCTGGACAAAACAGGTACTATTACCATAGGAAAACCGCAGGTTACTGACATTATAGGCCTCGGGGATATAAGTAGGGAAGAAATCATACGTATAGCAGGTATTGCAGAAAAACATTCTGAACATCCCCTTGGAGAAGCAATATATAATAGAGCCAAAGAAGAAGTTGGTGAACTGCCAGATGCGCTAAATTTTGAAGCTCTGCCAGGATTAGGATTAACTGCTGACTGGAATGAAAAGCATATCCTACTGGGAAACAGCCGTTTGATGGAACAACAGAGTGTTGACCTATCTGCCAGCACACCGTTCCTGGACACACTGGCAGAAGAGGGCAAGACGTCCATGCTGCTGGCTATAAACTACAGGCTCCAGGGCATCATTGCCGTGGCAGATACCGTCCGAGACAATGCCGCAGCGGCCATAAAAGAAATTAAAAATATGGGCATAGAGGTCTATATGCTTACCGGTGACAATCAGCGCACTGCCAGAGCGATTGCTCGACAAGTAGCAATACAACAGGTTATAGCAGAAGTTCTTCCTGCTGATAAAGCCGATAAGATTTTGGATTTGAAAAAGCAGGGGAAAACCGTGGCTATGGTGGGTGACGGGATTAACGATGCACCCGCCTTAGCTGTGGCAGATATTGGCATCGCCGTGGGAACTGGAACAGATGTAGCCATGGAGACAGCCCAGATTACCTTGATGAAGTCTGACCTGCGCAGTATACCCGTGGCCATAAGACTATCCCGCACTACTATGAAACACATCAAGCAAAACCTCTTCTGGGCTTTCTTTTATAATATCATAGGAGTACCCTTCGCAGCTCTAGGATTCCTATCGCCTATCATAGCAGCCGGTGCTATGTCATTGAGTTCGGTAAGCGTTGTATCAAACTCTCTGCGCCTGCGGCGCTTCAAAGCTACTTGTTAACTCAAGCAAACATGTCTGTATGACACAAGTGCAGACGAAAATTGTACGGATGAATGCTTAAGACCGCTTGGGTCCGGTCTTACTTTCTCCAGATAAGTTAGCTAGTGATGCTTTAGATTGATGGGCTAAAACAAGTTATGTTCACGCTAAATGAACCCCCTTTATCCCCCTGCGCTAACCTTAAGCTTTCATCCTTAAGAAGCTTTTCATAATAACTCTCGCATATTAAGGCTACGGTTTAGCGAGCATTATTTTATGGAATAAGGATATCCAGGCCAACTTACAGGGATAATAAGGACGAGGAGGTTGAACGATGAACTTATTAACTAATACTGATTTAAAGACTCTGATAAACTTTCAGGATGATTTATGTATTACTATTTACCTGCCTACTTTCCGAGCAGGAGTTGAAACCAGACAAGGCCGAATCCGGCTTAAGAATTTGATTCGAGAAGCTGAAGAACGCCTGATAAACCGCGGGATGCGCTCTTCACAGGCTAACCACCTTTTAGAGCCACTAAAAAAGCTCTCCATTGATGATTTATTCTGGCAGCATCAAAGAGATGGTCTGGCCATATTCCTGGCACCAGATATCTTTAATTATTACCATCTTCCTATAAATCTTGATGAGTTTTTACAGATCGGCAGGCGCTTCCATCTCAAACCTTTGTTTCCCTTACTGAGTGGGAACGGTTTGTTTTATATTCTGGCCCTCAGTCAAAATGCGGTCCGGCTTCTGCAGTGTACCCGCAGCAGTGTAATAGAATTAGAGCTGGAGAATATCCCTCACAGCATGTCAGACGCTCTGCAGTTTGATGATCCTGAGAGACAGCTGCAGTACCATACCAACACTCTGGAAGGAACAAATCGCCAGGCAGCAGCTATCTATCATGGTCATGGAGTGGGTACTGATGATTCTAAAGAAAACATTTTACGGTATTTTCGTTTAATTGATCGGGGCCTGCGAGAAATACTGCGCGAGGAAAATTCTCCTCTGTTTGTGGCAGGAGTTGGATTTCTCCATCCAATTTACCGGGAAGCCAATACTTATGCTTATCTAGCTGCTGAGGGAATACCCGGTAATCCAGAAGAACTAAGTGCTGAGGATCTCAGAACTACAGCCTGGCCGTTGGCAGAGCAATATTTCCGACAGGCAGAGCAGGAAGCTTTAAATCGCTTTGGTCCATTAAAAGGTACAGGAAGAACTACCTATAATATTATCGAGGCTGCTCCCGCAGCTTGTAATGGCAGAATAGAAGCGCTGTTTATGGCCCCGGGCGCGGGCCAATGGGGCAACTTTGATTCACAGACCAACGCTGTTGCTGTCCATGAACAAAAAGAATCAGACGATGAAGACTTATTCGATCTCACCGCCATCCAGACCATTCTTAATGGAGGAAAAGTCTATGTGCGGGAACATGATGAAATTCCGGACGGTCAGGATCTAGCAGCTTTATTTCGATATTGAATAGCATTTAGCTTCTAGCTGAAACGCAGTCGGGGAACTCCACGAACCTATGTTCCATTATAGCACTTGCTGTAATTATTTTTTATATGCTAAATGCCTAAATCAATACTGGGTTACTGGCATCGGCCAATTAACCGCGGCTCGATAGAAAAAAACAGCTGTATATCTTTTTCGCTAAAGAAAACAGGACATTCAGGCCAACGGATATACCGGTGGTCTGAATGTCTAAGCGAGCACTTAGGATTTGTTATTACTGAGGTAAGATTATTTAACAATGTATAAACTTTAATCTATATTAGTGAGGACAAGCCATCTAGCAAGGTATCATTTGAACCTCCAGCGAGGAAGCACATCTTCGCATCTCGAAAATACCTTTCGATTCCATTTTCTTTTACTGTACCATTACCGCCATGCAGTACTATGCATTCGCTGGCAACTCTTTCCATCAGGGTGGCTCCCTGCAGCTTGCAAATAAAGGCCTGTTTAAAGGTGTCGATTCCTTTGTCCTTCATTGCTAATGTCATGTACATCATTCCCCGAAACGCTTCTATGTCACTATACATTTGTGCCAATTTCTGTCTTATGGACTGATGGGTATCAAACATTGACTTGCCGAGTTGAATTCTTTCCCGGGTATATTTTAAAGTTTTCTCATAAACACCTACAGCCGAACCAAGACAGCAAGCTCCGAACATTATGAATTCATCTTCCAGATTTGTATATATTATAGGGAATACGGTATCCTGTGGACCGAGCAGGTATTCCTTAGGAACCCGGCAGTTTTTGAAATAGGTTTGTCCCGTTGATGAACCATGCCAGCCCAGTTTATTCTCAATATGACCAACTTCAAAGCCCGGAGTATCTGCCGGTATCAATATATAACTCACACCCATCATTGTTTCCGGATTTGGTTCTGAAGTAAGACATTCAACAATATAGCAGTCTGCATTACCGGCATTGGTAGTGAATATTTTTCCCCCGTTAACAACCCAGCTATCACCATCCAGTACAGCACGGGTCTGGTTCTCAGAAAAATTGAATATTCCATTGGGCTCAGTTAGACAAAGAGCCAGATTTACATCCCCGGTAATGGCTGGCTTAACCCACTTTTCTATTTGTTCAGGAGTGCCCAATTGATAGATAGTTTCAGCACATATGGCAGTGTTAAGCATTAGGAGTATCGCCACCAGATTACTTTCCTTAGCTATCTCCTCGGACACGATTCCCATTGTCACCCAGTCCGGGCCTATACCTCCAATTTCTTCCGGGAATAT
The DNA here is from genome assembly GCA_016841425.1 of Syntrophomonas sp. Taxonomy (GTDB): domain Bacteria; phylum Bacillota; class Syntrophomonadia; order Syntrophomonadales; family Syntrophomonadaceae; genus JAAYJK01. Next base: position 224,526 of record JAENZE010000001.1, on the reverse strand, counting down.
TAGTCCCTGAAAGCCCAACTCACCCATACGTTTTAATAAATGTCTGGGATATGTATGGTTATTTTCCATTTCTGCAATGAAAGGTTTAACCTCTTGCTCGGTAAACTCCCTGGCGATATTTCTCATGAGTTCTCTTTCTTCTGTCATATACCACATATACATTACCTCCCATTATTTTTCTTATCAGGTGTTTTTGTCGGCTGATTTGTTCTTTCTTTTTCGCATTGTTACATAATTAAACTAAGATGGTTTCACTTACTATACAAAAAGGCATTCGTCACCTCCTCCGATAACTGCCAGATTGTACCTCACACCCTGCAAACACTGTACTGCTGTTGTGGTTAGATTACCCGTATCTAAAGCTGATACCAAACGTCCCCCGGGGGTAAACCCACTTTAGAATACCTTTCTTTTGGCACAGAACCCGACAGGTGCCGCATTCCAAGCATCCAGCATAGTCGAAGCTTATCTGCTCGTTTTTGTCCAGCCTATACAGCCGGGCAGGACAGATGTAAAGGCAGGGTTTTTTACCGCATGTTATGCAAATTTCCTGGTCTATTACTATATGGGGTTCTTGCTCGTCAACATTGAATTTATTTAGACTTAAAAGTTCAGGGGCTTCCATCTTCTCTATACTCACAGTGATCTAACCCCTTTCAAACCAAATTTTGCTAACTGGAATACTGACAACCCGTTTGCTTTTACCAACTTCAGAATGTCCTTTTTAATACTGCCGGGTAATTCTCCATCCTCCCTGTACAGGTAGGCACATATATCTGCTCCTAAATTGGGTAGTTTATCGTACAACCATGGTGTTTCCAAGATCTCGAAGAAGCCATCGGTTGCTTTCATAGTTGGTATCAGCTTTAAGTTTTCCAGTTCAGTAATATATGCTGGACCAACACTGGCTGTATCATTGGCACGAATTACTGCGTTTGCAGCAGCTATTCCACTGACTATGGCCAGGTCAATTCCCCTTATAGAGTAGCCTGTATTTATAACCAGACCGGCTGCATCCCCGATTATTATAAAACCATCCCTGTAGAGCTTTTTCGGTATGCCTCTAAAACCTGCTTCACTGACCAGGTGGGCTCCATATTCAACCGTATGTCCTCCTTCAAGCAGCGGATATACAGCTGGATGCATTTTCAGGTTCTGCAAGACTTCATGTACAGATATCTTCCTCTCAGCTGCTTCTTCCGGCATCAAAACACAGCCCAGGGATATGCTCTCTTGATTGGTGTATAAAAAGCCTCCACCGTGAATGCCATCGGTACAACCCAGGATCATGCGAGCTGCTCCTTCTCCGGGTTTTAAATTGAACCTTTCTTCTATGGTTTTACCGGACAGTTCTATGACTTCCTTTATTCCCACACCAACTGTATGAGACTCAATATCATTTATCAGACCGGCATGCTGAGCAATAAGAGAATTTACTCCATCGGCTGCTATTACTACATCAGCATACATTTCATCTTCACCAGCAATGACTCCTACAATCATTCCATCCTTTTCAATAAGCCCGTCAACTTTAACCCCACATACTACCACTGCACCCATTTCTTCAGCTTTACCTGCCAGCCACTCATCAAAACTGGCCCGCAGTATAGTGTAGGACACCGGGGTATGTCCTTTCTGGTTAAATGACGGATCATAGTAATCAATGGTAATACCTCTATCGCCACTCAGCATCATGAGCTGTTCATGAGTAACTTTCCTTTCCAGGGCGGCTTCTTTAAGCAAATCTGCATCTAACATCTCTAAGGCGTAGGTGTAAAACCTGCCACCGGTCAGATTTTTACTCCCTGGTGTATCTCCCTTCTCAATTACCAGTACTTCTTTGCCGTCTTTGGCTAGAGTATATGCGCATGCGGACCCTGCCGGGCCGGCTCCGATAATAATTGCATCGAATTTTTCGTCTTCGCTCATAGCTTTAACGCCCCTTTGATACGTAATCCCCTTTTATATGAAGAATATTTTTTATAAATCTTTCTTCAATGCCCGGGTTAACAGAGGGATGATTTCGTACAAGTCACCCACTATGCCATAATCAGCAGCTCTAAAAATAGGCGCTTTCTCATTTGTATCTACAGCTACTATTATTTTTGATTCCCGAATACCTACTACATGCTGTACCTGTCCTGATACACCCATGGATATATACAATTGCGGTTTTATTGCAGCACCAGATATGCCGATATATTTTTCAACCGGAAGCCAGTGTCTTTCTTCAGATATTCCCCGGGTACAGCCTATTTCAGCTCCCAATACATCAGCCAAATCTTTCGCCAGCTGCAAGTCCTCTTCCTTTTCTATTCCCAGACCTACGCATATCACTTTATCTGCTGCTGAAAGGTCTGCTCCTTCCCTCACGATGGGTGCAGTATCAACCAGGATTACCCGGTTATCAGCCTCTACTTCTACAACTACTATTTCTGAAGACTCACCTGTTTCAGCTTCAAATTTACCTGCCGGTATGCTGACTACACAAAAGCCGGAAAGTAATTCTTCCTGGATTACGGCCCCGCCATACATCAGTCTTTCACAGCTCACCCTGCCCTCCGTCCAACTTACGGATGATACATCACTTACCATACCGCAATCAGAATGTCCAGCCACCCTGGATGCAATATCCCGCCCCCTGGCTGTTGCTCCTACTAAGAACAGATCTGCTCCCTGGCTTTTTAAGAAATCCGCAACCGCCCTGCCGTAGTTTTCAACCAGGGGGCTGCCTCCCTGCAGTACATAAACTTTATCAGCTCCAAAATCCTTAATCGCTTTAGCTTGCTCTATAGAAAAGCAAAGTGCAAAAGCTGCGGCTCCCGTCTGCCGGGCAAAGCTGATAAGTTCTGCTGTAATTCTGCTCTGGTCACTGTATACATAAATGCCTGCCATTAAAGAACACCTTCCTTCTTTAGTGCCGCCACCAAGGATGCAATTTTTTCAGACGTATCGCCCTCCAGAATAATGTTCTTTCGGTTCATTGCATATGCTTTTAAACCACTCACCTGAGATTTAGATGTGAAATCAATCCCGATATCTCCGGCCTGGTATTCAGCAATCGGTTTCTTGCCTGCAGCCATAACTGCTTTTAAGCCAGGTATAGGTGCATTGCATATTTCCGGCAGTACTGCAATTACGGCTGGCAGTTTTACTTTTACAGTCTCTATACAGTCATCCAGTTTTCTTGAAGCGCTCAATATATCTCCATTAATCTGTATTTTTGATACTGAGGTTATGACAGGCCACTGCAGAAGAGCACCCAGCCTGGGCGCTGTCTGCCTGGCATAGGTATCACTTGCACCTTCCGCACATATTACCAGACTAACATCATCCATTTTTTTTATCGCTGCTGCCAGTGCTTTGGATGTTACAATTCCGTCTGCTTCGGCTGCTGCTTCTGTATTTATCCAGCAAACTTCTTCCAACCCTCTGGATAAAGCATCTTTTAAGGATTGTTTGGTTTTAGGGGTACCAAAAGTCAAACCAATAGATTTGCCCGCTAATAAACGGGCCGCCTGCACGGCTGCTTCAATAGCATTTTTGTCATAGTCACTTATTTTGCCTTTTGCTTTACTTAAATCTACAGATAAGTCTGGATTAACCTTGATATCCGCCTCATCTTTTACCCATTTGTAACATACTATGGTCTTACTCATGTCAGCCTCCTGATTGATATTTGCTTTAATATCTAATTGCGAAAGACCTTCCTATCGTTAAAAGCCTCTCTCTATGCATTTTCTGAATCCCCTCAAAGAATCAATATTTTGCTACTCCATCCTTGATTACTCTTCGATAATCTGAAAGAATGATTGGAAAACGATGTACGGCCTCCCCCCCTAGAATTTATGAACTTATGAATGGCGTTTTAGCCCATCCTTCATCCAGAGGAGTTAGGAAGTCAGCAGTAAATATAATTGACTTCCACTTCCATTCTCCTCTTACTTTCACATAAACTTCGTCATATTTTCCATGTGTAATAGTTGCCCGGTTGCCGCTCCGGGTAATTCCAGGGGCCAGCACATACCATTTACCAGTTGCTTGGTCTCCATCTACTTCAATAATTGAATTCATATTCATATGAGAGCCATAGGAAAATATCGTGTTAACAGCTTCCTTAAAAAATCCCACAATCGCCTCTTTACCCCTGTGAACACCAAATGGTCCATAATCCAGCCAACCTTCGTCTACGAAGTGCGATGCGAGTTCATCGTATTTTGTTTCATCTCCAGCTATACCGGCATCAACTAGATAGCTATACATAGACCTTAATTTCTTTATAGACTCAATATCTTCCAGCGTTTGAATCCGTTTTTCTAAGTCATTCATCTAGTTCCCTCCTTGTTTTCATGTCTTAATCCAGGTATCCAACCTGCTCCGCTCTTCATGAGCAGAGCAGGGCTTTAGACTATTTATTCTTTGGCTCTTCGTGCCAGTAGGTTTGATTCATGCCAATACGGTCAAGGTACTCTTCGGGAACTTTTGAGGCATCTTTATAAAAGTAAAGGGTGCATGCCTCTCCGGGAAGTTTCTTGCGGTTGGCAATGACTATATTTTGTGCGCCTTCTCCACTTAACAGGCAGGACCATCTCTCTACCCAAACACAGTGAGTGCAGTACAGGGGCACATTTTCTTCACCCCAGGTATCAGTGCTCGGTCCCTTCATAACGCCATAACCAAACTTTCCGCCATAAGCTCCTCGATCTATCAAATATCCCCCGCTGCCGCATTTGCCAAAGGTAAAAATGAACTTTTCGTCATCTTCCTCAATATTGAAACCTGGCATCATGGCATGATGTCTGATCAAAGCATCTACCCACAATTCTATATATGCTTTTACCCCCAGTTCCTTCCGGGCTTTTTCAAGACCTAGTAGCGGAAGGAAATAAGTCTCCTTAATTGCGTCTGAAACTTGCTCATCGCCCCAATTTTTCTGAATATACGTGAAAAGAGACGTTACCCAGTGTACATAATGATCATGAATCCAATATTTAGTTGCATCATTTCTGTCCAGCCAATATCTGGCCTTTTCAATGTCACCCTTGTCCAAGGCTTCTCTCGCGATCATAATATGATCTTTTTTCATTTCCTCAAGTTCAGCTTCCGTAAACAATCTTTTTGCCTCTGCCATTATTCATTCTCCTTTCTAGACTTCAGGTATTGCTTGTAAAATGAATACTCACAAGAATCGTTACAGGGTTATAAATGCTGTTTTTGCCCATCCATCTTCGTACGGGCTATAAAAGTCGGGAATGAAAGTAATCGATTTCCACATCCACTGGCCTGCCACTTTCACATATTCTTCTTCGTACTTTCCGTGCACCCATACTGCCCGGTTTCCGTTCCTGGTAGTGGACAGTGCAAGGCAATACCAGTTGCCATTGGCTCTATTTACATTCACTTCAATAATAGGGTTCATTACCATATGCGAATGATAACTCCATAGAGGGAAAACGGTCTCGGTAAAGAACTTTTTTACCTCGTCTTTTCCATTCCACACGCCGAACCCTATAAACTCTATACGAGCATCATCGGTAAATAAAGAAACCAGTTCATCATATTGGCCTTGATTTTGAGATAAAGCCGCATCCGAGTAATAACAATACAACATCTTTAGTTTCTTTATAGATTCAATATCTTCCAGCGTTTGAATCCGTTTTTCTAAGTCATTCATCTAGTTCCCTCCTTGTTTTCATGTCTTAATCCAGGTATCCAACCTGCTCCGCTCTTCATGAGCAGAGCAGGGCTTTAGACTATTTATTCTTTGGCTCTTCGTGCCAGTAGGTTTGATTCATGCCAATACGGTCAAGGTACTCTTCGGGAACTTTTGAGGCATCTTTATAAAAGTAAAGGGTGCATGCCTCTCCGGGAAGTTTCTTGCGGTTGGCAATGACTATATTTTGTGCGCCTTCTCCACTTAACAGGCAGGACCATCTCTCTACCCAAACACAGTGAGTGCAGTACAGGGGCACATTTTCTTCACCCCAGGTATCAGTGCTCGGTCCCTTCATAACGCCATAACCAAACTTTCCGCCATAAGCTCCTCGATCTATCAAATATCCCCCGCTGCCGCATTTGCCAAAGGTAAAAATGAACTTTTCGTCATCTTCCTCAATATTGAAACCTGGCATCATGGCATGATGTCTGATCAAAGCATCTACCCACAATTCTATATATGCTTTTACCCCCAGTTCCTTCCGGGCTTTTTCAAGACCTAGTAGCGGAAGGAAATAAGTCTCCTTAATTGCGTCTGAAACTTGCTCATCGCCCCAATTTTTCTGAATATACGTGAAAAGAGACGTTACCCAGTGTACATAATGATCATGAATCCAATATTTAGTTGCATCATTTCTGTCCAGCCAATATCTGGCCTTTTCAATGTCACCCTTGTCCAAGGCTTCTCTCGCGATCATAATATGATCTTTTTTCATTTCCTCAAGTTCAGCTTCCGTAAACAATCTTTTTGCCTCTGCCATTATTCATTCTCCTTTCTGTTAATCAGGTCAATTTCTCCCTCTTTCTGGATTGCATTCTTACATAGGGCAGATGATATTCCACTAATTCCTTACATCACTCCGCTTCAATAATGTTTATGTCAAATGTACGGGTTGAACCGATTGTAAGTGCATACACCTCCTATAAAAGATAAATAGTGATTTATCATCTCCTGCACCTGACCGTTGCATACAAATAAGTGCAATAAATGTGCCAAGGTTATATGTATCTTATTCATACACTGAATACCCAGCAGCATAGGGTTTATCAAGCCATTAACTTAATAAATAAAATAATCTGGTAGTGCGTTGTAGACAAAAAATGTGTATACACTATTCAACTTACTGCTCCATACGTACTAACTAAAAATACCTAAATTACTCATCCATTTTTTTGATACATCTACCCTGTTCCAAAACCATGGACAACTCTGTTATAATGAAAAAAAGTTGGATAGTGATCTATTTCCTCCGAAGCTAACCGTTAATTACTTGATTCCAATCAAGATGAAGCTGGAATAACAACAATATCGATAAAGAGTATGCCAGGCATCAGTGTCTATTAAATGTACATTGTGCAGTTATTAGACAGTAGTTTCTACGGTTTTTTGTTTAACAACAGGAGGTGCATAATCTTTGTATTCAACCGGTATAATTAATAACGATAAGCTCGAACATGCATGGAAATCATTTATTCATAAAGGTATTATTTCCAAAGATGTATTACGGCCGGAAATAGCGGATTCCTGGGTTAGATGCCGCAAAATTAATGACCCTGCGAACCCGAACGAAATCCTTCCAGAAAAAATCGTTCAATTAAAGAGAAAAAAGAATAGAAAACTGATCGAAGTTTCCCACCCGGTGATAGAAGATTTAGACGAAATTATTAAGAATATTTCAAACCGTTATATTGTCTTGTTTGTTGATAGTGAAGGTGATGTTATAGACTTTATTAACCGAGGGCATGATTCAATACAATTGGGCAGTTCCTGCCATGAAACTTGTACCGGCACCACTGCTATAGGACTTGCATTGCGGCAAGGATTGGTAACGGAGGTAAATGGATATGAGCACCTATATCCGTCTGCTCACGACTGGCATACTATAGCCGCTGGTATTTTCAACGTCGACAATAGTGTAGCTGGAGTACTAGGTGTAGTTAACTTGACTGGCAGACTTCCATCAGCTATACCAATGGTTAATCTTGGAGCCAGACTTATACAGTCGCGTTACTTACCTGTACAAATTATGGAGTATAATACAGATATTTTCTTAAGTACTGTTGGAGATATAAGTGTTCTCATCAACAAGGATGGCATTATTATTAATGCCACCCAAGAGTTTTTGAATTATACAGAGGTTCCACGAGACGAATTGATTGGAAAAAGTATCAGGCATTATTTATCTGGTAATGTTGATTTCGAAGATATATTTTCCATCCCACCCAGATCAAGTACGTTTTCTAATATTGGTATTACTAAAGGTAAGCCTAAACATGATAAGCCGATTCATTCATTCTATTTGAACAAAAAATTGCTCATTGGCCCGCAAAACTATCAACCCTTAATTCTTTTTACTTTTGAAAACATCAACAAGCTCAGTATTAATACCATGTGCTGGAAAGATTTGTCATGCTGCAGCGTTCCAAGCAATCCCTATGAGAAAATGGTAGGTGAGAGCAAGGCTTTCATAATGGCCATGAAATTAGCCCAAAAGTCTGCTAAATCCCTAAGCAATGTACTGATAGAAGGCGAAAGTGGTACCGGTAAGGATTTAATGGCAAATGCTATTCATATAGACAGCCGTCCTGATGGTCCATTCATAGCAGTCAACTGCGGCGCCATCCCCAAAGATTTATTACAGAGTGAATTATTTGGTTATGAAGAAGGTTCTTTTACCGGTGCCAAAAGAGGTGGACAGCCTGGTAAATTTGAACTTGCCGATAAAGGTACCCTTTTCTTAGATGAAATTGGAGAAATGCCCTTGTCCATGCAGGTCGCCTTATTACGCTTTCTCGAAGACAGAACTATTACACGGGTAGGGGGAAATCGTTCCATTAAGGTAGATATTCGAATTATTGCAGCTACCAATAGAGATTTATACCAGGAAGTTATTCGAGGCAATTTTAGAGAAGATTTATACTATCGCCTCAATGTTCTTCAGATACAAATGCCTCCACTGCGAGAACGTTTGGATGATATTCCGTTACTTGTCTCCTATATACTTAACCAAATCTGCAGCAGTTATGGCCAAACAGACGTTAAATTCAGCAAAGAGGCAATGCGGCAGATGCAAAACTACCCATGGCCTGGAAATATTCGCGAATTAAAAAACGTCATTGAGAGGGCGTATGTTTATTCTGATTCTAATATAATAACGCTTGAGTGTCTGCCGCCTCATATCATGAATAGAAAGCATACTATTTTCAAGAACCCTGAAGGTACGCTTACAGATTCCGAGAAAATAGTTGTTGAGGAAGTAGTTAAAAAACACCAGGGAAACATTTCAAAAAGTGCAAAAGAATTAGGTATAACCAGAACAACACTTTATAAGAAAATAAAAAAATTTGGTATTATTCTACCAGAGTAATTGAACAGGAAAATCCTTCGTAGAAAATAGCTAATAAATACCAAGAATAATACCACTACTGAAGGGGCTGTCCGTGAATAGACAGTCCTATTTCATTAGGAAGAAGCTAAAAAACAAAGCACGATATTCTTGAATAACAACATACTGGTGCATTCGGCCTGTTAAAACTTCACTTTTTTAACAAAAAGGAGATATCAAAAGGATATTAGAGGATATCTTACCATTTATATGTAATCGGGCCTTATGTATGCCTTATACTATAGTATTGCTATTTATTGGGTTTAACCGCCTTATTGGTCTTTTGTATAAACTATAAATACTTTTTATAATTATAAATGTATAGTTTATAGTGTAGCGAGACACAGAATCATACATCATACGCCGAGTTCTATCGCCAGGTAGGAACGGGGGACCCATTGTCTTTTCGGGGTGAATCCAATTAATATATATTGGTAGGGCTGCCCTTTTGGCCCGAACCCGTCAGCTAACCTCGTAGGCGTTAAGAGGGAAGAACGGTTTTCTTACAAACCAGCCGGTCTTTACCGGTTATTTTTGTTTCTGCTATCTTCCTTATTTTTCTATTTTTGTATTTTTGTGTCGTTTAATAACGCATGACTGGGGGTGACATTCTTTCCGCTATAGGCACCTGGTTTTCTATAATAACTTTTCGTTAAATCACAAATAAGGAGAGGAGATTTTCAAACATATGTTTAGGAATAGAAAATATTTAGTGCTGGCTGTAGCTTTGATAATCATGGTAAGTATATTCACAGAAGGCTGTCAACAGGCAGAGGAACAAACCGGAGATACTTCCCTGGCAAGAATTAAGGATGCAGGAGAAATTACTTTTTCCATGAGCGGTGGATATCCACCTTTCAACTTTTATAATAATGAAAATGAGCTGGTAGGTTTTGATATTGATGTTTGTGAAGAAATCGCCATTAGACTGGGAGTTGAATTCAAACCAGTACCAAATGAGTGGAGCGGCATTATTGAAGGCTTAAGATCTGGAGTTTATGACGGTATTCTAGGCAGCATGGCTATAACTGAGGAAAGAGAAGAAGTAGTTGATTTTACTATTCCCTATTACTATTCAGGAGCTCAGATTCTGGTACAAGAGAACAGTGCTATTGAGAACATAGAAGATCTGGAAGGAAAATCAGTTGGTCTGGTGACCGGAACTACCTTCGAGAATGACGCCAATTCACTTAATGCAGACATCAAACTTTATAAAGACGACAACCAGACCTTAATGGAACTGAACAATGGTAATCTTGATGCCGTTATTACTGACCGGGTAGTTGGAGTTAATGCAATTAATAGCGGGGAGTTTAATATCAAGCTTCTGGGAACTCCGGTTCGTACTGAAGATATTGCCGTAGCTTTCAGAGATGAAGACGATGCTTTAAGAGAAGCAGTAAATGAAATTCTGCAAGAAATGCATGATGATGGAACTCTGAGTAACCTAAGCAGCAAATGGCTTAATGCTGACATTACTAAAAAGTAAGACGCATCTCCTGGGCTGCACTGGAGTAAAATAATGGATTTTATTGATGTAGTAATAAAATATACGCCTTTTTTTCTTCCCGCAGCATGGATGACATTAAAGATTACCCTGCTGGGGATAGCTTTTGGTATGTTAATCGGATTGGGTACTGCCTTAACGCGTATATCCAATAATTTTCTACTGGCCAACGTATCGCGTTTATATATTTTTCTTATACGTGGAACGCCGCTGCTGCTGCAGTTGTTTTTCTTCTTCTATGTTTTGCGTCAATCGCTGGGATTAGAGGCTTTCAGCGCTGCTTATCTGGCTCTGGCTATCCACAACGGTGCTTATATAGCGGAAATCTTTCGCGGCACTATTCAATCTATTGACCGGGGCCAGATGGAGGCTGCCCGTTCAATTGGCATGACCTCTTCACAGGCTATGCGCAGGATCATTTTGCCTCAGGCTTTCAAAAGATCTATTCCACCACTGGGTAATCAATTTATTATTGCCCTGAAGGATTCCTCATTGGCTAGTGCCATTACAATTAGTGAAGTTCTTCTGCAGGCTCAGAGACTGGCCGCAGCTAATTATAAAATGCTGGAAATGCTGACAATTGCAGCGGTGTTTTATCTTTTTTACACCAGTATTTTTACCTGGCTGGTAAGTTGGACAGAAAAAAGACTCGATGTTGATTCTGATAAACAAAGGGGATTGGTATGATTAAAATAAGAAATCTCAATAAGTCTTTTGGCAAGTTGAAGGTCTTGAAAAACGTAGACTTATACGTCAGGGAATCGGAAGTTGTTGTTATTATTGGCGCCAGCGGTTCCGGAAAGAGCACCCTTTTACGCTGTATTAATTTCCTGGAACATCCACAGAGTGGTACGGTAAAAATAAATGGACAGTTAATCGACAAGAATAATGAACAGGAAATTAATAAGATGCGTACTCAGGTGGGAATGGTCTTTCAGCATTTCAACCTCTTTCCGCATAAAACCGTACTGGAGAATGTCATGGAAGGTCCGACTCAGGTTAAGGGAATTATTAAGTTTGAGGCTAAAAAGCTTGCCCGATATTATTTGGAAAAAGTTGACCTGATTGATAAAGCAAATGTTTATCCCTCGATGCTATCAGGGGGCCAAAAACAAAGAGTTGCTATAGCCAGAGCTCTGGCAATGGAACCTTCCGTAATGCTCTTTGATGAACCTACCTCAGCTTTAGACCCAGAACTGGTGGGGGAAGTTTTATGCGTAATGAAAGAACTGGCTAAAGAAGGTATGACTATGGTTATCGTAACTCATGAAATGGGTTTCGCCCGAGAGGTTGCCGATCGGGTTATATTTATGGATAATGGAATGATTATTGAAGAGGGAATCCCAGATCATCTCTTTGATAATCCCCAAAATTCAAGAAGCCAGGCATTTCTCAGCGCTATTATTTAATCTTTATACAATAAAGCAGCTATAGTCTATCACAGTGTTCATCGCAATGAGTTATAATGACCATGCAGCAAGCATGGTCATTATAATTTTGCTTAAGCAATTGTAGTCTATTTTAGAGCATTCAATCACTGACAATGAATTATATCAGGGTTAACTCCGGCATCCTATGCTTTCTCTTTCACCCCAGTTTGTGATACAATTTTTAAGTTGTTAATTTAAATAGAAAGCGGTATTAGAATGATTACGACTAGCGGCTTAACTTTAAGGTTTGGGACACGCCCTTTGTTTGAAGACGTGAACATCAAATTCACTCCTGGTAACTGTTATGGCCTTATTGGTGCTAACGGAGCAGGCAAATCAACTTTTTTGAAGATACTTTCAGGGGAAATAGAAGCTAATGCAGGTACAGTAAATATTCCCTCCAACCTCAGACTATCTATTTTAAAACAAGACCACTTTGAATTCGATGAGTTTGAGGTAATCCAAACCGTATTGAAGGGACATTCCCGTTTATACTCTATTATGGAAGAAAAAGATGCCATTTACTCCAAGGTTGATTTCACTGAAGAGGATGGTATACGAGCAGCTGAACTGGAGGGAGAATTTGCTGAGCTGAACGGTTGGGAAGCAGAGGCAGAAGCCGCGTCATTGCTAAATGGTTTAGGAGTTCCCGAAGGTCTGCATACGAAAAAAATGCAGGAGCTTAAAGACAGTGAAAAAGTTAAAGTGCTGCTAGCTCAAGCTTTATTTGGACATCCAGATATTCTGCTCTTAGACGAACCTACTAACCACCTGGATATTGCTTCTATCTCCTGGTTGGAAGATTTTCTTTATGATATGGACAGCACCATCATCGTCGTATCCCATGATCGTTATTTTTTGAATCAGGTTTGTACTCACATCGCCGATATAGACTATGGTAAAATCCAACTGTATGTCGGCAATTATGATTTCTGGCTGGAATCAAGCCAACTGGCTCTGCAGCAGGCTAAAGATGCCAACAAAAAGGCTGAAGCGAAAATTAAGGAACTGCAGGATTTTATACAGAGGTTTAGTGCTAATGCTTCTAAGTCCAGGCAGGCTACCTCTCGCAAAAAACAGCTGGAGAAACTTACCCTGGAAGATATTCGGCCTTCTTCCCGCCGTTTACCCTGGATTCATTTTAAACCGGAGCGGGAGGTTGGAGGAGTAAACGTATTAACTATTCAAAACCTCAATAAAAGTATAGATGGCCGAACGGTATTAGGGGATTTCAACCTGGTGGTCAATAGAGGAGACAAAATTGCACTAGTCGGACCTGATGAATTAGCCAACACTACCCTTTTACAGATACTAATGAACGAATCCCAAGCCGATAGTGGTGAGATTAATTGGGCCTTATCTACTGCTCAGGCATACTTTCCCAGGGAGTACGCATCCTTTTTTGACTCTCAACTGAACCTGGTGGATTGGCTGCGTCAGTTTTCCAACAATCAGGAAGAGACATTTATCCGCAGTTTTCTTGGCAGAATGTTATTCTCGGGTGAGGAATCTCAGAAGCAAGCTGACATTTTATCCGGAGGTGAGCAGGTCAGATGCATGCTGGCCCGAATGATGCTTACGGGAGCTAACGTGCTGCTTTTGGATCAACCTACTAATCATCTGGATTTAGAGGCGATAACTGCTTTAAACAATGGATTGATAAATTTCCCGGGCACCCTATTTTTGATATCCCATGACCACCAATTGCTGCAGACCACCGCCAACCGCATCATAGAGATTACTCCCAAGGGGGTTATTGATAAACTGATGACTTATGACGAGTATCTGCAAAATCCAGATGTTAGAAACCTTGTTAACCTCATGTATAGCTAACTAAATCGGCTTTATACAGCAAACCTGACAGCCCCAACAACAATTTCAGAAAAAATTACCTTAAGCCGTTGGAGTTGCCAGGGCTAATAAGCCGGCAGCTCTATTTTGTTATGAGAGCTGGAATTTTTTCTTTATTGTTTGGTCCCCTTTATATCCAGTCTCTTCGTAAAAAAGCCTTTGCGTAAATCTATCAAGATAGGGGTATCCAGTTGTTCCGGTACGATATACTGGTCATACCAGATGCTTATTCCATCAACTTCAGTATGAATAAAATCGATTTTATCTTTTTCAGGGGGTACACCCAGTCGAACGACTGGGATACGGCGGACAACCTGCCGCGGATTACATCATCCTCCTCCGGTTTGGAGCAGCCGGGTATATAATCTTATGTTGCTGCCTTTGTTAAGAATATAACTTCTAGCTGAATCGCTGATATTGAACATAAATTAACATCCTCTCTGTCATCTAGTTATATTATGCAATATTTTTAGGGATTTAAAAAATAACTGGTACTTGGAAAAATTAGTATGGTAATTTATGTAATTAAATTGTAAAATTATATAAAATGTTAATTAGAGGTAAATCCAATGACCGAACGAGAATTACCGCCACATATACCTGAAGATATACCCGTTTACCACACTGTCGTTAGAGTATTAGGGGCAGTATCGATAATGGCAGCAGGAGGATTTATTGCGCTGGCAGTTCTTGGGAAACCGATCCCAGAATCGTTAGTTGCCTTGGGCTCTGCATCCATCGGTGCCCTGGCAGGATTGCTTGCACCTGCACCAAGATAAAAGCAGCACAGCATATAAGGATTTGTTTGAATTAAATAAGACCCCCCAGGTGGGAAAAGCGTACCAGTTAGGATAGGGATCCCAGCAGGTATAGCGGAGACAGCAACACATTATCATTATTTTAACCGGACTTGTGTTTAGACCAAAACTTTATACTGCCAATTCTTCCACCAGCGGCATTCTGAAAACCCTGGGTGCAGATAGGGATGGTTCTCCCTCAGTGCTTTCATCTTTAGCCGCCGCAGACACTGAATCAGCATACCATTGTTCCAGTTTGTAGAGAACTTTGTTGGCTTGTTCCCTTGATTCATATTTGCCCAGTCTAACCAGTTTCTTGTCAACTATGTAACCATAAATGAATACACCAATTGAGGAATAGGCAGGTTCCAAACCATGTACTTCCCAAATCCCTCCATCTTGAGATTTTATCATCACCGGCATTTCCTGATCCCCCTTCCAACTAATAAAGCAAGATAAACTAATTATCATCTGCTACAATGTATCATGCTTTGTAAAATACATCCCGTATCCTTAATGTTAATTCTTTTCATTATGTTAAGTCAACCTTTGTCCTATTATTTTTTGTAAATTACTAGGACAATTGGTTCTAGTCCATTATAATGAATACAGGATGTTTAGATAGATATAATCTCGGTTGGAACACTCCACTATGCAGGAGGTTGGGAAGTATGCTTGTTTTTGCACAAAGAATGAAAAAGGAGCGCGAGAGAAAAGGATGGTCTAAAGTGTACCTCGGCTCTGTGCTGGGAATATCCGGCCCGGCTATAGGCAACTACGAATCAGGCCGCCGGTTTCCAGACGGACAGATGTTAGTCAAAATCGCAGAGGTATTCGCCTGTTCGGTGGATTACCTACTCGGTTATAGTGATACTCGCCAACCTGAAAAACCTCATATTTCTATTGCGGAACCAGAGATCAAGCAATTATTGCAGCAAATAACACAAACTATCAATGAAGCTGAAAAAGCTGGCCTGATCAATGAAAAGGAGAAAATCCGCATTTGTGAACAAGCATGGAAACAGATTGAGTTTGAGCTGTACAAATTAACTTCAAGGGAGGGGTCTATACAGCAAGATAATGATTAGGGGGCGTTAAGCATTTTTGTTGTCAGGGTCTATTTAATAAGAGGTACTACAACAGCTACAATATCATATACTGCTGAACACAATATAAATGAACTATTCTGCAGAGGTGATATTGGGCTGGAAATAATCAGAAAGGAGGAACTACTGACTGAAGGTTTGAATGTTGAAATTCAACAAACCTAGGTTATTAATTGTTATTATCCATACATAAATAAAGACTATCCAATATAGTCGCCAGTATTTATTATAATTAATTTATGAGAACATTTAGATAAGCTGTGGAGGAATACCTGCAGATCCTGTATTTCAGGACTGTACTCCAAGCAATCTAGAAATTAGAGATAAACAGTTATCCTGACTGCATAGTCCTCTCCAAAACAAAATTTTACAGCCATCAAACTTAACCTGGACTCTCAGCACAGCCCCATGAGCGAATGATGGGACTGCTGATATTATACCCATGTTACTATAGACCAAATAGACATTAAGAAGAGAGATAGATTAGTAATAGAACCTTAAAATATAATGATGCTTAAATAAGGGATTAGCCAAAATTCAGTTAATCCTTTTTTATTTCCTTTAGTATGTTGGTTTTGTAATAAGTCATAAGCATCTCCTTACATCCGAAGAGCTATTCTATCGCCTGTGTGATAAACTAAGAATGGTTGTATCAGAAAAGCTAGCTGACTACATAAAAAGGAAGATCTCGTTCTATGACTATACTATCTGTAGAAAATGTATCTAAAAGCTATGGAGAACGTACTCTGCTTGATAATATTTCATTTACCATGGAAGATTATGATAAAGTCGGATTGATTGGAATTAATGGTATAGGGAAATCCACCCTCCTAAACCTAATATGCGGTCTGGATAGCCCTGATTCAGGAACAATCACTACTTCCCGGGGCATCACCATTGAGTATTTAACTCAGAATCCAGAGTTTAATCCACATGCTACAGTAATAGAACAGGTACTTAAGGGTGACAGCCTTGCTATGAAGGTGATTCGAGAATACCAATTAACTCTGGAGGATATCATCAGCAAACCAGATAATGTTGATCTACAGGTTCTATTAGCAGAACTAACATCCCAGATAACTATTTTAGATGCCTGGCATCTTGAAAGTCAGGTCAAGACTATTCTGAACAAACTCGGTATTCGAAATTATGAGGAACGGATGGCTAACTTATCAGGTGGACAAAGGAAAAGAGTTGCTCTGGCAAGTGCTCTTATTACTCCCTGCGATCTGCTTCTATTGGATGAACCTACCAACCATCTGGACAATGATACTATTGAGTGGTTGGAAAAATATCTTGCCAATAGAAAAGGCGCACTTTTAATGATTACTCATGATCGCTATTTTCTAGATCGGGTAGTTAACAAGATGTTTGAACTGGACTACGGGAAATTATATATTTATGATTGTTCTTATTCCCGCTTTGTCGAGAAAAAAATTGAAAGAAAATCTCTCGAGTCCGCTATAGAAGCCAAGCGCACCAGCCTTTACCGAAAGGAACTGGAATGGATCAGGACCGGCCCCCGTGCCCGCAGAACCAAACAAAAGGCTAGAATCCAGCGCTTCGAAGAGCTTAAAGAATCAATGGGGGGATTAGATGATTCTTCCAAACTGGAGATATCTGTTGCTCACTCCCGTTTGGGCAAGAAAACCCTGGAAATAACCAATGTAACCAAAAGTTATGATGGCCGACCTGTTATTAAAAATTTTGCTTATATTTTATTAAGAAATGATCGTATTGGTATTATTGGAGATAATGCCACCGGGAAATCAACTCTGTTAAATATTCTAGCCGGGAAAATAGAGACAGATAGCGGTAGTATAGGAATCGGCTCCACCGTTAAAATTGCATACTTATCCCAGGAATCAGATGATATGAACTGTAATCTGAGGGCCATTGAATATATAAAAAACACGGCCGAGTATATAACAACTGCAGAAGGCAGTAAAATTAGTGCTGGAAAGATGATGGAAAGATTTCTTTTCCCGGCTGACCTGCAGTGGACTCCTATTGCCAGACTTTCCGGAGGTGAAAAAAGAAGACTCTATCTGTTGAAAGTACTGATGGATGCCCCCAACCTTCTCCTGCTGGATGAGCCTACCAATGATCTGGATATCAATACCCTGCAGGTACTTGAAAACTATATTGATGAATTTAACGGAGCGGTGATTTCCGTATCCCACGACCGTTATTTCCTGGATCGAACCTGCCATAAGATATTCTCCCTGGAAGGCTCAGGAGATATCATTATCCATGTTGGCAATTACTCGGATTTTTTAGAGTACAAAACTGTCGACCTCAACCAAAGCAGTCTTGAAATAACCAGCAAAATAAATGAGCATATCCGGAACGATAAGAGCAAACAACGCCCATTGAAATTTACCTATAAGGAACAGCTTGAATACAACACGATAGATGCAGACATTGAGACTTTAGAAAATGAGCTCTCCAGACTGGATGACGAAATGAGTGCCATAAGCAGCGATTTCATAAAACTGCAGGAACTATTCAAAAGGAAAGAGCAGACAGAAGAAGACCTGCTTTATAAAATGGAGCGTCAGGAATACCTGCGTAACCTGGAAAGACAGTTGAAAAACACGAAAGTCTAATGTTGTTCCTACCCTACACATACTGTTCGCTTACTGACCGCCGTTCTGTCACATCTGACCGGTTATCCGGACAGAAGATACCAGCCTAATTCGCCTTCCTTCGTTATTAAATAACTTCTATAATAAGCGAAAAACTCAGTTTTCATGGCCATCTAGCATTCTTTTCAAAAACTCCAATTAATTTTGGCATAGTTTTTGCATTAAATAATATCAATTTCATATTTTACGCCTGACATTATGCTCCCGAAAGGCATACATTTGCCTTTCAGGGAGCGTCCCCCCGGTTATAAATGCTCAAATGCTAATTGAGTATTGGGATAAATATTTGTGAACGGTTTAAAGGTTAGGGAGTAATCAACCTGGTGAAAAATAATAATAGAAAGGAGTGAGGTTCATGATCCCATTCAGTATGCTGGAACGCTATGAAGGAAACGAAGCCCTTTTCCAAACGGTAATGATGTCAATTGTCTCGAGTTATGCAGGCGAACCCCTGCATTTGCATGCAGAAGGCTTAAGAGGAACGGGAAAAACTACTATAATGAGGGCCGCCCGCGGAATATTGCCGACCATAACCCGTATCAAAGGATGCATATATAACTGTGATCCTCTGGATCCCCATTGTCCAAAGCATAGAGATCTGAGTGCCTCGGAAATTGAAGCTATAGGCACAGAAGATATACAGATGCCTTTTTTGGAAATCTCTCATTCAGCCAAAGTTGGAACGGTGGCCGGAAGTATCGACCTGGCCAGGCTGACAGATATCTCCAAACCCGAAGCCCATTTATTACCAGGCTTAATTCCCCAGGCCCATCGCGGGATTATTTTTATCGATGAAATTAACCGGCTGGCCGATACTTCGCCGGAAATAACAGATATCCTGCTGGATGTGATGGGGAACAAGCCGGGACATCTACAGATCGAGGAGGCCGGCCTGCCGGCAGTAGATATACAGGTTAGGGTTTCAGTATGGGCAGCATCTAATCCCGACGAAGATCCAGGTCCTTTAGAGGAAATCAGAAGACAGTTATCAGACCGGTTTGACCTGGTTTGCTACATGGGACGACCGGATTCGGTGGATATCGTAGCCAATATTTTAGAGGAGAATTCTTATTCATACCGGGTGCGAAATGTCCACAAAAAAGAAAAACGTCCTTTAAAATCAAATGAGCAGGGTTATAAACGGGATGTAATTAAGTGGGCAGAGAACTATCAGTGCCTATATATGCCTGACTTTTTACGCAGTTATATCGCCAGACTCTACCTGAAACATAACCTGGAAAGTATCCGGGCTATTGAAGCAATACAGCAGGCAGCCTTGCTGCATGCCGTATTGCAGGGCCGGGAGAAAGTATTGATCAGTGATGTCAACCAGGTAATTCCTATGGCTCTTAAGCACCGAGTAGATGGGGACACCCTGGTGCGGCTGATTAATGAGGCAGAAAGCAAGGGGAGCCGGGATAGTATCTTGAGCTTCAAAAATCGTCAAAGCGATAGAAGCAGAGACCAAGATGAGGATTACTTTCAGCACAATGCCCGCCCCTTAAAAGACATGCACCGGGGTGAACTGGTTAATACAGAAAAAGCTTTAACTTTATAATTCGGTAACTATTATACTCCTTCATTTAACTCTTATTTCTTATAATACCCGCAGGAAGATCGTCTGCGGGTATTCTTTTTTATTAAGTGCAATTACGTAGAGACTGCGGAGATGGGCAGCGATTTTATCCTTATGGTATGGTAATAACTTCTGCTTTTAAGAATCTGAGCTGCAAAGTAACCCCTACCCAGAAAATACAAATATTGAAAGCATAACACGGCTGACGGGGAAAGCTGTTTCAGTCAGCCACAGCAATCTGAGGATTATTTTCCGGTTTCCACTACAATGTGTTCGGATATATGGAAACAGTCAGACAATTTAACTTATCAAGTTGGGACAGTCATTTAAGTACTTATTCAACAAACGAAATAACAGCCTATTGGCCACTACACTGCCAACAGGCTGTTTTTATTTAGGCAAATTCTTTAGCTGTTCCTGAGGAGTAAAACATCCTCACCCGAATAGAATTACTTCGCCTGGAAACTTCCACTCCCCTGCTTATAGACGTACCTCCCTGTTCCAACAATCCTCAGCATATATTCTAATGATATTTTCCGAAGACCATTATAACCTCCAGGAAAGTAGGGTTTATAATATCTTATTGGTTCTTCTCCATATTTTCTGTTTAGCAGCAGCAGCTATTAGTTCGTCCCGGAAGTCTGGATGAGCAATTCCAATAAGCATCTTTGCCCGTTCATAGGTCGGTTTCCCCGCTATGTTGGCTATACCGTACTCTGTTGCCACATTTGTAACCGCCGAACGAGGAACTGTAACCGCTGTACCAGGAGATAACCAGGGTACAATTCGGGAAACCCGTTTCTCTCCAATACCCTTGGTTGAGGACATGCATATGAAAGCCTTACCGTCTTTCGATTTCTCGGCTCCCAGGGTAAAATCAAGCTGACCACCGGTTCCCGAGATATGCTTGAACCCGGAAGACTCTGAACTCACCTGACCCCACAGATCTATTTCAACTCCGTTATTAATAGCTATCTGCTTATCGTTCAACGCAATTCTTTCCGGACTATTAGTTTTATCCACCGGATAGATAGCACAAGCAGGATTCTTGTCTATGAAATCATATAATCTCTGGCTGCCCATAGCAAATGTATAGGTCATCTTATATTTGTCGATGTTTTTATTAGCTCCGGTTACAATTCCTTTCTCGAATAGGTCAATGAAACAGTCCGCCATCATTTCCGAATGAATACCCAGATTCTTTAAATCGCTATTCGCAATCAGTTTTCCTATAACACCAGGCATTCCTCCTATACCAAACTGCAGGCAGGCTCCATCCTCAATCTCTTCGATCAGCATGGCGGCAATCTTTTTATCAGCCTCTGATGCTGGAACCTCTGAAGGGATAGTTGGTAAGGGAGCGCTGTGTTCCACAATGTAGTCTACCTTGGAAATGTGAATGCTTTCCTGTTCCCCGCCCAATGCCCAGGGAGCCTGATCGTTTACTTCAATAATAATCAGGTCAGCCATATCGCATAAAACCCGGATATCTGAACATGAAGTTCCAAAATTAAAAAATCCATGTTCGTCCATAGGGGTAGTCATCACCATCATGACGTTAGCTGGTTTAGAATATTTCCTTTGGGCATGAACGGGTGTCCACCCATAGTTATTGGGCGAATAGTAACAAAGCCCTCTTTCTGCAAGTCTCCTGTCAATTGGACTGAAGAAACAGCTGAAATAGGTAAACGAGTCGGTACCTGCTGTTGCCACCTGGGGTTCAAAAAGCGGGCAAACACCCTTTACGGTTACATCCGATAAGTCTCCTGCTCGTCTGGCCAGCGCTTCATCCAGGGCTGGGGGTGTCATGGCAAATTGACTGTAACATACTAAATCGCCTGTTTTAACAATCTTTACTGCGTCATCTGGAGTTCGTAGCTTATTCTTATAATCTTGAGCATAATTCGTCATTCATCTAATACCTCCTAAATTATTACGATCAATAGTACTTATCAAGCGATAACAGTAATTTATTATCCCCTGCCTGGCAACCATCACCTCCTGCACATCTATGTTGGTCTTAGGGGAATATTTCCAACTCAGATTTAATTAGTGAAATAAATCTCATTTCCTAATCTATATGCAATTATCGGGCCAAGTACTGGTCAGTAAGTTGTAGGGAGCATTGATGTATACCTTTTCCTTTTAAATAGATTAAAGGAAACAACCTATAGCTGTCCTTATAGGTATTCTTATTAACAATACAAAGGATAGTAAAATATAGAGGCTTATAGGTGGGGACTGTTGTCAGGCTTGAGCAAATTTACTTATTGGATATGGTCAATTATATTGATAAATATTGTTGGGGGATATACTAAGATTCTTTTGTGGAGGTTATTTTGGGGCATATGCCTTTAGGGGTATACAGTTTTGTTACCTCTCTAAAATATAGTAAACACAGTCCAGAATGAGACAGCTTTTATTTCCTGTTTATCTCCAGGAGCTGATGTGCCTTTCGGTAATATCTATGACGGTAAATAAGCAAAATCCCATCAGACTCAGGATGACAATACCAGCATACATATCTAGATAATTTACCCGCATCCATGCGTCCATAATGAAATATCCCATACCATACTGGGTGCCAAAAGTTTCGGTAAAAAATAAAATGGATACGGCCGTACCCAGTGCCAGCCTGGTAGCGGTCAGAACGTCAGCCAGAGAAGCGGGAATTATCACTTCCTTAAAGACCTGGAGCCGGCTGGCTCCTAATGACTGCAGCGACCGGAATATTTCCTGCGGAATGCCTTTCACTGCATCCCGGGAAGTAATTATTATTTGAAATATTATTATCAGGACTATCATTATCAGCTTGGAAGCCTCACCCAGACCGAATAGAAGCATTATTATGGGAAGCAGGGCTATTTTAGGAACCGGATAAGTAAAATACACCAGTGGTGACAGTACCTTGTCCACTCTATTAAAATAGCCCATCAGAAAACCTAACGGTACTCCCAACAGGATGGATAAAGCTATCCCTCCCATAATCCTGCCCAGGCTGTATAGAAGATGTATTTCCATCTTGGCTGCAAAAATCTGTATGATGTTTATTAGAACAGCAAATGGAGATGGAATGATAGGAAGTTTTAGAAGCCAGGACAATGCCTGCCAGATAACAATTACCAGTACCAGGCTGTACAGTGCTCCCTGCCATTTCTTATCTGACGACACCTTGATCATCCTTTATCCAGTATTTTTCTTAAGTTCATGCACATATCGTAATACTCATCTCGAAACCTCAAGTTATCCAGTTGAAAGCAGGAGTTATCTACCACCTCCAGGATTCTTCCCGGCGCGGATGAAAATACCACGATTTTACTGCCCAAATAAAGGGCTTCATCAACACTATGGGTAACAAATGCAGTAGTAACATTATTCTCTTTCCAGATTTTTAAGAAAAGATCCTGTAATTCTTCCCGGCTTATGGCATCAAGTGCTGAAAATGGCTCATCCATCAACAATAAATCGGGCTTTAATATGAAAGCCCGAGCAATAGCCACTCTCTGCTGTTGACCACCACTTAACTCCTTGGGAAATCTATCTAGAAGAGAATCGATGCCTAATTGCTGCAAAATATATCTACCGTACTCATCCAGGACCTGCTGATCATTCTTGATTTTTACTCCCAGCATAGTGTTGTGGTAGACATTTTTCCAGGGCAACAGTCCATAGTTTTGGAGAATTAACCCAATACGCTGTGTTTTAGGATCGATAGCATGTCCATCGATCCTAACACTGCCAGTATAGTCTTTTAATATTCCTGACAACACATGAAGCAAAGTTGATTTACCACACCCAGATGGACCAATAAAGGTATAGATATCTCCGGTGCCAATATTAATATTTATATTGTCCAGAACCGGAGTCTCTTCATTTTTTCTGCGGTATTTTACTACAAGATCTTTTATTTCAATCACTAAACTATTACCTCAAGATTTGTTCATCCACCAGTTCTTTATATTCATAACTTCCTTTAATAAGATCTTTTTCCTGCATCCATCGTATTACATCCAAGAAAATTTCTTCCTCAGGCAGTTTCGCCTGCTGGTATTCAGGCAGCTGCAGAGAATCTCTGATCTCTGCCGGGAAGCCCTGTTCTTCAATAATATAATCAAGATAGGATGCAGCTGGTTCCTTCTGTAGATATTCCGATGCTTGATTATAAGCTCTAAGGATGGCCTTTATCTCTTCCGGGCTTTCTTCCAGACTCCCGGCAGTAAAGGCTATTGCACCAGCTTTATTGGCCATCTGATCGGTGCTATTCAAAACAATCGCTCCATTTTTCACAGCTAATCCAGCCAGAGGTTCCGGTAAGATAGCTGCCGTAACCTTCCCGCCCTGAAGCATTTCTAACCTGGTTGGCAGAGGAGGAATAGCCACTTTGTTAACGTCCTGGGGACTCAATCCGGCAGCTTCAAGCATTTTATCAGTGGTATATTCCATGATCGTGTTGGTTGACATACCGATATCTTTTCCTTTAAGATCGGAAACCGAACTGATTCCCGAATCTTTCCCTGCCATCAGCTCAATATTGCCATCAGTTTTAGCAACCATCCTCAAGTTAATTCCGCCTTCGTTAGCAAATAGTACAGCCAGCATATCGGTGATAACTCCATCTAATTTTCCGCTCTGCAAGGCACTATCTCTATCCTTGGCACTGGTAAAATGCTCAATATTTACCTTGACTCCCTCTTTTTCAAAATAGCCGTTTTTTTCCGCAATAATAAAAGGTATCGATTCAACATCAGGCATAACGCCGATATTTATTATCTTTTCAGGTGCTGTCTCGTTTTTTTCCTGACTACAGCCCACAAAACTCAAACTGCAGAGAACTATTAGCACCCCGATAAGTATTTTCTTCACTTTCATCTCTCCATCCCATTATATTCTTCACTTACCCGACAATAATTGTAATATATCGGTCAGCAAAAAACCACATTATTATATATGATTAGTAGTATCTATTGTCCCTTCATCTCTTCTATACATGAACAGATTGGCCTTTCCCCGGCTTAAAACAATAATGCCATCCTTCTATGGAAATCTCATAAAATGATGGGGTGGAACATTAAGCCACTCATCCAGGTTCTAACTTAACAAAAGCCATGCGGTTTTGCTGACGGCATCTCCAATAATAAGACCGTAGAGCAAATATTCCCTCCGCGTTATGCTGCCAATGTCATCGGGTATAGTAGTAAGTGCGGTTCCTATACAGCCAAGAGCGGTTGGAACAGTGAACCAGAATACCGGGTTATAAAACAGCCCCCCCATTATCCCCAGCAACAAAGCCAGCAGAAAATAGAGTAATTCCACCAGAGGAGTTCTTTCTATTCCCATGATCATTGCCACCAGGGCCACAGTTGTCAATTTGCGAGGAGTTGCCTTAAGATCACTGCTAATATCACTCAAATGATGGTGCATTAACAAGCCTATGGCAAGCAGGGCATGAATCCCTCCAGCAAATAAAGCTGCTAACTGAAGCGAGTCTGTGAGCACATAGAAAGTACCCACTGCACATGCAAATACTGCAGGGAAGGCACACAGCCACTCTCCTGCCAGGGGGCGGTAAGCAAGCCTAAAGGGGGCACAGCTGTAGGCAGTGGCTGACCAGACCGCCACTGCCAATATTATAATCAGGAATGGACCAGCTCGCCACAGAAAATAGCCTGCCGCAATCAATGCCAGCAGCAGAGCAGCTCTGGCAATCCATGATAGCTCTTCAAGACTGTACTGCTTGCAGGGAATTACCCCTGAGCCTCCGGATAATATACCCGGGCTTAGTTGATCAGTACCTGATAACCAATCTTCTCGGTCATTTAAAGCATGTGAAACTATCCCATGGAGCAGGATGATCAGCAAAAGAATTAAAATAAAGTCCAGCCAGCGCACCCTGTTATTTACTGCATAGGAAAAGCCCAATCCTAACAGGCTGGATGAGATACCCCAGGATAATACTGGTACGACTCGAATCAGGGTATATAAAGCCCTTAGCTGTTGAGGTACGGTGTGCAACAAAACTTGTGTCATAATGCCTTCTCCCTGATAAAGAAAAATTTTTTCTTCCCACATTGTTAATTTCTTATTAGGTTTCCCCGAGTGAGTTAAAAGGAACCTATCCCGTTAATCGATTATCATCAGTATACTTATCTTTAAATAACACAAAATACTAGAAATAATTCCATGTAAGGATGATGAAAATGAATACAAATAATGAGTTTCTTGATGTTCCTAATTCCTATTGGATAGATTCTACCCCTCAGACTGACTATCCGCGGCTGGAAGAAGATATTGACGTTGATATCGCTATCGTAGGAGGGGGTATTGTAGGTATTACATCGGCATTCCTTTTAAAGAAACAAGGTTTGAAAGTGGCAGTTGTTGAGGCAAACCGGATTCTTCAAGGTACTACCGGACATACTACCGCAAAAATAACTTCCCAGCACTCACTTATCTATGCCAAACTGGAGAAGGAAATGAGTAAGGAATTAGCTCATCAATATGCTGAAGCTAATGAAAGCGCCATTCGTATGGTAGCCAGTATAGCTGAAGAGTATAGAATTGACTGTGATTTCTCCTGGCGCCCGGCATATGTTTATGCTCAATCCGCACAAAATGTCAAAGCCATAGAAGATGAGGCCCGGGCCGCTTCAAATTTTGGCATAAAGGCGAGTTGTATTGATACAATCCCCCTGCCAATTTCGATTAAAGCAGCGCTGCGTTTTGATAAGCAGGCACAGTTTCACCCGCTTAAGTATTTGAAAGTCCTGGCCCAGCACATCCCAGGTCAGGGCAGTGCTATATATGAACAGACGGCAGCGGTTAATATCCAGGATGATCCTGTTGCTGTAGTCACCCGTAACGGCCAAAAGATTACAGCTGCTAAGATTATAATTGCCACTCATTTTCCGTTTTTTGATGGGGGAGGTATGTACTTCACCAGGATTCACGCAGAAAAATCATACATTACAGCTATCCGAATTGAGGATCAGTTTCCTGAAGGCACTTTTATAAACGCTGAGTCTCCGGTTCGCTCGCTCCGTTCCCAAAGTGATGGAGATGGGGAGTTAATCCTCTTGGCTGGAGAAAACCACAAAACCGGCGATGGTCAGAATTTGAATGTACACTATAAAAACCTGCTGGATTTTGCTCATGAAACCTTCGAAGTACGTGACGTTATATGCCGGTGGTCAACGCAGGACTGCATGACCCTGGACAGTGTGCCCTATGTTGGAAATCTTACCTCCAGGAACCCCAATTTGTATGTTGCAACAGGCTTCGGAAAGTGGGGCATGTCGAATGGTACGGCTTCTGCTATGATACTGAGTGATCTGATTACTAAAGGTGACAATCCCTGGGCACCGGTCTACAATCCCTCCAGATTTAACCTCAGTTCTTTAAAAACCTTTGTTATAGAAAATGCTGATGTCGCTAAGGAGTATGTAGCCGGGAAAACTGAGACGCTGCCTGGAAACATTGATATCTCCAAAGGAGAAGCAAGAGCAGTAGATATAGAGGGCCAAAGGCTCGGTGCTTTCCGAGATGACATGGGAGAACTGCATCTTGTAGATTTGACCTGTACCCACCTGGGCTGTGAATTAAAGTGGAATGATGCTGAAAGAACATGGGACTGCCCCTGCCACGGTTCGAGATTTGACTATGACGGTGATATTATCGAAGGACCTGCTTTCAACCATCTGCAGCCCCCGGGAACATGCCCAAACCAAGTGGAAGCCAGAATATTTGAATAATGGTTACAAGGGATGGTTATATTTACAGTTATCTCTATTAGCTCAAAAGCCTTTACTCAAGATCTAGCTAAAGCAAAGAAGCTGATGTTGTTCTCTGGCATAAAACACAAAACCCGTGCCAACCGGCACGGGTACTTGTTTTTAAATGGTGAGCCATGGAGGATTCGAACCTCCGACGCCCTGATTAAAAGTCAGGTGCTCTACCTGCTGAGCTAATGGCCCAAAAACTATTGCTTTTTTAAATGGCTGGGGTGGCTGGATTCGAACCAACGAATGACGGAGTCAAAGTCCGTTGCCTTACCGCTTGGCTACACCCCAACGTATATGAGTATACTAGCTGCGGCTGCAGCGTGTCAAGGATATATTGGGGTGGATGATGGGACTCGAACCCACGGCCCCCAGAGCCACAATCTGGTGCTCTAACCAACTGAGCTACACCCACCATGTTTTAATTCGAATCAAATGGCGTCCCCGGAGGGATTCGAACCCCCGACCTACGGATTAGAAGTCCGTTGCTCTATCCAGCTGAGCTACAGGGACAACAAGTATACATAAAAATGGAGCCCCTTACAGAACCACATTAAGGCTCACCGTGCTTTTATAATTATATGGAGCCCACAGGACATCTGATTTCAGGCTCGCTGCGTTCACTACATTATAATGGAGCCCTTACAGGACTACTGATCTCATGTTCGCATTCGCTCACTAAATATTAATGGAGCGGGTAGAGGGAATCGAACCCTCGCAACCAGCTTGGAAGGCTGGGGCTCTACCACTGAGCTACACCCGCCCGCAAAGTGTATTATACATTTTTTTAATAGCCATTTCAAGAAGGTTTTCTTTTCTATGACTTTGCTGTGCCAATTCGCACTTGAATATTCTATTATAAATTAGGGATGATTGCAAGTGCTAATATTCGCTTCAACTAATAGTATATGATATTAGACCTAAAAGTATACTGTGTTTTACGCTATTTAAAAATACATGAATAAAAGTTTGGAAATTATTCTTTTTCTTCTTTTTCATACTCAGCAGCCTCTGGATACTCCATCTCAGCTAGCTGCTGATAATAAGCATGCCTTTCCCTGCGGTTTTTCAGGTAGTAATACAAAAGCATATTAAACAGCGAGACAGCTATTAATATCTCCAGCGCTTTCATACAATCAATCCTTCAGGTTAGATAACAATAAGAAGATTTCAATATATTTCAATCAGGTATTTCACTGGTTGACCAACCCAGCAGATCATAGACCAGTCAATATCCAACCGCCCCTTCTATGAGCATGAAGATCCCAACTATCCCAACCAGGTAAATCCATAGCAAACTCATCGCTATGGGCTGGAATAAAGCGGTATACAACAGTATTATCCCCAGAATCACACGAACCACCCGATCAATATTGCCTATATTGCGTTTAAATGACAGATCCATATTTATCACCTCAGACATAGTTTTTTCAATCCCAGATGATATATACCTGATCTTATTTTCCTATTCTCGGTGTTCTGGCCTTTGATATAAATCTACGTCACTTTTTTGAATTAGGGCTTTGGGGCAATAGATTATTCGCCATTATCCACTGATACTGCTTCGTCCACTGGCACTTCTTCTTCATCCAGTCGGTTCTTACGTTGTGTCTGCAGGCCGGCGGTGGCAGCACCGGCTATCAATATCGGAATAATTAGATACCAGAACCCAAACCCATCGTCATCCTGTTTGGTATCCTCATCACTGGATAGAGCCACTTGCTCGGCGATGTTTATGGTAAATGGTTCTGTCAGTACCAGAGGTTCATCGGATTGATCCTGGTAAGAAAAAACCAGTCTGCCGGTAATCTCACCGGTTTTAACAGGTTTAATAGTACCATGGTAATAACCGCTGCTGTCAGGTTCCATATCACCTACAAAAACAGTTTCGTCTGTAATTTCGAAATCCCCTTCTATTTTGATAATCAGGTTGGCAAGCATGTCTTTGCTCGTATTATAATAGGTACAGTGTACACTTATCGGCTTTCCGTACTTCAACTCCCCGGTGAACCTTATACTTCCTACTTCCAGTCGGCTCAACTGTTGGATCCTGCTACCGGCTGTATCCGCCGAGCTGGATTGGGCTTCTTCCTTGTCTCGAGTTACTAGTTCTGAGCTTACCCTCAGCTTTAATTCTTGTTCAGTACTATATATTGCCCCGGTCTGGTCACTGTAGTCAGCCTTTAGAATGATCGGATAAGAATCATCTGCCATAGCCGGCGCAGCTGTTATCATATAAGAGATTTGCTTTTCCGTTGCTGCCTCAAGCTCATCAATATATTGATGGCGGCTTCCTGAAACCATGGAAATGCCATTACTGCTAAGTCCCTCTAGACTTATGGTAATATCCCGGGCGCTCAGTTGTCCCTCATTTCTTGTACTTATAAGCAGTTCAAAATCTTCTCCTGGTATTATATATGCATCCTCATCCAAATGTGGCAGCAATACCAGGGAAGGCGGAGCTTTTGTATCATCAACCTGTATATACAGGTTCTCAAAAGCCTCCCAACTTTCACCCATATTATTAGTAAACTGATAATCAATTCTTAGTATATAGGTGCCTTTCGCGGCACTTTCATTGGTCAGCATGGATAAATTTAATGTTTTAGTCTCTCCACTATCCATCGAGCGAAAATAAAACATTTGCTCACCAGGAAAGGATAACGGTGCATCTTGGTTAAAAGAGGCCGTAATTACAATTTCCCTGCCCGAATAGCTGCTTACATTCTGTATATCAATCTTCGTGTTAAGCTGACTGCCGGCAGAAGTATACAAAGTATTTTTATTTTCTATCTGCAAAATGGGCAGATATTCACCCGGCGGTTTAGCATTTGAATCCTCCACATTAACTGACAGATATCTTTCTTCTGTTATCTGCTGAGTATAGCCGTTCCTAGTATATATAAAAGAAACTGGGATTTGGCCATCGCCGCTCCCGTTATAAACCATAGTGATGGAAGCAGATGCTGTTGCCCCGGAATCCAACGAAGCAGATACCTGTATATCTTGATTCGACCCCTTAATTGAAAATCCGGATGATTCTATAACCTCTACGTACAGCCCGGTTATTTTTTCATCTGAAATATTCTTAACTACCAAATCCATAGTAAACTGCTCTCCAGGTGCAATCAGCCTGCTGGAAACCGAATAATTCGTAATTTCAATACGCATTTCTCGAGCGGCTACAGCAGGAATTAATACCACTGGCTGAATAGCTATCATAAAAAGCACGATTATGCTTAATATGCTTCGTCCTGATCTCAACAATATCTCCTCCCGGTTAGCTGATTATTTGCTAAACCCCTTCACTATAAACTACATGTATTTTTAGTAAAAGACAACCCGTTTAAGGAAATTTATTACAGTTATATATTTTTCTCGGGTATATACCTGAAGCATTCCAAAGATTTATATTGTGTAGATTATGCGGCCGCATTTAAGGTTCTTTAATATAAGACGGAAAAACCGGCTCACTTCTTACAGTCCTATTTGCATTTTTTCCCATCCTGGCCAACGGGTAATTTCTGGAGTACTCATCTAGCTCTCAGGTTTACGTTCATAATTCTATTCTACGTTCCCAGATTATCACCGCAGCTATAAATAACAGGGCAGCAAAAGCCAGGTCAATAGCCCCTTTAGTCAAGATGACTCCAATATCCTGCATGGAACAGGAAACCAGCAACTGGCTCTGGGTTAATAAAACATCGGTTTCCGGCATAATTTTTCCAGCCGTTATAAACACTCCCAGGAAAACCAGAGCGGATATAAAGCCTGATGCTTTCTTAAACAATCTCCCAGCTACCTGGCTCAGGAAACTGTTGCAGAATATGAAGAATATGCCGGTAATACTAACCAGATATACTGCTGCCGCTAGTTGTATATAATAAGGATTTCCTATGAATTCCTGCCAGATATCGGGAAATGACGTAAGTAATGCGATTCCACCAGACAAAAGTACTATAAGGGTACCTGCTAAGTATTCAGTAAGAAGCACGGCTAGTTTGGAACCCAGAATCATGCTGCCTGATACTGGCAGGGACATCATCATATAAATGGTACTATTGCTCCATTCCCTCCCCAGCAACCGGAATGATGTAATTATGGGCAAAAATCCAGCCAGGCCCAGCGCAAATGCCATGGGAGCAATGATTATTCCCCGGGCTAGACCATCTGTCCTTAAATATGCCCAGCTTATTAGAATTATGGCTACCGCAGCAACCACTATTATCTCAGTTCTTACCTCCCTGAGGTCCTTTAGATACAGACTTTTAAACATCTTAGATTTGCTGGTTTCCATACCTGAACACCTCCTTCATTATTTCTACCAATGACTTGTTCCTCTCCATTCTGAGCTGCTCTGCGTCCCCGTATAACTGAATCCTACCCTGATCGATGAACGCAACCTTATCTACCAGACTTTCGATCTCATCTATTTCATGGGTAGAAATAATTATGGCTTGTTCCCCTTCTCGATAACCTCTCAGCAAAGCGTCGGCAATTTCTTCTCGGGTCAAGAGATCAATACCAGAGAAAGGTTCGTCCAGCAGCAGATAAGGAGCTTTCCGGGCCAAAACCAGCAGAAGCTTGCATTTAGCACGCTGGCCCTTGGAGATTTTCCCCATTATCATCTGCTCCTCCAGGTTCAAAAAGGGGATAAGATCTTTATAACGAAGTTCATCCCAATCCTGATAAAAGGTACTGATGAAATTGGCTGCCTGTTTTAGTGTCCACCATGGATAAAGGTGGTCTATCTCGGGCAGGTACGCGATAGACTGACGTTTAGCCCGGGGAAACTCTCCATCCACCCTGACCTCACCTTGATCAGGGTAGTTAATACCAGCTATGAGCTTCATGATAGTGGATTTGCCTGCTCCATTGGGGCCAAAGAGACCGGTGATGCTTCCTTGCGAAAAATCAATACTTATGTTATCCAATGCAATTACCTGCCCAAACCTCTTACTAACATTCCTAAAATCTATCAAATTACTCATCCTCCAAGCTTTCAAACTCATGTTTAAGCATATCCAGCGTCACCATATCTTCATATCCGAGAGAACGCATTTCACTAATAAAGTGCTTCATAAGCTTGCCTGCCATATCCTTTACCATTAGCTCCCTCATCTGCTCCCCTGCAATGATAAACGTCCCCTGTCCCCTTAATGTCTCAACCATATTCATACTTTCCATCTCCCGGTAAGCCCTTTGGACCGTATTCGGGTTTACACGCACCATCTGGGCATATTCTCTCTGGGATGGTATTTTATCCCCCTTCTTAAGTTCATTCCTGATAATGCTCTTTTTGTATTCATCGATTATCTGCATGTATATGGGCTGGGAATTATCAAAGTCCATAACCTTCACCCCCAGTTATATAGTGCATTAGTTTATTAATGCACTATTATTGTATTGCATAAGTGAGCCATTGTCAAGCAAATCCATAAGTAAAATAGACCGGCAATATTAAATATTCCAAGCTGATGCAAAACATCTCATGGTGCACAAGGAAAAGCCAATCAGCTCATACGGGCTGATCGGCTTCTAGTGTTTGAATATCTAGTGAACATTTACATAGAAGTATTTAGTTTCTTTTCCAAGGCATCCATATTCTTCATCACAATTTCACTCTTTATTTCTACCAGACAAGCCTCTTGTTTTTCCACCGCATCCCCTAAATCATTAAGGGAGTTTTCTGTTTTTTTGCTGATGTCTTCATTCTTTATAGCTTCATTTTTCTTCAGGATATTCCACTGTGCCTTTAAATTGGGCAATTCAGCCCTGGCTTGTTCCCAGTTTCCCCGTCCGGATTCGGCTTTTATCAACATAACCTCATATCTTAGTCGGAAAAATTCAGCCGGTATCTTGCTATCAAATAATTCAACCATATCAGGGTAATAACGGTAAACCTCAATAGCAGCAAACACACTCTCCTCTATGTTTCTTTCATCCGTTTTTATGGTGAGTTCCTCCAGGGCTTTTTCAAATTTATCTCGTATGTCAGTACTGAGCCCTTCTTTTACCACCGCAGCTTCTGCATCATTCCAATTCTGATGTACCTTTTTGACGCTATCATTTATTTTACTCCAGGTATCCTGTATCTTGGATGAAGGGGACTCTTTCTGCCCCGATGCGGATGAGGACTCCTGTTGGCCCTGACCCCCATTCTGCTGCTCTCCTCCCTCTTCACCAGACTGCTGTTCATCCTGAGTTGATTTTCCAGACAGTATCTGAACGGTTTGTTCTAACTGGGCAATTAATCCTTCCAGCTCTGAACGAATAGATTTTAAGGCTGGTGGCAGATCTGCTGCTTTTTCCGAACTGGAAGAGGGCTTTTTCTCAGCTTCCTTACCACCAGAACAACCACTAACTAGTCCTGGTAAGAATAATATGATTAATATAATCACTAGGATTCTTAATCTATGTTTTTTCATAATATCACCCCGGTTCATATTTACGAGCTTTCCAGGTGATTTTAAATAAAAAAATGCCCCCGAAAACCACTTAGTTTATGTTTTCCTGAAGCATAGCTAATCATTCTGATATATTCCCTGAAGTTTTTTCTACATGAAAACTATAATAGAAAGGCCGCGCTCGCGCGCGGCCTCAGACCGATGACAATTGGTATTAAATAACTCCAAAACCGCTGAGGAATACCAGGAATATTGCTATCGGCGCAACAAATTTCACTAGTACACTCCATATTCCTGCCAGGGAGAAAGAACTGAATCCACCATCAGTAATTTCGTTGATAGCGTTGTCAGTACCCCATACCCAGCCCACAAAGATACATAGCAGCAACCCACCCAGGGGAAGCATCACTTTAGAAGTAAGAAAATCAAAAGCATCAAAGAAACCCATAGCCGGAATGTTCATGGCTGCTATTTCCGGAATAATGTGAACTCCAGCCAATGATCCCATAGATAAGGAACAAGGAACAGCCAGTATAAATATACCTAATATGCCGATTATGGATGCCCCGCTTCTCTTTATCGCTTTTTCATCAACAAAATAGGCAGTTACTACCTCTAACAGAGAAATAGCCGAGGTAAGTGCCGCAAAAATTACCAGCAGGAAAAATATGGCGGCAAAGAATGTTCCAGCCGGCATCTGAGCAAAGACCTGCGGCAAAATCCCGAACATCAGTCCCGGGCCTGCATCCGGCTGCATCCCGAAAGCAAAAACAGCTGGGAATATGGCCAGACCAGCCAGGAACGCTACCCCAGTATCCAGAGCGGGAATCATCCAGGCACTCTGGGTGAGACTGCTGTTCCGGTCAAGATAGCTGCCATAAGTAATCATACAGCCCATGCCCAGACTCAGTGAGAAGAACACCTGACCCATGGCGGCCAGAATTACTCCTCCGTTAATTTTAGAAAGATCAGGGTTGAGATAGTAATCAAGCCCTGCTCCTGCACCAGGCAGGGTACAGGATCTGATAGCGATTATTATTATAAATATGAATAACAGCGGCATCATTATTTTGCTGGCTTTTTCAATACCACCGCCTATGCCATAGAATACTATAACCCAGGTCAGCAAACAAAATATAAGGGTATAGATAATCGGTTCGACAGGTGCGGTAATAAAACCAACAAAATCGATGTTTGCTGCAGCACTGGCAAATGAGCCAATGAAATATTTGATAGCCCAGCCACCTACCACAGTATAGAAGGCCATTATCAAGAATGCGCATAAAACACCCATTCCGCCAACCCAGGCCCACTTTGCGCTCAGCTTTTTATAAGCTCCCAGAGCGTCCAGCTGAGTGTGACGACCTACTGTCAATTCGGCCAGCATTACAGTCATCCCTATAAGCACCAGAATCAACAGATAAACTAGTACAAATACGGCCCCTCCGTTTTCACCAGCCATATAGGGAAATTTCCACAAGTTCCCCAGGCCGACTGCTGATCCCGCCGCAGCCAGTACGAACCCGGCTTTGGAAGCCCAGCGACCCCTTCCTACAGTTTCCTTCATACATTACAACTCCTTTTCCTCTTTTTATGTCAATTTCGTCCTCCCAACGAAATCGCTACCTCCGTGTCGATTAATATTAATTTTAATAATATCACATTTTTCGTCTTATGGAGTCTATAGGGAATGACTATGTAAATATCTGCCTATTTAATATGAGCCATAAATACTTGTTATGGGCGTTGCCATGTCAGCAAATTCCGTTAAATTATAACCAGCGTAATACTCAGATTCTTAGGATTTTACTCTTCAAAAAGCAAGGCCATCCCCCCATTAATACCATTTATAACAGTTACTCTATTGCTCCAACGATATTCATCAGCCCTACACCCAAAAAAAGGAAGATGGCTTGAAACCATCTTCCTTTGCTTTTAATCAAGTTAATCTCTTAATGGACAGCAACCGGGCAGGTCCTAATAATCATTCAAAACATACCAACGGTTAATAATAAATTTGGGTTAATAGCTTTTTAACAACTTTTTTAATCAAACCACTGTTGACCATCTAACGTAAACAGGGTTACCCCGGTATACACTCAGATATTTTTCTATTCTACCTGTACTAACATTCAGGTAATCACAACGAAAAGATAAAAAAATCAATAATACTGGATAATAGATTAACCTGATAATTCAACCCCGTATTAATTTGCTTTAGCCATGTTATTCATAGATTCGATATTCTTGCAAATCTTATTTATTGTACGAGGATACAGTAATTTTTTGCCGCTTTTGTAGTTTTTGATATATCCTACCAATTCATGACGGCCTAAAACCGTTAATTCATTTTCTAATTTTTTATTATAACGTACCGTAATGTTATCACATGATAACACCACAATCCCCTGCGTAGGCAAATTTCTTACACCTACTACTTTTTTCAGAAAGCCCTGCAGACGATATTCGTGTGAATCAAGCTGTCCTGCAGGATTGGTAATGATCTTGGAGTATCCGCTTTTTTTATGCAGGATCCAATTCCCATTGCTGTCAACATCAATTATTCCACCGCGTTCTCCGCCGTAATTCTTGGTTTCTATGTGGAATATTCCATTAGGCCCTACTACTAAAGTATCGTATTCATTAGTATGCTCATCATCGGGCCCCAGTTTGATGTTATGATAGACTCTATAACGCGATTTCGGATTCTCCAAATTAGATAATACTTGTTGAACTTTTAGTTCCCCTCTGTCTCCACTCTGCATGATCTTTCTCTGGGTTTCATTCTTTTTATCCCTTGACTTTACCGCCAGGATAAATATGACCGCAGCTATCGCAACCAGGATTATCGGAGACAGTATCAATATCGTACTCACGTGTCGCTCCTTTCCTTATTCAGTTTTCCTGGTGGATATATCATTTTTATTATAACAAAGATATGCCATAAATATTAACCTAAATTACCATTTTTTTTTTAGAATTATACGACCTGTGTCCTTATTTATCAACAAATTGCATCAAACATGTCACACAAAGTGGAATTTTGCACAAGATGCTGCAGAATTTTTTCGCCCTGGTTACCCCTTTCGGTCTATAGTATAATTAATTCAAACATCTGTTCGAGGTATAGTTATGGACATCCTTCACTGCGATCTAGACGCTTTTTATGCTTCAGTTGAACAGCGGGATCAACCTGCTCTGCGTGGAAAACCGGTCATCGTTGGTGGACGTCCTGGAAGTCGGGGCGTGGTTTCTACCTGTTCATATGAAGCCAGGAAGTATGGAATATATTCGGCCATGCCTGCAAACCAGGCCTACCGGCTTTGCCCGCAGGCCATTTTTCTCCCACCCGACATTCCTAAATATATTAAGGCTTCACAACAGGTCTTTGCCATTCTTCATAGGTACTCGCCTGTTATAGAGCCCCTTTCCATAGACGAGGCTTTCCTCGACGTTTCCGGCTGCCATAGTTTGTTCGGCAGCTCTACTCAAATCGCTCAATTGATAAAACAAGATGTATGGGAGGAGACTGGCCTGTTGATATCAGTAGGTATTGCAGCCAATAAATTCCTGGCTAAATTGGCCACTAATCTCGGCAAACCAAATGGTCTATTGGAATTGGGCGAGGAGCAGGTAAGGGAAATTTTACCCTTGCTTCCTGTAAACGAGATATGGGGGATAGGCAGCAAAACTGCTCAACGATTAAAGCAGGCAGGTATTGCTACTGCTTCCGACCTGCTGTTATATCCGCGCTTCAAGTTGGAAGCGATTCTAGGATCAAATACCGACTTTTATATCCAACTCTGCAGGGGGCAGGATTCCAGACCGGTGTTATCAAGGTCAGAACAAAAGTCTATTGGAAATGAAATAACCTTCCCTCAGGACCTGGACGACCAAAAAGAAATCGAGCACCTGCTGCTGGAATTGAGCTGTCAGGTAGCTTACCGAGTAAGACATGCCTCGCTTATAGCCCATACCGTTACCATCAAAATGCGCACCCCCGACTTCCAGACCTTGACCCGCAGCCAGACCCTGCAGCAAGGCGTGGATGCTGACCTTACCATCTATAAAATAGCCCTTAATCTGTACCACAAATCCGGCCTGGCAGGAGAATGTCTTCGTTTGTTAGGACTAAACTGCAGCAAATTGAATGACCGGACTATAGAACAACCGGCTCTTTTTGTAGATGAAAACGATACTCTAGATCAAATAATAGATGATATGAAGAGTAAATTCGGAATTGATACTATTAAGCGGGGCAGCCTGTTAAATAGAATAAATCGTAAAATTTAATAAATGCACATAAAATAACAGCGTGCCAGTGTTGCCAGTTTTCCTTGATATCTTAATTAATCAGTTTTAATCTGTTGTGAATACCTGCCCCGAAAGGAGTACGCATATGGATGAGATAATATTCCGGCCCATCGGTCATGTCCGTTCACCATTTAAGACTACAGCTGAAATTCCGCAACAGAGCATCCATGTCCCTGACCTGGAAGCAGTAATCGAAATAAAAGAGGAATTCAGCACCGGTCTGCTGAATCTGGATAAGTATTCTTATATAATTGTATTATTTCATTTTGATCAATCTTCCGGCTATGAACTGCTCGTTGATAGACCGAGGGGCGGCAGTCCAGGACCCCGTGGGGTTTTCGCTACCCGTTCACCCCATCGCCCTAATGGAATAGGGTTATCGATTGTAGAACTGCTGAGGGTGGAAGGAAACCAGGTGATGATAAAAGGGGTTGATATGCTGGACGGTACACCGGTTCTGGATATAAAGCCTTACGATCCCGGGTTGAATCCAGTAATTTAGAGTTAGACATAATCACTTGAAAGGTAAAGCAGATAGTCCTCCGGCAAGAGTTTAATGCTGAATAAGCTTGCCTAATTTCTTACTTCAGTTTGTATCGTGCTAATTTTTACTTCATGATTACTATCTGATCGGCCTCATATTCCTTCAATAGAAGCAAAAAAGCCACGGTGGCAGAGCTCGTGGCTTTTGTATGGCTTTATTTATTCTTATCTCACCTTATAGTTAATAAGCCTAATCCTCAATCGCCTTTTCATCATCCTCCCGTGCTTTGCGGAAGTTGCTCAAAGCTTTGCCAACTGAATCGCCCAGTTGGGGAAGCTTCCCAGGTCCAAATATTATTAATACAATTACCAAAATAAAGCCTAATTCCCAGGGTCCAAAGTTACCTATTAAGCCAAACACATGCTCACCTCCTGGCGGTTTATCTCTTACTTACAGCTTAATCATACACCTCCGAGGCTCAGAAGTCGATATGCAACCATATTCATGGAATTGACAGCATAATCAAATCCCCATATAATAGTTAAGTACGTTAGAATTATTGTATCCTGACGTTAGTTGACAGAGGGTCGCCGACCCCATAAGACAACACTTTTCATGCGGATGTGGCGGAATTGGCAGACGCACCAGACTTAGGATCTGGCGCTGCGAGGCGTGGGGGTTCGAGTCCCTTCATCCGCACCATAGAAAAATAGAGGGTTTGAACCCTCTTTTGTTTTTTCTGGTTTAGGTGGACACGGGGACGGTTCTCTTGTCCACTTTCCGAATAGCTGATATCATATAAGTGGGTGATAGTTATGACAAGAAGTATACGAATTAAAAGTTCCAGTGGAATTTACCACGTTATGATAAGAGGAAATGAGAAGAAAAATATCTTTACCGACGATAAGGACCGAGAAAAATTTATTCAAATCCTGGAGCGTAAAAACCCACAAAGCAAATGGCTTATCTATGGTTTTTGTTTAATGGATAACCATGTTCACTTGTTAATAGATGAAATGAATGAAGAATTATCACAAATAATGAAAATAATAAATACCTCCTATGTATATTACTATAACCGCAAGTATAAAAGAACAGGTCACCTTTTTCAAGACAGATACAAAAGCGAACCTATAGAAACAGACGCCTATCTGTTAGCTGCCATCAGGTATATTCATAGGAATCCAATAAAGGCCGGACTGGTAAACGATATGCGTGATTATAGGTGGAGCAGCTATAACTCGTATCTGGATATAAATACAGAGTATTCGAGAATTATCAAAATAGATAGAATTTTAGAAATGTTTTCTGAACATTCTGTAAACATAGCACAGAAATTGTTTATTCAGTTTTCGGAACAGGCAACAGATGAGGTTTTCTTGGATTGTTCAGATAATATGGATTTTGATAGTGAAATAGACTCTGAATATGTAGTACACTATTTAGATGAAAATGGAATCAAGTTAGAAGATATAAATTCTAGAGAAAATAGGGAAATTCGAGATAGTCTTATTAAAGACATACACCAGGGGTCAAACTCTTCGATTCGAAAAATAGCCGATCTGTTTAATTTGAGTAAAAGTACTGTTCATAAGATATGTAAGAAAAAATGAGTTTCAATCCGCAAACCATACCATATAGTTACGTCAAAAGGTGGAAAGGTGGACAAGAGAACCGTCCCCGTGTCCACCCCAAGGGAAGTGATTTAATATTTTTATTTTCTCAATAGCTGAAACCGGTGCTTTCAACTTTACAGCCTTTTTCTGGCTCATGGTTATAGCTACTATGGTGGCTATGGTAGGACGTTTTATAAGGATACCTTATGCTCTGGCCCTGGTTATAACCGGTTTAATAATCGCGCCTTTTCATGTCCTACCCCAGATAGAGCTGGAACCGCATATCTTATTCACGGTTTTTCTGCCTCCTCTTTTATTTGAATCTGCCATTAATATCCGGGCCAGACTTTTAAAAGAAAATGCTCTGCCTATTACGATTTTTGCTCTGGTTGGTACACTTATTTCTACTATAGTAGTGGGTTATTCCATCTCCTGGTTACTCCATATCCCACTGGCAGTAGGTTTAGTATTTGGAGCACTGATATCGCCTACTGATCCCATATCCGTTATTGCTATTTTTAAAGAACTGGGCGTAGGCAAGCGTCTTTCCCTGATTATGGAATCTGAAAGTCTTTTTAACGATGGCGTAGCAATAGTCTTATTTACCCTGCTGGTTAACTATGCCTCTGGTCAAGAAATCTCTATACTGGGGGGGATTCAGTCCTTTATCCTGGTGGTTTTTGGAGGTGTACTAGTGGGAGGGGGTATTGGTTTTGTGGCTTCACGGCTGACCCGAGAATATGATGACCATTTGTTTGAAATCATGCTTACCACCATAGCAGCATTTGGCGCCTATTTAAGCGCTGAAACCCTGCATGTATCAGGGGTAATAGCGGTAGTGACTGCGGGACTGGTGATGGGCAGCTATGGAATGCGAACTGGTATGAGTGCTTCTACTCGTCTGGCTGTGAATTCTTTTTGGGAGTATCTGGCCTTTGCAGTTAATTCTATAGTATTTTTGCTGGTAGGTTTTGAAGTTGCTCTATTTGACCTTACCCAGCGAGGAACCGATATATTGCTGGCAATACCGGTAGTTCTTGTGGGCAGAGCAGCAGCAGTTTACCTGTTATCGCCACTGGTAAACAGGTTCAAGGGGGATATTCCTTTCAGCTGGCAGCATGTGCTCTTCTGGGGTGGATTACGGGGAGCCATTCCCATGGCCCTGGTATTAGGTCTTGGTACCAATTTCCCTTACCGGGGTGAACTTCTGGTGCTTACCTTTGGAGTAGTCCTGGTATCTCTGCTGGTTCAGGGTCTTAGTATCAAACCATTAATCAGAAGTCTGGGGCTTGCTAACAAAGTCACACTGCTAGCTGAATATGGTCGCCTGGCCAGTCAGCTTCTAGCCGGTGAAGCAGCGATAAAGGAACTGCAGCGCTTAAGAAATAATAAATCAATAACTTCCAGCACCTACGATGTTCTTCACCAGGAATATACGGAAAGGCTGGAGGATATAGAACAACTTCTGGATACCATGAACCAGAACGAGATTATTTTAAGTATGAACCTGGAGAATAAGGCCCGTATCCAGGCTTTGCAGACGGAGAAAAGCGCCCTGCAGGAAGCTATGCGACGTGGCATGATTGATGACAAAGATCTGCAGGTGCTAAGTGCCAGGATAGATTATGAGCTTGATACCCTGCGACAAAAAACCCGTGATGAATAACCTATTTGCCAGTTATTGACCCACCCTCGGCTCAAATTTGAGCATCAATACCCGAATTTTCCTGACCCGAAGTGCCACAGCTCATCTCATTTTCATAGGAGTAACTGTTGCTATAACCGTAGTTATTAGTCTTGTATTTTTCATGAATTATTGCAGCAGTTATCTCATGTCCAAAATATCCACCCAGTATTATTGCCATCAGATAAGCAATAGCTTTGACAAGTTCTAATGCTTGAGGTTGAGTTAAGGCCTTATAACATGCATAGAAGAACCCCAGCGTAAAGAATATAGCTAACAAATCTTTAAAGCTGAAGCTGTCAGGACAATTGTAAAAATCCGGCTTAACCCTGGGTACTTTAATATATTGTTTAAACGATGTTATCATTTATTTTCCCCCCGCCTGGGCGACAAACTGTTAATGCAGAATTATCCTTTATTGCCACATATAAATCTAATACCTAATATATGTATATCCTTTCTCTTTTGGATATGTTCTTGTTGATAGTTAATTTATTTGGATGTTTTTACTCCCAGGGCCTTACAAATTGTAACCTGGATAAGGAAAATAGTTAAATATGCCCATAAAATCTGATATTATGAATACAAGTCTTTAAGCTGGTACATATTAATCAGTCATCACTCTAAGTATTAAAGGGCAGACTATGCTTATCCCTTAACCATTAATTTGACCTGGAAGGATGAAGTTTATTGGAATTGTTGATGAGTATAATAAAAATATCAGGTGCCCTAATCCTGATTATTCTTAACGGGGTTTTTGTGGCAGCAGAGTTTGCATTTGTAAAAGTAAGGCCTACCCGAATATCCCAGTTAATCGCGGAAGGTAATAAAAAGGCTCTGGCGGTACGGGAATGTATAGAAAATATCGATGCCTATCTCTCTGTGAGTCAACTGGGTATAACCCTGGCCAGTCTCGGCTTAGGATGGCTGGGAGAGCCAGCCATAGGTGACCTGATCCGACCCTTGTTTTTTAACTGGGGCCTAACATCTGATACCCTGCTAAGTTCTATCTCATTTATTATAGCATTCAGTCTGATCACTTTTGCTCATGTGGTGTTCGGAGAACAAGCCCCCAAAACGTTTTCTATACAGAGAGCAGAGTCCGTATCTCTTAAACTCGCGCCGACCATGCGCATTTTTTACCGAATATTTTATCCTGCGGTGGCGCTTTTAAATAATTCTGCCAACCGGGTAGTCACCTGGATGGGTTTTCAGCCTAACACCGAAGGAGCTCTAACCCATACTGAAGAAGAAATAAGCATGATTATTACAGATAGCTATAATGACGGCCAGATCAGACAGGTTGAAAAAGATTTGCTGCAAAATGTGTTCCGTTTTGAAAGGCTGGTCGCTTATGATATTATGGTACCCCGCCCGGAAGTGGTATATCTGGATACCACCATAAGTGTTCATGAAAATATCGAACGGGCCCGGGAAGCAGGTCATACTCGCTTTCCGCTTTGTGAAGGCAACCCGGACCGATTATTAGGAGTAGTCAATATTAAAGACCTGATCTACATGGATATGGAAAAAGTATCTAACATCAGTGATATTAAGCGTGAAGCCCTTTTTATACCGGAAAGTATGACCTTAGATCGTATGCTGACCGAGTTTCAGCGCCATCACCAGCATTTAGCTATAGTAATAGGCGAATATGGTGAAATTGCTGGCATAGTAACCCTGGAAAATGTACTCGAGGAACTAGTGGGAGAAATACAGGATGAATTCGATCATGAAGACCCCGATTTGGAACGAGAAGAAGATGGGTCGCTGCTGGTGAGCGGCCGGATGATCATAGACGACGTGGTGGAAAAACTGGGGTTGAATGTATCTGACAGTGATGAATACAACACTCTGGCGGGTCTGGTATTAGAGAAAATTGGGAAAAAGCCCCACGAAGGAGATGTGGTGTATGTGGGCAGCAGCAGGTTGGAGGTTGTTAAAATGAAAGGGATGCGGATTGACCGGATTCGAGTTTACCCGGCTGAAGAAAATCGACCCGTATAATACTTTTTCTTAGGAGCACAGATGCTGCTGCTGGCGTTCGAGACATTGCTCCCTCTGTGATAAACAGTTGCTGTCCCCGGTCAAGCCTCAATCCTGATGCTACCTGGCACTCTATTTAAGTACAGAGGTACCCTTCCGGGTAAGTCTATATTGTCACTGCCCCTGTTGCTAAGGCAGCAAGCCTAATTATCAACCATCAAGATTGCTTATGGGTCAGCTTAATCATCACATGTATAAATTAATTCTACATTTCTTATAAGCTCCCTAATAATCAAGGGAACCGTCTTTGTAACTCATCGGCGTGATTTTAGTTCAGCAAATATTTCTCCCAGATCGACTCCCTGTTCCACCAATAGAACCAGAAGATGATATATTAAATCCGAGGTTTCATA
Source organism: Syntrophomonas sp. (assembly GCA_016841425.1). Classification (GTDB taxonomy): domain Bacteria; phylum Bacillota; class Syntrophomonadia; order Syntrophomonadales; family Syntrophomonadaceae; genus JAAYJK01. Next base: position 179,831 of record JAENZE010000001.1, on the reverse strand, counting down.
TATAACTTCCGATTTTTCTCGGTTCTTGGCCGCTATGATAACTTCTGCATTCTCCTCCCCTACCTTTTTAAGAATCTTATCCAATCCCTGTTTGAACAGGTAAGTAGTATAAGATCCTTCCGGCATTTTAATCTGGCGGTCCTTAATAATTTCATAAAGCTCGTATAATATAGCCGGGCTGCTTGCGGCAGACTCATAAATCCGGTTCATATCAAAAACCTGTTCTTCCACTTCCTGACCGGCCATATTTCTGAAAAAGCAGGAATAATGCCCGGTATGGCAAGCCACCCCGGTCTGTTGTACTTTTATTAACACCGAATCTTCATCACAATCATATAATATCTCTTTAACTTCCTGCACGTGGCCTGAGCTTTCCCCTTTCATCCACAGTTCCTGCCGGCTGCGGGAGTAAAACCAGGTCTTACCTGTTTCAATCGTCCTGGTGAGGGCTTCTTTATTCATGTAAGCCAGCATAAGTACCTGACCGCTGGTATAGTCCTGAACAACTGCCGGAATTAGTCCCCCCTGTTTTTGAAAATCAATTTTTTCTATCATTATCTGACCGGAACTCCTTTTTCTTTTAAATATTTTTTTGCTTCCTCTATGGTACATTCACGATAATGAAAAATGGATGCACACAAAACCGCATCTGCTAGGCCATATTCTATCCCCTCATAGAGGTGCTGCAGATTTCCTGCTCCCCCTGAAGCTATAACCGGTATGCCGACTGAATCACTGATGGCATGAGTCAGTTTCAGGTCGTAGCCATCTTTAGTTCCATCCTTATCCATACTGGTTAGCAGAATCTCTCCTGCTCCCAGCCTTTCAGCCTTCTGAGCCCACTCTACAGCATCCAGGCCGGTGGGTACTCTTCCCCCGTTTATATATACTTCCCATCTGTCGCCCTTCATACGGGCGTCGATAGCCACTACTATACACTGGCTTCCGAATTTCAGTGCTCCTTCTCCAATCAGAGCCGGATTTCTTACTGCTGACGAATTGATCGATACTTTGTCTGCTCCAGCAATCAGTATGCTGCGGATGTCATCGATATTCCCAATCCCACCGCCTACTGCGAAAGGTATAAATACCTGTCGGGCCGTCTCCCGCACTACATCGATCATAGTTTTTCTGCCTTCGTGGGATGCGCTGATATCAAGAAAAACCAATTCATCAGCACCTTCCCGATCATAGAACGCGGCCAGTTCTACCGGGTCTCCTGCATCCTGCAGGTTTACAAAATTAATCCCTTTTACTACTCTGCCCTCATGAACATCCAGACAGGGAATTATTCGCTTGGCCAGCATATGCTCCCCTCCTCAAGCTTTTACATCTTGATCAATCGTCTGCGGCTTCTAGTGCCTGCAATAGATTTATTTTACCATCATATAATGCTTTGCCGATAATCGCACCCACCACTCCGAAGGGTTCGACAGCCTTAAGATCCTTTATATTCTGCGGGCTGGATACCCCTCCTGAAGCAATGATTTTAAGACCGGTTTTTTCAGCCATCTGCCGGGTCGAATCCAGGTTAGGGCCATTTAAAAGGCCATCGCGGCTGATATCAGTAAAGACACAGGTAGTAACCCCTATGTTCTTCATACTATCCCCGAATTCCAAGGCGCTTAAGGCAGATGTCTCTACCCATCCCTCTACCGCAACCATACCCTCTCGGGCATCTATGCCCAGTACTATCTGCTCGGTCCCAAAACGATCCAGCAGTTTTTTTACAAAATCCGGACTCTTTACGGCGCTAGTCCCCACAATAGCCCGGGTGGCACCTAAATCCAATACCCTCTGCACATCATCTACACTGCGTAGTCCTCCTCCTACCTGGAAAGGAATATTGATACTGGCTGCAATTGCTTCAATGGCAGCTGCATTTTGAGGACTGCCGGTAAATGCTCCGTCTAAATCGACAACATGAAGATAGGCCGCTCCCTGCTTTTGAAAGGATGCTGCCACCTGGGCAGGAGTATTGGAGTATACAGTCTTGGCATCGGCTCTGCCCTGTACCAGCCTAACACACTGGCCATCTTTAAGGTCAATAGCGGGATATATAATCATCTTTACTACACCTCATCATAATTTTTACTCGGCCAGTTTCAAAAGGCTTAAGATTAGTATCACCTGGCCAGGGAGGATCTGTCTTAAACAGAGTACAGCGGGCAAGCATTCAGAGACTTCGCTGCATGGCTTTATCCTAACAGAAACGTGCAGTTTGGTATTCTTCTAACTAAAGACCGGCCACCAACGAGTCTGAATATCTTTATCAGGCTATCATCAAAGACTGGCAAAGTTCTGCAGCACCTGCAACCCTACCTGCCCTGATTTCTCGGGATGAAACTGGGTGGCAAATATATTTTTATGTTCCACCGCACACACAAAATCCATTCCATAATCACTGTGGGCAGCTATAACCGCATCATCATCTGGAAGCACATAATAGGAATGTACAAAATAGAAGTGGCTGCCTGCAGGCAGGCCTCTAAACAGCCGGCTGTCTTCCCTGGGCCAAACTTGATTCCAGCCCATGTGCGGCACCTTGTATTGACGTGGCAGCTGAAATTTCACTACCCGGCCTTTCATAATATCCAAACCTTCGTGTATACCGTGTTCCTCACCTTGAGTGAAAAGCAAATGCAAACCCAAACATACACCCAAAAATGGTGTGCCCTGCTGTACCACTTGTTTTACTGTACCATCCAGTCCATAGCGGCGCAGGTTATCCATAGCATCAGCAAAAGCGCCAACTCCCGGAAGCACTACCCGGTCCGCCTTCAGTATTTCCTCACTGCTGCTGGTTATAGCTGCTTCAAAACCAAGCTTTATAAAAGCATTCCTGACACTGGCCAGATTGCCAACCCCATAGTCTATTATAGCTATCAAATTTACTCCCCCCGGACTTAAACCTTACCTAATTACTTCTGTTCTTTTAAAGCTTACCTTTGGATGACCATATTCCTTCCATACGCGGTTCTATTTCTACGGCCGCCTTTAAAGCGCGGGCAAATGCTTTAAAAATTGATTCTAGTATATGATGGGAATTAGTTCCTCTTATAACATCAATATGTATACCCATCCGAGCGCTATTGGCTACTGCCTTAAAGAACTCCTGGGCATTTTCCGTGGCAAAATTCCCAATTGAGTTCCTTTCTAATTCGACATTATAAATTAACGCTGATCGGCCGGATAGATCTAACACTACCCTGCTCAAAGCTTCATCCATTGGTATGGTTGCTTCCCCATACCTGCGGATACCTCTTTTTTCCCTTAGGGCCTGATCCAATGCCTGCCCCAAACATATCCCAATATCTTCTACGGTATGATGGTCATCTACTTCGATGTCTCCCCGGGCAGTAACCTTTAAATCACAAAGACTATGCAGTGAAAGTAAAGTGAGCATATGGCTTAAGAACGGAATCTCGGTATCGATTTGATGGCTGCCTGTTCCATCCAGGTCTAACTGCAGCAAAACTTCTGTTTCACTGGTTTTTCTTTGTACTTCCGCTGTTCTTACTCTTTCCATCAATTATCACTATCCTTTCTAACTCTCACCGAATTAGCATGAGCACTAAGTCCCTCAACCTGGGCCAGCTTAATAATTTCGTCGGCATCCTCTTTTATTCCTTGTTCCGAGTAATATATCAAGCTGGAAGCCTTGATAAAAGTATCGACACTGACTGGCGAATAAAACCGGGCAGTTCCCCCGGTAGGGAGTATATGGTTGGGGCCGGCAAAATAGTCTCCAACTGGTTCAGGGGTATAACGGCCCATAAAAATTGCTCCGGCATTTTTTATTTTGCTGAGCAGATCAAAGGGATGTTCAACCATAAGTTCTAAATGTTCCGGTGCTATGAGATTGGCGACCTCACACGCTTCCTTCATATTATCTGCTAGTATCAATGCCCCATAGCTGTTGAGGGCCTGCTCAACAATATCCCGGCGGGAAAGGTCCTGTATCTGCCGGTTTAGTTCCTCTTCTACCCGATCTAATAATCCTGGATCATTACTGACCAGAATACTTCTAGCGAGTACATCATGTTCAGCTTGAGACATCATATCTGCTGCTAAATATGCCGGGTTGGCATACTCATCGGCCAGGATCAGTATCTCACTCGGACCAGCCAGCATATCGATATTTACATCTCCATAAACCATTTTCTTGGCCAGGGTCACATATATATTACCTGGTCCGCTTATCAAGTCTACCTTTCTTATCGTATCAGTTCCCCAGGCCAGAGCGAAAATGGCATGGGCGCCACCCATCTTATATACTTCCTGGAGACCCAGTTCATTAGCTGCTACCAAGGTATAAGGATTCATCTTACCATCCTGCCCGGGTGGACTTACCATCACTATCTGTTCTACGCCCGCTACCTGTGCCGGTATGGCATTCATCAGCACCGAAGAAGGATAAGCTGCCGTACCTCCTGGCACATAAATCCCCACTCTTTCCAGGGGGCGATATATCTGCCCCAATATGCAACCTCTCTGGTCAGGTTCCATCCAGGAATTTCTCAACTGCCGGGAATGAAACTCGGCTATGTTATCAATGGCCGCCCGCAGCGCAAAAATATACTCATCATCTACATCATCATAGGCTGCTTCAAACTCTGCTTCACTAACCATAAAATTTGCTTCGTTTATGGGGGCACCATCAAATTTCAAGTTGAAATCAAATACCGCCTGATTGCCCCGTTGTTTCACTTCCTGACCAATCTCCCGTACTATATCTTCATACTTTTTCATATCATCATAATTAGATTGTAGAAAAGTTTGTAAGTCCTGACTTGAGGCTTTGATTCTGCGCAATCTCATGTGCTGTCCCCACCCTTCACTATTTTCTGCATATTTTCTATAAGCGGCTGAATGTTTTCGTGTTTAGTCCTATAACTGACCCGATTACAAATAAGCCTGGTCGTCGAATCCATTATTTTCACCAGCTCTACCAGGTTATTCTCTTTAAGAGTCCTCCCGGTGGAAACCAGGTCTACAATCATATCCGCCAGACCCATCAACGGTGCAAGTTCTACGTTACCATGCAGCTTGATAACATCTACCTGCAGTCCCTGTTCGCGGAAGAATTTCTCTGCTATCAGGGGGAATTTGCTGGCAACTCTCCGATAATTGAGTTCCCGGATATGTTTGTCTTTCATATAGGCAGGTACTGCAACCACAAAGCGGCAGTAACCGTACTGTAAATCTACCATTTCGAAAACGTCTTTAGCCTGTTCCACAATGACATCTTTACCTACTATTCCCAGATCAGCGGCACCCTGTTCTACATAAGTGGGTACATCAGTAGGACGGCACATCAGATATTTAATACCCTCATCCTCATAAGAAAAAACCATATTGCGACTGTCTTCACTCAATCCGCTGACCGGCAGACCAGCCTTTTGAAGCAGTTCGACAGTTGGGTTAAGTAGGGTTCCTTTTGATAAAGCAATAGTTAAATATTCCTGCTGCATCTTTCTCCTCCTAATATATACGGGAAAACTCTGTGGTACCCCTATTCCAAATACAAGAGGGTCCAATTATCTAGTCCGCTGATTCTCTTCTCCAGCTGGGCTTGACTGTGTTCCCCCAGATCCATTTCTACAATGAACCCCTGTTCTCTCAGTTGCTCTGATTTTTCTATCATGGCTGGATAATTATTTCCACCCACCAGATACCGATCCTGTTCTTCATCCCGGCATTTTAAAACTAGAGCCAGGCGATCCATGTGCAGGGCAAAACCTGTAGCGGGACAGGTCAATCCAAACTGCCCGAGCAGGTTATCATAGCGCCCTCCTCCCAGAAGGCCGTAGCCCAGTTTGGATGAATAACCCTCAAACACCAGACCGGTATAATAATCTAGATTTCTAAGTACACCCATATCTACTACAATATTAGATGTAACCCCATATATTTTTAACGCATCGTATAGTTTCATCAGCTCTTCTACTGCTGCTGATGCATTGCGGTTTTTTTCTACATAAGGTATGTGATGAACCACTTCCAGCCCCCCGTGTAAAACTGGCAGGGCGGCAATAGTATCTTTTAAATCATCTTCTATATGAAGCTCTTCTAAGAGGCTGGACAGTGCAACCAGGTCTTTATCCTCCACCAGTTTTCGAACCAGAGTCCGATCCTCAGCATTCAGGCCGCTGTCGTCCAGAATACTGTTAAATATAGGAAGTTGATTGATACTTATCTTAAATCTATCCAAACCCATCCGTTCCAGCAGTTTTACTGCAATATTTACCACCTCGGCATCTGCCCATACGCCGGCTGCTCCCAGCAGTTCTACCCCGGTCTGTCTAAATTCCCGATATTGAGCCAACTGGGGCTGCACATGACGAAATACATTAGCGGTATAGAAAAGCCGACGAGGAAAATCAGCATCATGCAGGTGGGTAGATGCCATGCGGGCAATAGACCCGGTTACTTCTGGCCGCAGGGACAGGATGCCTCCCTCCCGGTCCATGAAGAGAAATAAGTCTTCCCTTCTGCTGCCTCTTCCTGCTTCAATCACTTCGAGAAACTCGAAAGTTGGTGTCATAACTTCTTCATAAGCATAGCTGGAAAAAAGCTGGGCGGCCTTTTTCTCCATGCTTCTCATCACTTTTGCTTCTTCCGGCAGTAAATCACGCAATCCTCTTGGAATTTGCCTATTTCTCATCTTTATCTGCTCCTTATAACAGTCGGTTATTGTTTACCAGCAGCGCAAATTCACAATTGAGGTATTGAGCTGCCCGTCTGCACATTAGCATTTTGGTTAGAAATATCTCAAAATACTCCATAACTGAACATACTTCCGTATCAATATCGATTTTCAAAGAAATAAGTTTATTATCTGCATCGATCAGGAGGTTAGTATCGGTTACTGCATAGTTTACTCTATCCCTTGGAGTAAAGGAAGAAATCTCATGTTTTCTAACCCGGGAACGGTGCACATCCGACTTATCAGCTAGTATCAAAGCTGCTCCTATAACATTAACGCTGTTACCTCCTGCGTGCTCCTCATGATTTCCTATGGCTCCCATAACAGCCGCAATTTCTGCTGGATCCATACCCATCTCCATCAAGGTATCAAACGCCAGCAGGGCACCAGACATACCGTGCCCATAGCGATTAACCAGATTGCCTATATCATGCAGGTAACCCGCTATTGCCCCTAGCTCAGACTGTCTTTCGGAGAAACCGAGTTTCTTAAGTATTTCGTGACTAAGCATGGAAACATATTCCGCATGGTTTAGATTATGTTCAATGGCTCCCAGGGTTCCGATGTACTCATTGCCCAGCCTCATGTAGGCCTGTACCATAGTATTTGCTTTGACCTGTTCAAGTGTAACCATCCGCTTACTCCTACTCCTCTAAAGTTTTTATCAGTCCGGCTGCTTCCTTATGGGCTCTGGTATCTGAAGGCACAGATTCGAGAAGCACCAGGGCTTGATCCTTTTCTCCGGATTGCACCAGCACCTTGGCCTGCTCCAGCAGAAAGGCAGCGTCTTTTTCCTTTTCTACCAGGGCTAGTTTTTCATCCATAGTATTTATATCGCCATACTGTTCAAGTTCGCTGAATTTGTCCGCAGCAGCCTCATACTCACCATCAGTCAGCAATGCAGTTCCATCAATGACAATCTGATGGGTGGCTATTCGCTGCGGCAAATCGGTCAGCATGTATATGTATCCACCTACTGTAACAACCGCTAGTATTATAGCTGTTATCCAGGGTAAAGAGTACCTTCTGGTCTTTTTCATAAAAGCCAGGATAAAGATAAAAGGTATTCCCAGCATAAAAGTTGTTTTTAAAAATTCCCGGGTCGGCAGGTACAGCAGCATAGCTGCCAGGGCTATGAATGCTCCTACCCTTATAAAGGGAATTAGATTGGGATTCATATTATCTACTCCTATATCAGTGCTTTTCTCCCAATGTCAGTACGATAATGCATGTTATCGAAATTAATCTTCTTAACTTCCTGGTAAACCTTATCAATGGCGTTTTTAATATTTTCGCCCCGGCTAACCACGGCTAGTACCCGGCCACCGCTGGTATAAAAACCATTGTCTCTCTTAACAGTCCCTGCATGAAAAATAAGGGTATCCGGATCTACTTGATCAATCCCCTGTATCATTTTGCCTTTTTCATAACTGCCCGGATAGCCTCCTGAAGCCAGAACTACGCATATGCAGGTTCCAGTATCGATTTGAACCTGATAGTTTTCTAAACGGCCCTGGGCTGCTGCCTCCAGCAGCGGAAGGATATCACTTTTTATCAAGGGCATTACCGCCTGCGTTTCCGGGTCTCCGAACCGGGCATTAAACTCCAGCACCTTGGGACCTTCTTCAGTAATCATCAATCCAGCATATAATACTCCCTGGTAAGGAGTCCCTTCGGCAGCCATCGCTTCAACTACCGGGGCAATAATAGTATCCAGAACTACCGCATGCAGCTCCGGAGTATAAATGGGAGGGTTGCAGTACGCACCCATGCCGCCGGTATTGGGGCCTTGATCATTATCAAATACCTGTTTGTGGTCTTGAGCTGATACCAGTGGTACGAAATTCTTTCCATCACTGATAGCAAAAAAGCTGACCTCCTGTCCGAAAAGGCATTCTTCTATAACCACCTTGTCACCGGCTGTGCCAAACTCTTTATCTCTCATTATGGAATCAATAGCCTGGCTGGCTTCTTGATAATCTGCTGCCACAACTACGCCTTTACCTGCGGCCAGCCCGTCCGCTTTTATTACCACCGGTTTTCCCAGGTCAGTATAGGTTTTAATATGCTCCCGGGCTTGTTCAATATCACTGAAGATATCATATTTAGCCGTTGGAATACTATATTTGTTAAAGAGGTTCTTGGTAAAAACCTTGCTTCCTTCTAATTTTGCTGCAGCTGCAGTAGGTCCAAAGATAGTAAGGCCATTTTCGCAAAACCGATCTACAATACCTGCCATCAAAGGAGCCTCGGGGCCTACTACCGTGAGATCGATATTCTCTGCCAGTGCAAATTGCAGCAATTTTTCTACGTCATGGGCCTCAATATTAATGCATTCACACAACTCAGCCATACCCGGGTTGCCAGGAGCAGCATACAACCTCTCCAGGTCCGGGCTCTGAGCAATTTTCCAGGCCAGGGCGTGTTCCCTGCCCCCTTGCCCAATAAGCAGTACTTTCTTACCCAATTTTAAACCTCCCTGTTCTAAACTCGGCTTATGCTTTTATCTCTTAGTGTCTAAAATGCCGTATATCTGTAAACACCATAGCAATTCCCTGACGATTACATTCATCAATGCTCTCTTGATCTCTTATAGAACCTCCTGGCTGTATAATGGCCTTAATCCCGTAGCGGGAAGCCATTTCCACTGTATCTTTAAACGGGAAAAAGGCATCGGAAGCCATGACCGCCCCCTGGCATTTCTCACCACCCTGCTCCAGAGCAATAAGAGCTGAGCCAACCCGGTTCATCTGTCCTGCTCCGACTCCCAGTGTCATGTGGTCTTTGGCCACTACAATAGCATTGGATTTAACATGCTTGACTACTTTCCAGGCGAAGAGCAAATCCTTAATCTGTTCATCGGTGGGAGCAGTATCAGTCACTACTTTAAGATCAGCAGGACCGACATCGTCGGTATCAGGATCCTGCAGCACAAATCCCCCTTCCACCGTCCTGAGCTGCAAACCTTCTCCATGGTTAATAGGGAGTTCCAGAACCCGCAGATTCTTCTTGCTCTGCAGTATTGTCAGGGCTGCTTCTTCATAACCAGGAGCAATGATAGCTTCCATGAAAGGACCGGCTGCTTTTTCGGCTGTTTTTGCATCTACGGTCCTATTGAAAGCAATAATGCCCCCGAAAGCTGAAACCGGATCTCCGTCAAAAGCCCGGTCATATGCTTCGCTCAGTTCATTTCCTACTGCGGTACCGCAGGGATTGGTATGTTTAATGATCACACAGGCTGGATCAGAAAACTCCTTGGCCAGCGCCCAGGCCGCCTGCACATCAATAATATTGTTGTATGATAATTCTTTGCCATTTAACTGCACAGCATCAGGCAAACCGGTACCAGGAGTCATATTACGATAAAAACATGCTCTCTGGTGAGGATTTTCCCCATAACGCAGTTCATATACCTTTTCACCAGCCAGTACGAAATTATCACCAAAAACGGTGCCCGTTATCTTTGAGAGATAAGCAGTTATCATGGCATCATAGGAGGCAGTATGGCTGAAAGCTTCCAGAGCCAGCTTTAATCGCATATCTAAGCCTAGGTCACCCTGTTCCTGCAGGGTCTTTAAAACCGGTTGGTAGAGCTCGGGCTTGACTATTACGATTACATCATGGTAATTCTTGGCCGCTGACCTGATCATGGTAGGGCCGCCAATATCGATGTTCTCTATGGCATCTTCCAGACTCACCTGTTCTTTGCTAACTGTTTCCCGGAAGGGATAGAGATTAACACAGATCATATCTATGGTATCGATTTCATTATCTTGCAGCTGCTGCAGATGATCATCCGTACGCCGGGCTAAAATACCACCATGCACTTTAGGATGCAGGGTCTTTACCCTTCCATCCAGGATTTCTGGAAACCCGGTAAGTTCAGATACTTTCATAACCTTTACCCCTGCGTCCTGCAGAGTCTGATATGTTCCGCCAGTAGATACTATTTCGAAGCCTATTTCTTCCAGGCCCCGAGCAAAATCTACAATTCCATCCTTATTAGAAACACTTATTAAGGCTCTCTTCATAGACGGGCTCCCCCTTTATCATAAAACTATTGTAGGCGGCCAGGGCCTGAATAACTGAACATTCATGCCTCGCCAAATAATGAACCAGGTCAGCTTAAGCCTCCCCGGATTGTTTTTGTATGAATACCCTTCTTCCTTCTATCCATACCCGGCCTTCAGCTATCAGCTGCAAGGCCTGCTGGTATATCTGGTGTTCTTCCAGAAGTATCCTCTCAGAGAGGGTCTCCTCATTATCTGTGTCATAAACCGGCACTTCCTTTTGCAGGATAATAGGTCCGGTATCCATTCCTTCGTCAACGATATGCACTGTACAGCCACTGATTCTGACCCCATAATCAAGGGCTTGCTGCTGCGCATGCAGGCCCTGGAAAGAAGGCAAGAGGGCCGGATGAATATTTAGTACCCGGTTTTCAAAGGCAGACAAGAATACCTTTCCCACCAGCCTCATATAACCGGCCAGGATCACCAGGTCTGCGTTTCTTGCCCTTAGTTCGCGAACCAGAACCGCTTCATAGTCATCACGTCCGGCAAACTCCCGGGGGTTAATATGTAAGGCCTCAATGCCTCTGGCAGCTGCTTTTTGCAGGGCCGGGGCATTGGGGTTGTCACTAATTAAAACTGAGATTTCAGCATCCAGTACCTTTTTATCTATCGCTTCACATATAGCGTCAAAATTACTTCCTCTACCAGATGCCAATACCGCTAGCCTGAGGTGCTTGGCTTCCATGAGCTGCTTCATTTCACCACCACCCCTTTTTCCTGGCTGGTAATTCTCCCTATAATTATCGGCTTTTCCCCTTTATCGCGCAAGTGCTTTAGGGCGGTACTGAACTTATCAGGGGAAATGACCAGGATATAACCGATACCCATATTAAAGGTACGATACATTTCTTCCTTCGGTATCTGGCCCAGGTTTTGCATCAGGTCGAATATCGTAGGCACCGTGACCTGGGAAGTCTCTATTACCGCTCCTATTCCTTCGGGAAGAATACGCTGCAGATTTTCTACAATTCCTCCTCCGGTTATATGAGCCATGCCATGTACTTCAACTTCCTCCAGCAGGGCAAGAACTGTTTTTACATAAATGCGAGTAGGCGTTAAGAGGACTTCACCCAGGGTATTTCCCAATTCCTCGATATAATCATCCATTTTAAGACCTGCTCGTTCCAGCAGTACTTTACGCGCCAGTGAATACCCGTTAGAATGTATACCCGTTGATGGAAGAGCGATGATCACGTCTTCATCCTTGATCTTTTTTCCATCTATTATTTTTGAACGTTCTACTACTCCTACTGCAAAACCTGCCAGATCATATTCGTCTGCATCATAAAGTCCTGGCATCTCTGCAGTTTCGCCTCCGATTAATGCACATCCTGCCTGCAGGCAGCCCTGGCTTACACCTTTAACCAGAGATTCTATAAGCTCCGGTTTTAGCTCACCTACCGCTATATAATCTAAAAAGAATAAGGGTTCGGCCCCGTGTACCAGTATGTCATTGACACACATGGCCACCAGATCTATACCCACAGTATCACTAATTCCTGTCATCTGAGCTATTTTTAATTTAGTACCCACACCATCAGTCCCGGAGACTAGAACCGGCTCTTTATACCTGGCTGTATCCAGGGCAAAAAGCCCGCCAAAAGAGCCTATCTCGGTAAGCACCTCCGGTCTGCTGGTCATGCCTACCCATTTCTTGATCATATCCACTGATTGGTTTGCAGCATCTATATCGACTCCGGCATCTTTATAACTTAGCCCGGTTTTCTCCATGTTAAACCTCCCAACCCAATGATAACCGGTCACCTCTTCAGGTGTCCCAATCTCTATTGCCTTACCCAATTACAAATCGTCTCAAGCTAACTTTCTACTCCAGCCGGATAAAAACCACTAAAGCATGCATCACAGTATTTCTCAGAGTTGCCTCCCATAGCCTTGAACATTCCTTCCCGGCTGAGATAATTCAAGCTATCAGCCCCTATGAACTGCTGTATCTCTTCAACTTCAAGCTTGCTGGCAATCAGTTCTTCTCGGCGAGAGGTATCTATACCGTAATAACAGGGATATTTTGTAGGGGGTGAAGATACTGCCATGTGCACTTCTTTGGCACCCGCATCCCTGAGCATCTGCACGATCTGTTTACTGGTGGTTCCTCTTACAATGGAATCATCCACCATTATCAATTTTTTCCCAGATACTATTTTACCGACTGCATTCAGCTTAAGACGAACGCTTAATTCTCTCATACTCTGGGTTGGTTGTATAAATGTCCTGCCCACATAGCGATTTTTCATCAAGCCATCCTGAAAAGGAATTCCAGATTCTTCGGCATAACCCAATGCAGCAGCTGTGCCGGAATCAGGTACCGAAATAACCATATCCGCATCTATATCGCTTTCTCGGGCCAGCTGTTTACCCATTTCCCTTCGGGCCTGGTATACATTTAAGCCATCCATGGTGCTATCGGGCCTGGCAAAATAGATGTATTCAAACACACAGTGGGCACAGCGGGGAGAATTTACCACCTGGCTGGATTTCAACCCATTTTTATCAATTATAACAATCTCTCCAGGCTTGATATCCCTAATAAATTGAGCTCCAATGGTATCCAGGGCTGCTGATTCAGATGCCAGCACATAGTTGCCCTGATAGTCTCCCAGGCATAACGGTCGGATCCCCATATGGTCACGAACTCCTACCATACGATCTTCAGTTAGTATTATCAGGGCAAATGCTCCTTTTAAATCTATCATACATTTGGTAAGACCATCTTCCAGCTTATCCTGTGAATAGCGGGCCAGAAGATTAGCCACCAGTTCCGTGTCGGTAGTAGTTTGGAATACCGAACCATAGGTAGCCAGCTGTTTTCTCAATTCAACCGTATTAGTCAGGTTGCCGTTATGAGCCACCCCCAGCATTCCCTGCAAATAATGAAAAACCATGGGCTGGGCATTGACTATACTGCTTTCTCCGGTGGTCGAATAGCGAACATGAGCTATAGCTATATTGCCCTGCAGCTTTTTAATAATATCCGGTTTGATTACATCAGTAACCAGTCCCATGCCTTTGTGCAGCTGAATTTTATGGCCATTGGATACTGCTATCCCGGCACTCTCCTGTCCCCGATGCTGTAGAGCATAAAGACCATAAAAAGCAGTAGTGGCTGCATCAGTATCATTCTCCGGCTCGTTCAAAAAGACCCCGAACACCCCACATTCGTCTTTAAACTTATCACCTATTTCATGTGGCATTCTATGGCCTCCCCCCAGATCTTTGCAGCATCCTGCACTTCCAGGTTGATGAATTCTATACCATGGTCATTGAAAATCATCTTATTTCCGCCCACTTTACCGAGTATGCTTATTTCTATACCAAACTGAGCCGATAAGTTTCTTACCGCAGTCAGATCCTTTTCGTCCAGGCTAGCCACTACCCGGCTGGGCGCTTCTGAGAAGAGAAACCGGTCTTTCCTGCTCCCCTTAAAATCTAAATCTACATTAAAGCCAGTACTACCTTTGATGGAGGATTCGGCCAGGGCTGCTGCCAGGCCGCCTTCCGAAATATCATGGCAGGATTTTACCAGATCCGCTTCCGTAAGACTTAGCAACAGATTTATTAAATTCTTTTCCTCTTCCAGATCGATCTCTGGTACTGACCCTTTTTCTACCCCATGGCAGACAAACAAATATTCAGATCCGCCCAGTTCCTCTCTAGCCCTACCCAGAAGTATTATCAGATCACCTTCATCCTGGAAAGCCATCTGGCAGCGTTTATCAATATCTTCTAATAATCCTACCATACCTACCACGGGAGTAGGAAATATGGCTCCGTCAACAGTTTCATTATACAGGCTCACATTGCCGCTAACTACCGGTGTACCCAGTACTTTAGCTGCTTCGGACATACCTTTAATAGCTTCCTGCATCTGCCAGTATATATGTGGATTCTCGGGACTCCCAAAATTGAGGCAGTTGGTAAGCGCTAGAGGTTTAGCTCCTACACAGGCAAGATTGCGTGCTCCTTCACATACCGCCATCATCCCTCCCTGATAAGGATCCAGGTAAACCATGCGGCCATTGCAGTCGGTAGCCAGGGCAACCCCTTTTTGATAGCCCTTGATTCTAAGTACTGCAGCATCAGCATCACCAGGCACTATTGCCGAGTTGGTCATTACCTGATGATCATATTGATTATATACCCACTTTTTACTAGCGATATTAGGTGAAGCCAGCAGCTTGCTTAAAGCCTCCCCGGCATCGCATTCAGCCAGGTTATCTATATTGAAATCATGGCATTCTCTGTAATAGGGCGGCTCCAGTCCCTTTCGCACATATACCGGGCAGCCTTCGGTCAAAGCTTCTACCGGTACTGCGCCCACCAGAACAGACCCTTCAAAAACTTTAAACATCCCATCATCAGTCACTTCACCGATAACAGTTGCATCCAGTCCCCACTTATCAAATATCTCCCCGATTCTGCCTTCTTTGCCTTCCCGGGGTACAATAAGCATCCTCTCCTGGGATTCTGACAGCATTACTTCATAGGGTATCATGCCTGTTTCTCGGCGAGGTACCCGGGATACGTCAACTATTACCCCCCGCCCCTTTTTACTGGCAGATTCAGCTATAGAACTGGTTAGGCCTGCCGCACCCAGGTCCTGCATTCCAGCCACCAAATCCTCTTTTATTAATTCCAAACAGGCTTCAATCAGCAGTTTCTCCATGAACGGGTCTCCTACCTGCACTGAAGGTCTTTTTTCCTGAGAAGCTTCGCTTAGTTCCTCGGAAGCAAAGGTGGCACCATGAATACCGTCCCGGCCTGTCCTGGCTCCTACCAGCATGAGAGGGCTGCCTATCTCACTGGCAGTAGCATAGGCTATCTCTTCCTTATTTACCAGGCCAACGCACATAGCGTTTACCAGTGGATTGCCCTGGTAAGCGGGATTAAAATATACTTCGCCGCCAACGGTAGGTATACCCAGACAGTTGCCATAATCTCCAATCCCCGCTACTACACCAGAAAAAAGCTGTTTTACCCGTTCATCATCCAGATTCCCAAAACGCAGGGAGTTCAATGAGGCAATAGGTCTGGCTCCCATGGTGAAGATATCCCGAACAATCCCACCTACCCCGGTGGCTGCTCCTTGATACGGTTCTATAGCAGATGGATGATTGTGGCTCTCAATTTTAAAAACCAGTGCCTGCCCATCGCCGATATCAACTACCCCGGCATTTTCTCCCGGGCCCTGTATAACCTGGGGTCCTTCAGTAGGGAAATTCTTTAACAACGGACGAGAATTTTTATACCCGCAATGCTCGGACCACATTACTGAAAACATACCTAGCTCCAGATAATTAGGCTGGCGGCCCAGTATCTCCTTTATCTGCTCATATTCTTCGTCTAGAAGTCCCATCTCTTTATAGGTCATTTCCTTCATTATTTCCCCACCTCCTCAAGCCAATTAATCATTGAATCAAATATATAAAAGCCATCTCGGCCTCCCAGAATCTCTTCCGAACATCTCTCCGGGTGGGGCATCATTCCCAGTACGTTACCCTTTATATTACATATTCCGGCTATGTTGGCCAGTGAGCCGTTGGGATTAAATTCTGGAAGCTCCTGTCCATCTTCACTGCAGTAGGTAAATATAATCTGACCATTATCTTTCAGGCTCTGCAGGGTATTTTGATCACAGAAATAATTTCCTTCCCCATGAGCTACCGGTATCCGAACCACCTGGTCGACTTTCATGTGGTTGGTAAACGGGGTATCAGCCCGATTGACCTTCAGAAAAACCGGTTTGCAGATAAACTTCAGGCTGCGGTTTCTCAGCATGGCTCCAGGTAATAACCCGGCTTCCAGAAGTATTTGAAAACCATTGCAAATACCAATAACCAGTCCTCCCTGTTCTGCAAAATCTATTACCGCCGGCATTATCGGCGAAAAGCGGGCTATGGCACCGGTACGCAAGTAGTCCCCATAAGAGAAGCCGCCGGGTAGGATAAGTGCATCAAAGCCAGCCACAGTATTTTCTTTGTGCCAAATGTACTCAACCGGCTGATTCATTACTTCTTTTATAACATGATAACAATCCGCGTCGCAGTTCGAACCGGGAAACACTATTATCCCAAATTTCATGGCTATTCTACCTCCACAATTTCGACCCGGTAGTCTTCAATGACCGGATTAGCAAGCAGTCTATCACTCATCTCTTCCAGTTCTTTCAGGGCCGAATCACGGTCACCGCCCTCCAGCCATACTTCGATATACTTCCCGATACGCACTTCTTCAACCTGTCCGTAATCCAGAACTTTTAATGACTTTTTAACCGCTTCCCCTTGGGGGTCCAGCACACCGTTCTTTAATGTTACGAAAATATTGGCTTTAAACACCTTTATGCCTCCTCCTATACCATTAGTAGGTTGCTTATCCCAGCACCTTTTCAATCCTTGTCACAACTTCCTGATAAGCCTCTGCTTCTCCGCCCATATCCCGGCGGAAACGATCTTTATCCAGCTTCTCCAGACTGACTTTGTCCCATAGCCGGCAGCTGTCCGGGGATATTTCGTCCCCCAAAACTATTCTTCCGTCGTAAACCCCAAACTCCAGTTTGAAATCAACCAGTATCACACCAATATCATCAAAGAACTTTAACAGGATCTGATTAATCTCCAGGCCCTGTTTTTGCATATCTTCCAGCTGTTCCAGGGTAGCCCAACCTAAAACTCGGGCATGGTATTCATTGATCATGGGATCGTGCAGGTCATCGTTCTTATAATAAAGCTCCACTATTGGTTCTGATAGTGCGGTTCCCTCTTCCATGCCCAATCGCTTGGATAAACTTCCGGCCACCACGTTTCGAAGCACTACCTCCACCGGCAGCATATTTAGGCGTTTCACCATTACATTTCTATCATCTATCTGCTCTACCAGATGAGTTTCTATCCCTCTTTCTTCCAGCATTTTAAAAAGCAGGCAGGACACCCGGTTATTTACTATTCCTTTATTCTCAATGATTCCTTTTTTGGCTCCATCAAAGGCCGTAGCCTCATCTTTGTAGGTCATAATGAGATAACGCTCATCTTCAACCGCGTATATCTGCTTGGCTTTCCCTTCGTACAGCTTTTCCTTTTTTTCCATTACCCTTTCCTCCCTATGCTGTTAAGCTAGTCCGCAGCGTTTATATATATAATCAACATGGTTGGTATAAATCTTCAGGTCAAAAATGACCTCTATTTCTGAACTGCTTATAAAATTCATAATTTCCCTATCTTGTAGTATGAGATCCTTGTAATCAAGCTTTTCCTCCCAACTACGCATGGCGTGACCTTGTACCAGACGGTAGGCATCTTCCCTGAGCATTCCTTTGTTAACCAGGGTTAGCATGAGTTCCTGAGAAAATATCAGTCCCCGGGTCCGATTAATATTTTCCATCATATTATCCTCATATATAACCAGACCAGCCACAATAGCGCAGAATTTTTCCAGGATGTAGTCCAGGAGTACACAACTGTCCGGAATAATGACTCTTTCCACTGATGAATGCGTTAAATCCCGTTCATGCCACAGGGCTACATTTTCCAAGGCCGCCATGGCATGTCCCCTGATAACCCGGGACAACCCGGCTACCCTCTCACTCATCATGGGATTTCTTTTATGGGGCATAGCAGACGAGCCTTTTTGTCCCTTGCGAAAAGGTTCTTCAGCTTCCAGTATTTCTGTTCGCTGCAGATTTCTAATCTCAGTAGCCATTTTTTCAAGAGAACTGGCAATTACCGCCAGGGTAGTCATAAATTGAGCATGGCGGTCCCTTTGGATTATTTGGGTTGAAACCAGGCAGGGCTTGAGGTCCAACTTCTGACACACATATTCTTCTACCCGGGGATCCAAATGAGCATAATTTCCTACCGCTCCAGATATAGCACCGCAGGAGACTACTTCCCTGGCCTCCTGCAGTCTTTTGATATTACGATCTATCTCGGTATACCACAAGGCCATTTTCAGGCCAAAGGTAGTAGGTTCTCCATGAATACCATGAGTTCGTCCAATATTCAAAGTATATTTATATTTCCTGGCCTTCTCTTCTACCAGTTCTTTTAGCTTAAATAGCTTTTCCAAAATCAGATCCGCTGCATCCCTCATTTGTAATGCCAATCCAGTATCGAGAATATCAGAAGAAGTCATACCCAGGTGTATGTACTTGGACTCATCCCCCACATATTCAGCAACGTTGGTTAAAAAAGCAATAACATCATGGTGTACTTCATCTTCTATTTCTTTAACTCTCTTGATATCAAAGTCAGCCCGTTCGCGAATAACTGCTACTGCAGCTTCAGGAATGCTTCCAATAAGGGCTTGCCCTTCACAAGCAGCTATTTCGATATTCAGCCAATTTCGCAGTTTATTCTCCTCTGACCATATAGCTCCCATACGAGGAAGAGTATATCTATCTATCATCGATTAAGATCCTCCCGAAATACTTATTTCTTATCCTCCAAATACGCTTGTACTCCTATTTCCGTAAGCTTTTTATCCTTTTGGAGCACTCCATCAGCCATTCGCTGTCGGTAATTGAACAAAGCCGTTTTTAAATCATCATCACTTACTGCAAGAACCTGTACAGCTAACAGTGCAGCATTAGCACTGCCATTGATGGCTACCGTAGCCACTGGAATTCCTTTAGGCATTTGTACTATTGAATATAGCGAGTCAATTCCTGATAAAGTGCTGCTTTTTATAGGAACCCCAACTACTGGCACAACAGTATATGCCGCGATAACTCCCGGCAGATGAGCTGCTCCCCCGGCACCAGCAATGATTACCTTCATACCCTTACTGGAAGCGTTTTTAGCATATTCAGCAGTTTCTTCCGGCAGGCGGTGAGCAGAACATATGGTATATTCGTAGCTGACACCGAATTCCTCCAGGATTTCTCCGGCTTCCTTCATTATGTTAAGATCAGAATCGCTGCCCATTATGATTCCGATATCAGGCATCTATTACACCCCCCTTATTAATGAAAAAAACTAACCTCCCTTTTAAAATAGAATACCCAGGCGGGCAGTTTCGTAACCGAAACCTGTCCGCCTGGGCTTTTATCCCTATACGGTGTAGCGCTTGACAAGCGCCTGTGTCACTCGGACCAGTCCATGCAATGTATGCGGAACCCTAGACACACTTTCGCGTTTTTATCTGTGTATTTAGTTACACTTTGATATTAACAAAGCATGTATCCGGTGTCAACCAGGGATTTTCTATGGATCGGAAACAGGGGGAGAGGGCCACAGGGGGACGTTTTTGTTGTGGCCTTTTAAGCAATTAGAGAAGGCCACAACAAAAACGTCCCCCTGTGGCCCTACAGCTCCTGGAGCTTCTCTCTTAGTCTGCATATACCATCATAAAGCTCTACCGCTTCACTGCGCAAGTCGGGATCAGACAAATTCAAGAGATATTCGAAATCGGTTTCTGCTTCCAGATTATCCAGCCTGCTTACTACCCGGGCTGCCAACTGTCTTATTAGATCTTCCACTGCCATCCTCCTTAACACTGCTTACTGCCCTCTTTGCCATGAAAAAATCCCCTCATTTCTTGTTTATATCTATCCAGTCTAAATATGCCTATTTTCTGTAAATAATTTTTGCCTGCGAAGAGAAAAAGTATACCCCACAGTGGACACGGGGACGGTTCTCTTGTCCACTTTCTGTGTGGAAAAAGAAAAAGTGGACAAGAGAACCGTCCCCGTGTCCACTTTCTAACTAGAGTGTATGATTATTTGGACAATTAGCGTATATAATGGTAAAGAAGAACTATTCGAAAGGAGATAAATTATGAAACGCCATAAATTCAAAGTCCTCTTTTTAAGCGGTCTCTTAATTTTAGGGCTCTTTATCATCGGATGTAATCCGTCCGATGAACCAGGAGATTCTGATAAGAATCAGCCTCCAGCAGTGACCGAACAGGAGCTGACTCTTTATTTTGCAGGAGCCGATGCAAACGGTTTAGTTGCCGAGAAGCGTACTGTAGAAATTGAAGAACAGGATCAGCTTCCGTCATTGATTGTACAGGAATTAATAGCTGGGCCAGCCGATGAAAGTTTGTATCCTACTATTCCTCCGGAGACCAGGCTCCTCTCGGTAAAAGTAGAAGATGGCGCCGCTATGGTTGATTTCTCACAGGAGATCGTATCCAAGCACTGGGGAGGAAGTACCGGCGAGAGTATGACCATTATGTCATTAGTAAATTCTCTGACAGAAATAAGCGATATTGACAGGGTACAAATCCTGGTAGAAGGAGAAAAAGTTGATTCTCTGCTGGGCCACTGGGATACCAGTCAACCGCTGGAAAGAGATGAGAGCATCATCCTGCGACCTAATTCTTAATCATAAGCTCATCCATCTCAACTGAATACTATCGACATGAATGCACCGGGATATCCATAGGCGACATCCCGGTGTTATTTTGTTTACAGGAGTCTTCACAAACAAGGACATATTATGATTTTTTATCCCAAGTAAATCGAACCATACCTAACTTATTTGCCGTCTTTCTTGAATTTTCAGTCAGTACCCTCTCTTAAATACTCTTATTGGAAAGTTTATTAACCACTAATTCACTTTTCTTTGCTTTTTTGGTAGCAAATGACAATTATTTCGAATACCTTATTGTAGTCATGGCATTAACAAAATCATGGCTTATATATGCAAGGAGGTGAAATATTGTTCACTAACAAATTCGAGCCAGTACAGGAAGGATCATTATGTAACACAACTATTGCCAATGAAGCAAAAGATATTCCAATGAGCTTTATTCCCAATAAAGGCCAGAGTAAAATTCCTTCATTGTATTATAGTCGGGGGGCAAATTCTGCAGTTCATTTTAATAAGGGTGAAATATTTTTTGCATTTATTAAACCTACTCACCGTCATGCTTCACTGCAACCACAAACGTGGAGTTCGGAGACGAAAAGTGATTCTACCGGTCAGGATATAGGTCTGGTGCTATCAATGCGCTTCATTGACGCCAACCCGGGTGTCACAATTCTTGCAGAACAGGAGTGCGCTACCCGAGTTAATTTCTTTCCCGGCCAGGATACCAGCAAATGGTTTACCGGGATTCCTGTCTATCAGCAGATCAGCTACCGTGATCTCTGGCCGGGTATCAACATGTCGATAAAGGGTAAGAAGGGACAGATAAAATACGAATTTATCGCCAAACCTGGAGCAGACATTAATAATATTCGTTTTGCTTATGCTGGAGCCGACGATATTATAATAGATGAAAAAGGTAATTTGCAAATCCTAAGCTGTATAGGCACTATAACCGATTACGCCCCTTTATGTTTTCAGAATATTAATGGAAAACAGGTAGAGCTGGCAGGTCATTTTGTACTGGATAGGATATCAAATAGCGAATATGTTTATAAATTTAGCATTTCCGAGGACTATGACCCTTCTTATTCACTGCTTATTGATCCCGGACTTGATTATTCTACCTATCTAGGAGGTACTGACAATGATCAGGGACGTACCATAGCAGTAGATAGTTCCGGATATGCCTATATTAGCGGTGCAACCTTCTCAGATAATTTTCCCACTACCCCCGGATCATTTCAACCCGCTAATGCAGGAGCTTACGATGCATTTATAACCAAGATGGACACTTCTGGCAGCTCTCTAGTATGGTCAACTTACCTTGGCGGAAGCGGAGTCGATATGGCTAATGCCATGGTTTTAGACACAGCTTTAAATGTTATTATAGGCGGTATGACGACATCCACAGATTTTCCAGTAACCGTAGTTCCTCCTCCCTTAGTAAATACCAGCACGTTCTTGACCAAAATTAATTCTACCGGGGATGCATTAATATGGTCATTAGCCTTTGGTGGAGATGGCTTTGACTATCTATATAGTCTTGCACTGGATAGTGATGAAGACATCTATGCAGCCGGCGAGACCAGCTCAACCAACCTTCCTGTGACGCCAGGTGCTGTACAGCCTACGTTAGGCGGAATGAGTGATGGGTATATAATAAAAATAAATAGTGCTGCATCTGCTATTGTTTACTGCACTTATATCGGCGGCAGCAACATGGATGCGTGTAGATCTATTGCTGTCGATGCTGATAAAAACGCTTATTTGTGTGGGTTCACCTTATCCAATGACTTTCCGGTAACCGCCGGGGCATACCAGTCAGTATTCGCTGGAGATACCTGTGGTTTTATTACAAAAATCAATACCGATGCTACATCCTTACTGTATTCAACCTATCTCGGCGGCAGCATTCATGATCGATCCATTTCAATCACTCTTGATCCCGACCGTTTTGCATATGTCTGCGGGTACAGTAATTCTCCTGATTTCCCCACCACCCCAGGAGCTTATCAGGAAGTGCTGCAGGGTTATTTTGATGTGACGGTCACCAAGCTCAATCAGGATGGTTCTGATCTGATTTGGTCAACTTTTATTGGTGGCAGTACTGGAGATGATCAAGGCTTGGCCATCCTGCTGGATGAATCGGCCAATGTCTATGTTACCGGGTCAACTAACTCTTTAAACTTCCCGGTTACCCCTGATGCCTACCAGAGTTCTTATGGTGGTAACACTGATGCCTTTCTCTCAAAATTCAATTCCACTGGTTCATCACTGCTTTATTCAACTTTCCTGGGTGGGCTTAATCAGGATATTGCCCAGGGCATGGCACTCGACGATCTGGGGAACGTTTTTTTAACCGGAATAACTTTCTCCGAGAATTTCCCAGTAACACCCGGAGCTTTTCAAGAAACAATGCCCGGTTTTATGGGCTTTTCAGACGGTTTCGTCACCAAATTTGACTTCCAGCCGCCCTCACCACCATCCGGAGGTGTCTACCGCCTGGTACGCTATGTAATCAATACAACGGATGACTTCCCGGATGATGCCCAGCAGTTTGATGCTGACTTCTTCCTGGTACTTGATGACAGGAAGGTCATTCATGGTACGGTACGGTTCCCGGATGGAACTCCGGCACCTGCGGCTGTAGTAAAATTCTTCAGAATGCTCGATCCCGAGGATGATCCGATTACTACCTGTAATTTGGAATCAATCGGGCACGCTATCACCGATGATTGTGGTGAGTTCCTCCTGGGTCCGCTATCGCCAGACGTAAACGTGATTATCAAGATATTCTTCCTGAATAATGCTGCTGCATTTGGAACACCAGTACCGTATATTGGAACGGCTACGCCCATTGATTCTTTAGACTAATGTTACGCTGTAGACGTAAATAAGCAATTTTTGACACTTCTGGGTAAAATGTTATTCAATTAGAATTTTTAGGTAACAGAATACACTATTTTATCATAAGTTATTATCAAAATGTTTTTGAAAGGAGGTATAGTATGGGTTATCGTTTGACCCGTTTCATAATTAATACCACCAGTGATTTTCCAGATGACGCCCAGCAATTTGATGCTGATTTCTTCCTGGTCCCTGATGAAAGAAAGGTTGTTCATGGTATAGTTCGCTTCCCGGATGGAACTCCTGCGCCTGCAGCAGTAGTAAAGTTCTTCAGAATGCTCAATCCCCTGGATGATCCGATTACTACCTGTGATCTGGAATCAATCGGGCACGCTATTACCGATGATTGTGGAGAGTTTATTCTCGGACCGCTGCCATCTGATATCAATGTTATAGTAAAAGTATTCTACCTGCAGAATGCCGCTGTAATCGGTACAGCTTCACCGTATATTGGAACCGCTACCCCTGTTGATTAGATAATGATGGGTATGCTATCAAGCATACCCGTCATCCTAATAATTTACAATAGACTGGATCTTCCATATAATCCTATCCCCAGTACCCCAGAAGAACAGGGTTTCAGCTGGCCCTGGCTGATAATTATATCAGCCAGTAAGCTTAAAGCCCCTTCCTGTGGATAGGTGTATTCAGTATCGACAGTAAGGTTTAAGATCGAAGGAAGGAATACTGTGAAAAATCGAAGAGTAGCTATAATAATACCCTGTAGAAACGAAAATATCAGGCCACAACAGACAGTGGATTTTATGCTCAGGACCGAAGCCCGTAAAAAAGCTTCTATCATCGTTATTGACGATGGTTCACGGGATCAATCCTGCCATTTCCTGCGCAAACAATACCCTGATTATAAAAACATTACCCTTATTGCTACCAAGGGAATAGGTGCTGCACAGGCCCGCAACCTGGGAGCTGAATCAGCTGACGGGGCGGAAATATTGATATTCTGCGATAGTCACATCATTATGCAAAAAGGATGGCTTGATACTCTGCTGGAAACTTTTGATGATCCAGAAGTCAGTGCTGCCTGTCCCGGCATCGGCCCTTTTGATCCTCAGCGCCCGGTAGGTTATGGCCAAACTTGGGATAGTAACCTGGAGATAAAGTGGTTAGAACGTCCTTCCAGTATTAGGGAAGTACCTTTGGCACCAGGTGCATGCTTCGCTGTTCGCAAAAGCGTTTTTGATGAAGTTCACGGTTTCGATCGGGGATTTAATTCCTGGGGATATGAAGACGTGGAGATTTCTTTAAAAATATGGCTGTTTGGTTATAAGATATTCGTTAACCCGCTAGTTAAAATCGGGCACCATTTCCGCAAAATACCCCCCTATAAAGTAGATCCCATTGATTTTCATTATAACCGGGTGCGTATTGCTGTGAGCCACTTTAATGAAGACAGGATTGCCAGGATAATTGAGACTCTGGGTAATAAACAACACACCGCCCGTACTCTGGCTAAAATACTATTAAGCGAATCAATGGAACAGAGAAAAAATTATTTACTTGAACGTATTTATGATGATGATTGGTTTTTTGCTAAATTCGCTATACCTTTCTGAGGGGGGAAAAAATGAAGTTATATGATGAGTTGATAAGTTTACTCAAGAACCAGATTAACAAGATGTATGAATCAGAGCAGGAAATACTACTTCCCCGGGCTGAAGATACAGCAGTGGCAAATACAGCAATTGATAGCGAAGCATTTCAGGATATTCATTCTGCTCCTGAATCGAATAGTTTCGATCGGATAGCAGCTAAGGCATCTGGAGAATTATATGAAATGCAAATAGATCAAGTGATTCAGACCAGTGATGGAGTTAAGCAAGAGGTTGATCCAAGGTGTTTCAGGGTTCATAATTCAGCCAGGAATCAGAGTTTGGATATCATTATCACCGGCCAATCTATCAGGTCCCGGACTGGATTACAGGGAGATGATAAAGGTTGAGTCTTAGGAAAAGCACCGTAGCATCAATTATTGTAATATCCAGGAACGAAGGTCATAACCTCAAACAGACCATTGATCATATTAATGTCACTAAAACCGATGTTCCTTACGAGATTATTGTAGTAGATGATGGGTCTACTGACCATTCGGCTGATTTTTTGAAAGACTTGTTTAACCGTAACATCACTTTAATCAGCACAGATGGATTAGGTCCTGCCGCCGCCAGAAATCTAGCTGTAAACTCTGCCCGGGGTGATATTCTAGTATTTCTTGATGCACACATGATACCGGATAAATACTGGCTTGATAAACTCATTAGCTCTTTTGAGGATCCTTCCTTAACCGTGCTGTCTCCGGCGATAGGCAGCTTCAATCCAAGCCATCCGGATGTTTACGGTCTGGTATTGGATAAGAGGCTACGGCCCCGCTGGATAACCCGGCCGGTTGATGGCCTTACTCCGGTCCCTCTGATAGGAGGAGCTGGATTAACGATAAGGGCAGAGACCTTTCGGGAATTAGAAGGATTCGATAGCGGGTATAAAGTTGTAGGACTGGAAGATATCGACCTGAGCATAAGGTTATGGCTGCGGGGCTATAAGGTGTATCTTAATCCCGAAGTACGTATATTGCATAAGTTCAGGAACATCAAACCATACCCGGTACTTGAAGAAAATATAGTATACAACTATTTAAGGTTGGCATTTAAGTTGTACAACGAAGAACGAATGGCCCGCACCATTGAGGCGGTAAAAGAAACTGTCAATTTTGGCCAGGTCATGGCGGAGGTTATCAGCAGTGATGTCTGGGAACAGCGGTTAGCCCTGAACAATAAGTGTATACACAATGATGATTGGTTTTTTTCTTATTTTAATATGGATTGAGGAATGGGTTCAGAAAAGGAGGAGAATCTCCTCTCCAGCAAGATACTGGTTTGACAAGATTGGGAACAGGAGGATCTTCCCTATGTTTCCTAAAGGGGGATTGGAAAGGTGAAATGTATTGGTATCGATGTAGGTCGTGATTCAGTAAAAGTCGTGACGGCTAGAAATAAATTGGAATTCAAAGCCCGGGTAGGTGAATGGAGAGATCGTAAGATTACTTTTGGGGGTAACTACGAGGTTGAGATTGATGGAGAAAAATACTTTATTGCGGATCTGGTTGAGGAAAGCTTTTTTGGTCGGCAGATACTATTAAGCAGCAAAGTACAGTTAGAAACCAGGGTTTTATTTTTATCAGCCCTGGCCCTCACCATTGAAGACCAGGATAATTTTACCGTTAACACCGGCATACCAATTCAGCAGTATACACCTGAAAATATAAGTGAGATACTCACCTTCCTTAGCGGCAATTACCAGGTAAGAATTAACCAGGAGTACCGCCAGGTGAATGTTCAAAACATCAACATAGCTGCTGAAGGTGAAGGAGCCTACTGGGATTATGTACTTGATGAAAACGGTAAAATAATAAACAACCGGAATTTTTCCAAAAAAGATATTATCCGGGTTATAGACATTGGCTCCCGTACTATTAATTTCTGTACTGTAGCCAGCGAAAAACTTTTGGATAGGGATTCAGGAACCTTATCTTACGGTATTCTGGAGCTTACTAATGCCATGGGTGACGAGGATATGACCATAGAAGACATCAAGGAAGATATGCTGATAGAATTCACCCGCAGAATCATAGGCGATTTATCCCGGAAATGGTTAAGCCGCAATCTGAAAAAAAATATTGTTATTTTGAGCGGAGGAGGAGCAATACTGCTGCAAAAATACCTGCGCTCGTATTTTCCAGTGGTTATAGTAAGCAATGACCCGGTATTCGCTAATGCCCGTGGCTTCTACAAAATGTGTGCTTCCAAACACAATACCTGATATTATTTCGGGGTCAAGTTTAACTCAACTTAACTGACGATGAATTAAGTGGAGTTATACCTGACCCTTTATATTCTTATTCCCACTTACAGAACAAATATCAAACTTATTTGTTTAGCTTTGCTCTGTTATTTCTGGCTCGTCTATTATTAGTATCAAAATAACATCATAGCTTTTGCTCGAATCAGCTTATTTTAAATCACATTATTATAATCCATGAACTACATCTTGGTCCAGTATTTTTTTACGTTCCTTCCAATCCGGCATATAGTTGCTGAGAAAATCATAAAACTGTTTGCTATGGTTTGGGTACAGAAAGTGTATAAGTTCATGTAGAACCACATATTCAATGCAAGCCGGGGTCGCTTTCGTGAGGTATTGGTTAAACGTAATTATACCTCTTTGCGGGCTACAACTTCCCCACAAAGTTTTCATTTTCCGAAGCATTACTATTGGCCTGTTGACCTTATATTTCTCTACAATCGGGTACAGTTTTTCAACTTGAGTATTGAGAACCTTAAGGGACTCTTTTCGCCACCATTTGTCAAACTGTGCAAAAAGTCTGTCCTGATCATTTATATCAGGCGTACAGATATGAAGATTCTTCCCTTCTTTATACACCCCACTCTTGTTACTTTGAGAAACAGAAAAAACCAAGTCCTCTCCCACGTAGCGGATAGAAATACCACTGCGGATTTCATCTGTCGCGGCATATCCTTTTGTTTGCTCAAAAACTTGCATTTTCTTGCTCAGCCATTCGTTTTTACTATTGAGATATTGTTCAATCCATAATTGTGATGTACTCTCTGGGACAGAGAATTTAACTGTTTTATCTGGAAACACTTTTAATCGGCAGGTTTTCATTTTTTTGCGCTCAACCAAAACAGGTATTGTAGTTTTTAGCTCCGGCAAAAGAACGTGGTATATTTCCATGCCTAATACACCTTCTTAGCTGCCATCATAATTTCATCAATTACAATATCGATGGTGTCTAATGACCAATTAAGCTCATTGTCTTCAATAAAGTCAAACAGCAAATCATCCAGATGCTTTTTAATATTCCGATGCACAACCACATTGTCCCGCCAATCTCGTTTCGCATTCTCCGCAATAATCGACTTCACCTCGAGTGCTAATTGTCCCAATGATTCTTTTAACTTGTTATCAGG
The DNA here is from genome assembly GCA_016841425.1 of Syntrophomonas sp. GTDB lineage: Bacteria > Bacillota > Syntrophomonadia > Syntrophomonadales > Syntrophomonadaceae > JAAYJK01. The sequence continues at coordinate 150,814 of JAENZE010000001.1, read as the reverse complement.
AGATGCGCCTATTGCTTTTTTTACCCCGCTATTAATCGAACCATAAAAAGTCTTGGCTGCGCCATCATCAACAATAAGTTCCGGATATTCTATGGTACTGCGGCCTTCCCGATAGTCTTCCGCAATTTTTTCCATCTCGGAAAGATACTTTTCACTGTCGCGTTCAGCCATATAGTCGCTGATTGTCTCATTGATACGATCCATAAAAGTCATGGATTGAATAGGATCCTCATACCTCCTGCTCTCAAGGACTTCTACCTGCCTGGTTTGAATAGCTTCTGCCTTGGCTTCTTTTGACCCCAGGCGCGCAAGCTGTTCTTCCATCTTGTCCTTGTTTAGAATGTCCAAAGGTTCAATGATAATCTTAGCATCTTCGGCATTGACATAGGTATTAAGCAACTGGCGAACACCATTCTCATATTTTGAAAAATCCACGCTGTCATTGAAACGTAATGATACGCTGTCTTTCAACTTCTTGAAAAACAGATAGTCTTTCCTATACACTTCGCTTTGATCATAGCTAACCGCTTCAAATAAATCGTGACTGGAATATAAGAAGTCCACCAGTTTCGCAAAAGATGCAAGCTTTGTGTAAAAGTCTTTTCGCATATCGTACTCCCGCAACCGCTCCTGCCAAACATTAGCGCTGGGTTCGTTCTCATCGATGCCATCAAATATTTGCCATAATGCTTTGTGGGAGTCTTCGAGTCTCGTTTGTTGTTCTGATACAGCCGATATAGCTGTCCCTATATCCGTACTGTCAAATCCATCCATGCCGGATTTCTCGTCGCTATATATATCCAACGCAGAGTTAAGCTTTTTAAAAATACCAATATAATCTACGATCAATCCAAAGTCTTTTTCTTCATACACTCGATTTACCCGCGCAATCGCTTGAAGCAAGGTATGGTCTCTAAGCGGTTTATCAACATATAAAACAGCGGCGATTGGCGCATCAAAGCCCGTAAGCAACTTGTCTTTAACGATCAATAAATCAATATCACCGTCTTTTTCAATAAAAGCGCCTGTCACCGCATCTTCATAGGTCTCATAATTGTTTTTATAGAGCGGATCGACTTCTTTTCTGAAAAAATCAGCAATAATCCTGTCGGTCTCTTTTGTATTTTCTTCGTCGTCTCCCTCTTTTTGAGTATTCGGAGTGATCACGACCGCCGGACTCAACCCCCCCAGGCTTTTAAGCATATAGAATATCTCAACCGCCACCGCTCGTGAAGAGCAAGTGAGCATGGCCTTAAAACCCTTGGGCTTCACATAATTGATAAAATGCTCATGTAAATCAAACGCCACCATGCTCAACCGCTGTTTAGTCTGAGATATGGCGACAAAACGACTGTATTTCTTTTCTAAATCTTTTCGTTCATCCTCTGTCAGTCCAACAGTAATATATTTGAGATGGGCATTAATTTGCTCACTGGTGACTTTCTGTGGAATAACACGCCCTTCATAAACAATGGGAACGGTGACCTTATCGTCAATGGCATCCTGCAAGCTGTACTTGTCAATCAATGGCCCAAACTTCGCATATGTGTTTTTGGCGCTTTCTATCGCCTCTTTTCCGCCTTGCTTTGATTTCTTTAGCAGCGGTGTTCCGGTAAACGCAATTTTGACGGCATTGGGTAAAACTCGGTTCATATAGGCGTTGAGCTTACCATATTGCGTCCTATGCCCTTCATCAATAAACAAGAACAGATTTTCACTTTCATTGCGGTAGTTCTTCTTAATTGCCGCCTCAAACTTATTCACCAGTGCTGTTATAACGGTATTTCCCTCATCATCCAACAATTCAATTAACCCCTTGCCGGTTTTGGCACGATGTGGGCTCATTTTTGTATTAATGAAGTTGTCCCGAATTTGCTTATCCAAATTAATGCGATCCGTTACCATTATAAAGTGCGGATTGCGGATAGGGCTGTCCTTGTAGGCGCTCTCCCGCAGGATAATCTTAGTCAGCATAATCATTGTGAGCGTTTTGCCTGAACCCTGTGTATGCCACACCACACCGTTTCGAGTGCTGGCGTCGTCCTGTAGCAAAATACGTTTCATGCACTTTTTCACGGCAAAATACTGCTTGTATCGAGCAATTTTTTTGACATTGTTATCATAGATGATGAAATTCCGAATCAAGTCCAGTAATCTTTCCGGGTGAAGCAGTGAAACCAATGCGCGATCCTGTTCTTTGATCTGCCCATCAGGAGAACACTTGCGGCACCACTCGTGCTGCCAGTCTTTACTGTCTTTATCCTCATGCCAGGAAACAAAATACTTTGCCGCCGTGCCGCAGGTACCATATAACACCTTGTCGGGATTCATCGCCATGACAAGCTGTGTGTATTGAAAAAGCTGAGGTATGTACTCATTGCCCCAGTTGCGGATGTTCTGGACAACGCCCTCCATCACATCCACGCTTGATTTTTTGCATTCAATCACCACAAGGGGAATACCGTTCACCAACACCACAATATCTGGACGAGTAAATTTTCCGTTCGGACGCTCCACTTCAAATTCATCTGTTACCTGAAAAATGTTGTTTTCCGGGTACTCAAAATCAATATAGTCGATATCAAACGACTGCTTGGTGCTGTCCGGCAGAGATTCCTCCAGACTCTTTCCAGAGCAAAGCATCTCGTAGATTTCTTTGTTGGCGGCATAAAGCCCGGCGGCATTCTGCACATGCATGGCGCGAATGGCTGCTGCAATGGAGCCCCCGGAGAAAAAGCGCTGTTCGCTGCCATAAGGAAATGTACGCTTGCTAAGAAATGCTTCCAGCTCGCCTTCAAACAGTACAGCTTTTCTGGACCCGCGCTTTTGCTCCGCGTCGCCCCTTGATACTCTTGTATATCCCAATTTTTCGAGCACTTTCAGCGCCCGTTCCTGCGATTCGGGCCGCTCATTGAATATGGTATGGCTTGGCATTCTGGCACCTCCTTAAACTGAAACTCGCATGATGCCGGTTAGTAATAGCTGCATCAGGGCTTTTTTCTTCTGCTGCCATTGGTTGAGTTCTTGCTCCAACAATCTTACTTTATCATCAACAGCAGATAACAAGTTTGAAATAGCTATTTGTTCTCTCTTTGTTGGTGGAACACAAATTTTCAATTTTTTGATCTGTTCGCTATAAAGATGCACAATAGAATATCCTTGGGCTAATACAGACTTTTGCTTTATCAAATCTTCTGTATTTTGTTGGTATGCTAAAAACTGAGGATCGTACTCTTCAATGTTCGGCAAACAGATTACTATATCGCCGCCCACGGCCAAAGAATTACATCCCAAATATGCTATACATTTCCCAATTTCCAATCTATCCTCGCCAGAAGCTGTAAAAAGTAATGCTCCATTGGATATTTTAGGCGACAGCATGGCGATTTCTTCTTTTGTATAAGAAACGGGTAGTGTGAAATATTCTTCAAACGACATATAAATATCACCATACTTGATGCAAGGGTATTTACCCGTTTTGCAATCATCATTGGATATTCCTGTGCCTTTCGAAAATGCCCCCACTTGACCTAAAAAAATTGGGAGCCATTCACCCTCAAACCCCGGCAACCTAACCCCGCTATCAGGATCAAGCAAATTCTGCATCAGCCACTTTTTGCGGCTGCGCTCTTCTTCAATAAGCTGTTGTTTTAGCTCAATCATATTGTCGCAATGGTTAAGTATTTCAGCAACTTTATCTTGTTCGGCGAGGGGAGGATAGTGCAGAATCAAGGTTTTGAAATCCTGATAGCCAATTTGCTTTCCATCTCGAATGCCATATGTAGCAGAATTTAATCTGTTTATAAAATCATTTGTTTTAAAGTAGTTTTTATAGTAATCATCAATTAAGGGCATAATACGTTTGAGAACAGTATAGGCTGGACTAACCAATCCTTCATACTCGGAATACTCAATTCCGCCTTGAAATGAACGTAAACTTATAATAAAGTTTCCGGGATTGACCTTCTTATATCCAGAGAGATTTTTTTCAGCATATTTAATATCGATATCTACTTCGCTGCGAGGAACGATACCCCTGTCTTGTGTAGCAGATAAAACAGTAGCCGTCCCATCGTGCTTTTTATCTGTATGATTAACAAATATCTCACCTGCTGTGTGTATTGGCACCCAATCATTAGGCATCAGCCCCGCTTTTGTTCGTTGAAAGCCATTAGGAACTTCATTGTTATTTATTTTTTTTAATCTATCCTTTATATCTTGACGCATCTTATCACATCCACCTTATATCTACTCTTTATCGTTTTGAGTTTCACCATCAGCCAAACGTTTCTTCTCGGGTTCTCGTTCTATTTGCTTAATGCTCTTTTCGGGCGTGGGAAGATCCTCCGGCATGGTTCCACCCAGCTCTTTAATGGTCTGGCGAACTTTTACACCCACCTCATAGTGCGTTTCATAAGCAGCCTGTTTCCCGATTATGTTTTCCCGCCGGAGCTTATCATCCGTTTGCGTAGCCCGGAACAAATTCGCCGCCAATTCGGTGCTGCCCATATGGTCAAGGATTTTTTAGCTTTTCTTAAGTCCCTTGCGAGTGTGTATTTCACGCACACCAAGACCGCCATACAATCCCTGATATCCTTTGTTTTGAAAAATTGCATATTCTCGCTGGGTTTCTACGCCGGCCATCTGCGCTGCCTCAGCCAACGATTTGTTATGGGCAATCATCTCATTTCGAATCGCCAAGCGTTTTTGATCTTCGCTTAGCTGCTCATAGTTTTCAATCAATTCCTGCTGTCTTGTTTTAACTGCAAAGTAAGTCTGTCCAACAGCAATGACTTCTTTACGTGGATCACCGTTCATGACAATCAAATAACAAGCATAGCGAGAGAGCATTATATCATCAATTTCACGCTCAGCCCCTGAACCGATTACAACCATTTTGTTGACATCAACAAAATGGTCATCGATGTCTGCCCCACTGTTCATACAGGCTATCTTGGCTTTATCAATAATATTTGTGAAGTTGCGCCATTCCGTGTATTCTAAAACACTCTGCAGTTCCCGTGCAAACCAAAACTCCTGCCCCAATTCATTAATATGCTTGATGCTTTCAAAGGTCTGATCACTGTATTTAGCAATATTGCTCATAAACCCAGCTCCTTCAAATACTCATCCATTTTCTTTTCGGCCTCTGCAATTTCCATTTTCAAGCGGGCAATGTTTGCGTTCACCTGCTCAATATTCACAAGAGGCTCTTCCTCAAAGGTATCTACATAGCGCGGAATGTTGAGATTGTAATCGTTTTCTTTTATCTCCTCCAAAGATGCTGCATGGGCAAACTTTGGAGCATCCTGCCGTTTTTTATAGGCAGTCACAATATCCTGAATATGTTTTTCGGTCAGCTCATTTTGATTAGTGCCTTTTACATAGCGAAAGTTACCTTCCTCGTCTTTCTTACTTGCATCAATAAACAAGACATCTCTATTTTTGCGGTTCTTTTTGAATACCAAAATACAAGCCGGGATACTTGTGCCATAGAATACATTTTCAGGCAGACCAATGACCGCATCCAAAATATTTTCTTCAATTACTCTTTTTCTTATAATCCCTTCCGATGCGCCGCGAAATAAAACACCATGCGGAGCGATTGCCGCAATTCTGCCACTTACCGCAAGACTGTGAATCATATGGAGCAAAAATGCCCAGTCTCCTTTGCTGGCAGGAGGTACGCCCCAGTCAAAGCGATGGAACTTATCCAGCTTTGCTTCCATTTTAAATTCTTTTTTGCCCTTCCCTGTTGATTCACCACCAGGATTAAAACCTGCAGCCCATTTGTCTTTGGAGAAAGGCATATTGGCAACAATGGTATCAAACAGCATCAGGTTGCCATCATCATCCTTAAATATCGGATTGGCAAGCGTATCGCCCCACGCAAGCTTCGCATCGCGAATTTCATGAATATACATATTCATTCGCGCCATTGCAACGGAGGAGCCATTTACCTCCTGCCCAAATATGGATACATTATTGGTACCGGTTTTGGGATCGATTTGTTTCTTCGCCGCTTTAATCAGCAAGGAGCCCGATCCGCAGGTTGGGTCATACACCCGGTCTCCCGGCTGCACATCTACTAAACGGGCCATTATTTCGGATACAGCGGCAGGAGTATAGAAGCTTCCTGCCTTCTTTCCAGCCATGCTTGCAAACTGTCCTATCATATATTCGTAGGCATCACCAATTACATCAGCAGGAACTTGATCTTCCTTTGTTTCAATGCTTTTAGGCTTCAAGTCTAATGATATTAAGTCTTCAAGCAACGTGCGAAGAAGAGAATTTTTGTGTTCGCGTGTTCCCAATGCATTCTCGCTATTATAGTCAACTGTGCTAAGCACTCCACCAAATTGCTGACTGTTATCGTTTTCAATTTGTCGCATCGCCTCATTGATAAGCTGACCAATTTTTTCAGAGTGACGTTGCTCGTATAAAGTCTTAAAATTGCTATCAGAAGCAATGGTAAAAGGAAGATACCTCTTTTGGCGCTCTATCCACGCCTCTTTCTTTATCTTATTGGTCTTTTGCTCATATTCAGCTTCTAATGCTTCTAAAGCTTCGATATAGTGGTCGCTTAAATATTTGAGAAACATTAGCGGCAGAATATAATCCTTGTAGTTTGCCGCATCAATGGTGTCGCGGAGTGTATCTGCACATTTCATCAAAGTGTTTTCTATACCTTTTTTGGTAGTTCCCATGCTATTTTCCTCCAATTTCTCTATTTATAACAGCTTCCATCTTTAGGTCATACTGCTGAATAAGGTCCAAGTAAAGCTGCTTTCGCTTTATATGTATCTCACCATAAGCAGCAATTGTTTTCTGCTTATCCAAGGGAAGCAAAGGTATTTCTATCTCGGATATCGTTGATATTTTAATTCCTTTAGAAGCTCGTCCGCTTTCTTTAATTGCCAAAAATTCCAACATGCTGCGATGAGAAAGATAACAACATAAGAACTCAGGAATAACGCCATTTGACTTGAGCCGAATAATTGCAAACTGTGACGGCACCACCAAGCCAATTAGAGATTCCGTTATTAGTGCCGGACGAAACGGAGGAAATAGGCGAACAATAATATCATTTGGGGTAGTTATAAACTGTTCTTCAAGTTTTTCATTTGCAAAATATCGATCTAAAGATTCTTCATTGATGCTCCCATCCTCATTAATGGAACGCAAATTAAGTCTCATATATTCTATGAACTGCTCTGAATCAAATTTTACCTCTTTTCGGCTAACAACCAGCCCACTTTGAATTTCCGCAATTTCGGAAAGATTTATATATTGCATATGTGTCACCTCTTTAGAGAGAAAAGGCCCGCCCAAATGAGGCGGGCTTTATTCAACTTCGGTTAAGAAGTATGGCTTTCCGGACAGCAGTAGTAACATCCATTTACTTGGTTGTAGTACTTCTTCGCTTCTTGAACCGCCCGTTGCGATGCCGCAAAATCACCCAGATATTGGCGATTCTGAGGTTCCGGGAGCCAACTGCAAGTTGCACGATGGACCTCATGATCACCATTGTTCTGAGCATTTTTATTCACATAAAAGCGCATGGTTTGTCCTCCTTTCTACCAAAGTGACAGGCTCCCGTTGACAAACCAACCGCATTGTGCGATAATAAGCCAGCTATACAAGTATTTAAACGAGAGAGCTTCTGAGAACAGTTGCCGCTGTTTTTGGAAGCTTTTTCATGTCCTGAGAGAATATTAACACAATCAGTTAGGTAAAATCAATATGTTTTCAGGAATTTTATTAGTCATGTTCTATTAGTGACAATAATTATTTTCGTTAGTTTGCTGGAAACCAAGAATGAGTTAAGGCTTGCCGTGAGTGGCGAGCCTTAGCTCATTGTTATAATCCAGTTCGGCTTCGAATAAAATCACATTCACCCAATATTCCTTGGGCAAAATTTCGTTGTCATATTTCTCACCGTAATTTTCAAATAATGATTCGTACTACTGTTTCATTGTTTATCCGCCTCCGCATTCTAAATGAAATTTCTTATTAATGATTTTATACAGTATTGTTTTGAGATACCCCTAAATAAATACATTTTAGAAATAAGAATGTGCTATGCTGGAAAACCAGTATAGCACATTACAATATTTTTTCGGATTTTCAATTAATTTCTGATAACTCTCTGCATGCTTTTCTGTGACAAGGAGTAAGTTTCAACTTATTCCCACTCAATAGTACCAGGTGGTTTGCTGGTTATATCATAGGCCACCCGGTTGATACCATTGACTTCATTTACAATCCTGCGAGCCATAATGTCTAACAATTCATAAGGCAGCCTGGCCCATTCTGCAGTCATGGCATCGTCACTTACTACCGCCCGAATGATTACCGGATAAGCATAAGTACGGGCATCACCCATGACTCCAACACTTCTTACCGGAGGCAGTACCGCAAAAGCCTGCCAGATATCGTTTTCAAGCCCGGCGTTTTTTATCTCTTCCCTTACTATAGCGTCCGCTTCTTTCAAAAGGTGGAGCTTCTCCCATGTTATCTCCTCCAATACCCGAACACCTAGACCCGGTCCGGGAAAGGGCTGTCTCCAGAGTATCTCATGCGGAATACCTAGTTTCTCCCCCATAAGCCTGACCTCATCTTTAAAAAGCAATCTAAGCGGTTCTATCAACTTAAAATCCATATCTTCAGGTAATCCGCCCACATTATGGTGGCTTTTTATAGTATGGGCAGTACTCGTCCCACTCTCAATGATATCAGGATAAATAGTCCCCTGTACCAGATAATCTATATCACCCAGTTTATTTTTTTCTTCTTCAAAAACGCGGATAAATTCTTCCCCAATTATCTTACGTTTTTGCTCCGGATCTTTAACCCCGGCCAGCTTATTAAGAAAACGTTCCTCTGCATCCACTGCAATAAGATTCATCTTCATTTGATCTCGAAAAGTCTTCACAACCTGTTCTGGTTCATCTTTTCTCAGCAAACCATTATCAACAAATACACAGACCAGCTGATCTCCCACCGCTTTGTGTACCAGGGTTGCGGCAACAGACGAGTCTACCCCACCGCTTAAAGCACATAGTATTTTTCTGTCGCCTACTTTTTGACGAATATCTTCCACCGTTTCCCCGATAAAATCACCCAAATCCCATTCACCTTTTAAACCACAAACATCAAATAGAAACTTTTTTAATATATCCATACCAAAAATCGTGTGTTTTACCTCGGGATGAAACTGGACCCCATATAAACCTAGCTTCGGATTACTCATAGCAGCAAATGGACAGTTATTGGTAGTGGCTGTTCCCTTGAATCCAGGTGGAAGCTCTTCAATGGAATCGCCATGACTCATCCATACCTGCATGTCCTGTTCAAGACCGCTGAATAGTAGATCATCCGGCTCAGTAACCTGCAGCATGCTGCGCCCGTATTCCCGGATATGTCCTCCGGTCACTCTCCCCCCGTAATGCTGAGCCAAAAGCTGCATTCCATAACAAATACCCAGTACCGGAACTCCCATTGCAAAAATCCTCGGATCACAGGCGGGCGCGTTTTCCACATGGACACTTTCCGGCCCCCCGGTTAAAATTATGCCTCCGGGCTTTTTGGCCGTTACCTCTTCATAGCTAATATTAAAGGGAACCATTTCACTATATACTGATAATTCCCGTACTCGCCTGGCTATTAACTGATTATACTGACCTCCAAAATCAAGTACCAGTACTAGTTCGTTGTTCATTGCTGCACCCCTAATCATTCTTATATACTGATGGCTTTAAAATACATACTGCCGGATAATTGCGGTAATGTCCAGAATAATCTAGCCCATATCCTACTACAAATTGGTCTGGTATAGTATAGCCTATATAATCAGGTATAACCGGGCTGCGCCGGCGTGAAGGCTTATCCAGCAGACAGCAAATTTTAACGCTGCTGCACCCTCTTTGTTTTAGTATCTTGCTGATATAATTCAGAGTTAAGCCAGTATCTACAATATCTTCTACAACCAGTACATTTTTTCCCTCTATAGAGAAGTCAAGATCCTTCATTATCCTAACTTCTCCGGATGTTTCAGAAGACGAACCATAACTGGAAACACTCATAAAATCAAGTTCCATTGGGATATCAATTTCTCGAATTAAATCTGCCATAAAAACAAAGGCACCTTTCAATATCCCTACTACCAACAAGCCTTCCCCTTCATAATCAGCAGAAATTTTGCTTCCTAATTCCTTTACTTTTTCCCGAATTTCTTCCGCTGTATATAAAACATCTACTTCCTCGAGATTCAAAAACAATCCCCCCTTATATAAGGAGATTATAACAACTCCTGCCTCATGACGCAACGGAGCTGTTAAATGTTGGTAAAATATTCCTGTCCTATACCTTATTCCCATAGTTTGCTAGCCTGAATTCAAAACACACCAAATAGTAAGGCAGGGACTTCGATGAAAGCCCCTGCATTTTATTACTCCTTCTTTTCTGTAACATCCGGTTTCTCTATACCAATCTTCTTATTTATATCCTCAAAAACAACCTCAATCTTCAAAATGGTCTCAAAAGAATCTTTGTTCTTAGCTTCTACTCTAGCCTTTTTAATCAAACCCTTATTATAATCAATCCAGAACTGGTAATCGAAATCCTGCCAGAAGTTATCCAGAAGTTCATTTTTAACTCCAGTCTTACAAGCTGCTACCAAACATTCCGTACCATCGATTTTCTCAAAACCAATTTTTTCAACAGTGCCTGGTGCCCTGATTCGGAAATTGCTCAAGGGATTAAGTTCTGATATAAGCAATTCTTCGGAATTAGTAGTATCACTTTCAATAATCAGCCATTTTTCTGAGAGAGAGTCATAATTATAGATGGTACGGTCAATATAATAAATATCTACAGGTGTGTTAACCATCTCCCCCTTTATATGAGTTTTTGCCCCGCTTTTCTCTCCTTCTACCTCACTTATCACCTCCTCCCGTCCTTCAACTGCAAAACCTGATTTCAGGTTATATCTGTATTCAGCAATTTTCTCCATATTGGCCAGCGCTTTACTCAGTTCCACCTGAGCTTCCAGACGGGATTTTACATACATATCCCGCAGGGTGTTGAATGCCAGGCCGAAAGCTAACAGGAGGACTGCTACAGGGACGATTATCTTAATCAACTTTTTGTTTATAAAAACACCCCCAGGACTATTTATCTAACTCAGATTTTTATATGTACTACATTTTATTAAGGCCCTGCGGGAGATATGCCCCGACAACAGTAAGAATATTATTCCAGGTGGGATTCATTATGCATTATGCATTATATTGTATTCTGTATATAAAATGCTTTACCAATTCGTGATATGTTTGTTATAATTTCCAGGTATTTATATATGAGGCAAAGGAGGCTTATATATGTTCCATAGTTATGATGAGGTAACGGCGTTTTGCAGTGAGAACAAGATTCAGATGATTGATTTCAAGATGATCGATTTATTAGGTAGATGGCGCCACCTGGGTATCCCTGTTGGTCGTTTCACACCCGACACCTTAAAATACGGCATAGGGTTTGATGGGTCCAACTATGGTTTTGCTCCGGTAGAAAAGAGCGACATGGTTTTCATCCCTGACATCACTACAGCGGTTTATGACCCCTTCACTGACGTACCAACTTTGAGCATGATCGGAGATGTATTTGTTATCGCAGAGCCGGATAACTACAGATTCGAGCAAGATCCTCGGGCGATTGCAATTAAAGCCGAAGAGTATATGGCATCTACTGGTATTGCAGATGAACTGCGGATTGGTCCAGAATATGAATTTAACATTTTCGATAATGTTACCTATTCCTGTGAACCGCAGAAAACCGGCTTTTCTATTGATGCCGAACAGGCCATCTGGAACAGTGGTGATCAGGAATATCAGAATCTGGGTTACAAGATACCGCTTAAAGGCGGCTATCATATTGCTCCTCCCCAGGACATCCTGTATGATTTGAGGGCTCGTATGTGTTTGCTTATGGAAGAGAATGATATTCCGGTTAAATACCACCATCACGAAGTTGGTGGACCAGGCCAGGTCGAAATCGAGGTAGAGTTCGGTCCGATGCGGGAAATGGCTGATAAAACCATGTTGGCCAAGTACCTTATCAAGAATCTGGCTTTCCAGGAAGGTAAGACAGCTACTTTTTTACCCAAACCTCTCTATGGAGAAGCCGGCAACGGTATGCATGTACATATGCACCTGTTCAAAAACGGTGAACCCCTGTTTTATGATGAGAACGGTTATGCTGCGCTCAGTAAAGATGCCCTTTATTTCATAGGCGGATTGTTAAAACATGCCCCGGCGGTATTAGCTTTTACTAACCCCAGCACCAATTCTTACAAAAGGCTGGTGCCAGGATATGAAGCGCCGGTGAGTATCTGTTTTGCTACTTCCAATCGTAGTGCGGTAATCAGAATACCTGCCTATGCTAAGACCCCGGAAACGAAACGCTTTGAATTCCGTTCTTCGGATGCTACCTGTAATCCATATCTGGGTTTTGCTGCTATTCTAATGGCTGGTCTGGACGGAATTAAAAATCAGATAGATCCTATGGCAGAAGGATTCGGTCCCTATGATGTAAATCTATATAAACTATCTCCTGAAGAGCAGTCTAAAATCAAGTCTCTTCCCAAGTCTTTGGAAGAGGCCCTGGATGCTCTGGAAAAAGACCATGAATTCTTACTGGCCGGTGGAGTATTCCCCCCCAAACTAATCGAAATCTGGATCGCAGCCAAACGAGCTGAAGCCAATAAGGTCAACAGCATACCTCATCCTATGGAATTCGAGCTCTATTATGACTTATAATAATTGATTTAATCAATAAGGAATTATTACATAACAAAAACCCGGGAATTACTCCCGGGTTTTTATTATGGTACCAGGTACCAAACTTAACCAAGCTCGTCAGGCCAGAATAAGTTAATTAATGGTGCCAGGAACCATTATTTAATTTTCCATTGACTTTAGAGGCATTCTTTAACTCTTTGTACCAGCAGCTTAACACACAGATTAATGTTTTCCGAGGTGTAGATCATCAGGTCATCACGGTAGTATCGTTTATACAAGCGATTTTCGATCTCTTCTGTTTCCAGTCCCTCTTCCAGCATACGCCGTATGAATTTAAAAGCTTTTTGGGCCGATTCCTTGGCCCTGCGATAAAATAAATGAACAGATATTCCAGTCCATATCTGTCCATGGGGCAGAGCCAGGATACGAGTAGGGTAAGTACTCATCCTTTCAATACTCTCCATATACATTTCAAAGCTTTGAAAAAATATAGGAAAAATGAAGTCGTCTCTAATCTGGTATCCTCCTGTGTCGGACAGACACATCAGCTGTTCTTTCTTCAGATAAACAGCTATAGATCCCGGGCTGTGTCCTGGTGTTTCCATTACCTTCAAAGCTATGCCATCATCTACTTGGATGACATCGCCTTCACTAACGTAATCGTCTATTGAGATAAGATCCACCTCCGGGGATACTGGTTTATCCTCAATAGCTCCCCAGTTTTTCAATACTGTAGACATCTTATCATCCTGCTGGAAAAAATCTTGTATTACGGCAGCCTTTTTCAGCACCCGGGCTGTTTTAGGGTGAGCTACAATCGGTATCTGGGGAAACATATCTCTTAAGGCTGGAATGCCGCAGACATGATCAAAATGTTCATGCATGGCCAGTATATATTGAATTTGTGGAGGGTTAGGCAACTGTTGCCAGTCCTGCCGAAAACTTACCACCCCCCCGCTGACACCACATTCTATGATGGCTGCCCGTTCCTTTCCCACCACAACATAATTAAAATGCCGGTTACCCATCATCAGGACATTATCTGAAAGCTTTCGCATCATAGGAAATAACTCCTCCCCGTAAAGACTTTTGAACATCTAATTATCTATCACCTAATGAATTTGGGTGGTATATCCTGCAGACCACTGAATTGAGCTGCCTGTTGGATGGTCTGCATACCTGGCACCACCATAATTTTCGATACTGCATGGGCCAATAAGCGCCTTTCGCTATTGTATATTGAAGCCTCGGTCAGACATATTGTTCGCCCTGCTCTTAGCAGATCACCCCGGATAAACAGCTGGCCGGCCTTAGCTGGTGCCAGCATATTTACACTTAGATCCAATGAGGTCATGCCCGCATCCTCATCCACCGAAGCGTAAGCAGCCCAGTAAGCTGCCGAGTCCAGCATAGAAGCATAAGCGCCTCCATGAATACCCCCAAAAGGTGTGAAGTGCTTTTCGCTCACCTCAGAAGTCATAACTGCATAACCCTGGCCAATATCCTGAACTATTATAGACAACAGCTTAAAATAGGGAGCATTATTTAGCATATGAATAATACCAGTTGTATGCTCTGGATTAAGTTTTCTCATAGGCGTCCCCTTTCCAATTAGTCTGTTGAACCTGGAATGTTCTTCCTATGTACTCCTTTTATCTCAACATACCTGCTGCCAGGGATTCGTGAAAAGATAAGACTAACTCCATCATTTCTTCGGCATCTATTTCGTTTAATACGATCCATCTATATACTGCGTATTTTATGGTCCCCAGAATAGCATGTGCTATAGGAAGTACCGGCTGATCCTTAAAAATACCTTTTTCGATTCCATATCTGATGTTATTGGAGCTATACCCGATATATTGCTGATCAAAACAGTGTAGAAAACTGTCTATCTCGGGACTTATGCCAGCCGACCGGCTGTATATCTCGGCCATTTGCTGATTCTCAATAAATACTTCCAGTACAGCTCGTTTACTTTCAATAAAACGCAAGCTGAGGTTCTCCTGGGAGGCAAAAAGTTTATTTACCCGCCTGACGATGGTATCCAGGAATTCTGCCAGGAGAGTTTTTAATATTTCCTCCCTGCTCTGGAAGTAACGATAGAAAGTACTGGCCCCATAACCGGAAGAATCAATAATATCCCTTATACTGGTATTTATATACCCTTTTTCTAAGAACAGCTGCATAGAACAATCCAGTATACGCTGCCGCTTGACCTGCATCTTATCCACTTTCCCAGGCATATGGCACCACCTCAAAACGGAACAGTCGTTCCTTTTATTATTATATTAATACTTTTCTGTGAAAATAACCACTTTTTTGCAATATTGGCAAAGACTATTTTATGCAAAAACCCTGTACTAATCTTGCCAGTACAGGGCTTTGAACTCTATGTTAATTTTTATCACTGTATCTACAGTTTTCTCTTAACACTCTCAATCAAAAGGGACATGGCTCCGGTCATCATGTCTACCGGATAAAAAGATAATCCATCCTTGATAAACATATCGTAAAGCTCAGCAGCTATTAACTTTTCATCAATGCCTTCTGCCAATTTGTTCTTTATTAAATCAAAACAACGAGCTGCCGATGCCAGACTTTCCTGATAAAAAATTTCTACTTCTGCTCCCATCGGGATATCCCCGTGCGCTACCCCGGCCACCCTGGTCGGATATGACCTTAACCTTATTACAGTATCCACATAGAGGTCATAATCCTGGAAAAATACCGGTGATATCTGGTTATCATCCCCTTGGATACCAGCTGCATCCGATATAAACATAACTTGATCCTTTGCCAAATAAGCACTTATGGAGCAAATGCTGTGTCCAGGTGTGTCTATAATATCCAACCTAAGACTACCACCCAGTTCAATTTGGTCGCCACCTCCTACAGCCAGGTCTACTGCAATAGTATCGACTCCCGGCGGTTCCGGTTCTTTATCCAGCAGACCGTTTTTCAGGTAATTATCGCTTACTACCTGATCATAATTAAATAATCCCTTAACAATCCGGTCTTTACCCAGTAATTTTTGACCGGTTTTACTGGCTACTACCAGAGCTTCCGGAAACATCCTCTTCAAGGCTGGAATGCCACAGGCATGATCAAAATGCGAATGCAGTGCGATCAGGTATTTGATATCCGGTGGGTCCTCCAATTCTGCCCACTGGCGGGCTAGAATTGCTGCTCCTGCACTGGTCCCGCATTCTACCAGGGCTGCTTCTTTTTGTCCTACTATATAGTAGTTAAAATACCCATTTCCGAGCAGCATCACATTATCTGTAAGTTTCTTCATTATACTCCTCCCTTCTGAAAACATCACATAACCCCACCCGCTTATAGCGGACAACATTTATTAGTACCTGATTACCATATTACTATAATTCTCTTAGAAAAATCATTTTATTATTGCCTGGATATCACAGTTCCTGTGAAACGTTTGTAATTTTGAGCAGCAGCTCTTTACTTGAGGTATAATTAATCTGTTGCTGCTAAGGGAAACAAAAGGATGGAAGAATGGATACTGAGCTATGTTTGAAATTGTAAGTCGTGGGGCTAAAAAGGGATTAAGTTTAACCTGGGAACTGGTTATAAAAATAGTACTGCCGGTTTATATAATTGTGTCTCTGCTCAATTCTACTCCGGTTATACCCTGGCTGTCAGGCTGGTTATCTCCCTTTATGAGCTTTTTGGGACTGCCTGGGGAAGCAGCCCTGCCCCTTGTACTAGGAGCTGTGGTCAGCTTCTATGCAGGTCTAGGAGCTGTAGTACCTTTAGGTCTCGGCCCCAGAGAACTAACTATCGTAGCAGCCATGCTGCTCTTAGCCCATGACCTGCCGGTGGAAGCCGCGGTCAGTAAAAAAAGCGGCAGCAGCGTTTTCTCACTTATTATCATCCGTATTGCGGCTGCCTGTGTATTTGGAATAGTGATAAATTTATTAATATAGCTGGTGATAAATAATGGCAGAAGTTGGTTGGGAAATTTTGAAAAATAGCCTCATACTGGTAGTAGAACTGGGGTTAATAATAACTTCGATAATGATCGCAGTTGAGTTTATGCAGGAATACAAGGTTTTGCATCGTCTGACTGCCCTCGCTTCACCTGTCACCCGGCTGCTCAAGCTTCCCCAGGCGGGCAACCTGCCACTTTTAGCCGGTACCTTTCTGGGTATAAGTTATGGAGCTGCTGTAATTATCGACTCGGGACGCAGTGGATACCTTGATACAGATGAAATCTACCTTATCAACCTATTTTTGGTAATCTGCCACAGCCTGGTGGAAGATACGATTATCTGGATGGCTCTGGGGGCTTACATTATTCCAGTTCAAATAACCCGCCTTATTGCAGCCCTGGCCATCTGTTATATAGCTTCCCGTTTGGTTTACAGACATAAGACGAAAGAACAAATAAGCCTTGATAAGCATTAATGGGGTTCCAGGCGCAGCGTGCTCATCTTGAGTGAATACCAGTAATTAACAGGTAAGCAAATCTCCTGCATTAAACAAACTATAGCTATGATTACAAGATTCATTATCTATGGTTTCGTGGGTTGGATATTTGAAATAGCATTTACCGGGGCCGGTTCCCTGCTACGGGGTATGATAAGCCTGACTGGATATACGTACCTGTGGATGTTTCCCATTTACGGCATGGCAGTATTAATGGAGCCGATACATGACAGAATAAGATCAGCTCCCTGGCCCGTCCGTGGAATCATCTGGGTTTCTTTAATATTCTTTATTGAATATATAAGCGGATGGATGCTGAACAATGTTATAGGCTTATGCCCCTGGGATTATACCGGGGCTAGCCCCTATGTAGTTGATGGCTTCATCCGTTTGGATTTTTTACCCTTCTGGTTTACTGCCGGTCTTATCTTCGAAAGGATTCATGATTTTCTGGATTCCATCAACATCCCTTATCTATCTGCTGCTGCCTTAAAGCCAGAACTAAACTTTGAAAATAAAAAAAAAGAAGCCTTGATTTGCCAAGGCTTAAAAAAAAGGAAAGTTATTGAATAAAGCATCTTATCCCTGCCTGCGATAGCAGACAGGTATGTATTATGAGGAACCGAACCATTAAACTCAATTCGTCCCCTCATCCCCCCAGCATTTATGCTTAACTTAATTATAATACTTAAACAGAGGCAGATGTCGGGCCAAATGCTGGTAAAAAACTGCTTAGTGATGGGTCCCATCGACTACCTTGACCCCTTTACTCTCAATGCACTTTTTTATCTCCTCTTTATGCGGACATTCAGGATAATCTCCCTCCATCACCATACATGATGATAAATGCACCACATCCAGATCGTATTTCAACAAAGTATCAACTAACCTGGAAACCCTTCGCCCCGGACAACCTCCGCAGGTAAAATAGCCTAGAATTTCGACATTATCGTCGTACTGCTCAAAATGTTGGCTCCGTTTATTAAACGCCTTGAAACAGGCAATTCCCGGACATACCTCGGCCACGGTCTCACACCTTACCATTGCGATACGCGTCTTTCCGTTATCCTCTGAATTCTTTTCAGCAAACTTAATATATTTTTCCCGGCTCCGGCGAACATCATCAACATTAACCTCTTCCTGCCCCCGATTCTTAACCTCATGTTCTACCGCTTTGATGGCCATCTTCCTTACGAAACCGGGTACTTTTTGAATCTCGATCCGGGCTTCTTCAGTCCAACGCATTCTATCCCTCTTTTCCTGCTAAATAAATCAGTATTCTACAAGTACTAATTAACCCCCATTGCTAAAGGCCATACCCACCTATGAAAATTGGCTGAGGGTTGGGACGAATGCTTAAGACCACTCGGGCCATGCGCTCCTGGTTCTTCGAACTTGTTTCACTCATTGAAATCATCCTCCATGCTTTTCATTAAGGCCGTTTTTTCAACCAGATCGGCCAGGCTTTCCCGTTTGAGTTCCTGCAGGAAAGCTCCCTGTGCCCTGGCCAATACTGGTGAAACCGGACAGGTAGTACGATTGGGGCAAGTATAGCCCGGCTCTAAACATATATTGAATGCTATGGGACCCTCTATGGCCTTAACAATATCAGCTATGGTAATGTCCTCCGGTACCCTGGCCAGCATTATTCCGCCCTGGGTACCCCGACGAGTATTAACCAACCCGGCCAGGGCCAAAAGCTGAACCGTCTTTTTCAGAAATTCTACTGGTATACCCTGTCGCTCAGATATTATCTTAACCTGCATCACATCACCCGCAGGCCTGGCAGCAAGTTCTAACATGGTCCTAATAGCATACTCGGTTTGCCTGGTAATCTGCATAATATCAACCACCTTGCATAGTGGATATAATCAGTCCACTTTATCTAGTATTATTATAATTGATCCGAGAAACTATTACAATGTACACACACCAGGGATTTTCCGACCTATGAACCTTTCACCACAAACAAATCAGGCTACTGAAACATTTATTCACTTCCTGCTTTATATCCTAAATTTGGGTTTAGATTTTGAAATACAGTAAAATGCCCCCCCATTGCTGAAAATTTTGAAACTCTCGTTGACATGGAAAAGCCACTATATTTTTACACCACCAGCCAAGCATCAATTTTCATTGGCAGGGCATCATTTAAATAAAACAACCTGGAGGCCCAGTGTTTAAGTTATTAAAGAATGGACATTGCATGGTACCTGATGATATAGGTATCAGAGATATACTAGTGGTAAATGACAAAATATGTGATATCAAGGATAAGATCTTGCTCGAAAATCCCTGGGATGTGGAAGTGATTGACTGCAATCACTGTATCATATGTCCAGGAATCATTGACCAGCATGTCCATATTACCGGTGGAGGAGGAGAAGAAGGTCCCATCAGCAGAATCCCTGAAATTATGTTCAGTGATGTGATTCAAGCTGGCGTAACTACTTTAGTTGGAGTCCTGGGTTTTGATAGTGTATCTCGAAGCATTGCCGGACTTCTAGCCAAAGCAAGAGGATTAGAAGCTGAGGGTATTACGACTTTTATCTACACTGGCAGTTATGCCAGTCCTACTGAGACTTTAACCGGGCGAGTACTATCAGATGTGGCATTGCTGGACAAGGTTATCGGGGTGGGGGAAATAGCAATATCTGATTATCGTTCCTTTAACCCAACTCTACAGGACTTAAGAACTCTAGCTTCAGAAGCTAATACCGGCGGTATGCTGGGAGGAAAAGCAGGTATCCTGCACTTGCATGTTGGTGATGGCAATGAGGGTTTAAACCCCCTATTTCGGTTAATAGATGAAACTGATTTACCCATTAGAATGTTTGTTCCAACTCATATCAACCGTAGTCAAAACACCTTTGTTCAAGGCCTGAAACTGTTACAAAAAGGGGGCAATATTGATCTGACTGCCGGGGAAACCATAGGCCTCAGTGTATCAGAATCCCTGACATATATGATAAACAGCGGGATTAGCACCGATAGAGTCACTATATCCTCGGACGGAAATGGAAGTGTTCCCCAGAACTCAGCCAATGAAAACGGAGTAGGTAGGATCGACCAATTAATAAAGGATCTGCGAGAATGCATTTTGGAAAAGAAACTGGATTTGAGCACTGTGATGAAAACGGTGACAGTGAATACGGCCAGAGTATTGAAGTTGTACCCACAAAAGGGATGCCTTGCACCCGGTAGTGACGCAGATATTCTGGTGCTGAAAAAAAATGACCTGAGCATCTTCCATCTATTAGTGAAAGGTCAGGTAGCAATTAAGGATCAAAGAACACTAATGAAGGGCAAATTCGAAAAGCAGATATGAAAAAAACAAGGAGGCAGCATGCGGCATATTAAGAAAGGCCATCTAGTAATCATTGGCGGTGCGGAAGATAGATATGGTGAAAGCAGCATTCTCCAGGAGGTAGTGGAAATTATCGGAGGGGAGGATGCTCGAGTTGGCATTTTAACTACCGCTACCCAACATCCTGAAGAGGTAGGTGAAGAATATCGGGCGGTCTTTCTGCGGTTAGGCGTAAAACGAGCAGATATCTTAAACATCAACACTAGAGATGAAGCCAATCTGGACGACAACACTCGGAGGATTATGGATGCCACTGGATTTTTTTTCACAGGTGGGGATCAGCTAAGAATCACCAGTATTTTAGGGGGCACTAAAGCCTATGAGGCTCTGAAGCGTTCCTTTCATGAGGGAACTGCGGTAATTGGTACCAGTGCAGGCGCTTCTGTAATGAGCAGTACTATGATTGTCGAAGGAAACAGTAACGATGCGGCCAGAAAATGCACCTTAAAAATGGCGCCCGGTTTAAGTCTATTGGAAGAGGTAATTATCGACCAGCATTTTGACCAAAGGGGAAGACTTGGACGATTATTATGCGGAGTAGCAGGAAACCCTGGGGTTTTAGGTATTGGTATTGATGAAGACACCGGTATCCATGTTTTTCCGGACGAATATTTCGAAGTTATTGGCAATAATGCGGTTACTGTTATTGACGGTAAGTCAATTAAGAGTACTAACGTTTCGGAGACCAAACCGGATGAGATATTAGCCATAACCAATGCCAGTCTGCACATCTTGTCAAAGGGTTATGGTTTTGATTTTAAACGACGAGAAGTTTTAAGACTGCACTAGGAAAAACGAAGATATATCCGTGGGAGGATATTTAGAGTGAGAATAATGGAGATAACAAATTATAGTGGCAGGAATATATTCTGTCATAAACCAGTCACTAAAATGGTGATAGATCTCGAAGAATTTGCTGAAATATCTACAAAGCAGCTGCCCGGTTTTAATGAGCGCTTGCTTAATATGTTTCCCGGACTAAAATCCCATTTCTGCTCTACCGGCTATGAAGGTGGCTTTGTCGATCGATTGCAGGAGGGAACTCTCCTCTCTCATGTCACTGAGCATTTGGCTCTTGAACTGCAAAGTATTATGGGTTATACCGTCTATTATGGTAAAACCAGATTTTTAGAAGAACCATCGATATATTATATCGTTTATGAACATATTAATGAACTCTGCGCTATGGAATTTGGCCGGGCAGCAGCAGAAATAATTTCAGCTCTGGCCCGGAATGAATCCGTCCTCCTCGAAGAAATATTAGACTGGCTGCGGAGTCTCACTTTAGAATCTGATCTAGGTCCCAGCACCCAGGCCATCTGGGATGAGGCCAGGACACGTCAAATTCCGGTTAGACGGCTGGGTCAAGATAGTTTGCTGCAGCTTGGTCATGGAAAACACCTACGTTTGATTGAAGCTTCGCTGCCTGATACCACCAGTTGTATAGCAGTTGACCTTGCCAAAAATAAAGAAGTGACCAATGCTATGCTGCGGGAAAATGGCATACCTGTGCCGGAAGGGTATATGGCATGTTCCGAAGATGAGGCTGTTCTTCTGGCAAAGCAATTAGGCTACCCGATCGTAATTAAGCCTTTAAACGGAAACCAGGGTAAGGGTGTGATGAGCAATATTGATAATGAGAAATTGCTTCGAAGAGCCTATCGTATAGCTTGCAGATATACGGATCAGATTATAGTGGAAGAATATATTCCGGGAAACGACTATAGGATTTTGGTAGTGGGAGATAAAGTGTCCGCTGCGGCAGAAAGAAAGCCTCCCTGTATACTAGGAGATGGGATTCATTCTATAAAAGAATTAGTGGAGGCGGAGAATAATAATCCCCATAGAGGAGAAGGTCATGAAAAACCTTTAACAAAAATTAAATTGGATTCAGTGGCTAAAGAATCATTAGCCAGGTCAGGTCTCACAGAAGATTCAGTGCCCAAGTTTGGTGAAATAGTCTACCTCAGGGAAAATGGAAATTTGAGTACGGGTGGCAGCGCCCGTGATTGTACCCGGGAAATTCATCCTTCGAATAAAGCTCTGGCGGTAAAAGCTGCTAAAATTATCGGCTTGGAAGTAGCCGGGATCGATATGGTTATAGATGACATTTCCCACCCCTTAACCCCCCAGAATGGAGCAATAATCGAAGTTAATGCCGTTCCTGGCTTGAGAATGCATCTTTATCCTGCTGAAGGCCAGCCCCAAAACGTTGCTGCTGATATTCTTGACCTTATCTATCCGGAAGGTGCCCCATTCTCTATTCCCATTATTTCTATCACTGGAAGCAACGGCAAAACAACGGTCACTAGAATGATAAGTCATGTGCTGTCCCTAACAGGAAAAAAGGTGGGTATGACCTGTTCCAGCGGCACCTATATCGGGGAAGAATGTGTTTCCAAAGGAGATAATACGGGACTTCTGAGTGCTCACTCTGTTCTCTATAACAAGGAGGTAGAGACAGCCGTTTTAGAGACCGCCAGGGGTGGAATAATCCGCAAAGGCCTGGGATATGATACTGCAGACGTGGGAATTATTGTCAATGTCAGTGAGGATCATCTTGGATTAGATGGTATAGACACCCTGGAAGAAATGGCCTTTGTAAAAGCATTGATTGTTGAGGCGGTCAAACCCCAGGGGTATGCGATATTAAACGCTGATGATGATATGGTGGTGCACATCAATCAGAGAGTGCAATGTAACCTGATTTACTTTTCCAGGAATAGGGATAACCCATTAATTGAGGATCATATTATCCAGGGCGGAACAGCGGTAGTATTTGAGAACGGCATAGTATTGATATATCATCAATATCAGCCTATTCCCTTGCTTTCAATAAATGAAATACCAATAACCTTTGACGGAAAGGCTATCTGTAATGTCGAAAATTCATTAGCCGCCGTAGCCGGACTTTTTGCTTTAGGGATAGATAATCCTACTATACGCTCGGGATTGCGGTCCTTTAAACCTGACCCAGTCGCTAACGCAGGAAGATTTAATCTATTTGACCTGGGCGGCTTTCAAGTATTACTTGATTACGGACACAACCCGAGTGGATATCATTCGGTTCTCGAATTTGCCAAATCTTTAAATGCCGGGAGGCTGGTAGGTGTTATTGGAATGCCAGGAGACCGCATTGATCGAATGATATACGAGGTTGGTGAAATATCAGGGCGAACCTTTTCCCAAATATATATTAAAGAAGACACTGATTTAAGGGGAAGGAAACCTGGTGAAGTTGCTGACCTCCTTTACCAGGGAGTTCTTGGCGGGGGTGCTCATACCGGAAATATAGAAATTATTTGCTCTGAAATTGATGCTCTTAGGACCGCAATATACAATGCATTCCCTGGAGATTTAATCGTTATGTTTTATGAGAACTTCGAACCATCCCTGGAATTAATCGAGAAGTTTATAAATGAACCAGTTAAAAACGTTTATCCTTATTATATTTATCAGGAACCCGATATTGCTTCATATTTACCAACTCACTTTATCCATTAGGTTTGTCTGAGTCCTAGGTTAAAATTATTACCTTAAACTTCAAGCAGCAATATTTTTCCACTTTAAAACCCTAATATTTAAAATATCTATAAGGAATAATAGCTTTAGCATAAAACTATAAAGGGAGGTAAAACATGCGCAATTTAAGCCAGGATGAGATGCTAGCCTTAACCACACTATTAAGGGCAGAGACCAATGGCTTGGCTATTTCTAAAGTAGTATACAGTGCTATAAATGACCAGGATCTGAAAAGAATGACCGAAACAGGTATCGCATCAAGTGAAACCCGTATTCGGACCCTGCAGCAGTTTCTAACAGAAAATAGTGTTATTACAGGAGGTATTCAGTAGCATGAGCAATCTTATAAATCGGTTCTTTGGTGCGGCTGCAGACCAGCCGGCAGATCAAACTTTCTCCTATAGTCTGATGGCCTCAGCAGCAGCTGGTGCTCAAGGTTATCTGGCAGCAACTCTTATTGCTACAACTCCAGAACTAAGGTCAATTTTAAGCAGCTTTGTCAGTCAAAAAGTTATGGAACATGAAGCTTTGGCCAGTTTGATGATCAGCCGGAATTGGATGAATCCTTATGATGAGCCCAATAAGCAGCTGGAAGCCTCTTTTCATCAATCCCAATCAATATTGAGCCAGCATACGTAAATTTTCCTCCTTATAAAATATATTATGAATAGCTGTGGCTAATCAGCGCTTGCCTGTAGACATATTGTTACAGGCATTTTTTCTCTTCAAATTGCCCCTGTTCAGAAAGGCACATAAACCGCACGACCGATAGCTTTAATAACGCCAGTATTTTAATAGTAATAAAATAACATCTTCTTCATCTTTAAATTTTGGCGGTCTTGGTATATCATCTGGAATGTATATTAGTACATTATTCTCATTATCTTATGTAAGGTAAAGATAATATTTTTCAACAAATAACGAGGAGGAAAACAAATGAAAGTTGTAGCTTTTAATGGCAGTCCAAAACCGGAGGGAAATACTTATCATGCAATAAAGATGGTTATTAATGAACTTGAGAAGGAAGGTATTGAAACTGAGCTTGTTCATGTGGGAAACAAGTCCATTAGGGGATGTATCGCTTGTGGTAAATGCAAAATAAATAAAGATGAAAAATGTACACTTCCAGGTGATGAGGTTAATGAGTGGATTCAAAAAATGAAAGAAGCCGATGGAATTATTTTAGGATCACCGGTACACTTTTCATCAATTGGGGCAACTATGAAATCATTTTTAGATAGAGCCATATATGTTACGTCTAATAATGATGGAATGCTGAGACACAAGGTTGGTGCAGCTGTTGTTGCGGTAAGGCGTTCTGGTGGAGTTCCAACAGTTGATCAGTTAAATCACTATATTAATTATTCGGAAATGCTGATGCCAACTTCGAATTATTGGAATGTTATTCACGGTACAAGCCCAGGAGAGGCGTTACAGGATGAAGAGGGAGCACAGATAATGAGACTGCTTGGTAAAAATATGGCATGGCTTATGAAACTAATTGAAAACGGAAAAGGAAAGGTAGAAGAACCAGAAGGAGAAGCTAAAATATTCATGAACTTTATTCGTTAAGACTTATTTATAAATCCTGTAAAATTAATATGTGGGAAGGGATGCCCTGCAGGATTCACAGTATTTTCTATTTAGTGATACCTCCGAGCATCTACTTCCTGGTTCAGTAACATCATGAGCCCGAGGACGTTTTTCGAATCTATTTCAAAAGCAGTTTTTATTATGATAATATTATGCTTAAGAAGTTTGAAAAAATTACAGGAAAGAAGGAACGTCAAAATTGAGTAAGTATCACGCTTACAAAGAATCAGTTTTACAATATAGCCAGCGTCTATCGCAGAAAGGCTATACAGTTGGCACTGGCGGCAATATATCCATACTGATCGAGGGGGAAAATACTATAGCAATAACTCCAACCAGTATGGACTACTTTGGTATTCACGTCGATGACATATGCATAGTTGACTTTGAAATGAATGTCTTGGAGGGAAAATTTAAGCCTTCCCTTGAAACAGAAATGCATATAGAAGTATATAAACACCGTCCTGATGTTAATGCTATCATCCATACGCATCAAGTATATGCCAGCATATTCGCTTTGATCAATGAACCAATTCCGGCTCTTTTTGATGAGGTAACCATAAATACGGGACATATTATTGATATCATCCCTTATGCCTTATCAGGCAGTCATCAGTTATCGCAAAACTTAGTATCCTTATTAAATAACCGCTGTAACTGTTATGTTATTCAAAACCACGGAGCACTGAGCCTGGGAATATCAATTGAAAACGCCTATCGTAATGTAGAGCTTTTTGAAAAAATTTCTCGCACCTATTATTATGCTCTTACAAGTGGTCGTCCCGTCACCAAACTGTCCGATTCAGTTGTTGACCGTTTATGTAAAATACTCTATGAAAAACAGGACCAGGAAATAGCCCGTAAAAAAGCTAGCCAACCATAATATATTTTCGGGGTTACGACAGGGAAAGGTTTCGATTTGTCGCTCTTATACTCTGATGTGATAGATTCGGATATATATCTTTATCCAGAAATGCAATTCCTATGTGATGCTAGTTTGTTCCTCACTGTTTACAGGCAACTGCTGCCACATATGATCGGCAAACACCATAACAATGATTATAACGGTAAGCAAAATATAATGTATCAGGACTGTTCTCGGTAAATAATCGTTGGTGGAATTCATTGACGCGTGCAGCAGAATGAACGGCAGTAAGCTTTTACCCCTTACCCTGTTGTAAAGCCAAGTGTACATGATAGCCAGCCCGATTTCGCCAAAGGTTATGATAAACAGGGGAAGCCATGAAAAATCACCTCGATAACCGATAAGTAATCCCGACCAGTGGAACGCACCCCAGAAAAACCCCAGAATGATACTAGCTATAAGCGGACTGAATCGGCTTTGAAGCCGTGGTAGCGCAAAGCCTCTCCATCCTGGCTCTTCCGCCAAAGCTCCGTTGAAAAATACCGTCCAAAAAAAGGTGACCGGTATAGCCAAAAAAATGGGAACATCGGGTATGGTAGGTCCTCCTGGAACCGGAATATTTACCAATTCCGCAATTAAGTTGCTGACAAATGTTAAAGCAGGCCAAAATAAAAGGGCAAAAGCATACCAAACCCAGTTTATCCTCCAGTTGAATATCGGCCCCATCAGTTTACGTATTCCGTTACTGGCAGAAAATGCGCTAGAAGCAACATATGCCGCAATCAATACAAGAATGATATCGCCGGGAATCACTTGCCAGGACATATCGTGTTCCCACCAGATCCTGCTAATCCATCGTAACGCAGCGGCAAAAATTGCAAAAAAGACAAAGGCTATTATCTGGGTATGGGAGGGATCTTTAGATCTGCCGGGATTCATTACAGCCATTATAAGCATGGCGGACAAAGCTGGACCAAACGAGCCGATGTGGAGGAAGGTATACACCTCCATATTCAGCAGACCGTTCATGGTAATGTCAATCAGCCATATGCATAGTATTGACATTGTGAAAAACATGATCAGCGGGGATCGCCTGATTAGATCAAAAAAACGATTGGAAATTTCTGTTGAACGCACAAACCTTCCCCCTTGAACATAGACATAGGCTTTCTTTTGAGCCTCTTTTCCTCCCGGGGATCAGAGGCTTGTTCGCTTTGTTGTTTAACCTTCAGGACCTGGTCCATGTTTAATACATGTCCTTCCCAATTTCAACCACAATAACTGAAATTACTTTATATCTTCATAAGAATCCGAAGCGATTACAGCATTATTTCTTAACATGAAGTAATCATAGAAATACGGGGGAGCACCGAAATCCTCCAGGTACCATTTATGTAATACTATTATACTATCAGAAGCAAGTGAATCCTCAAATAACCTTGAGATCGTACCATCTATCTCGACAATACTCCATTCTCCCGTTAGCGGATAATCATAATGACCATAGCCAGGTATTTGAATTTTATAATTATCAGTATTAGTAGAATATTTTTTTGCTATATCGATAGCATTTTCTATTTCGGCAGTTGTTGGTTTTGGATTAGTGGTAATCGTCACGGTCATATCATTAAAATTTGTTACTGTTCTGCACCCAAAATTATCAGCCACATATGCAACAGGGATCATTGCTCTATTATTAATAATTATCGGGGCCATTTTTAATGTAGGAAGTATAGGCCCTTCTTGGTATTTATCAACGTTTGAGCAATATGCCACATCTAAGGATGATATATACAGGGTGATTTTCTGTTTATCTTTCGCTATATCAAGGGATTGATTCATCGAGTCCCAACTAATCTCGGCTCCCAAAGCTTGTGCAATATCTCTAGCAGGCACTAATGCTACAGCATTATATAATACAGTTTGTGGATCGCATACTAGTGTCTTACCATCAATAATAGCTGTCATTTTCGTTAATTCATCGTATGCAGGAATATTGTATTTCTGTCTTGTAGGTGCGACCGGCACCAAACGGTGCATTTCATGATTCAAATGACCACAACTGGGACATATCCAATATTCTTGATACCTGTCGAATTCAAATGTTTGGTGGCACTTATTGCATCTTCCTATTATTCTTCCGGTATCTGTTGCGTAAACACTAACCCCCGCAATAAGTATGAAAAACAAACTGATTAGAATTATTCCTGATTTACGGGTCATAAAATCACTCGCTTTCGGCTTAGATAATATCCATATTTTAGCATATATTGTGTATTAATTCCAGACAGTACATAATTTCCAGAAAGAAACCACAAAAAGACCGGGTATCAACCCGGTCCTGGATTTAGATAATTAGTTTATTTAGCCTAGTTGTAACCGTCAAGTAAAAATGAACAAAAAATGATAAATAACTTTGGACACCTAATTATTGCCAAAAATGGTTTGGCGGTGCTTCATACGATAGCTGTCACCGGTTAGATAGATAACCTCGCTTTTGTGAATCAAGCGATCCAGAATAGCAGTTGTAATGGCGGGGTCACCCAGGATATCTCCCCAATCTTCTGGTCCCTTGTTTGATGTAATGATGATGGAAGCTTGGCCGTAGAGCTTGTTGATTAGTTGAAAAAAGAGGTTTGCCTCGTGTCGGTCAATAGCCATAAACATTAAGTCATCAATAATCACCAGGTCAGAACCGACCATTCTTTTTACTTTTGCCCTGGAATTGCGGCTGATTTCCTCAGTTTTTAAAAGACGTATCAGCTCATCCATCTGAACAAAAGTTGTCCGGTAGCCCCGGCTAATAGCTTCAATCCCCAGTCCAATAGACAAACATGTTTTCCCAACCCCGGGAGGTCCTAACAAAATCAGATTGTAGGCCTGTTCCAGCCAGATAAGCTCTTGTAACTGTTTTAATTGCTTTTTGCTTAGAGACTGTTGCTCTGAAAGGTCAAAATCATCCAGAGTTTTGTGTTCAGGGAAGGCTGCTAGCTTGTAGAGCCTTCCTAGCTGTTTTTCTTCCCGTTTTTTTATCTCATGCTTTACCAGGTTCATTAGAAACACTTGATAACTGGTTTCCTTCATCTGGGCATCAAGTAGTATTTCTTCTACCACCGAGGCTGCTTCCGTCATGTTTAAACGTTTCATATCACTTTTTAGTCGTTCAAGTTCTGCTGACACTCTCTCACTCCCTGTAATTCTTGTATATAGATGTTCATATTCCGCACTTCTACACGGGTCTTCAGTACAGAACGGTCCACCTCGTAAAGTGGATTTATCTGATTTCCCGTAGTCGGTTTTTCTCCTGCAAGATAATAAAAATGGTTAAAATGATTTAATGAATCCACAAAATCGGTTGCTCCGTAAAGTCTATTTTTCAAACAATAGTTTAGCGCCTTGGTGATAATCTCAGAAGGTTTATCCTTGCTGTGGTCTTTAATTATCTTCAATTGATCCCGTATGTAGCGAGGTTTTTCCTGTCGCACTAAACTTAGAAAATCATAAGCTTGTGGGGAATCATTAAGGATTTGTGCCACTTCTTGTAAATAGGCCTCAATGCCTTTATCTTTTTCTCTGCGGCAATCACTGCTTTTAATGAGTCGGCCCTTTTCAAGGCATACGGGGTAGCGGATTATTTCTTGGTTGTTATCAGGATTCTCAATAATCAGCATTCCCTTATCTTCTTGCACGACAACCATCCGATCAGGTGCATAAGTTCCTAAAGGTAAGGCGTAACGGTTACCCTGATAAATGATGGTGTTGTCTTTACGGATCACTCTGGTTATAATCTTAGTAGTTGAAATATTTATCTTGTGGGGTGCCGGAATGAGGTGTTGTTTTTCGAGGACGAACACTTCTGCCGGTATCTCTTTTGTCGTATTGTGAACTTTTCCATTGCCGGTTCGTTCTAACCAGGCCCAACAGTCTTCGTTTAACTTTTCCAAGTTGTGAAAGGTACGGTTTTTGGCAAAGTTCCTTTTTACATATTTCACTACATTTTCGACCTTTCCCTTAGTTTCCGGGTCCGCTTTTCTACACATGTAAATCTTGAATCTTCGGTTCTTTTGGTAGTCTGCAAACTCTTTGGTGAGCAATAGGTCTCCTCCATTTTCGCTGACCAATATTAGATGGTCCTGATCGTATACGATTTCCTTAGTCATTCCTCCATAGTATTCAAATGCATTTTCATGAACATTTATTAAATCTCGAGTTGTGAACGGACGATCCAACCACTCCACATATTTATGACGGGAGTGGGCCAGCACGAAAGTTGCAAAGTAAAGAGTTATTATTCTACCAATGCTACTACGTAGGCCGATTTGTCCAAAGTCCATCTGCATTTGCTGTCCGGCAGGTAATTCATCAACGGATTCATATTGACGTACATACTTAACCTGGGGAATACCACACTCCTCTCGTAATTGTCTGACATAATTTCGGACTGTTCCTTCGCTAACACCTCCATCAAGTTTTCTTTCTTGCAGCCAGTCGAACACCTGTGCACTAGTCATATCCTGATATTGTATCAACCAGGATTTAATTAACTCTCGATGCTTATCTAATTTCTTAGTTCTGGTTTTTCGATTCTCTAAAATCTGCTCCATTTCTTCTGGTGTCATATCCAGATACTTATATACTGTGGTTCGAGATAGATCTAGACGCCGGGATATCTGGCTCACATTAAAATGCATTTTCTTCAGATCCTGAATATCTAAATACATATTCCACCCTTCTACTACGTTCATTGCTTCCTCCTCTTGCTATGATAAAAGCTGTTATATTTCCAGCTCTATCATAGCTAATTTGGAGGATTGTGGTAAATACTGTTCATTCTTATTTGTTGTTCTCTGTTCAATTTAGTTTAGCAGTTACACTAGTCAGACAGATTCCCCTTCTTCAGTGATTACTGGCTCTCCGCTTTCATTTATTTTTTGTGCATTTCTCTGTTTCTTTTTTTCATCCTCGGCTATAGACTTGTCCCTCAATTTACCGGCCGAAGCTGCTACAAGGAAAGAATTGAAAAATGCTAGGCAGTATAGCCTCCAATCCTTACAATCACCACCTGTAGCGATATTCGCAATGACAAGTATTATAAAGGCCCATGCTGCGGCATATAAGTCAGTTCCCCATTTCCACCAGGAATCCACTAATTTGTCAGTATATAAAACGATCAAAAAGGTTATCATGGCAGCTCCTGATAAAGTTATTAATGTTGACCAAGACAAAAGACTATCTGCCATTAAATACCCACCTTAAATTAAATTTAACTATAGATAAGTTTCTACATTTTTCCTATTTATCCTTCTTAGCCCAAAAAGATAATATCATCTCTTAATGCAATACTCCAAGAGCTACAAGGGCTATTAATAACAGAATGAACAGAGGAGTAAATAAGACGTAGCCAATTAAGGTAAAAAACATTTCGAATATGAGTCCAAAAACATTTGCTAAATAGGATGTCGCTTTATATTTAAACTGGCAGGTTCTCATGATTAACACCTTCTCTTCTCATTTATACTATTTATTCAAATGCCCTTTAAAGTGTGGATAAGTAAGTCTATTATAATATGCATGCAAGCCGAAATGGGTTACCAGCATATACCAATTTTGTTATATAATATTTTCATGTATTTTTCGGAAGGGTTGATCCTATCACCTGGCGGTACTGTGTGTTTATGTTACAAGCGGACAAGAAGCTATAGATAAGTATCCCTCTTACTTGAAACGGACCGGCTTATATATATGGAATAACGATGGGGATCCCGGGAAGTTATATAATTCTTCGGGGCAGTTAGTGTCGGAATGGCCATAAATTATGAATGCCTTTACAGGAAAGAAGAGGTTAGATAACCAGCTGTAAAAAGATAATAGCCGAATGCTGTGATTCGGCTACCATTGCTGATAATAATGCATTAAAAATTATATTCAAATACCATTTTGGTACTGATAATCATGGTGTCGGAGGGGCTACACGGGTAGTATGCACAAATCTTGGAGTGTTTCTTGTAGTCAATATTTAAGTTGGCTTTACATTATTCTAAGTAAGATTATTTAAAAGTAATTTATTATAAAAGTCGTAATTAAATGAGCCAATGAAATATTAGATGTTCTTTAATTTTACATTTAAAACATTATGCAGTTTGTTGCCTATAGTAATATAAAGCCAACTTTGTAGCTAAATGCCCAACAACATCATAATCTAATTGAAGTACTTTGTTTTGCACCAATAGATCATATGATTGTTTTCTAACACTATATATTTTCGAAAAATCAGCAATGGTACCATTTGGGAATTGAGATAATAATTGATGTGGTTCCAAGTAAAAATATTTTAAATAACTGTGAGTAGTATCTTCACCAATAAAATTACTTTCAATCAATTCTCTGACTTTTTCAGGGGATGTAGCTTTATTTACATCCCGAATAGGAGCAAGAATAATACTAGTTACCTTTATGCCATTTCCATCTCTATCCAATTCACAGGAATGCGATAGCACTATGGCTGGCCCAAAGGTTGGTTTTGCAGATGCACGCCATCCAACCTTATCTCCAGCCGCATTCACTTCATAAATGATCGAATTTAAATTTATAGCTCCAAGAAGATGCGTGTCACAAATAATATCTCCTTGTCTCAAAAAAGCTCTTTCAGTTAGATCATCACTAAGGTACATGAGTATTAATCATCCCATTCATCGTTAAATTGTATAGAATCAGAATAATCTATAATCCTATCTGATAAACATTTAATATTAATAATGTTTGAATTAGATAATTGATCCGGAATTAGTTCAGCTAAATATACGGAATCGAAAGGACTATTGCTCTTCCGTTGTTCCAAAGAAAGATTATCAATCATACTTTTTTCAATATAACCTTCTATGAAATCCTTTAAATATTCCTCAAAATGAGGATTTCCTATAATACCGCCCAAAGAATAATCATAATCAACAGTCTGAGAGCTACTTCTTCTTGGTAGATATACTACGTTCGATGATGTAGTTGCTGTAAGACTTTTTTTAAGCGCCATCTCACTCATCAATAACACCTCTAATATTCAATGTATCAGACAGTTTCGATAATTTAGATCTTATATTACTAAAAATTACATTCATATCATCAATAGCGTTTAAATGCACAATTTTAGGTTTATCATTAATATCAACTGTTATCAAAACGCCTTGTTCAATTTTCTTCCCTTCTTCTTTCTTAACATTAATTACATTATTGCCAGGTTTAATTTCCACTTCAATATTTCTCGTTTCATAACCACCAATTGTATAATTGCAAAACAAATCATCTTCTTTAAATCCAAATTGAAGCTGAAAGGAAGATAATTCTCGATTGTTTCTTTCAATATTTATCATTCTATCAAACAAAGGTGTTATTAATTCTAGCAAAGGTAATTCCTTATCTTGTGATGGATATTCATTGTGGAATATTACACCAGTCCAGTTATACCCTCTATCGTCTACTGCAATATATCTATTAATCTGAGAAATATTATTGCTAACGTAATCTATACAATTATTAATATTATTAGATATATGACTTGGAATCTGCATTATATACTCGCATCTATTTAAGCAAATATTAATAATATAATTTTCAAATATTATTACAATTCGCGGAACATCAGGTGGAGCTTTCTGAGCATTAATCTGCTGAACCTTGCAGTTATATTTTTTTTGTATTTCAATAATTTGACCCCCAAGAGTTAGCATAATATTAGGATCAATATCAAATTCAAATACTACATTTGCTTGTTTAATATTCACTATCATCTCTCCGTAATTCCAACTTTCCTTTTTTTATAATATCATATGGGAATATTATGCACCAGATGCACTTGTTTTACATGTAATATTTACAAATTTTTATAGCCCGTATCAGCCCAATAATTTTCGCGGTCAAATTAATCCTATATATCAAGTAAAGAAGAGGCCATCCGCAAACCTTGACATGGAGCCTCTGGGCGTGTGCTTATAGGCAGACTGAGGGGCAGACCCTCCGCTGCGCTTCGTGATCTGCCCCTGGCAGCTAGCCTTGCACACTAGCCCATCTCCATATCAAGGTACGCCGGCTATCGCCGGTTGCTACTGGCCTTGTGCTTGTTTTTCTAGATGTTTAACTCGTCTTTGTAACTCAATAATTAACGCCCAAATACGATTTCGTTCATCCTGCCATGATACGGGTTTATTGATATTATCCAATCCATATCACCTGCCCTTCCTGAAAATGTAATATCCTTTTCCCTTTCAGCTTTTGCCCATGTGTTTCTTCCAGGTATTCAAACATTCCATTCGATGAATTAAAATACTTATCTTCATATGAGATCTTTAAACCTTGAGAACAGAAGTATAGATGAAGCCCTTTTAATCTTTCATCTCCTGCATCTTTTGTAAGATATTTGCAAAGGTAATTAATTAAATGATCCTGCCCATTAGTCTTTTTCTCAATCCAAACAAACCCTTGACCCCACAACTCAGCTAATTGCTTTTGTTTGATATATTGGTTGACAGCTAGATGGTAATGTACAGCACCCCGATCCTGAAACTCTCTAACCCCCACATATTTAAGATCTTTGAATCTTCTTGCTAGTCGTTTCATAAATTTCCTAAATTCATGATCTGCTTCTTTAATGTTTTGTTGGTTTTCAGCAAATGTAAGGGAAACAAACCGATCCAGGTTATACGATTTAATAATTCTTCTAATCTTTGATCTAGCTTTTTGAATGTTTCGTTTCCGATTTCTTTCATAATCAGAAGAACAACCTCGGGGAGAACGTTTAAACTTTTGCTCTGTGTTAGAAGTATGACCCCATCCTAATCTATAATAGATTGCTTCAAAATCGTTCCCAAAATCATATATTCTTGTGTTTTTTATGTCTGCAGCCAGATAATCACCTTCTTCCTTAATGCATATCCCCTGGCGGTAGTGGGGCCCCCCTGGGTAACCCCCCACTATCCGCCAGGGGAAAAAGCATTAACTAACAGATTATGATTTAATTGGTTGTCCTTAACGTGGGGAGATGAGAAGTAACGTACAGTTATTTGTTGAATGAGCTTTACTCTTTCATTGGTTATGGAACTGAATAAAGAATCATTAATACTCGCTGTATTTGAAATTATATTTAAGTTTGCATCTTTGTTTTTAATACTTTGATTCTCTCTCATTCCGTTAACCTCTTTGAATTATTAGTAATTTATGTTGAATTATTTTTCATGCTATTGGGTAAAAAAAATAGCAATAAATAATGTTAACCTTATAGTAAACTCTCATGAAAATATTGTCAATATTATTGAATGAATATACAATATTTAATGTTTGATTTATGCCTCATTTGAGGATACTATTTATGAGAAGGGAGTGTTATTTTATGTCATATAATCAAATGGTTTCAGAGATTGTTAAAAACAGCAGATTGACATTAAAAGAAGTTGCTGAAGGGTTGAAGCAGTACCATGTAAATATAGATCCTTCTTACATAAGTAAACTGCAAAGCCCGGGACAACCTCCTGCATCTGATGAGGTTAATATTGCCCTGGCTAAAGTCTGTAATGCCGATCCTGATGATTTACTTTTTGAAGCATATCGAGATAAGGCACCAGAGGCCATGCGTAGACTAATTGATCAAATATTAACCTTTTTAAGAAAATTCATTAGAGTAACGATAATGACACAACTTCCACCTGATATGGCACAAATGGCAGAAGAACAGGTAAATAAAATTACGGATCTTGAGCTAATTAAAATGATAAACGAAGAGGAGCTTACAGGAATGTTAGATGATATAACAGATATTATAACTTTTAAGGACCTCAATGACCAGGATACTAATATAATGCTGAACCCTCATTTCGGTTTAACTATGCCGGATAATTCAATGGAACCATTGATTCCTGAAGGAGCAAGAATCCAACTTGATAAAGCCGATACCGTAAATAATGGGGATATTGTTGTTGCCATAATTTCAAAAGATAATTATGTCATAAGACGTTGTATTGTCATTGACAAGAAGTATGCCCTTATTGCTGAAAATACAAATTTTGAACCTTTAACGATAAGCAAAAAGTCTTTGAAAATAATCGGCAAGGTGAAGTCCTACAGCAAGGAGCTTTAGGGGGGATTAGATTGAAAACTGCATTTGCTTATGTAAGAGTAAGCACCCAGGATCAGGAAAAGCAAGGCAATTCAATACCTGAGCAATTATCCAGGATACATATATTTGCAGATAACCAGGACATTAAAATTGTGCAGACTTATCAAGATAGCAGCTCAGCTTACCATGATGAACACAGGGAAGGCTTTAATCAGATGATAGCTGATAGCCTTAATACTAGACCAAATTTTATTATTGTCGATGATTCCAGCCGTTTTGCTCGTACTCGTGATGTAGCATCCAGCACCAAAAAACTATTAAGAAAACATGGGATAGAGCTATTACACGCCAGTGAAGAAAATATAAATCCCAGGACATCATCTGGTTTATGGCTGGAAGGTATAAGAGAGCTAAAAAATGAAGCTCATTCAATGGATATTTCCCATAATGTTATTAGGGGTATGAGCGGTAATGTTAAACAGAGAGATCCTGAAACTGGATGGTGTTATAAGAATGGGGGGAGACCTCCATATGGTTATCAAATAATACATCTTAACAGAGGAGTAAATTCTAAAGGTAAGCCAATTATTAAAAGCATTTGGGATCTGCACCCTGATAATGCACCTATAGCTAAATTGATAATTGTTGATCTCTATACTAACCAGGAAATGTCTTATAACAAAATCAGGGATTATTTGAATGATAATAACATACCTGCCCCAGGAAACAAAGCATGGGGAACATCAACCATAGTTGAAATGCTAAGAGCAAATAGATTAGAGCAGTATGCAGGAACTGCTTTTTGGAATAAAGAGAATAGAAAAACAATGGGCACACGATTTAACCCAAGAGAAGAATGGGTGGAAGTACCAAATGCACACCCGGCAATTATTACAGAAGAAGAACTGGAAATGGCACTAAAGAGGCATGCAAGAGGACAAACAGACTTTACCATAAGCAGAACCAAGAATAGCCCGTATCTTTTTACAGGCAAGAATTTAGAAGGTAATCCTATGTTTTCATGTGCTGCTTGTGGTGGTAATGTTATAGGTTACAGATCGAGTTCCCGGCACTGGAGAAAATATATTTGCGGTCAGCATAGGTATAAAGGTGAGGCCTTATGTCCCCATAAATTTATGGTAGACGTTAATACGGTTGAACAAAAGGTATTAGAAGAAATTATCACCCGTTACACTACACCTGAGCGTATAGATGAAATAATTAAAGATATTCAGAAGGATATAAATGCCGGATATAAGGAGTATAATGATACTCTTAAAGAGTTTAATAAGCAAAAGAGTAACCTGGTATTACAAAAACAAAGGCTGCTTGATGCAATTAAATCGGGAATAGATCCATTATTAATTAAAGATGAGGCTGATAATCTGACAGATCAAATAAATCAGATAGACATTAAGATTAATTATCTTAAGGACAACCCCCCTCAAAATATTAATTTCAGTGAAGATGAGATCCGTAATTTCTTTAGCAATTTTTCCCTGGTATTTGATAATGCTACTATGCCGGAAAGAAAAAAACTTATCCGCACTTTTGTAAGGCAATTAGAACTAGATCCAGAAAATGAAGAAATCAGGGTATCTTTCTACCCTGATCACTTAGTGCATAGAATTGGTGTCGGAGGCGGGACTTGAACCCGCACCCAGTTACGGATACGCCCCTCAAACGTACGTGTCTGCCGGTTCCACCACTCCGACACAAGTAGTGCTGTCGTTCCCGACACACGGTATTATACAATAGTTTTGAGCTTTATGTCAATCTTCTTTACTTTCAAGTGCTGCTGCAATAAGATTTTCGCCCCATAATTATAAATATAACTGCTAGGTCCTATTCAGAATGATACAAGACACCTGTCCCCTTGCCCCGTGTCCCCTTGCCCCGGTGTTGATAGTTCAAGTACAATGATTACATTGCCAACGTTAATTAACCAAAAGATTTTATGAGGTGGTTACAATGAGATATGCTCATACCAATATCGTTGCCAGGGATTGGAAAAAGCTGGCACAATTTTATGTAGATGTATTTGCCTGTCAGCCGGTATATCCTGAAAGAGATCTATATGGAGAATGGATTGATAAAACGACCGGGATTAACAATGTTAGAATTAAAGGGATTCATCTAAGGTTGCCCGGATATGAGAATGGCCCTACTCTAGAAATTTTTGAGTATTTACCTGATAATTTACGAAATTATGAACCTGTCATAAATATGCAGGGTTTTGCTCATATCGCGTTTGAGGTTGACTCAGTAGAAGACGTTTTGCAAAACTTACTTAAGAATGGCGGGAGCCAGTTAGGGGAAGTAATCATAAAAGAATATGAAAATATTGGTATATTGACCGTCGTCTATACCCGGGATCCCGAAGGTAATTTTATAGAAATACAGAATTGGAAAAAATAAAGACTTCAACTGTGATCTGCATACCGCCACCAACAGAAGGTCCCGATCAGACCGGCGAAGCTGGTTAACACAACCAGTATATAACTTATACTCCCTGGCAAAGCGTTTCCTTCCCCGCCAATCTGGCTGTACAGAGCTGGTACGGCCCAGGGGAAAAACTCCCCATAGCCGGTTACAGCGATGATATTAGCTAGAACAAGGGTAAAAACTACGAAACCCAGAGGAGCCAGATAACCTCGCCCGATACATGCGAAAAAGGCTACCGGCGAACTTAATGCAATGGTAAGAATGGAACAAATGGCGAACATTTCACAGCCCTGTGAGACCAGTTCCCTGGACCACCCAGGCAGTGCTGCCATTTCCCCTACCCATAAGCCTATTGTTAATACTATGGCAGACAGCAATATGCACCATAAAAATATAGTGATAAATTTTGCCCCAACTATATGAGCTCGTGATATTGGAAGAGCTAAAAGATCTTTAACAGTTCGATCCGAATGCTCTCGGCCAAAAACCCAGCTGCTTACAAAGCCAAATATGAACAATCCACCTATCGATACGGCCTGGGCGAGGAATTCGAAATAGGAGATCCAATCTGCAGTACCCATCGTAAGCTGGGCCTTGGCTCCAATCAAGCCATAACTTCGGGCTGCTTCTGGATCTTTGAGTATTAGCATGAAAAAGCCTCCGACAAAAGGAACGATTAAAAAAGCCAGAATAGTAATCCATACTATTTTAGAATGCATAACTTTTAGGGCTTCACAGTAAAGAGCATCATTTAACCTTTTCATCATAATTCCCTCCGGTCTCTTTAATAACTCTCAAAAAATATGATTCCAGATCTTCCTCTTCAACCTTCAATTGGGTTGGAGGGCAATCAGCGTGAACAAGAAGACGGGCAATTGCTTCCGGGTGTTTTATAGCCTCAGCGTCATGAATTTCCATGACACCTTCTCCATCAATACCTGCCCTATAGCCCGCCTCCTTAAGGATAGACACAGCTCTTTCCCTGTCGGTAGTTTTCAAAAGCAAGCGCTTACACAGGAGCACTTCCAATTGGCTGGCATCCACCTCCTGCAGGAGATAACCATTATGTATGATACCAAGTCGGGACGCGAGTTTGGCCATTTCCCCAAGAATATGACTGGAAATGAAAATCGTGACCCCTGAGTTCGCAGCCAGATCCTGCAATAACGTCCTGATCTCAACAATGCCTGCAGGGTCCAGCCCATTAGCTGGTTCATCCAGTATTAATATGGAGGGCTGATGTAAGAGTGCTTTGGCAAGCCCCAGCCGCTGAGCATTACCCAGCGAAAGGTGTCCCGCCTTCACATCAGCATAGGAATCCAAATGCAGTTGGCTTATGATACGAAGTACTGCTTGCTTATCAGAAATACCCCGCAGTTTGGAAATCATACTTAAATTCTGTCGGACAGTGAGCTCAGGATATGCGTACGGTATCTCCACAAGATATCCCACCTTCGCCCACACATGATGATTACCTCCGGATATCTTCTCTCCTTTGAGATATGCTGCGCCAGAGGTAGGACGAATCATACCCAGCAGCATGCGAATAGTAGTGGTTTTGCCTGCACCATTAAGGCCTATAAAACCGTATATTTCCCCTTTATTAACCGATAGAGAAATTTGCTCTGCCGCTTTGACTTTCCCATAATGCTTGGTTAAATTGACGGTATGAATAACCTCGTTCATCTTCACTTCTCCTTAAGGACCAGTCCTTCAGCCAGCAGTTCTACCAATAATTGCATAGTGCTGCTGTAGACTTCTTCTCCAATTTCCCTTTTATGCAGAGACAAAATCAATACTGAGCGTACCAGGGCTGTAATTGTCTCCGGTTTTTCTTCCCTTAATATCCCCTGTGACTGCCACTTTTCAATAAACGGCAGAAAGCTAGCATGATCTTGATTAAAGTGCTTTATTACCTTATCGTCAGGCAGCTTTCTAACCAGCATCTCCATAGTATTTTCCAGGTACAACTGGGTCATCAGCGGATAATTCTCTACCATTTCTAAAGAACGCAAGAGCAAGTTCTTTAGATATTCACTAGGATCATCCTCAAAGGGTTCTAGCTCCAGGAAAAGTTTTTCCCTTAATTTACTTTCTTCGTTTTCCAATATTTCAAAATAAAGCTCTTCTTTAGAATTGTAAAAGGTATAAAAAGATCCCTGGGCAATACCAACGGCCCTGGTTAGATCTGCTATACTAGTTTTTTTCAATCCATAACTGCCGAAAAGAAGTTTTCCTTGATTAAAAAGTGCTTTGTGGATTAGCGCTCTTTCCCTTTTACTAAAACCTTTAGGCATAATAATCCTCCCTAAATATATCTATGAATAAATAATATATATATTCATATTAATACACAATCAAACATTTTAAAACATTATTTTAAAATTCAGACAACCATTAACATCATTAATTTTTTTACGGTACAATTTCCTCATTAGACCAGGAGTTTAGGTAATTATTTTGATGATATTGCAACAATTTAGTGCTAAAATACTACTTAAATTACTATATTTTAACGATATAGTATTATGCCCCTTTTTAGGTAATATTTGTGGAGGTTAATATGCATACCCTTAACACCTATTATAAAGATTACTCCAGCCTGGCGAAGTTCGTTGACGATAATAAAGACAAACTTTTTGATAAAAATAGCAGGGCCGTTATGGTACAGATCTTTTCAGGCATTATTGATAAAAGCCTCTTAATGGACATATCCCAACAAATCCTCGGCTTGATTCCCTGGGCTAAAATAATCGGCACTACCACCAATGGCGAGATTATTAATGGAATGATAAGCGGGTTAACAATAGTGCTGTCTTTCTCTGTTTTCCAGCATGCTGATGTAGAAATAGTATTCGCCCAGACGGATGACAGTACCGGCTGCGAACTGGAGTATTTGATTGCATCCAGGCTAAACAAGGACCAAGCCAGGGCACTGATCATGTTTGCCACACCAAACGTAAAGGTCAGCCGGCTGTTAAACCGAATCCATACAGAAAGTCCTGGCTTACCTGTTGCAGGAGGCATTGCAGGTGATATTCTTCCTAGTAATAAATATTTTGTATTCAGCCATGAGAACATTACTAACTGCGGGGCAGTGGGTGCTATTTTAACCGGCGAAGATTTAAAGGTTGTACACCACCACCACCTGGGCTGGCAGCCAATCGGAAAAGAAATGACCATTACCCGTGCCGAAGGCACGCGCGTATATACCATTGATAATATTCCAGCCTATCAAGTTTACCGCCACTACCTGGGAGCCGATGAGGAATTCAATATCTCTAATGGAATAGAATTTCCACTGATCATCAGTAAACCTGATATGTCCATCGCCAGGTCGGCATATTTTCGGTACAGCGATGATTCATTGGCTTTTTCAGGTGAATTCATCGAGGGCGAAAAGGTACGTTTCAGTTTTGGCCACATTAATATAATCCTTGAGCAAATAGAGTCGTTGCTTAAGAACATCCGACAGCAGCCAACAGAAAGCATATTTGTATATTCATGTCTGGCCCGTCTAAGCTTTCTCCAGGATTCAGCCCAGATTGAAACCCTGCCCCTGCAGGATATTGCCCCTACGGCTGGTTTTTTTACCAGCGGCGAATTCTTCCATGCACATAATACTAACCAATTGCTTAACAATTCTATGACTACCCTTACTCTATCAGAACCTGGGGCAAACACTACTAAACACCAGCACGATGCAGATCAACATTCTAACCGGGGGGATGACAAGGAAACTGAATCAGCAGATAATGTTTCTACCAGAAACATTGAAACATTAAAAGCGCTGACCTGCCTCGTCAACACCGTTACCATGGAGTTAAACCAGAAAACTGCCGAACTGCAAACGCTGAACGAAGAGTTGCATTTTGCCAGCACCCATGA
The DNA here is from genome assembly GCA_016841425.1 of Syntrophomonas sp. Taxonomy (GTDB): domain Bacteria; phylum Bacillota; class Syntrophomonadia; order Syntrophomonadales; family Syntrophomonadaceae; genus JAAYJK01. The sequence goes on along the minus strand of JAENZE010000001.1, from coordinate 107,786 downwards.
CGCTCTTACCGGTTTGTATAACCGGGGTTATTTTGAGCAGCATCTAATTAAGTTGAAAACGGCAGCAGCAGCAGGGATCATCGTATGTGATGTAGATGGCCTGAAGTTGATTAATGATACTTTTGGTCATTTCATGGGGGATGTGCTTTTACAATCAGCTGCAGATATCTTGAAATCTGTATCTGAACCTGGAGATGTAGTGGCCAGGATTGGAGGAGATGAGTTTTCCATTCTTTTATGCAATACTTCCGAATCTGATATAGAAAATTATTGCCGCAGAGTTCGTAAGGCGCTTGATCAGTATAACCTTGAAAACCCTGTCGTTCCATTAAGTATGTCGATAGGTTTTTCCTTTCTAGAAGATGAGTCAACTGGCATTAGGATGCTTTTCAAAGATGCGGACGATATGATGTATCGGGAAAAACTATACCGCAGTCGGAGTACTCACAGTGATCTGGTACAGACTTTAATGAGGACTCTTGAGGCAAGGAAGATAGTAACTGAAAAGCACAGCCAGCGTTTTCAGGATCTTTTGGTTAAATTTGCGCTATATATTGGAATTTCCAAGAGTAATTTATCTGAATTACGACTCCTGGCCCATTTTCATAACATAGGCAAAGTCGGTATCTCAGACCATGTCCTATTTAAACCGGGGCCGTTAACATCAGAGGAGAGGAAAGAAATGATAAGGCATTGCGAAATTGGTCAGCGAATTGCCCTCTCTTCGGCCGATCTTCTTCCTATCTCCGATTGGGTTTTGAAGCACCATGAATGGTGGAATGGCCAGGGCTATCCCCTGGGTCTAAAAGGGGCTGATATCCCCCTGGAATGCAGAATGTTAGCTGTTGTTGATGCTTATGATGCAATGATCAGTGACCGACCATACCGTAAGGCCATGAGTCACGAGGCTGCGCTGGAGGAGCTAATACGTTGTGCCAATACTCAATTTGATCCAGATCTAATACACTCCTTTATAGATCTCATGCAACATCAGGGGGACGGTTTTCAATCTGCTGCATTTTTAATCCCATCAGACGGTTCTCAGACTAGCATGTCCATCAATATGGATAAATGAGAAAGAGAAACCCTTAACCGATTAAGTAATAATATAAAACCGATAGCTCTTTGGACTGAGGCTATCGGTTTATTTCTTTGGTTTATTATAATCTTTTAATATTTACGGCCTTTAGTTATTCTGCTTATTAAGGACCTATTCATATTCTTCAGAGTCTCAAGTGCCATATTTATCTGGGCGCTAAAACTATGTACAGTCATTTCTGGTTGACACCTCGATGGCCCTACCATCAAGGGACTAAATCCTGTAAACGATGCTGCCTTTTGATTCAATTGATGAAACTTAAGAGGCATAGGTATACCGGTCTTGCAGTAACGAGCAAAATGATAGCAATTATTCCATACCAAATGATATCCAGCTTGTCCTACATAAGACAATGCGGTGTTTACCACTTCATCAACATCTTTACATTCGTTATATGCCACCGTCTTTTTAGTTCCACCTTTCAGAAATACATCCATATCTGTTCTCTGGATATAAGAATCGAATTTCTTAAAAGGTTCACCAGTAAAATGAATGCAGGTACCATCACCCATATCAATAGCATGATGAAAATAAAAATAACGAAATACTTTAATATGATCTCCTCTCAACTTACCTACTCTCCTATTTCTGGTTTGTGTTATGAACTGCTTGTACCACAAAAACTAAAATATATTTTAACACAAAATGTTAAGGATAGGTTAAATTAGTTCAATTGCAATTCTTTTATGAGATTTATATTAGCTTATGAACCAGACGGAAAGCCAACCTGTGACTAATTTCCTGATTCAAATACCTGTTAAGGATATTCCTAAAGACAGGAAAAAGGCTAGCCCGGCATATACCGAACCAGCCATTAATTTTTATTATTGAGTCAGTCGAAGCCAAATACTTGTTAATCGTTCAGAATCTTTCTTATAACTCCGTTTACAAGCTTTTTACTACTAATAGGGAGTTCCTACTGCCAGGGCGCTTATCTCAACATTGGTGACTGAAACAGTGGCAATACTATTGTATCTAAAATCAACCACCTCAACAACGAACTTGCAGCATTCCGGACATTCGTTGCATTCACACCAGGTGAAGCAGAAGGGGTCTTTAAAGGTCCATATCTGCTCGTCACACTTATCATCGATTTCCAAGTTTTTCTCATAGGTCCAGGTTCCTAACGGAACTTTATATCCGCCATTGCAGAAAGCACTCAGCTGAAAGACTAATACGATGAAAAAGTCTCTTTCGAATTCCCGGGTTTGAAAATTAATTACACTGGAGAACTCAATTTTTTTAGTAATATCTTTCAAATCTCTGGTATTAATATTTACAGTACCCATTACTCGAGGAGTAAGAACAAAGCAATTGTTTTCATTAGCCAGTATGGGAAAACTACCTCCGGTTCCGGTTCCACAGTTCAGAATAGTTATTGGTGATGGCTCTTTATCATAGGTATGATTTGGAAGATCATGGTACCCCATATCTTCGGGGAACATTTTATCAGTCGACATAAATAATACCTCCTAATAATTTATTATCAACAGCTTTAAATGGTTAAGTCTGTTGACATTGCCAGTATCTACAATATGTTATTCTTATTAATTATTAATTGCTACAATTATCTTACAATTTGCTTAGTTTTTGAAAAATATACAAATTATTTACTTACTCAACACCCAGTCCAGGAACTATATCAAGCTGCTTTAGCAGAGCTGCTCTTTTTTAGTACGCCACTGCAGCAGCTTTAACTTCTAATACCGATATTACCCCTGGCTTCATAAGTCTAATTATCATAGTCATAAGTTGAAAAAACAAAAAGGCGGACCCGACAAGAGCCGAACCAGCCTTTAATTGTTTTTTCGGCAAAGCCAAAGAAAGTGCTTGGTTAATATTAGGCTGCTAATTGATGTACTTGGCACCATCTTCCGCCTCGCGATTTACTCGGGTTCAATTATTACTTGTAACAGGGAATTCCTACTGCCATGGCGCTGATTCCAACATTGCTTACTGAAGCACTGGCAATACTGTCATATCTGAAATCAACCACTTCAACAACAAACCTGCAGCATTCCGGACATTCATCACACTCACACCAGGTAAAGCAGAAGGGATCTTTAAAAGTCCAGGTCTGCTCATCACCATTATCGTCAAAGACCAGGTTTTTCTCATAGGTCCAGGTTCCTAACGGCACCTTATATCCGCCATTGCAGACGGCACTCAATTGGAAGACTAATATAATGAAAAAATCTTCTTCAAATTCCCTGGTTTGAAAGTTAATTATACTGGAGAACTCAATCTTCTTGGTAATGTTTTTCAGATCGCTGGTATCAATATTAACGGTACCCATTACTTGGGGAGTAAATGATAGGCTATTGCTTTCATTAGCCAGTATGGGAAAACTACCTCCGGTTCCGGTTCCGCAGTTTAGAACAGTTATTGGAAATGCATCTCTTTTAGGAAAGTCATGATCAGGACAACGTACATCATCATGGGGCATTCTGTAATTTGCCATAAATAATACCTCCTATTAATTATTTATCCAAGGGTTTCAACTTGATTAGTTTTTGGTTTAGATTGTGGATATTACCAGTTTCTACAATAATTTATTCAATAAACCAAAAATTGTTACCGTAACCGAATCTTATTTTGTAAAATTAATTTTAATTTTTGAATTGTATACTCTGCTCAAGCCCCCAGGGGTTAAATTTGATTAACATTTTTCCTTCTTATGTAATATTTTATATTAAATGTATGAAAGGGGATGATTCCCGTGGCAGCCATTACCTTCCTACCTATAATGGATACCTATATATCAGAATGGTATGCTGGTCAAAACTTTGGCTTTAATCAAGCTCTTTTTGTGGGTCAGTATCGACAGTCGGGAGATGATTATAGATCTTTAATGCAGTTTGACTTAAGCAGTATTCCAAAGAACAGTACAATTGAAAAAGCAGAATTACAGCTTACTTTATACAGAAATGAGGTAACTTCAGATAATATAGATCTTAGCGTACACCGCTTGCTGAATAAATGGTCCAGTTATACGATAAACTGGAACACTCACCCCCCCTTCAGTCCATTCCGGGATGGCTCTGTGAGCATCGACCAAACCACCCCTCTAGGCCTCCAAAGCATTGATATAAGCAATCTGGTAAGGGGATGGTATGATGGTTCGATTCCTAACAATGGGTTATTGCTGGAAGGCAGGGACGATAATAACGGGCTGATCGGTTTTAGGAGCACCAGCTACTTATATAGTAATGATTGGCCCAAACTGACTATTAGCTTTGTTGAAGGCATATTGGAAGTAAAAGACACCCAGGAAATTACCGTACCAATTTTACCCTATACTCCTATTATTGAATCCAGTCCAGTTGCTCTCGGTCCAAGAAATGTGGCTACTTTTATGATTTTGAATACTTCCGACTCACCTCATATCAAAGCTAAGATACAGCTGGGCTTTGATAATGATCCAGATGCAGTGTTTTTCGATGCAGGACCCTGGCATGACCTGGAGCCACAGGGATACCCGGGAGAAGCCATAGCTATTTCGGCTTCCGAGGCAGCAGAATATGCCAGAGTGTTAATTTGGGGAGCAGGAGGAGAGACTTTAAACGTGTATCCTAGAACTAAATAAGTAATGCTGGCTTTGATTACAGGGCTTTCAAATAGTAATTACCTTACAACTAAACCAATCTTTTTCGATAAGATCCAGTTGAATAAATTTACTCTTATGGATTTATATACGTGCAATCTTAATGCTTATATTAGGGAATGATATTAGCAGATTCTTTTTCTAATAGGAGGTATTAACTTGATTGGCACAGTAAAATGGTTTGATGATACCAAAGGTTATGGATTCATTGGAACTGAACAGGGCACTGACGTTTTTGTCCATCAATCGGCACTGCAAAGCGCTGGATTAAGATCTTTAAGTGAAGGACAGCAGGTACAGTTCGAGGTTACCATGGGGCCCAAAGGACAGCAAGCTTCTAATGTTCAACTTCTTTCTTAAGGGCTGGTGGACTTGTTATTTCAAGATAAACTGAAGCAAAGGCAAATCGGTGACTAACAATATCATAACCAAGCAGCATTTTAGCCGTGGGATTTCCACGGCTTCTATCATTATTATACCTTTTTCCTTATCAGCTTCAGGTCCTCCCGCAACTCCTGCTTCAGCGCAAATAAGCGCAAGAGCATTTTGATAGACTCGACCGTTTCACTATTCATACAATGCTCTATCTTCTCCGTTTCTTCCAAAATCATGTTCTCATCGACTCCGATGAGTCTTAGAAAATCTTCAATGATTGCATGCCTTTCCAACAAATAAAGTCCTAACTCCCGGCCTTTATCAGTTAGAATTACCATGCCATATTTTTCATAATGAACCAGTTCCATTTCGGCCATCTTTTTAATCATATTAGTAACTGATGGCGGCTGCACATGGAGGGCAGCCGCCAGATCACTGATACGGGTATAGGTTTGATCTAGAGAGAAGCGATAGGTCATTTCCAAATAATCTTCCATACTAGGAGTCAACATACTGCTGTCTTTCCCCAAAAGTTCATAACCTCTGGCGGTATGAAATTGTGCTCTTTCCTTTTTCATATTTCCACCTCATATAACAAGGATATCCTCTGGGTCAGGCCAGCCCGGTAATTATTATAATTTATCTTTTATAATATATGATTCTTCGCTCAAACTTTGCTCTGCTTTATCTCCAGTTTTTATACTGATGACCAAAGCATATAGTCCCAATATTAAAAATATTACTCCCGCCAGCTTGTTGATTTTATCAGGCCCCATATATCGTGCCAGGGTAAGACCGATAGTTACTTCAATAATTACGCATAATACCAAGGCCAGAGCACTTGCAGTAAATATCATCCATTTCCTCTTCGGATTGTTACTGGTTATCAGCAGAACCGCCAGCTGAGTTTTATCTCCTAGTTCGCATAGAACGATTATGGCATAGGTTGTAAGCCAGGTTAGAAATTTAATACTCATCTCACCAGTCCCTTAAGTTATTTTAATGTTGCCGATTAGGCCAAATATTAGCAGTAACCCCAGTACAGTAAAAGTCAGTGCTGAAATTAGATTTATAGTGTTAGGTTTGAGAAATCGAGCAATGACATGAGATCCTATAATAACTTCAAAAAACGAGGTGCATATTAAAGCCATAGCAGACCCCAGGGCGACCCAGAAAACATACATAGGCTTTGCTCCAGCTAATAGCAGCGTAGTTATTTGTGTCTTATCCCCCATTTCAGACAGGAATACAACTCCCAGCGTAGATAAAAATAGACGCCAGTTTGTAGTCCCCCTCCATTTCTGCAGCAATATACTCTCACTCCTGTTCTTAATCAAGGCTTACTATTTTAGTCTAGACTTACTTATTTCTATTCTAGTGGATCTTTTTCGGTTACCCCCGGGTATTAAAAAAATAGGCCCCCCGGTAGCTTTTTCCATAAAAATTAACCTTCACAGCCATTTTTCGGCCTAAATATTTAATTTTGGGTGCAGTTTGACTTGACAATGGCATGCAGTTAGATTATGATTTTAGTGCCTTGTTCTTGACGCTTACTCCTTTTCGGGTAACGAAGTCCAAGAGTACTACCTGAAGGGAGATGACTATATTTATGGAAGATAAGTATCTGGTATGCAAAGATTGCGGGAATGAATTTTTATTCTCAGCATCCGAACAAGAATTTTATGCAGAAAAAGGCTTTGAGAATGAACCTGGTCGGTGTCCGTCGTGTAGAAAAGCACGCAAACAGCAGCGCAATGGCTACGGTAACTCACGCGGAAGAGAAGATCGTCAGATGTTCAAGACCATTTGTGCTTCTTGTGGTCAAGAGACTACAGTGCCATTTGAGCCTACCGGTGATAGACCAGTTTATTGCAGAGACTGTTTCCAGGCTAGACGGAACAGCAGCTATAGATAAATATCTTAAGCTAATAAAAGGTTTAGTATGAATAATGCTAAACCTTTTTTATTTTCTGTTGCGCCATAAATTGTGTCTTTCTCTCCCTATCATCCCCGCCTTATCTACCTAACAGGGTAGTTGCTCCCGAAAAATTGACGCTGCCTGGGAATTGGCTACAACTCCCCTCCCCCCAAAATCCAGGCACCCTAACAGTGCCCGCCATAGGTTCTAATGCTTCACCCGTTTATAATACTTGGGTCTTCTGTTTAGCCATTCGTTCCCGTTTAACCTTATCCAGAGTCGTTTTTCTAAGACGCAGAGCAATGGGAGTAACTTCCAGAAGTTCGTCATCACCTATAAATTCCAGGCATTTTTCAAGGCTCATAGTAGTTGGAGTTACCAGACGCAAGGCGTCATCAGCCCCGGATGAGCGGGTATTGGTTAGATGCTTCTTCTTGCATACGTTGAGCGCTATATCCTCTTTACGGCTGTTTTCACCGACGATCATACCTTCATACACTTCAGTACCCGGACTTATAAAAAGTATTCCTCTGTCCTGCGCATTATACAATCCATAAGCAACTGCAGTACCGCTTTCAGAAGCAACCAGGGATCCCCTGGTACGTCCGGGTATCTCTCCCCGATAAGCCGCATACGAAGAAAAGACGTGATGCATAATTCCATTGCCTCTGGTATCAGTTAAAAATTCAGAACGAAATCCTATCAGGCCCCGGGCGGGTATGCTAAATTCAAGTTTAACCGTTCCATTGTTGGAGTTAACCATGTTGGCAAGTTCACCTCTGCGGCTGCTGACCTTCTCTATTACTGTACCCATATATATCTCTGGAACTTCAATAAATAGTTCTTCAATAGGCTCTTTCTTTACCCCGTCTTCATACTTAATAATAACCTCGGGCCGAGTAACTGCAAACTCGTAACCCTGTCTGCGCATGGTTTCAATCAAAATTGACAGATGCAGCTCTCCCCGACCTGAAACTTTAAATGTATCAGGGCTTAATTCGTCCACTCGCAAAGAAACATTGGACAACAATTCCCTCATTAATCGATCCCGAAGATGCCGGCTGGTTAAATATCTGCCTTCTAATCCCGCCATAGGACTGTCGTTTACCACAAAATTCATGGCAATGGTCGGCTCATCAATTTTTACAAAATCAATGGGAGCTACATCAAGGGGTGAACAAATGGTGTCCCCTATATTAATATTCTCAATTCCTGATACAGCTATAATTTCACCTGCTGATGCGCTATCAACTTCACATCGCTGTAAACCCTCAAAAGTATACAGGGTATTGATCTTCACCCTCTGTTGATTAGTGCTGCAATTACACAGCACATAATCCTGTCCTTTTTGAATGGTTCCTCGGGATATCTTCCCTACCCCTATCCTACCAACATAAGGGTCATAGCTTATGGATGAAATGCCCATCTGCAGTTCTCCATCGGGGTCTCCAGCAGGAGCTGGAATATGCTCCAATATAGCATCCAGCAGAGGTTTCATATTATCAGACCATTCTTTCATATGACCTTTAGCATATCCATCCCGGGCAGAAGCCAGTACTACCGGAAAATCAAGCTGTTCCTCATCAGCTTCCAAATCGATGAATAAGTCCAATAATTCATCCTTAACTTTGTCAATACTTACCCCGGTCCGATCAATCTTGTTTATTACCACCAGTGGTTTTAACCCCGCCTGCAGCGCCTTTTTGAGCACAAAGCGAGTTTGGGGCATTGGTCCTTCATAAGCGTCTACTAAAAGAAGGACTCCATCTACCATCTCTACAATTCTTTCCACTTCACCACCAAAATCAGCATGACCAGGAGTATCAACAATATTAATTTTGCTGTCCTGATAAACAATACTAGTGTTTTTTGACAAAATAGTAATACCTCGCTCACGTTCCAGGTCATTACTATCCATCACCCGGTCCGGAACGGACTGGTTACTTCTAAAATACCCGGATTGTTTCAACAATTGATCAACCAGGGTAGTCTTACCATGATCTACATGGGCGATAATAGCAATATTGCGCAATAATTTTTCTGACATCTAAATTCCTCTCCATTTATATGATCTACCAGTTATCGTAGTAATCTGCTTTTGGGCAACGTAGCAATTATATCAGGGGGAAGAAGTATTTACAACCGAATATAATATCATTCCAGCCACAGTAGTAGCAAAAATCAGGGCATTGCCCCATATATGCTTGGTGCCATACCATATTAGCCTGGAAGAAAGATCGATGCTTATGAGCTTAGCACATCCTTATTTCCTTGTGCTTGCTATGAACGCTGATTATACAGGAGCAAACCTGCTCTAGCCAGGGGGTATTAGTTTTTTTCCCAGGGTATGATTGAATGACCGTTGGAGAAATGCGGAGGTATTTGAAGATGGCAAAGTCGTGCCTTAATCCGGCATGTAAAGACTGGGAATTGGTCAGAAAGAAACTCCTTCTTCTAAGATGGGCAGCCCTCTTCACAGATATAGTAACGTATAGAATCAGGCTGAAAAGCCAACTGCCGATAAAAGCAATTCGCTGGGGAGAGGCTGGAGTTATAAACCCCAGCCTCAAAATTATCGGCATCGGGTATGACGTCTTCTTGCTGTTGCTATTTTGGGTCTTAAATCAATAGTAGATGGTACTGTAACCAAATTAGATGGAAGTATCATCCCATTCACTTCAACAACTGGTTTCTGTACATCAGCTGCTCTAATTACTCTAAATGCATCTGTCTTTAATTGGGGCCAGAAATTGGAATCGCTAAATTCACGACTATAGAAACCAAGCAGACTATTGAAAGGCTCATCGCATTTTAATAACAGGCCGTTATCTAGAAAGTCCGCAAAATGATCAAGGTGGATGTCTACAAAGCCAAAGAATCCTGCATGAATAACTGCTGAGCCTATCGGAATAGGATCTATGGCTGGACGATTGTTCCAGGTAACGTTTAATTCACTCCAGCTGCCCAAGACCTTGTGCACTAATAAAGTAGCTGATGTGGGTACTTCGTTACGATATATCTTTAAACGAAGCACAGATCTAAACTTGTGTACCCGACGAAATGAGTGGCGGTCATGATGATCAAATCTCTTATCAAATCTCTTATCAAATCTATCATCAAATATCCCATCAAATTTGAGCAGTGACTGATATTCATCCGCAGGTCCCTGGTAGCGATTGGTGTACAAAAACGGCACTCCCCCAAAATTGGTGTTGGCATAGAATTGCGATATATAGGCATCCTCAGTTGGATGAAGAATATTTTGGAACATAGTCTTTCATCTCCTTTCTATGTGTTTACTACATTTTATTACCTGCATAAGAAAAAAGTTCCTGAGCCGGGCCTAAGCAGTAATTATATTATCCAAGAATATTACCTGGGAATATACGCTTGCTAATAGCTAAACTTCATCCTTTGTATTAATGGTGCAGCATTTTTCCATAAGAAAAACACCTCCTGGTTCCCTTTGATTGGAGGTGTTGTACTGATGAATAGATCGAAGCTCTATGAGAACAAATAGTTATTGATTGTTGAGCTCCTTAAGAATAAAATCGGCTACCTTTTCCAGCTCATCAAAACGAAAATGTGGAGCTTCAATGGGAAGATCAAGGTCTGATATAACGGCCTTATAACTCCCAGGGGGAAAGATGGGTTCAGCTTGCTCTCCTGACCAGCAAACCAAGATTCTGGGATTCACTTCTTTTTTAAAGCCTTCGACTAGAATAAGATCCATATCTACAATACCCTCCAAAATTTGCTGAAGTGACAGGCGGACCGTTAAACGCTGGTGGGTTGTTATGGAATCCGGTCCCATCACTACTACCCGGTTGGCACCAGCATTATAATGCTGCCATGAGTCTTTCCCCGGTGTATCTATCTCGTAGCCATGTGCAGCATGCTTTATCACCGCAACTCTTAAGCTTCGATTATTGAACACCTTTACCAAATTAGCAATAACCGTAGTCTTGCCCGAATTAGAATAGCCGGTAAAACCAATAACCCTATTCATTATATTGCTTCCTCCCTGGTGATCTTAAGTCCTAATGCCTAAGTCCTAATGTCCAATTTAGTCTGTAATTTTTCTTAAATCTACGTTTTATTAAAACATATTATATACACTATTGCCAGCCGCTAACTGGATCCACCCCGTTCTTCCTAAACTGACTATATTTATAGACAGCAAGCTAACGACTGCTATCACATATTTAATACTCGGAGCCCCGGACTATAGGCCTTGCAATTAATAGGACTTTTTGCTTGCATTTACCATTAATTTATTATATTATTTTATTTAGTAGGACTTATCGACCCCCAAAAACTATAATTTCTTTTCGTATTATTAAATAACACCTGTTCTTATCATTGAGAATAGTTCTCTTGAAATAATGTATTGGATTGTGAAGATTAAATTTATGTAGGAGTGAGTTTTATGACCAGTGACCTGGGTAACTGCAAACAATGCGGCCGTTTATTTGTAATCAAACACGATGCTGCGCTCTGTTTTGAATGCAGTGCAGAACATCACAAAAAACTGCTTGCGGTACGTAAACATTTAAGAGATCACCCTGGCCAGACAGCGGCAGAAATATCCGCAGCCATGGACCTAAGTCTGGATTTTATACTGGGATTGATTAGACAGGGAATACTGGTAGCTTCTTAATAATCCCTGCTTGAAGTTCAAGGAAGAGGCTCTTTGTGGTAAATAGGACTTCTAGCCGGCTATTTGCAATACTCTCCTCAAAAGAATCTTGTGGCAGAAGGTGATGTTATCTATGAAACAAATTAAAATTGAAAACTTGAAGCCAGGGATGATCACCGGGCAGACAGTATACAGCAAGAGCGGGCAGATACTCATGATATCAGGTACCCAGCTCAGCAGCGGCATGATTTTAAGACTGCAGGATATGAACATCGACTATCTGCTTATCAATGAAGCAGAAGAATTGCTCTGCGATATACCAGAATCCAGCCTGGCACAAACTTATGAAGAAACGTCAGCCCAAGTCAAGCATACCCTGGACTCTGTTTTTGAAAATAACCATATCAACATCGCGTCCATACGAGGCAACGTAGAAGATTTAATCAATGATTTCATGAAAAAGCGCAGCATATTAAATGCTATTTATATAATAAGAAAGTATAATAGCTATGCAGTTGATCACGCTATTCAAGTCTGTATAATGTCACTTGTTGTTGGTATAAAAATGGGCTATAAATTTGACCAGTTAATTGACCTGGGCATGGGGGGGCTTTTACACGACATAGGAATGGCCAGAATTAATCAGCAAATTATCACTAAGGCTGGTCCATTAAGCATTGTGGAGTACAACCAAATTAAACAGCACAGTACCATAGGTTTCGAGATACTTCAGGATTACCCTGAAATAAGCCTGCTCACCGCTAATGCTATCTTGCAGCACCATGAACGATGGAACGGCAGGGGTTATCCCCAGGGATTAAAGGCAAGAGAGATTCATGAATATGCCCGAATAGTAGCTGTAGCAGATGTGTTTTCATCTCTTACTTCTGATAGACCATACCGATCAGCATATACCTTTGACGAAGCAGTAGAGTATATTACAACCATGTCAAATTACTATTTCGATCCAACCATAGTAGAAGCGTTTATCGAGAGCATTACTGCGTATCCGGTTAATAGTATTGTTTTACTAAATTCGGGTGAATTTGCACTGGTAGTAGATGTTCATCCTCAGGTTCCAACACTTCCAACAGTAAAAATCATTTGTGATTCCAATTTGAAGATGACCCCGGCTAGAGAAATCAATCTCTACAAGTGCCGAGATTTTAAGGTGGCACAGGTTTTAAATCATAAACAAAAGGCATTATTAATACGTAAAACAGCAGCAGGTTAATTTTCTGCCAGATCTCTCATGCCGTCTATAGTATAATGCTGCTCCATAGCGGTTGAATAAGATATCGACTATCTCCCAGCAGGATTTTCCCAAATATCTTTAAAAAGACTTCATATGCTGGCAAATGCATTAAATTTGCTGTATGCTTTCTCTATATTATACTTGGAGATCGGGTGATTCTTTCTGTCTCATAAACAACAACGCTTTCATTTCTGTCCTAAATGTGCGGCAAAACTCGAATATCGTTGTCATAAGGATGAACTCCGCTTAACCTGTATCAGTTGTGGTTACCTTTTTTATGAAAACCCGGTTGTAGGTGTAGCGGGAATAATCCTAAATGATCATCAGCAGATACTGCTAGGACGCAGAAGCAGAGGAGAGTACGCGGGCTATTGGTGCATCCCTTGCGGCTATGTCGAATATCACGAAGATGTTTATGATGCCGTAAGGCGAGAATTAAAGGAAGAAAGCAATCTGGATATTGAAGTCGTTCAACCCTTTACTGTTCAATCCAATTTTCATGACCCGGCTATGCACAGCGTAGGTATTTGGTTCTTAGTTAAAATCACCGGAGGCAGTATATCGGCGGGTGATGACCTGGATGAACTGGCCTACTTTGACCTGGCCGATTTACCATCCCTGGCCTTCCCTACCGACCAAAGAGCTTTGGCACTGCTGCGGCAATATCTGGAGGAAAAAGAACTGCTTTGATTACTATTCTGCCTCAATGTGCACAGTCATCCCGTCGCATCCTGGCTGCTGATTTAAGTCGGAACATCGCTTGTTAGCAGAAAAGTAATAGACTACAATTATAACAATACTTAGTCAAGTGACTGAAATATATAAATAATATGCTAGCAGGAGGTATCTAACATGCAAATCACCGAACATATTCATGCATTAAAAATTCCTTTTCAGGTTCACGTTAATGCAGCAACCGCATTGGACAGGTTTGTCTATGTCTACCTGATATATGGACGTAAAATCTATCTTATAGATACTGGAGTAGCAGGTACTGAGCAGACCATATTCGAATATATCAAGCAAACAGGGCGGGACCCTGCTGAAATATCTCTTATGATATTGACTCACTCCCATCCGGATCATATAGGAGCTGCCCGGGCTATTAAAGATTTGGCCGGATGTTCCACAGCTGCTCATGCCAGCGAAATACCCTGGATCGAGGATATCGAGCTGCAGTATATAGAACGCACCGTCCCGGGTTTTCATTCACTGGTAGGCGGATCACTTGAAGTAGATCAGGTATTAAAGGATGGGGATATCATAACTCTGGAAGACGACCTGGAGCTGCAAGTATATCATACCCCCGGACATTCAAGCGGTTCGATCTCGCTGATGCTGCTGCCAGATAAAGCCCTGTTTTCAGGAGATGTAGTTCCTTTACCCGGCGATATACCTATATATGATGATATTTTTACATCCCTGGATTCTCTCAAGAAGCTCGAGGCTATAGAAGAGATAAGGGTTATGCTGTCAGCCTGGGATGAGCCCAGAAAGAATCAAGATGCCTATAATACAATAGATGCAGGACTGAAATATCTTCAAAATATCCATGAGGTAGTTATAAATAATGCTGCCGCTTATTCCGCTCTATCCGAACCGCGCTGGTGCAGGAGTATCCTGGAGAAACTAGGAATTCCCGGAGCGGCTGCTAACCCGCTGGTGGGCAGGTCCTTTAAATCACATCTAAACCTTCTCTCCGATCCTCCGGGCAGCAGCAGGAGCAACTGATTCTAATTATTGTTTGTCAGGGCGCCAACAGGTCGCCCTGATTCAATCTGCAAATCACCCCTCCAGAAACAGCTATGGGCTTATTGATTCTTGCACCATCCTGACCACTCAGATAATTTTAAATGCTGTAATAACTTCTCCCTCTAACCTCATATTCTTATACAAATATTATTAGGGGGATATAAGTTGATTATCAATATTTATAAATACCGTATGGCATTAATTTTCGCTGCAGTATTAGCAGTGGTTTTATCTATAATTTATTTTCTTGGCCTGGATAGAAACTGGGAGAAGCAACCTCAGATAATTGAAGATTCTACCCAATATGGTGAATTTCTAAGCTGGGCTGAAGTGGATGAGTTGTTTCCCAAAAAATGCGAGGTAAAAGTACTCGACCTGAAAACCGGTTGGCATTTTATGGTTCAAAGAAGAGGCGGAACCTACCATGCAGATGTACAGCCGCTAACCGCCGAGGATACTAAAATTATGAAAAAGATATATAACGATGAGTGGAGCTGGAAAAGAAGGTCCATTATCGTTCAATTGGATAATGGGCGGATGATAGCCGCGTCAATGAATGGAATGCCGCATGGATTGGGTAATATCAAGGGAAATGAGTTTAACGGGCACTTCTGTATTCATTTTAAAGACAGTAAGACTCACGGCAGCCGCAAGGTAGACACTGCCCACCAGTTAATGATATGGAGATCGGCCGGTCTATTAGATCAGCATTTAAGTTCTTTGACCGCTATAGATACTGTAGATGTTTTCCTCGCGGCGGTGGATCAGGGAGAAATAATCATTGCGGGCCGGTTATTGGATACGGGGAGCAGAAACACTCTTCTGCTGCTGGATCTGGCTAATATTGATAATATACAATCCTATGATATCACATCCGTAGACGAAAACACCTTCCAGACTAATGTAAGACTAATATACCAAAACTCCTCCACAGCATATAATAAGAACCTCCTTATCGAGACTATCAAGAGAGATACGAATTGGAGAATTAAATCCAAGTCGTTAATCCCCATGTTGAAGGGATATAATGAAATACCATCTTCTAGTGTTGATTCTGCTGTATTTGAAGAGGACCTGGAAACAGGATCTCTGTAAATAGCCAGACCGGCATCACTTCTTCTCCGCTAGCAGCAGGTGTTCTAACAACATTACCATTATTACTCCCATAACAAAACCATTTCCAATAATCGGCCTCAAAATAGATGGAAAGGTGCTGACTATGTCTGCTGGCATAAACGCAATCAGCTATTATCAAATGAAAGCCTATGATGATGCCGCTGGTGAAAGATAAAAGTGCGTTCTTTTCAATAAGCAGCAAGATATTTTAACTTCATCAGGTCTCCTCCATAAACATCATTCTACACAAAATAGAAGCCAAAGCTGACAATGGCATAAGCCCCCAGCAGCAAACACCCTTCCAGCCAGTTCGACTCCCCGTCCAGACTTATAAACTGGGCGATTAAAACGGCTAGACCAACGGCTACTATTTCATAATAATTAAACTCAATGCTCATAGGGGTCCCCAGCATAAAACTTACAAATATCAGTATCGGGGTCACCAGAAGTGCGATCTGGGTACTAGAACCAACAGCAATTTCCAGAGCCAGGTCCACCTTATTCTTAGCGGCCATCAATACAGCTGCAAAATGCTCAGCGGCATTTCCTATTATTGGGATTATAATTATTCCAATAAAGAATTCCGACCACCCCAGGGCCTCGGTAACAGGCTCAATTCCACTGACCAGGAACTCACTCTCCACGGCTATAACTATAGTGCTTAGTCCCAGCAATATCAAAGCTTTGCGTTTGCTCCATCGGCCATAGGCTTCAGTTATTTCACAGACCACATCCCTGCGCCGCATGGTGAAGAACAAGCCCAGAAAATAGATAATAAAAAGAATAACTGCAACCAGCAGACTAAACTCCTGCAAGGCATATCCCGCCTGGTTATGAAAGAACACCGCAGGTATGATCAGGGCAATCACGGAAAGGAACATAAGACTGGTCTGGTTGTTGATATGCATCCGATCAAAAGACTGGATGCCATTTTTTATCCCGCCTACCAACATAGCCAATCCTAAAACCAATAAAATATTACCAAGGATACTTCCGGCTATCGATGCTTTAACTACAGAAAAGAGACCAGCCTTAAGTGCAAACAGGGTGATTAAAAGCTCCGTAGCATTGCCAAAGGTGGCGTTGAGAAGACCCCCCATTTTTTCCCCCATATAGCAGGACAGATTGTCAGTTGCTTCACCCATTATACCTGCCAGCGGAATAATGGACAGACAGGCGGAAAAAAACACAGCGATTTCATTCCCGGTGTATTTAAAATAGAAGCTGAATATAATCGCGGGCAAAAGATAATATAAGATATTTCCCAATCTTGTACCTCCCAAAATATTTACTCCGGGTTCATTATACCCACTAGTTTATTATTAAGACAAGAAAACATCCCGAAATCTTAATGCTGCAACCCGGAAGGTTAGTACAGTATATGATATCTCGCTTTTTACATATTCTTTAACCGGATTTTACCATCAAATGATATACTTACTAATAATAATATACAGGAGTTGATACATATGGACTTAGAACCCAAGCCCAGCTCAGCTTCAGCAGTTACCCTTACTCAGATAGTGCTCCCCTACCAGGCCAATGTAGCTGGTAATATGCACGGGGGTGAAGTCATGAAAATGATGGACTCGGCCGCGGGAGTAGCAGCAGCCAGACACAGCCAGTGCAACGTAGTCACTGCCAGCGTTACCAATCTTTCTTTTATTGAGCCGATCTTTGTAGGCGATCTGGTAATCTGCGATGCGGAACTCACTTATACTGGCACCACATCTTTAGAGGTTCATGTATACGTTAAGGCAGAGGACATGGAAAAAGGAATCACCCGTCATGTTTCAGAAGGTTATTTCTTCATGGTAGCCCTGGACCGCAACGGACGTCCCAGCAGAGTAGCTCCACTTTTAATAGAGAATGAAAAACAAGAGAAATGCCTGGAAGCAGCCAAACAGCGTATAGAAATGATAAAGCAATCTGCCCGCAAAGAACCAAATTAATACAAGCCACAGGGGGACGTTTTTGTTGTGGCCTCTTATATTATCGGAGAAGGCCACAACAAAAACGTCCCCCTGTGGCCCTAGTCCCCTTATATCCTCCGTTTACTGCAAGGCGGCTTTAATGTCCGTTATTAGTTTCTCCATCTCTTCATACTTCTGCTCTGCAATCAACTCGACCAGAGCACTGCCTACAATAACCGCATCACAGAAAGGTGCCATATCTCGTGCTGGACCGGGTCCAGATACTCCAAACCCTATTGCCAGTGGCAGATTTGTATACCTGCGCACTTCTGAACTCAGTGCGTGCAAGTCGGTTTTAATATGATCTCTAACCCCTGTAACTCCTGCAACTGATACACAATAGATAAAGCCTCGGGCCGAGCTGCATATGGTCTCCATACGTTCTGGAGTTGTGGTGGGAGCCACCATCGGTATTAAATCCACTCCACATTTATCTGCATAAATACGCAGCAATTCGCTTTCTTCACAGGGCAGATCTGGTATGATTATTCCATTAACTCCGCTTGCCTGAGCCTGGACACAAAATTCTTGAAGACCAAACTGAAGAATGGGGTTATAGTAACTCATGATCACTATCGGAATAGATACTTCCTGTCGGACCTCTGCAATCATCTGTAGAATTCGCCTGGCTGTGGCACCGTTAGCCAGGGCCCGGTTGGAAGCGGCTTGTATAACCGGTCCATCAGCTACCGGATCTGAGAAAGGCAGGCCTACCTCGATTATATCAGCTCCAGCGTTGGCCATGCTACGCAAAATACTTCGGCTGCTGTTGATATCTGGATCTCCTCCAGTCATATAGGTTATTAGTCCTGTTTCCCCACGGTTAGCCAGATCTCTTAATTTTTCGGTTATTATGCTCATATATGCCCTCCCTTGTATCCAACTATGCTCTCTACATCTTTATCACCCCGACCGGAAAGGTTAACTACCACTATTTTGTCTGCCGTCATACTCGATGCCATACGAACTGCTTCTGCCAGTGCATGAGCACTTTCTATAGCAGGCAGGATGCCTTCGGTAATACTTAACAGTTTGAAAGCCTCCAGAGCTTCACTATCAGTTGCACTGGTGTACCTTACCCGTCCGATGTCCTTAAGGTATGCATGTTCAGGACCTACTCCCGGATAATCCAAGCCCGGAGCAATAGAATGAACCTCACTGATCTGCCCTTCCTGATCCTGTAAAACATAGCTGAACGATCCATGCAGCACTCCGGGCCGCCCCTTATTCAGGGCTGCCGAGTGCCGGCCGCTATCAAGACCTTCTCCGCCTGCTTCAACCCCTATCAGCTCAACTTCCAGGTCCTGAAGGAACGGATGAAAAATGCCTATGGCGTTCGATCCCCCTCCTACGCAGGCTACTACCGCATCTGGCAGCCTCCCGGTCAGCTCAACGATCTGCTGCCTGGTTTCCCGTCCCACCACCGTCTGCAAATCCCTGACTATTACTGGATAAGGATGGGAACCACCTACCGATCCCAGCAGGTAATAAGTGTTATCCACATTACTGACCCAATCGCGAATGGCTTCATTCATGGCATCCTTTAAGGTCCTGCTGCCTGATTTTACTGGTATTACTTGGGCGCCCAGGAGTTCCATACGGGATACATTAAGGTGCTGCCTTACTGTATCCTCTTCTCCCATATATATGACACATTCAAAGTCCAGCAAAGCTGCCACAGTAGCTGTAGCTACACCGTGCTGACCTGCTCCGGTCTCAGCAATAAGCCGTGTTTTACCCATACGCTTAGCCAGCAGAGCCTGGCCTATGGTATTATTTATTTTATGGGAACCGGTATGGTTCAAATCCTCCCGTTTCAGATAAATCCGGGCTCCCCCCAGATGTTTGCTCAATCGCTGAGCTGGATAAAGCAGCGAGGGACGCCCCACGTAGTTTTCGAGGTACCAGGCCAGCTCCCGGATAAAACTTTTGTCCGTTTGAGCTTTGATATAGGCTCTTTCAAGCTCCTGTAGAGCTGGCATGAGGGTTTCCGGCATGAACCTTCCCCCATATTTATCAAAATAACCCTCTTGGGCATACATCTTCAAAACATCTGAATCTAACATCCTATTTTGCCTCCTTAATATACACAACCTTAGCTTTCCCCTGAGCCAACAGCAAATAAAACAACAGCCAGGCCCTGATGGGCCATCGCTTCATAATCATAATTATTTGGCATGCCTCCTTGTTTCCTGAATAATACCCATATACTCAATAACAGTACGGGCTGCTGCTAACTGGAAATATGATTATTTATCAGGCAGCATTATATATTCAGTAATTGTTCTGGAAAATAAGATGATACGTGATAGGGATTTTTGAAGAAACGCAGACTCTCAGAGCATGAAAGTACCATGGCAAGGTAGTATCCGGTTCCCTGATATTACTTTGGAGATTTTATCAACAGAAAATATAAAATCAGTGCACACACGAGCACCGATTCAGCCACAATTAAATAATCTAGTCTACTCACTCTCATCTCTTCTAAACTCGGCTCATCTCGTCTCATCTATAATATGAATTTCCTGTACTATATCATTTCTATTTAAATTATGTCAATACCAATTATCCCAAACTCTTATTCCCCTCTCGCCCCCTCTCATGTCCTAATTTATTTAAATTAATAATCCCTATTACCCAAATAAATATATTATTTTCTTTTTTCGACTTCTTTTTTGTAAAATATGTGATAAATTAGTATTTAATATAAAAATTATACAAATTTAGATATTTAGCATTTAACACACTATCACGAGGGAGAGAGCAAGATAGAAAATATATCCTAATACATTGTTATTAGTAAGACTGCTTTCTATTGTTTCATCATGATTCGAATGTATATTCTTGTTCCAGCCAAAATATTAAAGATCAGGGAGAAAGAGCAGATGGATGAATATGCCGAACGGAGTCGAGAAGACTTACTGGATGAAATTCAGGAACTTAAAAAGCAATTACTCTTGCTGCAAAATAGACCTGCCACTTTTTACCCGCCAGAACATGATTTAAGTCCATTTGTCGAAGATCACAGCGAAATAATAGCCCGCCTGGCACCTGATGGTACAATTCTATTTATGAATCCAGCTGGAGGTCTATATTTTGGTACATCATTCGAAGAATTGGTCACAGTTAATATAGATAAGATAATAACGCCAGAATATTATGAAGAATTGAAGAATTTGATAGCCCTCCTCTCTCCCGAAAATCCGGTCATAAATTGCGGAAAAGGATTGCCGGCCTTAAACGAAACCCTTCGATATAAATATTGGAGAATACGCGGTCTATTTGCCCAGGATAAGGCTTTGATTGAAGTACAGCTGGTAGGTAAAGATATTTCCGAGCAAGAATTATTTGAGAATGTTCTTGATCAAACTAGACAGGACCTACATAAAGAGATCCTGCAATATCGGCAGGCGGAACAGGACTATTATGAATTATTTGATAAAGCTAATGAAATTATATATTCCCATGATTTCGAGGGTAGGCTGCTATTCATTAATAAGAATGGGGAAAAAATCCTGGGGTTTGAGCCTGGAACCCTAAATGGCAGACCCATATATGATATTATAGTTCCTGAGAATCACCAGCTGGTAAGTGACATGATTAAACTTAAACTTAATAATGAACAGCACACTAATTATGAACTGCCGGTATTGAACTCCACCGGAGAGATAAGAACTCTAGAACTCAGTTCCCGGCTGATTTATCGGGACAACCAGCCTTATGCCATAATGGGTATAGCTCGCGATATTACCGAGCGCAAGCATATGGAAGATACCCTGCGGGAAGGTGAAGCTAAATTTAGAAAACTTGCTGAGACATCTCCTGCTTTCATACTTGTTGCACAGGGAAACCACTTCAAGTATGTTAACCCTCATTTTGAAAAGCTAACCGGCTATACCCAGGAGGAACTTATGCAGCTGAATTTCTGGGATATGATCCATCCTGAGTATCGAGACCTGGTTAGAGAGCGTGGTCTGGCCAGGCAGCAGGGAGTAATATCAATTTCTCGCTATGAATTTAAAATCAATACTAAAAATGGTAAAGAAATCTGGGTTGATTTCTCCGCCGACCTCATTGAATATGAGGGCCATCCTGCTATCATTGGAACCGGTTATGATATAAGCTCTAAAAAAGAACTGGAACATGCCTTGAAAAATAGCGAAGAAAACTTCCGTCAGCTAGCAGAAACCGCACCCGCTCTAATTTATGTCATACAGGGAAGTGATCTGGTCTACTTCAATCTGGAGACCGAACGGGTTACTGGTTACAGCAAAGAAGAGCTGGTCAATATGAAGAACTGGGAATTTATTCATCCTGATCACAGAGAGTGGGTAAATAAGATCACTTTGGCACGTCAGCGGGGGGAATACGCTCCAAATCGTTACGAAACAATTATCTTAAATAAAAACGGTGAATCGATTTGGATTGAAGTTGCAGTAAGTATCATTAACTTCAACCACCAACCGGCATCCCTGGGGGTAGGTATTGATATTACGGAGCGCAAGAAATCTATGGAGCAGATCAAATATCTCAATTACCATGACCGATTAACTGGTCTTTACAATCGGGCCTTTCTGGAAGAACAATCCAAATTATTGGATGATGATAAACACCTCCCCTTGACTGTCATCATGGGGGATGTTAATGGACTTAAAATGATAAATGATGCTCTGGGGCATCAGCATGGCGACCGCCTGCTTAAAATCGTTGCTGATTCCCTTAAATCATGCTGTCGGGCAAATGATATTTTGGCCCGTTGGGGAGGGGATGAGTTTGTAATCTTACTCCCTCAAACAGACGAAAAAACTGCAGCAGGAATATGTTCTAAAATAAACAGTGTTTTTAACTGCCAGAAGGAATTCCCCTTGCAGGTGAGTATTTCCCTGGGTATATGTGCGAAAACCGAGCCCCAGCAAGAACTTGCAGAGGTAAGTAAAGAAGCCGAGGACCGAATGTATCGTAATAAGCTGCTGGAAAGCAAGAGTAACCGCAGTTTATTTATCCGTTCCCTGGAAAAAACTCTCTGGACCCGTAGTCATGAAACTCAGAACCATACTGAGCGACTGCGCAAGCTGGTATCAGAAATTGGCAATGCACTGGCTCTGGACAGCAGCGAACTTAACAATTTGACTCTCCTGGCCGCTTTGCATGACATTGGGAAAATAGCTATACCGAATAGTATCCTGGATAAAAAGGATAAACTCTCTTTCGAAGAATGGGAAATGATGAAGAAGCATCCTGAAATAGGTTATCGTATTGCTATGTCCTCTCCAGAACTCACCGCCATAGCCGAGGGTATACTTACCCACCATGAACGTTGGGATGGCAGGGGTTATCCACTAGGGCTGGAAGATGATGATATCCCCCTGCTGTCACGCATAGTTGCTATTGCAGATGCCTATGATGTCATGCTGCACGGGCGGCCTTACCAGAAAAAAGTAACTGTTGATCAAGCTTTGCAAGAAATCCAGCGTTGTGCTGGAAGCCAGTTCGATCCCAATCTTGCCCAGCTGTTTATTAACCTAATACGAAAAGAGAGCAGAAAATCGCATGTTGAGGTGGGATGAGATCTTCATCTTCCCAAAAATGCTCCTGTAAAAACTATAAATAGATGCATAAGCGAATGATGATCCCCACAGATGTTTAGTTTTAGTGATTGGGTTCTAAAAGCCAAAAAAGTGGTAAAATGAAGTTAGGCTAGGCAAAAAATATATTACCCGGTTGTTTTCAGTTTTATATAAGGAGGATAGCCATATGGGAAATAATAAGAGAGAAAACCTCATTATTAAGCTGTCTATGGATTTCGATAATGACCTCGAATCTAAAAATCTAGAAAAACTTCCCTCATATTTTTCTGATGATTGTCAGATAGAACTTCTAGGAAGAACACTAAAAGGCCAGGAAGGGATTAGTGAATGGCTGTCCTGGTTTTTCAGTAATGTTGATGAATTAAGAATTGTAATTATTAATGTTATAGTTAAGGATAATATATTGTTTGAAGAATATGCTTTGAACGCAGTAACTGCTGAAGGCACAAGAATTCAATCCAGACAGGCTGAGGTTATTGAGTTTGATCAGTGCAACAAAATACGTAATTTAAGGCTTTATTTTGATAGAATTGATTTCGCCAGCAATCTATTGCAGCACTCCGTAAGCCGATAAAAAGCAACAGCAATAAATATTATTTAAATACCTGCTGGTATCTTAAACCTAACAAAGAAGGTAGTCCCTGCCGCATCAGACTCCACTTCTATGGTGGCATCATGCCGGGCAGCTATACTATAACATACAGGTAATCCCAGGCCGGTTCCTTCTTCTTTAGTGGTGATGAAGGGCGTCCCAATTTCTCCAAGAATATTAGGATCAATTCCGCTCCCCTGGTCCTGCACTGACAATATAACTTCTGCCCCCTCCCGCAAGGTTTTTAGCATTAGTCCCTTCTCGGAAGACATGGCTTCCAGGGCATTGCGAGCCAGATTCAATATAAGCTGTCTGATCTCGCTTTCATCGAGTAATAATTTTGGAATCTCTTCTAGATTAATTTCGGCAAATTTATCTTGAATCAGAGCTTCTGCATTTATTATGGGGAAAAGGCCTTTGACAATACTGTTTAAATCATTCAGTTTAAGCTCTATGTTCTTATTCCTGGCCAGGGAAAGGAATTCCGTAATTATTGAATTGGCTCTATCCAATTCTTCTATCATCAACTCAAAGTGTTCTTTATCCTGATTATATATTTCTTCCCCGGCTAACATTTGCAGGAACCCCCTTACTGAAGTCATTGGATTCCTTATCTCATGACCTATACAGGCGGCTATTTGCCCCACCAGATTCAACCTGTCCAGCCGGGCCATCTGCAGTTCTAATTTTTTTCTTTCAGTAACATCACTAACCATGGCCAGGGAACCTAAATATTTCTTATTAATAATGGGAGACATTGAAACTACTGCCCACAAACTGCTGCCATCCCTGCAGCGAAACTTGAAATCATGTTCTACTCTAATACCTTTTCTGTTTCTATCCATCATAATGCATGCCATTTGCCGGTGATCTTTGGCTATAAATTTGAATAATGAACATCCTATTATATCTTCAACCGTGTATCCCAGCATATCAGCCATCTTTTGATTAACAAAGGTTATTTTATTATCACGATCATTTAGCCATATTCCTTCGTTGGCTGTTTCTACTATACGCCGATATTGTTCTTCGCTGGCCTTCAAGTTATTTTCTGCCTGTCTCCGGTCAGTTATATCTCGTATCGATTCAATTGCTCCCGTAATATTCCCCTGTATATCATATAATGGGGTAGCAACGGCCCACAGGTATGCACGCGGATTATCTATGGTTCGGCAAAGGTTTTCTCCGATTACAACTCTGCCTTTAAGCTCAATACGGGAATAATTCGGCTCCCAATCCTGTTCATAGTTTAAAACGTGGTCAACTAAAATCGGTCTTCGGTAGCCATAAAAAGGTATGGAATATTCATAGTCGCCTTTACCTATAATATCTTCGGATTTGATTCCGGTCATCTCTTCCGCTGCCTTATTCCAGGCTATTACCCGTCCTTTACAGTCTATAACCAGAGTTGCATCAGGTAAAAAATTAAGAATATCCGCTACCCGGCGATTTGATTCTCTTAGCGCTTGTTCAAAATCCTTGCGGTGGTTGATATCAACTATCATTCCCAGGGAGCCGGACCAACTGCCATCTCGGGCATAAAATGGTGATACAGAAGTGAGAGTCCATACCCCTTTTCCATCCTTCCTCTGGTATTTAAATTCATACTGCTCAGCTATACCCCGTCTACGATTTTTACCTTGTTCTCTAGCGATAGTTTGCCACTCGTCATCCATAAACTTATATAATAGTTCCCCGGTCATCTCTTCTACTGTATAACCTAACATTTCTGCCATTTTTTCATTTACAAAGGTAATTTGATAATCAGCATCCACCAACCATATCCCTTCGTGGGCGGTTTCCACAATTTGTCGGTACATTTCCTCCTTGACTTCCAGTGCCTCTTTAATAACCCTGACATCAGTTATATCTACCATAACGCCAAGGTAGCACTCTTCATCATCAATTACGACATTCTCTTTAAAGGCTAGTCCGTACTGCTTTTCACCCGATTTATTAGTATAGCTTACTTCTAGACCTTGCACCGAGTTCTCCTGCAGTGCCCTTTTTATTATCTGTCTATCCTCGGGTTCCCTCCAGAGCTTGAGTTCCCTAATATTATGTCCTACTACTTCTTCATGACTGTAACCGGTCCCTATAAGAAAGCTTTGGTTGGCATCCAAACAGACTTCATCCCTTTTCCTGATAATAGCCATCATACTGGGATTAACATGAAATGCCCTATTAAATCGCTCTTCGGATAGGCGAAGTAACTCATCATTTGTTAAAGCAAGTCTGTTGCCGGTATTATCATAACCTTCCAATGTCTGCCCCCCTCTTCCTAACGTTAATTTATTTCGCCACCTCATAAGTGCAGATAGCAGATATTAAAAATCATCATTCTTTATTCCCTATTCTATCATTTGTTTCATTTTATTCTCTACCCAAGCGTATTTTCATTTTTAGCATTATTGACATATGCCCACAACAATTCTATAATGATAATGTGCATATGCCCGTATTAACAAGTAGCGAGGAGGTGTTAGAAATGCCAGGAAGAGATGCTAGTGGACCTTTGGGAGCAGGCCCCCGTACAGGTAGGGGCTTGGGATTGTGTCAGGGATATAACACCGGAAGTTGGGGCAGACGCAGAGGCTGCGGTTTTGGTCATGGATTTGGTCGCGGATTTGGCTTTGGTGCCGGCAGAGGTGTTCAGCCTGTTGGAAGAACTTCTAATGAAACAAATTTAAAGGATTATAAGAATTATTTAGAAGAAGAATTGAGACAGGTAAACCTCGAACTTAAAGAAGATAAATAGAGGGTCCTATTATGTTAGAGCAAGACCAAATATTGCTTAAGATTTTTGAAAATGTCTAGACGAAATAGATAGAATGTATTATGTCTCTTTTACTTTCCTCCTTATATAATAACAAAACCGAGTATTATAACACTCGGTTTTGTTAATTTGTAAACACATTAACGCAGCTCACAGATGTTAATATTATTAGCAGGTATAACTGAGCTATGCTTTAAGCTGGAAAATAGACCCCGAAAATTTGTTTCCAACAAGCATCCGCGCGCACATAATCCCCTTCTTCTTCATATTTCATTACTTCTACTGTCTTCTTATATGCATCATTGGCCATATCTCCAAATAATCCAGTTCTCGGCAGTTCCCGGTTGCTGCCTCTGGCATACCAGTGTTCCTGGTCATCCCGTTTTCCTGCAAGATATTCGAAGAAGGCCAGGATCATGATGCCATAAAACAGGTACGATCTTTCCCTTCCTTCCCACTCCTCCATGAAATTCATGACCATATTATCCAGCAGCATACCCGGCAGGGCAACATTATTCGCCTGTTTCCAGGCTCTCATCATCCTGGCCAGATGCTTTACTTTGCCGCCATATTTGTAATTCAGTTCATTAATAGTATTAATTTCTTTAATCGGGTTGAATTCATTCCAGCTGCCTTCACCGGCTATATTAGGATAAAGATAGTTGCCTTTTGAATCAACAAAAGCAGGGATAACTTCAAAAATCAATCCATCGGGAAAGGGAATGACAACTTCCCCCTTTTCATCCTTTTTCATTATGGTTTCCGGGTAGATCTCCAGCAATTTTTCCTTTAATTCCTCTAATAAACTAAATTGCCCATTGCCCTTGTATGTATCAAAGCGCTTGAAATGCTGGGGCGGAAGCACCACCATAACATTAAATATCCCGGTTCCTTTGGTAGCGGTGCCTCTGCCATAAGAACCAATAAAATATGCATTTCCATAATCATAGCGGATATTCCTGAATTCCAGGTTGACCTTCTGGGCAATGGCCTTAAACCTCCGGTTAATGACACTCTCATTATCAATCTGCAGGTTATCTACGAATTTTCTAAATTTCTCTGGTACGCTTAATATTCTTTTTGCCATTAAAATCCCCCCTGCTTTTAATATTATTGTTTTAGTATTATTTATTCAAGCAGATACCAACAGGTACATCATATCGAAATTTAACCTAAATCAGCTTTTTAGCTGAATTTCGCCTGTGAATGCTGCTTGTGCTTTTTTACAGCGGACCAGGCTTTGGTTGAACCCATTATTAAAAGGAAGCCCTTTCAATCTTCTTAAAAGGGCCTCCCCGGGCAGTTAATGTTTATTAATAATTCCTGACTCTTATTCCCCCATAAATAGAGCTATATCTTCATCCACACTTCCGATTCCGGCAATGCCAAAAGTCTTAGTTAGAACATCGGCGATATTCGGCGACAGGAAGGCTGGAAGGGTAGGTCCCAGATGGATGTTTTTAACTCCCAGGTATAAAAGCGCCAGGAGTACAATTACGGCTTTTTGTTCATACCAGGAGATGTTATAAGATATAGGCAGGTCATTTATATCATCGAGACCAAATACCTCCTTTAATTTGAGGGCGATTACCGCCAGTGAATAGGAATCATTACATTGTCCGGCATCCAATAACCTCGGTATCCCCCCAATTTGTCCCAAATTAAGTTTGTTATAGCGGTATTTAGCACAACCTGCGGTAAGGATTACGGTATCTGACGGCAGCTGGCGGGCAAATTCAGTATAGTAGGATCTGCTCTTCATTCGGCCATCACAACCCGCCATTACAAAGAATCGCTTTATGGCCCCTGATTTGACTGCAGCTACCACTTTATCTGCCAATGATAAGACTGCGGCATGGGCAAATCCGCCAATAATTTCACCTTTTTCAATCTCTTCCGGGGCAGAAGATTTCCTGGCATGTTCAATAATTGCCGAAAAATCTTTAGGTTCTGACCCTTTGCGGTCTGCGATGTGTTTAAGTCCTTCGTAGCCGACCGATCCAGTGGTGTAAACTCGTTCGCGGTAGCTGTCCCGCGGGGGAATTATACAGTTAGTGGTCATCAAAATGGGTCCGTTAAATTTTTCAAATTCTTCATTCTGCTGCCACCAGGCGTTTCCATAGTTGCCAACGAAGTGCTTATACTTTTTAAAAGCCGGATAGTAATTAGCAGGCAGCATCTCACTGTGAGTGTAAACATCTATACCTGTTCCTTCCGTCTGCTGCAATAGTTCTTCCATATCCCGTAAGTCATGGCCGCTTATTAATATACCGGGATTATTTCTTACTCCGATATTAACCCTGGAAATTTCAGGATCACCATAACTTAAGGTGTTGGCCTTATCCAGCAGAGCCATCACATCCACCCCATGCTTGCCGCATTCCAGCACCAACCCCACTAAATCATCTGCTGACAGACTATCGTCCAGGGTTGCTGCTAAACCTCTATGCATGAATTGATAAAGGTTGTCATCTTCATAACCAAGGTTGCAGGCATGTTCTGCATAAGCTGCTATTCCCTTGATGCCATAGGTTAATAATTCCCTAAGCGAACGAATATCTTCATTACCTGTAGCAAGCACACCTACCTGCTCTGCCTTACCCATAAATTCTGCTTCCGTATCTCCCCACCAGGTTGAAGCATCAGGAATATATCCTTCTATTCCACCAGCTTCGCCAATCCCGTTTTTCAATTCTTCTCTGAGAACTAATCCCGCTTTGATCTGCTCAATAAACCGGGCCTGATCAAAATTAACATTGGTAATAGTCATAAACAAAGCATCAGAAGTAAACCGGTTTATCTTTTCCAGCCCAATTCCCTGCTGTCTGGCTTGTAATGCATAGAAGGATATCCCTTTCACTACGTAAATTAACAAATCCTGCAGGTTAGCCAGGTGATCCTCCTTCCCGCAAACTCCTTTGACAGTACATCCACTGTTTTTGGATGCTTCCTGGCACTGATAACAAAACATACTCATGAATCACTACTCCTTCCCAATTTAGCTTGTGGTGCCGATTGGCTTTAATTGTGGACTTTTTTTATCTTCTTTATCCACGTTTATAGTCTAGCTTCATTATTAAAGCATGTCAATATCAAATTGCTGCCAGGCACCATTAACTTAACTTATTAACTTAACTTCATTTGCTTGGCTATTAACGGCTGCGCCATTATTACGGCCAATGGGAGTATCGGCAACCTTAATAGTGCCGTAACGAAGTGAATGCACATCAGTTGTCCCGGTTCTGGGCAGTGCCCTTAGGGAAAGCATAATACTCGCCAAGCCAGGCAGCCGTTATGCTGATGTAAACTGCGAAAACAGTTATCTGCTTGTGAGTTTAGTCCAAGTTGGAATAACAAAAAGGGCTCTCGTCGTTTTTCAGAGCATGTGGCTGGATGCCGGCCGACTGTGTTGTTAACACATCCGAGCAGGTTTATTGTGTATTATCAAAAAAACAAGGCTCTGTTGACTTTGCAGAGCCTCATGCCATTTAGGGGTTAGGTACAATATCTTATGTCGTTAGTTTTCTTGAAATCGGCCTATATGGCGAAGACGTGTATATCTCTGCTGGAGCAGTTCATGTCTTTCTATAGCCAATAATTCCTGCAGATTTCTGTCTAATCTGTCTTGCAGGTTTTGGGCGGTATTTTCGAAATCTTTATGAGCTCCTCCGGTAGGTTCCTCCACAATCTCATCCGCAATCCCCAAATCCTTGATGTCCTGGGCGGTCAATCTTAGAGCTGAAGCCATTTCCTCTGCTCTACCCGCATCCTTCCATATTATCGAGGCACATGCCTCAGCAGATGCAACTGAAAATACGCTATTTGAAAGCATCAACAACCGGTCAGAGACTGCTAGAGCCAGAGCTCCGCCGCTCCCCCCTTCGCCGGTTACAACAGCAATTATAGGCACCTTTAAACTGGAGAGGGTCATCAATACCCGGGCGATAGCACCTGCCTGACCCCTTTCTTCAGCCCCTACCCCGGGATAAGCTCCCGGAGTATCGACTAAGGTCATTACTGGACGGTTAAACTTCTCTGCCTGCAGGATCAAACGTTCTACTTTTCGGTATCCTTCTGGATGGGGCATGCCAAAATTGGTGTGCAGGTTCTCATTGGTTCCCCTACCTTTTTGATGCCCCAGAACAGTAACTGGAATCCCTTTTATACTGGCGATACCACCAATCATTGCCCGATCATCACCATAGCAGCGGTCACCATGCATTTCTATCCAATCATCAAAAATGAACTCTATATAATCTCTAACCGTAGGCCTCTCAGAATGTCGACTCAACAGTATCTTTTCCCAGGCAGTCAGGTTCTGGTACTTATTAACTCTGATGTCTTTCATTTTTTCTTCCAATAGCTTAAATTCGTCTGTTAAATCAAACTGCAGGCTCCGGCTAAGCTCCTGAAGTTCTTCGAACTTACCCTGCAGATTTCTATACTTTTCCTCATAATCGAAATGTCTTTTAACCATTATTTCCTCCCAGATGCAGCCTTAACAGGCGCTCAACCATGTCCTTCAAAACCGGGCGGCTTACAATTTTATCAACCATACCATGTTTTAACATGAATTCAGCTTTTTGAAAATCCTCCGGCAGGATTTCGCTGATAGTCTGTTTAATGACCCGGGGTCCAGCAAAACCAATCAAGGCGCCTGGTTCAGCTAAAATAATATCTGCCAGAGATGCAAAGCTGGCTGCCACTCCACCGGTAGTTGGATTAGTAAGCAAAGAAATATACAGTAAGCCCTGCTCATGAAATTTATCCAAAGCTGCACTTGTTTTGGCCATCTGCATTAAAGAAAGCATTCCTTCCTGCATACGTGCTCCGCCAGAAGCAGCACACAGAATCAGTGGAATCTTTAAATCAGCTGCCTTCTCGATTGCGCGGCAAACTTTTTCGCCGACTACTGAACCCATGCTGGCCATCATGAAGCGTGAATCCATGGTTCCCAATATAGCCGGGTAACCACCAATCGTGCACTGGCCGGTTATTAAGGCTTCGTTTAATCCGGTCTTGCTTATGGCCCCGGTAAGTTTTTCATTATATCCTGGAAAATCTAATAGGTTTATGGATCTCAATCCGGAATTAAATTCCTGGAAACTTTGATCATCAGCTATAAGCTCAATCCGTTCCCAGGCAGTCATCGAATAGTGATATTGACATTCGGGGCAGACCTTATGGTTTTCTTTTAATTCCAATTCCGATATCCGTCTGGAACAGGAGGGACACTTTTCCTGGGCAGAGATTCTACCTTCACTCTCCATATATTCGCGACTGCCCGGAACAGGAATTAATTTCTGTTTACCAAAGGCATTTTTTAACATAGTTATGAATTACTCCCCTCTCTTTGAGCCAGTGCAAATAAGAACTCACCGCCGCATACCAATTCACCATCTACGCTTACCCGGCCTTTACCTTTACCTATAGTCCCTTTAATACTGCTTAGCTCTGTTGTTATGAGGAGGGTTTCTCCCGGTTCCACCATGCGCTTAAAGCGTATTCTGTCTACACCGGCCAGATAAGCCAGTTTTCCACGATATTTATCATCTGCCAGGAGGGCGCAAGCACCAACCTGGGCCATAGCTTCAATCATCAATACCCCTGGCATCACTGGCTGGCCTGGAAAATGGCCGGCAAAATAAGGCTCATTAATACTTACATTTTTTAGGCCGGTAGCCTTTTCCCCTGGTACTAACTCTATGATTCGGTCTACCATGAGGAAGGGATATCTATGAGGAAGGATATTCATTATTTCCTCTATTTTCATTGTCAAACTCCTAACTTATCTTTCGAACTACTAATGCTGCATTATGTCCTCCAAAACCAAGAGAATCGGATAATGCAACCCGAAGTTCCTGCTTCCTGGGCTGACCGGGCACATAATCCAGATCACACAGGGGATCAGGATGCTGCAGATTTATAGTAGGTGGAACCGTATTATGAACAAGAGCCATGACCGTAGCAATAAGCTCTACCGCTCCAGCAGCCCCCAGCATATGGCCATGAGCAGCTTTGGTAGAACTAATCAATATTTTCTGGCTGTGAAGGCCAAACACTTCTTTGACCACCGCAGTCTCTATCTGGTCATTCAAAGGGGTTCCAGTTCCATGAGCATTCATATAATCAACTTCTTCTGCTGCAATGCCGGCTTCGGCAATAGCACCCCTGAATGCCAGTGCAGCACCTCTTCCTTCACTATCAGGCTGAACCATATGAATTGCATCTCCACTGCTTCCATACCCAATCAGCTCAGCATAAATTTGTGCTCCCCGGCTAATAGCATGCTGCATTTCCTCTAGAACCAGGATACCTGAGCCTTCACCCATAACAAATCCATCCCGGTTAACATCAAATGGTTTACAGGCCCGAGCCGGATCATCGTTAGCTGTAGAAAGGGCCTTCATAGCACAAAATCCCCCCACAGCCAGCGGGGTAATTGAGGCTTCTGCACCACCGGTGATCATCACATCAGCCTTATTATTGCGAATGAGCTGAAATGCTTCTCCGATGGAGTTGCTGCCTGAAGCACAGGCAGTAACAGTACATCCATTGGGGCCGTTGGCTCCTAGCATAATGGAAACCTGCCCGGCTGCCATATTAGGAATCATCATCGGTATAAAGAATGGACTTATTCCCCCTACACCTTTTTTTATGAAAGCGTGGTGCTGGCTTTCAAAAGTATCCATACCACCGATACCTGATCCCACCCACACCCCGGTACGATGTTTGTTGTTCGCAGTTATTTCCAGAGCGGCATCTTCTACTGCGATACGGGCTGCGGCACAAGCATACTGAACAAAAAGATCCATACGCCTGGCGTCTTTACGGGGAATATAATCCACCACATTAAACCCTTTAACCTGTGCGGCAATTTTGGTTGGAAAATTTTCGGTGTCAAAGCGATCGATCTCATCTATACCGCTACGGCCAGCCAAGAGACTGGCCCAGAATTCTTCTTTATTCAAGCCGATAGAGGATATTACTCCCATACCGGTTATAACAACCCTGCGGTCCGGCAACTTTATCACCTCTACCTTATCCATTCTTCATTACATCCTTGCTTCAATGTACTTGACTACATCCTCAACCTTCTTCATTTTTTCGGATTCTTCTTCTGGTATCTGGATATTGAACTTCTCCTCCAGAAGCATTAGCATCTCAACGATGTCCAATGAATCTGCTTCCAAATCATCAGCAAAACTGGATTCCAATTTGATCTCTTCCTCCGGAATATCCTTGATCTCCGCAATTATCTTTTTCAGTTCTTCAAATACTAACATGTTAAATTCCTCCTTAATTTTTTGTTTTTTAGGGGTAGATTATTATTCGTTTTTATTCGTTTTTGCTCCGGGGATTATTACATAGAGGCCAAGCCTCCATCTACTCTTATAACCTGAGCATTAATGTATTCTGCTCTATCAGAAGCTAAAAAAGCTGCTGCTCCAGCTACATCTTCGGGGGTTCCCAGCCGTCCTGCGGCAATTCCTTCAGCTATCCTGGAAGTTTGTTCTTCACTCAAGGCGGCAGTCATATCGCTCTTTATATATCCAGGAGCTATAACGTTGGCAGTAATCCCCCTTCGACCATATTCCCGGGCTATGGAATAGGTAAAACCTAACAATCCTGATTTGGCCGCTGCATAATGAGCCTGACCCGCATTTCCGCTAATACCTACTACTGATGAAATATTGATAATCCTTCCAAAGCGTTTTCTGACCATGGTTTTTAAAGCAGCCCGGCTGCAGTAGAAAGCTGAATTAAGATTGGTATCTATAACCTGCTGCCACTCCTCATCACTAATTCTGAGCATTAACTGGTCTTTATTTATCCCTACATTATTGACCAGCACATCCACTTGCCCGAAGGCTGCCAGGGTTTCATCTACCAGTTTTTGTGCTCCTTCCGAAGTGGCTACATCAGCCCCGATGATTATTGCCGTACCTCCTGCGGACTCAATTTCAGCCAGGACCTCTCTGGCTTCCTGAAGGGCTCCCTCTCTGGTGATCTGATAGTTGACTGCAACCCGGTATCCCTCCCGGGCCAGTTCCAGTGCTATGGCCTTGCCTATACCTCTAGAGCTGCCGGTTACTATGGCTGTCCTGTCTTTCATAATGACTTCACCTTCTCCAAAGTTTTTTCTAAAGTCTTTACATCATTAACCTGTCCTAGAACTCGATTCCGGTCTATTTTCTTAATCAGACCCGATAGAGTTGAACCAGGACCTACTTCAATAAAGTAATCTACTTTTTCCATCATATATCTTACACTTTGTTCCCACAGTACCGGGTAAAATATCTGCATCATCAACAGTTCCTCAAACTCATGAGCCTGGTTTTCTCTGGCATTGACGTTGCTGACAACGCTTACCTGCGGTTCTTGCCAATCAATCGCTTCCAACCTGGGTTTCAGCTTTACGGCTGCATCATACAAAAGCTGGCTGTGAGCAGGAACACTCACTGCCAGTGGTACCACCCGAGCTCCTGCTTCCTTCAGAACAGCGGAAACATTATTCACTGCTTCTTTGGCTCCGGTTATTGCTACTTGCCCTGGACAGTTATAATTCCCGATATCCACTACACCTGATTCTTTATCACAGGCAGCCAGGATCTGACGGTTATCCAGACCAAAAATGGCAGCCATAGCTCCCTTTCCAAGGGGTACCGCCTCCTGCATCAAACGAGCCCGCTTTTGCACCAATGGCAAAGCATCTTCAAATGAAATGGCTCCTGAAGCAACCAGGGCGGTGTATTCTCCCAGGCTCAGCCCGGCCATCATAACCGGATCTACGCCATGACTTTTTATCACTTCATATGCTGCCAGTCCTGCCACCAGTAATGCCGGCTGCGCGTATATGGTCTGGTTCAATATATCCAGTGGTCCCTCAAAACAAATCTCACTCAATTTATACCCGGCCAAATCGTCTGCAGTGTCAAAAACCCGGGCCGCTTCTTCAAAATTATTATATAAGTCTTTTCCCATGCCCAGATGCTGAGCTCCCTGGCCGGGAAAAACAAAAGCTATTCCTGGCATTGCATATCCTCCCATCGCCGTTTTATTTTAACAGCACCTTGGATAATATCCATTACTATCTCTTCTGCGGTCTGTATCTCAGACACCAGACCCGAAATCTGTCCTGCCAAAACCGATCCGAATTCGACATCGCCTTCCACCGCCGCCGCAGGGTACTTACCCCGGCCCAGTATCTCCAGTTCCTCTTTGCTGCTCCCCTGTGTTTCGGCCTGTAGATACTGGCGAGTAAATTTATTGTGTATAGCTCGTACGGGATGGCCAGTAGAAGCTCCGCATACAACCGTAGCCCGGTCTCTGGCTTTGATAATTTTTTCCTGATAAGCCAGATGAACATTGCATTCCCGGGCACAGACGAATCTGGTTCCCACCTGTACTCCCTGGGCACCCAGTGCCAGAGCAGCCATAAAACCTCTTCCATCGGCAATGCCTCCCGCAGCAATAACCGGTATATCAACCGCATCTGCTATCATTGGTACCAGGCACATAGTTGTCATCTCTCCTACATGACCCCCGGATTCCATCCCTTCTACGATCATGGCATCTGCTCCCAGACGAACCAGTCGTTTGGCTAATGCCAGAGAGGCTACGACCGGAATTACCTTGATTTCCGCTTTTTTAAACCGCTCCATATAGATCCCGGGATTTCCTCCACCCGTGGTCACTATGGAGATTTTTTCTTTTATAGTTAGATCTACCACCTCTTCAATATAGGGGGAGGCCAGCATAAGATTGACTGCAAAAGCCTTGTCAGTCATAGTTCTGGCTATGTCTATCTGCTGCTTGAGCCAGCTGGCATCTGCATTACCAGTTCCTATGACACCTAGCCCACCAGCCTGGGATACTGCTGACGCCAACTGGCCTCCAGCAATCCATGCCATGGCACCCTGTAGAAGGGGATACTCTATATTTAACAAATTACACAAATTGGTCTTGAACATATATATTAGTCACTCCCCCAGCGGAGTAATACTCCACCATAAGTTAATCCTGCCCCAAAAGCAACCATTAATACCAGATCACCGGCTTTTAATTGCCCTTCTTCCGCTGCCAGAGATAATCCTACCGGCAGACAAGCTGCCGACATATTACCGTACTGATCAACAGTAATCATAGTTTTCTCAGGTGGTATCTGCATCCATTTCATGGCCGTCTTGATGATGCGCATATTGGATTGGTGTGGTATGAAGAGATCAATATCCTCCGCCTTAACTCCCGTCATGGCAAATATCTTCTCGCTGACTTCTACCGTTGTCTTAGTGGCAAAGCGGAAAATCTCATTGCCATTCATTTTTAGAAAATGCAGGCCTTTTTCTACTGTTTCCAAGCTGGCCGGCTGGGCAGCACCGCCAGCAGGTATATAAAGGTGTTGCCCCCCCCTGCCATCGGCCCCGAGGTAACTGGCTATTATACCTGCTTCCGAATCACTCCGGCTGAGTACTGCAGCACCGGCTCCATCACCGAATAGAACGCAGGTAGTTGCGTCAGTATAATCTATAATACGGGAAAGGGCCTCTGCTCCGATGACCAGAATATTATTATATTCTGGTGACAGCAGGAATTTTTCAGCAACTGTTATTCCATATACAAACCCGGTACATCCAGCTGCGATGTCAAAAGCAGCCGCGTTCCAGGCTCCTAACTTTTCCTGCACCACACAAGCTGTAGCCGGGAAAAGCATGTCTGGGGAAGCAGTAGCAACGATGATCAAGTCCAGCTCTTCTACGCTGATTCCGGCATTCCCAATAGCCATTAGCGCAGCTCGATATGCCAAATCCGAGGTTGTTTCAGAGTCATCTATAATTCTTCTTTCTCGTATGCCAGTCCTTTCTAATATCCATTTTTCACTGGTATCTACCATCTGCTCCAGCTCTTTATTATCAAGTATCCGTTCGGGCAGGGCATGACCCATACCCTTGATCTGAGCTTTCATCCAAGCACCACCTTATTGGGATTATTATCAAAGTCTTCTTGCGCATACTTTGTGCACAATTATTTTTCATAGGTTATTAAAGCAAGATTATTAGCAAATGTCAATAGCTATGCCAATAATTAGTAAATTGCGACATTTATTTTTCTGTGTTTTAATATATTGGATAAATTAAACAAGATGAGTTAATATTCTTGATAGGAAAATTAAGTGGAGGTAAACCGTTTTGAAATTGCCTGAATTGAAAATAGGAAAGCTGCTGCCCCGTTTTCCAATTATCCAGGGGGGTATGTCTATTAGTGTTTCGACTGCATCATTATCTGCCGCCGTGGCCAGAGCTGGGGGCATCGGGGTTCTGGGGGCTACTGGCATTTCCCTGGAGGATCTAAAAGCCGAGATCCGTAAGGCCAGGGAGCTGGCTGGTTCAGGGATCATTGGAGTCAATATTATGTATGCAGCGCGCCAATTTACCGAACTGGTTGAAACTGCCATTAGTGAGGGGATTGATGTAATATTTACTGGAGCCGGGTTTTCCCGGGAGATTTTCCTGAAAGGGCGGGAAACAGATACTCCTATAGTACCTATTGTCTCCTCAGCCAGAGCTGCTATCCTGGCTGAAAAGTCGGGGGCTGCAGCTGTTGTGGCTGAGGGAGCAGAAGCAGGAGGTCACCTGGGTACCGACCGTTCCATTAAAGATATACTGCCCGAGATTAAAAGAGCGGTTAAAATTCCGGTTATCGCAGCAGGAGGGATAACAGACGGCAGGGATATGGCAGAGATGGTCAAACTAGGTGCGGATGGAGTGCAAATGGCAACTCGTTTTGTGCTTAGTGAGGAGTGTGCAGTAGCCGACGAATACAAGCAGATGTACCTGCAGGCCAAGGAAGAAGACGTGATTATTATTAAAAGCCCGGTGGGATTACCAGGTCGAGCACTGAAAAACCGCTTCACAGATTTACTCCAACAGGGAGAAGCTCCTGAACCGGAAGAATGCGAAGCCTGTTTGAAGAGCTGTTCTGGGGATTACTGCATACACAAAGCACTGGTTAATGCCCGTAATGGCAAGGTTGATGAAGGGGTAGTTTTTACAGGCCAAAACGTATTTAAGATTAAGGAGATACTTCCAGTTTCAGTGATATTCGAAAGATTGCTGGCCGAATTTGCGGCATGTTGAATAAAATGGTCAATAATAGTTAAAACAAGTCAAGCTATATTAAGGGTTTATGGGCAGGATTCATATGTCCCTGCCCATGGTTACTTATCTCCAGTATTATAAGGCTGTATTGCTTAATTAAAAGTGGGCGGTAAAGATAAACGTACAATAACTTCAGATAAAGAGAACCACTACCTGGTATTTCTTCAACAAAGTTGCATGGAAGATTATGCTTTGAGATACCTTCCTATTTTTCTGTACAATAAACAATGCCAAAACTTCCAGGTCCCACGTGGAGTCCTATTACAGGTCCTATGGCTAAAACCGGTATATCATTGATGCTCAGGTTTTCACCAATTTCCTGTGCTGTTTCCCGGCCCCGGGCTGGATCATGGACCTGGTGTACTACCAGCTGCTTTAACCCATATTGATCCAGGTCTTTCTTAAGAATTTTATACAGATGCTTAACCGCCGCCTGTATCCCCCGAACCTTTTCAAACACATCTATCCTGCCCTCACTGCTTATGTATAATACCGGTTTAATGCTTAAAACTGATCCCAGCAGGGCTGCCGCCCCACCTATTCGTCCTCCTTTTTGCAGGTAATCCAGGGTGAAAGGGACAAAATAGAAATGTACTCTGTCCCTTACCGAACATGCAGCCTCCAGTACTTGTTCCATGCTCTTCCCGGCCTGGGCGGCCTCAGCTGCTGCCAGAACCTGCAGCCCCAAACCCATGCACACATTCAGAGAATCCATGATTTCTATGCGAGCCTCTGGATATTTTTCCAATATCATTTCTCTGGCATTAGCCGCTGAACCGCAGGTCCCACTTATTCCAGAGGAGATAAAAATACCCAGCACCTCATCTCCATTTTTCACTATTTGCTCAAACATTGCATAGAACAGACCCGGAGCAGGTTGGGACGAAGTGGGGATAATCCCTTCCCGGTTAATCTTTTCATAAAAATAATTATAATCCACCTCGGTTTCCAGGAAAAATTCATCCGGGAAACATACTCCTAGAGATGCAATCTTTATTTCGTACTGCTCACATACACTTTCAGGTATATACGAAGTGCTGTCAGTAACCAATTTGACCGTCATTATTTATCCTCCTGCAGAGTTCCATCTTAATTTATGAATTCAAAGGAATCCCTTTTGATTTTATAAGGGCTTCTATAGAGCTGGTAACATAGTTTACATTTTCTTCAATATCCTGGGGGAAGCGCTTGTTCAAGGTCAAGAATGATCCCAGGGCCGAGATAGTTAGACGATCAATTAATTTTTCTTCGATCTGCCTGTCTTTCGGTATCATTTCTTTCAGTATTGCAGCAATGTCTACTACCAGCTGGCTTTTTATTCTGTCAAAAAGCTTATTGAGTTGTTTGCATTGACTATCAGCTGGAGAAGCGAATATTCCTTCAAAAAACATAATCTTAACTGCTTCCAGCTTATCATTGGTACCCTGACACAAAAACATTAGGTACTGGGTAAGCCTTTGCGTTGGATGAACACCCGAGTTTTTGATTCTCTCCAGAGTTCCAAACCATTTATCCAGACTTTTCTCAAAGGCAGAAACAAAAATTCCTGATTTATCAGTAAAATGATAGTATATGGTGCCCACTGAAACCCCGGCCTCCTTTGCTATCAGCCTCACATCCACCTCCTCATAGGTATAATGATTAAATAATCTTTCCGCACTTTTCAGAATTTTTTGTCTAACATCTGGTATTTTTTTTGGCATCCATTTCTCTCCTGGCTTATTAAATATTACCAGGAATTATATTGAACATTGTTCAAATAGTCAATTACTATTTTTAACCTCGGGGTTTTAATTTGAGCAGCTATATATTCAAACTTACGAAAAGAATATTGGACAGGTTGAATAATCAGATGCAAGCCATGGACGAATTATGCGATTTATTAATCTTATCTCAGTAAAAACTGATAAAAGAATAAAGTTCGGTACTGGATACCGAACTTTATTCTTTTTCGTCAAAAATATTCCTCATTCTATTCTTTTAACTTATCCTTTCGACTTACTGGATATGGTTCTTCTCTCTGCGATTTATAGATCAGGTCATTTCTAATTCGGGTGGAACGAGAAACTTTTATGATCGGCCTCGGCTCATTTTCGTCAATGTCGTTCATCTCACGGGTCTCGCTTTCCAGGCTCTGTTCATCGAGATAATCCTCATCTGACGGTTGATTTTCCTCTTCCTGCTCGTTTTTGCTGTTGGATTCCCCGATTTCCCCGCTGATTAATTCTACTTCTAAAACTTCTTTAATGTCCTGGTCATTCACGGCTTTTTCTTCAAAATCATCATTGTATATCAAATCTTCTTCCTTGTTATTCTCCAATGCTGTCCCCCCTGTCCTTTGGTCTGCTAAATTATACTTGCAAACAGTCTTAGATATTATACTTTTTTAGTATAAAAATGCGACCTGTTAAAATAATCCTTTCTACAAAAAACAATTAGGATAATCAAAGACAGATGTGCTTGGTTAATCTGTATATCCCATCCTGGGAAAAATTTTAAATTAATAAATTTATCCCGTATTTATCCAACCAGCGATTAATCTGCACGAGATAAGCCATATATTGTATATCACCCATTAATTGACTGAACCAGGGCTTATCGAAGAAAGGCCGACCACTCTCAACGTAGTATCGTATAATGTCTTTATTAATCAGGGTCTGTATAGGAGCAGCAGAATTATCCAGAACCTTTAACAGTTCTTTTTGCACCTCTGCCCGGTATATTGGATTATGGGTTTTCGGATAAGGACTTTTTTTTCTCTCCAGTACCGGGCTTGGAAGTATCCCTGTTAGTGCCTTGCGAAATATGCCTTTTGCCCTACCTCCATGGTTCTTCATCTGCCAGGGGATATTCCAGACATATTGCACTAAATCATGATCTGCAAAAGGTACTCTGACCTCCAAGCCATTGGCCATGCTCATCCGATCTTTTCGGTCTAGAAGGGTTTGCATAAAGCGAGTGATATTCAGGTAAGATATTTCTCTCATTCTAGCATCCCAATCCGGTTCACCTTCCAGAATAGGCACTTCTTTTATGGCTTCCCGGTACTTATCCCGCACATATTCTTCCCCGGATAAATGCTTCAGCAATCCTGCTGATAAGAAACGGCTGCGTTCGGGCAGCATCCTTATCCAGGGGAAAGCCCGGGTTTTAATAACATCAGCATCGTGGAACCAGGGGTAACCTCCTAGAATTTCATCTGCGCATTCGCCTGATAATGCCACTGCAGCATGTTTTTTAACTTCCCGGCAAAACAAATACAAGGAGGAATTTATGTCGGTCATATCAGGCATATCGTTAGCCAGCAGGGCTGGTTCAAGGGCTGCTGCCAGCTCTCGATTATCTAGTACAATATAATTATGCTGGGTGTGCAGATAATCGGAGACCTGTTGAATCCAGGGATTATCTGAGCTGGTCTCAAATTGGTTGGGTGTATAAAATTTCATATTATCAGCATAATCTACTGAAAAGGTGTTTAACCCGTCCCTCTTATTATCGGAATACACTCGGGCCGCAACAGCAGTAATAGCACTGGAATCCAATCCCCCGGAAAGCATGGTGCATAACGGCCGATCAGCTATTAACTGTCTTTCTACACTGCTGCAGAATAAATCTTTTAGCAGTTCTGCAGTATCATCCAGGCTGTCGTTATGACTCAGGCTCTTTAGACCCCAGTACCTCTTAATCATTATATG
Source organism: Syntrophomonas sp. (assembly GCA_016841425.1). Lineage (GTDB taxonomy): Bacteria > Bacillota > Syntrophomonadia > Syntrophomonadales > Syntrophomonadaceae > JAAYJK01. The sequence goes on along the minus strand of JAENZE010000001.1, from coordinate 65,246 downwards.
GTCAGCTCTATACAACATCCAGCATCCAGGCTTAAGTTCCTTCATGCCTTTAAATATTCCATGGCCTGGAGTCCGGGATGGCCCCATAAAGAGTATCTCCGCCAGTCCTTCCGAATCCACCTCTGCTTTTATCGCCGGGTGAATTAGTATAGCTTTTGGTTCAGAAGCAAACAGCAATTGTCTTTGATCTGAATAGTAAAATAATGGTTTTACTCCCATGCGATCCCGGGCCATAAACAGGGATTGCTCCTCTTCATTCCATATACCAAAAGAGTAAATACCATTAAACCGGTTGACACAGTCTACACCCCATTCAATATAGGCAGTTAATAGCACCTCGGTATCAGAATTGCGGCTGTAAAAAATATGCCCCTTCTTCTCCAAGTCTCGCCTTAATTCCAGGGTATTGTAGAGTTCCCCATTGTAAGTAATGACAAAGGTCCGCTCCCTATTTACCCTGACCATAGGCTGCTTTCCCCCTTCCGGGTCAACTACTATCAAGCGCCGATGACCCAGGGCAGCATGCCGAGAGTTCCAAATCCCCTTTGCATCCGGACCTCGGTGCTGCATGGTATCTGACATCTTTTCGATTATTCCGTCTGCCTCCCTGAGATCTTCATTCCAGCTAATCCAACCAGCTATACCACACATATATTTGTCCTCCTATAAAAAAGGGTCTGGGATATAAATCCCAGACCCCATTGCCTGTACATTAATATATGCTCTGGTATTAAAATAGTTCCTCCTATATAGGTATTTCTATTAAACAAATATTTATGTTTTTCGAACATTTACCAGGGGAATGAATTTTAAAATCATATTCACTACCAGCTCGAACCACCGCCTCCGCCACCGCCGCCTCCGCTGAAACCGCCGCCAATTGAACTACCTTTAGATGATGGAGCAGAAGTCATGGAACGATTAGCCTGCGTAAAACAATTATCCATGGCCTGACTAAAATTAACAGTGTTAAATGCCCCGTAATGAGCAGGACCATAATACCAGTCCGGCGGCTGGGTTACGATAGTTTTAAATTTATCTGCCCACTTCTCAGTTACTCCTAATACTACAGCATAGGGCAGTATATTATAGAAGTAGGATGGGTTCTGCTCCACCAGTTCTTCGATTTTTTCCTTTTCTGCCTGATTCAAAAATTCCCTGAAACCAAGCAAATATTCATACATACGATGTCCGTACTCGCTTTTCTGGGTTACCAGTCCTGCGATAGCAGCTATAAAAGTTCCTGTTAACGAAGCCTTGACCGCTTCTAATACTGGTATTCCTATGCTGAAAATGATATAGGCAGGCAATCCCAGCATTATTATAAATATCAGCAGGGCGATAATGATCCGCCCTCTTTTTTGCCGCAGATTATAACCTTCCCATCTGCTGGTCAAAGCCACCAAGCCCCCGTTGATTATCATCACGATTATACCGACAGTTATTAGTAATATCCACCCATTGGCTACGCCACCATAATAGGCTATAACTTGCTGGACAAGATAAACATAAGGCAGGGAAGACAGCAGCAGGGCCAATAAAGACATTATTTTACTGGTTTTTGACCAGATAGCGGTTACTCCGCTAAACCGGCCTTCCACCATACTGCTAACCGTGCTAATGGTTTTATAAAAATTCTCCTTCAAATCTTCGGTAGTGACCTGATAACCATCACCGAAAGAAAATAAATCATCGAATGCTATCCGCTCGTATTCCTGGGCGGTATCATCCAGTTCCTTTTTCCTTATAAACCGGAATATCTCCTTACCTAGAAACCAGGTCTTTTCTTCTTCCTGAATGACTAGATGTCCTTTATCAGCCCAGTAAAACAGTAAAGAGGTGACATCTTTGCCATCAACCTTCCCGTCCATTATATACCCGATATCACAGGAGCTTATTCCTTGCGGCGGGTAAAACTGCACACTTGGATACAGCGGTTTATCTCTGCCAAACCGGTACCAGATAAAGAGAGCAACCGCCATCAGCAGCGGGAATAGAAGCCAGTTCCACCTGGCCATATTCCTCATCATATCCTGCACTTCCCTTTCACCTGTGTAGTAACCTTCTGGAAGTGGAAGTGCTATAGTAACTCCTTCGTTATTATTTAGGGCAGCGGTAATCCTTCCGGTTATTATATTTCCATTCACTTCATACGCCAGGCCGTCAGTTCTAGTACTGCCATAAGTACCTCTGGTAAAATTAACTCTGCTGCTGTCAAACTCCTTTGGCATTTGAACCGTAAAACTGGCATTATGTATTTGGGTGTTCCACTCGGTGCCGATCAGGTTAAAATAAAATTCATCATATTCTTGGATTCCGTCCTCACCCATATCATAATCATAATGTATTTTATAGATTTGCCGCCCAGCTACAGTGTAATCAGGACTTCCAATTTGGATATTTAGCTGGCCTGACTCCCGGTAAACATTATAGTCGTATCCTTCCACATATACATTTTCAATTAGAACCGGGCGATTATTATACCGCTCCGGTATAGCTCTAATAATCCCATGCCGGGGAGCAGTAAATTCCACTTCCAGAGTTTCCAGCATCTGATAGCGGTTGGATTCCAGTACTATAGCGTTGACATCATACTGGTTAATAACAAAATATTCCGCCAGGGAAACATCCGGAGCGGAAAATATCGCTGCTAATATTAATATAAATAACAAAAAATATTTCTTATAAGCCATATTCACTCTTCCCTTAAAATTTAACCTGCACGACCTCATGGGCAGCATCCTCAACTTCCCAATATTCGCGTTTTTTGAATCCAAACAAGGCTGCTATTATTGATTGGGGTATTACTTCAACTTTAATATTATAGTTTTTAACTATGGCGTTATAATACTTCCGAGCCTGCAGAATGTCATCTTCAACCCTCTGCAGCTGAGCCTGCAGGTCCAAGAAACTTGCATTGGCTTTCAAATCGGGATAACTTTCCGACAAAGCGAACAAAGACTTCAAAGTCCTCTGCAGTTCACCTTCACTTTGCTGCACCTGCTGCATCCCCTGGGCCGACATAGCCCGGCTTCTGGCTTCTACTACCCGGGACAGGGTTTCTTTTTCGTGGCCTGCATAACCCTTCACCGTCTCGACCAGATTCGGTATTAGGTCATACCTTTTTTTCATATATGCTTCAACTGTAGCATAGGCTTCCTCGATACGGTTTCGAAGTTTTACAAAGCCATTGTACATCCCTATAATTGCAATGCCGAGCAACAGTAAAATACCTACCACCAAAAAAGTCACGCTCATTCCTCCCTTAACATAATTTTGATCAAATAACGTCTGTCAGAATGATGATAACCCCCTGCAGGTAACCAATGCCTTCCGATCCTCTCTCTCCCCTAAGAGCAGCACAGGCTATTGCAGGAGGTTTTCACTAACAACGTAATCTTAACGGTATATTCTATTTTTGATCCCCTTAATCCTTCTGGCCAGTGATTTTTTTGATATTTGATATGTATGTACCTTTTTCATTATCCTCACAATATTTGCCTGCCAATGACACTTAGTCCCTTTTGCCTTCAAATTTATGGAGGCCTGCAGAGTTATCCAGACATCTTTCACCTGTATAAACTTTTATTCTTCGGCACAACTTAACTTCAGCACAAGTAACGCAAATCTTGTATTGCCGAAAAAAAGGAGATAAATCTATGCTGAATATACTTGAACAGAGCACAAAAGTTGAATCCTATGGATGTGAATATTTTGGAAGACTAAAAAGCGTATTAGTCCATAATCCATGTGAATCATTGAAGTTAATAACTGATCTTAATTATAAAGATTGGTTATTTGATGCAGTTCCTGACGCAGATAAATTTCAGCAGGAACACCGTAACTGGGTTGAACTATTAAAATCCTATGATGTAAAGGTCTTTGAAGTACGGGATTATGTAAATGAAAATCAAGACCTCATAGACCAGCTTCCTAACCTGGTCTATATGCACGACAGCTCAGTTATAACCCGGCAGGGAGCTATTCTTTCTAAAATGTCATCTGATTCTGCTCGTCGGGGTGAGGATATGGTAGTAAAAGAAGCTCTCCTCAACCTGGGCATACCAATATTCTGGGAATTTCCCGGTCATGAACAATTTGAGGGCTGTCTGTTGCTGTCCCCTGAAACAGTTCTAATAGCTGATACCGAACGGCATCATCCCCATGCCATCGAGAATTTAATCCCCCATATACTAACTTTATTTAAAGAGGTCATATACTTGAAAATTCCACAAAGACGACGTTTCATGCACCCTGATACTGTTTATAATCGAATATCTGAAGATTTAGCGTTAGTATACCTTCCAGCCATTCTTGAAGTACAGCATATTACTCATGAAAAGCATATTATCATTGAGGATTTTAATGATTTTATGTATATGCGTGGTATTGAATTATTAAATATTTCTTCTGAAGAACAATTAAGGTTGGGATGTACTTTTGTACCACTGCAGCCAGGTATAATATTCCATTACGACAATGCCCTTAAACCTGACACCAAAAAAAAATTACAACGCAGAGGGGTAGAAATAATTGAATTCCACCCTGAAGCTCTGTTAGCCGGGGGAGGAAGCCTGCGCTGCATAACACTTCGCTTGCATCGTGAATAACGTCTATACTATTCCCGTTTAATTATATTAGGGTAGTCTTATTTTATTACTGGTTCTTGTCTGGTAAAATATTGTTTATTACTTTCAGTAATAATTAATGTTTCTTATTTAGGTTGAGGAGAAGTATTGATGAGAGAGAAAAACTCTAAAGAAGTAATAATAAACGGTCATAAACTACTTTGTCCGATATGCGGGGGCAGCACATTCTGGGAAAATAAAGAAACCAATAATGGTCGATGGGCATATTTTTTTAATCTTCCGCATAAGAAATTTGATAATTTTATATGCCAGCAGTGCGGATATATTAGCTGTTTCTGGAACGAATAAAAGCAGGTGTTAATAATTATTCAGCACTTGTGATCATAGTATATTTTTGCCTGTTAACACTTTATCTATATTTGGAATAAAGTAAATCAGTATAGTGTTATCCAGAGGAGGATAATAATTTGATGTCTATAATTCCTGAATATAGACTGGATTATTTTAGTCAAACGGCACGGCAAAGATTTGGTGAACCAGTAGATGCTGCTGGTATTTTTGTTACGAAACTATACCATCTGGAACAGGGTCCGCCCCCCGCGCTGGTGTTTTATGGCCTGGATGATGAAGCACAACACCATCTAATCCAAAAGCAGCAAACACTCATTCAAGCATTTAACCAGGAAACTCTTAATATTGTCCTTGAATTGAGCTCTTCCGGCGGCTGGGATGCAGGCCAGGAAATGCTGCATCTTCACGAAGCTTTATACCAAAATGGTAATTTAACTTTTCCCGCCTTCGATATCGCTTATGGAATATATTGGATCAAGAGTAATCCCGGACTGCTGATAGATAGTGAGCATTCAGCCCTGAATAATCTGGGCTGCAGCTTCCTTTCCCGCTTAGTGGTTGGGTTAGATAAAGAAAAGGGCATAGATTGGGGTCGGGTCATAGACCAAACCCTGGCAGAATTGCCTGAGAGCAGAAATAAAAAGCCATTAAGATCGTTGTATAGTCTGCCGGGTATGCCAGCTACGCAGGTTCTTAAATGGCTGCCAGCTTTTATGGCAGATGACATAAAGGCCTTTTTAGATTTAAAAGATGCACCTCGTCTGACTATTACCGTCAAGGGTTACGAAAAACTATTCAGTGAAACTTCTGGTACTGCATGCTGGCTCGAAAAAGACTACTGGTTGAGGGAGTTAATAGCACACCTTCCTGGAATTATGTGGATCATACTGAGTTCTATTAGGGTCCCCTGGGATGAGTACTTTCCTCAATGGAAGAGCCGGCTGCAGCAATATCTGACTGGAAGATTAACTGATTATGATATTCTCAACCACCTGGTCTCCCAGGGTATTACAGAAATTCAGGACCAGGAAGGTATTCTGAATTTTTCCCAGGGGATTCCTTATTACCTGGATCTGGCCACCAAGAACTATCGATGATTCACGGCCAGGGGGAAATTATAAAACCTTCAGCAGCTTTTAACATTTACTATTATTCCAATGATGGACAGCAAGCAACCTGCTCCTGAATACCCAATTCCGGTACCAGTTTGGGGGAGTTGGGGTTCTGTCTCAGCAGAGATAACTGCTGGTGCTCCCATGAATGGTTCCGATGGAATTATTATAGGTTCCAGGGGCAGCTGGTCTTCTTGACCCACCGCTTCCTTATCCAAGTAAAAAATATCCTCTTCAAGATTGTCCTCTTGAGAGACCTCAGCGCTATCTTCCTGCTGCGCTTCTCTTACCAGCCCGTTTTCATTTGTATCACCGGGGAGAACATGAGGAGCACCCAGGGCCAGGCTGCTGGTAAATAAAACTGATAACATCAGTATTATGAATAGTACTGTTAATTTTGTGCCTCTGCTTATAACCATCAATTATACCTCCTATTTTCCTTGCAGTTTATCTGTCTCTATCTTAAGCAGCTTATAATTCAAGTATCCTCAGCTATCTCATTCCTGCCTGAGTTATTGATCTGTTTTCCAGGACCGGGTTACGGTTGTATTCTGGGGGAAATTATTGTCATCAAGTTTCTTCTGTATCAATGAAATCATTTCCATAAAACTTCTGAAATACTGAACCTGGCCAGACTGAATATTTTCTATATACCCCTGAAAGGTAGCATTCTCTACCGATTCCATTTTCACTATGAAGTCTGCTGAACGATTTTTTCCCAAAAACCTCTTATTTTCTAAATCCAAAGCATTTTCCTCCTTAAATAATGCTTAAAATATAAGTGCTTGAATGTATAATAACACCCTTGAATCACAAACCGGTCACATATTCGATCGGGATATAATTTTAGGAAGCAAGGGGACGTTCTTTTTGCTTCCCTCAGTAACCAGCTCCACCAGACATGTCTGTATGACACAAGTGCAGACGAAAATTGTACGGATGAATGCTTTAGACCGCTTGGGTCCGGTCTTACTTTTCTCCATATAAGTTAGCCAGTGATGTTTTAGATTATGGGCTAAAACAAGTTATGTTCCAACTAAACGAATCGCCTTTATCCCCCTGCGCTAACCTTAAGCTTTCATCCCCAAGAAGCCATTTCGGTACTGGACTGAAAGGAAGCAAAAAGAACGTCCGAGACCACCGAAAAAGTCTATTTGGGTAAACGGGTATGCATAAATACCCTGGCGCAAGTTTTGGGACTTTTTCAGTGGTCTCTAACGTCCCCTTGCTTCATATAGTGCTGACTATATAATGCGATGAGAACTCTCTATTGGTTATGACACCAATCATATCGCGTTCGGGAAACAACCTGTTGTCTATCTCCCTATCTTCCAAGCCTTGTTGTCTCAGGTCCTGTACTTTAGCCCTCAGGTCCAAAAGATACTCCAGCTTTTGTTGACATAGCTGCTTCCCGTTTTTGGAAATGCCGGTATGGGAACAGAAAACTGTGTCAAAATCCAGAGAAGCTATTTTTTCCAACGAATTAATCATTTCGCTCATGTTTTCTTCAAAAAAGACGCTTTTAGGTTTTATATTTACCAGCAGGTCACCTGCGAAAAGCCAACCCTGTTCCGATTCCAGGAAGGCTTTATGATGCTTGTAATGCCCTGGGGTATCTATAACTTGAAAACGATATTTTTCAGTTTCCAGGCGTTCGGGAATAGGTTGGGCGCTAAACGCACGTCGCCTTCCCCATATTTCCAGGCGATATCCTGCAAATTCAGGTTCTACAGCAGCTTCTGCAATAGAATCTTCATGCAGATACACGGGAACGTTCAATTCTTTCTGTAACCAGGCTGCCATTCCTGAATGATCTTCATGTACATGAGTTAGTACCACCTGGTTAATGAGGTTTTGGTTAAAGAATCTAATTGATTCATTGCTCAGAGTAGATGGCCCAGTATCGATAAGCAGTCCGTCTAAAATATACAAATAGACATTCATTTTAAAGGGGGGGGTCCAGGGCATTTCTCTGATTCCCTGCCAACTGGCGATCTCTTGATCAAAAGGATTATACTTCATTAATAAATAACTCCCTTAATATACTAAGAATAATATAACATATCAGTAATAATCTGAGTATGGAGCGTATAAACTCTTCATCCTGTTTGAGACAGTTCTGTTTTAAGAATTAGAAAGAGCGTTTTAAATAGATGACAGAAATATTAACATAAGGTAAACTGATGTTGAGGATTATTAATTGGAAAGAAACGACATGAACTAATTACACTGCTGAAAAAAGAGTCATGAAGTCTCGAAGCGGCAGGTTTCAACCCCCTACCGGGTGGGGAGATCACTTTAATATGTAAGATTAAACCACGAAGGTTTATGGCAGCTTGAAAGCGCTCATATTTGTTCGTGGTTTTTTTCTGCCTATAATCCAGAATACAAAACGGGAGGTATTCTTAGTGAAAAAAATATGTATGGCTTTGCTTTTGGTATTCATTCTCATAGTTGTTGCAGGATGCAGCTCAAATGATAATCAGGCCCAGAACGAAGCAAGTTCAGAGTCGCAAGTAGGTACCCTGGAATTTAAAGCCAACGGTGAGGATTTTGTAAGACAGGGATTCGTGTCCAAAGATGGATGGAACATTTCATTTGACAAAGTTTTGGTTACATTAAGTGAAATTAATGCATATATTACAAATCCACCATATGAAGCAGATAATCATGAGGCGATTGAATCTGATAATATGGTATCCCTGCCTGGCTCTTTCACCGTAGATCTGGCCGAGGGCGGAGACGATGCAGACACTATCAGTGTTGGTCAGATTGATGTGCCGGCTGGTTTTTACAACGCCATATCCTGGAAAATTGTGCAAGCGGTATCCGGGGATGCAGCAGGTAATACTATCTTGATCGTGGGTACTGCTTCTAAAAATGGAGAGACCATTCCCTTTAAAATAGGTATTAATCAGGAATACCAGTATTATGCGGGTGAATACGTGGGCGATGAGCGCAAAGGTATTGTCGAAGCTGATTGCCCGGCTGATCTGGAAATGACTTTCCATTTTGATCATATTTTCGGTGATGGAGATCTTCAGGCTGATGATGGATTAAACACTGCTGCATTGGGTTTTGCACCGTTTGCGGCTCTGGTTGAAAATGGGCAAATCGATATTTCCGGCGAAAACATAGAATCTGGTTTTTCCTCGGAAGATTATGGTAAATACCTTGACATCATTCCGACTCTGGGTCACGTTGGTGAAGGTCATGCTTTTGCAGAAGAATTATAAGTAATAAGGGAGAAAATATTATATTATGAAACATCATATACTGATCCCAATATTGGTATTCATTTTTATAATACTAGTCTCTGGTACTGCCATGGCACATGGAGTTGAATTTGAGTATCAATCCAGTATGGCCTATTTAATTACCGGCAGTTATGATGACGGTACTCCCCTATCAGAAGCCCAGGTAACGGTTTATGCTCCTGACGACCCCAAAAATGCCTGGGCAACCGGGAGCAGCAACGATGAAGGAAAATATTCCTTTTTGCCCGATATCTCCAAACCCGGGATTTGGACAGTACAGTTTAGAAAAGCTGGCCACGGAGGAACAATTAACCTGGAAGTAGGAGAGGATAGTTTAGCTGCGTCCAATACCGGTTATACTTCTGCGCAGATGGCAGTCATGGCTATAGCTGTAATATGGGGATTAATTGGAACCGCTTTATATTTTAAGAGGGAGAAAAAATAACATGCATATTCCAGATGGAATGCTCTCTGCAGGTGTATGTGCGGCTGGTTACGGACTTACCCTGGTGGCAGCAGGCTATTCGATAAAAAAAATAAACCAGTCCGGGGAAACAGTGCGTTCTATACCTAAAGCTTCCCTTCTTACTGCAGCATTTTTTGCAGCCTCTTTAATTCATATACCTGTACCCCCTACCAGTGTACACCTGATATTAAACGGCCTCCTGGGAGCGATACTGGGATATTTCGCTTTTCCAGCGATACTGGTAGCCCTGTTCCTTCAGGCCGTGATGTTTGGCCATGGAGGGCTTACTACTCTTGGAATCAATGCTGTTATTATGGGATTACCTGCTATGGTGAGCAGCTTCATATACTGTAGATTCAGCAATCCCCAATATAATCCCATACGCCACTCCATTGTGGGCTTCGTTTCCGGTTCAATAGGAATTGCCCTCAGTGTCGTTCTTTTTGTAGTCATTCTTATTAATTTCATTCCGTCCAATATTAATGCAGATACCGAGAAAATTGCGATTTATGCTGGCGCTCTTGGGCATATTCCATTGGTAATTATCGAAGGTATTATTACGGCTTTGGTACTCAACTATCTTAAACAGGTTAAGCCAGAAATACTTGAAACAAAACTATAATTATGTGGGGTTCATTTTATGAAAACATTGATAAACACAGATTGCCAATCGAATAACATCTTTCACCAATGGGAACCCAGATCAAAACTGCTCGCTTTTACCCTGCTGCTTTTTTCTTTTGCTATGGTTAAAAGTATAGAATTGGCCGTTTTTATGCTTGTTATTTGTTCGGTGATCTTTTTTTTATCAGGTATACCTTTTCGCAACCTGCTCAAGCGTTGGAAAATTCCAGCTGTTCTAGTGCTCGTAACGGGTACTATGCTTCTATTTTTGTCAGAAGGACATCTCCTGGCATCTGCAGGTCCTTTTAAAATTACCCGGGAAGGTCTAATTGGATTTACTCTTATAACCAGCAGAGTGATGTCAATTATAACTTTAATAGTAATTCTGTTTGAAACCACTCCTTTGCTGACCATCATTACTGCGATGCGCAATCTTGGCTTGCCCAGGATACTGGCTGATATGACCCTGTTCACTTTGAGGTACCTGTATACTCTACACTGGCAGTTAGAGCAGATGAAAACTGCGATGGTATTGAGGGGATTTGCAGGTAATAAGATCAGCAGCTGGAAAGAGTATGCAATCCTTATCGGTGGTATCATGGTACGTAGTTTTGATCAATCAGAGAGAGTATATAGAGCCCTGGCTGTTCGTGGTTACGGCTTTGAACAAAATTATATCCCATGCATGAGTTGGAGCAGGAAGGATAAAACCCTGTGTTACTCTTTTGCCGTCCTGGCACTAATGATAAGTTCAATACAGATTTATTTGAATATGCCGGGGGTTTAACCAATGTCCGATAACGAAATGCTATTAAGAATATCAAATATAAGTTTCGCATATAAGCAGGACCGTATGATACTGGATAACTTATCATTAAATGTATCCAGAGGCGAAAAAATTGGAGTGCTTGGCCCTAATGGCGCGGGCAAGACCAGTCTTTTTTTAATTATTGCCGGGGTTGAAAAACCTTCGAGTGGTGAAGTTTATCTTAATAACAAATTAATTCTACCCGGAAGCTTTAACACTGAGTTAGGCTTGGTATTTCAAGATAGCGATGATCAAGTTTTTAATTTTTCAGTATTTGAAGACATAGCTTTTGGACCTCGCAATATGGGTCTTTCAGAGCCAGAAGTGGCCCGAAGGGTAAACGAAGCCCTTGAAGTTCTGGGGATTCATCATCTTAAATCCCGACCACCACATCAACTGTCTGGAGGAGAAAAAAGGCTGGTTGCTATCGCAGGCGGTATTCTTGCTATGCAATCACAGCTGGCCATCTATGATGAACCAACCTCTAATTTGGATATGAAGTATCGGCGTAAGTTAATAAATTTTATCAATACCTATAACCAGGAAGCAGCTTTGATAGCTTCTCATGATCTTGAGTTTATATTAGAAATCTGCAGCCGGGTAATTTTGTTGGATCAGGGACAAATAGCGGCTGATGGCAAACCACGAGATATAATGGGTAATGGGAATTTAATGGAAAAACATTCCCTGGAAGTTCCTCATTCCCTGCGGAACATATAATTTGCCCATATTAATGGCTTATTAATTATGAAACTACTGTGTTATACTAATGTCGAAATAGAAGTGGGGGGTTACATGTTGTGATAATTGCTGTGATAGATGGTCAGGGAGGGGGAATAGGACGGGTCATAGTAGAAAAGCTGCGTCATGAACTGGGACAGGAATGCAGTATTATAGGACTGGGTACCAATGCGGTAGCTACCTCAGTAATGTTAAAAGCAGGTGCCAATGAAGGAGCCAGTGGAGAAAATGCCGTAGTCAGGACGATTACCCGGGCTAATCTGATAGTTGGCTCAGTAGCGATTTTGGCCGCCAACTCCTATTCTGGAGAACTTACGCCTGCCATGGCAGAAGCAGTTTCATCTGCATCGGCTCTTAAAGTACTTATTCCCCTTAACCGTTATGGTATAGAGCTAACCGGAGCTGTTGATGAACCCCTGCCGATGCAGGTAGATCGTTTGGTAAGCAGAGTCAGAGAAATATTTGATAACCAGAAGTTTTAGAATAAACAGAAAGGTGGCTGATCTAATATGTGCAGGGATATGCCTCCCCTGGAACTAGCCATACAATTTCACGGGCATATATGTCCTGGACTCTTAATGGGAGTTAGAGCCTCCGAATTTGCTATCCAGCATCTGGAGTTAGAAAGGGATCGAGATGAGGAACTGCTGGCGGTAGTGGAGACCAATTCCTGCGGGGTTGATGCTATTCAAGCTATACTAGGCTGCACCTTTGGAAAAGGTAATCTTATCTTCAAAGATTATGGTAAGGCAGTATACACCATTGCCAGCAGAGATAAGGGGAGGGCGGTGCGCATAGCCCAGAAGTATAATGCCAACCGCAGCCCACTATTTGCTCGTTATCGTGAACTCAATAACAAAGCTGAGTTAACCTCCCAGGAGAAAACTGAACAGGAAAACCTGTTAGGACAGATTTTTGAGAGTATAATGACTGCGCCATTTGAAGACATTTTTCAATGGCGTGAGGTAGATTTTAGTTTTCCAGATAAAGCCGAGATTCGTAAAACCCTTGAGTGTTCAGTTTGCGGTGAAGGTGTTATGGATGCTCGTGCAGTAATAACTGCTAACGAAATTGTATGCCCAACCTGCTGTATTGACAAAGGAGGCGAATAAGCGTGTGCGAAGCCAATGTCTATATTAACCGCAACGGTAAAGAAGAATTGTTAATGGAAAAAGTTGACCGTATAATCCCCGGAGATGAGAATAATATTTTTATGGAGAGCATATTTGGCGAGCGCAGAGTTGTCCAGGCTAGGATTAAGGAAATGCAGCTCGTGCATCATCGGATAATACTGGAAGAGATTAAGAGAGCAGCAGAGTTCCAAGAACAGGAAATATGGCTGACCCTGGATACCGAACACGGACACTTTCATGATGGCGAAGAAATTAAATTGAATCTCTTTAAAGGATATAACATGAAAGCAAACCAGGACTACACTTTTTCCAATCCCCAGGTATTCATGCAGCAGTACGGCAAATCCAGAGAATGTCCACTGCATATAAACGAGAGTATGATTGAGGTAAACCTCGGCGAAGAAGCAGACGGTTTGATACAAATATATGCCCGTGAAAGCGGAGATAAAGAACTTTATGCCAAAATATTTGTGGAAGTAGGCCATCATCACCATCATGGGGTAGAACCGGCTGGGCTGCCGCTCGAAATTATACCCGGCAATTATCAGCATGCCAGGATGGGCGAAAACTATGAAATTCAGGTATTAAAAAATGGGCTTCCCCTTTCCGGAGCAAAAGTCAAGGCTACTTATACCGGAACCAGCAATAATGATTATCCTCATCACCTGGTAACTGATGATGATGGAAAGTCCAGTTTGTTTTTGACCGCTCGTGGCAATTATTTGTTCTCGGTAGCTGACGAAGATATAATCAGTACTTTTACTCTTACCAAGAGTTTTTAACGGATAATTACCTATGGCGATTGTTAGAAAATCAAATTTTAACTGTATTTTATGAAATTTTGTGTCTATTTATGTCTATATAGAGGAGTATCCATTTTTGTGTAGAATATAATCACATTTGGATTATGCTATTTATTACCTGCTGTAAGACTGTCAAAAATGGCAGTAGTAGTATATAATTACTTTTAATTAGTGATAAGTGAGCTTATTATTATCTGGACAAAAAAATATTTTTCTCCGAGTTCTAGAAGCCTGTGGTATACAGCTATGGTTCTGGAACCTGGGTATGACTGGAAACGGTTATGCCTTCCCCTATTGTGAAAAGGAGATGCTCAGGTCAGGCAGATCATAAAAGCGTGCTCATGAAGGGTACAGCTGCTATGTTTTTGTGCGTCTTAATCCGGCATCTCGATATTGTCGGATTTTTTTGTTTTTATGTATTTATTATATATGTATTGCGGGGTACACACTAACCATGCATGAAGTAGCTTTGATGTCAAGTATTTTGGATACATTACGGGAAAGTGCTGTACAAAATGGTATTTCAAATATAACGCAGATTAAATTAGTAGTGGGTAAATTCTCCATGGCCTTGCCCGATAGTCTGCTATTTGCATTTGAAGCACTTGGACAAGAAGAGCTGTTTATGGGTGCAGTACTTGAAATAGAAGAGAGGGATATTAATTGCATCTGCCATGACTGCAGACAGTCCTTTTCTCTTGATAATGATTATTATTTTATATGTCCAAACTGTACAGGCCATAATACCGAAATCATATCCGGACGGGAGTTGTATATAGACTATTACGAAGGAGACTGAAGCAAATGGTCCAAATTAAATTAGAAAGCAATATTCTGGGATCTAATGAACTCCTGGCCCGAAAAAATCGAAGTGACTTTAAGAACCAGGGAATGCTGGTTCTTAATTTGATGAGTTCTCCGGGAGCCGGCAAGACCACTCTTTTGGAGAGAACCATTGAGGCATTAAATGGCCAGCTTAGACTGGGAGTCATTGAAGGAGATCTGTATACAGATCAAGATGCTCAGCGCATCGAAAAGAAAGGCGTGCAGGTAATACAGATTAATACTGAAGGAACCTGCCACCTGGATGCAGGCATGGTAGGCAAAGCCTTTAAGGACCTTCCCGAAAGTAGTAATCTCGATATTATATTTATAGAAAACGTTGGCAATTTGGTATGCCCGGCAGAATTTGACCTGGGTGAGGATTATAAAGTAGTAGTGCTGAGCACCGCGGAAGGAAATGATAAGCCTCTAAAATATCCATTAATATTCCATCAATCCCGGGCAGTAATATTGAACAAGATCGATCTTTTGCCATATACGGACTTCAGTTTGGAAAGGTTTCATAAGGACCTGGAAAATATAAACCCGACAGCTCAAACATTCATGCTATCGGGCCGCACCGGTCAGGGAATCAGAGAATGGACTGACTGGTTACTTGAGGAGGTGAATAGAAAGAAAGGCAAGATTTAGGGACTAGCGGAGAGGTATAGAGAGATAAAGATGGAATTTTTATTCTTGATTTTATAAAAGATTGGGGATTGTACAAAAATATTATGTGAGTTGGGGGGAAGTGTAAATGCCTACCAAACTTAGTCGTCGTAATTTTGTTAAATTATGCGCAGGCGGAGCTGCAGCGATATCTCTGTCAGGATACCTGGCACCTTTCATGAAAGAAGCAGTCGCTGCTGGAGCTCCTCCAGTCATATGGATACAGGGCGGGAGCTGTTCCGGATGTTCTGTATCTCTTCTGAACTCTGTACATCCTGATATTGAAAAGGTATTACTGGAAGTAATAAGCCTGCGTTTCCATCAGACAGTAATGGCCGCAGCTGGAAGCATGGCTACTGAAGAAGGTCTGTTCAAGACGGTCGAAGAAAATAAAGGTAATTTTATCCTGGTGGTCGAAGGTGCTGTTCCGGTTGGTGCCGATGGTAATTACTGCATCATCGGAGAGAAAAATGGAGAACATCTTAAATTTATGGATGCAGTAAAAGAGATTGGCAGTCAGGCTATGGCAATTTTGAGTGTCGGTACCTGTTCGTCATTCGGAGGGATTCCAGCTACTCCGCCTAATCCAACCGACTGCAAACCTGTAAGTGAAATTGTTAAGAATGTACCCATCATTAATATTCCCGGCTGTCCGCCTCATCCGGACTGGATAGTGGGAACTATAGCTCATGTATTGCTTTATGGTGATCTGCCCGAACTGGATAAATTTGGGCGTCCTACCATGTTTTTCGAGGGCATAATCCATGATAACTGCCAGAGAAGACAGTATTTTGACAACGCTATTTTTGCCAGGAATTTTGGCGATCCCGGTTGTCTCTTGGAGTTGGGCTGTAAAGGACCTATCGCCCACTGTGATTCAACTTATCGCCTATGGAACAATGGGGTGAACACCTGCATTAAGGCAGGCGCACCCTGTATCGCTTGTACGGAACCCGAATTTCCCGGTTGGCCTATATACGAAAGAATACCTGAAATGCCTATAGCACCTGGCATTACCGCAACTGTCGATCAGATAGGCGGTGTACTGGGGGCAGCAGCAGTAGTAGGTATCGCCGGTCATCTGGCTGGTAATGTACTAACTGGTCGTATCGGTCCCAAAAAGAACCAGGATGAGAAAGAGGGTGACAATTAATGGCAGAAAAGATATTAATAGATCCAATCACTCGCATTGAGGGCCACCTGGCGGTTGAGGTAGAAGTAGAGGGCGGTGTGGTAACTGATGCCAAGTCTATGGGCATGCTGTTCCGCGGCCTGGAAATTATCATGCAGGGTCGTGATCCCAGGGATGCTGTTCAGGTAATGCAGAGAACCTGCGGCGTTTGACCGGTAGCTCATGCCAGCGCGGGAACGCTGGCCTTAGACAATGCTTTTGGCATTGAACCTCCACCCAATGGGAGGATTATCAGGAACCTTATTTTAGGGTCTAATTATGTGCAATCTCATATTCTGCACTTTTTCCATCTGGCAGCTCTCGATTTTGTTAAGGGACCGGATGTGCCGCCTTTTATTCCAAGATATGAAGCTGACTTCCGCCTGCCGGATGATGTCAACAAGGCAGCTGTTGATGCTTATTTACAGGCACTGAAAATGCGTGCCAAAGCTCACGAAATGACAGCACTATGGGGCGGAAAGATGCCTCATCAGCAGGCTATAGTACCAGGCGGAACTACTGAAGTGCCTGATGCACAAAAAATTATCGATTTTAAGTACCGGCTCCAGGAATTACAGGGTTTTGTAGATAATGTTTACATTCCCATTGTACAGGCAGTGGCTGGAGCTTATTCTGACTGGTTCGAAATTGGCCAGGGCTGCATGAATATGCTCTCCTATGGAGCTATGCCGCTGGAGGAAGGCATGGACCATGTAAAGAAAGAGAAGTACTTCCCTTCCGGTATTTACCTGCAGGGGCAGTATAAAGATTTCGATCCGGAAATGATTGCTGAAGAAGTCAAGTATTCCTGGTATGCTGACGACACCGGGGGCAATAAACCTACTGAAGCAGTAGTCAAACCAGATGCTGAAAAGAAAGATGCTTACTCATGGATTAAAGCACCCCGTTATAACGGTCAACCCATGGAAGTTGGCCCTCTGGCCAGACTATGGGTTATGAAGCAAAAAGACGTGGTGGGACTGGGTAATAAGGCCTTCTCAGTTATGGGCCGTCACTTTGCCCGGGCTGTAGAATGCTCGATGGTTGCTAAAGCTATGGATGAATGGGTGGGACAATTAGTACCTGGCCAGCCAGTGACTACCCCCTATGAAATACCAGCATCAGCACAGGGTATGGGACTCACTGAAGCACCTCGTGGAGCACTGGGACACTGGAACAAGATTGAGCACCAACGGACTGCCATATATAATTCCGTAGTGCCCAGCACCTGGAATATGTCACCACGAGATGAGCGTGGGGTTAAGGGGCCAATGGAGCAAGCTCTTATCGGCACTCCAGTGGCTGATCCCGCCAATCCGGTTGAAATCGTAAGGGTAGTAAGGTCATTTGACCCCTGCCTGGCATGTGCGATTCACCTCATGACCCCTGATAAAAAGCTAATTAGTAAATTTGCCGTCAGTTAGGGGGGAATTTTGATGGTAAAACAGATGGAAGAAAGACATTCAATTTGGCTCAGAATATTTCACTGGACGAATATGATTGCTATTACCCTTCTGGTACTGACCGGGTTCTATATTCATGCTCCGGAGTCATTTAGACTTTTCAGCAATATGGATACCCCCAGAATGCTCCATTTTGCCATGGCCTATGTACTGGTGTTTGGAGTTATCGGACGGGTATATTATGCGATTGTCGCCAAAGATGCCAAAAATGTATTATTCAACCCTATACCAGACATCAAGAATCTTCCCAGTATGATGAAGTACTATCTATTTTTGAGCGACAGCCATCCTGATTATGGTAAGTATAATCCCGGCCAAAAAATGATGTACACTGGCTGGTTAGTTATGGCAATTTGCATGATAATCACCGGTTTCATTCTCTACAATCCTAATCTTTTCATGGGACTGGGAGGCAGTCTGGGTGGATTAATCGCAGTAAGAGTTATTCATTATATAATTAATTGGCTTTTTGTCCTGTCAGTTCTTGCGCATGTATATCTGGACGTTTCCGAAGGAATTCCTGTACTATTATCTATGTTCACAGGTAAAATTCCCAAGGGCTTTCATGATAGTGCTCATACTCATGACAAAAGTATAGGAGCCTGAGGAGGCTTTTGATTGAGTAAAATTGCAGTAGTAGGAATAGGCAATTTATTGATGCAGGATGAGGGTGTAGGTATCCACGTTATTAACCGTCTGGCCGAAATGAAATGCCTCCCGGAAGATGTGGATTTAATCGATGCAGGCGTAAACAGTTATGACATGTTAGATATTTTTAGCACTTATGATATTCTAATCCTAATAGATGCTATGCAGGCTGGGGGAGACCCCGGCACAATATATCGAGCACCTCTGGAAGAACTGGGTTTGCAGCCTGACAGTAACATTACTTCACTTCATGAGATGCATTTTATTGAAGCAGTTAGTATGGCCAAGCTAATGGGTTACGAGCCAGATATTTTGGTCTTTGGTATCGAACCTGAGCTGGTCAAACTGGGAATGGAACTTACTCCTGGGATTCAATCTAAATTGCCCCGGGTAATTGAACTTATACAACAGGATATAGAAAACCTGATGACCAGGTAATGATCGTTGATAGTCAATAATTTTAATTAGATGCAGCCTTACATATATTACACTACCAGAAGCAGTATACTGGTCAAAGAATGTCCATTCCGGGTGGGCTGACCGCTTATTTCAGTCCACCCGTTTGGATTGTTTTTTTTAAATTACACTGCCTGACCCGGGCAGACCAGCACCATATTATTAGAAAAAGCAGGTATAGAGCCTATGCGGAATAATAGATCGCGCTATAAAATTCGAATCAATGGGATAGTACAAGGTGTAGGGTTTAGACCTCATGTTTTTCGGGCGGCCTCCGACCTTGGATTGAGTGGATGGGTGCTAAATTCTTCCCACGGAGTATTTATTGAAGTAGAGGGACTGCCCGAGCAGTTAACCGGATTTATACGAAGAGTTATTGAATCCCCACCTCCCCTGGCTCTTATAAGAAACTATACGATAGAAAAAACAGATCCTCTTGGTTATCAAAGTTTCACCATAAAGGAAAGTGAAAACGACTCCACCCGGAATGTAATGATATCTCCGGATGTTGCTACCTGCTTGGATTGCAGACAGGAAATATTCGACCCTGGAAATAGACGTTTCAATTACCCATTCACTAACTGTACTAACTGCGGTCCGCGCTTTACCATAATTAAGGATGTTCCATACGACCGAAGCAAGACTACTATGGATTCGTTCCCGATGTGCCTGCAGTGCCAGGAAGAATATGAGAATCCCATAAACAGGCGTTTTCATGCCCAACCTAATGCCTGCCCTTTCTGCGGTCCTCAGATCACCCTTCTAAATGCCAGGCAGGAGATAATAAACGATAATGTTATTGAATTATTAAAAAAAGGCTCTATAGTCGCAGTAAAAGGACTGGGTGGTTTTCATCTGGCAGTAGATGCACGAAATAAAGAGGCGGTTGAACGTCTGCGACAACGCAAAAGGCGAGATGTCAAACCCTTTGCCGTTATGGCTCGTGATTTGGAAACTGCTCATAGCGTGTGCAGGATCAGCCCTGAGGAAGAGCAGCATTTAGTCTCCTATCAGGCACCTATAGTAGTTCTGGATGTTCTTGAAAACAATGGACTCCCCGGTGAGATTATTCATCCCGGCCTAAGGACCCTGGGAGTGATGCTTCCCTATACCCCTCTGCATTTTCTCTTGTTTGATGATGAGCTGGATACACTGATTATGACCAGTGCTAACATAAGTGATGAGCCGTTGATAATAAGTAATGAAGACGCTTTTCAA
The DNA here is from genome assembly GCA_016841425.1 of Syntrophomonas sp. Taxonomy (GTDB): domain Bacteria; phylum Bacillota; class Syntrophomonadia; order Syntrophomonadales; family Syntrophomonadaceae; genus JAAYJK01. Next base: position 44,915 of record JAENZE010000001.1, on the reverse strand, counting down.
AAGCTGAATGAAGTTGCCGATTATTTTCTTATTCATAACCGGGATATCTATAATCCCTGTGATGATTCTGTAATAAGCGTTTCCCCTTACGGAACCAGACATTTTTTCAGAAGGGCCAGGGGGTACGTACCTGGCGCGATCCCAATTCCGACTTCCTCTTGCCCAGTACTGGCAGTGGGAAGTGAATTGAAAAATACTTTTTGTATTACCAGGGGCAACGAAGCTTATTTGAGCCAGCACTGGGGAGACCTTAATCATTATAATAATTATGTAAATTTTCAGAATGGCATAGAAAGATTCAAACAAATGCTGGCAGTGAAGCCTGATATTATAGCTCATGACCTTCATCCAGAATACCAGGCTACACGCTGGGCAAAAGCCCAAAAAGAGGTGGAACTAGTCGGGGTTCAGCATCACCATGCTCACCTGGCTTCAGTAATGGCTGAAAACGGCTTACAGGGTGAGGTATTAGGTCTGATATGCGATGGAAGCGGATGGGGAATGGATGGAGCGATATGGGGATGCGAACTTTTAAGAGGTGATTATACAAACTTTTCTCGTCTGGGGCATCTAAACTATCTGCCCCTGGTAGGTGGGGATCTGAGCAGCAGACGGCCGTATCGTATGGCCTTTATATATCTGGTCTCAGCTCTTGGTAATAAGGGCATTGAAGCAGCAGAAAAACTATTACCTGATCTGCCGTTAGCAGAAAGAGACTTGATCCTGCAACGGATTAACAGCCAGAGTGAAATACTAACTTCTTCCTGCGGCAGGCTTTTTGATGCAGCAGGAGCGATACTCGGAATAAGCCCCGTGAATGGCTATGAAGGACAGGCAGGAATTGAGCTGGAAGCCTGTGCAGATAAAAATGCCCATGGACTGTATGAATATTGCATTGGGGAAAAAGCAGATATGCTGATAATGAACAGCCTTCCGTTGTGGTCGGATATGATCACGGATATAAACGGAAAACTGCCAGCAAGCACTATAGCCCGGAAATTTCATGCAACTATAAGTGACATGTTTCTAAAAGCCTTGATTACAGGCCGGGAAAAAACCGGTATAAATCGAGTAGTGCTAAGCGGAGGTGCATTTCACAACCAGATAATATTGTCAGATTTGATTAACAGCCTGCTCGGTAAAGGATTCCAGGTTTATCACCAGCAGCTGGTTCCGCCTGGAGATGGTGGTATTGCACTGGGTCAGGCAGTAATAGCAAGTGAGAGGAGAAAGTGATATGTGTCTGGGTGTACCTGGTAAATTAATGTCAATATCGGAAAACAATGCAGCGGTAGTCGATGTAAATGGTAATCAGGTAGAAATAAGTACAGCTTTAACTCCTGATGCTGAGATTGGACAGTGGGTCCTGGTACATGCAGGTTTTGCCATGCAGGTCATGGACGAAAGCGAAGCTGAAGAGTCTCTGGCTTTGATGCTGGAGTTGCAAAAAATCAGGGAGTCCTTGTTATATGAACAATAATAAAGCTATTGTGCAGGATATGATAAAAGAAATCCAGAGTGATAGACAAAGTATCTCCATGATGGAGGTATGTGGAACTCATACTATGGCTATTGCTAAAAGCGGTATCAAAGATCTTCTGCCAGATAACATAAAGCTCATTTCTGGACCTGGATGTCCGGTATGTGTGACTGCGCAGGGGGATATTGATGCAGTGATCGAACTGGTCCAGCAGCAGGATCTTATTCTAGCTACCTTTGGGGATATGATGAGAGTGCCTGGTACCCGGTCTTCCCTACAGGAAGCCAGAAGCCAGGGCGCTGACATACGGGTGGTATACTCTCCTATGGATGCTGTAGAAATGGCCAGAACCAATCCCTCCCAGGAAGTTGTTTTCCTGGGAATAGGTTTTGAAACTACTGCCCCACCGGTGGGAGCCAGCATTGAAGCGGCCAGAGCTATGCAGGTAAGTAATTTTTCCGTTCTTTCCCTGCACAAACTGGTCCCTCCGGCTCTGGAAATCATATTTTCCGATCCCGATATCAAGGTTGATGCCCTTATCTGTCCGGGTCATGTTTCGCTGGTCATAGGTTTGGATCCCTATCGAGAATTGGTCAACAAATACCAAAAGCCCTGTGTTATAACCGGTTTCGATGATTCAGACATACTTCAGGGTATACTGATGATATTGCTGCAGTTCAGGCAGCAGCAATACCGAGCTGAAATACAATACCGCCGGGCAGTAAAAGAAGATGGAAATCCGGTAGCACAAAGTGTATTAAAACGTATCTTTAAAGAAGTTGATACCCGCTGGCGAGGAATTGGTCTAATACCCGGCAGCGGCCTGGAGATACGCGAAGAGTACATCGAATTTAATGCCCGCTATAAATTTAATGTGCCAGATATCGAGGATGTCCCTATCAAAGGCTGTTCCTGCGGCGAAATATTAACCGGGAAAATATCTCCCCATGACTGCCCCTTATTCGGCAGCGCATGCAATCCATTAAATCCTATAGGTCCCTGTATGGTTTCTCACGAGGGTGCCTGTGCCGCTTATTATAGATATACTCCATTGAGAGGAGAAATCAGATGAAAACAGATAGAATATTGATGGCCCATGGAAGCGGCGGCTTGATGAGCCAGCAGCTTATAGATGACGTATTTAAAAAAGCCTGGCACAATCCCTATTTAGACCCCATGATGGATGGTGCTCTGCTTGAATTCCCTCCTGGCAAGGTAGTGATGTCTACTGATTCTTTCGTAATTACACCCCTCTTTTTCCCGGGCGGCGATATAGGCAAGCTTTCTGTGTGCGGTACTGTTAACGATCTTCTGGCATGTGGGGCCAGACCTTTGTATTTATCTGCTGCTTTCATAATTGAAGAAGGCCTTCCCTTAGATGATTTGAAAAAAATAGTATTATCAATGGCCGATACTGCCAAACATGCCGGCGTACAGCTGGTTACCGGGGATACCAAAGTAGTAGAAAAAGGTAGTGCCGATGGGGTATTCATTAATACTACTGGAGTAGGCATATTAAGTTGTGGAATTGAATACCGCCCGGATAGAATCATCAGCGGCAGTCATATTATTGTCACCGGCAATATGGGAGACCATGGATTATCAATATTGGCACAGAGAGAGGGTTTAAGTTTCGATACTCCGGCTGTCAGCGACTGCGCAGCGCTCGTAAAAACCGGGGAAGCTCTGGCCAAATATGGGGATAAAATTAAATGTATGCGCGACCCTACTCGGGGCGGGCTGGCTACAGTTTTAAACGAACTGGCCCAGCAATCTGGACTGGGAATACTGGTTCAGGAGGAGAAAATACCGATTTCTCCAGTTGTGCAGGGAGCCTGCGATATGCTGGGTCTCGATCCTCTCTATATGGCCAATGAGGGCAAAATGGTAATAGTAGTAGAGGCTGATATCTCATCCCAAGTGATGAACGACCTCAGATTACTGGACGAAGCTAGAGAGACGGCTATTATAGGAGAAGTGGTACAAGAGCCCGCTGCAATGGTATTAATTAAAACCAGGTTAGGAGCTAAACGCATTCTGGGAATGTTAGAAGGAGAACACGTCCCCCGTATATGTTAGAATCCACATTGCCTCCGAGTGCAACGGAGTGATAGAATTATTATAATCCGCAAGCACTTTGACAGGATTCAATTTAGAGGAGGTAAAGCATATATGGATGATAGGGTTGATAAACTGGTAGTGTTATGGACCAGTGGTGACCGCACTACAGCTGAACACATGGTTTTCATGTATACCTTGAACTCCAAGCTTCATAATTGGTGGGAAGAAGTTACCCTTCTAATATGGGGCGCCGCAACCAGTCTAATTGCCGTGGATGAAGACCTACAAAAGCAATTACCTTTGATGAGAGATGCCGGGATAAAACTGCTGGCCTGCAAAAGATGTGCAGATATTCTAGGAGTAAGCAGTAAACTGGAAGATCTGGGAATAGAAGTGAAATACATGGGGCAGCCATTCACCGAAATACTAAAGGGTGATGATAAGCTGATTACTATTTAGTCATCTGTAGCTAATAAGCTCTTTTAAAACCGCCTTCGAGGCGGTTTTTTTTGATCAATTAATTTTTCTGATGCTGATTCGGAATAATTATTTATAAGGTACTCTTTTAGGGATTTAAAGGCAGCCACTTATTGAAAAACTATAACTATCGCTAAATTAATTTGTCTTTTTTTGTAGTTACTAGTAAGATAAATACGAATAGATGTCGAATGTTGGGGCTACAAATTTTACTTATACTTAATAATAGTTTAATTTCTAGGGGGGTTAACAGTGGGAAAACCTGCTGGGAATAATCTTAATAAGATGGCATTGGAATTTTCCGATGATCATATAAGCACATGCCAACCGGCGATTCCAGAACAATATCGCCAGGTAATGGATATGCAAAGCGATCTGATCTGCTGTTTTCAAGCTGATTTGCACATTATATATGCCAATCCAGCTTTCTATAATTTTTATGAGAGTAATATGGATGATATCTTAACTGCTTCTTTCTTGGATTTCCTGCCTCCGCGAGCTCAACAATCAGGAAGTATAGAACTGAACAGACTCCAGGAGGGAGCGGCAAAAGTCAGTTTTAAAATATCGATCAGCAATCGTGTGGGTGAACAGCGTGTTTTATGGTGGATATGCCAATTAATTAGCCCGGATGTGATACAGGCATCAGCTCGGGATATTACTGAGCTAATGGTTGTGAATGACCTGGCCGATGCTAATATCGGTTACCACGGTATTCCTGATGGCAATTTCTCTGGTTGTTTATCAGATGCCAACATCAATCTGTTAGATAGTGAGACTATCTTTAATAAACTTCCCTTTATGGTTTGGGCTTTAGATGAAGATTTGAACATAGTCTTCTGGAACCGTGAGTGCCAAAGATTTACCGGTTATACTAACGAGGAAGTGATTGCCCGCCCTGGAATATTTGAACGTTTGTTCCCGGATGATACCCTGCGAAATGAATACAGGCAGAGAATAATAAATACCGGGCCCATGATTGAATGGAACGCCAGTATCAGTTGTGAAAACGGAAATTTAAAATGGATTTCCTGCCTGGACATAGGCAATTTTTTCGATATCGACCAGTGGAAGTACGTTTTGGTCAGCGTTGATAGAACTGATAAAATAAAGACCGAACTGGCTCTCAAAGAGAACGAAAGGCACTACCGTTCGCTTTTTGCAAGTATTCAGGCCGGCCTCATCCACTGTCATGAGACTGAAAGGGCAGACGGGAATGTCGATTATCTGCTTATCGACCACAATGCTGCGGTGGAGCAGATGCTCTGCAAAACTAAACTCGATTTAAACGGCAAGTCAGTACATGAATTATTCCCTAATATAATCGACAACTGGGATAAAGCTTGTGAACAGATAAAAACCGGGACTGTTCAAGAACGTTTTCAATATTACTATCATCCTCGCCAGCAGATACTGGAATTCATACTCTTTTCACCTGCACCAGGTGAATTCGCGGCCTTTTTTGATGATATCACCCAAATTATTAATACCCGGGAAGAATTATACAATCAGCTGGAATTCATGCAGACTCTTATCGACACTATACCCAACCCCATATTCTTCAAAAATAAAGAAGGACGCTTTTTTAATTGTAATAAGGCATTCGAGATGTATGTGGGCAGGGGCCGTGAACATATAATTGACCAGAATATAAGTATTCTGGAATCCTATCTGGAACCAGAAGATATTGATGAGATACGGTCCATAGAAGAGAGCTTGATGGAGTTTCCACACCAGGTACTTCATGAGTACAGTTTTAAACATGCCGATGGCAGCACTCTGGATGTAATCATAAACCGGGCCTCATTTTTTGATTCAGCAGGTAAATTTGCTGGAATTGTTGGAGTATTGACCAATATCTCCGAGAAAAGAAACATGGAGCGTAAACTGCAGAGGCAGGTTCATTTCCAACAATTCCTTTCTGATATAATCCCTGCACCTATCTTCTTTTTAAATTCCCGGGGGCATTATGTTAGGTGCAACCAAGCCTTTGAGGACTATATTGGGAAAACCAGGGAAGAAATACTTGGTCAGGCGGCGGCAGAAATGCCGGAATGCGTTGATCTGTGGGAGTATTATCTGTCCGGGCATATAGATGAAGACGAATTAACCAGAACTCCTAGCGGTAAGTATTTCACTAAATTTCATCATGCTGATGGCAGTATTCGCGATGTTATAGTAAACCGGGCTATATACCGAAATACCGATGGGGTGCCGGCCGGTCTGGCCGCCATAATACTTGATATTACTGCGCAGCGTAAGGCCGAAAGAAAACTTGCTGAACAAGTAGAATTTCTGGGAACTCTAATTGAGACTATCCCCAATCCTGTATATTATACAGATCTGGACGGCAGACTCATAGAATGTAACCGAGCTTATGCTGAACTTCTGGGGAAACCCAAAGAGGAACTTTTTGGTGCGCAGCATTTCGATATGTTTACCAAAGTACAGGCCGAAGAATTCCATAATTCTGACCTGGCCCTTGTTGAAAGCGGTACCAGCAGTTTGAGCTATGACAGCATAATCGAATTTCCCGGTGGCCGTAAAGTAGACTTGCTTATTAACAAAACTATTCTTTATGATAATGAAGGTAATCCCAGCGGTTTGCTGGGAGCCCTTACTGATTTAACGGAACATCGGGAAATGCAGAGAAGTATGGCTCGACTGGACCAGTACCGTATCATTGGTGAAATGGCAGCAGCTATTGGTCATGAGGTGAGGAACCCCATGACCACTGTGCGAGGTTTCCTGCAGCTCTTAAACGAAGGTGATGATTTTGTAGGAAAAAAAGAGTACTTTGATCTCATGATTGAAGAAATAGACCGGGCTAACTCCATAATAACGGACTTTCTTTCTCTGGGTAAAGGCCTGCATACTGAATTGAAACTGGAAAATCTTAACCAGATAATCGAAAATTCTTTTTTGATCCTGTCTGCAGAGGCTAAGAAGCATGATCATATTATGAAAATGGTGCTGGAAGAAGTTCCCCTGGTCCCTCTTGATTTTAAACAGATCCGGCAGCTTATTTTTAACTTGGTACGAAATGGCCTGGAAGCTATGGCATCTCCTGGGATTCTTACCATTAGCACCTGTACGGCTGATAATTATATTGTATTATCTATTAAAGATCAGGGCAGCGGTATTGATACCGCTATGCTTGAGCATCTGGGCAAACCATTTGTAACTACGAAAGAAAAGGGCACCGGTCTAGGTCTGGCGGTTTGTTATAGTATAGTAGAACGGCATGGTGCTCAGCTGGAAGTGGAAACTGCTGATAACGGAACAATTTTTTATATCAAATTCCCTGTCCCCGGAGATAAAATCTATTACATCAATCAACTTCCAGAATAGCTGATTGATGTATCAAGAAGTAATTACCCGGGTGGAATCATAATAAAATTTTCGTTTATTTCATATTCACAAATGGTATGACCGCGACTATCATCCCAGTCTTTCCAATCTTCATCCAGGTCGTCCTTGTATTGCAGGGAAAACATAAAATCGTCATTCCCGATCTGCCTGAATTCGGACAAGATAATATCGATCAAAATCAACGCGGTTTTGGGATCAGGTACCGGATAGCGGTTGATTCTTACTTCAGCACCAAATACACCAGCAAAAATCATTAACTGGTAATATTTTTTTATGGGCCGTAGTTCCTTGCATATCTCCCCTTCAAGCTGGCTGGCCAGTACTCTTAGTCTTGAATCGTCCTTCTGATCCATTGGTATCCCCCCCCCTGTTGGTTTAAGAAACCAATCTTATTGAATTATATGCACCGGGTAGACCATATATTTTTGTTCCAACTTTTTTTATCTTAAGTTAATTCACAAGCCAGGCCATATTTTGGATTAATATCCATATAATTAAAGCGGTTTTAATTTCAAATGGCTTGTGTGTATCTGGTTTTAGAATTATCATTAGCTAGTAGAAGTGTAGCCTGAATGTTATATAAATGGATATGGAGGTCAATTGTCTTTTGGAAACTCTAGAAACAATGGAAGCACTGCTCCTTATAGCTTTATTTTATCTTGTAAAAGTAGTGGTAGTATTCATCATCTTGATCTTCATCAGACCTGTGTATCAAAACTGGGGAGCTTCTCCTGAAGAAACCTCTCGACTAATGCCGGGTGACAATCTGGTTGCCTCTCCCAAACTCACTTCCACCCGGGCTATTGATATTAACGCCCCAGCAGAACAGGTTTGGCCCTGGATTATTCAGATGGGATATGGCAGAGCAGGCTGGTATAATTATGATATTATCAGCCGATGCCTGGGAATGGCTGATTATGTAGATGGATGGCGTTCATGCCAGCGGATAGTCCCTGAACTGCAGGATTTACAGATTCGAGACCGCTTGAGACTCTCCAGGCGGAAAGGATATGTTGTAGCTGACATAAAATCTCATCAACTACTGGTATTGTACGGAAAAGGAACCGGTAATTCTCACAGCTGGGTTTATGTATGCGAGCCTTGCAGCAATGGCGTCAAAACCAGACTAATAGTTCGCCATCGCAATAAATATTCAGGCTGGTTGGATAAAATTCTATTTGAATGCCTTGATATTGGATTCTTCTTTATGGAACGCAGCCACCTGCTTGGTTTGAAAAGACGGGCGGAAGAGAATCCATCCTATGCTGCCAGGCTTTAGACTTAATCTTAAACGGGTACTTGTTACTGGTCTATCGTTCAGACCACTAGCCTTGCATCTTATCGATAATCTAGCGGAGGACTTGTGTTATTGGTCCTCCGCTGCTGTGTTTTTATACCTTCTGTTCTTCTGCTGTACCCTGGCTCTCCTCATCCAGCGATGGTTTTAATAATTTGACCTCGTACCAGTCTATCATCTCCATACTATTTACCTGCAGTGAAGCTACATTCTTACCTATCATCTTGGCAGCTGTACTCTGGAACAACCATAGACAGGGAGCATCATCTATTATTATCTCTTCCGCTCTATTCATAAGCTTTATTCTTTCCTGCTGACTCTTCACTTCTTCTCGGGAAGCATCAAGTATTTTATCAACCTGTGAATTGTGGTAATTAAAATAGTTGCTGATACCTACTTTGCTGCTGTGAAACATACTGTACAAAAAACTATCCGGGTCGGGATAATCAGCCAGCCATTCCAGGCGGAAAAGGCTCAGGTTCATCTGGTTAAGCTGTTTTTTATAGTAATCCCATTCCATTGGCTGAAGCTGTACTTTTATTCCCAGTTCTGCCAGCTGTGCGGCAACAGATTCCGCTATAATACGATGTCCTTCATCTTCATTATATGTTAAAACCAGCTGTGGAAGACCTTCTCCCAGAGGATAGCCAGCTTCCTCTAGAAGTTCCTGTGCTTTTTGGGGATCGTAAGTATAACCTCTCATATCACGTTGATATCCAACCATCCCCAAAGGAACAACACTGTTGGCTGCCCGGTATGAGCCTCCCAGGACTTCGTCTATTATTAGATTTCTATCTATTGCATAGTTTAGTGCTCTGCGCAGCAAATAGTTGCCTGCAAACGGTTCTTTATTAACGTTAAAACCTATCATATAAGTGCTAAAAACCGGCTTATCTATCAACATTTTTTTATACTGAACATTTTCCTTAATGTTATTTAGCTGATTTAAGGGAAGGGAATCCAAATAATCAATTTTGCCAGCCTGGTAAGCCTCAAAAGCTTCAGATCCGCCAGTAAACACCTGAGTCTGTATTCCTCCCAGCGCGGGTATACCCCGATGATATTTTTCATTTCTTTCAAACAGGAAATTGCGGTTATCCTTATTTTCCTTAAATTTATAGGGTCCACTGCCCGGAGCTGGTTCCACCTTATCATCCGTATCATACACCCAGAATATCGGATTGGTAAGCATATAAATAAAAGCAGCATTGGCCTGATTAAATCCTATCTTAATAGTACTGTTGTTAATTACCTGAATTCCAGAAATATCCGCAGTTTTTCCGTCGAGTCGTTCCTGACTCCCCTGAATAGATAAAAACATACTGATATTTGACCATTCTTTAGTTATGGAAAAACTGTTTTCCCATGATGCTTTAATATCCGATGCCTTGATTGCTTTTCCGTTGTGAAACTTCAGGTTGCGCTTGATATTAATGGTAAGACTCTTACCGTCTGCTGAATATCTCCAGTCACTGGCTATCATCGGCTTTATACTCCGGCTTTCTTCATCATAGTAGACCAGACCTTCATACATGGCTGAAGCTAGAATTCTCTCTTCATGGCTATCTATCAAGGCTGGTGCCAGTGAGTCTATGCTGCCAACCAGAGCGATACTAAGATTCCTGCTGTCCAGATTAGTGGTATAGGCAGCCTGATTGATCATGTATATAAATCCGCCGATCAATAAGAAAAGCCCCAGAATGGCCAGTGGAAATCCTATTCTTTGTACCGTAATAGTCAAAATGAACTTCCCCCCTATCCCCTATTAAGCATCTTGAGGAAATTATATTAGACAAGCATCCTTTTTATTCCTTTATTTACTCTATTTTGCTATGGGATGCAAAAAAAATAAACCCCCTCGGGGTTAAGGCAAGTCGTTTATTTGTCCCTAGTATAAATGGCCCTATAAGCCTCATAATTTTGCATTACATTCTCAATATACTGTTTGGTCTCTACAAACGGAATATCTTTAACTCCCTCCAGGCTCCCGTCCCACTCACCACTTTGAAGCCATTCTCCTACCTGGCCCCGGCCTGCATTATAGGCAGCTATAACCAGGGGCAGATTATCATTAAATTCCTGGCTGAGATTAGCAATGTACCAGCAGCCAAATTGAATATTAACTTCCGGTTCATGCAGATCGGCTGCATCGAACTCTTCTATCCCCTGCTGGGATGCAATCCATTGGGCAGTCTCGGGCATGATTTGCATTAGCCCTCTGGCGCCTACAGGTGACTCAGCTGTCGGCTGAAACTTACTTTCTACTCTAATAATGGCAAAAACCAGGTATGGATCTATATGGTTATCATAAGCAGCATTAAAGACAATATCACGATGAGGCTCAGGATAAAATATACTGATCCAATTTGGAAAGGTGATAACTATACTCAAGAAAATCAGTATAACAACCCATAAAATCCCAGATAATCGGCTTTTTGACTTTCGTTTCAAGCAAAAATCTCCTGACTCTAAATAATTACATAACATAGGGGTTATTCCCTGGTTTAACACCGAAGGGATCCTGAATGAAACTATAAATTTTCAGTCCTACTATATATTACTCAAGCATTGTTGACAATACGATAAAAATTATCGGTAATGAACTGCCTCATTTTATCAGCACTTCCAGTATTGTCTATAACCAGGTCAGCACGCCTGGCCTTTTCATCCAGAGGCATCTGCGATCCAATTCTCCTCAGTGCATCTTCCCGACTGATACCATCTCTTTGCATAAGCCGATTGATTTGAGTATCTAAATCTACCCATACCACCCATACCATGTCACACAAGCCTTCCATATGAGTTTCATAGAGCAGCGGAACTTCCAAAACCAAAACCCCCTGTGGATGCTCCTGAGCGGTCCATTTTATCTGTCTGGTTATTTCCTCCATTATCCGGGGATGTGTCATTTCATTTAACTTCTTCAAATGATCAGGATGTGAAAAAACACGTAGGCCCAGTTTCTCGCGGTTTATGCTGTTATCGGGGTTTAATATATCACGACCAAAGAATTCAACTATATCACACCAGGCCGGCAAACCCGGTTCAACTGCGTACCTTGCTACCTGGTCAGCATCAATGATAACGGTCCCCAGTTCTCTTAAGGTACGTGAAGCGGTGCTTTTACCGCTGGCAATTCCTCCCGTCAGGCCAATAATTTTCATCTCGGTCATTCACCAACTTTTAAATAAATTCACTTACACCTATTATTATAAAAATTAAACCCGGTATAACCGCAGACAGACTTTTAATTAAGCCGTGATTAAAAAATGTTCCGATTAACAATCCCAGATTCACCAGTATAAATTTTAACACACCAACTGCCAGTACAGTATATAAAATATTCAGACCAGTCATAGCCATACCAATACCTGCTCCCATAGCATCCAGCGCCAGGGCCAGACCTAAGAAAAAAGCCTCCCCGGTACTAATCATTCCAGATTTATCGAAATCAGCCCGCGCAGGTTCTCTGAGTATTTGTACGATTATCCCCAGGGGCTTGATAGAAAGGCTAAGTATCGGCTGCTCATCTTCACCTTCAACTTCAGAAACCTTTTTACTAAAAGCCTGAAGCAGGAAATAGCACCCGATAACTATTATAGTCACCGCCCCTACCCGGCTGGCTAATCCTGAAGGCAGAACAGCAGCCAGTCCCTGCCCGCACAACATGGAGAAAGTAACTGCCAGAGCAGAAGCCAGTGCGATAACCAGCAGGGAAATAGCTGGAATCTTAATTTTTTTAACCCCGTAAGCGATACCGGCTGCAAATCCATCTGCACTAACTGCCAGACCAAATAGAATTGCTGTTAATAACTCCAAAGGAGCCCACTCCTATCCTAGTAGTATAGTTTATATCTACTATATGGATAAAAGTATTAAAGTGTTACGATAGCCTCTTACTTCTGGCATGTTACACAGTAATGACTGCTCCGGCCGCCTATTCTTTTTCGGACTATACGACTGTTACAGACCGGGCATTCTTCCCCTTCTCGCCCATAGACCTGCAGGTGCTCCTGGAAGCCTCCTCGATTATTGTTACCGTCACGATAATCACGGAAAGTAGTACCTCTTTTTTCTATACCCTGTCGAAGTACTCTCTTGATAGCCCGGCATAAGCGGACTGCTTCTTCATCACTCAGAGAACCTGCTGTTCGGTCCGGTCTTATACGGGCCAAAAACAAAGCCTCATCAGCATAGATATTACCTATGCCTGATATCAGGTTCTGATCTAGAATCAATGTTTTAATAGCTATACGCCGGTCTTTAACAATAGACTTGAGATATGCCGAACAGAACTCCCGGTTAAGGGGCTCTTTACCTAACTTGCAGATTATAGTATCTGGATTCCTGAGCAGCCATATCCCACCAAACCGACGGGGATCCTGAAAAACCATCTTTCTTCCATTATCCAAATAGATGATAAAGTGCACATGCTTCTCATTCGCCTCATATTGGTCTTCCTGCATATAGAAGCGGCCGCTCATACCCATGTGTACTAATATATGAGACTCCCTTTCGTCCAGGCTTATGATAAGATATTTGCCCCTGCGTCTAAAACTATTAATAGTCAAACCATGGACTGCTTCTGGTTCAAAATCCCTGATCCTTATAATATCCGGTCTAATTACTTCAATTCTGCTTATTCTGGCTCCTTTGTTAATGGCCAGCGATCTTTTTATGGTTTCAACCTCTGGTAATTCAGGCATAATACCCTCCAATCATCTATCTTACTGCTGCCCGGGTGAAAATTCCTGCATATCATACCAGTTAGTCCCCATTTTAAGCGACACTATCAGCGGAACTTCTAATTTGCAGGCATTTTCCATACACCTGGTTAAAAGGATGGCTACTTCTTCTATCTCTTTTTCCGGTACTTCCAGAATTAAATCGTCATGCACCTGCAGCAGTAAACGACTTCCTAGCTCTCTGGACTTAATCTCCCCGTCAACATCTATCATAGCTAATTTAATAATATCAGCGGAAGTTCCCTGAATAGGGGTGTTCAGAGCCATTCTCCGGGCAAAGGACTGCAGCATTTTATTACTGGCATTCAGATCAGGGAGGTAGCGCCGTCGTTTTAAGATAGTTTCAACATACCCATGCTCTTTACCAAACTGCACAATCTCTTCCATATAGCGTTTTACTCCTGGGTAGCTGTCCAAATAATTATCTATATACATCCTGGCCTCTTTACGGCTTACCCCGGTGTCCCGGGCCAGACCAAAATCGCTTATGCCATATATGATACCAAAATTAACCGCTTTAGCCCGGTAGCGTAAATCGCCGGTCACTGCTTCCAGCGGCACCTTAAATATTTCCGCTGCAGTTCGGGTGTGAATATCAATCCCCTGTCTAAAAGTTTCTATCAAGTTTTCATCTCCACTGATATGGGCCAGGGAACGAAGGTCTATCTGAGAATAATCTGCCGATAGAATAACATGTTTGTCATCACGGGCAGTAAAAGCTCTGCGTATCCGCCGTCCTTCTTCCATACGAATGGGGATATTCTGCAGATTCGGTTCTATGCTGGATAAGCGCCCGGTGGCAGTCTGAGCTTGCTTGAATACGGTGTGAACGCGTCCGGTTTCCGGATGAATACATCCTTGCAGGGCATCCGCATAAGTGGATTTTAATTTAGCCAGCTGTCTATATTCCAATATCAAGGGGATGATAGCATGATCTTCATATAGTTCTTCTAGAATCTCAGCTCCGGTAGAGTAACCAGTCTTGGTTTTTTTTATTACTCTTAAACCCAGATCTTCGAATAGAATTTTTCCCATTTGTTTGGGAGAATTGATGTTAAATTGACTTCCAGCCAGTTCAAATATTTTCCTTTCATCCTGCACTATTCGTTCCGATAACTCTTTGGATATGTCCTGCAGAATCTTGCATTCTACATTTATTCCCAAGTATTCCATATCAGCCAGCACACTGGATAGCGGGAGTTCAACTTTATAATACAGTGATTTCAAATCATCCTTAGCCAGCTCCGCCAGAACCTCGAAAAGTTCTTTAATCCTGCTGACCAGCAACACATAATCGCTGCGATCCGCATTAAGGTTTAAATACCTGAACATGGTCAAGGATAATTCTCCCCCATCAAAGGCAGGATCAATCACATAAGCCATAAGCATAGTATCTCCCAGTATCCCCTGCAGCTTCACTCCATACCTCAGCATCAGAACCTGAGCAAATTTAGCATTATGAAGGTATTTGTTTATATTGCTGGCTTCCAGCAAAGGCTTTAGCCATGTTATCTTCTCATCTGTATCCTCATCAAAGTTTATATGGAAAATCTCTCCGCCACTCTCTATATATACAGCTTTCAGGCTGCCCCACATAGGATGATGGCCGTCACTCTGCACAATAAGAGAAATGCCTTGCTGCTCTGCACTTTTTATCAAATCAGTCATTTCCATAGAGGAACCCAATTCTATCACAGAAAATTGTTGGTTTGCTGCCTCTTCTGTATTCTTCTCAGTGTAACGCTCTTCCAGTTCTCTTAGAAAATTATTAAATTCTAGTTCCTTATATATCTTCTTCAGTCTTTCATAATCTACTTCTTGAATTAAATAATTATCCATGTTTTCTTCAAACTCTATATCTGTCGCGATAGTCCCCAGCTCCCGGCTCAAGAAAGCAAGCTCCCGGTGCTGCAGCAATTTTTCTACCAGCTTTTTACCCTTTACCTCATCCAAGTGCTCATATAGATTTTCCAGAGCTCCAAATTCTTTAACCAGTTTAATAGCAGTCTTTGCCCCTACTCCCGGCACACCCGGGATATTATCTGAGGAATCCCCCATCAAGCCTTTTATATCCTTCATCTGCTCCGGACCCACTTCCCACTTTTCCTTCACTTTGGCCGGGTCATATTTCTCTATCTCACTGATGCCCTTTCGCGTCATAATAACACTAACTTGCTCCGAGACCAGCTGCAGGGTATCTCCATCACCGGTTACCACCACCGTCTCCATTCCCTTTTCGACTGCCTTCCGGCACAGGGTTCCAATTATATCGTCAGCCTCGTATCCGTCAGCTTCCAGGTATACTATATTACGTGCTTTTAAAACTTCCCGGAGCAGACCAAACTGTCCTTTTAACTCATCAGGAGGAGCAGAGCGATTAGCCTTATAAGCCTGATAAATCTCCCGTCGGAAAGTATCCCTGCTCTTATCAAAAGCTACTACAATATGTGATGGTTTTTCTTCCGCTACCACTCGATTGAACATGGTAAAGAAGCCATAAACACCATTGGTAAAGATTCCCTGACTGGTCTGTAACAGTGGCAGAGCATAGAATGCTCGATATAAAAGACTGTTACCATCTATAAGCATAATTTTCTGATTCATCCTGCTCATCCTTTTCCTAATTACTCGCTTACCCTTCATTATATCAATTCCTGCCCCGCAATAACCAGACTCAGCGCTTTTAATGTATCATATATCAAGGGGACGGTATATCAAGGGGACGGTTCTTGCGATATACTCTAGAGCATATCGCAAAAACCGCCCCCTTATATTAAGGAACCTTCTCCATGATAAATCATGCCTTACAACTTTCCTTCATCAATCTTCTATGTAGATCCAGTGCAAACCCCTCTGGCAGTTTGGGTTCTTCCATCTGCTCCAAAATGTTCTGGCACATTTTCAGATTTTCCAACTCCCTTTCACAACATATGCAATGCTTTAAGTGATCTTTTATCATCTCTGTATCATGCATGTCGGTCATATCATCAAGGAATGCAGAAAAGAGTGTACGTATCCTAAAACACTTCATGCCCTATCCTCCCGCTACTTAGACGAGGAGACTAAGGTAAATGTTCCCTTTTTATAAAATTATTTCTGAATATGGTTCGAGCTCTGCTCAACCGGGATTTAACAGTACCAGTTGAACAATCTAGAACTTCCCCTATTTCATCATAACTCAACCCCATCATATCCCGTAATATAATTACCGCCCGGTGCTCAGGTTTCATCTGATCCAACAACGTCTGTATATATAGAGACAACTCTTTTTGCTCATATAGAGCCTCTACTGTGGGTCTTACATCAGCAATTTCTTTTTCCACTTCACTATCATCAGTCTCGAGCGGTTGATGGATAGATATCGTACTTATTCTTCTCTTACGCCGTCTGATTTCATCCAGGCAGATGTTGCTAGCCACCCGGTACAGCCAGGTACCAAAACGAGATTTACCCTGGAATGATTTTAAAGAATTAAAAGCTTTGATGAAGGTTTCCTGAGCCATGTCATATGCGTCTTCTTCATTAGCCATATACCTGAAACACAGAGTATATACTTTACCCTGATACTCTGCCACCAATTCCTCAAAGGCCTGTGTTTCTCCGAGTTTACTCCGTAGTATCAGATCTCTTTCTGTTATCATATTAGGTATCTCCCCTGTTTCGAATTCTGCCGCAATTTAATAGCATGGAAAGATAATTAAATGCGTTTAATATCTTATATTCAATTCGTTAAAAAGCCGCTTAAACCTTCGAGATTCTCCTGCCTTCTTATGTAAAGCCGGTTATTAATTTCATCTTCCGGTTAAAAACGGCTGTTATGGTCTGGTATTCCAGCAATTCCACTTACAAAATTCCTTGACAAGCATTGACCGGGAAATTATAATAAAGTTTGCGTTTAACTTGAATATTTTTAGCCCGAGTGGTGGAATGGCAGACACAGTTGACTCAAAATCAACCGTCCTCAGGACGTGGAGGTTCGAATCCTCTCTCGGGCACCAAATGCAAAAACAGGGCTTTTAAAGCCCTTTTTAATTTTCTGATATATATTTTTATTAATTTTACTGCCGAAATCTACAGCTATGTATCCAAACAGAATGATGAGATACATAAATTTCGCAAATTGAAATAACCTGTAAAGAATTTGCTGTACTACTCAATGTTCCTACTTCGATCTGGGAATAAGCCTGGGCGGTGATGGTAAGTAAATAAGTCTTAATGAAACGGGCAAAGCTGTTCAAAGCTTGGGCGTCGGCGTTGTAGCTGCTTAGACTATTATGTCACCGCGTTATTATTTACGGCAATTTCCTGTTCGCTCATAACTGAATCGGTCAATCACTATTCGCTTTCCAAATAAATATTTTGATTGCAGACATAGATTTAGTATAGATTAAGCGGTAGAATGGGAAGCCTTAGAAGATTAGAAGAAGCTTTTGAGGTAAATTGTGAGGCTATAACAAGCAAAAGAGTGCATTCGGGGAATCCCTGCACTCAACACCAATATTTACTAAGCATTCAATTTGTAATTTTCTGCTTTAATTATACCACATAAAAAATGTAAAATATAGGCTATTTGTTTTTATACCCTAATGCTAAAATACAACAGCCGTAGCTTTTATATTAATTATAACGAGGCGAAAAGAAGTACCCTGTTTCCTTAAACAGTCAGGGTTGCTAGTAACGAAACAGGCAGCGGGTTCTAATGTCACCCTCGTTGCGGCGGTGTGTTGCAACTGCTCCGCAGTTTCTTCCTTATACTTTTGAGCCCGCGAACCTAAATTGTGGTGCTCGCAGAGTGCTTCCGATGCTTAAATAATACAATTAACAGGAGGCTTCAATATTGGAAAATAATCTTGTTGACCGGGATTTTGAAGAGAACCGTCTTCAGCAAACTATATCTATAGCACAGGAACAATTATCTGCTGCCCGATTGAGGAGCCAGAAAAAAGAAGCTGCCATTATTTCATTAAAACAAGAGATGCTGGAAGAAACTTCATATTCTATATCAAATCTTTGGTCCATGGAAAATTTTCACCAGCTGGTAGAGTTAAGCCAGCACGCAAATCCAGTATCGCACAAAGTCTCTGAATATGAAATGGAAATTAATAAGATTTTGCTGTTGGAGAAAATGATTAATTCGCCGTACTTTGCGCGTATTGATTTCAAGTTCGACGACACTAATGCGGTTAGGAAAGTATATATCGGACTGTCTTCTTTAAAGGATAACCAGACTCGCGAAATGTATGTCTACGATTGGAGGTCTCCCATAGCCAGTGTATTTTACCGTTTCGGAACCGGGAAAGCATTTTTTGAGGCCCCCGCAGGAAAGATAAAGGGTGAGGTTAATTTAAAACGCCAATATGAAATAAGGAAGGGCAAGCTGGAATATTTCTTTGATGCGGATGTTCAAATCATAGATGAATTCTTAAGACAGCTCCTGTCCCAAAACGCTTCCCCTAAGATGAAAACAATTGTAGAAACAATACAAAAAGATCAAGACATCATTATACGGGATATGGAAACGGATTTGATGATGGTCCAGGGAAGTGCAGGAAGCGGCAAAACCTCGGTGGCGCTGCATCGGGCAGCTTATCTTATGTATCAGGGCTTGTCAGCCAGGTTGTCTTATGACGATATAATAGTTGTCTCACCGAATACTCTGTTTGAACGATACATTGCCAACGTTTTGCCTGAACTGGGAGAAAAAAATGTAAAATCTATCATATTTGAAGAAATACTTCGCATGATCTTACAGACTGAACATGTGCAAACCAGGAATCAATTTTTCGAAGGTCTGCTCTCTTCTAATGACAAAAAATACGGGAATTTATTAAAACGGAGCATGCAGTTCAAGGGCTCCAGCCAATTTGTAGAAATACTAAAACGTTTCATTAACGACTTGCCGAACCGATGGATCGAGTTCAGCGATATCTATTATGATGGGAAACATATCGCAAGCCGGCAATTACTGAAGACAAAATTGCTGAAGGGGAACAAAGCATCTCTGCTGAGCTCGCGTTTAGAGCAATTGGAAGATAATATTTTGGAATTGATACATGAGCGGCGAAAACAACGTATGGAAAAGTTGAGAATCCATGTTCTCGAACAGACAGCGCATACATTCGAAGTGGAAGAAGTAGCCCGGATGTTATCCATTCATGAAAGCATAACTCTGATTAAGAAAATACGAAAGTTTACCAGGTTAGACCATTTTGAACTTTATAGAAAGTTATTCAGCAATAAAAATTACTTCTATAGCCTTGCGAAGGGTATGGAATTACCGAATGGTATTGAGGATATTATAGATTTTACCTGTGAAAATCTTAAAAAAGATTATCTGTCTTACGATGATGCCCTGGCCCTGGTTTTTCTACAGCTAAAAACAAAACGCTATAATGATTATAAAGGTATTAAACAGGTGGTAATAGACGAAGCCCAGGATTATTATCCCCTCCATTTCGAAATACTGAATTCGCTGTTTCCCCAATCCCAATATACTGTTTTGGGAGATATTAACCAAACCATAGGGAAGCAGGAAGATTTATCATTATATGACCAGTTAAACAAAATATTAGACAAGCCAAAATCTACTCTTGTCACTTTAGATAAAAGCTTTCGTTGTACCAATGAAATACTAATATATAGTACCAAGTTTCTCGACCCTGGCTTTAAGCTCAATAGTTTCAGCAGAAACGGGGATACGCCCGCAGTTTCTGCAGCGCAAAACAAATCAGATCTTGATAATTTGCTTATAACTGAATGTATGACTTGCAAGGAAAGGAATTACCAATCTATAGGGTTAATATGTAAAACGGAACAAGACGCTATTTCTTTATATGAGCGGATAAAGGATAAAATCGATATTCGACTGATAATGAATGATGTTGGAATTAATTTAAGCGGGGTATTCATCATCCCCGTATATATGTCGAAAGGTCTGGAGTTTGATGCTGTACTGATATGTGATGCGGATGGGGATCATTATAACAGCGAAGATGACAAAAAACTCTTATACATTGCATGTACCAGGGCACTTCATAGACTCAACCTGTTTTATACTGGAGAAATCAGTCCTTTGTTGTGATTGTAATACTATAATAAATACAATTTTTTGGGGGAATGATTGATTTGATTTTTCAAAACGTGGCGAAAATTCTTGCGGAAATCATTGATATTGACGATGAAGACATAACTCTTGAAACAGAATTGACAAACGAATTTGGTATCAAGGCGGTCGATGTTGCCAAACTGGTAATAGAATGTGAGAAGAAATTCAAAATAACTATTCAGGATGAGGATGTCCATAACTTTAGATGTGTAAATGATATTGTGGAGTATATTGAGAGGATTCAGGCCGACTGGTAACGTGCCGCACCCTGCAAAAGGAATACCGGCCATGCAATCAATATGGCCTCATACTTTTTGGGATTTAGGTTTGTTATTACAGAATAGGCAGATTGGCAATTTCATCTTACCGAAATCAGGCAGCGGTATCGGACAACACAAGACTCCGCCCCACTAGGAAGCAAAGCCCCATATAAAAGGTCAATCGATCAGGTTCTATTGACGAAGGAACCGGTGTTGTTCCATCGTAAACGTATTGCTCAAATAAATGCTGGGCGACAGGGGTAATGATGTATTTGCATGCCAAGACAGCTAAGGCAACCATCATCGAGTGAATCCTTAACTTCAAGAGTAAATTCATCTGCTTATTCTGAGTAGTCAGGGTAGGGAATGGGGACATCTTTGACAGCTCTGAAACTCAGATAACTATAGTGATCTATCTTTCTTTTGTCATATATCCCCCCATTATACACGATGATATAAGCCTGTTTTTCATCCTTGATTGAGGTATCAGCTGTCCAGTAATAGATTATCTTCGAATGCACATCCCATAAGGGAGATTCCTTATCCGGCGTTTTTTCATAAACAGCCTCTTCCTTTTCTGCATACCATACTCCTCCGGCATTTTCACCGTGAAGCATCATTGAACGAACAGCCTCATCAGTAGTTGGTAAATGCCAAATATTCTGCTCGGTTTCCATAATGCTCAGACCATCTTCGGATAGATATTTGCAGATATCCTGGGCTTCCTGCCAAGATACGCCTCGGTCAGGCCACCCTGGTCCCCTTGGAGCCCAGGCAAGGGTAACTTCATTACCTTCTACTATCCTGATACCAAAATCACCGTCATTTATTCTATTTGCTACTTTAACCCCCTGGGGAACAGAGATAGTTAAGACAATGAGAAGCGGTACAAATATTATCAACCTGTATGCCCATTTCAGGGGGTAAGGTTCGCCAAAGTAATATATGATACCCAATACGGCGAAAGGTATGACGATTAATAATCCCACTACACTAAAACTAGCTTCCGAAAAGAACCAGATACAAAAAACGCCAGCCAGCAGATGCACTATTAAGCCTATTTTCTTCCACTTTAAAATGATTAACGCTAACATTACAAAAATAATGGTAAATATCATATATTGAAAGAAAAACATTAAGATATTTTCCCAAATAGAAGAAGAATACCAGCCTTCATGAAAGTTTTCAAAAGCGCCCCAATAGGCCCAAATGCTCGAAAACGCCACGGTTATTGACACCCCCACCCAGCCTAAAATTCTCCTTTTTCGCTCCATGTTATCCTCCCTCCCTGAACGCTGATCTGTTTTTATACTAATATAAAGCAACCAGACCCATGAATTACGTTCACAGCATTTTTTCTCTACAAGCTCGCTATAATTAAGATAATTCTTTTCATAGACTGAATCCCCTATTTCCCTTATACAGTATAGTTATACAATACCCTTAGGCTATTGCACATAACAAGTGTTTTATCGCCAAAATCGGTACCAGACGCACGTAAATCTGTATGGCATTTCAAATGTATTCTCGAATAACATGAATTGTAAGGTTTCTGGTAAGTACTGTATAATTACAGCACAGCAGTGAAAAGAAGGAGGAAAATATGTGAAGAGTAAAGCCAATACCAATTTTATGGTTGATGCATTGATGTTCCTGGTTATGATGGCTCTGGTGGGAACTGGTTATGTTAGAAAATATGTTCTTCTAAGCGGCAGCGCTAGTAAAGCAACCTACGGTTATAAGGTTAATATGACTCTGCTCGGCTGGAATCGAGATGAATGGAGCATCATTCACCTTTACCTAGGTTATTTTATACTGGCACTTCTGGTATTGCACATCATTCTGCACTGGAAGCAGATCAAAATCATGTACAAAAATTTGATCAGTCAAAACTCTCTTCGTCTGTTCCTCATGTTTATATTTATCCTCTTAGGTATCTTCCTGGCATTATTCCCGTTTATAATAACGCCCATGACCTATTAGATTGTTTTTCAGTATGAGTAAAGATTGGCAGCATCCTTTGTTCACACAAAACCTGTTCAAGGATTATCTCCTAATACTTAAATGCTCTCGTTTCATCCTGTAATATATTAATCGGAGCCTCACTATATTTTTTAGACTTTAGTCCTATATTATTTTATATTGCAAAATATTTAGGATTATTGTACAATAACAATAATCTATTTAGGAGGTTAGTAGGAATGAAAAAAGAGCATTTTATTTTCCTGGTTTTTGTTGCATCAGCTGCTCTTGTGAGCGGATATACGCTGGCCTTCACAAGCTGTTATAAAGTGATTATGAATCAAAACCTGGAACCAGGAGCAATAATAGCCGAACAGCAATTTGCAGGAGAAACCATTAGTTCAGATATATCTGATACCAATACAGCGTCAGAAGGTTGCAGCGTTGCTTGTTTAACTGATGCTCAGGCCGCTGCATCAACAGAAGGAGCACCGAGCAGTACGGAAATGATGGTTGTAGACAGCGTAGAACAAGCAGAAATAGAAGCTATGCTCACAGCGCTGGGCCTGCAGGAAGGACAGGAATACAGTCAGTTCATCAGAGAGTTTCAGCAGCAGCAATCTCTGGATCCAACGGGTAATTTGGATTCCGCTACACTCAACTTAATAATGCAGCAGTTAAAACTGGAAAAAGTCACTCAACGGCTTAGATCTTAAAAACAAAATTCAACTCTCTCCTGGATTAGTTTATGCGGGTTGAGTTAATCATCCTGGACAGATATACTGCTCTGTTCCAGGATTATTTTTTTTCTCAATTGAAATCTCGATTTGACCTCACCCATAATACTGCTTATATGATAAAATTTTAGTACTGGGGGGGTAATAATGTCCTATAAGGCAGATATGCATGCACTAGATTTGATCATGAATCCCATATTGCATAACGTAAATGAGGGCATCTTAATCACGGATACTTTCCAAAATGTTATTTTTATGAACGAAAGTGCTGAAAAGATTTTTAATATCGATTCCAGTAATGTTCTCGGCAAACACGTGGATTTGCTTAAACCCAGCCTGAAATTTTATGATATGATAAGTAAACGCGAGCTTTACCTGCAGGAAAAGGAATTTATAAAAGGTAACGAAGTTATTATCAGAAAGGGCTTGCTGGAGGTCAATCCTAATTCGTTTGTGTGTTATGCTATATTTCGGGTTATCGACAGCTTTGAGGATGACCAGCTCAATTCCCTTTTACAGAGTCCATACGAAGGTATTGCGGTCTTTGATGATCATGCTCGCTTTCTCTGGGCTAACGAGGTCTGTTATAAATATTTCAAATGCAGATCTAAAGATGATCTAAAGGAGAATTTGACTTCATTAATTCCACACTCCAGTCTCCGGATTTCAATAGAAGAGGCCCGGCCTCTGTTCGGCCGAACCATCTCCAACACCGGAAGAGCACTGGATCTGGTGTATCTTCCCATAATTAGGAGCAACCGGACTATCGGAGTAATTGTTAAGAGCACCTTTTCTGCCTTTAATATTGCTGCCCATGATATTCAACGCGAGCCGGACCATGGCAGTGCCAGATATTCCTTGGAGGATATCGCTGGCAGCAATATAGATATAATTAAACAAAAGAAGTTAGCTATAAAAGCCGCCCGAACAACTTCGACAGTTTTGATAACTGGAGAAAGCGGCACTGGCAAGGAGGTCTTTGCTCATTCCATTCATAACTTGAGTTCCCGGCGCAAAGCTCCGTTCATCAAAGTCAATTGTGCAGCAGTGCCAGAAACCCTGCTGGAATCCGAATTATTCGGTTATGCCGAAGGGGCTTTTACCGGCGCTAGAAAAGAAGGTAAGCCGGGGAAATTTGAGCTGGCAGACAATGGTACAATTTTTCTGGACGAGATTGCTGATATGTCCATGGCCATGCAGGGCAAACTATTAAGGGTTCTTCAGGAAAGAGAATTGGAACGGGTAGGAGGTATCCGTTCTACTCGTATTAATGTAAGGGTTATTGCAGCTACTAATAAAAATTTAATCAGACTGGTTAAGGAGCAAAAATTTCGAGAAGATTTGTATTATCGCTTGAATGTGGTAGTGCTTAATCTTCCTCCCCTCAGGGAACGCAAAGATGATATTACGGTACTCAGTCGTGTACTGCTGCGCCGCTTGAATGAGCAGCTGGGCACCAAGGTAAAAACCATAAGCCAGGAAGTCTTATCCTGCTTCCAAAATTATAACTGGCCCGGCAATATAAGAGAACTGGAAAATGTCCTGGAAAGAGCAGTAAACTTCTGCGAACAGGATATCATTACCATAGATCATCTGCCAGAAGCTATACAAGCTTCGGCCCTGAACCCTCCGCTTGCCTCTTCCCAGACTTCACTGGGCAGACATATGCAGGAACGGGAAAGAGAAGCTATTATGGAGGCTTTGGAAAATTCTGCAGGAAATAAGAGCCAGGCAGCGAAATACTTAAAGATACATCGATCGGCTTTATATAGAAAAATGCATAAATATAACATTAATTATTAATAATGTTCTATTTGCGCGACACTGTTCGTTTTTAGGACATGCCTTTTCTTTTCGTTAGTTAAGGCTTTTGTATTTTAGTTTGTTCCAGTTACTGGACATCCGTCCGCAGCTTAATTCAAGGTATTTTGCTGGACAAACTGCGTGATACAGCATTATTAGAGGCCTTATATTATTGCTGGTATATTTATTGCATAAACGGAGTGAGAGTGGATTTTTTATTTTTTAATAGGGGTATTCAATTAAAAGGGGTATTAAATAATGAAGGGGGGAATGTGTTAGCCATTTAGTATGGGTTTTTTTAATTGCTTTAAAGAAAAGAATTAATTTGAGGGGGTATTTATTAATGGGATTTAACAAAGTAGGTTTATTAGGTGCTGGAACAATGGGTCTGGGTATTGCCTGGGCAACAGCTGCTGCAGGCAAAGAGGTTATTCTTTATGATATCGACCAGAAGTTCATTGATAACGCACTTGGGAGAATACAAAAACAAATTCTTAAATCTGAAGAAAAGGGTAAAGCAGCTCCTGGAACAGCAGACGCAGTTCTTGGCAAAATTAAAGGCACCATTAATTTTGATGATCTGAAAGATGCAGAATTAATTATAGAAGTTGTTCCTGAAAACATGAACCTCAAAAAAGAGATCTATACCAAGCTGGATGCTTTAATGGCTCCGGATGTAATTCTGGCTACTAATACTTCATCACTGTCTATTACCGAAATCGCAGCTATCACTACCAGATCTGATAAGGTAATAGGTGTACATTTCTTCAATCCCGCTAACGTTATGAAGCTTATCGAAGTTATCCCCGCGGTACAGACCTCCGAGGATACTCTTAATGCCGTTATGGAATTTGCTAAAGAAATCAAAAAGACTCCTATCAAAGTTAAGGAAGGTCCTGGCTTTGTAGTTAACAGAATTCTCCTCCCGGGGATGAATGAAGCTGCTTTTATTCAATATGAAGGCCTGGCAAGCACAGAAGATATCGATACAGCTATGAAACTCGGTGCTGGCTGGCCAATGGGCCCGCTGACCCTGTGTGACCTGGTAGGTGTGGATATTGCTCTGGCAGTATGTAACACTCTGTATGCCGAAACTGGCGATCCTAAATATCGTCCAGCTCCTCCTCTGAAACAGCTGGTTCGTGCAGGCTGGCTGGGAATGAAATCCGGTAAAGGATTCTATGACTACAGTAAGTAGATAGAAGTTTCTATACACTGATGGTTTAGAGATACCCTATGAAAGGGGGAAATGTGTTGACATACGAAAACCTAATAATTGAAAAAGAAGACGGTATAGCAACCATGTTTATGAACCGTCCTAAAGCGCTTAATGCTATAAATGCCGATGTTCTAAAAGAAATGGAAACAGCAATCGATGAGTTGGATGCAGATGCTGAAGTTAGAGTTATTATTGTCACCGGGGCTGGTGATAAATCTTTCGTCGCAGGCGCTGATATAGTCTGGATGTATGAGATGGATCAGCCTGGATGCCGCAAGTTTTCAGCCTATGGTGAATATGTGATGCGTAAACTGGAACGCATAGAAAAGCCAGTAATAGCAGCAGTTAATGGTTTTGCTCTGGGAGGCGGATGCGAGCTGGCTATGGCATGCGATATCAGATTGGCATCTGAAACAGCAGTATTCGGACAACCAGAAGTTGGTCTGGGTATCATTCCCGGATTCGGCGGTACTCAGAGACTGCCGCGGCTGGTAGGGGAAGGTCGGGCCAAAGAACTTACTTATACCGCCAATATCATCAAGGCTGATGAAGCTTATCGTATCGGCCTGGTTAACCATGTCTATCCTGCTGATCAGTTAATGGAAGAGGCTAAAAAACTGGCCAAAAAGATAATCAAGCAGGCCCCGCTGGCAGTAGCATATTCCAAACATGCTATAGGCGTAGGTATGCAGTGCGATTTGGATACTGGTATGTCGATTGAGGCTGACATGTTCGGCAACAGCTGTGCGACCGAAGATAAGACCGAAGGAATGGGCGCTTTCATCGAAAAACGCAAACCAACCTGGAAGAATAAATAAGTTCTTAATTTAAGTTAAATAATGCTGAGAAAATTTTTGCTGTCAGGGTACGGAACAGCCTGATGCCACTCAAACCTCATGCTGCCAAGTGACGGACTTAAACAGCACAGTATTCAAAGCATTTAAGATTTCAAAAAGGGGCATCTCTTATGAGTTGCCCCTTTCAGGTTGTCGACAAAGTCGGCAAGATGCCAGACCGATGACGGAAGTGAAGATCAAGGCATAAGAAAAGCCCTTACAGGACCACAGTTTGGGCTCACTGCGCTCGAAAAAACAAGGAAGCCCGCGATTGAGGCGTACGCAGGTACGTTGATTGAGCGGGTTTTTTGAAATAACGCAGATATTCGCTTTTGTCATCGGTCTGAAAGGGGCATCTCTTATGAGTTGCCCCTTTATTATGTCCCGTGCGCTTTTGCCATAGGCCTGGCAACTTTGCGGATTGGCAGGATGCTATATCTGTTTATTTTTACAATACCCTGGTCAAGCCTTTATAAACTCTGCCTCGGGGTGTGTCTACGGTTATCACCATACCATCCTGCAAGATGGTGCTGGCGCCCACCGCTCCTACAATGACAGGAATGTTGGCGTTCAACCCCATTATAGCAGCATTGGAGGTAAGTCCGCCTTCTTCAGCAATCAGTGCTTTTATCCGTCCCAATAGGGGCGCCAGGTAGCTGTCCGCATTGGTAGTAACAACTATATCACCGTCTTCAATTTTAGCCATATCTGCCGCTGACAGCACTATCTTAGCTTTCCCACTCGTAGGCTCCAGCCCTATTCCCATGCCCTGAACCAGGATATCACCCACAATATGAACTTTTAATAAATTGGTCTCACCGCTTAATCCAGTAGGAACTCCCGCAGTAAGAACTATTAACTCACCCTTATTTATACAGCCCTTTTCCAGTGCAGCGTTGATAGACTCATCCAGCAGGGCATCGGTTCCTTCAGCATCTTTGATCAGAACTGGATATACTCCCCATACCAGGGCTAATTTCCTTAAAACTGCCTCATCTGGTGTGGCGGCAACTATTTTGGCTTCCGGTCGGTATTTGGAAACCATCCTGGCCGTATATCCTGAACGAGTGGCAGTCAAAATCGCTGAAGCCCCTAAATTCATGGCTGTAGCACAGGTAGCATAACTAATTGCATCGGTAACTGTGAGGCTTCCCTGCATCCGCTTCTGTCTTAACAGTTCCTGATACGGCAGTACCTCCTCAGCTCTTCTGGCTATGCGGGCCATGGTCTCAACTACTTCCACCGGATATTTGCCCGCTGCCGTCTCCCCGGACAGCATAATAGCATCGGCACCATCAAATATGGCATTAGCTACGTCCGATACCTCAGCCCTGGTGGGCCTGGGGTTTACTATCATGGAGTCCAGCATCTGCGTGGCAATAATAACTACTTTACCAGTCTGAGCACATTTTTCAATTATAGCCTTTTGTACCAGCGGCACCTCTTCTACCGGGATTTCCACTCCCAGATCTCCTCGGGCCACCATTACCCCATCTGCTACCTTGGTGATATCCTCCAGATTATCTACGCCCTCCTGGCTTTCTATTTTGGCAATAATAAATACATTGGTATTATTTTCTTCCAGTATCCGTCTGATTTCGAGTATGTCTTCCGCCTTCCTTACAAAAGAGGCAGCTATAATATCGACATGATTAGCGATACCAAAACTTATATCCTGCCTATCTTTTTCGCTCAGAAACGGCAGTTGAATTCTCACTCCGGGTACATTTACTCCTTTTCTCTCCCCCAGCTCACCGCCGTTGACTACTTCGCAGACAATATCTGTTTCGCTGCACTGTTTAACATGTAAATTTATGAGACCATCCGCCAATAGAATAGCATCTCCCGCTCTTACCTCCTGGGGCAGAGCAGCATAAGTAATCTGTACCGAGCTTTCATCTCCAGGCACGTCCCGACTGGTGAGTACGAACTCCTGTCCTCCCTGCAGGGTAATCTTGCCTCCCTCCAGGGTACCGGTCCTGATTTCCGGTCCTTTGGTATCCAGCATGATAGCAATCGGAGTCCCGGTAATCTCCGCTGCCTGGCGGATGTTCCCGATCCTCTTTTTGTGTTCTTCATGCAGACCATGGGAAAAGTTAAGTCGGGCTACATTCATCCCATTTTCAATTAATTTGCTTAGTATACTTACGTCTTCACTGGCCGGACCAATTGTGCATATTATTTTTGTTTTCCTCAAGCCGCATTACCTCCTGACAGCTTCCAAATTTTCTCTTTTTCAATTATATAGAAAGAATACGTGCGAGTTCAAACATTTCCAATTCCGGAGTCTTTTTTCCATTGATAACTTCCCCCAGAGGTATAGTAAAGATTCTTTCTTCCCGACCAGCTACCATGACATTTCGCTGGCCAGTGGCTATACAATCTACAGCCATCTTTCCCATTTGGGAAGCCAGTATCCTGTCTACCGCACTGGGAGTTCCGCCCCTTTGGATATGACCTAAGATAGTAATACGGGTATCCTGTCCAGTTTTCTCCTCTATATACTCTTGCAGGTCCATAACTGGATATACCCCTTCGGCGACAATAATTATGCTGTGCAGCTTGCCTCTTCCAATGCCGGCCTGGATTTTTTCTATTATCTGTTCAAAATCCGTCTCTATTTCAGGCACCAATATCGATTCTGCCCCGCCGGCAACTCCTGCCGCCAGAGCTATCTCCCCACAATGCCGCCCCATAACTTCTATAATAAATACCCGGCCATGGCTGCTGGCTGTATCACGAATATGGTTGATAGCCATTAAGACCGTATTCACAGCGGTATCATAGCCAATAGATCTGGTGTACACCACATCATTATCAATAGTAGCCGGGATTCCAATAACATTAATTCCCAGCCGCGAAATTTCATAGCCCCCCTTTAGACTGCCGTTCCCTCCAATAATTACCAGGTTATCAATGCCCAGTTCATTCAAGTTTATTCTGGCCTGATCCATGCCTCTTTCCTGCATGAATAGATTTGACCGGGAAGTCCGCAGTATAGTACCGCCTCGATGTATAATGTCTGCAACCGAACCCAGGGTCATTTCGCTCAGATTGCCGGCTATTAAACCCTCGAAGCCCTGGTAAATGCCATATACTTGCATGTCCTGGTATATTGCCGATCGAACCACAGCCCGTATCGCCGCATTCATTCCCGACGCATCTCCGCCACTGGTTAGCACTGCAAGCTTCTGCAAAAATTTACCTCCTTTATCCTGCAGCACCGGAAGTGTCCGCGCGGTCCGTCAGCGCTGATACTTACTTTTATAGGTGTAGATTGATAACCAGTGCATTTTCAGGATTTGCTTTTTTCAAATGGGTTTCCACTGGTACTATTACCATAGCGATGTAAAATTTCTGCATGTCCACGGATTTTTACAGCAGATGTGTGTTCTGTAAACTGAAGAAACATTATTTCACCCTTATCCAACTTCTCCGTATGATGAAGTTTGGTGTCTCTTCCCCGGGTTAATCCTATTATGGTCACACCGTTTTCCAGCGCCTTAACCATAATATAGTCTTGTCCGATATAGTCTCCATTCATGCATTAAACCTCCTATCCGATCTTGTGTTTTTGATTCCCTGCCTTGTTATTATCATGTGAGCTGAAAGACTCATCCATTAAGAAAACCATACATTTTTACCCCCGAACCAGTCAGCAATTCTGGCCTGGAGTTCTTTGTGGGCCTGAACATAGTATCTTTCCTGCAGAAGCACGGTACGGCGTCCGGAAAGATGTAGAAAAACCTCCACTGGGCCAGGATACTTCTCCAGCAGTTCCAGCAGCTTCATCCTGAAATCATCCTCCTTGTCCTCAGGAACTCTAATATGAAGCTCTTTTAGTACCTCCGGAATAGGCCGCGCCTGCTGCAGTGAAATCTTGGGCTGTTCATCCCGGGTATCATAAAACCCCTCAATCAAAACCGCCCCATCCGCCCTTAAATAATCACTATTTTTTTTCAAAGCTTTGGGAAAAACCAGCACTTCAATTCTTCCACTGCTGTCTTCCAGGTAAAATCGAGCATAAGCATCACCCCTCCTGCTGATCCGCTGATTCAAATTTACCACGATGCCGGTTAGCCTAACATAGTTTTCCTCATCAGCAGCGGAAAGGTCACTTATCATCTGGCCGCTTAGCAGGGGAAGAATTTCTTGATACTCATCCATTGGATTAGCTGAAACATAAAAACCCAGGACATCCTTTTCCCGCTTAAGCCTTTCCCGTATAGGGAACTCACCCTTTATGGATGGCTGTGGCTCTTCCACCATATCCATAACCTCACCAAACAACGACATCTGGCTGCTGGATTCACATTGTTTGATCTGTGCTGATAATTCCACACACTCCTCCATAATGGATAGTGCCTCTTTTCTAGTTATACCCAGAGTATCAAAACATCCAGCCATGATTAAATTTTCCAGTATTCTTTTGTTAATCTGCCCCAGGTCTACCTGCTTACAAAAATCGAACAGTGATGCAAAAGCTCCTTTTTTTCGGGAGCTCACAATACTGCTCACCGCACCCAGGCCTACATTTTTTATAGCTCCCAGGCCAAAACGGATACTATCGCCGCTCACAGTAAAGTTCTCATAACTCTCATTAATGTCTGGAGGCAGTACCTTTATTCCCATCTGCTGGCACTCTCTCAAATAAAATACTATTTTGTCCTGATTATCTATAACACTGCTCAAAAATGCACACATATATTCTACTGGATAATAAGCTTTTAAATACGCGGTCTGGTATGAAATCATAGCGTAGGCAGCTGAATGACTCTTATTGAATCCATAACCAGCAAAGCTTTCCATTATATCAAACATTCTTGCCGCCGTGGCCTGATCTATATTGTTGCCGGCTGCTCCCCTGATAAATTTATCCCTTTGAGCCATAAGTTCTTCGGCTTTCTTCTTTCCCATTGCTCTGCGCAGGACATCGGCTTCGCCCATGGTGAAATTAGCACACACCCCTGCCACCTGCATAACTTGTTCTTGATACAATACCACCCCATAAGTTTCCTGCAGTATTTCCTTCAGACTCGGATGTATATACTCAATTTCCTGGCGTCCATGCTTGCAGTTGATAAAATCCTCTACCATGCCGCTTCCTAATGGACCTGGCCTATATAAGGCTATAATGGCAATCAAGTCTTCAAACCGGCTAGGTGCCATATCTTTTAAAATTCTGCGCAGGCCGTCGCTTTCCAGCTGAAATACACCTATGGTATCCCCCTGGGATAACAGCCGGTAAACCCTGGCGTCGTTCAAGTTTATATTGTCAATATCTATATACTCACCCCGGGTTTTTTCAATGATTTCTACTGCACGATAAATAACGGTTAAAGTCCTCAGCCCCAGGATATCCATTTTTAATAATCCTATATCCTCTACGGTTTCTTTAGCAAATTGGGTTACTATATGACCGTCACTGGTTCTCTGCAGAGGCAGAATGCTGCTAAGATTTTCCTTCCCAATAACAACCCCGGCCGCGTGAATAGAGGCATGACGAGGCATACCTTCCAGAGCTCGTGCCGTATCGATTATTTTTCGGGAGTTGTAGTCGGTTCCATATAAATCAATTAGGTCCGGAGCAATGGTCAAAGCACGGTCTAAAGTAACCCCCAGTTCAGCTGGAACCATTTTGGCGATCTTGTCCACTTCCCCATAGGGAATATCCAGGGCTCTTCCAACATCTCGTATAGCTGCCCGGGCTGCCATGGTACCAAAAGTAATAATCTGCGCCACCCGGTCTGCACCATATTTTTGTATAATATAGTCAATAACCCGGTCTCTTTTGTCAAAACAGAAATCTATGTCAATATCTGGCATACTAACCCGTTCTGGATTTAAAAATCTTTCAAACAACAGTCCATATTTCAAGGGATTAATAGTAGTTATTCCCAGGACATAAGATACCAGACTGCCAGCCGCTGAGCCTCGGCCCGGCCCCACCGCGATGTTGTTAAGACGAGCCCAGTTGATCAAGTCCTGTACAATTAAAAAATATGCTGCGAAACCCATATCATTTATCACCTGGAGCTCGAAGCCGATACGTTCATCAATCATCTGGTCTGAAGTCGGAAACTTTTCGCGGGTCTTTTTCCATACTAATTCGCTTAAGTAACTCTCTGAGGTATATCCTGCATCTACTTCGAAATGGGGCAGATGAAATTCACCAAATTTAAATTCCACATCACATTTATCAGCTATTATCATAGTGTTAATCAGGGCATCTGGTCGTTCCGGAAATAGTCCATACATTTCTTCCGGACTCTTCAGATAAAAGGCACTGCCTGGAGGAAATCGCATGCGCTGCTCATCACTTATTACCGTTCCCGTCTGTATACACAAGAGTACATCATGATAGGCTGCATCCTTCTTGTTAATGTAATGGGCATCATTGCTTGCTACTAGCGGTATACCGGTCTCATCGCTAATCCTTGCCAAAGCTGCACATACCTGATGTTCCTCTGGCATCCCGTGATTTTGCAGCTCGAGATAAAAATTGCCCGGTTCAAAAATTTCCTGATATGCCAGGGCCGTATTCCTGGCTTTCTCATAATCCCCGGCTAGAATCGCCTGAGGGATCTCTCCCGCTACACATCCAGACAAGGCTATTAAACCCTGACTGTACTGAGATAGAAGTTCCCTATCCACCCGGGGTTTGTAATAGAAACCTTCCAGATAAGACCTGCTGACCAGCTGCACCAGGTTTTTATAACCCTGATCATTTTGACAAAGTAAAACCAGGTGATACATATTATCATCGATCCGAGCCTCTTTATCCAGGCGGCTCCTGGGGGCAACATATACCTCACAACCTATGATTGGCTTGATACCTTGTTTTCGAGCTGCCCGGTAAAAATCTATGACGCCATACAATACCCCGTGATCGGTAATGGCACAAGCCGACATGCCCAACTCAGCCGTCCTGCTTACCATATCTTTTATTCGACAAGCACCATCCAACAGGCTGTACTCAGAATGGTTATGTAAATGCACAAAACCAGTATTCATTAAAATTCTCCTCTTGCTACTATTTAAAATGATACCTGACAGGCCTTCCCCCCGGTTACCTCTATAAGCTGCTGATAGCTGATAGGTACAGCTGTATTTGCTGTCCCGGCTGCTGCATAAACCACCTCATATCTTTTCAGACTTTCATCAAGAAAAATAGGAACTGCAGTCTTTAAAGCAAAGGGACATACTCCCCCGATATGGAATCCGGTAACTTCCTGAACTTCATTCTCGTTGGCCATACGCACTTTGGAACCTACCAGATCCTTAACCGCTTTGCTGTCAATCTTAACATCACCGGTAGAAACCACCATTATGTAATCATCCTTTTTACTTTTAAAAAGCATGGATTTAGCAATTTGTCCCACCTCAGTGCCCAGGGCCTGAGCGGCCAGATATGATGTGCTGGTATCCTGTTCAAATTCCAAGATACGAATTGCCGGGTTTTTAGCCTGTAAGAACACTCTAACTCTTTCAATTTCTGTCATATTCTTTAATCACCCACTATTGCATAATTTTAACTACCAGTATAATTATAAACTAATATGCCCGGATATAAATAACTGAACTTAACCCTGGCGAATATTATGTTTTGTCAAAGCAAGGAGGATAATTCAATTTAGAACTTTCAGCCTTGCGGCGGGAGCAGGTTTAATGCTCGCCTGCTGCGGCTCAAAGCAAAAAATAATCCCCGGACTATGCTAACGCATAGTCCGGGGATATAGAACAGAACCTATTCTTCTCCCTGCTTTCTCTCCTTCAATCGTTTGCTCATTATTCCCCCTATCCTTCCACAAGCGGCATTACTCATAGATTCCCACCCATGTTTCTCAATTTGCTCCCATAGGCCAAGCTCTCTGGCAATCTCGATTTTCATGAGGTCTTTCTCAGTAAGAGGTTTTATCTTTTTTTTCCTTTTTTCGCTCATAATCACCCCACCGCAGACAAAACTATTATTAATAATTTCCCCCGGTAGTGGTTCCCTTTATTCTAAATATTTTTAAGGAAATGAAACAATTGCTGAAGTTCACCCTGCCAATCAGCGTGTAGGCCAGCCCCTTTATCGATTAACCGATCTTTTACTAAAAAAGTCTTCATGCCTATTTTCCCGGCCACCAGGTCTTCCCCAGTGTCATTGCCTATCATCAGGCAATTATCAGCTTTAACCCCAATCACATTGCATATTTCTTTATAATAGTCAGGGTGGGGTTTACAGTAGTGCATATTTTCATATGAGGTAATCAGATCATAATCAAAATGTCCTACTCCTGCCCAATCAAGCCGGTGCTTTATAGCAGTAAGCGGGAATACTGAATTGGTGGCTATGACAATCTTAAAATCCCGCTCAAATAAATTTTCCATCATCTGCTGCACTCCAGCGAATGGCTGGCAGAATACATTTAGTTGGGGAAATTCGTCTTGATAAAATGTATCAAAAAATCGACTGAATTCTTCAGGGGGATGTGGCCAGAGTTGATAGAAATCTTCAAAAAACACCTCTTCGTTTGTTTTATCGGGGTCGGTATTGGCAATCATCTTTTCAGTTGAAGACCAAATTTGCTCTACCAGCCGATCGGCTCCCTGATACCCATGGTCCCTGGCCATTAATGCCATTCTCTCAAAATACCGGGGAAGAAAATAATCCATATCTATATTTAATAAAGTACCATCCAGATCAAAAAGCAGTGCTTCAAACATATATTAAACTCTCCTTTTTTTATATTCTAAACTTTCGCAGCGGGTGAGTGTTTTTGCTTATAACCCTATAATACCTGGTATACCCGGGTCAACTAATAAAGTATCACCCTTCTCCATTCGCTCAGTATGAGATTGGCCTGCGGCGGAAGCAGGCATGCTGCTCGAAACAACAATGAAGGGTAATGCGACGCAGAAGTCTTTCACATGCGAAAGTTTATTATCAATCATAGGCATTCAATGAGGTTTTAATTACATCCATTCCACTTACATAATAAGCCAGGCGGAGTACTTCCTTTATCTCTTCCTCAGAAGCTCCTGCTTCTCTAGCCTGGGCTGCCAGAACTTTAACCCCCTGATCAGCATTTTTGGCAGCATCCAGAGCCAGGACCACCAGATAGGTTGTTTTAGCATCCAGGGCCTGGGTATACATGGCTGACTCCACTACTGCCTTTACAACCGGGAAAAATTCCGGATCTCGTTTTCTCAATTCCTCAACAAACCAGGGTAATTTCACATCCATCCGCTTACCTCCTGAAATACGTATTTTACAGATCCAATTAATATTATAATTCAGCTCCAGCAGATAATTAAACCAGAGAGGTATGTTTTTAAAAATTTTTCTTATCAAAAGAAGGAATATCTGGAAATTTATAGAAATTATTTATTGCTTACTATATATAAGGAGGTTGTTTATGTTTTTTACATTTCTTAATAAGGACAAGGCCAATTTCCCAGATTTATCCCTATTTCTTCAATATACCCCGGAGGAAGTACTATTTTATTATTATAACTCGCAGCTTACTATAACATTAGATACGTACAAGCAGCTGAAGATTGAAGCTGAGGCCGAGGGAGATACTCTATCCCCTTGCTGTCAGTGGGTAGAGCTGCTGGACGAGGAACTGGACATAATAAAGGATATAGAAACCCTGGTAAATAATGAATACATTTCCGTAATAGGACCCTATTATTATCCTTTCAGCAATACTCGTTTCTATTTCAACAAACATACACCAGTCAACATACAGCAAATCACTGCGAGTGATTTTACTACTATTATGTCCCTGGAATTCGTCGAACCTGTTAACCACGAGATCT
The DNA here is from genome assembly GCA_016841425.1 of Syntrophomonas sp. Taxonomy (GTDB): domain Bacteria; phylum Bacillota; class Syntrophomonadia; order Syntrophomonadales; family Syntrophomonadaceae; genus JAAYJK01. The sequence goes on along the minus strand of JAENZE010000001.1, from coordinate 7,751 downwards.
TGAACTATCATAAAAGCCGTAAGAGTGCTAAAAAAGGCCCGAAAAATAAGGACGACTTAATCAAGGACATCAACATGTGTCTCATTTCCCTGCAGGACACGGAGAAGGTCAATAAACATATCAATTACTTAAATAAACTGCTTGAATCACGTTATGCCATTGTTAACATCGAAAATCTCTGGCCGCAGGAGCCCGATATTTTACCGGCAAAACCACAAAAAATCGGATGTGAACGACCCTCGGGCGGAAACTTAATCCCTTTTAATTCCATAAAATCAAGACGCAGAAAGAAAAACGAGGAAGAAGAAAGCAGCAGTTTTAATCACCAGATGAAAATATACCTTCTCCAATATCGAGAATATGAGAAAGCCTGTGATCGCTATAAAGCTATTTTGGAACAGTGGGAAGATTTTTGTTCCGACTTTACCGAACGCTGTTATGTAGATATTGAAATTACTGAGTCCAAGTTAAAAAATGCCCAGAAGAACTTGCGAATTTATAATAATATAATCAGTAAATCCATGGTTCATGCTGATTATCAGGACACTACCAGTCTGAAAGTATTTAAACATTACCTGGAAACAGGCAGAGCCAACGACCTGCAGGATTGCATGAACCTGTATGAAGAAGAACGGCACTGGGACGAAATTAAAGCCAGCCAGGAAAGGATAGAAAATACTATTTACTTTTTGCAGAATAGTGATGACAATACCAAATTAGCCCATGACCACATTGAACGATTGCTTAATAAAATCAATGAACGCTCACGTGATTCTGTAAGAGTATAATTATGTGGACCGGGGTTCTTCGCGCAGAAAAGGCCGATACAAAATCATACCTGCTGCAAAACCTCCGGTATGAGCCCAAAAGGCAATTGATCCGCAGGAGTTGGCAGATATAATATCTGCCGTCCCGCAATAGACCTGTGACAGCGCCCAAAACCCCAGGTATATCCAGGCAGGTAGATTGAGCAGAAAGATGGGAGGTATATAGGTCAGGATTTTTGCGTGCCTGAACATCAAAAAATATGCTCCCATAATCCCTGCTACCGCCCCTGAAGCTCCAACTACGGGGATATCTGAACCAGGGTTAATAAAATAATGAGCAAGACCTGCCGTCATACCGCACAAAAGGTAGAAGATCAAAAATCGGCTGGAACCCATATAGTCTTCGATATTGTCGCCAAACAACCATAGAATCCACATGTTCCCAATAACATGCATCCAGCCGCCATGAAGGAACATTGAGGTCAATATGGGATAATAACCTAATAGCGATGTATACTCATTAATATAAGCGGGAACCAGACCAAAAATATAAACCAGATCATTAAGGGCCTGCGGTCCAGCCGCTATCTCCATAATAAAAATTACTATGTTTATCATTATTAATATAACTGTTGTCACAGGGAATGACCGACTGGGGGTGCTATCTCTTAATGGAAACAATTTAATGGTCTCCTTGTTAAATATTAAATAATCGACTAGCTCTAAAATACCACAATTTGAAACTGTATGCACCTTGTTACTTAATACAAGGTTTTTACAACAAGTTGTATTATTACCAGCAAATATCATTTATAATAAAAGCAGAATTCATGGCCATGATATATCTAATGCATTTTGGCATTAATTATATGCATTAGTACCATCGCTTTTGTAAAAGTCCTTTCACGACACACTTTTCATACAATGCGTTTTCGCATTATTGTTTAATGCCTTTTCGCATTATCCTTTTTTAGCAGCGGTCCTACCCTGGCCGAATCCCATTTTTATCGTAATATTTCTTGTCAATGTCTGGCATATATATTGCATATGTTTTTTTTAGAGAAATAGATAACTGCTCTCCATATAAATCTGCCTATTTGCTATAGCTTAATGTAATGAAGGCAGATGATAGGTAGGCTATCTTTAGTATTTATTGCTGTTTATTGGTATAGCCAGCAATTAATTGCTGATGCTTGTGGATTAGCCTGGCATCTTAGCAGGGAGTGGTTATTATCTATATAGTTAATATACTTTAAAGGGGGGGTAATGCATTATTTGGCTGAACAGTGCAGCAAGTTAATCTGCAATGTCTCAGCTCAAACAGGGGTTTGGGATTATGTTTTTATTTTTATGAGAAGGAGAGGTGGACAAATAGTGTCAAGAGAAATAGTTGTTGCTGGTCTGTGCCGTACACCGATAGGCACTTTCGGTGGTACGCTGAAAGACACTAAATGTATAGAACTGGGTAGAATCGCTATGGTAGAAGCTATCAAACGAGCTGGAATTAAACCAGAACAGGTTGAAGAGGTAATCTTCGGCTGTGTTCTGCAGGCAGGACAGGGACAAAACCCGGCCCGGCAGTCCATGATTGCTGCTGGTATTCCCATAGAGACTCCTGCCTTTACGATTAATAAGGTTTGTGGATCAGGCATGAAAGCGCTTCACCTGGCAGCCCAGGTTATTAAAGCAGGAGACGCCGATATCGTTCTGGCTGGTGGTATGGAAAACATGAGCTCCCATCCGTATTACCTGCCCAATGCCCGCTGGGGTTATAGAATGAACATGGTAAAAGGCGACCTGATAGACGGTATGGTTTATGATGGACTATGGGAAATATTTAATGGCTACCATATGGGAGTAACCGCTGAAAATATAGTAGCTCAGTATGGATTGACCCGTGAAGAACAGGACGATTTCGGATACACCAGTCAGGTCAGAGCTGCCGAGGCTATTGCATCGGGCAGGTTCAAAGATGAAATAGTACCGGTAGTTATCAAGAGCAAAAAGGGCGAAAAAATATTTGACACCGACGAGCATCCCAGAATGGCTACCCGCGAACAGATGGCCAAGCTGGGTACTGCCTTTAAGAAAGACGGAACTGTCACTGCTGGAAGTTCCTCAGGCATTAATGATGGTGCAGCAGCTATGATCGTGATGTCCAAAGAAAAAGCTGATGAACTGGGAATCAAGGCTATGGCCAAAGTTGTTAGCTACGCTTCTGGTGGTGTAGATCCCTCAGTAATGGGATTAGGACCAATTCCGGCTACCAAAAAAGCGCTGGCTAAAGCCGGTATGACCGTAGATGATATCGATCTCATCGAAGCCAATGAAGCATTTGCTGCCCAGTCACTGGCAGTGGGCAGAGACTGTGGATGGGCTGACAAGATGGAGAAGGTCAATGTAAACGGCGGAGCTATCGCCCTGGGACATCCGATTGGTTGCTCCGGAGCCAGAATCATAGTAACCCTGCTTTATGAGATGCAGAAACGCAATCTCAAAACCGGCCTGGCAACTCTTTGCATAGGCGGTGGTATGGGAACCACTACCATATTTGAAATGCTCTAAACCAGGTGATAAACGTTATACACAGGTGCTGCTGTAGTTTACTTATAACAGATGGCCTTCCGGATCGATGGCGCTGGCCAATCCGTTCGGCCATTTGTCATGAATTATAAATAAAAAATAAGGAGGAGTTTTAATGCCACATAATAATTGGTTATATCAGATGAGAGACATTAAGTTCCAGATAAAAGAATGGCTGGACATGGAAAGTCTATTATCTCTGGATGCTTTCAAAGAATACTACGCTATCGATGACATCGATAATTTCCTCGATGTTAACTTTAAAGTCTGCCGCGACGTGATGTGCCCGGCTAACAAAGATGCTGATGATCCAGGTGCGACGTATGTGGGCGGCAATGAACATGCGGTGGTAACACCCGATTCTTTCAAAACTGTCTACAAAACAATTATGGATGCCGAGTTAGGACCCCAGTTCGGATTCCGCGGCGATGGCAAAATACCGCTGTCCTGGTACGCTCCGATTCTGGAAATGCAGTCCGCTGCATCCCCGTCGATAGTCATGTTCTGGTGTCTGACCCAGGGTGCTACCACCGTGCTACAGGATTATGGCACCCAAAAACAACAGGACATGTTCCTGCCCAAGATGTATACTGGCGAATGGTGCGGCACCATGGGCCTGACCGAGCCAGGTGCAGGATCCGAGGTCGGAGCTGTTCAAAGCAAGGCATTCCCCACCGATACTCCCCACCTGTACAAGCTCAAAGGCACTAAATGCTTTATCACCTCCGGCGACCATGACCTGGCGGAAAACATCATCCACCTGATGTTGGCCAAAACTCCGGGCGCCAAAGACGGCACCGCCGGCATCTCGCTGTTCATTGTGCCCAAATTCTGGGTCAACGAGGATGGTTCCGTGGGCAAATGGAACGACGTAACCTCCGTTGGCATCGAGCACAAGATGGGTATTCATGGTTCTTCCACTCTCACCCTGGCCATGGGTGAAAACGACAACTGTTACGGCTGGATGGTAGGCGAAGAAGAAGTGGTAGATGGCAGAGGCAAAGGGATGTCACAGATGTTCGCATATATGAACGAAGAACGTCTGAACACCGGTTTATTCGCCCTGGGTTGCATTGGCTCAGCCTACTACGCAGCTCTGGATTATACCAAGGTTCGCGTGCAGAGTAAACATTCCACCAATCCCAAAGGCCCCAGCGTCCGGATCATCGAGCACGAAGACGTCCGCCGCATGCTGCTTTTCCAGAAATCCATCCTGGAAGCCACCCGGGCTCTGATTTTCCAATCCTATCTCTACGTCGACCTGTCCAAAGATGCTGCAACACCGGAAGAAAGAGAATATTATCATGACATGTTCATGATCAATAACCCGCTTTGCAAGGCCTATACGTCCGATATGGCCAGGATTGCCACCGGTGAAGCGATCCAATGCCACGGCGGCTACGGTTTCATGGAAGAGTATGCCGGAGCAGAGCTATACCGGGACGTAGTGATCTATGGCATCTGGGAAGGCACCAATTTCATCCAGGCCCAGGACTATACCGGCCGCAAGTTCACCATGAAAGGCAGCGAACCGTTCAAGAAGTGGGTTGCTGAAATAGACGATTTCGTCTCCGGTCAAAGGACTGACGAATTCGCGGCTGAATTCGATATGATGGCAGAATGCATGGTTGCTTTCAAAGATATTGTTGATATGAATGCTGCCTGGACCGCTGGCGATAAGCAGATGAAACAGCTCTTCACTACCCGGACCATGCATGCAGGCGCGAGAGTTTACTGCGGCAAGCTGATGCTGTCCCAGGCCGTCCTGGCTGCCAAGAAACTGGCCGAACTGGGCGGCGACCACTTTGATGCCCCCTTCTACAGGGGCAAAATCGCTACCGCCAAGTTCTATATTATGAACCATGTTCCTGAAATCTTCGGATATCATAAGGCCATGAAAGCCGGCAACAGGAGTGCGATTGACATAGCCGAAGATGAGTTTATGTAAAATTCAGATGGAACCTGACCAAGGGCAGAAGCGATTATCATCCAGATTTATGAAAAAACAAAGATATTCTGAGACTGACATGAGCAGATGCCTGAAGAGAGGTGAAATCTCTAATTACGACTATTAAAAAAGATTTTTCCAGCCGTACCAATCTGTCGTACCACTCACAATAGACAGGGTCAGCTGGAAAACATAAGAATATTATTCCCCCTGACGGCAGGCACCCCCTGCCTGCCGTCAAACCTTTCTTAAGAACGATGTTTTATTCCATATTTAGCGGCCTTTCTGACCACCGTGGATTGGTTTACTTTCAGTACTTGCGCTATTTGATAAGTAGACTTATAGCGTTTAAATGCTTTTTCTAAAAGCTGTCTTTCAGCATTCTCTACTGTTTGCTTTAATGACCATAAACCTTTTTCCGGATCATTTCTTAGAAGAACCATATTCATAGCTATTGGCAGATCACTGGTTTTTATAACATCACCATCGGTGGTTACAACCAATCTCTCGGTAAGGTTCTCTAATTCCCTAACATTTCCAGGCCAATCATATTCCAAAAAACAATCGATAACATCTTTATGAAAACGTTTATTCATCTTATATTTCTGATTGAATATTTCCAAAAAGTAATTAGCTAATACCGGAGTATCCTCTGATCTGTCCTTCAAAGAGGGCACGGTAATAGGTATCACATTTAAACGATAATATAGATCCAACCTGAATTTCTGGGCTTTGACCATTTCCATCAAATCCTGATTGGTTCCGGCCAGGATCCTGGTATCTACTTTAAATGATTTACCACCGCCCACTCTAATTATCTCTTTATTCTGCAGTACCCGTAAAAGTTTTACCTGCAAACCCAGGGGGAGCTCTCCAATCTCATCTAAAAACAATATTCCGTTATTGGCCAGCTCAAATAGACCTATTTTCCCTGATTTTTTGGCCCCAGTAAAAGCTCCTTCGTCATAACCAAACAGCTCCGATTCCAACAGGTTCTCAGGTATAGCCCCACAGTTAACTTTTATATAAGGTCCTTCCTTCCTGTTGCTGCCTTTGTGTATGATTTCTGCTATGAGTTCTTTTCCTACCCCCGACTCGCCCTGGATAAGCACAGTTGAATCTACTCCCGCAACCCTCATAACCATGTCCAATAGTTCTTTCATCTTACTGGATTTAACTATCATCTTCTGTGAGCTTTTGATCTTCAAGTGCTGCAGTTCGGTTTTATAAAACTCGTGCAGTCCCTCTACCTGCTCCAGCCGGCGCTGCAGTTCATTTAATTCAGTGATGTCCCTCACATTGGTAACCACCATTATAATATTCCCTTCCTCATCGAAGATGGGATTACTGGTTATAAGAACTTCTTTACCGCTTCGCGGAACAATAGTTATAGTTACTCTTTCCTTTTTCTCCAGAGCCAACAAGGTGCCCGAACGAGAAAACACTCCTTCTTTTACCAAATCAGCCATATTTCTTCCAATACATTCAAATCCCATGATGCCAGTGATACGCTCAAAGCCCTTGTTTAACATTAACGTGTTAGCCTGTCCATCTGTAACGTATAAGCCATCGAAAGAAGACTCTATGACCGCATCCAGCTCTCGATTAAGTTTTTTGGTATACTCTGATTCTTTTACCAGTTCTTCAAACTCTGAGATTTCCCTTAGTACCAGTATAGCTCCGATAGTTCTGCCATCTCTTATAATATTAGTACGATAAGGCAGAAAGCTTCTGCCTGCTATAACCAGTTTGTTGGACGGCAGAGGGGCATGCGAGCCGCTGACAAATGATTCCAGAACTCCTGTGCCAGCAAGTATGTCTTGGGCATTTGAGCCCCGGACTTCCTCTGCCGAAATTCCCATCAATTTAGCCGCAGATTTATTGAATATGCCAATTTCATATTCATTGTCTATAGATATAACCGGATTATATACGGCATCGATACTCGCTTCCATATCCAGTTTCTCATTATACAGTCTTTCCGCTAATTTATGGTAGACTTCTTCATAGTACAGCATTCCCACCAGCTCACCCTTCTTGAAAACCGGTACATACTCAAATTTGTCCCTTAATATGTCGGGCATATAGTCATCGGAGGATATGCTTACAAATTCCCGCGTAATTACTGTGGAAAGCTCATCTGACGGCAGTTCTCCACGGGATATAGTCCCTATCAATTGTTTTTTGCTAAGAAAACCAATCAGCTTCTGATTTTCATCTAATACCGGTACCGCAGATACATTTTCATTGTCGTTAAAAAGACGGGCAGCTTCTGCAATAGTCTGCCTGGACTGTAGAAAAAGCACTTTGGAGTTCATCAACTCACTAACCTTTACTCGCATTAAGATACCCCTTTTTTGATTTATTGTAACATAAATCAGAACAAACAAGGGGAAACAGGGGACGGTCCGAGACCACTGAAAAAGTCTATTTAGGTAAACGGGTATGCATAA
>JAENZE010000027.1 GCA_016841425.1 Syntrophomonas sp. | reverse complement strand
TCCACCGTATCTTGCCGGCAAATTAAAATTCCAGAGTCCAATGTCAAAAGCCTTATGGATAATCGGCCAGGGCATTTCACTCTTAACGTCATACTCGGCAGCTACGGGTATAATTTCGTTTTTAACAAACTTGCGAACCATGTTCTGCATTTCTCTTTGCTCGTCTGTTAATTCAAAACTAATCACAAAACTTACCTCCCTGTTGTTCAATTCCATTGTTGTATCTAATCAGAAATTTTAATTTTATTAGGTAATATCTGCTGAATTTTGGCTCTCAGTGCAATTAATATTTTATGAACCTATTGCTGGTTTTTATTTTCTGCTCTAGTAATAAACCCATCTCCTATTTCTCCCTTATCAAGCATGTCAGAAATCTCTTGTTCGCTTAAGCCCATTTCCAATAATACTTCTTTAGTATGCTGTCCTTTAAATGGGGGCGGGAGTTCAGCCAGAGCTTCATAAGCTCCGAATTTTATGGGATTTCCAGCCAACTTCACCTTACCCGCGGTAGCATGTTCAAACTCTACCAGCATATTACGAGCCTTGGTATTTTCACTTTCACAAATTTGCGGCACTTCCAATATAGGAGCTACAGCCACTCTTGCTTCACGCAGCATAGTTACCATCTCATCGACCATGTAATCTTTCATCCAGTTATTGATAAAAGCAGTCATTTCTTCTATATTCTCCATCCGCGCTGCGTTGCTGTTAAACTTGGGATCAACGGCCATTTCTGGAACCCCCATTAAATTGCACATATTTCCCCAAAGCTTTTCGTTAGAGGCAACAACACAAACAAAACCATCCTTACAAGTATAGACATCATAGGGTCCGCCATCAGGATGCCGGCTTCCCTGCCTCTTCGTAGGTCTGCCAGTTATTGTATATGCTGGGACACTGTTTTCCAAACAGGTAAATATGCAGTCCACCAGGGAAACATCAATATGCTGTCCTTCACCCGTCTTATCTCTGTAATATATAGCTCCCAGCAAGCCCATTCCTCCATATAAACCGGCAATTATATCACCAATTGAAGAGCCAACTCGCAGTGGCATATCAGGATACCCAGTAATACTTATCAAGCCTCCCATGGCCTGTGCCAGCATATCGTATCCTGGAAGTTTACTGAATGGTCCATACTGACCAAAAGCGGATATGGAAAGATATATGATATCTGATTTTATCTTTTTGCAGTCTTCATATCCCACTCCTAACTTATCCGCCACTCCAGGGGCAAAATTTTCAAACACTATATCCGCTTCACTGACTAATTTATAAAAGATGCTCTTTGCTCTCTCTTCTTTAAAATTAAGTTCGATACTCCGTTTACCCCGGTTAAGCCCTATAAAATAGGTGGATTCTTCCGTCCCGGGCGCAAATGGAGGCCAACTTCGTTCATTAGTATTGGGACCCACTTCTTCGACCTTGATAATTTCGGCACCCATATCAGCAAGTATCTGAGTGCAGAACGGACCGGTAAAAACCCTGGTCAAATCAACAATTTTTATACCTTCTAAAATTTTGGTTTGTTTATCCATGCCACCATAAACCTCCTTAATCTTAATTACCTAAATGAGGAGAGGGGGGAGAGACGCTGAAATAAATCCAGGTCTCCCCATTTTATAAATGAAC
>JAENZE010000013.1 GCA_016841425.1 Syntrophomonas sp. | reverse complement strand
TGTGTATTGGCGGCGGCCAGGGGGCAGCCGGAATATTTGAATTATGCTAAGATGAGTTTTTCACATTCCTCTCTTTTTTATTGAGCAGGAAAAATTTGATTGGAAAGGAAGAGCGATAAAATGTCATACAAGTATGCCTATAATACCAGAGATATTAAGTTTATTTTAAAAGAATGGTTACCCATTGATGAAGTACTAAGCTATGACCGGTATAAAGATTATTATGGTAAAGATGACCTGGACACTATTATTGACCAGGTGAGAAAGGTTGCAGATGAAGTTATAGCGCCTACAGCGGAAGATGGTGAGAATATCGGAGTTCGTTGGGAGGATGGAAAAGTTTATATCCCCCCTTCATTCCACCAGGCCCATCGGTTTTTGCAGGATCAGGGCTGGGGTGCCAGTAATTTTGATAAAGAAGGGGAAGGAGGCCTTCCTTTTGCGGTTTTTGGCTTGCTTTTGGAAATGCTCTCTGCAGCCAACCCCGCGTTAATGCCTTATGTGGGATGTGCGGGAGCAGTAGCAAATGTTATTCAGCTATATGCCAATGAAGAACTGAAGAAAAAGTTCTTACCAAAGCTGCTAAATGGTACCTGGGGCGGAACCATGTGCCTGACTGAACCCAGTGCAGGAAGCGACGTGGGGGACATGCTTTCTAAAGCCTTTCTCACTGATGAACAGGGAATTTATAAAATTAAAGGACAGAAGATATTCATAACCGTTGGTGACCGGGATGATGTGGAGAATATCATCCATCTGTACCTGGCCAGGGTTGAAGGTGCAGCCTCGGGAACCAAAGGACTGTCCTTGTTCATTGTGCCCAAATTCTGGATAAATGAGGACGGCAGCTTCTCTGACAATAATGTGCAGTGCATTGGCATAGAACACAAAATGGGCTTGAAAGGTCAATCGACCTGTCAACTGGTAGTTGGAGAAAACAATAACTGCCGCGGCTACTTAATTGGTAATCCCCCCGATGAAAATGGGGTCGGCCAGGGAATAATGCAGATGTTTAACATGATGAATGAGGCACGTCTTGATACCGGGCGTCTGGCCACAGCGGTAGCATCCAATGCCTACTGGAATGCTAAGGATTATGGAAAAGAACGTATTCAGGGCCGGCTCCTCACCAACCCCAAGTCAGGGCGAGTAACCATTGATAAACATGAAGATGTAAAGCGGATGTACCTCCTAAATAAGGCCACCACCGAGGCCTGTCGTGCACTTCTGGCGAAGTGCTATTACTATGAGGATGTCAGGGAATTTGCCCCGGATAAGGAACGCAGGAAATGGGCCCAGAATAAGCTGGATATGCTGACCCCACTGTGTAAGGCTTATCCCAGCGATGAAGCGTGGGGTTTGATTGCAGAATCTCTGCAATCTTATGGCGGGTATGGTTATTGTGAAGATTATCCAGCTGCTAATTCGGCCCGGGACTGTAAAATATGGTCTATATGGGAAGGCACCAACTTTATTCAGTCTATGGACCTGATCGGCCGCAAGTGGATGCAGGGCAAAGGTGCCATATTTGCCGATACTCTGAAAGAGGTACAGGATTTTATTGGTGCGTATAAGGAACGGGGATACACCCCTGACGGGCAATATCCCCTGGGATTAGATAAAGAGATGGAACATCTGGAACGAGCCCTGAAAGCTTACCAGGGAATACAAATGATGATTGCCGGGTATGCCCAATCTGAAAAGCTTGGCCTGATAGGGTTCTACGCAAGGCGAATCTTGACCGCTACAGCCCAATTATACTGTGGTTACCTGCTTATGGATCAGGCGGTTATTGCCAGGAAACGAATCGATGAGTTGGGTAAAGATCACCACGATTATAACTTCTATTTGGGTAAAGTCCTTTCAGCTCGTTACTACCTGAACAACGTGGTTCCCAATGTATGGCACATAGCAGAACTTGTTAGAATAGGTGATACATCAGTATTAGAAGCCCCTAACGAAATATTCGAATATTAAATCTCTGCTGTCCCTGTGCGCATAATCTATACCCATAGAAAGATAACAAGAGGATGTAAATCAGCCATTCAAGAACATTGATAGGTTTAGGAGAGGAGATAATTATATGAACCAGGTACTTCTGGAAATCGATAGAGGTATCGCTACGGTAACTGTGAATCGTCCCGAAGCGATGAATGCATTGACCATGGAAACAGTAAGAGAAATTGGCCAGGCCTTTAACGAATTGGAAAAAGACCCTTCGGTGATTGTTGCCATTCTGACCGGGGCTGGAGAAAAGGCATTTATCGCTGGTGCCGATATCAGCATATTCTTAACCCTGGACCAGTCCTCCGCTCAAGCGGGATCCCAAGCCGGGCAGATCGTGTGTGATAAGATTGCTTATTGCAGTGTACCGGTAATAGCGGCAGTAAATGGTCTTGCCTTCGGTGGAGGAATGGAATTTGCCCTGGCCTGTGATATCCGGCTGGCCTCTGAGAATGCTGTGTTTGGGCAGCAGGAAGTGCTGTGGGGAACCTTCCCCGGGTGGGGAGGTTGTCAGCGTCTTCCCTGGCTAGTAGGGCGAAGTGATGCCATGAAGATTATACTAACCGGTGAGCCTATCAACGCAGCAGAGGCCTACCGCATCGGGCTGGTCAGTGGTGTATATCCTCAGGGCCAGTTTCAGGAGCAGGTGTATGAGTTAGCGCAGAAGATTGCGAAGAATGGCCCTGATAACATTCGTTATGCCAAAAAGGCAGTGGCACAGGGGGCTAGTTACGTAACCCAATCAGGTCTGGCTCTGGAGAATGAACTATGGGGCCGTTGTTTTACTGCCGATGAGCCCAAGAAACGGGTGAAACAATTTTTCGCCCGGAATAGAAAATAGACTAATAAGCGGGATGAAATATTTAAAATCTTATGTCGGAGAACAGCGTCTCTATATGTGTTCTGAATGTTAAGCCTGACCTCAAGCTATTAGTAAACTCAAGTATAAGATTAAAATCGAATAGACTCATTAATACGGGGAAAACTGACACTTGCGATAAGCTGGATATATTATTTGACAAAAAAGGACAGTGCATCAGCACGCGATGGTCTTTATAAACTAGCGAATTATAAGTAATATTGAGCAAAAAAACCAGGTAAAATCATGTATTTGCAAAGTAGCCATTACAGTCATTATCTGTTGCAAACATGCAAAATATGAAGGAATTTGACGGTAAAAGATGCTACCTATAGGCGTTCTTGGGTAGTAGAATAAGATTAAAGCTTGGTGTAGGTAATAAGTGGAAGGGAAATTTTAGAATATGCGAATTTGTGTAGTTTTCAATTCTGACCAGGAGATCGTACTTCCAGTACAGTATAATCACATCCTGCAAGGGTTTATGTATAAGAATCAGCTGGATCGAGATTACAGCAAGTTTCTTCATCAGGAAGGGAAAGCCATAACTAATGGGAAGTTCAATCTTTTCACCTTCTCTCGTTTAATGGGCAAGTTTAGCTTTAATAAGGTGACCGGGAAGATAACCCTGTTCCCACCGGTACAGCTTATAATATCCTCCGCGGTTGATGAATTTATTCTGGATCTGGCTGATAAATTGGAAAGAGCAGAGTTGGTGTTTCTGGGGAATAACGAAGTTGAAATTGAGCGCATAGATATGTATGAGGACATTGAATTCGGAAAGAAAGTACAGATAAAGATGCTTTCTCCGCTGGTGGGGTGCACCACCAGCATACGGGAAGAAAAGAAATATACTAACTATTATTCTCCCTGGCAAGCTCAATTTGCAGAAATAGCCAAGAATAACCTGCTATCCAAATATGAGGTGGTACATGGTTACCGACCGGATAATAAGGAAATAAAGATTATTCCTAACGGAAGCCAGGAGAAGAAATTTGAAAAAATACTTAACTATCGGGGCACGGTTGTAAAGGGATACGCGGGAATATACTGGCTTAAAGGCTGTCCGGAACTGATAAAAGTAGCCTACGAAGCTGGTTTGGGTTTCAAAAACAACCAGGGATTCGGGTGCTGGGAAGTAGTAAAACAGGAAGCGGTATAGAAAAATTATGGATTTCAGTATATAATGTAAGTGTATTTTCATATCAATCAGAATGAATTCTGAGAATTCTAATTGATGTCACACACTAACTTTATATACACCATGCCCAGACAATTCTACCGCCGGTAAAACGGCGGTATTTTCTGTTTCTGGGAATAGGGGCTGCATAGATAAAGGATCTGGCCGGGCAGGAATTTAGGGACATTCCTGGCACCAGGAACCCAAAGCCTGGTGTGTCTCTGTTCCTTATAGCTGTATCTCCCTGACCTTAGTCACACGCATTCTCAGGTTTATGAACTCTCTCGTTGAACATGAAAAGATACCAAAAGAATCTTCCCCCCTGACAACTTTCAAGTATGAATAAAAAATAAAACCGGTGACATCAACCTGTCATCTTGAGGTAATACACTATATGAACAGCCGATTTAATCATGAGCGAGGCCGATAACAATGACGTTTCTGGTACTCGAACATTTCCAATCTAAATATTTAAAACATTAAATATGGGAGTCGATATTTGAAGAAGTCATCCTAATGGAGTAAAATGTCAGTGTATGGAAAATTAAGGAAGGATTTATATAAATATGAGGGTAAGTGCAATACTAGAAGCTGAATGGGATATTGAGCTGCCGGTACAGTAGAATCATATTCTGCAGGGGTAATTCATATTTCCCAATCAGTGGGCATCTTAGGAATAAACAAGGAGTGATTCAATGTTTTGTGCTCACATTCATCCAATAACTCTAAAAGAGCAAAGTGTTAAGGAGCACTTACATAATGTTGCTGCAATGTCCAAGGAATATGGTGCCAAAATTCTACTTGCTGCAACCGCAGAATTAATTGGAATTCTTCACGACATGGGGAAGGAAACAAACAAATTTAATTCTTATATACATTACTGTTCTGAGCACCCTGATGACAAATCTCTCAGGGGATCAGTCAATCACTCTGCCGCAGGAGCAAAGTTTATCTATGAAAATTTTTACAATACCAAAGACCAATATCAAAAGCTCACCGCACAGCTTATTTCATTGGCTATCTGTTCTCATCATGGTGGATTAATAGATTGCATAGACTCGAAGGGCATTGATATATTTACTGAAAAGATAAAAACAGATAAAGAAATCTTTTATGATGAAGCACTGTCTAATTTTCGGGCAGATTATTTGGAAATGGAACATATTAACATTTTATTTAATAAATCAAAGGAAGAGATACGAGCTATTCTTATCAAAATTAATAAGATAGATAGCTCTGCCAGATTTGGAAAGTTTGCAGCTGGGATGCTGGAAAAGTACCTCTTTAGTTGTCTTATTGATGCAGATAGATATGATACCTATACATTTATGGAAGAAAGGGAATCGCAAGAGAGCATTGATAAATCAATGTTATGGAATGAACTTGCCGATGTGCTGGAAATTAAATTAAAAGACTATCCCCGAGTTAACAAAATAGATTTATTGAGAGATGAGATTTCCCTGGCTTGTAAAGACTTTGGAAAAAATCAACCGGGAATATATCAACTTTCAGTGCCCACCGGGGGCGGGAAAACCCTTTCAAGTTTGCGGTTTGCTTTAGAGCATGCAAAGAACTTTAATAAAGATAGAATTTTTTATATTATCCCTTTTACTACCATAATTGATCAAAACGCCAGGGAAATAAAGGGGATTTTGAATCGACAGGATATAATTCTGGAACATCATTCAAATCTTGTTATTGATAGTGAAGATGAACAGGATCAATACAATCTTCTAACTGAACGCTGGGATAGTTCTATTATTCTGACGACCATGGTGCAATTCCTTAATACATTATTTAATGGCGGAACACAAAATGTGCGGCGAATGCATAATCTTGCCAATTCAGTTATTGTATTTGATGAAATTCAGGCTATACCGCTTAAATGTATTAATATGTTCAATAGTGCGATCAATTTTTTATCAAACATATGCAATGCAACCATTATACTTTGCACAGCAACACAACCACTTTTATCAACTACCGAAATGCCTTTAAAGCTAAGTGCAAATCCTAATATAATTTCTGATATTCATGTAAAATTCGAACAATTTAAACGGGTCAGTTTAATCGATAAACGACGGATAGGTGGTTACAGTGCAGGTTTACTAAAGGACCTTGTTCTAGATACGATGGACAAGGTGGAAAGTATATTGGTAATTTTGAATACTAAGAACTCTGCCAAGGAAGTTTTTAATGAGTTAAGCAACGCAAATTCAGCTTTACCCAAAGAAAAACAGTATTATATTTTTCATTTAAGTACAAATATGTGCCCTTCCCATAGAATTAATATTTTGGAAGACATGATAGGTAATGAAGTTAAAAAAGGTAAGTTGGGTTCTGCAAGGGTAATTTGTATTAGCACCCAATTAATCGAAGCTGGCATTGATATTTCCTTTGGGTGTGTAGTGCGATCCCTTGCGGGACTTGATAATATTGCACAAGCCGCAGGGAGGTGCAATCGTCATGGAGAAACATCCTGTAGTGATGTTTATATCGTTAATGTTGAGGGAGAGCATGTTAGTAAACTGGTGGACATCAAAGAGGGACAGGAATGTACTAGGAGAATTCTTGATGAATTCAAAGAAAACCCTCATTTGTTTGATAATGATTTACTGTCTCCAAAGGCAATGAACAGGTATTATCAGTACTATTTCCATAATAGAAGAAAAGAGATGGACTATACCTTACCAAGGCCAAACAATGATAAATCAATGTATGACTTATTATCTGGGAATTATGATGGAGCGAATGCATTTGAGGGAAAAAATGGGTATAAATCGGCGTTAATGTTAAAACAAGCCTTTAAAACTGCCGGAAACAACTTTCAGGTAATTGACCAGTTTACAACAGGCGTGATTGTTCCTTATGAAGAAGGCGGGCCCCTTATAACCCTTATAAATGGTGAGTGCAATTTAAGTGAATTAAAACAGTATTTAAAGAAAGCACAGCAGTTTTCTGTAAATTTATTTGAAACAGATATAAGAAAGCTCGAAGATATGGGAGCAATTATTGGGTTGAAAGATGGCGCAATATTTGCTCTTAGGGAGGAATATTACTCAAAAGAAGTGGGGGTGACTCTTGAAGCTGCACCAATGAAATTTTGCGATGTTTGAGGAGGGTAGATAAATGGAAAAAGCAAACATAGTTGAATTTAAAGTTACTGGCCGATATGCACTTTTTAGCGATCCGATCAATAGGATTGGTGGGGAGAAGTTTTCATATCAAGTGCCAACGTATCAGGCATTAAAGGGAATACTCGAAAGTGTGTATTGGAAACCGACCATAATATGGATTATTGACGAAGTTAGAGTTATGAATTTGATTAAAACTCAATCCCAGGGCATACGACCCGTTAATTTTAGTGGTGGAAACACGCTGTCCATATACACATATCTAAGCAATGTTGAGTATCAAGTAAGGGCTCATTTTGAGTGGAATTATAACCGCCCGAATTTAGCGAAAGATAGAAACGAAAATAAGCATTATATTATCGCTAACAGAATGATTAAATGTGGTGGTAGACGCGATATTTTCCTGGGAACCAGGGAGTGCCAGGGATATGTTGAACCCTGTAAATTTGGAGAGGGCGAGGGTGCATATGATAATTATGGTTTACTATCTTTTGGGCTCATGTTCCATGGCTTTGATTACCCAGATGAAACCGGAAAAAACATGCTAACAGCCAGGCTTTGGACGCCAGTAATGGACAATGGCTATATTAAATTCTTAAAACCAGATGAATGTACTATAAAACGCGAACTTTCGTCAATGAAGCCTAAAATCTTTGATATAAATAATTTCAGCGGATTGACAGAATTTGTAAAGGGGGGGAGGGATAATTGAGTTGGATTCATAAGCTTTATGATACTTATGAGAATTGCAGAAGCGAGGTAGGTGCTTGGAAAACAAATGAAAGAACGCCACTTCTTCCTATTGCTCATTCAACACAAAATGCACAGATAGAAATTGTAATAAATGGAGATGGAAATTTCTTAAGAGCAAGAACACTAGCAAAAAACGAGGCAGTTACAATTATTCCTGTAACAGAAGATTCCGCAACAAGGAGTAGCGGCATAACTCCGCACCCACTTTGTGACAAACTACAATATGTTGCTGGTGATTATAATGATTATATCGAGAAGAAAAAGGGCGAGGAATTTTACAATAAATATATAGAACAACTTGATGGTTGGTGCAATTCACCTTATTACAACAGAAAAGTCGGAGCAATTTTTAGATATTTAAAAAAGAAAGTACTTATTACAGACTTGATAAGTCAGAAAATATTGGTATGTGATGACAAAGGTATGCTTTCTCAGGATGTGAAGATAGGGGTGGGTGTTCAAAGTGATGCTTTTATAAGATTTAGGGTAGAAATTCCAGATGAAGAGGAATCAGCTGTATGGCTTGATCCGCAAATTTATGATAGCTATATTAATTATTATTTAAGTTTTCAAGGAGACACAGACTTGTGTTATGTAAAAGGACAGGGCATTCCTTGTTCTGAAAAACATCCTGCAAAAGTTAGAAACACAGCAGATAAGGCAAAGTTGATTTCAGCTAACGATGATATTGGTTTTACTTATCGAGGACGGTTTTCAGATAAAGCTCAGGTTGTACGTATTGGATACGAAACAACACAAAAGGCACATAATGCATTGCGATGGCTTGTTGAAAAGCAAGGGTATAAAAACGGTGATCAGGTAATAATTGCCTGGGGAACCCAAAACCAGGATATTCCAGAGATTCTCGAAGATACTCAGGACAGTATCTTCGGACAGGAAGAACCACCTGTGATTTCAACAGAACAGGAATATGCTGAAAGGCTGAGTAGAGCTATTGCAGGTTATGGTTGTGATCTGAATACAAAGGCTGAAATTATAATAATGGGGTTAGATGCTGCAACAACAGGGCGATTATCAATAACTTATTATCGTGAGATTGATGGTTCGGATTTTTTAAATAGGATAGAGTACTGGCATAAAACTTGTATCTGGCAGCACACATATAAAAAAATACCTGACGGGTTTGACGAAAAAGGAAAACAAATACTTAAGGCTATTACTTTTATCGGTGCTCCTGCACCTAAGGATATAGCTTTTGCAGCCTATGGAGACAAAATAAGTGACAAGTTAAAAAAGGCAACAATCGAGAGACTGTTACCATGTATTATTGATGGAGCCAGGTTACCCTATGACCTTGTTAATTCATCAGTAAATCGTGTTTCAAATCCAGTTGTAATGGAAAAGTGGGAATGGCAGAAAACATTAACAATAACTTGTGCTCTGGTCAAAAAATATCAAAACGATAAATTTAAGGAGGTATGGGAAATGTCACTTGATGAAAATCAAAGGGATAGAAGTTATATCTTTGGCAGGTTACTAGCCATTGCACAACAAATTGAAGAATATGCATTATACACAGTCGGGGAGAAAAGGGATACCAATGCAGAAAGATTAATGCATCAATTCAAAATTCATCCTTATAAAACATGGGGTATTATTACAGATAAACTTAGGCCCTATATATCAAGATTGGGTTCAAAAGGCATAAACTTATCAGAGCTAATGACTAAGGTTAATTCTATGCTGTCCTACGAAGAGTTTACCAGTCAAAAGAAATTAGATGATAGCTTTATATTAGGGTATTATTGCCAAAGGCAAATCTTTATTGATCAAAAAAACCAAAGAATAGAAGAAAACGCAAAAAGGAAATTAGAAAAAACTAATGAAGAGGAGAATGAACATGAGTAATTTAATAAACAAGATTGATTTTGCTGCTATTATTTCTGTTAAAAATGCCAATCCAAATGGAGATCCATTAAACGGTAATAGACCGAGAGAAAATTATGAGGGCTTTGGTGAAATTTCTGATGTTTGCATTAAGAGGAAAATCCGTAATCGTCTTCAGGACATGGGCCAAGAAATATTCGTACAATCTGATGAAAGAAGAGCGGATGGATTTAGAAGCCTGAAGGATAGGGCTGATGGCTACGAAGAGCTTAAAAAATCAAGCAAGAATAAACAACAATATGCAAAAATAGCCTGCGAAAAATGGATTGATGTTAGAAGCTTCGGCCAGGTTTTTGCATTTAAGAAAGGCGGGGAGGATAGTTCTGTTTCAGTAGGGATAAGAGGGCCTGTTTCAATTCATTCCGCGGTAAGTATTTCTCCAATTGAAATATCGAGTATGCAAATCACGAAAAGTGTTAATGCAGAAACAGGAAAAGATCCTGATAAGAAAAGTCCTGACACCATGGGTATGAAGCATAGGGTCGAATTTGGTGTTTACGTGATTTATGGAAGTATTAATACACAATTAGCTGCAAAGACTGGCTTCAGTCAAGAAGATAGCGAACTTATTAAACAGGCTCTAATTACACTCTTCGAGAATGATTGTTCCTCTGCACGTCCGGACGGCAGTATGGAAGTTTGTAAGATGTATTGGTGGAAACATAATACCCAGATGGGTCAATATTCTTCAGCCAAAGTACACAGAAGCTTGCAAGTTGCCCCAATTGTTGAAATTCCAAAGAATATTAACGATTATAATATTTCTCTTGAAGCATTAGAAGGACTGACCCCTGAAATATATGATGGAATATAACGAGGAAGACTTTCTGCTGTTATCCGGAATACAGCATTTCTCATTTTGTAAACGTCAGTGGGCATTAATACATATTGAACAACATTGGCAGGAAAACCTTCGTACAATTGAGGGGGCAATCCTTCATGAGAAAACACATGACAGCACGATAAAGGAAAAGCGTGGAGATCTGATAATTTCTCGGGGAATGAGAATATTCTCACGTACACTCGGCACAACTGGAACTTGCGATGTAGTTGAACTGCATAAAGCTTCGGACGGGGTGAATATATTTGGCAGGGATGGAACTTATAAGCCAGTTCCGGTAGAGTACAAACGCGGGAAACCAAAAGAAAATGAAGCCGACGCTCTGCAGCTATGTGCACAGGCTATGTGTCTTGAAGAGATGTTATTATGTGAAATCCCTG
Organism: Syntrophomonas sp.; assembly: GCA_016841425.1. Classification (GTDB taxonomy): domain Bacteria; phylum Bacillota; class Syntrophomonadia; order Syntrophomonadales; family Syntrophomonadaceae; genus JAAYJK01. The sequence goes on along the minus strand of JAENZE010000013.1, from coordinate 117,638 downwards.
AAGCATTTTTGTTCTATGGAGAAACAAAACGCAGACTTAAAGTTGCACTTGACGATTGTTTGCGCGGGCACGTTAAAACTATATTTAAGCAAATGCACGAATTATATGACAGGAGGTGTACCCCTAAAGTAAAGATATCTAAAGCCTGTAAAGCCTGTTCACTTGCTGAGATTTGTATGCCAAAGTTATGCAAAAACCCCTCCGTTAAGGGTTACATCAAGAAAAACCTTTTAGAGATGGAGATGGAAGAATGAGAAAGCTTCTAAATACTCTTTATGTCACTACTCCGAATACTTATTTATCACTTGATGGAGAAAATATTGTGGTTTTAAAAGACGAAGCAGAAATGTTAAGGATGCCATTACATAATCTTGAAGGCATTGTTACTTTTGGATATACAGGTGCAAGTCCAGCATTAATGGGTGCATGTGCCAAACGTAATATTGCCCTAAGTTTTATGAAACAAAGTGGTAAATTTCTTTCTAGAGTAGTTGGGGAGGTTAGAGGTAATGTAACTCTAAGAAAGGCTCAATATAGGCTTTCGGACAATGTAGAGGATAGCAACAAAATTGCCAGAAACTTTCTTCTGGCAAAAGTTTATAATGCTCGTTGGGTGATTGAACGTGCAACTCGCGACTACGCGATACGACTTGACGTTGATAAGTTAAAAGGTGTTTCCAAAACTTTGGTAAATTCTATGGAATTAATTCAGCAAAGTGAAGATTTAGAACAACTCCGAGGTTATGAAGGAGAAGCAGCATCGCAGTATTTTGGCGTATTTGATGATTTAATTCTTCAACAAAAAGATTCTTTCTATTTTAATTGCAGGAATAAACGTCCACCGCTTGACAATGTTAATGCAATGTTGTCGTTTGTATATACGTTATTGGCTCATGATGCTGCGGCTGCACTTGAAACAGTTGGACTTGATCCTTATGTCGGATTTTTACATCGAGATAGGCCAGGGCGGATTTCACTTGCTCTTGATATGATGGAGGAGTTACGTTCGGTTTATGCAGATCGATTTGTGATTTCTTTAATTAACAGAAGAGAAGTAAATGCAGAGGGTTTTATTCAAAAGGAAAATGGTGCGGTTATTATGGATGATGATACCAGAAAAACAATATTGAAAGCTTGGCAAAGTAGGAAGCAGGAGAAAATTACACATCCATTTTTACAAGAAAAAATAGCATGGGGACTTGTACCTCATGCCCAGGCTATGCTATTGGCCAGATTTATTCGGGGCGATTTGGATGGATATCCACCGTTTATGTGGAAGTAGGTGATAAAATGTTAGTCTTAATAACCTATGACGTAAATACACAAACACCGGCTGGAAGGAAACGTTTGCGTCAGGTTGCGAAGCAATGTATGAATTATGGTCAACGGGTTCAGAATTCAGTGTTTGAATGTATATTAGATGCAGCGAAATGCCGTGAGGTGCAGCATAAACTTGAACGAATTATCGACAAGGATACAGATAGCCTGCGGTTTTATTATTTGGGGAATAATTATAAAAATAAAGTTGATCATATAGGTGCAAAGGAGTCCTATGACGTTGAGGGTACATTAATAATTTAGTGCGAACATTTAGTGAACATAAATTTATTAGAGCTTTCGCACCGCGAATATCGTTAAAATCTTAGGATGAAAGAAAAATATAAAATGGGTGGTGATGTAATTTGATAATAATAAGACAAAAATTGAACAAAAGTCTTGAGTATTGAACATATTTTTGTTCAATTTTGCTGTCGCACCCTGCGTGGGTGCGTGGATTGAAATCCCTGCTGCACATAGATAAAGCCTTGCTGCAGGTCAATGTCGCACCCTGCGTGGGTGCGTGGATTGAAATGATGAAAGTGCCCCATTTGATTGGGATAAATACTTGTCGCACCCTGCGTGGGTGCGTGGATTGAAATTTTACCTTTGCCCCTCTTGGCTGCCTTATAAATGTGGTCGCACCCTGCGTGGGTGCGTGGATTGAAATTAATCGGGCTGTGTTGCCAATGCATCTGTAAGGCGTCGCACCCTGCGTGGGTGCGTGGATTGAAATTTAATGCCGGTTATCGTCTTGGTGTTGATAGTTTTGTCGCACCCTGCGTGGGTGCGTGGATTGAAATCCCATAGTGGCTTTTTTCGCTATGTTTTGGATGAAGGTCGCACCCTGCGTGGGTGCGTGGATTGAAATTAATAGGTTTGTTGCGTATGTGTGTCTAAAAACATGTCGCACCCTGCGTGGGTGCGTGGATTGAAATCTTTTTTATCGCCCCATGCAAAAATATTGACGTCGTCGCACCCTGCGTGGGTGCGTGGATTGAAATATAGTCATTTAATCACCTGCTAACTTTACCCAGCGTCGCACCCTGCGTGGGTGCGTGGATTGAAATACCTACTACATCAACTGGAGTATTATCAATATAATGTCGCACCCTGCGTGGGTGCGTGGATTGAAATTTATGCTTTGACCATTAAGAGCAGCCCACCAACCAGTCGCACCCTGCGTGGGTGCGTGGATTGAAATTCATATATTGCCTCATCCTGGTATTGTATTGTGTCGTCGCACCCTGCGTGGGTGCGTGGATTGAAATATTGCAGCACCCCGCAGCTTGTACATACCGTAGTGTCGCACCCTGCGTGGGTGCGTGGATTGAAATCCTCTGCATCGGCCTGGCCGCGCAGCTGCCCAAAGTCGCACCCTGCGTGGGTGCGTGGATTGAAATCAAAGAGGCAATACCACCCTTGAAGCGCTGCCGCCAGTCGCACCCTGCGTGGGTGCGTGGATTGAAATAAGGTCTCGGCTACCGCCTTGATAATGCCTAACTTGTCGCACCCTGCGTGGGTGCGTGGATTGAAATACAGCGTCATTATTAACCCATGCCACCCCGATAATGTCGCACCCTGCGTGGGTGCGTGGATTGAAATCGCCCTGGCCTCCTCTGCCATGGCATGCGCGGCGTCCAGTCGCACCCTGCGTGGGTGCGTGGATTGAAATATCAATAACAACTAAGCATTGATTTTCCTCTTTTTTGTCGCACCCTGCGTGGGTGCGTGGATTGAAATACGACAATAAGCAGAACAAAAACCCCCAGGATTGTCGCACCCTGCGTGGGTGCGTGGATTGAAATTGCTAAATATGCGTCATATGATGCCTTGATAACGAAGTCGCACCCTGCGTGGGTGCGTGGATTGAAATCAAAGCGTGGAATTTTACCCGTGAAGATATTGAAGTCGCACCCTGCGTGGGTGCGTGGATTGAAATTTTATAGATGACGAACAACCGGAACCACAGCCGGAGTCGCACCCTGCGTGGGTGCGTGGATTGAAATTTTATCGGCGTTTCGAGTTTGTCTACTGTAGGTCAGTCGCACCCTGCGTGGGTGCGTGGATTGAAATGACATAAATGTTGGCATATCCTGCTAATATCTCGTCGCACCCTGCGTGGGTGCGTGGATTGAAATTCGGCTGCAATTGTAGTCGGCGCATTGGTACTAGGTCGCACCCTGCGTGGGTGCGTGGATTGAAATCAATATTAAATTGTAATTCTAAAGTTTGGTAAAGTCGCACCCTGCGTGGGTGCGTGGATTGAAATTTATACATACCCAGGCATAACAAAAGGCGCCGAGTCGCACCCTGCGTGGGTGCGTGGATTGAAATTGCCCGCTTATTGGGTTAGTATAGTCCCCTAGTTTGTCGCACCCTGCGTGGGTGCGTGGATTGAAATCTGTATTTCCCCTGGCCCGGTCTCGGTCCGTAATGTCGCACCCTGCGTGGGTGCGTGGATTGAAATCGGCCATACCGCGTTGAGCGGAGGCCGGAAAACTGGTCGCACCCTGCGTGGGTGCGTGGATTGAAATTGACGGCAGGGCCGTTATTACTTATGTTGATGGCGTCGCACCCTGCGTGGGTGCGTGGATTGAAATAGCAATGTAGAGAGGTGGTATTACTCCGCCATTGGGTCGCACCCTGCGTGGGTGCGTGGATTGAAATTTGCACATACCTGGGCATAACAAAAGGCGCCGATGTCGCACCCTGCGTGGGTGCGTGGATTGAAATCTGGATGCGGACGGATTAGAAGCCTACTGTGATGTCGCACCCTACATGGGTGCGTGGATTGAAACATAAACCGAAAGGTATCTCTGCAAGACGTAAGAGAAATTTGATTTGATCCTGGGCTATAACGAATTAATTTTAATGTTTAGGATAATTTACTAAATAGAAATTTTGTGCGAAATAAGGCATTTGATGTTATATTATAGCTAGAAATGTTAGCGGTTGGAGGAGACAAATTGGATACATCTTATTGCTATAATTCTAAAACATATGAAAAATGGCAGAAATTTGTTTCTGAAGGTATAGTTGCGGAGTCAGAGATAAGGCCGGAAATAGGCAGGTCGTGGCAGAGATGTCGGGGTTTGGATCCAAAGAGTATAAATACGCACCAACTGCCTAATCGCATATTCCAGGCCAAGTTAGCCGAAAACATACAGCTTATATCATGCGCCAGGCCAATAATGCAGGAGATAAACAGGACCAGTACAGATATCATTTTGTTATTAGCCGAAAAGGAAGGCTGCATTTTAGAGGCTGTTGGCAGCAATATAGATGCTTATAATATGCTGGGTCTACGCTACGGCGAAAAGGATATTGGGACTAATGCTATTGGAACTTCACTGGCAGAAGAAAAAGCATTGGAAATAGTTGGCCCTGAGCATTATTGTGAGCAGTTTCATTCCTGCCATACCGCTGGAGTTCCAATACGTGATGATGATGGGACAATACTTGGCATATTAGCCGCAATAGGCAATCATAACAACAACACGACATATAACATACTGCAAACCGTGAAGTTGGCAGCTATAATAGTCGAAAACCAGCTGCGTTACAAATCTGAACAATCTTCGATAACCCAGTTATATCATCGTACCTGTTCATCTATTATTGATTTTATTAATTATGGCATGATAGTGATAGATGCCAACCGGCGAATTATAAATGCTAATTACAAGTGTCTGGATATCATGGGAGTTGGGCAGCGGAGAGCTTTGATCGGCAAATTTATAGAAGATTTTATAGTAGATGATAATCATGTACTTACCAGTCTTTTTTCCAGCAATTCCAATGAATTCATCAAGTCTTTTCATATAAAAGGCATGGATAGGATAATACCATGTACTCTTGTGCGACGCCAGTTTGTAAGAAATCCTGACGGTTCTTACCAAACCATCCTGGGTTTCGAAATTGATAAGAATAAAGATCTATTTGGTGACTTTAGTTCCATGAATTTTATCTGCGATGATGAAGACAAATCCAATTTTAATGAACTAATAGGCGAAAGCGAGGCATGGAAGCAAATTAAAAATGTAGTCCGGAAAGCTGCGGGTGTTTCCTCTAATGTTTTAATAACCGGAGAAAGTGGTACAGGAAAAGAGTTGGTAGCCCAGGCTATACACGAGGAAAGCCGACGTAAAGGCAATTTTATTGTCATTAACTGTGGCGCGATACCCAAGGAACTACTTCAGAGTGAACTTTTTGGCTATGAGGAGGGGTCTTTTACCGGAGCCCGAAAAGGTGGGGGAATCGGTAAGCTGGAGCTGGCTGATGGAGGAACGGTCTTTCTGGATGAAATAGGTGAAATGCCTTTTGATATGCAGGTTAATCTGCTGCGTTTCATACAGGATACCATAGTTACTCCTATCGGTGGGTATAATCCCAGGAAAGTAGATGTGCGCATTATTGCAGCCACTAATCGGAATCTAAAAAAGGAAATATGGGAAGGAACTTTCCGAGATGATTTATATTACAGATTAAGTGTTATTAACATCGAACTCCCGCCACTTCGGAAAAGAAAGTTGGATATACCTTTGATTACCAGATTTTTAATTGATAGATTCTGTACTCAATTTAACCGGGATTCATTGAGTATCAGTGATAATGCTATGACTATGCTGTGCGAATATCAATGGCCAGGTAATGTAAGGGAATTAAGGAACATTATTGAAAATGCTATTGTATTTACTAATGGGAATACAATAACAGAAGATTGCCTGCCAAAACATATAACAGAATACCATGAAAATTCGGAAGAGGTTTTGGAAAAAAGCAAAGAATCAAAAAACAGGTCGTCAAACTTTACTATCGAAGAATCCAGAAATTTTGATATGAAATTAAGAGATGAGCTTGAACGTGAGCAAATCATCAGACTTATTAATGAATTTAATGGTAATATAAGTCAGGTAGCCAAACAAGTGGGACTATCCCGCACTACGGTTTATAGAAAAATAAGAAAATATAAAATAGATGTGTAACAATGGTCAGTTATTACTGTAAACAACTGTTCACTTGTGTTCAGCTTTGGAACATATTGCGATAATCCCTGTAACATCATTACAGGGTGCAACAAACCCAATTGTGATATGTGTAACTGTTATAATATCCAATGAGATCCGTCTTCCGGGCGGATTTTTCATTTTTCTGTTATTGGCATATTAATTGCAAATCTAACGGAGTAAAAGAACCTAATCGCGTGCACATTGTATTAGGGGGATTGCCGAAAAAATTACTTTATTGGGTAAGATTGAAAGGAGAAAAGAAAACGTGAGTACTTTTATGGAAGAATACAAACGCAAACTTATTACCCCGGAGCAGGCAGCAAAGCTAGTAAAATCTGGTGATTATATTAATTATGCCGAGTTCACATCTTTCCCGGCAGAGTTTGATAAAGCTTTGGGTAAAAGAGCAGGGGAAGAAAATTTGGTGAATGTAGCTATTGATGCTGCCGGGTCGGTTAGATTCCCCGAGGTGGTAAAAAATGACCCTGAAATGAAGACTTTTACCTATTACAGTGCCCATTACAGCGCCATAGATCGTATGCTTGGTGACCAAAATCGGATATCCTACTATATTACCCAATACCATGATTTGCAGAAAATTCGCGGTGAAGCAGTCCAGCCATGGACCAAAAAGAATCTGTCTTGTGTGTTGACGGCACCTATGGATAAGCATGGAAACTTCAATTTCGGGATAACTACCTCAGATACTTACGCTCAGCTAAAAAACTCAGACCTTGTTATAGTTGAAGTCAACGAGAAGATACCCTATGTCATGGGCGGATACATGGAATCCATCAATATCAAGGATGTGGATTATATTATCGAAAGCAACGAGTCGGTATTCTTAATGCCTGATTCCACTAAGATCAGCCCTGCATCACAAAAAATTGCGGAGAATATCATGCCTATGATAGAAGATAGAGCGGTGCTGCAACTGGGAATAGGTGGGGTGCCAAATGCTATCGGGGCTATGATAGCTGATTCTGATCTCAAAGACCTGGGAATACAAACCGAAATGTTCTGTGATGCCATGACTGCAATGTACGAAGCCGGAAAAATAACCAATAAATATAAAAGGCGGGATGTGGGGAGAAGCATCTTCACCTTCTGTTTTGGCAACAAAAAGACCCACGAATTCCTGCATAAAAATCCCCAGGTCGCCGGCTATAACTGTGATTATACCAACAATCCTAAAAATATAGCCATTGAAGATAAAGTAGTATCTATTAATAATATTATTGAGGTAGATTTATTCAGCCAGGTGAACTCGGAATCTGACGGTATAAGGCATATATCCGGTACTGGAGGTTCCCTGGATTACCATATCGGAGCCTGGGAATCTAATGGGGGTAAAGGAATATTCGCTTTTGAATCTACTTACACCGATAAAGAAGGAAAAGTGCACTCCCGAGTCAGACCAACATTAAGCCCGGGCAGCATCGTAACTTGTCCCCGTACTCTGGTGCATTATCTGGCTACCGAGCACGGAATTGTAAATATAAAAGGCCGTACCATCTGGGGAAGGGCCGAAGCGGTTATCAGCATTGCCCATCCCGATTTCCGGGACGAGTTGATCAAGGAGGCCCAGGCTATGAAAATCTGGTCTCCTACTAACAAGATAGCTTACTAGTATCATCATTATTTTAAAAGGATCATGAAAATATGGAGGGAGTAAACTATGGCTTCTAATTTTGCTTACAAAAACACCCGGGATTTTAAATTTATCTTAAAAGAATGGCTGCCTCTGGAAAAGGTACTGTCTTATCCTCGCTTTAAGGAGAACTATGGGGTGGAAGACGTGGATATGATACTTGATACAGTGCTAAAGATGACCAAAGATATAGTTGAACCCACTTCCGATGATGGTGAAATCAATCCTATTAAATTTGAGAACGGCCAGGTCATCATTTCCCCTACTGTTCCGCCGGTGTACAAAAAGCTGCAGTCTGAAGGCTGGGGATGCAGCAACAATGATACCAGTGAGGGAGCAGTAGTGCTTCCTCAGGTTATGATGTTTCCTTTATGGGAAATGTTCTCCGCTGCCAATCCAGCATTTGTACCGCCGTTTCTGGCTATGGCCCAGGGGTCTACCATGTTGATCAATGAACTGGCTCCAGAGGATATTAAAGATAAGTTTTTGCCCAAGATGTTTGCCGGAGATTACACCGGCACCATGTGCCTGACCGAACCCCAGGCCGGATCCGATGTAGGAGAAATTTCCAGTAAAGCTTTCCCAACTGATGATCCCCGGGTTTTTAAAATAAAGGGCCAGAAGATATTCATCAGCAACGGAGATAATGATTTTGCGGAAAATATTGTACATCTGTTTTTAGCCCGGGTAGACGGAGCTCTTCCGGGAACCAGAGGAATTTCCCTGTTCGTTGTGCCCAAATACTGGATCAATGACGATGGCAGCATGGAGTTTAATGACGTTATAGCTACCGGGATCGAACATAAAATGGGCATGCATGGTAATCCTACCGTATCCTTAAGCTTTGGTGATGAGAACCATTGCCGGGGTTATTTGCTGGGCAAAAACCCCCTTGAAAACGAAGGCAAAGGCGATGGAATGTCCTTAATGTTTAAAATGATGAATGAGGAACGTCTGGTCTGTGGGATACTGTCTATCAGCGTAATTGCCAATGCCTATTATAATGCCAAAGACTATGCCCGACAGAGAATCCAGGGTACCCCTTTCACCAACCCCAAAAAAGGAAGAGTTCCCATCATTGAACATGAGGATATCAAACGAGGCCTATTAAGGTGTAAAGCCATCGGGGAAGCTTGTAGGGCTATGACTTACAGAGGCTACTATAATATTGACGTTAATCATTGGGATCCAGACCCTGAAGAGAGAAAAAAGGCTGACGATGAACTCAGCATGATTATTCCGCTGGCCAAGGCCTACTGCAGTGAAATCTCCTGGGACCTGGTAGGAACCGAAGCAATACAGATTTACGGCGGTTATGGATATGTTTCAGATTATCCCTGTGAAAAATTAGCCCGGGATACCAAGATTAACACTCTCTATGAAGGAACTACCTATATACAGGCCATGGATCTAGTCGGGCGCAAGTGGAACATGGAAAAAGGGACGGTGTTTGCCCGCTGGATGCAGGGAATAAAGGATTTCTATGAAGCCAACAAAAATCATCCTGAATTCATTAAAGAGTTTGCCCAGCTAGGCAAAGCTATAACTGCCTATGCTGAAATTAAGCAAAGCATGGGTGAATTTGCCCAGGATAAAGATAGAATGGGTCTGATACCTACTTATGCAAAACGTGTTTTGATGGTTACTGCCGAACTGCTAGGAGGTAAGATGCTTTTGGAACAGGCAATATTAGCAGACCAAAAAGCAAAAGAACTTGGAGAAGAGCATTACGACTACAAGTTTTATAAGGGTAAAATTCTATCCGCCCGGTATTACCTGTTAAATGAGGTACCCCATGTGGCTAACCTGGCTGAGATTATGAAACTTGCTGATACATCAGTGCTCGACATTGATGACGAGTGCTTTAATTATTAAATCCATGAAAAAGGTTAAAAGGTTCCATGGGGAAGGCTTTTCCTGCCTCCCCCATGCTCACTTGATAATAGGAAAGGAGAAAAAACACTATGGAGTTTTCTTTAAATAAGGAACAGCTTCTAATACAGAAAATTGCCCAGGAGTTTGCAGAAAAGCGGATGGAACCTCTGGCAGAAAAGATAGACCGGGAGAACAATACTCCAGAAGATATAATGCAAGGTCTGGCCGAGCTTGATCTTATGGGACTGCCTTTTAAAGAGGAATATGGCGGTGCCAATGCTGGCTATGATTGCTACGTACTGGCCATGGAGCAACTGGGCAAAGTGCTTAGTGGACCCGCTATTGCTATATCGGTCAACTGCCTGGGACTGGGGGCCATCGATAAATTCGGCACAGAAGAGCAAAAAAAGAAATATATGCCGAAAGCATGTAAAGGCCAGCATATGGCATCTTTTGCCTTTACTGAGCCAGTAACCGGATCAGATCCCAAGCAGATCACCACTAAAGCTGTTAAAGAAGGTGATTATTATATCATCAATGGAACCAAACGCTTTATAACCAATGCTGATTATCAAGGACCAATGGTGCTATTTGCTGCTGATAGTGAGAGCGGAAAACCTACTGCGTTTATCGTGGAAAAGTTCTGTGAAGGTTATTCCCTGTCCAAACCCTGGAAGAAAATAGGCTATCGTGGTGGGGATCTTTTAGATGTATATTTTAAAGATTTAAAGGTGCCGGCCGAAAACATACTTGGAAAAGTTGGCGGAGGATTCCCGGTTTTAACTTACGGTATCGCCTTCGGCAAGGTGGGAATCAGCTCAATTGCTCTGGGTGGAATCCTGGGTTGTTATGAGGAAGCGGTTAAATATGCTAAAGAAAAAAACCACCGGGGAGAACCTATAGCTAAATTCCAGGCTGTACAGTTAAGAATTGCCGACCTGGCTATGAAGTATGAAGCATGTCGCTGGTTGACCTATCGTCTGGGTTGTTTGGCTAATGACGCTAAGGATCAGGCGGTTTTTGCGAAAGAAGCAGCGTTAACTAAAACCTTCGTCTGTGAAACTTTTGCTGATGCAGCTCGCGTTGCGGTGGATATACACGGTTCCTACGGACTAATGGCAGATTATAAAGTAAGCCGTCTATATCGTGACGCGATAATGGGTCCTCAAGTGGAAGGGGTAGCTGACATGCAGAAGATGATCGTAGCGGGAGTTGTTTTGAACGGCTAAAGCCAGGCTTTAATATACTTTGCCAATTAGGGAAGTGTGCTGTGCAGCATACGGGGTTTATGTCAAGATTCAACGCGGCAAATAACAAGCATATGTTTTATCGTAGATACCGGGGATTGATTTAATGGAATACCGTTTTTACTCCATCATTCATTAATATGGTTAACTGCAAATATTTGTTTATTGATAGGGGGATTTTTATGTCGGAACATAACGCTGGATGGGCAACACCTGGACCAGCTGGTTTAGTAGCATTGGCGGTAGCATGTTTTACTTTCTATGCTATATTGAGTGGAACAGTCGAATCAACGGGTGCACCGATACTTGGTATCTGGCTGTTGGGTGGCTTTGTAGTTCAGATAGCGGTAGCTCTAATTGAATTAAAGAATGGTCATTTAACGGGAGGAAATGTGTTTTTGTTTTTTTCAGCCTTCTTTATGCTGGTAGGGGGGCTCGGTTTTATCTTTAAATATTTTGCTGCCCTTAACGGATGGCCTGTTGATACTACGATGGATGGATGGGCCTGGCTTCCATTATGGATTACTCTTATTCTGTGGACGCCGGCTTACCTGAAAGAAAGTCCTGCCGTAATGAGCATAGTTGTATTGCTGTTGGATGTAGCAGTATTTTTTGTAACCTTCATGGATATGGGAATATTAGCACATTCATACGCACATACTGCAGCCTACTTTTGCTTTGCCGCAGGTGTAGGAACCCTATGGGTTTCTTCTGCCGGAATTCTAAATGCTGCATATAAAAAGACCGTATTGCCCATGCCTGGGCCCATATTAAAATAACTCTCTCACAAGGTTAATAACGATTTAACATATACAGCTTGTTATACTGCTGCTTTTTAAAAATCAGAAGGGGTAATAATATCCCTTCTGATTTATGTAACTACTAAATAATGATATGGGATCATTACACAGCAGAAGATATCCTCTGCAAAAATAACTGCTCAAATTGAGAAGCTGGAAGAGGCCTGCTGAATAAATACCCCTGTGCTTCATCACATCCGAGTTCAGCCAGGATTTTTAATTGTTCTTGATATTCAACTCCTTCTGCAATTGTCTTAATACCCAGGGCTTTGCCGATCATAATAATTGCTTTTATTATTTGAACAGTACTATAGTCTGTTGTTACATTATCAATCAATGATTTATCTATTTTAATTCTATCAAAGGAATAATGTTTGAGATAACTCAAAGAAGAGTATCCAGTACCAAAATCGTCTATGGAAATAGATGCACCTAGCCCTGATATCATAGCGAAAATTTCCTCTGCTCTAATTTCTCCTTTCATGGCAATGCTTTCTGTAATTTCGATATCCAGCCAGTTAGTAGGGATGTCATATTGCGAAATCATTGTTTCCAGGTGAGAAATCAAGTTTACACTGTCAAGCTGTTGTGGAGAAATATTAATTGCCATTTTGAGCTGCAGATTATAGCATTTGTTCCACTGGGCAATTTGGCGGATAGCTTGATGAATTACCCAGGCACCGAGTGGAATAATCTCACCGGTTTCTTCAGCAATTGGAATAAAATCATCGGGAAAGATAATGCCTTGTTCAGGATGGTTCCATCGAAGCAATGCTTCCATACCAATAAGTTTATTATCCAGGATGGAGAATTGAGGTTGATAATATAATTCAAATTCATTATCATAAACTGCTTTTTTTAACTGTATTTCAATCTCACTTCTGCGATAAATTTTTTGTCCGATAGCACTGAAAAAGGTGTATCGATTAAACCCTTGGGATTTAGAATGATACATGGCAATATCAGCATTCTTAATTAATTCGCTGCGTTCAGAAGCATCGGTGGGATATTGAGTTATACCAATGCTCAATGAAACTTGAAATTGATAAGGTGGGATAATTATAGGTTCAGAACAGGATTGAATTATTATTTTTATAATTGTTTCAATATCGTCATACTGATATTGTCCACGTAGAACAAATACGAATTCATCTCCACCTACTCTGGCCAGCAAGCCATTGTATTGGTTACAATTATCAAGACGATTGGCAATCTCAATCAGAACTTGATCGCCAATATCATGGCCATAGGAGTCATTAATGGCCTTGAACCTGTCCAGATCTATATACAATATAAAAATTGATTCTGCAGGCTCGTTTTTTTCCAGCATGCTGTCTATAGCATCAAAAATATGACGCCGATTAAATAATTTGGTTATAGAATCCTCCTTTGACAGGATGTCTAGATATTGGTTCATCTGCTGCAATGCGAAAGTACGCTCAGCAATACGTTCTTCCAGGAGGGTATTCATTGCTTTTTCCTGTGCCAGCAGATGTTCATTATTTATTGAGAACTGAATGTAGTTGCTTAAAAATTGGTAAGCCATAAAAATTATCGAAAACACCAGGAAACTGGCAAAGTTAAAACCGTTTATTAGTATTGCGATTATCGGTGCTAGCAGAAGGATAAAGCCTTTTAGTTTTGAACTGGAGTAGTCTGGACCTATGGTCTGGTTAGTTTTCAAAGGCTTTTCAGGTTTGTAAAGTTCCCACAAGCCTGCTTGGGCGAAAATCAACAGGGAAAATATGAAGAAAGCGTCAATCAATGAGTGTGGTGTATAAAGATTTTGTAAATAAAGATAATTATATGCAAGGTCTGTAAGTACATAACATACAAATGCTGTAAATGTTATCTTGCCTATTACCGGTATTTTGTCTTTGTGAAGGAGAAGAAATAATACTATTAAACAACCTGAGATAAAAAAATCCGTAAGCAAGGATATAAAAACCAAAGTATTATGAATATTTAAGGCGGTAAGCATTTCAAACTGTTTGTGAAGGAAGACCGTCCATATAAGAGTTAGTAATGCGGCAGACATTGCTAATATGTCCAGGGTCAATTGATAATTGGTCCAGTAACTCTTCTGAGTTACGAAAAATGCATACAAAGATAGGGCTACAAAGAAACTGGGCAGTAGATATAACACCAAAAATATATCCATGTTGTTGGGCTGGACTCTCAGAACTAGCTCATAAAAAGCCCATAATATATCTGCTGCAGCATAAGAAAAACAGGCCAAACTGGCAAATAACCAGATAAAGAAGGGCTGTTCGGTTTTAAGACCAGCAATTAGTAAAAGAATAAATGAACTGATCGCCCCCAGAGGTGATAAGATATCGCCCCAGATTACAGACTCCTTAGCAGCAGCAATCAAGTAGGCAGTAAAATAAGCCGTTAGAAATAGCTGTATTATATAATAGTTTCTCTTTGCCAATATTAACCCCCTCTCAAGCTTCGCCAGCCCTTTTATTTATATTCGTTTTATTTGATCTGCTTCTTGAGTCAAGGCAGAATGTTTTGGATATTATGCTGCAAATGCCAGCGACTCCGGTCTGCACTGCATGAAATTTGCATTGGAGGTGGTATAAGGGAAACTGGTTTAGTCTGCGAAATACAGACTCTTCGGTGCCTGGAGGGCGCTTTTTTACTCGCTCTGACAGCTTGTTTTATAAGCTGAAAAGCCGGAATTACCCGGCTTTAATCAGCTATATATGGATTTGAACCTGGTTATACTTCTTTGCGCATATTCTTAATGTTTATATCTGAGTTAGAATCTATAAAATGCAGACGTTTAGCTTCCGATACCAACCAATCTCTGAAATCTGGATGGGCGATGCTTACTATCTTCTGTACCCGTTCTCGCATGCTGCATCCTTTTAATTGAACACAACCGTATTCCGTTACCAGATAGTGAACATCCCAGCGGTTAATGCCAATCCAGCCAGATGCAACTGGAGATATTTTGGATTGAATAGTTCCATCTTTATTGCTGAAAGTAGAAGGCATAGCCAGGAAAGATTTACCTCCTTTGGACATCCATCCGGCCTGAACGAAGTCCTGCTGTCCACCCATACCAGAATATTGCCTGGTATCCTGGGAATCGGTAACGCACTGACCTGATAGATCACATTCCATTATGGCGTTTACAGTAATGAAGTTGTCATTTTGTGCTGCTGTATAAGGATTACAGGCAAAATCGACCCCGTGTATTTCAATTATTTTGTTGTGGTCACACCAATCATATAGTTCCTTGGTACCCAGCACCAGGGTGCCCACCACTCGATCAGGCACAAAATTTTTCTTTCTATTGGTTAGTGCACCACATTCATAAAGTTCTTTATATGATTCGACTATTATTTCGGTATGACCGCCCAGGTCCTTTTTGTCTTTCAAATTGAGGCCTACGGCATTAGGCAGGCCACCGATCCCCAGCTGTATACAGGCTCCGTCTGGTATTTCTTCCGCAATATAGGCCCCTATTGCCAGGTCTTCCCTGGTTGGCGGCTCGGTGGGGATGGGAATAAGAGGCCAGTCGGCTTCGCATAGCCCGGTTACTTCAGATATATGAACATGGCTGTGTCCATAAATGAAGGGGTGATTATTATTGACTTCCAGGTATATCTTCATGGGTTTGCCGTTTTGTTTGGCTCGCTGAACCGAAGAAAACGAGTGGGAAGCGTTTAGGCCCACGCTGAACCAACCATGTTTATCCATGGGCGAGGCGGTAAAGGTAGCCACGTTATAATCTCTGAGTTCTACGTTGCTGCGAGGGATGTCGGAAAACCTTATGGGTGCGGGGTCTATCAGTCCCATCTGGGCGCCTCTGCGAGAAACTGGTGAAGTAAAACCATCTCTATAATAAAACTTGGATGAGACTTCTGCTTTACATATATCAGGAGCATTTAGGTTTAACCCCATAATTAATTCCAGATTGG
Source organism: Syntrophomonas sp. (assembly GCA_016841425.1). GTDB lineage: Bacteria > Bacillota > Syntrophomonadia > Syntrophomonadales > Syntrophomonadaceae > JAAYJK01. The sequence continues at coordinate 101,801 of JAENZE010000013.1, read as the reverse complement.
GCAGCTCCCCGTTTTCTATACGTTTAGCAAGAAAGTGCCAAAAAATACGAGGAGTTCCGTTGGCAGTGGGGGAACATATCTTATCATGGTTTTCAATCATTCCGGCCAGTTCATCGGGAGTCCGAAGTTTTTCGCGGTATAATTCGTTCCATTTAGCTGACATGTTTTCATCTCCTTCTCATTTGTTTCAGGGCTGGGCCTGGCATCTATTCGTATATTTTTTCACCTTCAGCAAAAGCACTGATACAATCAAACTCGCTCTCGCGTTTGCTGTTGTTCTTAAGTTCCTTTTTCCGGGCAGTATACCATTCATGCTGTACTATAAGCTGCATGATTTCATTACTGCCTACCCAGATCATGGAGAGCCTCATATCTCGAACTATTTTTTCTAAGGGATAAATATCTGTGTATCCGATTCCTCCCATTACCTGCATACCTAAATTGGCGACATCCCAGCATTGTTCGGTAACAAATTTCTTGCCTTCTGAAACCAGACGGCGGCACAATGAGGGGTCTGCCCCGGTGTCCACGGCCCTGGCTGTTGAATACATTAGGGCCCGGCAGGTATCCAGCTTGATTACTGCGTCTGCTATCTTAAAGCTGACTCCCTGAAAATTGTTGATGGTTTGACCAAAAGCTTTTCGCTTCATGCTATAATCGGTAGCGATTTCCAGAGCTGGACGGACAGATCCGATGGTCATGGCGGCAGTACCGAATCTTTCCGGTATCATCATTTGATAAAATATAGGGAAAGCACCGTTTACTTCACCGATAACGTTTTCCTTGGGAACCCGAACATTGTCAAACACTACTCGGGCTGTTCCACCCCCCCGGCATCCCATCAGTCCATACAGGTACTCGGTCTTAACTCCCATTTCACGCTCCACCATAAAGCAGGTCATGGAGTTAGCGGGACCTCCTTCTGGATTGGTTTTGGCGTAAACCAGGAAGTAATCGGCACCCTCTCCACCAACAATAAAACGTTTTTGACCATTAAGAACAAAATCACTACCGTCCTGCACGGCCATAGTAGTAGAACCAAAAAAATCTGACCCGCCCCGGGGTTCTGTTAAACATTCAGCTGCAAACTTTTCGGCTTTACATATAGGCGGCAGGTACTTTTTCTTTTGCTCTTCTGTGCCAAAATGAACGATAGCTTCAGGAACCACGTCACCAGTTACACCATAGGTGCAAACGAAAATGTAACCGTTTACACCCAGTTCTTCAAGGGCAATAATGTCGTCTTCCCATTTTAAACCGCGCCCGCCATATTCTTTGGGAACCCTTAGACCGATAAGATTACGCCGCCCACATTCCTGCAGGTATTCTTTTGGATACTTAATTTTGTCGGCGTCCATATCCAGGATGTATTCACGGGGTACCCATTTTGCCATTTCCCGGGCTTCGTCTCGCAACAGCTTCTGTTCTTCAGTCATTACAAATTCAAACATTTCTATCCCATCCTTTCTTGACCATGCACCAACAGATATTACTTATGTAATTTTAAATTATCACAAATGTAATAAATAGGTCAAGGGGAAAAATTGTTCCGGAGCTGTTATTGATACACCAGGTTTAATATATTGAGTCGAACCTATCTCATATAATGGCGAAAAAAGGCAATTGGAAAGGGGAGGATGATTATTAGATAATTGGGTTCAGACAGAACAATAACTTATTTCCCGAAATTATTACATAGTAAAATAGTGTAATAATAGCTTTGCAGGAGTAATAATATCACATTTATGATAGAATTGTTAATGTAATAGAAGAACGTGGTGTTGAGGTGCTGATACATGAATTTGCGAGATTTAGGACAAAAGATACAGGGTGCTAGAGAAGATAAAAGGATGAGTCAGGAACAGCTGGCCAGTGCCATTGGCTGTTCTCAGTCCGCTTTATCCAATTATGAAAAAGGCAAGCGCAGAATTTACCTGTCACAATTGGAAAAATTATCTGAAGTATTGGGCAAACCGATGGACTATTTTGTTGAGAATTTTACTGATAGCAGCAGTGATAAATATTTGTATAGCTCTCAGGATAGCCTTATGTTGAAAATAATAAATGATATATATCGGCTTGGAGACGATGAAGTTAAGCAGGTTGACGAGTATATCCAGTTTTTGAAGTGGAAAAGGAATGGGGGGGAGACTTAAATGGATTTTAGCTTGAACGACAGACAAAAGCAGTTGGTCATGCAGGTTAGAGAACTAGTTGAGCAGGAAATAAAACCATATGTACTTGTTAATAGTTTTTCCCGACAGCAGGAGTTTGACTGGTATCTGGTTAATCAATTAAGTGAATTGAACCTGGTCTGCCCAACCATCCCTGTAGAGTACGGGGGCTTAGGTCTGGATATATTTACCACAGCATTGGTTATTGAGGAGATTGCAGCAGGATGTCCAGGTCTGGCTGCCGTGGTTGATACTAATGTTCATGCAGTACAGCCTATACTACTAGCAGGCAGCAGCTCCCAGAAAGAACGTTATCTTCCTCTGTTGACTGGAAAGAATGTAAGAATAGCTTCATTTGCCGTAACCGAACCGTCAGGGGGGTCTGATATCAATTCCATGCAAACCTACGCAAATAAAACCAGGCGGGGATTTGTCTTAAATGGATGTAAGGATTATATATTTAATGCTCCGCAGGCTGACTTTATATCAGTATTTGCCATGACTGACAAATTACACAAAAAAGCTTCCCTTAGATGTTTCATTATTCCGGCCCGCACAACAGGAGTAACAATTGGCAGTACCAGGGACATAGCAGCTTTGGAGTATGCTCATATAGCCGAGGTTCTTTTTGATAATGCGGTTATAGAGTCGGATATGGTAATTAAACTTGATGAGTCATATAGCGGATACCTGCTTTTGAGTCAGACGCTTGATATCGGACGGGTGGTTGTTGGAGCTACTTCGGTAGGTATAGCCCGGGCGGCCTATGAGCTGGCCTATGAATATGCTGAAAATAGATTGCAGTTTGGCAAGAAAATAAAAAATCATCAGGCGGTAGCTTATGATCTTGTGGAAATGGCCACCAAGATCGAGATGGCCCGCTTGATGACCTGGAAGGCCTGCTGGCTGATCGATCAAGGAGATGACTACACCATTGCTTCAGCTATGGCTAAATTAAGTGCCAGTATTATAGCCCAGGAAGTTACCGGGATAGCAGCTGATATTTTAGCTTCCCGAGCCTTTGAAAAAGGCAGCGTGTCTGAGCAGCTGTTGAGGGATGCCAGGGTATTATCAACTGTAGAAGGAACTAATAATATTCAGCGGAATATCATTGCCTCGTTGTTATAGCCTAGTTAGGGATTATGAATTATGTATGTAATTGACAATAATTACTGTTCAGCCTGTGGACTTTGCATTGACATTTGCCCGGTTGAAGCTATTAATATTTTTGGTGAGTATAAAATTGATCAGAATATCTGCATTGGATGTGGTTTGTGCAAAGAAGACTGTCCTTGTAATGCTATAAAAGAATATGTTCAAACAGCTTGAGTAACTAAAACTCTCTGACTGCGAAGACTTATCTCTTGAAAAATAATTTGCCGCACAGTGTCGAATTATGTAAAATATAATTAAGTTTGAGGGGGAACTTTTTTCGAGTGGTATGGGAAACAGGTTTACTTTGTTCAGCGATTGGGATAAAGGAGGTTTGTTTCATTGTGATTACAGTCAAAGAGGTTGGATACCTGGAGTTTAAGAAGCTGCTTCGAGAGAGGTATGGAAAAAACTGGATGCAATGGATCGCGGCTTTGTGTCCTGATGGTATATTAACTGAGGAATTAGTATTAATGGCCGATTTGGATGATACCGCACAGAAGTTAGGATGGAAACGATTAGTGGAAAAAGGCACATCCATGGTCCTATGGATAAATGAGATATAATAGGCAGAACAATAATTGCGTTAGGGTTATATCTGATACCCCGGCTTAGTTAAGATAATCTCTTTTGGATTCCTGAAGATGATTAAGTGATTAATTCTTGGCCTAAAACCTCCTACACCGGAGGTTTTTTATTTTGTTTAATATTCTAACAGCAGGAGATAGATCGATGAGCAGGAATATTAATATAGAGAAGTATTCCCAAACAAAATATAATTTTTTTCGATAATAAATAAAGAAGTATAAGGTGTCCTGGAAGACAGGGATGGCTCAGGGTACTTCTTAGAGGAGGTCAATAATGGAAACCTTTGTTTTAGGAAAAGAATCGGCAATAAGAGCATTTGCCAGAGAATATCGTACTAAGTTTAGGGAAAAACTGCCGCTGCGACTCATAATATCATTTCTCTTGTCAGCCGGCGCCTTGGCTCTGTATGCTTTTTTGATTGCATATGTCAATGAGGGGCTTTGGGAACATAATGATGGACTGTTCACAGCCGGATGGCTGTTAAGATATATAGTCAGTCTGGAAGGCAGTGAAAATGTATATTGGGTTTATATAATGCGAAGCAGGGCGGCTTTTCTGGTGCTGCCATTGTTTTTCCTGCTGCTCGCTCGCGGCTTCAGCAAAATCTCCAGTATGGGAATAAGTGCATTTACCAAGTCCGTTTTTTGGAACTTGTCTCAATACATTGATGATTTAAGATATGGTCCAGCAAGCACCATGCTGCTGTTGGGTGCTGTTCTGGGAGCGGCGATAGGGGGGCTGGTCCAGAACCCGGTTTTTATACTGTTATTAGGTATGATAATCTATCTATTAGCAGCAGCCCGGGAAAAGAGCTTATTGCTCAATGTTTTATTTGTTATCTGGCATGATATGTTGTTACTATTCCATATGCGGGGTATCAGAATATTCTATATTGATTTGCTGGCTGCTTTACTGCGGGGAACAGCTTTAGGTTTGCTGATAGTCATGATGGTAGGCCTTATAATTCCGCATGGTTACCTGTATTTTATGCCAACCCTGGTTCTGATTGTACTGACCGTTTTAAAATTGCTGCCTGGATTATTCGGAAAAAAGGTTCCTGCACATATGGGCTTGTTCTGTTTTTGCTTAACCGTGTTTGTGTTTTTGAATTTATCAGGTATTGCTTTTGCACATGATGGTGGTTGGATTGAAGGTGGAGCGAACTTCTGGGACTGGCTTAGATCAGATGGGGCAATGCGGGTATTGCTGGCTGCTCTGGCAGTGGCTGCCCTCTGTTATGTTTCTTTAGCATTTAGTGCAATTCCGATGATAGGAGCTATAAAAGGTATGGCCGACCTAGCTGCCGGCCGTGATCTTATTACCGGCATGCCGTTAACCGGCTTTGATAAAGGGCTGGCTATAGCATCCCTGTGTGCAGTTGGAAAGGTGCTGATTCAGGTTGGAACTATGATGTCTGCCTTTGGTAATATAGGGGACTCAATCGGTAAGGGTCTATCCGGGGCACTGAGCGGGGATTATGAATCTGGTGGTGATACGGGAGCAGGTTCGGGTGACAGCAGTTCCAGTCCCGGTGGGGATTGGGGGAATAATAGCGGAATAGACGGGGTATATGTAGACCCGATTCCCAGGCCGGATGATGATGAGGATGATGAGCAGCAATAAAATGATAAACTGGTGTGTTATATATGAATCTTAAACTGGCAAAAATCTTGCTGGCTATAATGGTATTGCTGTCGGCATCATGGGGTATATACTGGCTGGCACATAGTACTGGCCAGGTAGAACCGAATAATATAGGATTTATCACTTTCGGCGATAAAGGCATTGCTTTTGATATGGCTTTGGATGATGATACGCTTTATGTTTCTGCTCGAGAAGGTGTTTACAGTTTTAATACCACAACTATTCAAAATCGAGGATTGTTAAAAGAACTGGAGGGTATTTCTTACGCCAAATCTATTCTGCTGGATGAGGATGGGAAAGTATGGATCGGTCATAACCAGGGAATAAGCGTATATGATCCCAATACCGGGAAATCACAATTAATTAATGAACAAAAGGGATTGCCGGATAACCGAGTGAATTCTCTCAGCTGTACTGTAGAGGGATCTATATGGGTGGGGACCTGGAATGGTGCGGTTTCTATTGAAGATAAGATAGGGGAAGTTATCAATCAGGATAAAGGTTTAATGGTGGATATGGTGAGTGAAATTTATGCTGATAAAGGAGGGGGAATATGGTTCGGTTCTGCCGTTTCACCGCAGGGTGGCTTGTCTTATTTCCATAATGGCAGGTGGGACTATTATGACATTAACAATGGTCTGCCGCATAATAGTATTAATGACATCTATTCCATATCTGATTCAGAGATTCTAGTAGCAACCGGTTTTTACGATAAGGGAGGTCTATGTTGCTTAAGCATTAATAATGATCGATGGGTCCCCAAGAAGACTCTGGGTAGTGCCGATGGAGTATTGGACGGTAAAATACGTTCCATATTCCAGGATGATTCAGGAATTATGTGGATAGGCTATGAGTTTCAGGGCATTTCTTTGATTAAGGATGGGAAGTCCATACTTTTAACTATGTCCGAGGGACTGCCGCATAATGAAGTCATGAAAGTAATGCAGGATAGAAATAGCAATTACTGGCTGGCAACTGCCGGCGGGGTTGCCTATATAGAGAAAGAAAGAATAATAGCTTACTTTAATAGAATGTAACAAAATGCAGTTTATCTTTGTTGCTGGTATGCTGTCTATGGATGGGCGGATACTTACCTAAACCTGCCTAGAGAGCTTCATCCCTATTGTTTTCCTTATCTTCCCCTCGAAAACCTTATCAAATATTATCCGCGTCAATGCTGGATTCCAATACGTTGACTTGGGACGGCTGCCTTTCTTGTTTTAAGCGTTATTGTAGCGTACAATATTAACAATTATTAATAATCCAGCAGCGGAGGGTTCATTTTGTATTACTGGCTGATTTTAGTCTTGGTTATAGCTCTAGATCAGAGCAGCAAATGGTGGATAAGCAGCACTTTCGGTCCGGGTGAGAGCAGGGCTTTAATCGATGGGGTGCTCTGGCTGACTTATGTTCAGAACGAAGGGGCTGCCTTTAGTATCATGCAGGGTAAGGTTTTATTTTTTATTATTGCTTCGGTGATAGTGGTGGCTGCATTAGCGATTTGGGCTGTTGTATACCGACCTCCCGTACGCCTGGCATTAATACTGGGACTTCTAAGCGGAGGTGCCGCAGGAAACCTGATAGATAGAGTACGGTTTACATATGTCATAGATTTTCTGGACCTGCACTGGTGGCCGATATTTAATATAGCAGATATGGCTATCGTTATTGGTGGGATTCTTTTGTTATGGTATGTTTTTTTGGAAGAGCGGAGTGAACATCTAAATGGGTGATAAGGCAATAATAATGGTTGAAGAAGATATGGAGGGAGAGAGGCTGGATTCCTTCGTGGCTGAACAGGTATCCGGGCTTTCCCGTACTATGGTTAAGAATTTAATAAAAGATGGACTTGTTTTGGTGGATGGTCTGATCTGCAAAGGCAGCTATCGGGTGAGTGAAGGTCAGGAGATAATAGTAGAAATCCCCGCCCCGGAAAGGCTTGAAATTGCCGCTCAAGATTTGCCTCTGCGGATAATTTACCAGGATGAAGACCTGGTTGTGATAAACAAAGAGAAAGGTATGGTAGTACATCCGTCCCCTGGACATTATGATCAAACCATGGTAAATGCATTGATGTATCACGTCCGGGATTTATCCGGTATTAATGGGGAATTGCGGCCTGGGATTGTACATAGATTGGACAAAGATACTTCTGGAGTGATGGTGGTTGCTAAGAATGACGCTGCCCATCGTAGTCTGGCCGCACAGATAAAAGACCATAGCATAAACCGTGAGTATATAGCTCTGGTTCATGGTCAGCTTAAAGAAAATCTGGGTACTATTGATGCACCCATCGGCAGGAGCAAGGTGGATCGCAAGAAGATGGCGGTGATAGGTAACGGCAGACCGGCCATAAGTAATTATCAAGTATTACAGAGATTTAACAACTATACCCTGGTCAAGGTAAAACTTCTAACCGGGCGTACGCACCAGATCCGGGTTCACTTTGCCTATATCAAACACCCGGTAGTAGGAGACCCGCTTTACAGTTCCGCTAAAAAACACTTTAACCTGGAATCCCAGGCCCTGCACGCACAGCTGCTGGGATTTATCCATCCTAGAAGCGGACAATACCTGGAGTTTACCAGTGAACCGCCCGAGTATTTTAAAAAGATAATCGGGGAATTAGAGAAATCGTAAAGGAGCCACAGGGGGACGTTTTTGTTGTAGCCTTTACAGAACGGTGCCTGGCACCGGGGCCACAACAAAAACGTCCCCCTGTGGCCTGTAGTTCCCCCCTCAGGCATTTTTAACTGCCATATGCAGCTTTGATCCATCAAAACTACTAGGAATGTCTAAGATTTTGAAGACACTAAAGCCTGCGCGGTTAAGTTGAACCGCAAATTCTTCTAGAGGGCATATATTGTGTCCAGGACTGTTAAGTGATTTATCCAGTTCATATAAGCCCATCTGTTCAATAATGGAGCTTGTATCATTGGTTTGGATAAACCAGTGATTAGATGCTAACAAACCGCCAGGTTTAAGACATGAAGATATCTTGTTCAGCATAGATGGCAAGTCCTGGCTGAATTTGTACAGAAAATGAGAAACAAGTACGATATCATGCCTGCCTGTCGGCGTATCTTCAGCTATATCACCGGCCTGCACTTTCACTCTGTTCTCGAGATGATATCTGGAAATAAACTTCTTGGTGAGATCAGTTACATGAGCCTGTTCAAAAACAAGTCCCTTTAAACTAGGATTGACCTGACATAATGATATGGTATACAAGCCATGGCCCCCGCCGATATCGAGAACCGAATCTGCTTGCGGAAAGCCTTTCCACTTAACGATGGCCTGGCTTACCGCCTGTAGCTCACCCTGCAAACTCCGCTGGCTCAAGGATTTAATAGTATCCCATCCGATACCAGTGTTATCATAGCGTTTCTTAGTGCCGCTGCGGGTAAGCCTCTCCTGTAGATTATTCCATTTACCGCTTTCTTCAACCATTCTAATGATATCACCTTGATAGTTGGAGCTGCTCTTTACTAGAAATTGTCCTGCGAGCTCTGAATTACAGTACCTATGATCCAATTTTATCAATAAACCCAGTTCAACCAGGGTCTGTAAAAGGCTGTGTATATACCTGGTGTTAATATTTGTTGCAATACTAATCTCTTCCAGGCTGCTTAATCCAGACTGATCAAGGAAATCAAATAAAGATAATTCAATTACCGCTTTTAGAATTTGATAAGCTTTATATCCTTGAATAATAGTGCCAATACTTTCTGAACCTGCCGGGTTAGGATCTATATCAATCAAATTTTTTTGTTCATGATTCAAATTTTCTTGCCGCCTTTCCTGGTTTTTACTTTAGTGTAGTAGAAACACTTTATGGACACAAGGGGATGAGAAAAATCGAGCCAGGGGGACGGTTCTCTTGGCCCGCTTGGTTTTGCCTGGTGGGCCAAGAGAACCGTCCCCCTGGCTCGCCCCTGGCTTTGTGTGCTCTTGACATCTGGTTTGGCTTGGATTAGAATTCATTCAGAACCTTTAAGTTGGCCCCGTGAGGCTAGCAAGGATTGACAGGATATATCTATGCCTGCCTTTAGTCTTACGGCTGAAAGCAGGCTTTTTATTGGCCTGAGTTAGGAGGGCAGCAGTGGAAGTTCGGGATAAAAACACTATCATGGATGAGGTGGCGATAAAAAGAGCCTTGACCAGGATAGCCCATGAAATTATTGAGAGAAATAAGGGTGTAGATAATGTTGTTCTTATCGGCATCCGCAGGCGGGGTGGTCCACTGGCCTACCGTCTGGCAGAGCGGATTGATCAAATTGAGGGCATAAAGGTGCCGGTGGGGATACTGGATATTACTCTATATAGAGATGATTTAACTACCCTCGCTTCCCAACCACTGGTGCGCAGAACAGAAGTGAATTTCAACATTAATCAGAAGACTATAGTGCTGGTAGATGATGTGTTGTATACCGGGAGAACAGTCAGGGCGGCGATGGATGCCCTGATCGACTTGGGAAGGCCAACCAGCATACAACTAGCCGTATTGGTCGATCGGGGACATAGGGAATTACCAATTAAGGCTGATTTTATCGGTAAAAATGTTCCCACCTCACAGCAGGAAAACATAGCTGTTCTGGTCAGCGAATTGGATGGTGACGACAAAGTAATAATACAGGAAATAGTTGGTGATTCGTAGCAAAAGACCCTTTAACTCAGTCCCGTGAGGCTGGCAAGGGGAAGCAGCGTTAGTAATACCTTCCTTGCCGCCTGTGGGCAGGGAAGGTTTTTTTACGACCTGCCCTTGTTGTTAAGACATTTGGAGTGGGCAGCGTGGTGGATATTCTGCCGCGAAAAAAGACAAAGGAGGCTTGGCGGTGAAATTCGACCGAAAAGATCTGCTGGGGATCAAGGATCTCAGCAGGGAAGAAATCGAATTAATTTTAGACACAGCTGTACCGATGAAGGACATTATAAAGAGGGATATTAAGAAGGTCCCCACATTAAGAGGCAAGGCTATGGTGACCATTTTTTATGAGAACAGCACCCGCACCCGGACGTCTTTCGAAATTGCCGGGAAATACTTAAGTGCTGACACGGTTAACCTGGCTGTATCCACCAGCAGTGTACAGAAGGGAGAAAGTCTGCGTGATACTTTAAAGACCATCGAAGTGATGGGATTTGATCTTATGGTGATGAGGCATGCCATGAGTGGGACTGCTCATTACGCAGCCCGCAACACGAGTATGAAAGTAATCAACGCTGGTGACGGGGAACATGAACATCCCACCCAGGCCTTGTTGGATATGTACAGTATAAGGGAGAGCAAGGGAACCCTGGAAGGGTTAAAAGTAGCAATTGTAGGAGATATTTTGCACAGCCGGGTTGCTCGTTCCAACATATACGGTTTAACCAAGTTTGGCTGTGAAGTAAGAGTGGTTGGACCTTCTACCTTAATGCCGCCAGAAATTGAAAAGATGGGAGCCAAAGCCTATTATAATCTGGACCAGGCATTAGAAGATGTTGATGTTATAAATGTTCTTAGAATTCAGAGGGAGAGGCAAGAGGCTGGTTTATTCCCTTCTTTGGACGAATATTCGAATTTGTATATGCTCAGCAACCGGCACTTGAAGCTTGCCAGGGAGGATGTACTGGTGCTTCATCCTGGCCCTATGAACCGGGGTGTGGAAATATCCAGCGAGGTTGCTGATGGGTCTCGTTCGGTGATTAATGAACAGGTTACCAACGGAGTTGCCGTAAGGATGGCACTGCTGTTCTTAATGATGGGGGGGGCAAAAGATGAGATTGCTGGTTAAAGGCGGAAGGGTTATTGACCCTGCAAATGAGCTGGACGATATTATGGATGTACTGATTGAGAATGGTTCCATTATCGAGATTGGTATCAATATTGACCCTGAGGACGGTGACGTAATCGATGCCTCGAATATGATAGTCTGTCCTGGATTTATTGATATGCATGTCCATTTAAGAGAACCAGGTTTTGAATATAAAGAAGACATAGCTACTGGAACCCGGGCGGCGGCAGCAGGAGGATTTACATCTGTTTGCTGTATGCCCAATACTGATCCAGTGGCAGATAGTGCTCCGGTAGTTCGTTTTATCAGGGAGAAGGCTGAAAAAGCCGGGGTAGTTAATGTTTTCCCTATCGGCACCATAACCAAGAAGCAGGAAGGAAAAGAACTGAGTGAAGTTGCCGACCTGCTGGCTGCCGGGTGCATAGCCATATCTGATGATGGCAAACCGGTTAAGAAAGCCAGTGTCATGCGTAATGCACTTGAATATACTAAAATGTTTGGTATACCAGTGCTTTCCCATTGTGAAGACCTGGATCTTTCTCATGACGGACAAATGCACGAGGGATATTATTCTACCATCTATGGATTAAGAGGCATACCTGCCGCTGCAGAAGAATTAATGGTGGCACGTGATATACGACTGGCCGAATTAACCGGAGGGCATATTCATCTCTGCCATGTTTCTACCCGTGGCTCTATTGAACTGGTAAGGATGGCCAGAGAAAAAGGTATTAATGTTACCTGTGAAGTAACTCCCCATCACCTTACTCTGAGTGATGAAATTTTGGGTGATTATAATACTGATACCAAGGTTAACCCGCCCCTTAGATCTACCGAACATATACAGGCTTTGATCGAAGCACTGCAGGATGGAACAGTGGACTGCATAGCCACCGATCATGCCCCTCATCACCAGGAAGCCAAGGATTGTGAATTTCAGCTGGCAGCTATGGGTATATCAGGACTGGAAACAGCTGTGGCAGTCATAATGGACCGCCTGGTAGACCAGGGATTACTTGATATATTTGATATGGTGAGATTGTTCACCTGCGGGCCAGCTGATGTATTGCGTCTTGATCGCGGCACTCTTGAAATAGGAAAGGCAGCAGATATTACGATAATCGACCCAGAAGAAGTGCGCAAGGTGAATCCGGAGAATTTCTATTCCAAGGGAAAAAATACCCCTTTTAAAGGTATGGAATTAAAAGGCTGGCCGGTAATAACCATTGTAAAAGGGAAAATAGTAGCCCGTGAGGGCAGCATAGTTTAAGGAGTGATAAAAACAATGAAAGGCTACCTGGTTCTAGAAAACGGCCGGGTTTTCCCTGGTAAACTGCTGAACGACTGTCGTATGGCAGGAGGAGAAGTGGTATTCAGTACTGCTATGATAAGTTACCAGGATATCATCACTGATCCATCATATTATGGGCAGATTGTGGTTATGACCTACCCGCTGGTGGGAAATGTAGGATTCAATGAAAGAAGTTTTGCTTCTCGTTCTGCCATGGTGAAAGGTTTGGTTTTAAGAGAGGCGACTGATTTCCCCAGTCATTATGAGATGGAAACGGACTTGATTACCTTCTTGAATAAGAGCGAAATTCCGGTGCTGACCGAGGTGGATACCCGGGCGCTCACCCGGGAACTGAGAAGTAATGGCACCATGGGAGGTGTCATCACTGATAATCTGAACAGTTTGGAAAGGCTCATACAAAAGGCTAAGAAAGAAGCGCGGGATTTAACTGGTGACATGGTTAGATTCGTCACCCGCAAAAATATCATGAGTTTTGGCTCAGGAGAAAAACGCATCGTTATGATAGATCTGGGGACTAAAAAGGGAGTTATAGATTCTTTTACTGAACGGGGTTGTCAGGTTATTGCTGTTCCAGCCACTACTACTGCTGCAGAGATAATAGAGCTCCGACCCGATGGGGTATTTCTGTCTGATGGTCCCGGAGATCCCCAGGCTCTTCAGTATGCTATAGATGCGTGCCGGGCTCTTGTTGGAAGAGTACCGGTATTCGGTATCGGCCTGGGGCACCAGATTCTGGCCCTGTCTATGGGAGCTGCAACCAGCCGTCTAAGATACGGACATCGGGGGACCAATCATCCGGTTAAGGATTTGCATAATGGCCGGGTGTATATTACTACTCAAAACCACGGTTTTACTATAGAAGAAAAATCACTTACAGACCATGGTTGGGAGGTTACTTTACGCAGCCTTAACGATGATAGCATCGAAGGAATCAGGCATCGGGAGTATCCAGCTTTTTCGGTCCAGTTCGACCCCGAAGGTTTTTCTGGATATAGTGAGACTGGTTTTTATTATGACGAATTTGTTAATATGCTCTAATTGCTTGATTAATACAGCTATAAATGGAGGGAAATTTTATGCCCCTGAATAAGGATTTGAAAAAAGTACTGGTAATTGGCTCAGGTCCAATTATCATCGGACAGGCAGCGGAATTTGATTATGCAGGAACTCAAGCCTGTAGAGCGATCAAAGAAGAAGGAATCAAGGTTATTCTCCTAAACAGCAATCCAGCTACGATTATGACCGATGTTGATATTGCCGATTCGGTATATATGGAGCCCATAACCATCGAAAGCGTGGTTAAAATTCTGGACAAAGAAAAACCGGATGGGATCATTGCCAATCTCGGGGGACAAATAGGACTCAATATGGCCCTGGCACTGGATAAAGCTGGGATTCTGGATGAAAAGGGAGTACCGGTATTAGGCATGCCTCTGGATGCTATCTATCGAGCTGAAGATAGGGAGATGTTCAAGGATACTATGCAGGAAATAAATGAACCGATACCGGAAAGCGTTATAGTGCATTCAGTACAGGAAGCTATTGATTTCGCCAATCAGATAGGATATCCGCTTATTGTACGTCCCGCTTATACCCTGGGTGGAACGGGCGGCGGCAACTGCACCGATGAAGAAGAACTGTTGAACATCGTCAATCGGGGATTAAAGAGCAGTCCCATCCATCAGGCTCTTATTGAAAGAAGCGTGGCCGGATATAAGGAGATTGAGTTTGAAGTAATGCGGGATGCCAATGATAACTGCATTACCATCTGTTCTATGGAAAATTTGGACCCGGTAGGTATCCATACCGGCGACAGTATAGTAGCTGCACCAGCTCAAACCTTAACTGATGAAGAATACCAGATGCTGAGGTCAGCTTCGATTAAGATAATTAGAGCCCTAAAAATAGCAGGAGGCTGCAATATACAATTCGCCTTGGACCCGTTTAGCAAAAAGTATTATGTTATTGAGGTCAACCCCCGGGTCAGCCGTTCCAGTGCTCTGGCTTCGAAAGCTACCGGCTATCCTATAGCCCGGGTAACTACCAAAATAGCTATCGGATATTACCTGGATGAAATACCTAATACTGTTACCGGTACTACTACTGCCTGTTTTGAACCGGCTATTGACTATGTAGTGTTAAAGGTACCGCGTTGGCCTTTCGATAAATTCGTTTTTGGGGATCGTAAACTGGGGACTCAGATGAAGGCTACTGGAGAAGTAATGGCCATTGACCGCAGTTTTGAAGCAGCCTTTTTAAAATCCATACGTTCTCTGGAAATAGGTCTTAATGGACTGCTTTTACCTGAACTGCAGGAAGTAAGTGATGAGGGATTAAGAACCCGTTTGCAGTATGCAGATGATGAGAGGATATTTATTATAGCTGAGGCATTTACCCGCGGATTTACCATAGAGGAAATATGGGATATCACCCAGATAGATAAATACTTTTTAAAAAAGTTGAAAAATATTATTGATTTTGCACTTGCTCTAAAGGACAAAGCCCTGGATGGAGAAACCCTGACTGCAGCCAAGAAAATGGGCTTTTCCGATAGCGAGATAGCCACTATAAAAGGTATCCAGGAAGAAGATGTGCGCAGATTTCGGCGGGAGAAGGGTATAATACCAACCTATAAACAGGTAGATACTTGTGCCGCTGAATTTGATGCTCAAACCCCTTACTTTTATTCCTGTTACGAGCAGGAGAATGAAGCAACCCATGAGCCGAACCAACGAAAAGTGCTGGTTATTGGCTCGGGGCCGATCCGCATCGGGCAGGGGGTCGAGTTCGATTACTGTTCGGTGCATGCCGTATGGGCTTTGCGAGACGCAGGAATCAAAGCCATAATAGTTAATAACAATCCGGAAACGGTTAGTACTGATTTTGATACTTCCGATCGCTTATATTTTGAACCGCTGGTATTTGAGGATGTTATGAATATACTGGAGGAGGAGAATCCGGAAGGAGTCATTGTACAGTTTGGAGGACAGACTGCAATTAATCTGGCCGGCCCTTTATCTCGGGCAGGCATAAGGATTTTGGGTACCTCCAACGAGAGCATCGACCGGGCGGAAGACCGGGAACGATTTGATGCCATGGTTGAAAATTTAGGAATACCTCGACCGCCGGGAAAAAGCGTGTACTCGGTGGAGGAAGCCATTAAAGCAGCAGAAACTATTGGCTATCCGGTGCTGGTAAGGCCTTCCTACGTGCTGGGCGGCAGAGCCATGGAAATAGTAGACAACATTGATGAGATGAAACAGTATATGGAAACAGCGGCCCGGGTAAATAAAGAGCATCCGGTTCTGGTTGACAAGTACTTGATGGGCAAAGAGATAGAAGTAGATGCCGTCTGTGATGGCCAGGAAGTCCTGATACCTGGTATTATGCAGCATATCGAACGGGCCGGGGTACATTCTGGTGACAGCACTGCGGTATTTCCTGCCCATGATATATGTCCCGAGATCAGGGATAAAGTAGTAGATTACACCACTCGATTGGCTTTGGAACTTGATGTGCGAGGGTTGATAAACATACAGTTCGTAGAACATGCAGGTGAACTCTATGTGCTCGAGGTAAATCCCAGATCCAGCCGGACCATACCGTTTATCAGCAAAACTACTGGGATACCTATGGTGAAATTAGCCACCGAGATAATGTTCGGAAAAACCTTGAGAGATATGGGTCACCAGGGTGGGTTATATCCAGAAATGGGATTCTACGCAGTTAAGGTCCCGGTATTTTCCTTCAATAAACTCCATCAGGTAGATATCACTTTAGGTCCGGAGATGAAATCCACCGGTGAAGTGATGGGTATTGATTACTCGCTGCAGAGTGCCATATATAAAGGTTTGATATCAGCCGGGGTAGAAATACCAGAAGAGGGAAATATAGTAGCAACTATCGCAGAGCGAGATAAGAAAGAAGCCATTCCTCTCCTGTCCGAATTTGCCAGGATGGGATTTAAGATAACCGCCACCGAGGGTACAGCCAGGGCCTTAAGAGAACAAGGAATTAAAGTCGAAACGGTTAAAAAGATAAAGGAAGGTTCACCCAATATTGTCGATCTTATTCGGGAAGGTCGGGTTGATTTCATTGTCAACACCCTGACTCATGGCAAAAAGCCATACAGCGATGGTTTTCAGATACGGCGGGCTGCTGTTGAACTAAACGTGCCCTGTCTTACCTCATTGGATACCCTTAAAGTGGTGATGGAGGTATTGCAGACCGGGAGCAGAATCGGCAGTGAAAATGCGCAGATAAGGCCCTTGCAGGAATATCTAGCTGCAATGCATAAATAGAGTTAGGATGGAGACATTTTTGTAAAAAAATAAACCATGGAGGTAGCAGGATGCCTTTAGCTGAAAAAGGAACAGTTATTAGCAACCATCAAACAGGCAGAGACCTGTGGGAAATGGAATTTCTAGCTCCGGGGATTGCCGCTGAATCTAAACCAGGACAGTTTGTGAACGTCAGGCTGGGAGATTACAGCGATCCCTTACTGCGACGCCCCTTAAGCCTTTACGATGTAGAGCCGGATGCGGGACGAATAACCCTGTTATATAAAATAGTAGGTCGGGGTACTCAGCTTTTAAGCAGATATGGATCTGGGCAGCTTATTGATGTCATGGGGCCTCTGGGTCTGGGATTCGACCTGGTCCAGAACCGGAGAGTTATCCTAATAGGAGGAGGGGTAGGAATTGCACCGCTGCTTTTCCTTACCCGTGAGCTAGTGGCACGGCATAACGAGGTTATTGTGCTTCATGGAACTGGAAGCAGTGATGAACTTTGTTCCCAGGGAAGGTTCAGCAAACTGGGAGTGGAATATAAAGTTGCCACCATGGATGGAAGCTCTGGTTATAAAGGATTGCTAACCGATATGATGAAAGAAGCTTTGGAACCACTCCCTACAGACTATATATATACCTGTGGTCCGGAGCCTATGATGTCAGCAGTAGCCGCTTATGCATCACAGCACGGCATATCCGGACAATTATCACTGGAAGAACATATGGCCTGCGGAGTAGGAGCCTGCTTGGGATGCGCCCGAAAATTGAAAGAAACCGATACTGCCTACGTTAAAATATGTAAAGATGGACCCGTATTCCCCCTGGATGCTGTCCAATTATCAACTGGGGGATCATGAGCGCCCTTATTGGAGCCGGTACCCGATGCTTCTCCCCATATAGGGACAGGAGATTTGTCATCTTTACCTGGCTGAATGAAGCTTGAATAATAGCCTGGAACATTATACTTACCATATCATAGACAGGAGGTAGTCTTTTTGAATGAGGAAACCAGGGAGAACCTGATCGACATGTCTGTAAATCTAGGTGGCCTGAAGATGCAGAACCCGGTTGCAGTAGCATCTGGAACTTTTGGATATGGGCGTGAGTATCAGGATTTTATAGATATTTCGAGAATTGGAGCGGTTATAGTAAAGGGAACTACCCTGGAAGAGCGTTGCGGTAATCCAGCTCCCAGAATCTATGAAACACCAGCCGGCATGCTTAACGCCATCGGTCTGGAGAATCCCGGCATAGATGTATTTCTAAACGTTTATCTGCCTTCACTGATAGAAGATAGAGTGACTGTAATAGCTAATATTGCTGGAAACACGGTGGATGAGTATGCTCTGCTGAGCAGGAAAATCGATAAACACCCAGGTATTGCTGGTATAGAATTGAACATTTCCTGTCCCAATGTGAAACAGGGTGGAATGCAGTTCGGAACTGACCCGGATCTGGTAAAACAGGTGGTTGAGGCTGTAAAATCGGAAACCAGTCTGCCGGTAATACCTAAGCTATCACCTAATGTAACTGACATTGTAAGCATTGCAAGAGCAGCCAGGGATGGAGGAGCCGATGCTCTATCTATGATAAATACCTTAATGGGTATGGCTGTTGACATTGATAGAAGAAAGCCGGTTTTGGGCAATATATTTGGAGGTCTGTCGGGCCCGGCTATAAAACCGGTTGCTCTGCGCATGATTTACCAGGTGTATAAAGAAGTAGATCTTCCCATACTGGGTGGAGGAGGAATTCTTAATACCCGGGATGCCCTGGAATTTATTATGGCAGGAGCCAGTGCAGTGTCTATTGGCACCGGCAATTTTGTTAATCCCGTCGTGGCAGAGGAGATTGCCCTGGGATTGGAGAAATATGTAACGGAGCAGGGACTAACAGGAATAAATGAACTGGTGGGTGCAGCCGTATTATAAATGCTGCTATAGATTGCAGCAACTGCCATGCTTAGCTGCCATCAGATAAGGAGGTAACAAGATGCAGGCCCAGGATAGAATAGTATTAGCACTGGATGTGGATTCCAAAGAAAAGGCGATTTCACTGGTAAGGGAATTAGCTGGATATGTAGGAGTATTTAAGGTCGGTATGCAGCTATATAATAGTGTTGGACCAGACATAGTCAGGGAAATCAATGAACTGGGCGGAAAGGTGTTTGTGGATTTAAAATTTCATGATATACCCAATACCGTGGCCGCTGCAGGTCGAGTTATGGCTCGGCTGGGATGCCATATGTTTAACGTGCATGCAGCGGGAGGTCGGGAAATGATGCAGGCACTGGCCGATGAACTCAAGCAGGAATCTAAACGTCTGGAGCGGCCGGAGCCTATCACTTTGGCAGTAACTGTGCTGACTAGTATTAATCAAGAACAGCTGAAACAGGAGATGTATGTTAAGGATATGCAGATTGAAGACCTGGTTGTCAGATGGGCTATCATGGCACAGGAATGCGGAATAAAAGGGGTAGTTTGTTCACCTCAGGAGATAGGAGCTATTAGACAGGCGTGCGGGCCTGATTTCAAGATAGTTACACCAGGGATAAGACCGGCCTGGTCAGAAGCTAACGACCAGAAACGGATTACTACCCCCAGGCAGGCCCTGGATATGGGGGCTGATTATATGGTGATCGGCCGACCGATAGTAAAAGCCGGCAGCCCGGTTGAAGCTGCTTTGAAAATAATTAATGAATTGGAGGAATAGATAATGTTGAGCAGGGAAGAAGCAGTAAAAATATTCAGTGTTTCTGGAGCTTTGATGGAGGGACATTTCCTGTTGACATCTGGACGGCACAGTAATCAATATATGCAGTGTGCCCAGGTACTGCAGTATCCGACCTATACAGAGCAGTTGGCCCGACATATTGCTGATAAATTTGAAAACGACGGGATCGAACTGGTAGTAGGACCGGCCATGGGTGGAATTATTGTATCTTATGAAGTAGCGCGTCAACTTGGGGTGCCGGGAATATTTGCCGAAAGAAAAGATGGTAAAATGGAAATTAGACGTGGATTTACCATAGACCCGGGACAAAAAGTTCTGGTAGTTGAAGACGTGGTGACTACCGGAGGATCAGTAAAAGAAGTCATGGACGCAGTTAAAGCAGCTGGCGGAGAGGTAGCCGGGGTAGCAGTGCTGGTAGACCGCAGCAATGGAAGTGTGTCTTTTGGGGTTAAACAAGAGGCGGTTCTGTCCATGGATATTCAATCATGGGAACAGACAGAATGCCCGCTGTGTAAGGAAGGTCAATCTGAGGCTTATAAACCCGGCAGCCGCAGTTAACTCAAAAGCAAGCAAAGGGAAGTTTCTTCTTGTTTGATTGGTAAGGAGGCAGATTATTGAAAGTATTTCTTAATGGTAAGGAGATCGAATTCACCGAAGGAGGATATGAATATGTTTTCCTCAAGCCTTACCAGAGACACAACAAAGAGACTGTAAAAAAGGACAGCGGAGAGCTTACCATACAAATGTACGATAACGGGGTCCAAATTCGTACTTTGGTGACTAAAGAGGAAGTTGCTACCCTGGTAAACAGGGATGTAGTAATAGACCGACCTAATAAGAAAATATACATTCTGGAGTCGAACAGCAAAGTAAGACAAAATGAAGATGGCAGTGTGGAAATACTGGATTAAACTACCCGGGGAAATACACCCCGGGTTAAATTTATTTATGTTAGCTAAGGGTACTATTTTCAATTAAACCAAATGTTTAATTCTCATACTTAAGTATAGCCAGATAATTTGTATATTTATTATACTTATCAGAACATAAGTCTTTTCAACCAAATTACAGTAAATACTATTAATGCAAAATGGCTGTTCATTGGACGCAGGTAAAAATATTATCGACCATCTTTATTTTCTATAATATCTATGTTAATATTATTTCCATAATAATCAACGTATGTAAAAACATGGTAACATTCTGTAGTTTTACAAAGTGTTCACAATCAAAGAAAACAAAACTGGTAGTAAGTGGTATAATTAACAGGTACAGCTATATATATTAATATTTAATGGACTCAATAATATTATTTGATGAAGAAGTGGAAAAGCCACGAAATCAGCTATACTCCCTGTAATAACTGATTTTGTCCCAAGTGGCTTTCCACTTTCTTTAATTTCCATGGACCACGGGGACAGGAACCACGGGGACAGGTTCCTTGGCCCAATCTTAAGTCAAGGACCATGGGGACAGGTCCCTTGGCCTAATCTTAAGTCAATACTGGGATCAAGGAACTTGTTCCGTAGCCCTGTCCCCTGATTAATATTCGATACAGGAGGAATACCTGATGAAATGCAAACTTCACCCTGATGAGGAAACGATTGATTACTGTATTCTTTGTAATACCCCCATATGCGTAAAGTGCCTGTCCAGTTGCCGGGACTTGGATTATGGTCTGCTCTGTACCAGGTGTCTAAGAGCCCTTGGATTATATGGGGATGGTATAGTAAATTCTTGGTAAATTCATTAATTGAAAACAAAGCTCGGAAAGGGAAAGTGAATACTCCGACGCTTATGAATAAGCTGCTTACGGCCCAATAATCAGATAACTGGTCTGGGCTCTTTTACTTCGGATTCCAGGAGTTTGTTAATACGGTCTTCTTGTGGATTCACCAGAATGGTCCAGTAGTTTTCATAGATTACCATTCCTGGTCTGGCCCCTCCGGGTTTTTTTACATTGGATCTGAATGTATAATCAACTTCTACTTTTTCCGATTGCTCTGCCTTGCTAAAATATGCAGCTAGTAATGCTGCTTCTTCCAGTGTAGCATCAGGCATATCATGTATTGACCCAATATACTTGGGGAGTTTTACTATGACATGAGTACCAGGGATATTCTTGGTGTGCAGCCACAGGTCGCTGCGTTCCGCCATTTTTATACTCAAAGTATCATTTTGACGATTATTTCTCCCCACCAGGATTTCCAGATTATCAGAGGAAATAAATTTGCGGGGGCTGCTAGGGGTTGGTCGGGACCGCTTTTTAAACTGGCCCTTAACATATTTTTCATTTTCCAGCTCTTCAATTATTTCATCGATTTCATCCGGGTATTCTGCCTGCTGTATAGTTACCAGAACCGATTCCAGGTAGTCTATCTCTTCCTGGTTTCTGGCCATTAGGTTCTCCAGGTGCTTAATAGCTTTGCGGCTTTTACTATAAGTTTTAAAATATTTCTGAGCATTCTGCATCGGAGTATAACGGGGATCCAGTTCAATACTTACCTGTTCTCCCGTATTAAAATCATCCAAGACGGCCTGAGTGTCTCCTTTTTTAAACTGATGAGAATACGCAGTAATAAGCTCTCCCCATATGCGATATTTCTCATTTTCTTCAGCCTTGCTAAGGTCTCCGGTTTGAAAAAATTGTTTTTTATAAACCTTATCAAGAATAGCCTTTATGTTTCTGGAAAGGTTGGTTTTCATTGATTCCAAACGAAGGTAATCCAGTTTTGATGTATAAAAGATATCGCAGGCAGTATTAACGGAATCAAAAGTTTTATAGATTCCTGTAGCAGGAAGGTAAGGGCAAAAATCTACTGGCTGGTTTTCCTGATAGATCACGGCTGGTTTAGTTTTACCATTGCTCACATCGGTTAATAATTCCTTGAGTCTGCGATATATTGCAGTTAATTCATATTCGCCACATTCTTCTACGGGGATATTAGGATCCAGACCAGCTGACATACATATTTCTCTGGACAAGAAGGGACTAATTCCAGTATATGTCTGAAACAGGGCAGAAGACAGTATTTTGCTGTTATCCTGCTGCCAGATATTTTGAACCAAGGCGTTATAATCAAAAACCAAAGGGTTAAGTTTATCTTGAGACGGTGGGTCAATGTATTCTTTGCCAGGCAATACTTCTCGAAAGGAACTGAGGTCCTTGCCATATCTTTTAATAGCATCCAGTATAATTCTAGTTTCAGGATTTATAAGTATTATATTGGAATGGCGGCCCATAAACTCGCATACCAAAATCTTGCTTTTCCACTCCCTGAATTCATCCAGGGCTTCAATATCTATATATACGATTCTTTCGAAATCAATCTGCCGAATACTTTTTATTTTACCACCTTCCAGGTATTTTCTTAACAGCATGCAAAAACTGGGAGGAACCTTGGGATTTGGTTTTCTAGATTCGGTTATATGCATACGTGACCAGCGTGCATTAGCCGATATTAAAAGACGATGAGTTCCGATTTTTGGATGCCGGGTGGTTAATATGAGTTCGTCTTTTTCCGGTTGATAAATTTTATCAATACGGGCATCCAGCAGACTTGAATTTAATTCTTCTGTCACTGCTTTGATAGCCAGACCATCAAACGGCATAATAAAACCTCCCTTGACAAGCACAAGTATATCATTTAAGTACAATAGCGTAAAATAAGTATAGAATTAGGATTGTAACAACAAAAATATTCTGACAATTAGAGGAATAACCATATTGCAGAGCGAAGGAAGTAAAAGGCATAGTAATGAGGTGAGTGATTATGACTCAGGAAGTCGCTGCTTTATATACCGGGATTCTTGAACAGGTAGTCAGACTGGAGAAGTCCAAAAAAAAACTGAGTAAACAGATATTAATAAGCAAAGATAACAGGAATAAGCTGGAGCTAATATATAAATTTCTAAGCTATGAATTAAATAAACATGAATTATTTGAACAGGCTGCGGTAGTAGCACTCACCAATAAGGAGAAATTTGTAATATCCCACCTCGGCTGTTTATATGAACCTTTTGGTAATGGCGAAGTAATAGACCAGATTCGCAAAGAAATATCTTATACCAGAAGATTTATGCAGGTTATGGAAAAAAATAAATCAGAACCAGCCTCGACCAGTTTTACTGAACGCAGGATGGCGAAGGAAATAAGTAAATATGTTCTTGCTCAATGCAGGATTTATATGCAGCTGCATATTTAGTGCGACAGTGCGACAGGGACGGTTCTCGACCTGTCGCATCCCCTGTCCCAGTGGACTATTTTACTATTAGTACTGGTATATCAACCAGTCTGCCTACCCGATCAGAAACACTGCCCAGGGCTAGTTCCTTGAATTTATTCAATTTTCTGCTGCCCATGATGATAAGATCATATGTTCCGTCATTATCAATAACATCCAGAATTAATGAGGAAGGTTCGCCCCCTGCCCTTTTCAAGCGAGGATGAACTCCCTTTTCAATCAAAATACTTTCATATGTTTGCAGTAACTCCAGGGAATCAGCCCGCAATTCATCGAGTTTATCCTGACTGTGAAGTTTAGTAATATCTACCTTGGAACTATCGTAAACGTTTAGCAGAACCAGATCTTTAATTACACCAGCAGACGCTAATTCAGCTGCTTTATGGGCAGCGCGCAGAGACTGTTCTGAATTATCAAGCGGAACAAGTGCTTTATTAAAAATTACTTCCATATATTCAATCTCCTTTTTAATATATTTATTAAAACAATCCTATTTGGATTATATCAAATCTTGACTCCGCTAACAAAATATATAAAACTATTTTCTAACAGGATGATGGAGGTAGTATATATGACTAAAAAGTTAAAAGTAATAGTAACCGGTGCTCTGGGGAAAATGGGCCGTGAAACATTAAGGGCAGTGGAAGAAGACAACGAGTTGGTACTGATAGGCGCAGTAGACGTGAAATCCAATGGGGAGAGTGTAGCGGTTCTTACTGGTCTAACCGGGGTAGACATTCACCTGGAAAAGGATCTGGAGCAATTACTAGAAAGGGAGAAACCAGACGTAGTGGTTGATTTTACCAATCCTCAGGCAGTATTTAACAACGCCAGTCTAACCCTACAAAAAGGTGTGGCATGTGTGATAGGAACTACCGGGCTTAATGATATAGAATTAAAACAATTGGATAGAATTGCCCGAGAAAACCAAACCGGGATAGCGGTAATACCCAACTTTGCTATTGGAGCAGTCTTGATGATGAAATTTGCTCGAGAAGCGGCAGTTTATTTTCCTGATGTAGAAATTATTGAACTACACCATGATCAAAAGATGGACGCACCATCAGGTACCGCGATTAAAACAGCAGAGATGATTAATCAAACTCGAGTATCACGTCCACCCAGAAGCATTAGGGAATTTGAAAAAATCCCGGGAAGCCGCGGCGGAGATATGGAACAGATTAGAATACATAGTGTTAGATTGCCAGGATTCATCGCCCATCAGGAAGTTATTTTTGGTGGGATGGGACAAAGTCTCAAAATAAGGCATGATTCCATTGACCGGGTAGGATTTATGCCCGGGGTGATTATGGTGATAAAAAGGATACCGCAGATAAAAGGTCTGGTATACGGTATGGAGAACTTAATGTAAATTTGGCAAGCGATTAAGCAAGTCGTTAGACATAGGTGCCAGGCACTAACTTATTAACTTATTCAAAATTAATGGGCGAATAAGGTAAGTTAGTGTCTGGCAGCTTCTGTTTCTGTGTATTATCCCTATATCCCACGCCGAAGCAGGCACGATTCCAATTTCCTGGTCTATTTTGGAGACAGGCACCACTGATGAGAAGAATACATATAATGCTATTAATTTTATAGATAAATTCTGCCTAAAGGAGGAAAAGAATTGAGCTCGGTGCTTTCTGGCATAAAAATTGCCGTTATTGGTGGGGATGAGAGGGAGTTGATTCTGACTGCTGAGCTCGTAAAAATGGGTGCAACAGTAGCCGTAGCAGGTTTCCCCAAAGAGATGGTAGGCCATGGAGCTTTCGTAGTAAATTCAGTAATAGAAGCATGTAAAGACGCAGAAGTAGTCATTTTACCGCTGCCAGGAACTAATGAAGAACGATTCGTCAGGGCGGTTTATGCTGAAAATGTCCTGGAATTAACTCCAGAAGCGATATCCAGCCTGTCAGAAAATGCCCTGGTCATTATTGGTTCTGCCAGGCAATTTCTTAAAGACTGGGCCTCGATGTACAATTTTACTTTGCTAGAGATTGGCGAAATGGATGAACTGGCGGTATTGAATTCGATACCATCGGCCGAAGGTGCACTTCAGATAGCAATGGAAGAAACCAGGATTACGATTCATGGAAGTCAGACCTGCGTTATTGGGTTCGGCAGAGTAGGTATTACCATGGCTAGAATACTTAAAGCCATGGGATCTAATGTCACGGTTGTAGCTCGCAATCGCGGCCAACTTGCCCGGGCCTATGAGATGGGGTGCAGGAAAGCAGAATATCATGACTTGCAACAGATGATGAACTATATGGATATTGTATTTAATACTGTTCCTAGCATAGTCTTGACCAAAGAGATATTAAAACACGCCCGGCAGGAAACTGTGATAATAGACCTGGCCAGTCAACCCGGGGGCACCGATTTTGAGGCAGCCAATATTTTTGGTATTAAGGCCATATTAGCACCGGGACTACCAGGAAAAGTAGCTCCCTTATCGGCTGGAAAGATACTGGCAGAAGTTATACCGGGTCTAATCATTAAAGAACTTAGTAAAATTGATGAAGATTTATTCTCAAGGTAAGAGGGGGGTGCAAAAAGTGCTGGAAGCGCAGAAAGACCGGTTAAAAGGGGTCCGGATAGGGGTGGTCCTGACCGGTTCGCATTGTACGATCCCTGAGGTACTACCCCAGATTAGAAGGATGAAGGAGCTGGGAGCAGATATATATCCTATATTTTCATACACCGTGGACCAATTTGATAATCGGTTTTACCTGGTAGATGATTTGAAAGAGATGATAAGAGAAATTACCGATAACCCGATTATTAACACTATTGTCGGAGCTGAGCCGATTGGTCCGCAGCAGCTTTTGGATATAGTCGTGGTAATGCCGGCCACAGGAAATACCATAGCCAAGCTGGCCAATGGAATAGTTGATACACCTGCATTGATGGCAGTTAAAGCTCATTTGAGAAACCAGCGACCTGTAGTTATCGGGATATCGACCAATGATGCATTGAGTATAAATGCCAGAAATATTGGACTTCTGCTTAATATGAAAAATATCTATTTCGTGCCTTTCAGGCAGGATAGTCCATTCACCAAAGCCAATTCCGTTATTGCTGCTATGGAACATGTTGTTGATACCGTAGTCTGCGCGCTGCAGGGAGAACAAATCCAGCCCGTACTTCTGGGGCCAGCCTAGTTTCTTGAGACCTGATAAAATATTATGTTACAATAATCCATAGAGTTTTTGCAGGAGGTAATAGAAGTGGCAGCAGAAGTACGTTTAGCTGTAGTAGGATCAACTGGCGCTGTAGGCCAGGAAATGTTGAAGATAATTGAAGAGCGGGACTTTCCGGTTAAAGAATTGATATGTCTTGCTGACCCCCGTGAGGCCGGAACAAAGGTTTCTTTTAAAGGTGAGCAATACACTGTTGAAGGAGCCAGTCCCCAAGCATTTAAACGGGCAGATATGGCCCTATTTGCCGTTGGAACCGATATTAGCAAATTATTAGCTCCAGAAGCAATAAAAAACAATTGTGTAGTAATTGATAATAGTTATGCATTCAGGCTGGAAAAAGATGTGCCCCTGGTGGTTCCAGAGGTAAACGCTGGTGATATTAAACTGCACCAGGGAATTATAGCCAATCCAAATTGCTCTACTATTATAATGGTGGTAGCTATTAATCCTATACATCAAGCAGCACGACTTAAAAGAGTCGTGGTTTCTACTTACCAGGCTGTATCAGGTGCTGGCAAAGCGGGGCTGGATGAGCTGGATCAACATATATCAGCAGCTATGCAGGGGATTGAACCCCAAATGGAAGTGTTCCAGTACCCAATAGCTTTTAACCTTATTCCCCACATAGATGAATTTGTGGATCAAGGTTATACCAGAGAAGAAATGAAAATGGTCTGGGAGACGAGAAAGATAATGCACGAACCAGATCTTAAGATAGCTGCCACGGCAGTAAGAGTACCGGTTTATAGAAGCCATTCGGAAGCGATTAATCTAGAAACGGAAAAACCTCTCAGTGTGGCTGAAGTAAGAAGTATATTGAGCAGGGCTCCGGGTATAGTGGTCCAAGATGAACCCGAATCCAAAATTTATCCAATGCCTCTGTATTCTTCTAATACAGACCAGGTCTTTGTAGGAAGAATCCGAAAGGATATTTCACTGGAAGACAATGGAATAGTAATTTGGGTGGCCGCAGATCAGATCAGAAAAGGAGCCGCAACAAATGCCATTCAGATTGGGGAGATAGTTGTTAAAGAGAGCCTATATTAATAAAGGTTAGGTGGGAAGATAGTGAAGATTGCGGTGCACAAGTACGGGGGAACTTCGCTGGCAACGCCGGAGCTTCGAAACAGGGTGTGTGACATCATAACAGATGTTATTAATAATGGTTATAGAGTAGTGGTGGTTGTGTCAGCTATAGGCAGGAAAAATGATCCGTACGCTACCGATACCTTTATAAACCTTATCAAACAGGTAAATACTAATCCTTCCCCGCGGGAAATGGATTTAATAATGTCCTGTGGGGAGATGATATCAGGAATCATTTTATCTAACCATTTATCTGCTCGAGGTATCGCTTCAACCTTTTTGACCGGGGAACAGTCAGGTTTAGTTACCGATGGAAATTATGGCAATGCTCATATCTTATATGTTAACCCCCAAAAAATCACGCAGTGTTTGGAAGCAGGCCTGGTTCCTGTTGTGGCAGGGTTTCAGGGAGTGAGTGAGAACGGCGAACTGACCACTTTGGGGCGTGGAGGAAGTGATACTACTGCCAGTGCCCTGGGTGTGGCTTTAAATGCTGACTATATAGACATTTTTACAGATGTAGATGGCATTATGACTGCAGATCCACGCATTGTAGAAGATGCCAGGTTGATAAATGACATAACTTACTATGAAATATGTCAGATGGCCAGAGAAGGTGCCAAGGTAGTTCATCCGCGGGCTATAGAAATTGCTATGCAAAGAGGTATACCACTCAGAGTTCGTTCTACCTTCTCTGATTCTCCCGGTACATTGGTTAGAAATCGGATTGACAGCGAAAGTGATGTAGTTAGTATTATCAGGGATATGCTGATTACTGGAATAACTCATACTTCGAATATAGCCCAGATAAAAATTGATATCGCTAATATTAAAGACTCCAGAGGTATTCAACTTAAAATTTTTAAGGCTATGGCTGATGCAGGAATCAGTGTCGATTTTATCAATGTTCAACCGGAATTAATCATGTTTACAGTGGCTGATGAACAAGCTGAACCAGCAGAACTAATACTAAAAAGCATTGACATTTTTCCAGTTATTGAATTTAATTGTGCTAAGGTGGCTGTAGTTGGAGCAGCCATGACAGGAATCCCGGGGGTAATGGCCCGGGTGGTTGAAGCTCTTGACCAGTATAATATCCCCATACTGCAGTCTGGGGATTCTTATACCAATATATGGTGTCTGGTTAAGAAAGACGATATGAGATTGGCAGTTAAGGCCCTGCATGATAAATTTGAATTGGGGAAGAAATAAAAGGTGGTGGAGAATTAATGTCAATACCTGGATTAATGACAGCTATGGTCACCCCCTATGAGGATGACTTAAGCGTGAATTATGACAAGGCGGCAGAACTTGCCGAATATCTGTGTGACAACGGAACTGAAGCACTGGTGGTTTGCGGTACGACCGGAGAATCTCCTGTTCTCTCCGTGGATGAGAAATTGAAGTTATATGCAGTTGTGAAAGAGCGGGTAGGCAACAGAGTACCGGTGTGGGCTGGTACAGGTTCGAATGATACGGCTGCTACTGTCGAATTAAGTAAAAAAGCTGATAAACTAGGTGTGGATGGGATAATGCTGGTCACACCTTATTATAATAAACCGACTCAGGAAGGGCTGTATCAGCATTTTAAAGCTGTTGCCGAGAATGTCAGCCTCCCAGTTATGCTTTATAATGTCCCAGGACGTACCAGCAGCAATCTGCTGCCTGAGACGATTGCCCGTCTGGCCGAAATTACTAATGTTAAAGCGGTAAAAGAAGCTAGCGGAAACATGGATCAGGTTTCTCTTTTGAAGAGCATTATTCCTGAGCAGGTGCTGATATACTCTGGAGATGACTCTATAACCCTGCCCCTGATGGCAATAGGTGCCCAGGGAGTAGTAAGTATAGCCTCACACATTGTGGGGAATGAAATAAGGGCCATGGTAGATGCTTTCAAAGGAGGAGAATTAGAAAAAGCTCGCCAGCTTCATCTAGAGCTGTTTCCGATATTTAAAGGTTTATTTATAACGACCAATCCGATACCTGTAAAAGCGGGGCTAAACATGATGGGGAAACAGGTAGGAGGATTCAGGCTGCCCTTGACGAATCCTTCAGCAGAAGAAGAAAAATTTATAAAGAACTTACTTATCAGGTATAATAAAATACAATAGTAGCTGATAATCAAATAATGCTATTGGATGGGATAGGCCTTGGCAGGCCTATCTTGTATTTTGCATTACATAAACATTTTGAAAATATTGTACGGTTGTATAAGGTCAGATTATCGGATATAATAAGCGCAACGGATATGGAGCGGCCTATAAAATTTAATATAAGGGAGGTGTTTGGGTGCTGGAGAACGATTCCCGATTACAAATAATTCCCCTGGGCGGTATGGGGGAAATTGGTAAAAACATGACGGCATTCAGATATCAAGATACCATTATTGTCATTGATGCGGGGTTGAAATTCCCAGAAGAAGAACTTCTGGGAATAGATATAGTCATACCTGATATCAGCTATTTACTGGACAACCGGGAAAAAGTTAAAGCGATTCTTTTAACCCACGGTCACGAAGACCATGTGGGCTCACTGCCGTATGTGCTAAAAGAGATAAATGTTCCGGTTTATGGCAGCAGGTTGACTTTAGGTATTGTTGAACGCAAGCTGGATGAACATAATATAAATAGTTCTGTACTCCATGTCGTAAAACCTCGGGATTCGATTAAGATCGGACCATACGATATTGAGTTTTTCAGGGTTTGCCACAGCATTCCTGATGCTATGGGGATTGCGATTCATACTCCGGTGGGTATTGTGGTGCATACTGGTGATATTAAGCTGGATCAAACTCCAGTCGATGGTCAGCTAGTAGATTTCCGCAGATTTTCGGAACTGGGTGAAAAAGGGGTTCTGGTTCTGTTGAGTGACAGCACCAATGCAGACCGGCCTGGCTTTACTTTATCCGAGAAAGTTGTAGGTAATACCTTTGATGAGCTATTCGGTAAATGTGAAGGAAGGATTATTGTTACTACCTTTGCTTCTAATGTTCATAGAATCCAGCAGGTTGTGTCCACTGCCGATAAGTATCAGCGTAAGGTCTGCGTTATAGGGCGCAGTATGGTTAACAATGTTCAGGTGGCGATGGACCTGGGCTATATTAACATTCCTGAAGGTATATTAATTGAGATGGAGGATATAAGTGATTATCCTGCGGAAGAAATTGTTATCGTTACCACCGGGTCTCAGGGTGAGCCCATGTCGGCTTTAACCAGGATGGCAACCGCTGACCACCGCTGGGTTGGTATTGAACCAGGGGATACGGTTATCATATCAGCTACACCCATACCCGGTAATGAGAAACTGGTATCAAAAACCGTTGACCTCCTCTTCAAACAGGGAGCGGAGGTAATATACGAAAGAAGTATGGGAGTTCACGTATCAGGACATGCAGCTCAGGAAGAACTGAAGATAATTCTCAATCTTATTAAGCCTAAATACTTCATACCCGTACATGGAGAATATCATCATCTGATAAAACATGCTAAACTGGCTGAGAGTCTCAGTATTCCCAAAGAAAACATATTTGTAGCAGAGAATGGCCAGGTAATTGAAGTAGGTAAAAAGAAGGGCGGCATAACAGGAAAAGTGAGTTCGGGCAGAATACTGGTAGACGGTCTCGGGGTAGGGGATGTAGGTAATATAGTTCTCAGGGACCGCAGGCAGCTATCCCAGGAAGGGATAATGATAGTTGTAGTTACTATTAACAAAGAAAAGGGTGGAGTTTTAGCTGGACCTGATATAGTAAGCCGTGGCTTTGTGTATGTGCGTGAATCTGAAGAATTAATAGTAGATGCCAAAGAAAAAGTTAAAGAAGCCCTGGACGCATGTGCTCAAAAAAATATTACTGAGTGGGCGGTTATCAAATCACAGGTTCGAGATCGATTAAGCCGCCATCTCTATGAGAAAACCGGCCGTCGGCCTATGATCCTGCCAATAATTATGGAAGTGTAATTTACTGATAAAAATAAAACCTCCTTTCTTCATAGAAGGAGGTTTTTTGAATAGAGTATGTATCGACCATAGCATTTTGAGTTACAAATTATATGTGAAGGATGGTTTGAAAAGGTTCTATAACTTACCTATCTGATGGTATAAATGCATATATACCTGTATGTTTTTTCTTCCCTGGGAAATTCTATTATAGAGATTAATAGAAGGGAGAAAGATATTTTGCAGGAAACTCCGAACCATGAAATGACAGATCAGGAACAGGCTGTTAATAATATTAAAGAATTAGGACAAATAGAGATTCCTCCGTTTAGAAGCGATATTCATTGTTTGACTATAACCGGGCAGGTGGAAGGGCATATGGTACTGCCGCCTCAGAACAAAACCACCAAATACGAACATGTTATTCCCCAACTGGTAGCAGTAGAGGAAAACCCACAGATAAAAGGATTATTGATAGTTTTGAATACTGTAGGCGGAGACGTAGAAGCTGGCCTGGCTCTTTCAGAGATGATTGCCAGTCTGTCTAAACCCACAGTATCTATAGTAATGGGAGGAGGACATTCAATAGGTTCGTCCATTGCTGTAAGCGCCCATTATTCTTTCATTGCTCCTTCAGCCACCATGACTATTCACCCCATAAGACTGACTGGATTAGTCATCGGCGTTCCCCAGACTTATGAATATTTGGATAAAATGCAGGATCGGGTGGTGCGCTTTGTCGTAGAACATTCCAAAATCACTGCGGAAAGATTCCGGGAACTGATGTTCAGGACGGGAGACCTAGCTCGTGATATTGGAACAGTTCTGGTAGGAGAAGATGCAGTAAAATGTGGACTGATTGATGAAGTAGGAGGGATGAAACAGGCCATATCTAAAATTAAAGAGCTGCAAGAGTCAGGGGGGATCTTGCAGTGATTATATACATCGCTGACCCCATGGAATTACTGCAGGGGCAGGAGGAGAAGAAGCAAGTCAAGATACAACTGCCTTCTGGTGGTTATTTGATGGCGGAGTCGGTGGATTTTAACCGCTGGAAAGTGGTAGATATTTGCAGTACCGATCCCATGGATTATTTAGCCGAAAGGCATTATCCAGGGAGCATAATCGGCCTGGAAGATATAAAATAGGGTAGAAAATGTCAGCTTTGCACGCCTTAGGCGTGCTTTTTTATTAATCATTTCGAGGAAAATCTCAATATGGTTATGCTATAATTTAACAAGCATTTCTAGGGGAGGATGAATTATTGACTATTTTGCAGGCATTAATACTGGGAATGGTTCAGGGACTTACTGAGTTTTTGCCAGTGAGCAGTTCAGGACACCTGGTAATATTTCAACATGTTCTTGGTATACAACAGGCCCCCTTAACATTTGATGTTATTGTGCACCTGGGAACTCTAGTGGCTGTTTTTATTGCATTTTGGGAGGATATTATTAGTATAGCTAAAAGACCATTTTCCAAAATCACCTATCTGATCCTGGTAGGAATTATTCCAGCTGGAATGGCTGGTTATTTTCTGGCACCGGTGGTTGAAAAAGCTTTTGAATCAATACTGGTGGTAGGCATAGGTTTGATATTTACAGGCTTGGTTTTAAAATACTCTGAAACTATAGCTAACAAATACTTGGGCTTAAAGCTCATTGAAGGAACATCATATAAAGATGCGATTTTCATTGGAATTATACAGGCTTTAGCAATAGTACCAGGTATCTCCAGATCTGGTTCTACGATAGCCGCAGGATTATTGGCAGGTCTGGACCGTGAGTTTGCAGCCCGGTTTTCGTTTTTGCTGTCTATACCGGTTATTTTAGGAGCGGGCATATTTCAG
Organism: Syntrophomonas sp.; assembly: GCA_016841425.1. Taxonomy (GTDB): domain Bacteria; phylum Bacillota; class Syntrophomonadia; order Syntrophomonadales; family Syntrophomonadaceae; genus JAAYJK01. The sequence continues at coordinate 67,820 of JAENZE010000013.1, read as the reverse complement.
CTGCAAGATGCTTTTGAATATGGATTTATGACACCAGATCTCATCCAATATCTGATTGGTTTTGTGACTTCAGCTGCCTTTGGGCTCCTGGCCATAAAAGTGGTCGTTAATCTGGTAAGAGAGGGCAGACTGTCGATATTTTCTTATTACTGCTGGGGGGTAGCTGCTCTGACCTTACTCGCATATTTTTTCGCCTAAAATATTTATGAAAATTAAACCATCATGGTGTATAAGGGCAGGATTTGTTATTTTATAGGAGAATAATAGGAATAAGTTACTATATTTGGTGTCAATGATATAACATTAATTGACGATATAAAATCCTGATCAGGAACGGAGCGTATTATGTCAATAAAAAGGGCCTCCTCCTCCAGAAAAACGGGCAATAATAAAAAAAATAAAATAATTAAAAATAAGAAACCAGAAGAAATAAAAGGACTGCAGATTGAGGTAATATCAATAGTGCTGCTTATGTTAGCTGTGTTCTCCTGGGTTAGTATATATAAATTCCGCGGTTTACCTCACGACGACCAATTCATAGGCGTTCTCGGAACCTATTATTTACAGGCAATAGACGCCGTTTTCAGTCAGGGAGCATTTCTAATTCCGGTGTTTCTGTTGTTCTGGTCCATTCATGCTGGCGTTTTTAAAAAGATGTGGTCAGCTCGAATGTGGGGAATGAGCCTTCTGAGTCTAGTCATATTACTGGGGATAAGTGTTTATCAAATTCCCCAGGGGATTAGTGAATGGGAAGCGGGATTTAAAGGTATGGGTGGAGGTTACCTGGGTGGAGCCCTGGCCTATATATTTATTAAATTGATCGGGAGAATCGGGACCCTGATCATCATTGTGTTTGGTACCTTGATATCGACGGTAATGATAGTGGATAGGCCGATTCCGGAAATAATCAAAGCTGGCTCCCAATATACGAAAAGTATTTGGGGAAAACTGGGGACAATTATGTTTTATGAATACGAGGAGGAAGACTTGCCAGATAGGACCCGGCGCTCAGCACCACTTATTATTGATGCAGTTCAGGAAGGTTTACATGAGCCCGATGGCCTGAATAGCCAGGCGGAAACAGTATTGCCTGCTGCCAGCAGGCCTAATAAGGCACCTGTACTGGAACTGGTTCCTGACCTGCGTTTGGTAGCTGATAACAGCCCCAAAGGAGCGGGGAAGGGGAACGGGAACGGAGCAGAAGAGTATCACATACCCCCCCTGGACATATTGAGTGACGTCACCAATGAGAGAACTATTGATAAGAAGAATATAGAGGAAAGTATAGCTGTACTGGAAGATACCTTCTCAAACTTTGGGGTGAAAGTTAAAGTTAATCAAGTGAGCTGCGGGCCTGCGGTAACCAGGTATGAGCTGTCGCCGGGAGCCGGCGTTAAAATAAGCAAAATTATTAGCCTGACCGATGATTTACAGCTCAATCTAGCAGCTCCAGGCATAAGAATAGAAGCCCCTATCCCTGGTAAGGCAGCGGTAGGTATTGAAGTTCCTAATCGCAAGATATTAAGTGTAGGCTTGAGAAGGCTGCTTTCTTCAGCGGTTTTCAGCCGGCTAAACACTCCGCTGGCTTTTGCACTGGGGGAAGACATAAGTGGTAATACGGTTGCTGCCAGGCTGAATGATATGCCGCATTTATTGATCGCGGGATCAACTGGTTCGGGTAAGAGTGTATGCCTAAATTGTATAATAATGAGCCTTATTTATAACTCATTTCCGGACGAGCTTAAACTGGTTTTTATAGATCCCAAAATGGTTGAACTGACCGTGTATAATGGCATACCCCATCTAATGACTCCAGTAGTAACCGACCCCAAGAAAGCCTCGGTAGTCTTGAAATGGATGGCCAGCGAGATGGAAAAACGCTATCAGAAGTTTGCGGATATGGGGGTTCGTGATATTCAGCGCTATAATCAGGAGAGCAAGGAGAAAATGCCGTATATAGTGATTGTTATCGATGAACTGGCGGATTTAATGATGGTAGCACCGGTCGAGGTCGAGGACTCCATATGCCGTTTGGCCCAGATGGCTCGTGCTGCCGGCATGCATTTAATAGTCGCTACTCAGCGTCCTTCAGTAGACGTAGTAACAGGTACAATAAAGGCTAATATCCCTTCCCGGATAGCTTTTGCCGTATCTTCTAACGCAGACTCCAGGACTATTCTAGATACCTCAGGGGCCGAGAAACTTCTGGGGAAAGGTGACATGCTCTTTTTCCCAGTAGGAGCAGCCAAGCCTTTTCGGGTACAGGGAGCTTATGTTTCTGATCAGGATATAGAAAAGACCGTTAATTACATAAGGGAACAAGCCATGAATTCCAGTGAACCAGAGATCATTGAAGATTTGGAGTTATCACTGGAGCAGGTTGAAGATGATTATGGAGATGATCTGTTCTGGGACGCTGTAACTGTCTTTGTGGATAGCAGAAAAGCATCAGTATCATTGCTGCAAAGAAGGCTCAGGATTGGTTATGCTCGGGCAGCCAGGCTGGTGGATCTGATGGAGGACCGGGGGATAGTTTCCGAATTGGACAGCAATAAACGCCGTGAAATTCTTATTAATAAAGAACAGCTGGAGATGCTGCAGAGCAGGCATGGATTTGCCTGATATTCCTATTATCAGATAAGTTAATTAATTGATAACGTGGGGAGATAAGAGATGAGGCTTACCTTGCGTGAGAGGGAAATCATGGAGCTTTTAAAAAAGGATCCATTAATATCTCAGGATGAACTAGCACGTCATCTGGGCATAAGCAGGTCTTCGATTGCAGTACATATATCCAACTTGATGAAAAAGGGAGTTATCCTGGGAAAAGGTTATGTGTTCAATGACCAGGCCTCAATCGTAGTAATAGGACTAAGTTATCTCCAGATAAATCTTGACAAGCAGGGTGAGCAGAACGTTATTGACCTCAATTATAGAGGACTGCCCATTGTAGCAGGTGAAATACTAGCCGGTTTCGGTGTAAACCTTAAAATCATCAGCCTGATAGGAAATGATGAACCAGGTACCATGATAATCAACCTCTTATTGAATAACAAGGTTGATACCACATATATTAGCCGCCATCTGCGTAAAAGGACCTGTCGTCGCCTCAGCATAGACGATAGCAGCAGATGGGAGGAAGGATTTGATCTTCAAGACTATAAGCAGGTTCTGAATAGCCGGGAATGGATTATTTTTAACAGTGAATGGCTAATAGTGGACCCTTATTTTCAGGATGACGTTTTGGAAAGGGCAAATAAAAAGGATGAGGAAGACCTGCCTCATTTTTGCACCTATAGTTACCTCGGCGAAAACCGGGCTATTCCTGAACATTTAACCCGATTTAATACACTTATCCTGGGAGTTGGTGGATCGGCAGGAATGGAGTATTATAGAAAACAGTTGTATAGTATGGGCGAGTTAGTTCAAAACTGCATTATAACTGATGGCAGGAGTGGATTAATATACCGAAGTGGAGAAATGATTGGAGATTATCCACTCCCCCCAAACCAGGGTTTTGATAGCCAGGATGGACTGCCGGGTTTGTTAACCGGAGTTGTTTATGGTTTATCCAGCGGCTATCCTTTGCGTCAGGCTATACGCATGGGGGCTGGTTTCGCCTCGTCCAGTGAATTTAAATAAGACTTTAACGTTAGATAAATCAAACACAAAGGAATAAAGTTATGTTATGTTATTATATAAAGGAGGGTAGCAGATAGTATGGGACTGGGAGAAACATTGAAAAGTGCCAGAATTGAAAGTGGTATTACCCTGGAGCACATAGAGGATGAAACCAAAATACGCAGGCTTTATTTAGAAGCGATTGAGAATGAAAATTTCGGTATTCTGCCTCCAAAAGTGTATGCAGTAGGCTTTGTGAAAAGATATGCTAGATTTTTAGGACTGGATGAAAACCAACTGGTGGAAGAGTTTAAACAATCAGCCTATGGAGATCAGCATCAAGAAGAAGAAATAGTACAGGTTACGAAAAAAAGTTTAAATATACCTGTAAAAAATATACTGGCAGGCCTTCTGTTCTTGCTCATAGTATTGTGGGTAGGTAATTATATGGTGGGATTCTTTTCCAAGGCAGTAGAAGATAATAAGACAGCTGACCCGGAATCGGGGATCGTAATCCAGGAACCTGAAAATAATAGCCCAACAGAAGTTGAAGAAAATGCAGGAGCGGTAGAAAATAAGCCTGAATCAGCAGTGGTTTCAGTTAAGGCCAGGAGTGATTGCTGGCTGCAGGCAATAGTAGATGGAGAAAAGGTTTTTGAAGCGGTGCTGCCAGCCGGTCAGGAAAAAACTTTAGAAGGAAAAATATCGGTATATATAAAGGTTGGTAATGCAGGCGGTGTTGATATAATCTATAACGGAGAGCCAATAGAACCATTGGGCAGAACAGGAGAAGTTAAAGATAAAGAATTTGCAGTAAGTGACAAGACAGGATAGGAGTCTCAAACAGTGAATATAGGGTTTATTAGTCTTGGCTGTCCCAAAAATCTGGTGGATACCGAAATAATGATGGATATTTTAAGAAAGAGCGGTCATCGGATAGTCAATTCTCCAGAACGGGCAGACGCGGTAGTTATTAACACCTGTGGTTTTATCACCGATGCTAAAGAAGAATCTATTGAAACCATAATTGAAATGGGCAAATTGAAAGACAGAGGAATCGTTAAATATATTATAGCCACCGGCTGCCTGACCCAGAGATATGGGCAGGAGCTGGCTGATGAGATGCCGGAACTGGACGGAGTTTTGGGCATTTCTAGTTTTAAGGATATAGCTGCAGTACTTGCTGCTGTCGAGGAGGGGGAAAGACCTATGAAAATCAGTGATCCCCCCCTCATATTCATGGAGAAGGGTCGGCGCATGCTTACTACTCCTCCTGGTATGGCTTATATGAAAATCGCGGAGGGATGCGATAACATATGTGCCTATTGTGCCATCCCATCCATAAGAGGCCGATTTAGATCCAAACCTATAGAAGATATTGAGGATGAAGGCAAACTGCTGGCAAAACAAGGAATAAAAGAAGTGGTGCTCATTGCTCAGGACACTGCTGCTTATGGCAGGGATATTTATGATAAGCCCTGCCTGCCTGAACTTCTAAACAAGTTGGAGCGGATAGACGGCCTGGAATGGATAAGAGTAATGTATCTGCACCCCGCTCATCTTAATCGTGAAATAATAGAAAGCCTGGCTGTAAACAGCAAGGTTATTCCGTATCTTGATATCCCGATCCAGCATGCCTCCAGCAGAATACTGGCCATGATGAACCGACGACATGATCTAGACTATCTGCATAGCCTGCTGGCCAATCTCAGGCAGGAAATTGATGACTTGGTTTTGAGAACAACAGTAATGATGGGCTTCCCAGGGGAGGAAGAACAGGATTACAAAATTTTATATGATTTCTTGGCCGAAAACCAATTTGACTGGCTGGGTGCTTTCGTATTTACCCCGGAAGAAGGCACCCGGGCTGCACTTATGGTAAACCAGGTTCCGCGAGAAATTGCGCTGGAGAGACAGGAACAAATAATGTGCCTCCAGAAGAAGATAAGCCGGGATAAGAATATTATGCGAATTGGAAGACAGGAGAACATCCTCATATCCTCGCAGATGGAAAACAATTTGTATCTTGGGCGGGGTTATTACCAGGCTCCTGACGTAGATGGGTTAACTATAGTAAAAACGCCGGTCAAACTTAAGAAAGGTGACTTTGCCCGCGTTCATTTAAAGGCAGTAAGGAACTATGATCTGATCGGCGAAGTAGAAGAATGATGTGACAAGGGGACGGTCCTTTTGTCACATCATTTATTGAGTTCAGAACGGGTGACAAAAGGACCGTCCCCTTGTCACCTCCATTCCTGGGTGTTGTTATTAATCAAAAAGGGCTGATTTTTCCTGGAGAATACTCCTGGCATCATGTACCATATTGTCCAGCAGTTGCTGGCAGGTGAGTACATCGTTGATCAAGCCAATGGACTGCCCGATCATTAAAGCTGCCTCATCCACATCCCCATTCTGCCAGGCAAATTTGGATCTCTGCCCGCTTAGCAGGGGGAAGAGCTGGTCTATACCTGCGCCCTGAGCTTCACTTTCTAATATGGTTTTAGTAAGTTTATTTTTTAATGCTCGCCCCTGTAGATTTATACTTTTGCAGATAAGAGTTGTATCTGTTTCCTGCCGGCGAGTAAATTCCTGCTTAATATTATCGTGGGCCAGACACTCGTGAGTGTTAATAAATCGAGTGGCCATCATTACCCCATCAGCACCTAATGCCAGGGCGGCAGCTAATCCCCGTCCATCGGCTATTCCGCCGGTGGCAACAACAGGGATTTGAACGGAATCAACTATACGGGGGATTAGAACCATAGTAGTTACGTCGTCATTCAGAGGGTGACCGCCTTCCTCAATGCCTGCAGCGAAAATACCGTCATATCCTAATCTTTCTACATTGATTGCGTGTCTGACCGCCCCCACTTTATGGAATATCTTAACTCCTGCTGTATGTACCTGATCAAGGTATTTTTGAGCTGGAGACCCAGATACTTCGATGGCGGCTACCTTTTCTTCACAGCATACCCGGAAGTAGTCATCGTAAGTCTCTGAAGTTATACGAAAAGAGGGCAGCAGGGTGATGTTAACCCCGAAAGGTTTATCCGTCAGCAGTCGAGTCTGCTGAATTGCTTGTCGTAGTTCCTCACCGCTGTTATAGTTGCCAGCAGTAATATTGCCCAGTCCACCGGCATTGGATATTGCAGCTGCCAACTCTGGAACCGCCAGCCATAACATACCGCCGCAAATAATCGGGTATTTAATGCCCAGCAGGTTAGTTATTCTTGTATTCAATCCGATATCCCCCCTAAAGATAATATTTAAAATTTAATAGATATCATAATTTGGCTACATAGATGGTTTCTCCAAGTCATTCAATAAATTCTCGTACCATTCTATGAGAAAAACATAAAAATCTTTCCCCCAGCACAAGGTGTACTCCTTATATGGGTCGGAGTAAGCTGCTGCTGCAATGCCCTCCAAACGCTGGCGGAAATCTCTTAAATGATCAAGATACATTCTAATAATCTCGCATTGTTTTTCGCAGGTCAGGTTATTGTAAAAAAAAAGCCGGACCAGCATGTCATTTTTCATTGTAATAGGTTGAGGAGGTTCTTCCAACCATGCCAGGAAGGTGGAATAACCTTTTTCAGTCAGATGATATATCTTTTTGAACCGGCCATTTTCAATTAGCTCTTCCACACATACCAGATCAGCTTCTTCATGCTTTCTTAAAATAGGATAAATACTCCCGTAGCTTGCATTATAAAACAAGGAAGTGCTGAGACTTATTAATTGTTTTATTTCATAACCACTCATGGGGCGGGTAGTCAGGCATCCCAATATAATACTTTCAATGGTACTAATAGAAGCCAAAAGAAATTTTCCTCCATATATCATAATGATATATAATTTTATAACCTATACGTGTTGTTGTCAATATCGTAGGTGCTGCTAAAAGTTTCGCAGCAATTCCCATAAAGCCGCTATACTTCCAGATATTGAACATCTAAAAAAGATGGACTCTATGATATAATTGCGGAGTAAGGGGGGTTATAAAATTGTCGAAAAAGAATGAATTTAAAATAGTGGTATTTATAACTGCCTTTGTGATTACATTTGGCATAGGGTTAGGAGGATATTATTTAAATTCCCGTTATAACATAGAAAAACCTCTGCTGACCCAGATTAATAGCCTTTCCAGCGTTGAAGACAGCTGGATGGAAAAACAGGACGAGATTTATAACATTAATATTACTCTGGGCAAGGTTGAAAATGTACAGGAGAAATACAAGCAGCTGGATGAAATGGCTAGAGAAAAACTTGGTGAAAGGCAGTATCAAATCATAATAAATAAGCAGAAAAATACCATACTGGATCGGGTTTATTATGATATACAGCCTATCATATATGAAGCACTGGCCAACAGTCAGTATGTTTGGATGAAGGACGAGATAGGCAGAATTGCTGATCAGGAGCAGCTCGAGTATAAAATCTTCATAGATGATAACCGTGTATACCTGCAATTCAGTACTGGCGATGATTATCAGTATTATATTATTGACCGTAACAGTGAGCATGAAGCAGTATAAATTGAGGTGGGGTAGTCGATGAAAGAACTGGTATCTGGTATATTAATAGGATTAATAATATTTTTGGTAGTTATAGGTGTTAATGTTACCCCTTTGATACTTATAACGCTTCTTATAGGAGGCTTCTATTTCTTTTATATAGCCCAGGGGACGGTGAAGTTCGAAAATATAGGGACAGATATCAGGCTGGGTACCGATATTACTTTTGAACATATTGGCGGACAGGATAATGCTATTAAGGAACTGGAAGAAGCTCTGGAGTTTATTATCAAGCCCGAGGAAATAATAAAAATGGGTATAAGGCCTTTAAAAGGGGTGCTTTTGGTCGGGCCTCCTGGTACCGGCAAAACGCTAATGGCCAAGGCTGCTGCCAGTTATACCAGGTCAGCATTCATAGCCACCTCTGGCAGTGAGTTCATTGAAGTTTATGCCGGAATGGGTGCCAAAAGGGTTAGACAGTTGTTCAATGACGCACGTAAAAAAGCCGCCAAGCAGAACAGTCAAAGTGCCATTATATTTATAGATGAACTTGAAATATTAGGGGGAAAACGCGGCAGCCACAACAGCCATATGGAATATGATCAGACTTTAAACCAGTTGCTGGTAGAAATGGATGGGATAAGCTTTAGAACTGATCCCAGAATATTGATAATTGGAGCCACAAATCGGGCTGATATGCTGGATTCGGCTTTACTAAGGCCAGGCAGGTTTGACCGCCATGTTCAGGTTACTCTTCCTGATAAAGTTGGAAGGCGAAAAATACTGGATATACATGCCCAAAATAAGCCTATTGAAAATGAAAATATACTCGATGACATCGCAGCTGCCACCTTTGGCTTTTCTGGTGCTCATCTGGAGAGTTTGACTAATGAAGCTGCAATTCTAGCCCTGAGAGAAAATACCAATAGTATTACAGAGAGACATTTTAATGAAGCGATAGATAAAGTAATACTGGGAGAAAAATTAGATAAGAAGCCTTCCCATACAGAAGTAGAGCGGGTAAGTGTTCATGAGAGCGGGCATGCTTTAATAAGTGAATTGCTTAAGCCAGGGTCCGTGTCATCACTTACCATTATTCCACGGGGAAGGGCTCTGGGATTTATGCGTAAGACTGCCCAGGACGATCAATACCTCTATACTAGGGAGGAATTGGAAGGTGATATTATGGTAGCTCTAGCAGGTGCCGCTGCGGAGGAGATTAAATATGGTAATCGCAGCACCGGTGCAGCCAGTGATTTTGAACAGTCCTGGGAGCTGGCTATGAAAATTGTTGAGACCGGCTTATCATCCATAGGGGTAGTAAATCGAAAAGATACTCCGGAAGAGATTATGTATAAAGAATGTAAAGAAATAATTTCCATCCTGGAAGATAGAACCCGGGAGATGCTGATAAATAACCAGAGAGGTCTATTCTCCATTGCTGAAACCATTGTTGTGGAAGAAAGCTTAAACCGTGAACGCTTCCTGGAGCTGCTGCAGTAACAAGGAGAAAGGTTCACCTTTACGGTGACAGGCGGTTTATCATCAAATAATAAACTGGACCTAATTTGCCGTGGTTCTGGTTTCAGTTAGTATATAAAAATATGAGATATGTAATTTGCTTGGGGCTCAGCCATTGTTTTAAAATAATAGTTGAGCCCTTTTAGGTGCAAAACTTATGGTTGACCAACTTTGAGAACTGCACGCTCACAGCTATCTTACTTCCAAGTTGACAATCTGCTTGTCCCCATAAGGGGGAACCTTCCCCTCACTGACATCTATGATAGAATGAGAAAGAATATTATTAAAACTGATGGATAGGAGCGATTTATAATTGAAAACAGCTTTTATTGTATCGACGGGCACGGAATTACTGCTGGGTACCACGGTTGATACTAATTCGATATTTTTATCCCGAAGGCTTACCGAGCTGGGAATAAAAGTGCAGGGGAAGGCAGTAGTGGGAGATGATGCGGGTGATATTAAGAGTGCTTTTGAGTATGGGCTGGCTGCCGCAGACATGGTTATCAGCAGCGGTGGGTTGGGACCTACAAATGATGATTTAACTAAAGACATGGCCTGTGAAGTAATGAACTGTCAAGCAGTGCTGGTCGATGAGGAATTGGAACGAGTAAAGGATTATTTTATTAAAAGAGGCCGCCCCATGCCGGAAAGCAATATTAAGCAGGCTATGTTCCCCCCCGGTGCAATAATATTAAGAAATAAACGTGGTACAGCGCCTGGCATGTATCTTAAGAATGATACCAGTTTAATTGTATTATTACCTGGTCCACCTCACGAAATGAAATCCATGTATCTCCATGAAGTAGAACCTCGACTATTAGATGATTATGCTTTGCGGGACAGATCTTTCACCAGCAGAACCATAAAGGTATTTGGCCCAGGTGAATCCCAGGTGGAGGAGATGCTGGGTGAACTTATCAAAAAACCGCAGGGATATAACATGGCCTTAACTGCCAAAAGTGGTGAAATTCACATAGGAATACAGGTATACGGTAATGACATTAATGAATGCCTGAAGAAGTTGGATGGAATTACAAACAGAGTAAGAGAAAAGCTGGGAAACAATATTTTCGGAGTAGATGACGATACTATGTTGGAGATAACCGCATCCAGCCTTAAGCAGCAGGGCAAGAAGATTGCCCTGGCAGAGTCATGTACGGGGGGATTGCTGGCCAAGATGCTCACTGACCTTCCTGGAAGCTCTGATTATTTCTGGGGAGGAATAACTTCCTATAGTGACGAAGCCAAGCAGCTTTTACTGGGAGTAAAAGAGGAAACCCTTAATAAATATGGCGCAGTAAGCTTCGAAACGGCAGAAGAAATGGTACGGGGGTTGATTAACATATCAGGTACCGATGTAGCTGTGTCCATTACCGGTATTGCCGGACCATCAGGAGGAAACGATGATAAACCAGTGGGGTTGGTATATATCGGGATTATATGCGATGGATCATATACTGTTAAGGAGATCAAGTTTGGAGGCCAGCGGGACATGATAAGAGTTCTGGCGGCAAGAACTGCTCTGGATATGGTGCGCAGAAGACTCCATGCCCAGGAGGGAAAATGATATGCGGTTATTTATTGCCATCCAGGTGCCAGAACGTGTGAAGCTGCTGGCATCAATTATTAAAGATGAACTTCTACCTGCAAATGCAGATATTAAATGGGTGGAATATGAAAATTATCATCTAACCCTTAAATTCCTGGGAGAAGTAGATATAAAAGCAATCGTGCAAATAAGAGAGAAACTGGAAAAGGCTGCTCAGGAATCTGCTCCCTTTAACCTGACTATTACCAGGCCCGGCTATTTCCCGGGCCGGAACCGTCCACGGGTATTATATCTGGTAATATCCGGTCAAACCCATATGGCCGAGGAACTTGGTAACAGGATAGATGCAGGCTTAAGTGAATTGGGATTTAAACCTGATCCCAGACGACGTTTTCATTTGACTATGGGTAGGTTTCGCTCCGAGAAGAATAAAGAGAAGCTATTAAATATTGCAGAAAACCTGCAGCAGAAAATGGACATAAGATTTCAGGTTAACCAATTTTATCTGATGGAGAGTCAGCTATCAAAGCAAGGGCCCGCCTATAAAGTCTTGGAGGTTATTAATTTGTCTGAATAATAAAACTAAACAGTGAGTGAAGAATAAGCTGAGAAGTGGCCTCGGGCTTGTTCCTATTAAATTTACACGCTGGAGATTTGGCGGGAAGGCTTTTTTCGTATTTTTATTGACAGGAAATCTGCTTTAGGATAATATTGTAAAAAGCGAACATATGTTTGAGGAGGGTTATTGTTTTGGCGAGTAAAGAAATAAATCAGGGTAAAATAGATGCATTGGACAGTACCATAAAAAATATCGAAAAGCAGTTTGGCAGAGGCGCTATCATGAGGTTGGGGGAAAATTCATTAATGAATGTAGAAGTCATATCCTCCGGCTGTATGTCTCTGGATGTTGCTCTGGGTGTGGGCGGACTGCCCCGAGGGAGAGTAATAGAGATTTTTGGACCGGAGTCCTCTGGCAAGACTACTGTGGCACTTCATGTTATTGCTCAGGCTCAGGTTGAGGGTGGAATGGCAGCCTTTATAGATGCAGAACACGCGCTGGACCCTCTTTATGCCAGGAAGCTGGGGGTAGATATCAACAACTTGCTGGTAGCCCAACCGGATAGCGGAGAACAAGCTCTGGAGATAGCAGAGGCTCTGGTAAGGAGTGGGGCTATTGATGTGGTAGTTATAGATTCAGTAGCTGCTCTAGTTCCAAAAGCTGAGCTGGATGGAGAGATGGGTGATGTGCATGTTGGCCTGCAGGCCCGATTGATGTCACAGGCACTGCGAAAACTGACTGCTCATATCAGTAAGTCAAGAGCCTGCTGTATCTTTATCAATCAGATCAGGGAAAAAGTAGGAGTTATATACGGCAGTCCCGAGACTACTACCGGAGGACGAGCCCTCAAATTCTATTCCTCGGTTAGAATTGAAGTTAGAAAGGGAGAAGCTATTAAACAGGGTACAGAATTAATCGGAAGCCGTACTAAAGCTAAAGTAGTCAAAAACAAAGTGGCCCCGCCTTTCAAATCAGCTGAATTCGATATAATGTATGGGACGGGTATATCCAGAGAAGGTGATCTGCTGGATATTGCTACCAGCCTGGAGATAATTCAAAAATCCGGTTCATGGTACTCTTATGACGGAGAAAGATTGGGTCAGGGACGTGAAAATTCCAAGGAATATATAAAAAACAATCCTGAATTTAGTTTGATGCTGCAGGATAAGATTAGAAATCGTATGTTACCTAATGCTTCTGCCGCTGCTAACTCTGAGAGTAACCTTGACACTATAAAGTAAAGTCACTACAATGGGAATAGGACTCAGGATAGAAGTAATGCTTAGTGAATGACTTGACCATATAGACGATTGTTTTATCATAGATTTCATGGCATGTTGATAGGGTAGACAAATCATGTATGATCAGAAAGTATACATGATAATACTTGTGAATATAGATACAAGCAGAATGTCTGGTAGGGTTAAAGTTCAGTCGGGTTCTTCATAATGTATGCTGCAAAGTGTTATAAAAACCTTAATATCTGAACACTTGGAGACTAATAACATTGGGAGGAACAAGATACATTCAAACAAATAGGTTACTTCTATCGAACCGGGTTTATACTCGGTTTTTTTATGTATAAGCAATAGGATATTTAATCATTTAATAATTTAGTTGAAGGAGGTGACCAGTATAGGTAGTACAGTATTAACTTTTATTGCTATAATGCTTGCATTGGCTGTAGGAATTACTTTCGGTTATTATGCCCGGAGGTTTATTGGAGAAAGTAAAATTGGCGCTGCTGAAGAGGAAGCAAATCGGATTAAAGAGGAATCGGTAAAAGAAGCAGAGGCCAGATCCAAGGAAATTCTGCTGGAGGCTAAAGAGGAAATACATCGTAACCGACAGGAATCAGAGAAAGATATTCGTGACCGGCGTAGAGAACTGGACCGTTTGGAGAGGAGAATTATCCAGAAAGAAGAAATGCTGGATAAAAAGACTGATACTCTTGAAAAAAAGGACCAGAGTCTTCAGGATAAAATAAGAGAGGCAGAGAGAACCGAACAGGATTTACAGCTTGTTCTCTCAAAACAACTTAAAGAACTGGAGAGACTCTCGGGGTTAACTTCCGAAGAAGCTAAAGAGATGCTGTTGAACAATGTGGAACAGCAGATCAGACAAGAAACAGCGGTTATGATTAAGAATATCGAAACTGAAGCTCGTGAAGAAGCCAATAAAAAAGCTAGAAACATAGTATCGCTTGCTATCCAAAAATGTGCTGCTGATGTAGTGTCTGAAACCACAGTATCGGTGGTAGCACTGCCTAATGATGAAATGAAAGGCAGAATAATTGGAAGAGAAGGAAGGAACATAAGGACTTTTGAAACCATGACTGGAGTTGATCTAATTATTGATGATACTCCTGAAGCGGTAATATTATCGTCCTTTGATCCCATACGAAGAGAAATAGCCAGGTATGCCCTGGAACACCTGGTTTCAGATGGACGTATACATCCAGCTCGTATCGAAGAGATGGTTAATAAAGCTCAGAAGGAAATTGACCAGCAGCTGAGGGAGATTGGAGAGGAGGCTGCTTTCGAAGTTGGGGTACATGGACTGCATCCTGAAATTATAAAACTTCTGGGCCGGTTGAGATATCGTACTAGTTATGGTCAGAACGTATTGAAGCATTCTATTGAGGTAGCGCATTTAGCTGGAGTTATGGCAGCTGAACTGGATGTCGATGTAACTTTGGCTAAAAGAGCTGGATTGCTGCATGATATTGGCAAGGCTGTTGATCATGAAGTTGCAGGTCCACATGTGGAAATCGGTATTGACCTGGCTAAGAAGTACCGGGAAAATAAAGATGTAATTCACTGTATTGCTGCCCATCATGGAGACATAGATCCGCTGACTATTGAAGCTATTCTAGTGCAGGCGGCGGACGCAATATCTGCTTCCAGACCAGGAGCTAGAAGGGAAACCCTGGAAGCCTATATTAAACGTCTGGAAAAATTGGAAGGTTTGGCTGACTCCTTTGAAGGAGTGGATAAGTCCTTTGCAATACAGGCCGGCAGGGAAGTCAGAATTATAGTTAAGCCTGAACAAATAGACGACCTGCAGTCGATCACCCTGGCGCGTGATATAGCTAACCGGGTTGAACAGGAATTGGAATACCCGGGGCAAATCAAAGTAGTGGTTATAAGAGAAACAAGATCAGTAGAGTATGCAAAATAGAAGAGTGAAGTAAGCAGAGGCTGTCCGTCGGTAAAGAGTAGCTGGAGGACAGCCTTTTAAATTTCAATTTGACCCAAAGAACTGCCCCCTGCTCCCACCTCAAAAACCCATTCAATTTTAATCTAACGTATCCTGGAAAATGTATTTTTTTAATCTAGGAAGTCCATAAAATTCACTTTACAATTATTTGCTATATTTTACATGTCTCCTTTAAGCAGGATTTCCATTACTATTAAAGAAAAATGATTAAAGGATACATATAAGGAGAAGATGATTATGGAAGAAAATGCAGGACTGGACATATTTATCAGTGTACTATTAAGACATCCTGAATTCAATGCGGTAAAATACAATGCAGCTAATGGAGAAATAAAAATTGAAGCCGCTCTGCAGGGAGAAATAGAAAAGGGAACCAAGGATAATTTTATGACCGAGGGTATGAAATGTGTAGGATTGTTTCATAAACTATCCGGCATTGAGGCAAGTATAATAAGAATAAATTTTGAGGAACACAGCACGTCCAATTTGACTCTGCTGAGATACCATCGAGATGTAGAAAGTCTTACTGAAGGAGAAGTAGAGGTTTTTGCCGGGCTATTGCAAAAAAGCTTTGATGAATTCATAATAAGGGACAGCGGCAAAATAATTACCGAAGATGGTTTTAAGAAACGTGTTAAAGAAAATCTATTGTACAAAATAAACCGGGGAAAAACGAGTACCAGTAATTTTTTGGCGTACAGAGAGCATGGACGAGTACTTGTTTTCAACAAATAGTTCCGACCGGGGGGTTATAATTGAATATTCTAGTTATTGGAGATATAGTAGGAAGACCAGGTAGACGAGCACTTAAACAAGGTTTGGCAGAAATACAAAGGGAGTTTGATATTTCCTTCACTATAGCTAATGCTGAAAATGCTGCTGGTGGAAGAGGTTTAACCAGAACGGTAATGGATGAGATTATAGCATCGGGCATAGATGTCATGACTATGGGAAACCATGTATGGGACAATAAAGATATATTCACTTTTATAGATGATGAATTCCGATTAATCAGACCAGCCAATTATCCCAGTCCCTGTCCGGGGCAGGGGTATCATATATATAAGGGTGGATTTAATAAAAACATAGCGGTAATTAATTTATCAGGTCGCGTCTTTGTATCTAATCTCGATTGTCCCTTTCAAATAGCTGATGAAATAATCGCTGAAGTTGAGGATGAAGCAGACCTGATTATTATTGATTTTCATGCTGAAGCAACATCTGAAAAGCTGGCCTTCGCTTATTACCTGGATGGAAGGGTTAGTGCAGTGCTGGGTACTCACACCCATATACAAACATCAGATGAAAGAATTCTTCCCGGGGGGACAGCTTATATTACGGATCTGGGTATGACCGGGCCCAGTGATTCCATCCTCGGAATGAGCAAAGATATCGTAATTCAAAAATTTATAAGCGGCCGACCAGCCAGGTTTGAAGTAGCTTCTGGGCCAGCGCAGTTGGAAGGCGTTGTTTTATACCTGGATGATGATACTGATAAAGTGCTGGACATAAAAAGGATTTCGGTATCCTATAGCGAATAATAATATGTAATATTATCCAAAACTTTTTACCAAAAAGAAGGAATTGTTACCCTTATTTAGAATATAGATTTAGAGGGTAGCCTATCTGGTTTGTATAACTTTTTGAGGGAGGGTATCTGATGGAAGTATTAAAAGTATCAGCTAAATCCAGTCCAAATTCAGTTGCAGGAGCACTTGCAGGGGTCTTACGAGAGAAAGGTGCAGCAGAGATTCAGGCTATCGGGGCAGGGGCAATTAACCAGGCCGTCAAAGCAATAGCAATAGCTAGAGGATTTGTAGCACCAAGTGGAATGGACCTGATCTGTATACCTGCTTTTACTGATATAATGATTGATGGGGAAGAGAGAACTGCTATTAAGTTGATTATCGAACCAAGATAGAGCTCCTTGAAAAAGAGTGGATGAAGGTTTAATAACATTTTTAGTATTTGAGGCCTGCTAATACAGCAGGTTCTTTCATTTATGGAGGGGGGTTAAATATGAAAATAATTGATCTGCACTGTGATACGATATCAGCCTTGTATACTCGCAGAGAGGCATTGCTTAGGAATACCGGGCATTTTGATTTGGAAAGAGCTATGAAATCTGGTATCAAAATTCAGTTTCTAGCATTGTTTGTGGGACCGGTTGAAAGCTCTATTGCTCTGGAAAAAGTGAAAGAGCAAATTAGCTTTTACCACGATGAACTTGAACGCAACAAAGATATACTCTATTCGATAACCACAACTGACCAGTTATACCCTCAACCAGAGAATAATGCTATAGGGAGTATACTTCATCTGGAGGGTGCTGAGGCTCTGGGACAGGATATGGGAGTTTTGTATTCTTTATATGAATCTGGCCTGAGAAGCATGGGATTGACCTGGAACAACGGGAATCTTTTAGCCCAGGGAATTGGGGAAGGGCCAGAGGCTTCTGGTCTGACTTCATGGGGGAGGGAAGTAGTCCGGGAAATGGAAAAAAGGGGTATAATATTGGATGGTGCCCATATTTCGGTTAAGGGTTTTTTTGATTTATTAGAGGTCTATAACAAACCATTATTAGTAACTCATGCAAATGCCCGCGCTTTATGCAAACATCCCAGGAATTTAACTGACCAGCAGTTGACAGCTTTGGGGGAGAATGGCGGTATCGTGGGTGTGAATCAGGTGAGTGATTTTGTCAAGGACCATAACCCGGTTATAGATGATCTAATAGATCATATAGTATACATCGCTGACCTGATTGGAGTTGAGCATGTGGCTCTGGGATCAGATTTTGACGGTGCCGATGATATAGTCATGTCTGGAATAGAAGAATATAAATTCTGGCCTCAACTGTTAAATAAACGGGGCTTCAATGCTAAGGAAATTAATATGATTTTATACGAGAATGCACTGCGCATTATAACGCAAGTTTTAGGTTAAATAGGAGGAATTGTCATGCCTGTTATTGGACGCCATGATGAAGCGAACAGTCCCTATATTAATGGTGAAGGATCTTATGACCTGCATGTGCATACTACTGCTTCCGATGGTACCCTTACTCCTCAAGAAGTAATATCCAGAGCTATTGAAATTAATTTAGCCGGTATAGCTATAAGTGACCATGATACCATAGATGGATTGGTCACCGCAGTGAATTACCTGAACGAAAACAATATTAAACTTGGTTTCATACCTGCCATAGAAATGAATACCGAATTGGATAACTATGAAATTCATATTCTAGGTTATGGTATAGATTTTTCCAGCCAGAAACTCGATCAGCACTTGAGACAGATAAAAGAAGCCCGCGTTGAAAGGGCCCAAAAAATGGTGAAAAAGCTAAGGAATATGGGGATGATGATTAACCTGGATCGAGTTAAGGAGATTGCCATTGAAGATTTGATTGCCAGGCCTCATATCGCACGGGCGCTTATGGAGAAAAGATATGTGTCCTCTGAACGGGAAGCGTTTGACAAATATATTGGCAAAGGCCGGGCAGCGTACGTGCCCAGGTACAAGTTTACACCAGAGACTGCCCTGGCTCTGATAGGACAAGGAGGGGGGGCTAGTGTATTGGCCCATCCCGGATTAATAAAGAATGATAATATGGTGAATTTAATTATCGATATGGGCGTGGAAGGGCTGGAGGTTTATTATCCAGAACACAATCGAAGTATGATTAATAAATATCTGGAAATATGTGGAGAAAGAAATCTGCTGGTTACCGGGGGTTCTGATTTCCATGGTAATGCTGTAAATACCCATTCTCATGAACTTGGATCATGTGGAGTAAGCATCCAATTAGTAAATCAGCTTAAAGGATATATTAATCGAAAAAAGTAAAAATTGAATAGAAAAAAATAGATCAAGCAGGAAAGCAGCCTGTCCTTGTAGAATCATTCACATAAATGGAAAAGTTTTGGAAAGGATAGGATAAAGTGAAGAAGTTTATCGAAATATTTCTGCTGCTGGGTTTCTTCATCCTGCTTGGAAGTACAAGCACTCTTGCCCTCGAAACTACTTATACTGTCAAATCAGGTGATTCCCTCTGGAAAATAGCAACCGAAAATGGTATGTCAGTTAAACAGCTGATGGATTTAAATAATCTCCAGTCAGATAGATTAAATATAGGCGATAGACTAATACTGCAGGGAAATATCGGGCAGACTCAGAATATAACATCTGTGCAAACGACCGATAGTATATATATTGTCCAGTCTGGAGACTGTTTGAGTATGATAGCACAACGTCATGGAATGAGTGTAGAGACGTTGAAACAGCTAAACCATTTAAACAATGATTTACTTCAGGTTGGCCAGAGACTTCAGATAAAAAACATTGTCAGCACAACTCCGGCAGTTGCATCAGTTCCGGTAGATGCAGCAATTGATAATGGAACATCAGCGGAGTCAATTTACATTGTACAAAGTGGAGATTATCTGGCAGCTATAGCCCAGAAGTACTCTATAAGCGTAGGCCAGTTGATGAGCATTAACGGGTTAAGCAACGACACTATCTATCCCGGACAGAAACTGGTCCTGGCAGCTGCAACGGGTGAAGTATCTCGCTCAGGCTCTACTGTTGATGGCCAGAGAATACTTGATGTTGCGAGGCAGTATCTCGGAGTACCCTACGCCTACGGAGGAACATCACCGGCCGGTTTTGATTGTTCAGGGTTCGTTCAATATGTATTCAAACAGTGTGGATATCAACTTTCTAGAACAGCTGCAGCACAGTACCAGCAAGGCACAGCGGTCAATAAGGCCGATCTTATGGTAGGAGATATGGTCTTTTTTGCCTGCAATGGCGGGGGTATTGACCATTCAGGTATTTATGCCGGTGATAACCGCTTTATACATTCCAGTTCACCTCGCAGCGGAGGAGTTATATTTACATCTCTGTCTGAGACTTATTATTCCAGGTCTTATGTGGGTGCGCGAAGAATTATAAGATAAAAGCTGTAGGAGGAAGAACGTGAAAGAAAGAAATCTGGCCGAGGAGCTGCTAGCTATCGATAATACTGTCTTTGGAAGCCAGGAATGGGTGGATATAGAAAACAAGGAATTCAGTATGGGGTCGGATAGTCTTCTAGATGAAATAACTAAAAAAGATGAATGGTCAAATGCTGAAATGCTCTGGGTCATAAAAAAGATGGTTTATAATTATGGGAAGAAAGATCAATTAATGAAAAACATACCCACAGAGAGACTATTCTTAAACATAGTAGACATACTCAGGTCACTGTATTTATTGTTGGATCATACTAATCCAGATCTGGATGTCAATATGCGGAAATATCTGAGCGTTAAACTGGCAGATTCTACCTGGGGATTAAATAGCCGAACCCGGGAATATTTATATAAAATAATGGAGAAACAGCAATAGTTATTGTTTGATGAAAGGAGATAATGAGATGGCTGCAGATGGGCGAAGAGAACAGAATATTCGTTTCATCATTGAAATGGAAGACAGGATCGCCCAGTGCAAACGCTGTAAGTCATTACTGAGCTGCATTCGTAAACCTTCCATGGGTAAAGGTGACTTGGAACCAGAAATAATATTAGTTTTCGAAAACGACATGACAGTTGCCCAGAACTCAGATAAACTGCTGGAGCTGCGAGAAATAGTAAAAAGCCAATTTAACACCAGCAAAATATACCATACCTTCATGGTGCGCTGTCAGCCTAAAGCATGTGTCATACGCAGCAATACCTCCTGTTATCTGGAAAATAAGAAATTGATTGACCGCGAATACAATTGTTTACTTTCAGGTAAATATTGTGAGGGTATACCCATCAAGCCTGCCGACGAAAGCATAATAAGCTGCCTGCCTTTTTTGCTAGAGGAACTGGAGATATTGGACCCTTCCACCGTCATCTTATTTGGGGAACGGGTAAGTGATTTTGTCTTAAAATCCTACGGCATCTTCAAGGAAATTAGTGCAGGCGATGCTTTTTACGATGGCACAGGCAGGGTGTTTATTTCAGTACCTTCTCCTGAAGAATTCACTACTGAGGAATTACAAAAGCTTGGAGATATTTTGTCTAGCACTGAGAGTCAATCCTGAGCTCTACTTAAAGTTAATATTATGGAGTTATAAAAAGCCGTATATACGGCTTTTTGCATTTATGGCTTAAAGAAAATTGAGCTAATTGGTATATCTCATGGATGGTGGGAAGAGGCATGAGATTCTCGGGCTAAGGAACGGGGACACACCAGGTTGGGAGGTAGAGAGTCTTCGAGATGACCGTCGGATGGTGGGCAGTGCGGAGGATATCTCACGTTAAGGAACAGGGATAAGTGGATATCAGGAAGTGAAAAGGAATTCCCGGGTTAAGGAACGGGGACACACCTACCCTTGGGGTTCCAGGTGGTAGGAATGTCCCCATGCCAAGGAATGTCCCCATTATGTTCCGGTTCTTTTATTCTTCACTTGTGAATAAAGTTTTTTAAAAAGGCTTGGGAGGCTGAGACATGCTAAACAGCTGCTGGCAGGAAAAAAGTGCCTGGGAAGTAATAACGGTATTGCAGAGTAATGCCGATACAGGGTTAAGTAATTCTGTAGTCCGAAGCCTGCAGGCTATGTTTAATAACAAAATTGATGAAGAAAAAAGAATCAGCCCGGTTAAAATTTTACTGGATCAGTTTATGAATACTATGATTCTGGTTTTGCTGGCAGCCACGGTAATTTCAGGTATTGTCGGGGCTATGGCAGATGCTATAACCATCATGGCCATAGTAATTTTAAATGCAATACTGGGCTTTATCCAGGAATATCGAGCAGAAAGATCACTGGAAGAGATAAAGAAATTGGCTTCAGCGCATGCTATAGTAATGCGTAATGGGGCGCGGATAAAAATAAAAGCCGAAGAATTAGTGCCGGGAGACATCGTCATAATTAATACCGGGGATAAAATACCAGCAGATTTAAGATTAATTGAAGCGTTTAGTATGGAGATAGATGAATCAACACTAACTGGTGAGTCGCATCCAGTCTCAAAGAAGGCTGATTTAGTATTGACGTCAGATACTCCACTAGCCGAGCATAAAAATATGGCTTATATGGGCTGCTCAGTGACTAGAGGTAGAGGCAAGGCAATAGTCGTTGAGACTGGCAGCCGTACTGTTATAGGACAAATCGCCAGAATAATACAGGAAACCGAAGCAACGATGACTCCTTTGCAGAAAAAACTCGACCAGTTAGGGAAAGTACTTATTGCGATATGTATTACTGTGTGTGCGGTAGTAGCATCACTGGGTATATATCGGGGAGAAGATATGGTAACTATGTTACTGGCGGGTATCAGTCTGGCTGTGGCTGCTATTCCTGAAGGGCTCCCTGCTATTGTGACCGTAGTTCTGGCTCTGGGAGTACAGCGTATGGCTAAAAGAAATGCTATCGTAAGAAAGCTCCCCGCTGTTGAAACACTAGGGTGTACAACGGTCATATGTTCGGATAAGACCGGAACACTAACCCAGAACCAGATGACGGTAACAAGACTTGCTTCTATGAGTAAGGTAATTGAAGTTCATGGGGATGGCTATAACCCCCGGGGCAGGTTTCTAATAGATGGAAGAGAAGCAGATCCTTTAGCCGATAAGGGACTGGAGACATTGATGCAAATTTCCCTTAACTGTAATAACTCCATGCTGGAGAAGAAACAGGGTGAATATATAATACAGGGAGATCCCACTGAAGGAGCTCTGCTGGTAATGGCAAACAAAGCAGGTATGAAAAGTAAAGCTCAGATATTGAGAGAAATTCCTTTTGACTCTGAACGAAAAAGGATGAGCGTGGTAGTAAAAGACAAACGGAACTATATGCTGCAGGTTAAAGGCTCTCTTGATATACTGTTGCCCAGGTGCAGCAGAGTCATGGTTGACGACAGAGTGAGGGCCATAAGTGAAATTGAGAGGGAAAAAATACTGGCACTGCAGGATGCCTGGGGAAGCCAGGCCCTGAGGGTACTTGCTTTTGCCTATCGAACAATAGACGACGGCTATAGCAAACTCAGCGATGAAGAGTTAGAAAAGGATCTGGTTTTATTAGGTATATGCGGAATCATCGATCCACCACGCCCAGGAGTAGCTGCTTCCGTTGAAAAATGTCTGAAAGCAGGGGTTACCCCGATTATGATTACCGGTGACCATCCTAAGACTGCGCGAGCAATAGCTTCTCAGGTAGGGATAGGTTTTAGCGAGAGAGTTATCAATGGTAGTGAGATCGATAGTGTCTCCGATGAAGAGTTGTATAGGGCAGCACTCAGCAGCCGTGTCTTTGCCCGAGTAACACCCCAGCATAAATATCGAATTGTCAAAGTACTTAAACAAAAAAGACATATCGTAGCAATGACTGGAGATGGTGTAAATGATGCTCCGGCGGTGAAAGCAGCCGATATCGGTATAGCCATGGGGATTGCAGGGACTGAGGTTACCAAGGAAGCATCATCTATAGTGCTGGCTGATGATGATTTTTCGACTATTGTGCGGGCCATATACGAAGGAAGAGCGATATATGATAATATCCGTAAATTTATAAGATACCTGCTGGGCTGTAATATAGGTGAAGTTCTGGTAATGTTTGTGGCTACTTTGTTGGGCTTTCCCTTGCCTATGCTTCCCATACAAATACTATGGGTCAATCTGGTGACCGATGGCCTGCCAGCCATGGCTCTTGGATTGGAACCGCCAGAGCCTGGGATAATGAATAGAAAACCACGTGCCATGGAGGAAAGTATATTTTCCCACCGTCTAGGTTGGATAATTGTTGGTCGGGGAGTATATATAACAGCGGTTACCTTGCTGGCATTTACCATTGGTTTGATATACTGCCGTTGGAACAACCTGGTTGAACTCGATACTGCCAGGACCATGGCCTTTACAGCACTGGTCTTTGCTCAATTATTTTATGTATTTGAATGCAGATCGGAAAAATATTCACCATTTGAACTAGGTATGCTGGGCAACAAATTTCTGCTGTATGCTGTAGGGTGCTCAATATTGATGCACCTGGGAGTTGTGTATCTCCCTGCTCTGCAAAATATCTTTAATACGGTAAGTCTGGAATTATGGCAGTGGGGGGTTATCCTGATATTATCAGGGATAAAACTGTTGTGGAAATATGTTCTTTTTCAATTCAAAAAAATTGCCATTGTGATGAAGCTTGCTGATAGAGTTAATCTGGCTTGAAGCATAAACTTGACTCATTGCTGCCTTTTTAATAGCATATAGGCAGTAAAAAATTGGACCAGTCCTATATTGAAGTTCCGCTTGATTCACTGTTATTATATATTTGCATAGCTCTTGACTTATAATATATTAAGACAAGCTTGGTGCCAGGCACTATTAACTTGTAAGTTAATAGTGCCTGGCACCAGATAATAAACAGGGAAAGGTAGTGGCTTATGGTAAGAAGCATGACAGGTTTTGGACGCAGCCAGATAGATGAAGGAGGTTATCAAATAAGCTGCGAGATAAGAGGAGTGAATCACCGTTTTTTTGATCCTCATATTCGTATGCCTCGTAGATACAATGTTCTAGAGGAAAAAATCAAAGAGGAAATTAAAAAACATATACAACGGGGCAGGATAGAAGTAAATATTAATGTTGATAAAACAGATGATTCTAGAAGGACTCTTAAGGTTGACAAAGGTTTGGCTATAGCGTATTATAACTATTTGAAAGAATTAGCTGAAAATCTAAATATTTCTAAGGAAATCAGAGTTATTGACGTTTTTAGACTGCCAGAAGTGTTTAGCCTGCAGGATGAGCAGGAGGACCTGGAATTACTTTGGAAGGTAATGCAGAAAGCGGTTCAAACTTCTGTAACCGGATTGTTGGATATGAGGGAGAAGGAGGGGCGAAATTTAGTACAGGACATACTCGCCCGTAATGACCTGATATCATCCTATGCCAGAGAACTGGAAGAGAGAGCCCCTGCGGTGGAAGTTGAATATCGTAATAAATTACAGTCCAGAATATTGGAAGTACTGGATCAAGAAATGCTGGATGAGAACCGACTTTTGCAGGAAGTTGCGATATTTGCTGACAAAACCAGTATAACTGAGGAAATTGTCAGGCTCCAAAGTCATGTACAGCACTTGAAGGATCTGTTGGCAGTAAATGATGCGGTTGGCCGCAAGTGTGATTTTTTAGTTCAGGAAATGTTTAGGGAGATAAACACGATATCTTCGAAGTCCAATGATCTTAAAATGAGTCAAATTGTCGTGGATGTTAAAGCTGAGGTTGAGAAAATAAGGGAGCAATTACAAAATATAGAATAGCTGGGAGGTGACCGGTCAAGCCGGATTAGTATGGATATTAAACTGGTAAATATAGGGTTTGGCAACATTGTCGCAGCCAACCGGATTGTGGCCATAGTAAGTCCTGAATCTGCTCCAATTAAACGTATTATTCAGGAAGCTCGAGAAAAAGGGATATTGATTGATGCCACTTACGGACGTCGAACCAGAGCGGTTATTATAGCCGATAGTTCTCATGTAATCCTTTCTGCGGTTCAACCGGAGACAGTAGCAAACCGACTTACTTCTAAAGAATCTAATGAGGAAGTATAAGGGCAAAAGCAGCTTATAGGATGTGTATAAATTGCATAAGAAAAAGGGGATATTATTTGTTTTATCAGGACCGTCAGGAGTTGGTAAAGGGACTATCAAAGAAGCTTTGCTGAAAACCATGAATGATATCTGCTTATCCATATCTGCTACCACCAGAAAGCCGAGAAGTGACGAGATACATGGTGAAGACTATTTTTTCGTGGGGGAAAATGAATTCGAAGAAATGATAGTGAGCGATAAGTTGCTGGAATGGGCAGAGGTTTACACCAACAGGTATGGAACTCCCCGGGGTTTTGTTCTGGAACATTTGAATAGAGGATCTGATGTGCTGCTGGAAATCGATATACAGGGTGCTTTGCAGGTTAAAAACAAAATGCCGGAAGCAGTCTTTATATTTCTGTCTCCGCCCAATATCGATGAACTCGCCAGGCGACTATGCGGCAGAGGGCAAGACTCTCAGGAAAGTATTGACTTACGTTTGGCTACTTGTGAAGCTGAGATGGCTCATATTAAGTATTATAATTATGTAGTTGTTAACAACCATATTGATGAAGCAGTTGAAAAAGTCCGTTCTATAATTCAAGCTGAACGATGCAAATTAAATAATTTAAGTCTGGGGTGATTTGTGAATGATACCTCCTTCAACAAGAGACCTGATAAATATTGCTGATAGTAAGTACGCGGTAGTGGTAGCTGTCGCCAAAAGGGCTCGTGATTTATCTGAAAAGAAGAAAGATGAAGATTATCGATTATCGACCATGGTAACCGAAGCTCTGGAGGATATAATGGGTGGAAAAGTCAAAATAGACTGATTCTTACCCGGACATTAAGGAGGATAGTCATGTCAAAGATAGTTGGCATTGGTGTAACTGGCGGTATTGCAGCATATAAAATAGCAGAACTGGTCAGCAGACTCAAAAAAGATGATATAGATGTTATAGTTATGATGACTGAAAGTGCGACCAAATTTATTACACCGCTGACTTTTAAGACTCTTTCTGATAGAGAAGTAATAACTGATTTGTGGCAGGACTCACACGAGTGGAAAGTCCAACATATTGGTATTGCTGAACAGATTGATTTGCTGGTGATCGCTCCGGCAACAGCGAACATTATTGCCAAGATGGCTCATGGAATTGCCGATGACTTAATTTCAACGGTAGTACTGGCTAACACAGCCCCGGTACTGGTGGTTCCAGCTATGAACAGCAATATGTATCAGAACCCGGTAGTGCAGGATAATCTTGATAAACTGATAAGGTATGGGTATGAAATCATGGATCCCTCCAGTGGAGTTCTAGCCTGCGGTACAAGCGGACCAGGACGACTGCCGGAAGTCGATAATATTTATCAGAAAATAATGAGAATGCTCAACCCCAAGCAGGACTTAAGGGGAAAGAAGCTGATGGTGAATGCCGGTACTACTTGTGAAGATATCGACCCGGTACGGTTTATAGCCAACCGCAGTACTGGCAAAATGGGTTTTGTTATTGCCGAAGAGGCTGCCAGCAGGGGGGCTGATGTAATTTTAGTCAGCGGCAGATCATCCCTTAACCCCCCATCTGGAGTAGAATACATCTCTGCCTGGGGAGCTGAAGAGATGTGTGAGATAATGCTGAAATACCAGCCTGCTTGTGATATTATTATCGGTGCGGCGGCTGTTGGCGATTTTAAAATTGCGCAGGCCGCAGATCAGAAAATAAAGAAAATGGCTAATAAATCGGATTCATTAATGATAGAATTGGTGAGTACGCCAGATATTCTAAAGACCCTGGGCGAAGCTAAAAGACCTGGCCAGATTATGGTCGGCTTTGCTGCCGAAACTCAGGATCTTATCGAAAATGCCAAAAAGAAGCTGGAGACCAAAAACCTGGACTTCATTGTAGCTAATGATGTAACCCAGGAAGGGGCAGGATTTGCAGCTGATACTAATATAGTCACTATAATTCACCGAAGAGGAGAAAGCAGAGCTTTCCCTAAGATGACCAAGAAAGAAGTCGCAGCTTCTATCATTGATAGTGTTGTGGAATTATTATACTAGACCACTGCAAGGAGATGATAACGTGTCCAGATTTTTGTTTACTTCTGAATCTGTAACTGAGGGACATCCTGACAAAATGGCCGACCAGATTTCGGATGCCATTCTAGATGCTATTATTGAACAGGATCCATATGGTAGAGTAGCGGCAGAGACGATGGTGACCACTGGCCTGGTATTCGTAGCCGGAGAGATTACAACCAATTGTTATGTGGATATACCCAAACTAATTCGGGATACTGTTTGCGAAATAGGATATACCAGGGCTAAATATGGCTTTGATTGTGATACCTGTGCGGTACTCACATCATTAGATGAACAATCTCCTGATATAGCTATGGGTGTTGATAGAGCATTGGAAGCCAAACGTGGAGAAATGGATGATAATGCTGTTGAAGCTATAGGAGCAGGCGACCAGGGAATGATGTTTGGTTATGCTACCAACGAGACCGAAGCTTTCATGCCGATGCCTATATACCTGGCTCATAAATTATCCAAAAGGCTGACGCAGGTACGCAAGGAAGGCATTATACCCTATTTACGGCCAGATGGTAAAACCCAGGTTACGGTAGAATACGATGATCACCGGCCGATTAGAATTGATACTATAGTAGTATCAACCCAGCATAGCCCGAAAGCTGACAACGAGACTATCTTCCAGGATATTCTCGAACATGTAGTCAAAGCTGTTATCCCCGGGGAGATGCTGGATGAGAATACCAAATATTATGTTAATCCTACCGGACGATTCGTTATTGGAGGTCCGCAGGGTGATTCTGGATTGACAGGAAGAAAAATCATTGTTGATACTTACGGCGGAATGGCTCGACATGGCGGGGGTGCTTTTTCAGGTAAAGATCCGACCAAGGTTGATCGTTCAGCTACTTATGCTGCCAGGTATGTAGCCAAAAACGTTGTAGCAGCTGGAATAGCAGATCGCTGTGAAATCCAACTAGCTTACGCCATCGGCATGGCTAATCCTGTTTCAATAATGGTGGAGACTTTTGGTACCGGCAAGATATCAGATGGGGAGATTATCAACCTCATTAAAGCAAATTTCGATTTGCGTCCGGCAGCCATCATCAGAGACCTGCAATTACGAAGGCCAATATACAAAAAAACTGCTGCTTACGGACATTTTGGGAGAAATGAAGAGGATTTCACCTGGGAAAAGACAGACAAAGCTAATGCATTAAAAGAACAGGCAGGTCTATAATTCCTTATAAAGATTGATTACCGCAGATGAAACAGAACTTCCTGTGTAAGTTGAAGAACTGTCCTAATCTGCGGTTTGCTTGTTAATACCTGGCTTGACTTTCGCAATCGATATAATATATACATAATGCTTGCTATTTGAACGATATAAGAAAGCGGTCTTAAGCATTCATCCGTACAATTTTCGTCTGCAATTGTGTCATACAGACATGTTTGGTTGAGTACCTAATTAACTCAACTTTCGCACTTACCCACTGGCGAGTTTTATGCTTTGTCTTAGCAAGGAGGGTAAGGCGGGTTACGGGGAGAAAACAACTTAAATAGCTAGGTATCACGTACGAAGAAAATATTTCTACATTAGCTAAAATAAGACCGGCCGACGGCGGGACAAAGTATAATGCTCGCCACGCCGAAGCTGTTACCATCTGCGAAAGTTGAGTAATTAATATTACCGGGAGGATGAACTATGAACACGGTTGAAATCCTGGTAGACTTACCTTTAAAAAATACAGCAGCTGTGTATACCTATGCAGTGCCTGATCATCTAGCCGATGAGACTGAATATGGAAGACGAGTACTGGTTGAACTGGGAAGCCGCAATGTAGAAGGATTTATTATCAGTCAGCCATCAGGTCGTGAAGAAGATACTTCTATTAAAACAATTCTCCAGGTATTAGATTTAGATCCAGTGTTTAACCAGCAATTATATCAGCTGGCCGAGTGGATAGCAGATACTTATATCTGTCCTATATCAACAGCTCTTAGAAGCATGATACCACCGGCATTAAGCCGTAAAAAGGGCAAATGGGTAGTTCCCCTGGTAAGACAGGAAGAAATGGAAAGCATTATTAATGAACTGCCTATTGGCCCTAAGATAATTGAAAGATTGTATGCGGGTAAGGCTATCCGGTTTTCGGACGCGTTATGTTTAACTGATCAATCCACACTGCAGCTGATGGCTGACCACGATTTAATAGAGGTTATTGGGAGATATGCTCCCACCCGACCAAATAGTACTGGTGTTATCTATCGGCTGGTCAGGCCTAATCCAGACCTTGATATTGAGAGATTGGAGAAGAGAGCTCCCCGGCAGGCACAACTGCTTAAATTAATAATGGCCAGAGGTGGGATAGAAAAAGCACAAGCTGACAAAAACTACCCATCCAGCACTATAAAATCTCTGCTAAGTAAAGGATACATAACTACCGTCAGGAAAGCCAATATTGTACCACCTGTGTATCATGATTTATTGGATGAACAAAAACAGGCGGTAGAAGAAATCCGCAGGGATATAAGCTGCAGGGAATATAAGGAACTCCTGCTGCACGGAGTTACTGCCAGTGGTAAAACCGAAGTATATTTACAGGCTATACAATACTGCCTGGATAATGGGAAAAGCGCAGTCGTTTTAGTCCCCGAAATAGCATTGACCCGTCATTTGATGGGAGCATTTGTGAGCAGGTTCCCCAACACCGCAGTGCTTCACAGTAGTATGAGAAGCAGCGAACGCTATGACTCATGGAAGCGTATAAAAAATGGAGAAGTAAATTTGGTGCTGGGTACCAGATCAGCTGTTTTTGCTCCCCTGAGTAATGTTGGTTTAATAATTATCGATGAAGAACATGAAAATACTTATAAACAGGAAGAAAATCCAAAATATCACGCCTGTGAAGTGGCTCGCAAACGAGCTGAAGATGAGCAAGCGGTAATTCTATATGGCAGTGCCACACCGTCACTGGATACATATTATAGAGCCATCAAGGGTGAAATTAAACTATTACAGCTTAGCCGACGTATTGGTAATCTAGATAGCCCGATAATTCACATCCAGGATATGAGAAGGGCAGATAATAGTAACCAGGCTGTATCAGATTTTATGGTGGAAAAAATCCGGACCGCTTTAGGATATAATGGTCAGTGTATACTCTTTCTCAACCGCAGAGGTTATGCTCCTATATCCATATGCAGGAAATGCGGCCAGGTACTTACCTGTCCCGCTTGCTCTGTCAGCCTCAATTATCATCAGGACCAGGAGATGAATATATGCCATTATTGCAATTATCAAGAGGAGATAAGCAGCAAATGTAAAGGATGCGGCAGTAATTACCTTGATTTAACCGGCATTGGAACACAAAAAGTCGAAGCAGAAATTAAAAATCTGTTTCCGGAAGCAAAAATAGCCAGGCTGGACCTGGACAGCAGCAGAGCCGCAGGCAGCCAGGATAGAATTCTGCGCAGCATGAAAAACCATGAAATAGATATTTTAATTGGTACCCAGATGGTAGCCAAAGGACTCGATTTTCCAGCGGTTTCGCTGGTAGGGATTATTAGTGCCGATGCTATGATTAATCTGCCTGATTATCGAGCTGCTGAAAGAGCATTTCAGCTGATGGTGCAGGCGGCTGGAAGGGCAGGGAGGGGTAATATACCAGGGGAGGTAGTGATCCAGACCTATAATCCAGACCATCCCGTTATTTGTTGGGCGGTTGAAAGTGATTATAACGCTTTTTATAATACGGAGATACATAACCGGTTGCTGCTAAATTATCCGCCTTTTACTAATATTATGAGGATCGTACTGAGCGGGTTGAACGAAGAGCAGCTTAAACACGCGGCAGATACTTTATGGCAGCAGATAAATGATTATATAGACGCCCGGGAAGATGACATTGATATACTGGGACCTGCACCCTGTCCCATTTATAAATTAAGGAAGAGATACCGTCAGCAGATAATATTGAAATGCGATAATATGTTATTATTAAAAAGCATAGGTGAAAAAATTTTGCATGAAGGCAGCGCCAAGGGCCAAAGATTGGGATTAGAAATTAATCCTTTGAACATGATATAAGGAGGATTCAGGGGTAATGGCAGTTTATCAGATTGTGACCATGCCGGACGATATTTTAAGAGCCAAGGCCAGGTCGGTTAGCAAGATAAATGAGGGAGTTTTTAGGGTCTTGGATAATATGAGGGATACTCTGTATGCTGAAAATGGAGTAGGTTTGGCTGCCCCGCAAATCGGAGTATCCAAACGCTTAGTAGTAGTAGATACTGGGGATAATTTTATAGAGCTGATCAATCCTGAAATAGTTGATCAACAGGGTGAATCTATACGTAGTGAAGGATGCTTGAGCGTCCCAGGTATAGTAGGAATTGTTAAGCGGGCTGAAAAAGTGGTAGTAAAGGCCCTTAATCGCAGTGGTGAGGAAATTACGCTTGAGGGTACCGGCCTGCTGGCCCGAGCTTTTCAGCATGAAATCGACCATCTAGATGGGATACTATTTATAGACAAGGCCATTGAAACTCGTAAAGAACCCATTTAAGACGGAGGCTCAGATATGAAAGTAGTATTTATGGGAACATCTGTATTCGCAGTTCCCTCTCTGCTTAAATTATACCAGAACGGCTATCATATAACAGGGGTAGTAAGCCAGCCTGATAAGGCCAGAGGCCGTGGCAAAAAGCTCAGTCCTACCCCTATCAAAGAAACAGCACTACGTTTGGAGCTGGGCATTTACCAGACGAATAACATCAAATCTGATGAAGCACTTGCAAAGATTCAGGAATGGGATCCAGATATTATAGTAGTAGCTTCATACGGCCAGATTATTCCGGAACCGATACTTATATATCCAACTTATGGCTGTATTAATGTTCATGCGTCTATTTTACCTGAGTATAGAGGTGCGGCTCCCATACAGCGGGCACTGATGGCAGGAGAAGATTCCAGCGGTGTAACTATTATGTATATGGACAAGGGTTTGGATACTGGAGACATATTAGCCCAGCTTGAGGTACCTATAAGAGACGAGATGGATCATGGTGCACTGGAGATAATCCTGGCAGAGAAAGGAGCGAAACTCTTGATTCAGGTATTAAAAGAACTTGAACAAGGATCAGCTGCCAGGAAAAAGCAGGATGACACTCAGGCTACTTATGCTCACATGCTGAGACCAGAAGATGAAATAATCAAGTGGAGCGATCCGAACAGAAAAATCTTTAATCAAATCAGGGCATTAAGTCCATCTCCAGGAGCATATACCTGGCTGGATGATAAAAAGATCAAGATATTCGTCAGCCGGACTATAGATGAATCTGCTGAAGGGCAAATTGGACAGGTTGTAAGGTTGAGCAAGGAAGGTTTTCTAGTAAAAACAGGCGATAAACTGCTGGAAGTTCTTGAGGTTCAGAAAGAAGGGAAAAATCGCATTAAGGCAGTTGATTTTCTGCGAGGATACAAAGTGATAATGGGTAAACACCTGGGCCTATAAGGAGGCTTTCACTATGGAAACCAAAAAACGAATTTATGTGGGATTGCTGGCTGCCAGCCTGCTATTTGAAATGGCTCTGGCGGCCATGATCTGGTATATTATTGTAAACCGGGATATCATAATCAGCCAGATAATGTTGATAATCGTGGCTGTAGTTCTGGGTATGATATTTTTGATACTGGGTATCGGAATCCTGGCTACCGTTATTATGATTATAAGGTCCAAGAATATGCCTGCTATGGAAAAGATAACCCTGTGGGCCAATGAACTGTTGTTTCCCATTGCGCTGGTTATTGGAAGACTTATGGGGTTAGAAAAAGATAAAATATTGAAGTCATTTATTTCAGTAAATAACTATATAGTAGCATCAAAGAGAATATTACCAGGTGAAAAAATCTTGATGCTGCTGCCACATTGTCTGCAGAATAGTGATTGTCCATTTAAGATAACCATAGATATTAATAACTGTAAGAATTGCGGTAAATGTCCAATTGGACAGCTAAGGGAACTGGGTGCAAAGTATAATGCAGTATTGAAAGTAGCTACGGGCGGCACCTTGGCCAGAAAATGGATAGAAGAGGTCAGACCACGGGCGGTTATAGCGGTGGCATGTGAGAGAGACCTGGCAGCAGGTATTCAGGACACTGGCGGGCTGCCGGTGATGGGAGTTTTGAATTCCCGTCCCTATGGACCTTGTATTAATACCGATGTTTGCCTGGAGCAGGTAGACCAGGCTTTTAGAACGATTGTGAAAGGGGTTAAATGATGGGATATTTAATGTTTATCCTGCCGGCTTTGCTCTTGTCTATTTATGCTCAGTATAAAGTGAGTTCTACCTTTAAGAGGTATTCCCAGGTTCGTTCGTCCCGTGGAACCACGGGCGCAGATGTAGCAGGTACTATCTTGAGAAGAAGTAACTTGAACGTTAAAGTAGAACCAGTAGCCGGAAGTCTATCCGACCATTATGACCCGCAATCAAGAGTCGTAAGGCTTTCTGAATCTGTATATGGCAGCAATTCTATATCAGCTATCGGTGTTGCCGCCCATGAAGTTGGTCATGCATTACAGCATCGCGATCGTTATGGTTTGCTGGAATTAAGGCATAAATTAGTACCTGCTACCAATTTTTCATCATCAGCGTCCTTTCCGATATTGCTGATTGGGTTTTTCTTAGGTAACCTGGGACTCGTATATATAGGCATTATACTATTTTCAGTAGTAGTACTTTTCCATCTGGTTACTCTGCCAGTAGAGATTAATGCCTCCAGGAGAGCGGTAGCCTTGTTAAGTGAGAATGGACTGGTAACCAATACTGAATTACCTGGGGTTAAGAGTGTTCTAAGTGCAGCTGCCTTGACTTATCTGGCGGCCACCTTGTCTGCGGTATCCAGTCTTATGTACTACCTATTGATATTTACTGGCGGCGGTGACGATTAAATACATTCGGGGTGAAATGATTGGATAAAAAAACCGATTCCGGTATAAGTTCTACTCGGGAATTGGCAATAAAGGTAATTTATGAAGTCAGCGAGAAGGGCGCATATACAAACCTGGCCCTTGATAAAGCCTTGTCTGCATCTGCATTGACAGTGCAGGAGAGAAGAAGTGTAAGTGAAATTGTAAACGGCACTGTAAGAATGATTAAGCGCCTGGACTGGGTGCTTAATCTTTTTGTGAAGCAAGGAATTCAGAAACAGCACCCCTGGATTCGGAATATACTGCGCATGTCTGTTTATCAGCTGCTGTGTATGGATAAGATACCTGATTATGCATGTGTGAATGAAGCGGTCGAATTGACCCGCTTGAAAACCAAACAGGCTGCTCTGGTGCGGGTAGTGAATGCTGTACTGCGCAATATAGTCCGTAATAAAGACCAGCTTACCTGGCCTGAAAATGATATAGAATACCTGTCCGTATATTATTCTCATCCAGAATGGATGGTAGAGTTGTTTCTGAAACTTTATGGCGAACATGACAGTATTAATTTATTAATGTATAATAATACCCCGGCACCGCTTATCTTTCGTAATAATAATCTGCGGTGTTCCAGAGATGATCTGATATATTCATTGGAGTCAGAAGGAGTAGTTTGTTCACCTGCTTTAAGAACCCCCTGGGGGGTGAATGTTGATGATCTGGGCCAGTCTATTGTCAGGCTAAATTCCTATGAAAGAGGTTATTTTTACGTACAAAATGATTCATCTATGCTGGCTGCACCGATTTTAAATCCCCAGCCCGGAAACACAGTATATGATTTATGCGCCGGTATAGGAGGTAAAACCACCCATATGGCAGAATATATGAATAATACCGGTCAGATAAAGGCTTTTGATATATATCCTCAAAAAATCAATATGCTAAAGCAGAACTGTCAGAGGTTGGGGATTGATATAGTTAACGCTTGTGTCTACAGTGTATTCGATTTAGGTGAAAATGGTCATAAAGCTGATCGCATATTGCTGGATGCCCCCTGTTCGGGTCTGGGAGTTCTGAACCGGCGAGCAGATTCTCGCTGGAGAAAGGAACCTGAGGATGTCAGCGAACTTTGTGAAATTCAAGGGAAAATGCTCAGGAAGGCCGCAAATATGCTGGCCCTGGGCGGACTTTTGTTATATGCAACCTGTACCATTCACCCGGATGAGAATGAACACCAGGTAATGGAACTCATTAAAGACCCAACATTGAGACTGGAGGGTTTTGAAGAGCGATTGGGTTTTTGGGGACTGGATGCCAAGGACCGGGTGCAGGCATCAAAAGGTATGCTGACTATTATACCTGGCAAGTATAGCACGGACGGAATGTTTTATGCATTAGTTAGGAGGATAGGGTAAGTAACTATGAATTCGTCAATCAAAGATGAATTGCTGGGCAAAAACATGGAAGAACTTCAAGATTATATGATGGAGATAGGAGAACCTGCCTTTCGGGGCAGACAGTTGTTTAAGTGGATATATTCAAAAGAAATAAATTCTTTTTACGATATGAGTGATTTGCCGCGGGAATTGCGTAAGAAACTTGATTTGACTGCCAGAATATCTATCCCGCGAGTATTAAAGCAGCGGGTATCTGCTGATGGAACCCGTAAGTACCTGCTGGAGCTGCGGGATAAAAAGAGAATTGAAACGGTACTCATCCCCCAGGGTCAGGAAAAAGACAGCAGGTACACTATATGTATATCGACTCAGGTAGGCTGTCCAATTGGCTGCAGTTTCTGTGCTACCGGGCAGGCAGGATTTCAAAGAAATATGGACTATCATGAAATAATTGGTCAGGTACTGGGCTCAAAAAGAGAATTAAAGAGGAAACTGAAGACCGACGAAGAAAATATTATTAGCAATGTTGTTTACATGGGAATGGGAGAGCCGTTTCTTAATTATGACGAGATGATTAAGTCCATACAGATGATTAATCACCCCAAGGGATTAAATATTGGCCAGAGGCACATGACGGTATCTACTTCGGGGGAAGTAAACGGCATTAGGAAGTTAGCCCGGGAAGAACTGCAGGTAACCCTGGCTGTTTCACTGCATGCCTGCGATGATGAATTGAGAAATCACCTGGTACCTTTAAATCGCAAATATTCTCTGGATGTTTTAAAAGATGCGATTGAGTATTATATCTCTGAAACTAATCGCAGGGTTACTTTTGAATATGTGATGCTGGATGAAGTAAATATACGCAAGCTGGATGCTGACAATATGATTAAATTAGTCAAACCGCTGCTGGCCAATGTAAACTTAATCCCATATAATGAAGTTATCGGTCTTAGCTTCAAAAAGCCGTCCAGACAAAAGATTCTGCAATTTTACAGCTGGCTGATGGAGGGCGGAATCAATGTTACGGTGCGAGAAGAGAAGGGTGCGGATATTATGGCTGCCTGTGGACAGCTGAGGTCTGGTCCCAACATCTATAAGAGTAAGAATTAGTGGTCTTATTTATTATTAGGGAGTCATGTCTATGCGTGCAACAGGAATAACAGATATCGGGCTGGTAAGGAAAGCAAATGAAGATCGTCTTCTGATAGATGAAGGGATAGGGCTTTGCATGGTTTGCGATGGCATGGGAGGCCATAAAGGAGGAGATGTAGCTTCCAGCCTGGCTATACAAGCATTCCAAGATTCTTTACCTGATTTTGATCCGCAACAACCAGTTAAATGGTTAACCAAAAGCATTATCCGGGCTAACGAGGCCATCAGGTTTTGCAGTAAGAAAGACCCGGAGCTGTTTGAAATGGGCACTACGATAACTACCGCCATATTGAGAGAGGACGAGCTGTACATTGCGCATGTGGGAGACAGCAGGCTGTATTTAATAAATAAAAACGGGATTAGAAAGTTAACCAGAGACCATACTCTAGCTGAGCAGATGATGGAAGACGGTCTGCTTAAACCAGAAGAGATGACCAGCAATGCTTATAACCATGTACTCACCAGGGCGCTGGGCATTGAAGAAGAGGTAGTCATAGATCATTTAACCGAAACAGTGATTCCAGATGATATCATTATGCTTTGTACAGATGGATTATCTGATATGCTCAATGAAGAAGAGATATTATCGATTATTAGCGCATTTGGACCGGACATTGAAGGAGCAGCCCATAAACTGGTGGCCAGAGCTCTAGAAAATGGTGGTTATGATAATGTCACGTTAATACTGATACTAGTGTAATAGGGGGTTACAACTTTGATTGGCACTGTATTGGGCGAAAGATACGAATTAAAGGAAAAAATCGGCGAAGGCGGTATGGCGGATGTATATACTGCGCATTGCCGAATACTGGATAGGATAGTAGCTGTAAAAATACTTAAAGAAGAATTCTCTCAGGATAAAAGTTTCGTTCAAAAGTTCAGGACCGAAGCTCTGGCGGCAGCCCGTCTGTCCCATCCGAACATCGTCAATATATTTGATGTAGGACAAGAAGACAGCATTCATTATATTGTGATGGAATATATAGAGGGTCAGACCCTGCAGCGCATCATCAATGAACAAGCACCACTGCCGGTAAAAAAGGCGGTTGATATAGCAATAATGATTTGTTATGGCATCCAGCACGCCCATGAGCGGGGAATTATACATCGGGACATCAAGCCGCATAATATATTGATTACTGCCCAGGGAACAGTGAAAGTGGCTGATTTTGGAATAGCCCAGGCAGTTAATAAGAAAACTATTACCTTTGGCGGAGATATCGAGGGTTCGGTTCACTATATTTCTCCGGAACAGGCTAAAGGAGATACAGTAAGCCCGGCTACCGATATATACTCTTTAGGATGTGTATTATATGAGATGCTTACCGCTAAGCCGCCTTTTGATGCTGAAAGCATGATAACGGTAGCCCTAAAGCATATCCACGATGAACCCCAGTCTCCTCGCTTAATTAATCCTCTTATCCCCTTGCCGCTGGAAAGAATTGTTCTAAAGGCTATGGAAAAGGTTCCAATTCATAGATATACATCTGCATCAGACATGAGTGAAGACCTCTTGCAGGTTCAGGCTAATATGCATACCAGGGGTAATGGGGAAGTTGCTATTAATAATGGCTTTATGCCTCATGAAGGTGGGGAAGGTGATATCTTGGCTAAAAAGAGGAGATTAAGTCCAGTAGGAATTATATTGATACTGGCAGCCCTGATAGGATTTCTTTCAGGAGTCGCATATGTTTTCAGCTCATCATTTTTCGGAGAAGAAATAGCAGTTCCTGATATAGTAGGAATGACTCTGGAGGATGCTAACAAAACCTTGTTGGACAGCGGCTTAACCATGAGTATAAAAGCGCGTAACTTTGATGATGAAGTTGAGAAGGACCGGATAATAAGCCAGAAACCAGTCCAGGGTCTTAAGGTAAAAAAGAAAGCAAAAATTGAGGTTACGGTAAGTGAAGGACCGCAGTTGGAGTCAGTCCCAAATCTAGTGGGTAAAAGAATTGCGGATGCTAAAGTTGCCATTACCAATGCAGGATTCGAGGTAGGAATGATAGATGAAGAATATGATGACCAATATGAAGAAAATATAGTTATGTCACAGGATCCCAGGTATGGCACCTCTTACAAAAAAGGAAGCACTATCAACCTGATGGTTAGCAAGGGACCAGCCCCTGACCGGGTGTCCATGCCTAACTTGATCGGTATGGAGCTGGCAAAAGCCCGGGAAGAATTGGCAGCACTTAAACTGCTGCCAGGGAATATCAACTATGAGGAAAACCAGCAATATTACAACAATTATGTGATTAAACAGGATACTGCTGCTGGCGTCCTACTGGATGAGGGAAGCTCAGTTAATCTTACTATCAGCAAAGGACCAGGACCGGTGGCAAAAACCCGAGTAGTGAAAATTAATATACCAGACGATGAAGATTATTACAATGTTCAGGTAACAGTTAATGATGCTAAAGGCGAGCGTGAGGTTTATAATGAATATCATCCGGCTGGAGATAAGGTCAACGTTGCTATAGACTATTTTGGCACCGGGAAAGCTGTTGTGAGATTAAATGGTCAGGAATACGAATCCATTGATTTATAGGAAGATAACTCGGGGAGGAATTGAATGACTGCCAATCAATTATCCGGTATTATAATTAAAAAAATAGCTGGTTTTTATTATGTACAGAATGATGAAGATGGCAGTATATATGAATGCAAGTTGAGAGGAAAGCTCAAGCAGCAGGTATTAACTGGTGATAAAGTAATTATTACTATATTAGATAATTATCGAGGAATCATGGAACAGGTATTACCCAGAGAAAATGAATTATATCGGCCCAAAATAGCCAATGTAACTGCCGTGATTATTGTATTTGCACATGATCGTCCCGCTCCCAGCTCTATGCTTCTTGATCGACTGCTCTTTTTAAGCTATTATCAGCGGCTCCTGCCAATCATAGTCCTAAATAAATGTGACATACCCGAAAGCGAGAAGGCCAAACAAATAAAAGACTATTACCCGACGGCCGGGTTTAATTTTATTTTGTCTTCTGCAAAAACCGGCTGTGGCATCCAGGAGATACGGGATGCAGTTCAAGGACAAGTAGCAGTAATGGCTGGCCCCTCCGGGTCAGGGAAATCCACCCTGTTAAACGCGCTGAGCGAGGGTTTGGATATCAGAACCCAGGAAGTAAGCGCCAAAATTGGAAGAGGCAAACATACTACCAGACATGTGGAATTATTTCCATTGACGACAGGAGGATTTATTGCCGATACCCCCGGGTTCAGTGTTATAGACATGCCTCCCATTACTAGAAGAGAGGTTACTCCGCATTTTCCGGATTTTGATCAATATACAGATTTGTGTGAATTTAGAGACTGCCTGCATTACAAAGAAAGAACGTGCGGAGTGAAACAAGCGCGGGAAGACGGCAGGATACCTGAGTTCAGGTATAATAATTATATAACCATGTTAGAGGAAGTAATTAGCAGTGAGAGGTGTTACAAATGATATTGATTGCCCCCTCCATCTTATCCGCCAATTTTGCCTGTTTACAGGAAGATATCAAGAAGGTTGAAGAGGCCGGAGCTGATTGGCTGCATATAGACGTCATGGATGGGCATTTTGTACCCAATCTTACTATTGGTCCTCCGGTAGTAGCCGCTATCAAAAAGAATACCCGGCTTTTTCTGGATGTTCATTTAATGATCGAAAAGCCAGAACAACTAATACCAGCTTTTGCAGATGCAGGAGCTGATTTAATTGGAGTTCATAGCGAAGCATGCACCCATTTACATCGGGTGGTAAGTATGATTAAAGATTATGGTTTAAAGGCCGGAGTAGCAATCAACCCTGCCACCCCGGTAAATGTACTAGAAAATATTATTGATGAAGTTGATCTGCTGCTGTTGATGAGTGTTAATCCCGGGTTTGGGGGGCAAAAATTTATCCCTTCAGTGATACCAAAGCTCAAAACGGTCAGAGAAATGATTAACAACCGCAGTTCTAAAGCTTATCTGCAGGTGGATGGGGGAATTACTGATGAGACCGCCCGACAGGTAGCAGAAGCCGGGTGTAATGTCCTGGTATCCGGGTCCTACATTTTTGGGGCCAGTGATGCAGGACTGGCAATTCAATCGCTGCGTAATGCGGCTCGGCTTGACCATTTATAGATG
Organism: Syntrophomonas sp.; assembly: GCA_016841425.1. GTDB lineage: Bacteria > Bacillota > Syntrophomonadia > Syntrophomonadales > Syntrophomonadaceae > JAAYJK01. The sequence goes on along the minus strand of JAENZE010000013.1, from coordinate 26,628 downwards.
AGATGATAATATGTAATAACAAAAAAATATCAAATACTTTCTTCGGGGATGGGTGAAATTCCCTATCGGCGGTTATAGCCCGCGAGCCTTAACAAAAGGCAGGATCTGGTGAGAGTCCAGAGCCGACAGTGATAGTCTGGATGGGAGAAGAGGGATTGTGTAAACTTGCCCAAAAAGCAGGTCTGTTTTCCTGTGTTCAAAACCCGATGAAATATCGGGTTTATTTTATTTAGAGGTGAATTGCAGTTGAATGAGATAGACCATAAATATATGCAAAGAGCTTTGGAGTTAGCATCACAAGCTAGAGGAAGAACTAGTCCCAACCCCTTGGTGGGAGCGGTTATAGTGAAAGACGGACGGATAATCGGTGAAGGGTATCACCAAAAAGCCGGCACACCCCATGCGGAGATACATGCCTTGAAAGCAGCAGGACATGAGGCTTGGGGCGCCTCTCTTTATGTATCGTTGGAACCCTGCTGCCATCATGGCAGAACGCCACCTTGTACAGAGGCAATTATTAAGGCGGGGATAAAGCGGGTGGTTATAGCTGTTTTAGATCCTAATCCCAAAGTAGCAGGTAAAGGAGCAGAAATACTCCTGGAGGCTGGAATTGAAACTCGGGTTGGGGTTTTGGAGGAAGCCGCAGTACAATTGAATGAAGTATTTTTTAAATATATAGAGAGCGGGATGCCTTTTGTATCAATTAAAACCGCTATGACCTTGGATGGGAAGATCGCAGCCAGTAGTGGTGATTCCAAGTGGGTTACCGGAGCAGATGCCAGAAAATATGTACACCATTTACGAAACACTTATGATGCTATACTGGTAGGAATAGGAACTGTGCTGGCGGATAATCCTCATCTTAATACCAGACTGGATGAAGAGATAAGCAGAGATCCGGTTAGAATAGTTATAGACAGCAATTTAGATCTGCCTCTGGATAGTATAATTGCCAGGAGCAGCAGGCATCAGCCTACCATAATATTTTGTGGAATTAATAGTGATGAAAAAAGGGCTCAGCATTTAAATGCTCTTGGAATAGAGATAATCAAGCTGGAATTGGAAGAAGATAAGGTGCCGCTGTCAGAAGCCATGTCAATCCTGGCTGATCGGGAAATAACCAGCGTTCTGATTGAAGGAGGAGCAGAAATTAATGCCTCGTTTATTCAACAAGGGTTAGTCAATAAGTTATACTGGTTCATTGCTCCTAAGATAATTGGGGGTCGAGCAGCGCCATCGCCAGTCGGCGGAGATGGTTATGAATTTATGAGTGAGGCGGTGCAGTTTAATATCACGGAAGTACAAAGCTTTGAAAAGGATATATTGTTTATTGCTATTCCAGGTTAAGCTTACGAAGAAGTTGGGAAGTTCACATTAATAGATGCCCGAATTGGGAGGTAATAGTATTTTTACTGGAATTATAGAAGAGATTGGCAAAGTAAAACAAATCAACCGGGGCAGGCAGTCATTTCAAATATCTATTCAGGCGGATATAGTGCTGGAAGATGTTAAGCTAGGTGACAGCATTGCTGTGAATGGTGTGTGTTTAACTGTTACCGAGTATTCCAGCAGCCATTTTGCAGCTGATGTGATGCCGGAAACCTATGAGAAGACTACCTTGAAATCTTTAAGCAGTGGTAGTCGCGTGAATCTGGAGCGGGCTCTAAGGCTGGCAGATAGATTAGGAGGACATCTGGTCCAGGGCCATGTTGATGGTATCGGAACCATCATGAGCAAAACCCCCGAGGATATAGCTATTGCCTACCAGATTAAGGCAGAGCCGGATATCCTGAGATATGTAGTTGCAAAAGGGTCAATAGCGGTGGATGGGATAAGCCTGACAGTAATCGAAGTAAGAGAGGATAATTTTACAGTATCGTTAATACCCCATACCTCAAAATTAACTGTATTAGGGTGGAAAGAGGCAGGAGATAAGGTTAATCTGGAGACTGATATAGTTGGACGCTATTTAGAAAAACTACTCCTGAAAAGCAGCCCGGAGAAGACCACTAAAAGCATTGATTATAAGTATCTGGCTGAAAATGGATTTATTTAAGGAGGCGACAGCATGTTTAACAGTGTAGATGAAGCAATAAACGACATTAGAGATGGCAGAATGGTTATTATGGTAGATGACGAGGACCGGGAAAATGAAGGCGATTTAGTTATAGCGGCAGAAAAAGCATCTCCAGATATAATAAATTTTATGGCCGTTCATGCTCGGGGGCTCATATGTGTACCAATGGAAGGCTCGGCACTGGATCGTCTGGATATAAAACCTATGGTAATGGCAAATACCGATAATCATGAAACAGCCTTTACGGTGTCAGTTGACTACAAGACGACTACTACCGGCATATCTGCCCATGAAAGGGCTGATACGGTTAAAGCTCTTATTTCCCAGGACAGCGTAGCGGCTGATTTTAGAAGACCAGGCCATATATTTCCTCTAAGATACCGGGAAGGAGGTACTCTAAGAAGGGCTGGACATACAGAAGGTTCTATAGACCTGGCTAGACTAGCCGGACTATACCCGGCATCGGTAATATGTGAAATAATGAATCATGATGGTACTATGGCTCGTGTGCCACAATTAATAGAATTTGCCCGGCAATTTGATATCAAAATCATAACTATTGCAGATATTATTGAATATCGTCGTCGCAGTGAAAAGCTTATCATAAGGTTTGATGATGCTAAGCTTCCTACCGCCTTTGGGGAATTCAAGGCGGTGGCATATAAATCACTGCTTGATGAAAAGGAACATCTGGCTCTGGTTAAAGGCCAGTGGGACCCAGATGAACCGGTATTGGTCAGGGTGCATTCTGAATGTTTGACCGGTGATGCCTTTGCCAGCAAACGATGTGATTGTGGGGAACAGCTGCAAAAAGCACTGGAGATGATAGAAGAAGAAGGAAAAGGGGTTCTCCTGTATATGCGCCAAGAAGGACGAGGAATAGGGCTATGCAATAAAATCAGGGCCTACAAACTGCAGGATAATGGCAGAGATACGGTGCAGGCCAATCTGGACTTGGGGTTTGCAGCAGACTTGAGAGATTATGGAATAGGAGCACAGATTCTAACTGACCTGGGAGTGAAAAAAATGCGTCTGATGACCAATAATCCCAAGAAAATCAGGGGCCTGGAAGGCCATCACCTGGAAGTTGTGGAAAGGGTACCCATGGAAATCGAAAGCCGGAATGAGAACATAAATTACCTTAAAACCAAGAAGGAAAAAATGGGTCATCTTCTGGCGAACATGTAAAAATGATAACAATAAAAGGGAGGTTGCTTGGATTGCCAAGAGTATACGAAGGAAAATTAATCGGAGAAAATTTAAAATTTGGAATTGTAGTATCAAGATTTAACGAATTTATCACCAACAAACTGTTATCGGGATGCCTGGATACCCTGTTAAGGCATGGGGTAGAGGAGGATAATATTGAAATCGCCTGGGTACCGGGAGCCTTTGAAATACCCCTGGCTGCACATAAGATGACGGGAAAAGGATACGATTCAGTCATTTGCCTGGGTACGGTAATAAGAGGAGCCACCCCCCATTTTGAATATGTTGCATCTGAGGTAACCAAGGGAGTCGCTCAGGTAGGCTTAAATACTGGAATACCTGTTATTTATGGTGTTTTGACTACTGATACAATTGAGCAGGCTATAGAAAGGGCTGGCACCAAGGCCGGCAATAAGGGCTCGGACGCTGCTATGACCGCATTGGAAATGGTAAATCTCTTCGACAGTATGAAATAAGAGGAAGTGTAACCTTCGGAAATTGCTTGATCAAGCCCTCAAATTATTATTTGGGGGTTTTTTGCGGCCTGGAGTACTTTTAATAAACTTGATTTTTTTAAGGCTTTAGCGTAAAGTCTATAATTAGATTTAGAATATATTTTTAGATATGTTGCGAAAATCCATCAAGACGCCGGGGGAAGATCTGTATTCAAGCAGAGTGCAGCGGGAAAGGTGATTCAGGAACGATGCGATGTTACTCCATACCGCGAGACCAAGGCATCTTCAGAGCAGGTAATTCCACTTGCTGGAGACCGGCCGCAAACAGGCTTGAATACAGATCCTCTCTCTAACCTGCAGTATATCAAAACACTTTCCGGTAATTGGATTAATCAGGGGGGATATAGTGGTTATAACAGGACTCATAGTTATCCTGATAATGGTGCTATCCTTACCATTTATATTTCACAAAGTAGAAGAGAATCTAGAAATATTCCTGTTCCTTATGGGCATCGGTGCAGCTGCCATTTCGAGTAAGATGAGCCTGGAATTGGTCATGGAAGCTTTGCGGGAGCCGGTTATGATAGCTGGAGCAGTACTTATTGCAGGAGCGCTATTTTTTCTTTTTAAAGAACCATTTGCCCGGTTTATGGGCAATGTATGCATTAAGTTCCCCGTAGCAGCCGTGGTGTTTTTGGTGGTATTGTTACTGGGTTTATTATCCAGTGTAATAACAGCAATTGTTGCATCAATTATACTGGTAGAAATAATATTTCAACTGCCTATGGAAAGAAAGCAGAAGGTAGTAGTATGTATATTAGCCTGTTATTCCATAGGACTTGGAGCAGCCCTGACTCCCATAGGTGAACCGCTGGCGACCATAGCCATATCGAGACTGAACCAGGACTTCATGTTCCTGATGAGGTTACTCGGAAAATATATTATCCCGGCAGTTATTGTTTTTTCAATAATTGCCGGTATCTATGCTGCCCGGGTATCAGGCCGGAAAGATGCCGCCAGTGAAATTGCGGCAACCAGCGAAGGTGAAGGGGATGCTTATGAATCACTGCTGGATGAAGAAGAGATTCAAGAAGATACCTGGCATGGAGTTATACTTAGAGCAGTTAAGGTATATTTATTCGTAATGGCACTGGTCTTCCTGGGTGAGGGATTTGAGCCGCTAATTGACAAATATATTTTGGGTTTAAGTCCTCAGCTGTTATACTGGGTGAATATGATTTCCGCAGTATTGGATAACGCAACTCTCTGTGCGGCGGAAATGAGCCCCGCCATGATGGCCAATCCGTTGATTGTAGAAGCTATTCTAATGGGGCTTCTAATCAGTGGTGGTATGCTGATACCGGGTAATATTCCCAATATAATATCAGCCTCCAAATTAAGGATCGGCAGCAAAGAATGGGCTATATATGGAGTTCCAATCGGACTGGCATTTATGGTTATTTTCTATTTATTGTTATTTGTAATAAAGGCCTGAATTTAAACAGTATTACAGAGCATGTTGTACAATGATTTTGCTGATTTTAGCATCTCTGATCTGGAATATGACGGTATTACCATCATTTTGGCCATAGAGCATATCGTAATCCTTATTATCGGAATCCTTTTCACTAAACCGGACATAGTTTGGGCCATACTGCTGAATTGCTTTATCAGGGGAGTCACCTACTGTTATGCCTCGGGAAGTAGCAAGGCCCGTTCCAAATACATGTACTGCGATAAGAATACTCTCATCTTCTGAAAAGGTAAGATATACAGGAAGCCCATCTGGATGATAGACCATGGAACCTCCGAGCTTTTTGCCGTCAGGAAAAACATTCATCGCTTCCTCCCAATCGGTTTGACCGACAGTAAGATGATCCTTATCGGTATTGATTACGAAATCCGAGGGCTGAAGTACGAGGCGCTCTTCAGGGTATTCAATTTCTATTGTGGAGCTTTGACCTCCTACAAATACCGCTATAGATATTACCATGATTATAAGCAGACTCACATACATATACTCTTTCTTAAACACAACTTAGGCCTCCATTTCCTTAATGCGCTCTTACTATTATAGAGTAAGTTGTATAGCTTGAGAAATATTAAATTATGGTGAATCCAGGGGATGTGATTCAGATGAGAAAAGACAATGAGACAGGTCAATGGGGCGGGAAGCGCTATCATAGTTTAAATTACCATCTGCGGCAAAAATTTGGCCAGAAAGTATTTAAGATACCATTAGATGCCGGACTAACCTGTCCCAACCGGGATGGAACTCTTTCCACCGGCGGATGTGATTTCTGCAGTCTGAGAGGTTCGGGTGATTTTGCTGGTGATCGCAGCAAAACGCTAGAGGAACAATTTGAGCAGATAAAAAGTATTATGCACCGAAAATGGGCCAAAGGTAAGTATATAGCATATTATCAGGCTTTTACCAATACTTACGCCCCGACAGAAAGATTAAAATACCTTTATGATCTTGCTCTCCAGCAGTCTGGAGTAGTGGGACTGGCAGTAGCTACTCGTCCCGACTGTCTGCCCGATGAAGTGATGAACCTATTAGAGGAAATTAATAAAAAAACCTACCTGTGGGTCGAATTGGGTCTGCAGACAATTCACGATCGTACTTCTCGGGCCATGAATATGCATTACTGCTACCAGGATTTTGTTGCTGCCCTTAACAGGTTGAGATCGCGAAATATCGAGACCTGTACCCATATGATACTAGGACTTCCCGGAGAAAGTATAGATGATATGAAGGAGACTGGAAGACGAATTGCGGATCTGGATATCCAGGGCCTCAAGATTCATCTCCTGCACTTAATGAAAGGAACCCCATTGGAGGGAAAATACAAGCAGCAGCCCTTTCCCTTTCTAGAGCAAGGGGAATATGTGGATCTGGTCATTGATCTGCTGGAGATACTGCCAGCCCGGGTAGTAATTCACAGACTGACCGGAGACAGTCCACGTGATCTATTAATTGGACCAACCTGGAGTTTAAATAAATGGGAAATATTAAACCTGATCGACCAGCGTATGGCAGAAAGGGACACCTGGCAGGGGAGATTTGCTGAAGAAGGGAACGGCCGGTTTTAATCTCCCGGCCGTAGTACTTCCAATAATTATTAACGATGATGCAGTCAATTTCAGAATGAGTCCGACCAAGCACATAATAACTTGACAATAAGATGATCTATGTACTATAATCTACCTTGTTGAAAACAAATAAATCCTTCGTGCGGCAGTGGCGGAATTGGCAGACGCGCTAGATTCAGGTTCTAGTCCCGTTAAGGTGGTGGGGGTTCGAGTCCCTTCTGCCGCACCATACATTTTATCGAAGGTTTAAAGCCTTCGTATTTTACTTTTCTGAGAAAATAAGTTTACCCGATTTTTATAATTAAACAAAACTCACATGGTACCTGAAAAAACTTTGCCAGTCAGCCGCGATCAGACGGGAGAAAAACAGTTCTGCTTATAAAGGTGCGTATAAAACAATATCTAATAGATTCTGCTTTCATAAAAGATATAACAGTAATATTGATAATATGCGAAGAAGCAAACGCAGGGAAACAGTTCAATCCAATTTAATTCTATTAATTCCTTGAATATGATAGTAATTCCATCCATTCAATAATATACTAATACTATCGAATGAGTTTATCATTCTACTGATCTAAATGGGATATACTTTAAGTCGGAACCCCATCATGGAGTAATCAGAAGCTTAAAGTTAAAAAACAATTTACCATTGGAAAGGGAGGCATTATGAATAAGAAAGTTATGAAATCGAGGTTTGCTGCAATTTTAACCATAATGGTGTTCATTGCCAGCTTATTTTCTTTCACTGGTACATCTGCAACCGCTGCTGATCAGCAAGATAAAAGCAGGGTGATTGTGATATTAGATGATGGCGTGTCAAAGAAGAGCATCAAAGATTATGTAAACAAAAAAGGCGGGGAAATAACGGCCGATTTTAATATAGTTAACGGAATGGCGGTATTCCTGGATAATGATAAAATTGCTGGTTTAAAAGGCATTAAAGGAGTCAAGGAAGTCGGCCTGGATGTGAAAGTTTATGCTTCTGATACTGAACTCGATAATTCATGGGGGGTTAATCGTATAGGTGCCGGCAGCGTGCATGATTTGTACACAGGAGCCAACGTTAATGTAGCTGTTATAGATACCGGGATATATTACCCCCATTCGGATCTGGATGGAAATTACAGGGGTGGATACGATTTTGTTAATAAAGATAATGATCCTTTAGATGATAATGGGCATGGTACTCATGTTGCAGGCATAATAGCTGCAGAAGATAATAATAGTGGAGTTGTAGGGGTTGCTCCTCAGGCTTCCTTATATGCTCTTAAGGCGTTGGATGCATCAGGCAGTGGATATGTCAGTGATATAATAGAGGCTCTGGATTGGTGCTGTGATAATGATATACAGGTAATAAATATGAGTTTAGGCAGTACTTCTGATGCGGTAGGCTTTCAGGCTGCCATAGGCAGAGCTTATGAAGCAGGTATAGTTATAGTAGCAGCAGCTGGGAATTCAGGCAAATCAAATGGCAAGGGAGATAGTATTGAATATCCTGCCCGGTATGAAGAAGTCATTGCTGTTGGTGCCGTAGACCGCTCAGATACCAGGGCGTATTTTTCCAGTACCGGGCCCCTGCTGGAGCTGTCCGCTCCTGGGGTTAGTGTTATATCCTGCTACCCCGGTGGTTATGCCTCTGCCAGCGGAACTTCTATGGCTTCACCCCATGTGGCTGGAACCGCAGCCTTGATCCTGGCAGCTAATCCTGGTATCAGCAATACAGGTCTGCGGCAGCTTATGCAGGCTACAGCTGATGATCTGGGTTCTGCCGGCAAGGATACATTGTATGGGTATGGATTGGTGGATGCTGACGAAGTCGTCTTGCCAGCAAATAGTGGCAGCATATCAGGAACGGTAAGCGATTCAAACTCTTTTCCTATTGCTAACGCACTTGTAAGCTGCGGGGACGGCACTGTCAGTACAGATAGCAGCGGATATTATATGATGGCTGATCTTAATCCTGGAACTTATACGGTAACAGCTTCAGCACAGGGCTACCAGGAAGATTCACAGTCAATAACCGTAGATGAAGGCGAGATTAGCATTGCCAATTTTACTCTTACTCCTGTGGTGGCAGAAAAAGGTATTATCTCTGGAATAGTAAGAAATGAAAGCGGTCTTGGTATCGCTGGAGCGATGGTAAGTACTGGCTCTCATACTGTAGCTGCCAATGCAGATGGCAGTTATATTATTTCAGACATTATTCCGGGAGATTATACTTTAACAGCGTCCGCAGCCGGTTATGTAGATTCATCAAGGGAGATAACTGTTTATGCGACACAAACCACTGCAGCAGACTTTATTCTCACAGCAGCAGATGCAGAGCAACAGACCGTAGTTAAGAATATAGTGTACAGCACCAGCGGCGGTAAGACAGGTACTGCACATTTAATAGTAACTCCGATAGTAGTCGATGGTTCAGATCTAGCAGTTCCCAATGCACTCATTACCATTGAAGTAACGCTTAATGGTATGATATATTACACTGGCAGCGCAATTACAGGTACAACTGGCACGGTATCATTTAAGCTGGCTGCCGCTCCATCCGGGACCTATGCTACGAGGATATTAGATGTTCAGGCAGCAGGACATACCTGGGATGGGGTTACACCAATAAATGCATACATAAAATAAAAGGAACTCAAAGCATCCGCACAATACGTTCGGGGCAAAAAGTACGTAAAATAATAGAGTATAATAACAGAGAGAGCCGTTTTCTGGCTCTCTTTCTGTACATTTTTATTTTTTATTGCACAGCGGCTGGTATTCTTCGATCAATTGAAGTTCGCGAACCTGGTAATTATCAGTTATTTCAGCCACCCAATGACTCGGCTGCTGCTGGCTGATATTATCATCATCGCCATTAAGATGTGCCAGGAGGCGAATTCTAATGTCACCTTTACCTATATATATCCATTGTCTATCTTTAAGTAGTCCATAAACACCTAGTTCACCGGGGTTGAAGCCCAGGATATCAGACCTGGTGAAGGGGCGCAGGGTAGGTTCGATAAACGGCATAGCACAACCTCCTTACAAGAGTATTAATTTAACAATTCTAACCTCCGCTGGATAATTCCTGTAAAAATAATACTATTTATTAAAAAATATTAATTTGAGTAATTGAGGCTTACTGATAAACTATAACTATCAAGGAATGGTCTGCCAACTTGAATAAATTATACAAATAAATCTAAAAATTAGCAGGTTATTAACAACTTGTGTCGAAAGCCCTTAATAGTCACTTTTAGTATGAGGAAAGGTGGAGTTTAATGGATATAGTCCTCACTTATATTCAGGGGATAATTGAGGTATTGGGATTAATATCACTGGTGCTGGTTTTTTCTCGGGTTAATATTAAATTAGGAAGGACTATAGCTGTAGCAATGATTATTGCTGGCATTACATTAGCCATAAGAGCATTACCCATCGTTTTTGGAATGCATCTGGCAGTAAGTGTAATTTTAATATTCCTATTTATTACTATAATGACCAATTCCCCCAAGTCACTGGTTTTTCTATCTGTATTTGGTAGCTATTTATGTCTGGCTGCTATAGAGTTTTCTTTGAATCAATTATTTATAAGTTTAGATATCCTCCACATCGAAGATGTAACCGAAACCAGTAAGATCTGGCTGATGATGGGTTATATACAAGCGGTGCTGATGAATATATTAGCGGTGCTGCTGCAGATGATTTTAAAGCCTAAGTACAGCTGGAAGACAAAAGTGGGGGCTTGCGATGTGAATAATTCCGTTATCCTAAAGCACAGGGACCACTAGGAGGATAAAATGAAGCATAATATTTACCAGCGATTGGCACTTATCATGAGCCAGGAGAACGACCTGGCCCATGATAAGGCTCCTGAGTTGGCTTATGCTATGGAGATACTGTTTATTAATGGATTGAATTTGTTACTTACCATGTTAATTGGTTATCTGTTGGGAGTACTTCAAGGTACTATAGCATGTGTCCTAGTAGCCATCGCCTACCGGCATATTGCCGGAGGAGCCCATGCTAAGAGCCCATGGGTTTGTGCAGTGGCCACTATGATAGTATTTCCGGCATTAGCATATGCAGGAACATATATAGCCGCTGGTCCCCATATTTATAGCTGGATTACAGAAGCAGCGGCTGTCATAGTAGGTTTTTATGCAGTACACAAGTATGCTCCGGTAGATACACCAAAGGCTCCAATTGTATCCCCGGACAGACGCAAAAGATTGAAACGATATTCATATTTGGTGATTGGGATATTGGTAACCATGATGATTGCGCTGGAGTTGATATCAACTTTATGGTTATATTCCACTGCAATTCAGGTTTGTGCTGCATTAGCCATATTATGGGTAAGTTTAAATCTTACTCATACTGCAGCCTCGTTATGGTGCATGTTGGACAACCAGCATTAATTCTATAAGCAGGAGGTGAAAAAGATGAAAAAGACATTTTATTCCATCCTGGGAATGGCGGTTGTAGCTCTTATATTCATTGCTAACGTAGCATCAGCATCAGCTTGCATGTTTGGACATTATCAGCCAGAGGTTCCAGAATCACTGCGCAAGTAAGACCGCCAATAAGGGGGGACTATTCCCCCCTTATTGATGTAAATCGATTTAGAGATAATAAGAGGTGACCGGTTATGAACTCGGCAGAACATGAGGAAAAAAGAAAACGGGACTTGTTCGAAAACATTACTACCATGCATATGCTGTGTCTGTTCATTATGGTGTTTGCCCTGGTGATCAGCCGCAACCTCTTTGCTGAGAATGTATTTCCCTTCATCAATTATGAGGCTATCTTGTTCCTGGCTGGATGCCTGATCTCTTTTGCTCTGGTTAATCTCTACAACCGCAGCTACTACTACCGGGTAGACGAAGATGGGCTGAACTGGGTGGAGATCTCTTATATTGGTTACCCGCTGATAATTACTATAATTACCGTTTACGTCAGTCATAACAGCAGTATAGCTTACCCGGAGGTAATGTTTCTGCTGCCGGTAATAATTGCTGCCTCCATTGGTGGGCAGCTAATGGGTATGACCATGGCCGGCCTCTGCGGGGCGATAGTGTTGTTTTTTGGTTATTTTGATCAGGGTAGATTCATTTATGAGCTTTTGGAATCTCATCTGATATTCCTGAGTATTTTATTTGTAGTAGGGTGGTTTATAGGTTCCCAAACCGATTCGGAAAAAGAACAGCGCAGATATTTGATTCAACTTGCTAACACTGATTTGCTTACTGGGTTATTCAGTCACCGATATTTTCAGGATAAGCTCCAGGAATACTTCCAGAACCCGGACCCTGATAAGTCCCTGCTGCTTATTTTGCTTGATATAGATTACTTTAAATACTACAATGACAGCTTCGGGCATCTGATGGGAGACAAGCTGCTTCAGACAATTGCTGGTTTCTTGCATGAAATAAAACTGGAAAATGCTTTTGCGGCCAGATATGCTGGAGGACAGTTTGCTGTTGTACTGCAGGGGTATGATCAGAATACTGCAGTCGAGGTGGCTGAAAATGTTATAAAAAAAATTAAAGACTATCATTTTTATGGTGAAAAGTACCAACCTGAAGGTAAAATTACTGTGTCCTGCGGAATCGCATCTTATCCCGAGCATGCTGGTAATAGTAAAGAACTGCAGGGGTATGCTGAGCAGGCCTTATATAAATCGAGAAGTCTGAGCCGACATAACGTAGAATTATATTTCTCAGTTTTTGATAATATGGAAATTACCAATGATGAAAGAGAGATTTTAAATTCTATCCGTACTCTGGTATCAGTAATCAATGCCAAAGACAGATATACATATGGACATTCAGAGAGGGTTACTTACTACGGACATAAGATTGCTGAGAGAATAGGTTTAAGTGAAGAAGAAATCAGGTGGGTTGATTATGCATCCTTCCTGCATGATATAGGCAAAATAGAGATAGACCGGGATATTTTAAATAAACCATCCAGCCTTAATGACGAAGAATGGATGGTTATAAAGCAGCACTCCATATGGGGAAGCGATATGGTCAAGCCGCTTGCTAAACTAAGGCCCATAGTACCGATAATTCGTCATCATCATGAAAATTACGATGGATCAGGGTACCCGGATGGCTTGGCTGGAGATAATATACCGGTTATTTCAAGAATTATACGAATAGTGGATAGTTACGATGCCATGACCTCCCACCGTCCGTATCGAAGTAATATGTCCTCCAATGAAGCAATGGAGGAGATAAGAAAGAATGCGGGTATTATGTTTGATCCTAACCTGGTTGCTTATTTTGAATTAATTATGGAGAATGAGTTCGCAGAAAGAGCCATATAATACAGGTGCCCTGATAAATTAATAAAAAGTGATAATAGAGAATTATATGATAAAGGTCTAAAGCTAACGATATAATATAGAAAGCTTAAAGTGAGCTTAAGGAGGCGTGATATGAATAAGATTAGTGTAAAATTCAGACAGCTGGAAGCAGGGGCACAAATACCGGAATATGAAACGCTTGCTGCTGCCGGATGTGATATAAGCCTTCCCCTGAGGGGGGACATTGTACTATATCCACATGAGGTGAAAAATATACCGGTGGGCTTTGCAGTTAAGATACCAGATGGTTTTGAAGCGCAGATTAGGAGCAGAGCAGGTATGGCCCGAAAAGGGATAGTAGTTGCCAATGCCCCTGGTACAGTAGATTCTGACCATACCGCGGAACTTCACCTGCTGCTTCTGAACGTAAGCGATAAACCGGTTCGTTTATCTCCTGGTCAAAAAGTGGCTCAGATGGTGTTCAGCCCTGTGGTTCATGCTGAATTTGAGACGGGAGATTAAATCAGGCCCAAGATCAACTTTGCTGCGATATTTTCCTTGATTTTCCCTGGATCTTAGCGGCGAAAATGCCGACTATAGACAGAGAAATACCTGCCAGGCAACAAACTATTGCGATTTTATTGCTGACAGTTAATATGGAGTTCTTAAATATTGAAGCTAGAATCTTTGGATTATTGCCAGTTATGGCCAGTAGTTCATCATAAGAAGAAAGCTGTGACGTTATGCCGCTATCCAGTACTCCACTGATATATGATACAAATACTATTACTGTCAGACCTGATGCTGCCAGGGCATAGCCGGTACTTTTCAAACAGTCCGATATCTTATAAAGAAACAGCACGGATAAAAAGAATAAGGCGAACATTAGAAAAGGAAGATATTTGCTGTATGGATAATAAGTGCGTGCAGTATCAATATATGTCAGGATACCACTGTCAGTTACCAATGAAGTGTACCGTATATCTACATAATCAGGAATTCCTGCTGAAGTGCTTAAATTTTCAGCAATATTTACTATTAATACCCGGTTAATGATGTCATCTTCGGCTGCCTGGGGAAGAACGGGGAGCATCTGGGAGATAAACTGTGATTTTTGCTCTCTGAAGTCTATACGCAGGTCTAGTTCATCACTGGTATTTTTTAAATAAGCTAACAAATTACTTATAAGTCCAGATACTTGTTCCTGAGTCCAATCCTCAGAAAAGGTACTACTGGTTGCCTTTATCAGAGATTGATAAGTTTTTTCATCTAACTCGCGAGTGTTATTTTTGATAGTTAATAAGACGAAATTTTGAGGAATGTTGCATAGATTATGCTTTTGAACAAAAGAGCTATAAAAATCCGCATTAAGAATAGTGCATTCTGCACTAATAGCCAGCTGTACCACTATTGACGATAAAAAGATGCCAATTGATAGAAATATTAAGATAGCAAGCTGCTTAAAATTCATAGTTATCACTCCTGAAATAACGTGGTAGGCCAATTCCAATATTAGTCTAACAGTAATATGATAAATATACTACCGCCAAAGTCTGCCTAATAGTATGATGAAAGCTTATATTCAGGCATTTAAATACATATTTATGAGCAGTTATGGCGTCTAAAGGTGATAATTATAGAAATTACAAACATTTTTATTGCTGAAAAATATGGTTAAATGATCTGGTCGTGGTCTATGAAGATTTTTAGGTGCATGCGTCGAACGGATAATTGGGGTGCTGGTATTGACAATAAAAAATATCGTAACCCAAACAAGATGAGTAAGGGAGGAAATTAGATTGGTTAAATTTAGATTGCATCCTGAAAATACTGCCTTTGTTGTGGTTGATATCCAGGAAAAGCTTATGGTTACCATGGAACATCGAGATAAAGTATACAAAAACCACCGGATACTAATGGCTTTAGCCAGGCAGCTTAACATTCCAGTTATTAAGTGCGAACAGTATCCAAAGGGTCTCGGCAGTACAGTTCCAGAGATTGCCGAGCTTCTGCCCCAAGAACATTATACTATGGAAAAGGTAGTGTTTTCTGCATTTGGGCAGGATCTAAAGAACATTTTGCAGCAGATTAACCGGAAGAACATTGTGATAACCGGTACTGAGACCCATGTCTGCGTATTCCAGACCACCAGGGATTTGTTGGAAGATGGATATAATGTTCATGTGGTCCGGGATGGAGTATGTTCCAGATTTAAAGAAAATTACTTGAGCGGACTGCAGCTGATGGAAAATATGGGTGCAGTCATAAATAATACTGAAACTATAGCTTTTGATATGCTTCAGCGTTCAGATACTCCTGATTTTAAGGTTGTATCTGCCATTTTGAAATAACATTTAGATTAACTAAAAATATCCTGATGATTAGGCATAACATAATTAACCATAAACCATAAACACTGTAAACTTAACGCATCTTTGATTGAATTCAACACATGAAGCTCCCCCTGGTATGATATAGCCCTGTAAAGTGCAGAATAAGCATGGCAGCAGGTGCAAGATCCAGGGCTTTTTTTTCCCGAGTCTGAGGCCGGTGTATAATAAGCCAGCAGATTTATCGGATTATTATTCCGAACAGGGGTACAGCATAGTAATATCGAAATGATTCTGCCGAGTAAGATAATAATTTACCTTGAGTTTAACGTTAGACAAGATTTGCTAATTGGGAAACAACAAACCAGGTATATACTAACCATGAAAAGGATATTCTTATTGACAAAAGGCTATTCAGAGAATATAATATCATTCTGTTGGGCTTAATAAGGAACCTGTTACAGTAATAATTTAATTAAGATACTGGTTTCGGCCGCTTTTGCTGAGCCGATTATTTTTTGTTCAGGAATAAGGAGTGAAAAAATAGGTGCTTCAAAATTTACGTAATATAGGTATTATCGCGCATATTGATGCGGGTAAGACTACCACCACCGAGAGAATATTATATTATACCGGTCTTACTCATAAAATCGGCGAAACCCATGACGGAGAAAGCGTTATGGATTATCTCAGCTATGAGAAGGAACGAGGTATTACCATTACTTCCGCCGCTACCAGATGTGTATGGAAAGATAATGATATAAATATCATAGACACACCCGGACACGTTGATTTTACTGCCGAGGTGGAGCGAAGTCTGAGGATACTGGATGGAGCGGTAGTAATATTTTGTGCTAAAGGGGGAGTTGAACCCCAATCTGAAACAGTTTGGAGACAAGCTGATAAATACCGCGTGCCGAGAATTGCTTTCGTCAATAAGATGGATGCTATAGGAGCAGATTTTCACCGGGTAGTTAAGCAGATAGCTGTCAGATTGGGAGCCCATCCCCTGGTATTAACTCTGCCAGTAGTCGAGGATGATCAATTCCTGGGAATAATCGACCTGATATGTATGAAATACTTTACTTTTACTGGAAGACTGGGCAATGAAGTAACTCAAACTGTAATCCCGGATGCTTATCAAGAAGAAGCTGAGACCTGGAGGACAGCATTAGTGGAGACTCTGGCAGAAAATGATGAGTCAATTCTTAACCTGTATTATGAGGATCAAGAAATCTCTGCCGAAACATTGGTGGCTGCTATTAGAAAAAACACTATTGAAAACATAATAGTTCCAGTAGTGTGCGGCAGTGCTTACAAAAACATTGGAGTTCAGCTTTTACTTGATTCCATTGTTAACTACCTCCCATCACCCCTTGATGTGCAGAAAGCTGTGGCTAGAGTGGTAGATAGTGGTGAAGAAATAGAAATTTTACCCGATGTTAATGAGCAGTTTTCTGCTCTGGTGTTCAAGATTGTCAGTGATCGTCATGTTGGGAAACTGGCTTTTGCCAGGATATATTCAGGCCAATTAAAAGCTGGCAGTTATGTATATAACAGCACTACTGGCAAAAAGGAACGGGTAGGGCGTTTGGTTAAAATGCATGCTAATCACCGGGAGGAAATAGAAGAGGTAAAGGCCGGTGATATTGCAGCGGTTATTGGTTTAAAGGATGTAAATACCGGTGATACCATCTGTGATGAAAGAAGACCAATTTTATTAGAAGCAATTGAGTTCCCGGACCCGGTTATTCAGGTTGCTATAGAACCCAAGACTCAGGCTGACCAAGCCAGGATAGGTGAAGCTCTGGCCAGGATATCTGCTGAGGACCCAACCTTTAAGGTTAGCCATAATAATGAGACGGGACAGATGCTGATTGAAGGTATGGGTGAACTGCATTTGGAGATTATTACCGAAAGATTAACCAGGGAGTTCGGAGTCGAGTTTAATACCGGCAGACCTCAGGTGGCATATAAAGAAACAATCTCAGGCTCAGCCCAGCATGTTACCCGTTATGTCAAGCAGACCGGTGGTAAAGGGCAGTATGCCCACGTGGTTATTAGTCTTGAACCCACTGAAGAACTATATGTTTTTGAAAGTAAAATTGTCGGTGGTTCGATTCCCCGGGAGTATATCCCAGCTGTGGAGGCCGGTGTCAAGCAGGCTCTGCAGGAGGGGGTTTTGGAAGGCTATCCAGTAGTTAACGTGAAAGCGGTTTTGCTTGATGGATCCTATCATGAAGTAGATTCATCAGAAATGGCTTTTAGAACGGCTGCTATGCTGGCGGTTAAGGAATGTATGAAAAAGGCCCAGCCTAAACTGCTTGAACCGATTATGTGTCTTGAAATAACTTCCCCGGAAGAATTTACCGGAAATATCATAAATAATATATCCAATAGGAGAGGACGGTTGGATTCCATGGACAGGGAAAACAATACCCAGATAATCAAGGGTTATGTCCCACTGGCTGAATTATTTGGCTATTCAACCGTATTAAGGTCACTCACCCAGGGAAGAGCTGGCTTTTCCATGCAATTTTCTCACTACGAGGAGAACCAGAACGCATCATAACTCGAACTTGACCAGAGCGAGCATGGCTGTTAACCGTCTAACTTCCTTGCTCAGACAAGGTTTAATACTTGCGCTGGCAACCCGATATTATGATGTTAAACGGTACAAATTAAAGGCCCTCTGCATAATATCTGCAGCGGGCCTTTTAGGTTCAACAAACCAAATCATGTCAGCCTAATGGAAGCTGTTAGTTCATCTCATATATTATAGTCACACTGGCGTTTATCTGTAGTTCACCGGGATTGATTGGAACCGCTGCCCCTCCCAGGCCTTTAATATCTTCAGCATAGACCCTGTTGGCATAGACCACCGGCTGACCATACCCTTCAGTGATGCTTACTAACCGGCCTAAATTCATACCTGCTGCCTTAGATAAGATGACTGCTTTTTCCCGCGCTCTTTTAACAGCTTGAACCAGAGCCTGGTTCTCAGCCTCCGATGTATCTGCTTTTTGGAAATTAACATAATTAAGGGTATTTGCTCCGCTGCTGATTGCAGTATCAAGAATACTACCTACTTTATTAAGATCCCTAACCAGGACTGATATCTCATTTCGCACCTGGTAGGATCTGATTTTATTCTGGCCGGTCTCGGAATAATCATATTCTGGATAAACACTGAAATTTGAGGTTTTAATATCATCCTTGCTTATCCCTGCATTTATCAATGCTGCGAGTACCTTTTCAGTAGTATAATTGTTTGATTCCAGGGCTTTATTTAGATTGGGGTCGGTTTTCAGAACCGCCATAGAAATTAGGGCCTGGTCTGGAATAGCATTAACAGTACCGGTGGCGCTGACTACTACTACTGGCACATTAGGAGCAGTAATATCCTCGGCCTGGGCCGGGGTGACAGCAGCAAAAACCAATAATACCATCAGGATGCAGGTAATAATCAGGTAATAGACTGTATTTTTAGATTTATTAATCGATAGGTTCATCAGGCAATCCCTCCTTAAATTTAATTGAATTAGCCAGCTCTTGGAGCTTCTCCAGCGGCATAACCGCCTTGAGATTGATTTCAAAAGAACGACCTTGATAAGAAATGCTGGTATTAGCCGAATTAAGCAAAGCAGCCTCGGAGCGAATGTATTCCTGATCAGCACCGGCACCTAAGCCGTCTGAAAGAGACTGCTTCATGATAACAGCATCATCTGCCAGAGCGACAGTTATTTCCAGCGATTCGTTATTAACAGTATTTCTATACACATAAGTTATGGCGTTGTAACTGGTATTTATAATTTTTTCTATTTTATAATCCGCTGGGAGATTATTCGGATGCAGTGATAGTAAATCTAATTCCGCAGTACTAAAATCCTGGTCAGCATTGTCTAACCCTTTCGGCAGAGATAATCCGTATACTGTATTATCCTGTTTAGTTTTAGCAGTAGTATCGTCCTGGTTAATGTCCAGCAGGGGAGCCATTTTTTGCTCGGTTTCTATGGTATTATCATCAGGTGAGGCCGCAGACCTCAGGAAATTGCCCTCAGCAGAAATTTTATCCTGGGTAACAGAAGCAGAATCACTTTCGGATTTTCCCAGAGTACTGGTATGTGTTCCCGGGATATTTGCTGTTTGATCGGAAGCGGACTCAGAAGAGGCTGAACGCTCAGCCATATTGGTTGAATCCATACTAGTATCTACTGAAATTAACCCTGGCAGGTAAAGTGCCAGCAGGATAACAGCAGCAGCAACTGTTCCACCCAGATAAAAACGATAAGAGCGCAGTCTGGTCAGCCAACCAGTGGAACTGCCAGCTGGAGTTGAGGGCCGACCAGGCACAGACTGCATAACCCGGCTGGTGAAGTCCTCACTCAATATTGGAATACCTGTGGTTTCTGACAGGATCTGGTTTTCCATACGAGTAAATTCAGCTATATTCTGACAGATCTCACAGCCAGCTAGATGTTCATCGATTATGGAACGAAGCTCGGGGGAAATCTTTCCATCGCAATAGGCGAACAGATATTCATCGATTTGCTGACAATTCATGCTTCATCCCCCTTTCTTCCTTCTGCTGCAGGATAATTTTCCTCAGGGCTTTACGAGCCCGGTGAATTCTAACTTCAACATTTTCTCGGCTTATTCCCAATATATCAGCGATCTCCTGGTTATCTAAATCCAAATTATATCTAAGCGTAATAACTGCGCGATAGTTTTCTGGTAATTTCATAATGGCAGAAGCTATTTCGTTTTTAAGCTCCTTACGTTCGAACATCAAATGAGGGTCAGTTGAAAACGCAACGGTATTAAGTTCATAATTACTGGGGTATGTTTCTTCAAAGTTAAGTAATACCACCTTCTTCTTTCTTCGTAAAGCACTAATACTCGCATTAGTAGCAATACGTAAAATCCAGGGTGCAAAATTCTTACTGGTATCATACTGATATAGCTTCTCATACACGGTTAAGAATACTTCCTGGGTTACATCTTCTGCTTCCTGCTGCTGGCCTACTATTCTGTAAACTAATGCGAATACCCGATTTTTGAAGCGGTTAACCAATTCTTCAAAAGCTCCCAGGTCGCCGTCTAGAGATTTAATGGCTAGCAGTTCGTCGCTTGTCAAAACAATCAGCTCCCCAAATCCGTTCAACCTATATTACGTCGAGTTTATTTAAAGCTTACACTAAGGGATGGCATTATGATAGGAAAATGTAGTTTGAAATAGAACAATTATGCTTTAAAAGATGAAATAGCTTTCATTTATATGCTAAACTGTTACAGAACGTAATGGAGGTGCCTTATGAAATATCAGCCAGGCAGACTGGGAAGGGTATTTCTGGTTAAATTGGAGCATGGCGATGATATAATCAAGGAAATTTGCAGACTGGCCGAAAAGGAAGCCATAGCTTCAGCAGCTATAATGCTTATTGGTGCGCTGAAACAGGGCAGTATGGTATTGGGACCCAGAGAATGTATCATACCTCCTCCAGCTATTGAGCATTATTTTAATGACGGAAGGGAAATAGCAGCCCTTGGAACCTTGTTCCGCGATGATAAGGATAATCCGGCCCTGCACATCCATGGGGCAGCAGGCCGAAGCGACAGTAGTATTACCGGATGTTTAAGACAGGACCTGGAAGTATATCTGGTGGTAGAGGCAGTAGTTTTAGAATTAGAAGGTATTACTGCCCGGAGAAAACTGGATCCTAATCTGCAGGTAAAAGCCCTTTGTATAGAAGGGGATTGAATTATGAGGATACTGGTTGATGCAGATGCCTGTCCGGTAAAGAATATTATTGAAGAAGTTGCAAAACAATATAAAATAGAAGTAATAATGGTAAGTAATCATCATCATGGAATTAAAAGCTCATATGCCCGGGTATTAATGGTCGATTCTTACTCCCAATCGGTTGACATAGCCCTGGTTAATATGGCTTTAGCAGGAGACATTCTTGTGACCCAGGATTATGGGTTAGCAGCTATGGTATTGGAAAAAGGTGTGGAAGCTATCCACCCGGGAGGCAAAATATATACAATAGATAATATTGACAGTCTATTGATGCAGAGATATGTTAATCAGAAAGCCAGAGAATCAAAAATAAAAACAACACGCAACAAAAAAAGGACTCTTCAGGATGATTCTCGTTTTAGGCAAGAATTTATACATCTAATTGAGGTTATGGCTGGTAAAGGTATTTAACATGCCTGACAATTGTACTTGGGCAATAAAAAGGACATATGCCTTAAATACTTGTTAACAAACAGGGATAAGGGTGTATAATAGAAATGAATTATATTGGAAAGGGGAATGTAAATGTCGGACCAATGCGGAAGCTGCGCTTCTAGTGGAAACTGTAATTTAGATCCCGCCGAGTGTGGGGAAGCTAAGCAGGATAAAAGCCTTCTAGGGGCATTTAATAACATTCGCAATGTCATTGTGGTCATGAGCGGTAAAGGGGGAGTAGGAAAATCCTCAGTTACTGGATTAATAGCCACCAGCCTGGCCAGACAGGGTAAAACTGTCGGCGTTCTGGATGCGGATATAACCGGACCAAGTCAGCCCAAAGCATTTGGAGTGAGCAAAGAAACGGGCATGCTAGCCTCAGAATACGGAATAATACCTCCTACCACTCGGCTGGGAATCAAATTAATGTCGATCAATTTCTTTCTTCCCAATGAAGATGATCCTGTTATCTGGAGAGGACCGCTGCTGGCCGGAGCGGTTAATCAATTCTGGGGAGAAGTTGATTGGAGAGACCTGGACTATATGATAGTGGACCTTCCTCCTGGTACCGGTGATGTACCGTTAACGGTAATGCAATCACTGCCGGTAAATGGAATAGTTATAGTTTCTTCTCCACAGGATTTAGCTTTCATGGTGGTTAAGAAAACTATCAAAATGACTCAAAAGATGAATATTCCCATTCTGGGAATCGTGGAAAATATGAGCCATGCAATTTGTCCTCACTGCAATGAGATTATTGAAATATTTGGACAGAACCAAGGAGAAGCAGTGGCTCGCGACTCTGGTATAGATTACCTGGGAAGCCTTCCCTGGGATATGAAACTAAATCAACTGGTTGATGCAGGTAAAATCGAAGAGTATCAATCAGATGAGATGGAAAAAATAATAGGCAAAATTGTGGCCAAATTACCATAAATTGAAAAGCTTGAGCCGGGGTGTAGTCCCCGGCTTTTTAGTTAATGGGTAAAACAGGGGAGAGTGAGAATTTGAAGATATGTTCTTGGAATGTTAATGGTATTAGAGCTGCTGCAAAAAAGGGGTTTCTGGACTGGATCAAATATGAGTCTCCAGATATCTTGTGTTTACAGGAAACCAAGGCCCATGTTGATCAACTTGAAAAAGAACTGGCAGACATACCAGGATATAACAGCTACTGGAATGCTGCCAAACGAAGGGGTTATTCGGGAGTAGCCACTTTAGTTAAAGAACTGCCCCTGGCGGTGGAATTTAATCTGGGCGTAGAAGAGTTTGATAATGAAGGTCGGGTAATCATCAGCACCCATGATGATTTCATATTGTTAAACATATACTTCCCCAACGGCCAGCAGAATCAAGGCAGGTTAGAATACAAGCTGCGTTTCTATTCTAAAGTAATGGAATTATGTGATACCTTGAAAAAAAACCAACCTCACTTAATTATCTGTGGGGACTTTAATACCGCTCACCAGGAAATTGATTTAAAAAATCCTAAAGCGAATGAAACCCGATCAGGATTTTTACCAGTGGAGAGAGTCTTGCTGGATGCATTTCTGAACAAAGGATATATCGATGCTTTCAGATGCCTGTTCCCGAAAAAAATCCAGTATTCCTGGTGGAGCTACAGGACCATGGCCAGAGAAAGGAATGCAGGATGGAGAATTGACTACTTCTACGTGAGTAAGGAACTAATGAAACACGTGAGGGACTGCCGAATATTAGACCAGGTAATGGGATCGGATCACTGTCCTATCTTATTAGAATTGCAGATGGAATAAATGCAAGTATTATTAAAGTGGCCGGTTTGAGTATTTATAATAAAAAGATAATAATATTGTATATAATATGGTTGTATAATACAATAAAAGCAGCTAAGGTATGTTAGGATTATTTCACTCGCAAGGGGTGGTTTTATGATAACCAAATTGTTTCTTGAAATTAAGAATATTCTTGCTGACCTGGCGTCTACTTTGATTACCGGTCGGCATAAAGATGCAGCCGATCTGGCCATGCGATTGTCAGAACAAAGCAGACGCTTAGCTGAAGAGCTCTGCAATGATGTGCGATAATGCTAAATGACAGATAAAAACAAGTAATCCCCGGTTTACACCGGGGATTTTCTCCTCTAGATGACTGCGAGGAATGGCTTCTCACTTACATGGACAGGCAGGTTGTCATTTTTTGTCGTGACTTTCGGATATGCAGATTATACTAAATCCATAGTATCCTCCTTTTACCATTCCGGGCTGGCTAGTTTTTTATTATTTCTATAAATGCTTCTATTCTGGTACGCAGCTGCTCAGAATCCTGTTCGCTATAATCAGTTTCCAGGTGAAGAAATGGTATTCCCTCTTCTCTCAATGCTTCTCTGAGCAGGTGACTCTCAATGGAATATAAACCGCAGAACTGCAGGGTATAATCAATAACTCCGTCAGCTTTAAACTCTTTAGCATAACGAATGACATCTTCCGCTCGGGCCTGATTAGGAGTAAAACAGGCACAGTTGGTTTTCATATACCGCTCTGCCAGAGCCGTAATCTGTCCCGTCAAATCACTGCGGTTTTCATCAACCAGTTCTTCGAAATAACGAGTGCCAGTACAGGATTCTTCACAAACTACAACAGCGCCTGACGTTTCGATCAGGTGATGCAGTTTCCAGTTGGGCAGGGCCATCGGCGTTCCTGTTACCACTATACGGGGAGTATCTGCAGGAAAAGGACCTTCCTGCTTATTTATTCTTTCATCTAATTCATCACAGAGAATATTGGTCATCTCTGTAAAACGAACCGGGTCATCATAAAATGCTACCTGTATTACCATGAGAGCATCTTTCCCGCTGATAGGTACAGGAGCTGCCTGACGCGTTCTATTAAGACGATTAAGGGCTCTGCGTTTGTTGTTAATAGTTACGATGCCCTCCGCCAGAGCATCAAATCTGAGCTGGTTCCCGGTTAGTTCTTGTGCGCTTTCTACCAGCTGCCAGATTTCCTCGGTAAAGCGTTGAATGTCTTTTTCCCTTTTCATCTGCGGTACTTCCATAATATGCATAGGTATATCTCGGGATAGTATTTCCCAGGCTTTTTTCTTTCCATCACAGGTTGCTTCTCCAATAAACATATCTGCTACCTGGCAAAAAGGACTAGTTCTATCAAAGCGTGAACCCATGGAGGACTTTATCAAGGGGCAGGTATTAGCGGGGAGATATTTATCGCCGCCCGGTACCCAGAATTGGTCTCCGCCGCACAGTCCGGTGCTGATACCGCCCAGTGCCAGAAGAACTTCGTCCGGAACATAAACACAGTAGGTACCGAATACCTTACCACCTTTTTGCTTATGCTCAAAAAGCTCATAAGGACGCCGACCATGTACGCTGGTAACTACCTTATTAAAATAATCAATTTTTTCAGGCCGACCTTCTTGAGGCTGAATGATTCTCTTGAAAATACCAGGGAAGATATTGAGGAAACCGTCATGTTTTTCCAGGTCCATGCCGATATCAGACCACATCTGTCTGATTTCCTGATAGGTTGCCATTAATATTACACCTCCGATATATCTGAAAAGACAACAATTAGGTCAAAAAACAAAGCAATTATACCAATTAGTATTTTACCAGCGGGAACATACAATAACAATAAAAAATTATATATATAACCATAATGAATATAAGTATCTTCCCAGAATGAAAAAATTAAAGCAGTGTTAACGTCTAGGGCAATTACTTATTCGTATTTTTCCAGAGCCTCCAATCTAATCCGCTGGAATGTACAGGGCAGCATTTATGCAATATACAAGAGTAAAGGTTATACTACTACTACCTTCAATCAATAATAAAAGCATGATAGGTCAGCTCAAGCAAAAAAAATGCTGCTGTGTTATAATGGTATTGCCATTACATAATAATAAATATAAATAAAAATAATAGTGGGGCTTAAAGCCCACACAATGTATTCAGACAGGAGTTGATCCGATAATATGGCAGGTATTGGTCTTGATATAGGTTCTACCGCATCCAAAGGGGTACTGATTCATGATAATCAAAAGCATTACCGTGAAATAATGCCAACCGGCTGGAGTCCTCGTGATGCTGCGGGACAGCTAATCGAAAGACTGATAGATAAGGCGGGTCTTAATCGTTCAGATATTTACCGGATCTATGCTACTGGATATGGCCGAATAGCAATATCTGATGCCGATAAGACTGTAACAGAAATCAAATGTCATGCACGTGGGGTATCCATTTTATATCCGGAAGTTAGGACTATAATTGATATAGGCGGTCAGGACAGCAAGGTTATAAAAGTTAATGAAACAGGTCAGGTGATTGATTTCGCCATGAACGATAAATGCGCTGCTGGTACCGGGCGATTCTTGCAGGTGACTGCTAATGCTCTGGGCATGGATGTAAGTGAACTGGCGTTTGCTGAAGATAGATCGCAGATGATAAGTATAAATAGTATGTGCACGGTATTTGCGGAATCGGAAATAATAGGGCTAATTGCCAGTGGTATATCAAGGAATGGCGTTATCGCCGGTCTTCATCAATCAGTAGGAAAGAGAGTAGCGGCAATGGCGCGTCGGCTGGGAATAGAGGAGAACGTAGCTTTTACCGGTGGAGTGGCCATTAACCATGGAGTAAGAAGGGCTCTTTGCGAGGAGCTTGGCTGTGAGATAATCATACCTGATTTATGTCAGTATACCGGAGCACTAGGGGCAGCTCTGCTGGCCTGTGAGTGACAGATGGGCTCAGCTGTATCCCCTTTCCTTAGATCCAGACTCCCGTAGTCATTTCCCACCATAGAAGTGATCCAAATCGATGACAAATCAAACCGTCCGAGACCACTGAAAAAGTCTATTTAGGTAAACAGGTATGCATAAATACACTTGCTCCCAGTCTACGCATGGACAACATTAACTGCTTG
>JAENZE010000012.1 GCA_016841425.1 Syntrophomonas sp. | reverse complement strand
ATTATACATTTATAGTAATTATTGTAAACGGATATGTGGTGAAAGGGCCTTTTAATGGTGTGAACTGCCACTCAGGCAACAGGAAATATAATTATTTTATAGAAAATATATAATATGGGATAATCTTACATCATCTAAAATGGAGGTTTTAACATTGCATTACATACCCTGGTATCTATCTCTTGCTATATCAATTCCTCAGGCCGTCCTGATGATATATATTGGCTTTTCTCTGTGTAATATCAAAGTAGATTTGAGTAGGTGCATCGTTTGTTCGATTATTATTGCTGTGATAGCTTTTTTTATCCGGAGATTACCTATCCTTTTAGCTGCCAATACCTTAATTCTAACTGTTGTTCTGGTGATTCTTACTAGCTTGGTCTTTAGGATCCAATTAGGCAAGACACTGATAGCGGTATTGTTGGGGGTCATGGTGTCTGGAGTTATCGAAGGCGCGGTTATTCAGTTATTTCTGCTTGCTAGCAGCCATACCGCTGAGGAGTTGTTAGTTAGCGCTGGGTTAAACATGATAGCGTATATTCCGGTATTTATCGTTACACTGATAGTATTTAGTCTGATAAAGCATTTTAACTTTGTTGCATTTGATTTGGGAAAAAGGGAACTCGATGCGTAGATATAACGAATATTTCGTAGTTAGTACCATACTTATACAGACCCTGCTGGTTATCACTATCAATAATGAGATCATTACCATTAATAATCTAGCGGGTCTTAAGCAGGTTATACCTTTTATCAATCTAATCATTGTGGGTATGTGTATACTAAGTCTGGTTTCAATACAAAGCGTAGGCAAATATAGAGAACATAGATTTAAAGCATTGATGATGAAAATCCATCTGGTTGAGGTAGAACAGCTTATAATCACCCTGCAGGGTGAAAGACATGAGTATGCCCGACATTTACAGGCCATGCAATCATTAATGGAGCTTGGGCGGGTCAATGAAGCCATTGCTTATATGGATAGTATCACCGAGGGATCTTCACCGCAGTATGAGATGTGTTATATAGATCATCCGGCCTTATCGTCTCTATTAAACAGCAAAAAGATTGCAGCCGAGAAACAGGGCATAGACGTAGCAATAGCTGTAAAGTGTGAGTTATCTGATCTGGATATCCCCCCGGGTGATGTTTGCAGTATTGTGGGAAACCTGCTGGATAATGCCCTGGAAGCTGCTGCGCAAGATAATAACCCCCGGGTTGGAATTGAATTTATACAGGACCATGGATTTATCACAATCTACATCTCTAACAACGGGGCAACCATCCCCCAGGGAGTAGATGTTTTTGCAGCCGGCTTTAGTACTAAAACACCGGAAACCTGTGGATATGGTCTGTACGTAGTGCAAAGGCTGCTTGATAAATACCATGGACAAATTAAGATAAGTTCCAATAAAGGTACAGGTATTTGGGTTAAATTACCGATTAAGGAGATAAACCGTTATGAAAAACACGTCCAGAAGATTAGCCCAGGAGTTGGGGGCTTTATTGAATTCCGATGATAATGATATTGAAATATATTCTTATTCTATGGAGATTCTGATTTTGCTTTTAGCAACTATGGTTTGTGTTTCATTCCTGGCATTGCTGTTAGGCAGTGTGAGAACTACGTTTGCCTTCCTGGCAGTTTTTGCTGTTTTTAGATGTTTTGGGGGAGGGGCTCACTTGAGTTCAGGGAAAAGATGCGTATTTGTTAGTACCGTCATGTTAGTAGCTTTTGGCTATTTAAGCTGCATCTTGATTCCTACACAGCAGATATTGATTATCCTAGTGACAGTTACGGTATTGGCCGGCCAGTATACTATCCTGAAGTGGGTGCCAGCAGGTACTGTTAAACATAAAATTACTGATAATAAACTCCGTTTTATGCAAAAGATCAATATGTTTGTTTCTCTGCTTATTTATACTATAGTTACCTTCTTATTGATTACAGCCGGCAGCTTCACATTTGCTTTTGCATTGATATTAGGAGCAATGGTTAGTTTATTGCTAATTACTCCTCTGGGATACAACATTGTTGCAGCAATTGATAATACTTTTGATAATTTGGTATAAAAGGAGGTGAGAAATAATGTTTAGAAAATTAATGATCCCATTTGCATCGTCATTTGCGTTAATACTGACTTTTATCGGAACAGCCAATTTAAGCTCGTTTAAGTTTTTTGTACTCTATGAGCCGGATGTACCAAAGGTTTTAGAAAAATAATCGAGAAGAAGGGTTTATGGTGTTTGAGGTATTAATACTTGAAGATGAAGAATATAACCGGGAATTTTTAAAAAAAATCGTAGGTGAAGTGCCTGAAGTAACAGCTGTTTACGCAACTTCCAGTGGTGAAGAAGCGGTTGTACTCGCCCAAAAACATAAACCGAACCTTGCCTTGCTGGATATAGAATTATCACCAGGCGACTTTAATGGCTTAACTGTAGCCAAAAGCATATTTAGTAATGACCAGGATTGCTTTATAGTCTTTATAACTGGTTATACTAAATATGCTTTACAATCTTTTGCTGTTCACCCGTATGATTTTATAGTCAAACCTATTAATAAGGCCAAGCTCAAAACCCTGGTAGTAGAAATTGCAGAAAAATCAAATAAACAAGGGAACAACAGCTTGGATGTTATTATTTTGAAGAAAAAAGCTAAAGTTTTATATATTGCCCAGAAAGATATTATGTTTATCGAAAAGTATAATAACGAAGCACTCATCCATACTCATGATGAAGTATACACAGCATATCAAACTCTTGACGAAATTGGCAACAGTGTGAATAGTTCCTTTTTTAGATCGCACAAATCGTATTTAATAAATTTAGATAAGGTACAGAAAGTAAGTAAAAATAGTAATAGGTCATATCAGGTTAGCTTTTATGATTATAACAGGACAGCAATGATGAGTAGGGACAAATTCAAGCAATATTTACAGATAGTTTAAGCTTTATTCCTATTTGCCATGCTAAGTTCAGCCAACCTATCTTCTAATCGATAAACGCAGTCAAGGCTTTAAGCGTTTCTCGACCATGATACAAACATGCTGAAACTGGATGAAATGTCCGAATCTCAACCAAGGTACTTTTTAAGTGCTGTATTACATAAGACGAAAATCTCCTCATAAGTGGCTCCATCGCAAGATATAAATGTAATATCATCAAGCATACCTAAATTTGCTGCCTTACTTATATAGTTAGCAGGCCATCGCCCCGGCAGATTATCATTATATCCCAGTATTCTTAAAAGAACCGTCACCACTTCGCTCTGCTTAATTTCATCCCGGGGAAAGAAATTACCGCTCGGATCACCATTCATAATGCCTTCTGCGACAGCTACGTTGACATATCCATTAAACCAATCTTCCGACTTAACGTCCAGAAAGATACTGTCAGCACTTATCATTTCTTTTACCAATACTTGTTTACCGGTCAGGTAAACGGCTATTTTAGCAAATTCCGCTCGACTTATATATTCTCTTGGTACTGTGTCGCTATCTAGTGGATACTGGGTAATTCCTAATTGGTTTAGCATATAGTTAGATGATACGTCATCATTACCCTTGAAAAAATGATACTTGGACCAATCTACCGGCGTCTTGTCTAGTTCTTCAAGTTGTTCCGATTTCAAATACGGGACAAAATTGGGAAATACTTTTATAATTAGTTCTCCTGCACTTAGCTCAGTGCCATATAACTTATTAAGGGTGTCCTCTTCTACAGCGGTTGATGGTGTAATTTTTAACTCAGAATCATAAAACGGAAACGTTATCCAGGATGAAGCGACCGCTATGGAAGGCCCCAATATTGTAAATAACATACATAATACCAGAGTCATAGTGATTAATCTGTTTCTTTTCATATTATATTTCTCCTTACTACATTTCAGGCTTGCAGCCGGGAAACGTCGCCATATCATTGTTTTAATACTGGTAAACGTAAGTAAAGGGGGCCATTTATATTTGGGGGACCTAAATTATACATCATAGATTCCACAAATTGATCCAATAACCTATGAAAAAACACAATCATTAAGATAACAAACATGCTTATACATCCAATAGATGAGACTATTTTCATTATTTGCTGGCCAGATTTGAAATAGTAAAAGGTTAACCCCAGTAGTATCATAGCAATTATTATTCCTGTAAAGTCAGGTTTCATGGCAATACTCATTCCTTTACTAGGGGTTAAACTAGCATAAATGTACGTTATGATAATACCTGAGAAAAATAGGCTTAACCCAGCAACAATAATGTTTAATATTCTCCGAATAGCAGTATGCACTTAACTCCTCCTATTGACTTGCAAAGGCGCAAGGATACTTCCATTTTGCATCACCTTATGAATTTCCTGATGCTCAAACTAAGCAATGACAAATAAACTTATAGAGTGCCATCAATAAGTAATTCCCAACTGACGACCTTCTGGAGTAACTTCAACTTCGGGTTCTTCTAATAACGACATTATTTTATCATCATCTACCCATAAAGGACTTTTCACAGCATATCCCAGTTCATCTTCTTGTAAATATTTTTGTAAGTAGACACGCCAATTAGCTTTAGCCAAACTGTCAATCAAGCGATCTTCCATTAACAAGAAATATTCTTCCTCTGAAATATTCCAAGCCTTTAGTAAGACCGTAATTTCTTCTGGTCGAAGTTTCTCCATATATTTTCGTTGATCAGCCATGTAAGCATTAATCTGTTCATCAGGAGGATATAACTCTAGTTTTCTCGCAGTACTGCTTACTACTTTTAATTTCAGCAGGTTATTAAATATTTCTTCATTGGAAGGAGCAGGTTCATTTTTATTTTCTGCCTTTCCGGCTTCCCAGTTTTTCTCATAATACCAATCTGCTGCCGTAACAGCCTCCCCGTTAACCCGGGCAACAACGATATTTGTATTTTCAATAGTAACTTTACCTTTAAGTTTTTCCCCCAGGTTCCGCATCTTTTGATTGATTTCGGCTTGTTGAGCTGGATCAGGTTTAGTAACTTCAGAAAAATCTATATCTTTAATTAGACCTTCATTGGTTGCTTCGATAATTTCATTAATTTGAGCCTGAGTAAGAGGTTTATCTTTAATATTGTTGGCCTGCTGTGAATTTGTACATCCCGTTAGAATCGTAACCGTAAGTAAAAGCCATATTAATATAGTATTTCTCATAATGCTCTCCTCCAAATGACAAATAGAGTGAACTGCTCACTAACGAATTAGCGAGCTTTTGGCTTCATAGCCCGGCCAATGCCGTATCTCCACACGAGCCGGTCCCCAGCCTCATTATATTCATCTTTAGATATATTTGCAGCCAGTCATTGATAAGTTATTGTCAGGCACGAGTTAACGACCTGACTATCATAACACCTGATAAAACGTTTACAGCTATACGAGTACCCGGACATTCTAAAGGGTTCATTATCCATCCTAAGACTTTAATTCCATAAGGTGAACCAAAACCAAAAAGATATAAATAACAAACAACAGGAATCGATCCGGCTATTATTAATACAAGCGAAGGAAGCAGCAGCCAGTTAACCGACAGATTTCCGGCAAAAATTGTTTTAAGTCTTTTCCACTCAATAAGAACACCAAAAAGAACTGCCAAAAGACTGTACATGATACTAGGAAAATATTGAATCTCCATTCTTTGGTTGTTTTCTAAAGCTATATTATAGTAATAAATCATCCAATTAAGAATAAGAATTCCAAGAAGTATTACTATTGCATATTCGACTACATATTGTTTTTTCAAAGTAACACCTCCTTGAATAAACTATTATTTCTTTCAAAACTATTGTTCACGGTATTTCATTAGACTTAGCAAATAAGTTGAGTAATCTAAAATTTCAAAATCTCAGAGGTTTTCCATGAAACACAATTACCAATAATCTATTAATATAATAAAACTATCATGTCTTTCTTGTTAATGCAGATTATTAATCCAACTGTTATTCATTCCTGCCTGGATGCCATCTTCTGTTATGATTACTTCCAAATCACCAAATTCTTCAATAGCCATTGAATCAAAAGCTTTGGTAAAATCTGCTTGATCCATTCCACCTAAATCCATCTCTTCATTGCTGTTCAGGTAATCGTTAACATAAATCTGCCAGTTTGATGCAGCCAGTTTATCCTTCCATTGAGAATTCATAATTTCGCAGTATTCGTCACCAGTCAAATCCGCCCCTTGCAACAGCATATATAACGCTGATTCATTATCAGCTAGAGAAGCTAGCGTGTTATCCATTATTTGAGAAATATCATCAGATGAAGGCATAAGACCTTTTTTCTTTGCTGCAGCTACTTGTGTTTTCAATTTAACAAAATCTTGGAATACTTCCTCCTGGATTTTCTTGCCCTCCATATAATATACCATATAATTCCATTCGTTCAGATTGATAGGTTCACCGTTAACCGTGGCCAGATATATACTATTGTTATGAGGTATAAATGTTTCTCTTAATTTATTCCCCAGTTGATAATACTTGTTTTCGACTGGTGTATTATCCGATTGTTGATTAGTAATCGGGCTATTCTCTGTGCTTAATGAACACCCTGAAAATAAAAAAACTGCTATAAGACAAATTGCCAATTTTCGCTGCATAAATCGACTCCTTTCTTTAATTTGGTAATATCGACTTCTTCTTAAACTCTTTATCGAATTTTTGCCGGTTATTTGAAAGATCTTCCTGCTCCGTTCGCACCCTGTTTTATCTTATCAAACTATCCGAAATTCTAACAATGCGGCGGCAACCAGTATGAGAATATGGATTTAATAACAGAGCATCTCCCCAGAAAAAGCTCTCTGAAAGATGCTCTATTTTATATCTATGGATATTTGAAGACATGGACTATTTCTATTATTTAATAATTGTCATATGCGGATCAGCATTAGATAGTTCTGCTTCTATTAAATTTATAAAATAATTTGCTTTATACACTTGCATCGGTTTAATTTTATCCAACACCGGAAAAATGCGGCCATCTTCATGGTTTTCTTTTTGCTGATAATATATTGGAACAACATATTCTTGCGAGTTGGCTGTAACTACCAATAAATCCATTGGGGGAAGTCCCCATCTTATATGCTTAAAATCAGTGAAATTCACTACTAAATCTTCCTTTTCCAACAACTCAATTATTTGATCAGGTTTAGAACTTAATTCAACTCCGCTTTGGGGTATAGTTAATCCTAAACCGACAAATTGCCAGGCTCCATTTAAGAAAGCTATTGAACCAACATTAATAACTTCTCCTTCCGATGTCAGTATAGGAAATTCCCATTCATAACTGCCTTTTATAAAATCTCTCAAACAGCTATCTGCATTCATGTTTTTAAACTTTTCTGGATCTATTGGATAGACCTTATATGGGGTACCTGCAATAGCGGGAAGCTGCTCCTCCGAAACATTCCAGTCGGGATTCTCTAGGAACTCCTGGTTTATAAATATCATTCCTGATTTTATTGCACTTTCCACCACTTCTCGTTCATTATTCTGTAAAAACTCCTGGTTTACAATTTGTTCTGCACTGGATGGCAGTACTCTTATCGTTACCAAGCCTACTACTAGTATTGTTATTAATAAAACCAATTTTTTTTCCATTATATTCATCTCCCTCCTATACCCAAAACGCAGAATTAGCCCAATCCCATGAATTAACTAAATAATTATAAGCCCTTAGATGGTATAATCCATCATATGGATCTACATAGTAGCAATAATTAATAAAGTTTTCTGTTTTATAACCTCTAATAGTAATTGCATGTTGAGAGCCATAATAATCACCTAGGGCAGCTGCAATTGGGCAATCATTGTTTATTTGGTATTTAACTGCAGTCCAGCTCAAAGGATTGTATTGTACACTACCATTTATGTCCGTAATATATTGGACTCCACCTTCAATCCAGTCTATGTTTCCATTCACTTGTCCACCATAATAATAAAATATTGCTCCCTCACAGTTATAATAATCTTGTTCGGTTGAGTAGTTTTCAAAATATCCACAAATTTGAGAAGCGCAAGCACACCAACATGAAAAATTACTCTGGTATTCGTCAACCGACAGTGGGTTTGCTAAAACATTATTGCCTGATGCAAAGATAATTAAGAGGCTAAGAGCAATGGTCACAAATAATTTCTTCTTTTTTATCATAGTATTTCACTCCTTGTAATTGTATATATATAATATTTTGCTTTTTATGATACTTAGCCCAAGCTTTTCCAAAGACTAAGCAACACAAACTAATCAACATAAATCGCCTCTGTAACAGCCGTTGTCTGGTCATAAATTGAACCGTCTTCAGCCCGATGATAGCTTTTTATCCGATAATGATTACCTGTAGCAACTGAAACAGTTCTTACTCCCCAGTTATAATCGGTATTAAATGCTTCAAACACATATGTGCCAATAGTTGACCAATTTGAACCGTTCCACCGTTGCAGTTGCAGTTCAACGCTTACCGAATCACACGTCGTATTGCACCTGGTCCAGCCATAAAGTGATACTTGCCCATTTCCAATACTCCTGATTTCGGAATACCATTCCTCAATCAAATAGTCTCTGGACTTAGCCTCTTCAGGATTTATCTGTGATAAAAGTTCTGCTCTAGTATTATGGACAGCAGCGGTCGGTGCTGAATCTTTACTTACAGCCAATACGGGTACACTCATTACCGACATGATAATTAAGATGAGCAGAAATACTGCTAAAATTTTTCTCATAATTTTCACCTCCTCCCATTAAAGCTCTCATAGTATACACAATTGGGAGGACCAAAAAGTTCCATCGTTTTAGCAAAATTGTAAAAAAAGGAAATTTGTCCTAATTTAGAGGGTTGCTCAGAAGCTCATGAAATATAGTAAATATAGGGATGATTTTTTATTTATTGTTTTCTGGTATAGTATTAGCTAAGCCGTTTGCATTTTTTTCCATGTCGGTACAATATAACTTTTCTGGATTTGTTTTAGAGGGGCATAAAATTATGAACAAAATAGAGTTTTTTAAAATACTTTTTAATACCCATTATGAAAAGGTGTACAGAACAACTTATTTGATTATTCAAAATGAGTTTATCGCCCGAGACGCCACACAGGAGGCTTTTATTATTGCCTATAAACAATTGGACAATTTAAAGGATTTAGATAATATGCATTCATGGCTGACTGTAGTAGCCTCAAACCAGGCCAAGAATACGATAAAGAAGCATGCTAATTGCATTCCCATAGCCGATATTAATGAACTTGAAAACAAACTAGTTTACTCGGCAAATATCATAGAACAAAAGGATAAAGAAATTGACCTGACGAAAGCCCTTAATACGATTAAGGTAAAATATAGAGAAGTGCTGGTGTTTAAATACTATTTAGACTTAACTGATCAAGAGATAGCTGATATGTTGGATCTTCCCTTAGGAACGGTCAAGAGCAGGATAAGTAGGGCCAAGATGATATTAAAGGATATTCTGGATTCCCAAAATGAAAGTGGGGTGGTTTGATGAAAACTTATTTTGATGATTTTGATCGTGAGCTTTCCCAAGGCTTAAAAGAGACGGCTAACAGTATAATACCTCCTGACAAAGATCAAGTATGGTCAGATATTTCAAGAGAAATTGAGAGTATCAATAATAAAACAAATATTTCTATATTCAAAAAACTTGCTGCTGCAGCAGCTATACTCATGGTTTTGTTGACCGGTCTGCTGGCTGTGGGCGACAATGCTCTTGCTGATTTCAGGTTCTTCCGGGCCATCAAGTCAGTAATTAATAATGTGGTGAGTATATCTGGAGTCACTCAAACCAATAACAGTATACCTGTTATAGATAATACTAATATTGAGCAAAATGGTAATAATAAGGATTTATATTCTCTGGAAGAAGCCCGGCACCTACTGGATTATGAAATAGTCCTTCCTGGTTATATTCCAGCTACTTATACTTTGTACGGGATTTATATAAGAGGACTAGATAGTCTGTCACCGGCCGAACTCCACTATGTAGATTCAATAGGAAATGAACTTATAATTGATGAAAACCTAATAGACCAGCCAACTTCGTTTTCCTATAATTTTCGAAGCAATGAAGCGGAATCTTCTACTGTTAAGATTAATGAATACGAAGCTACGCTGATTTATTTTGAAAAAACCGGGCTTAGGAAATTATTATGGCAGACTCCAGATAGGTACTATATTATCAGTGCCAGCCTAAGTGAGGAAGATATCTTGAAGTTAGCAAAATCCCTGGGCAAATAAAGGGGTTTGGTCACTCCTTAAAACCCAGAAACTAGGAGAGATACTTATCTCAACTCCGTTGATCTGTAGAAATAAAAGCCTGCCGATAACTCAATATCAGCAGGCTTCCCTTTACATAGCTTTGCTTTTCATCCATTTCTGAAGGATTGAAGGATTGGTTTTTACCGGTTGCGCTGTGTGCTTCGCTACCTGGCTTTGAATCAGGTCTTTGAATCTTTGCCCATGGGTAATTACTACATCATCTATGCCTTTTCCGGCTTTGGGGTTCCACTCAATTGAAAAGGTATCGATCCCCGTTTTTCGTAATTCCTCCAATAGCTTTGTTTCAGCTTTCTTGACGTCTTTGTTTTTAAGCTTATCCATGTCAAATAGTACCGGAGCGGTAGTTATTCCTAATTCCTTTGCCGCTTCTACCGCTTGTTTGTAAAGCCCTACGCCAGCTGTACCTATGAAGGTCCCGCCAATATACTCTGCGGCTATGTCGGCCTTGAGTGGCCCTTCTGTGATATAGGCTACACTAGGTATAGTGGGCTTACTCGGTCTTGCGATATGCACCGGCGCTCCACTTGAAGTACCATTGAGTTTACCAGCTGAGGACTTCCAGATGTATTTACTTAAATTAGGCTTCTGCTTTAATATGCTATCATCTACCCTGATCTGTAAGCCCTGAATCCGGTTTTCTTTGTCTCTTATCGGGATAAGAAAGCCCGGTACGGTCATAAATAACCACTGGCCATCCTTTTCGTAAAAGCCAGGAATACCCTGCAGCGAATAACCTTCTTTCTGTAGAAGATAACAAACACCAACAGTGGAGTCCCAATGCAGGGTGGATTTATAACCCTTCTGCTGTATTATTGCATCGTTTAAACCACGGCTACGCAGATCTTGCCGATGCGAAGAGTGCAGTATCATCCTTTTAAGAAACGCTGTATATACCGCATGTCTTATATCGATTGGAGCAATCGAATTTTCTTTAGGAAGTGCCTGCTTTCTTCTTTGCTGTGGTTGGTAATCCAGTTTATTCCCGACCAGTAATTCCAATGCACTTTCCTTGTATCCCAGGATGTCATGAGCCATAGTATAGACGTTACCGCTATACCCGCATTTGGCGCAACGATATACGCCCTTAATAGGGTTTATAGTGAGTTTACCATGTATGCTTTCATCTTCACACTTCCAGCAATGCGTTTCATATTGTTTCCCGCCCTGAATAGAGTGAAGCTTTAAGTTAAGTTGTTGCGCTATGTCGATAATATCGACTAGATCAAAATCTACTGACTTTGCCAAACTTTCACTCCTTTCCTTATTAGGCTAAAGCCGGGGATTATCCCCGGCTCACGCATTGCCCCTAGAATGGTATTTCGTCATCATCAATGCCGCTATCATCGACTATAGTCCCGATGTCCAGGTATGCAGCATAGGGATCGTCCTCAGCCTTTGTGCTGTTGCCGTTACTCTTACCGCTGCCCGAGAAGATAAATTCAAATTCATCTACGATCATATTGAAATAGGTTTTATCGCCACTCTTATTGGTGGTCAACCGGCCTTTTACGATTATTTCCTGCCCCTTCTGGGCGTTTTCAGCCAGTGCTGTGGCGGCATTCTTCTCTCTGTCGTTTCCAAAAAGGGTGCAGTTTATAAAATATGAGGTTTTATTATCCCCATATCCCCGGTTTACGGCCATGGAAAACTGGGTATATGCTTTACCCTGGGGAGAATATTTCAGTTCCGGGTCTTTACTCAAACGACCTCTTTTTACAAGCAGGCTGCTTCCCAGTGTTCCTCTTGCTTCTAAAACAGGAATGGACTGGTCTTTACCCGGGAAACTCAAGCTGCCAACCAGTATTACATTTTCCCCTACCGATTCAGCCAGCTTTTCTTTGAGTTTGCCATCGTAGGATACCTGCACCCCGATGGCTTGATTCTCATCCAACTGCAATAACCCTTTGAATCCCTTATCTACCGGAAAAGCTTTAGTTATTTTACCGGCAAAAACATCACCATTAACAGTATTCATTGATATTTTCCTCCTTTTCGCCTTGCACTATATGTGCTAAAAAGGCATTTTAAAATTTCATATAAACAAAAACAATCTCAAAATATAGAGACTGTTTGAGTTCTTTACCTCATGGGAACCAGAACATACTTTGCAACGGCTTCTTCGCCATTTATAAGTATTGGTGTTGCTGGACCCGTAAAGCCAATGTGGATCTTGGTATTAATATTCCTGGCTATTTCCTGTAGGTAACTGGCGTTGAGAATAACAGTTAATTCTTCTTCCAGGGATGGACTATCCTCCAAAGCTATGACTTCGGTAATTGCACCAGCAATATCGGAGGTGTATTCTACTTTTATTTCTCCTTTGCCGTTAATACAGAATTTAGCTGCTGGAAGTTTTAGTTTATCTTCCTGGGGAAGAGTCCGTATTCTTTCCAGTGATGATCTTAAATTTTCAGTAGCCATACTCATCTCATGGGTTGTAGCCGGTATTATTGCCCGGTAGTCAGGATATTGCCCATCAAGAAGCCGTATAGATATGACGGTTTCCTCCATTTTGAAAACCAGTGTACTATCATTAGACATTACGGTTACCAAGTCCTCAGTATCCTTTAGCGCCCTTATTACTTCCTTGAGTAGTTTGGTGGGGGCTATAAACTGCCCTTCTTTAGGGTTATTAACGTCACTGATTGTATACCATGCCAACTTGTGGGTATCCGAAGCCACCATATTAACCACTCCGTCTTTAATGTCAAACAGGACTCCTGTAAACACTTTACGGAAATGATCATTGGCTGCAGCGAACATTACCGCTTCCAAAGCTTTTTTCAGATCCTTGGATTTAACGCAGAAGTTTTCAATAAAGCCTTCTCCATCAATCTTGGGCGATACCCAGCCATCTTTGTTCAAGGTGTTGATGTTACCTTTGCTTTTGCCATATTTGATGGCTAATTTAGCGGTTTTGGTCAACTCAATGGATATTGGACTGGTATCCAGCTTACTGATGAAATCAGCTAGATATTGAGCGTTGGATAACGCTTCGCCCTCTTGCACGATTTCCACCTCGTTGGTTGAGGTTTTGACTGCCATATCAAAGTTGCTTGCAGTCAGAGTTAAGGTGCCGTTTAAAGCTTCTAAATGTACTCCGGCTAAAGCTGGTACTACATTTGTGCCCTTTGATGCGGCTCTGGCTGCCATATTCAGCATTTCTGCCAACTTCTTTTGCTCAATCAATATTTTCATATCATTCTCCTTTCCCCGCGTTTATCGCAGGATGTAATTTTAAAAAACTCCATAAAAAAACCCCTCGATTGAGGGGTTGATTGGTTATATTGCGATAGTATTTTTTTGAGCATTATACATTCTACGTTCCTGATAGTTTTGACGTTGACCTTTATTCCACTGACGAACCGGCCTAATATAGCCGACTACTCTGGAGTAAACTTCACACTCGTTTATTACCCCTTCTTGATAACATAGAGGGCATTCAAAATGTTCTCCGGAGATATACCCGTGTTTCAGACAAACACTGAATGTCGGGGTAATAGTGAAATAAAGCAACTTGAAATTGTGACATACCTTGTGTAGCAAATGCCTGACTGATTCTGTGTCGGGCATCTTTTCCCCCAAAAATATGTGGAATGTGGTGCCGCCAGTATACTTATCTTGAAGTGCTTCTTGTATCAACAAGGCTTCAAATAAATCATCGGTGTATCCAACTGGCAACTGAGATGAGTTAGTATAATACGGTGTTTCTTGGGTTCCGGCAGTTATGATACCAGGAAGTTTCTCTTTGTCTTTTAAAGCCAGTTTATAACTGGCTCCCTCTGCTGGTGTGGCTTCAAGGTTATAAAGATTCCCTGTTTTCTCAACATAACACTTTATCCTATCCAGCATAAAATCCATTACTTCCAAAGTGAACTGCTGACCTTCCAGGGTGTGAATGCCTTCCCCTATGAAATTTAGACAACACTCATTCATCCCAATGACCCCTATAGTCGAAAAATGATTAATCCAATACTGGCCCGTTGAACCAAAAATGTCTTTCAAGTAGAAACGAGTGTAAGGATAAAGCCCTTCTCCTGTCCAGTTTTCAAGCACTTTCCGCTTGATTTCCAAACTATCTTTGGCAATATCCATAATCATTCCCAATTTTGAATAAAACTCATCTTTGGTTTGTGATAGATAACCAATTCGGGGCATATTAATAGTTACTACCCCAATAGAGCCGGTAAGTGGAACAGATGCAAATAATCCACCCATTCTTTTACGCAGCTCCCGATTATCTAATCGGAGCCGGCAACACATACTCCGAGTATCTTCTGGGTTCAGATCAGAACCGATGTAATTAGCAAAATTGGGTATGCCATACTTGGCAGTCATCTCCCATATAGGCTCATAATTCGGATTATCCCAGTCAAAATCTTCTGTGATGTTATAAGTAGGGATAGGGAAGGTAAATACTCTGCCTTCTGCATCCCCTTCCAGCATTATTTCAGCGAACACCTTGTTGATCATATCAACTTCTTCCTGGTAGTCGCCATACACAGTGTCTTTATATTCCCCACCTATTATTACCGGTTCGTTTTTTAGGTGTTCAGGGATTTTAAGATCCATAGTTATGTTTGTAAAAGGTGTTTGAAAACCTACCCTGGTTGGCACGTTCATATTATACATGAATGTCTGCATGGCTTGTTTTACCTGTTGACAATTAAGCCCATCATATTTCACAAATGGCGCCAGTAATGTATCAAAGTTCGAGAAAGCCTGTGCCCCGGCTGCTTCACCTTGCAGGGTGTAAAGATAATTTACAATTTGCCCTAATGCACTTGAAAAATGCTTGGCTGGTGAGCTGGTGATTTTCCCTCCTACACCGGTAAAACCTTCCCTTAGTAAACCTTGTAGATCCCACCCTACACAATATGGAGCCAACACCCCTAAATCGTGGATATGATAATCCCCGTTTAAATAAGTGTTTTTAATGTGTTCGGGATAGATTTTATCTAACCAATATTGTTGAATAGCACCTTCCGAAACATGAACGTTTAAGCCTTGCAGGGAAAAAGTCATATTTGCATTCTCACGCACAGCCAAATCATTCTTGCCTAGATACGTGTCGATTTTATCCTGGTTCCGGACTATCTCGCCGGTTCTGATTTCGGAATGCTGATGCCGGTATATAATATAGGCCCGGGCTGTCTTATAATGCCCTTTATGAACCAATACCCATTCAACAACATCCTGGATTTCTTCCACCGCAACCATATCACGATCCGGATATAATTCTTCTAGTCGTGATAGTACATTTGTGGTAAGTTCCATGGCTCGGTTATAATCCCGTCCCCCTACTGCCATAGCCGCTTTATAGATTGCCGTGGTGATTTTACTCGGGTCAAAATCTACTGTACGGCTAATGTTTTCGCCGTTGATTTTTCGTGGTCTTTTCGTAACTTTGGTAAACATTTATTTACCTCCTTCCTTGAAAAAGAATATCTTTTACAAAAAACCACCCGTTTCCAGGTGGTTTTTGCTTATATTCCGTAATCCATGGGTCCTTCCCAATAATAATTACAATGTTTGCATTCGATAAAGCAATAGTATTGACCTAATTCCGAATCCCATTCTTTCTGAATAGTTGCTTTACCGCAAGCACAACCCACTATCAATGGCATTTAACTCACCACCCTCCGCAATCTCCTTATTTCCTCTGGTACTGATCTCCTGGGTCTTGCCATCAAAATTAATGATATGGGAGTTGATTTCGTTGTCAGTCAACAACACATTGACTATGCTAAAAATCAGTGTTGCGGCCATATCATTAGCCCCGATGTTTTGTGGGTTTTGTAAGGCGTTGAGCGCACAGTTTTGTGGTTGTTCTTGTTCATCTTCTATTAAGGCTTCTGGGAACACATCCCCTACAGGTGGCAATATGATTTCTTTAGGGGTCCTGTAGCCAGTAACTACTTGCCCAGTGAATTTTCCATTCCCACCATCAATGTATACCAGTGAGTGCCCATATCCGAAGCCATTCCAATTATGAAATAAGTCGTGCATTACTTTCCGAGCCTTGTTATTGTCTACCGCCCCGATTAAAATACACAGGACTTTCGGGCTCCAACACATACCGTCATTTGCACGTAGTGAAAATAAGTTTTTAAGCTGATCGGAGTTTTCTTTTTTCTCGGAGCAGCTTATGATATTCACTTCAAAATGACTGCCATATCGTAAAGCACACACATCAGCTTTGTTTTTTCCTAGATCACCCTGGATAAAGTTCTGGCGATAAAGATTTTTTTCTTCTACAAAATCAAAGTCATTAATTGTGTAAATTACCCTTACTTCTTTTTTGAAGCTTGCCAAGGTCATTAATAGCCGGGCGACTTTAGGGACCAGATAGCCCCCGGTGCCGCCACAGCCTACTTGAACAATTGATATCATGTTTATATCATCTAAAATCATTGAAACACCCCTAATCCCATTCTGCTAGTACGCTTCTAATTGAAAAACCAGCACCTATTTGCAGTCTGGCTTTGGCTTTTTCAATTATGATTTCAGGGGCGTTAAGCGGCAATTCTCCTAGTGGGCGCCATTCCAAATAGCGTACCTCGTAAACGTCTTTACCGTACAGATCTGTTCCGTGCTTAACGTGTGCGTTGGTCACTTCAATGATCTGGTGAGTGCATACTGTGTTTTGGTTTATTACCCAGACTTCTCCCGTGTGCTTTGCATCTGGTACATACCTTACTACCTCTGAGTTTGGTACTAGGTTTTCTTTTGGCACAGTTAGTGTGTTTATGTGGTACACATGGAGCACTGCCGATATGGGCATTACTTTTGACCTAAATAAAAGGTTTTTTAAGGCCCGGCCTCCCCCGGGTATAGCTGTTAGGCAGTTTTCAATACTGTCTGCAAAACAGATTCTTGGAATTGATTTATCCTCATGGGGAGCCCGGCTTTCCGGTATCCTGGGATAAAGTATGCCATTTTCAATTGCATTAAATGAAACATGGTATAATATCATCTTTATTCCTTTCTACCCCGGCAACGCCGGGGATTTTTCCCACGGCACTGCCGTTAATAAATAGGATGTTATAAACTTTATTGAGAAGCCCTAGTAAGCGTTCTGGCGATGGCACCCATATAACCCTGATCTTCGGGGTTTATTTGTTTGTTGATGAAAGCATCTTCTGCTAATTCAAAAATCGCCTTGTGCTGCCGGGTTTCCTTTTCCAATTTTGCGTACTGGTTTTTGATTTGTTCCAATGAAAGCTCTGTCCTTTCCCGAACTTTCCGTTCTTGTTTCAACTGAGCTTTCAACCGTTTATTCTCCAGATACATTCTTTCAAATTCTTCTGCCTTTACTATGGTCTTTGGACCATCGACTTCAATAGCGTTTAACATTTTGTTCCTCCTTTATCCCATCTTTTCGAACTTCACGCCACAATAGATATACTTTTCCTCACC
This sequence comes from Syntrophomonas sp., assembly GCA_016841425.1. Classification (GTDB taxonomy): domain Bacteria; phylum Bacillota; class Syntrophomonadia; order Syntrophomonadales; family Syntrophomonadaceae; genus JAAYJK01. Next base: position 118,913 of record JAENZE010000012.1, on the reverse strand, counting down.
TTCAACTTCTGAATTTACTACAAACATGCCAACTCTTTTAGAATCAGCCAGCTCGGTAAAGCCATGGTTATTCAATAACCATTTCCTAACGTCATCCAAAGTTGGGTCTTGGAGATCGTCTGGGGCTTCGTACTGGTAAAAATCCGAGTACATTTTAACCTGCATATTTCTAGCAGGTAATTTCTCTTCCAGTGAACCTTTTTTAACAGGCGCGCTGCCTGTCTTTTTAGATGTTTTGGTCGCTTTGGCTCCGCAGGTATTTTCTGTTGGCTGCTCACCAAATTCGCCAAATAAATTATTACTCATAAGACACTCCTTTCCTCGCGTATATCGCGAGATATAGTTTTATTTACCCAATAAAAAAGAGGGGTTTTTACCCCTCTTTAAGAATGTCTTTAAGTTTTTTGTGGTATGGTTTTAACCAGGTATCCGGAAACGGTTTATCCTCTACCGCCTTTAATAAAGAATCACCTTGTAATCCAGCGTTGTTATGTGTACTTAACCCTAAATTAGAAGGCATAACTTTTAAAATGTCGGGCATTTTAAATAACTGCCAGGGTTCTTCTACTGGAATACGATTTGTTCCGATGCATATCCTGCCGTCACTGTAGGCATTGAAGTATGGATAATGATATATAGGGGCATCGGGCGTTAGGTTTTTACCCTGAATGGCCCATATTTTCACCTGAGTAACTACCCTATTCCGAACTTTAAATAGATGGACGCTTGCAGGGTATCCTACTGTATATTGCCGGCTTTCAAATGTTATCGGGCCAATTGTTGGCTCTTTGAACATATATAGTTTATAATTAGCCGGATTAGAAGGGTCTATGTCGAATTTAATTGTGCCGGGCGGTAATAGTGGGGTTTCTATGACATCTTCTACTACATCCCTGACTGCGCTGTTGAATATATCAATCAACTCTTTAATATTGACCTCTCTAAATTCTTTTTTCCCATCATTCTCTAATTCGATAAAAACACCGTCTTCTTGAAGAAATAAATGTATCATGCCGCCACCTCCAAACCTTCAGCAATTTTCCTGACTTTTATGAAGAAATTGAATAGATCTTCACGAAAAGGCCATTCATCTGCAGCGAAATATATGTGACTAAATTTTTCATTAATCCTTCTATATCTAAACTCACCTGAGTCTTTAGGAATTTCAATTTGTTCACATATATCCGCATATACTGCCGGGATTTTCAGCTCGGCTATTTCATCTATTTCCTCTTTGATATCTTCCTGAATATCTGGGTATTCTTTTAAAAAATCTTCCTTAATATAATATTCTTCTGCGATGTTTAGTTCTTGTTCTTCATTTAAGCCAAGGATAATCGCAATTGCGCTCCGGAAAAAAACTGCTTCGCTATCACCACAGTAAGGACTATAGCCAAAATACCTGTCAGTAATATCTGCATAATCACCCAGTTCTTTTTTGATATATAACAGAGTTTTTAGATTATAAAGAGTGCCCAGGTATTGGTCGATTAATTCCTCATTAAAACCATAATAATCTGGATACATCCTGCCACCCCCTACACAAAGTCTTGTGCCTTGGGCAACGGGGCTGAACGAAATTGGTTGTAGTAATGGTTGTAATAGTTGCGTTTTTCCTCATTCGCCAAAATGTAACGTGCTATTGGCGTGGTTCCCTCTTCTAATGCAACCAATTCTTCTTCAAGTTCCCATTCTTCTAAGGGTACGGCAAGTATTTCCTCGGTTATATATTCTTCCGTTAGAAAATCCATCAGGCGCAAAATTCTTTGAGCCTCATCCTTAATAACATCATCTATTTTGCTCTTGTGTTCGGCTTTGGCCGATATTGCACTGTTAAGATAGTCAATATCTAAAATCTTCATTACTTTGTACTCACTCCTTCCCCTGTAAAAAGGGATTTTGCCCCCCAAAATGGAGGGCATTTTTTACATTGCTAAAGACGCCTGCACTTGTGCTTGAGCCTGCATCCCTTTTATCCGGCGAACGGGTTTTTCGACTTCTTCAGAAATTGCTTCGACTGCTGCTGGCTTATTACCCCCGGACCTTAATCTCCGTTTTGTTTCTCTGTGCCGCATCTGCTGTTCGGGTGAATCCGCAAACTCTTTCAGTTTACTCTCGGTGATCTCCCGAGCTTGCCTGACTTCATCCATAGCCTCACCTAAAATTGACTCATATTCCTCAACTAAAGACATTACTTTTTCTGCCTCTTGTTTAAGCTGTCCTTTAACTCGTAGAGTGGTTTTCTCTACATCGGTAGAAACAGAAATATCGTCTTTGGCTTTCTTATAAAGACTATTCAGCTTGTCAACTGCATAGATAACCGCATCCGCTTTGACTTTGCTTGTAACCTCGGGAGTACGGATCACTGGCAGGGTGTCTGTTACAAAGATTCCTTCTTCATACTCGTTTAATCTTTCGGCTACCCTGAGTAATCTATCTAATAATTCCTCTCTGGTTACTGGAATGTTCCATGTGCTTAATATGCGGTTGACTGGGTTGCCTGCATCCTGCAAGATTTTCTGTATTATATTGTGAATCTGCATTTCGGAAACAAGATCCCGTTCTTTCCGAAACCGTTCGATAGCTGCCTGTATCCGGTCACAAACAAAGTCAGGGCAGGTATCGAACTCATATCCCGCCTGATACCCGTGATAAGCTACTATAGCTTCGCTATCCCTGAAGAATTTAATTTGTGCTACCAGTTTACCGTCTGTAGAGGTACGATTCTGTTTATCAATTTCGGTTAACTGGAGATTTCTAATTATCGGGTCGGCAGACTCGTCGATTAAAATCATATTGATTTTATATTTCCGGCCGCTTTCCTTGTCATGGACATACCTTTTCGGAATGTCCTGGCAGGCTCTACGGAAAGCATCTGCCGGAGTAGGCGGGTTGGGTGCATAATTATCTAATCCAGCTTCGTTCAAAATCGGTATTAGAAAATCATACCTAATGCCCTTTTTGCTTTCCTTTCTGGCATAAGCGAACCGTTTACCGATATAATTGCTTTCGGCGTTTTCTACGCCTGTTACGTTATCCCATATACTCATGGATTTTCCTCCTTTCGCCCGGCTAACGCCGGGCATTAAAATTCCCGGCCAAAGCCGTACAAAAGAGAATAGAGTCAAATATAGATATTGTTTAGTTAAATAACATTATGTTATACTATATTCAACCATTGACGGAGCGTTGGTGGTTTTTAAGTTCAAGTTTTATTGTGTGTGCGTTGGTGTTAATTACCTAACGCCTTTTCTTTTTCTTGGCGATGGAGTGTACTAGGTCTACAATTGCTTTTAATAGCTTTACAAAAGCTGTTATAAGTATAATGAGATCGATGTACCTCCACCTCCTCTCTTACCCACCAAACGCCCCATGTATGATGGAGAGAGAAGGTTGTATCACGGTTTACCACCTAACCTTAATTATTTTCCTACTCTGTACCCTGCAGCCAGTAGATTATCGCAGTAATCTCTTTCCCATGCCAAAGCCTTTTCTCGGTTTGTATCGGAGTAGACTTCGGTCCCATCGGGTAGAGTTACTAGCCACTCTTGGCGATCCGAACAAAATTCAACATTGGTTGCTCGTTTGATATCCAGGTATCCTAGATTCTTTAAGGGAATTTCATCACTATACAACCCTTCTACTGCGCCCTCTGGACGTATAAAGAATTTAGCCATGTCGCATCCCCTTTCTGGCATCTTCTACCGCCCATTCAAAAATCTTATTCGCTACCGAAGGGTGCGGCGATAACTCTGTTTTTACCGCATGACGTCTAGCCAATATTCCTAACGCCTTTTTGTAAATTTCAAGATTTTCTAAGGCATTATATAAAAGACTGTTCTCTTCAAGTCCCCATCCGCTAGGTAATCCTGCACTATTGTCGCCATCATTGTAAATAACTTTGTGTTCATTACCCTGGCTATCACAGAATGATACCTCTTTGATGCAATTAAGTTGAGCATCAACCAGACGTCTCGATAAATTCTGGATACTACCTTTTTGGATATCAACTTCTTCTTTGAAGAATGCCAATTGATCTTCGATTTCCTCCAATTTTTGTCGGCTGATACAAACTACGTTATTTTCCATTATTAACCTCCATGATAAGATTTTCCTCGGCGTAAAACTCCGGTTTATTTTCGGATTCTTCTACTATTCCGAGATTTTGCAGAAATGCGGTCGCATCGGTACACGATGTTCCGGTAAATCCTTCAGCTTCGACTTTTAAATCACCATCTGCATTAACTGTTGTGATCACCTTTTCTTCAGGATTGGTATTACCATAAGTTTCATAGACTATGGAACCATCTGGCAGGGTGTTTGCGATATACTGAAGTCCTTGCATCCTTACCAATTCTTCCAGAGCTGCACAGTTATACGCTTGCATGAATTTACTAATTTTAGCTTCATTCATAAAAGCTTCAGCTTCACTGTAACTCCATTCCTGGTTCTGGATTTTTTCATTGAATAGTTTTTCTGCTTCTTTTAGGGCATTAGCATTTGCTAAATAATCACTAATGTGATTAGCCCAGAAATCGGCAACTATCTCATATGTGCCATCCTCTTGTTTTTTAAACCCAAGGTCATATTCCCCTGGGAGTTTCATAACAAGATCGCAAGGCGTTTCCTGTCCTTGGTATCCTCTGCACATACGATTATGGGTTACCATATAACCTAACTGCGTTGCTGCTTTTTTAATAGCATCAATGCTATTAAATTTGGTTTTAACTGAAAACCAGTGACTCATTTGCCCACTCCTTTCTTATAAAGGTACTCGCGTACCATTTCCCTGCGTATTTCGCAAGATATATTTTTCAATACATTGTGTTAAAAACACCAATAAAAAAGGCCGTGGCTGAAACTAAGTTCTAACCACGGCTTTTAGGAGGTTTTATGCAACTAAAAAAGCCGCTTAATTAAGCGGCTGGTAGACAAAGGAACACCGCCAGCAGATTTGGGACAAATCTGTTGTCGGTTACTTGTTTTATTTTATTAAGTTAATTATAAATCTTTAAAAAGAAAAAATAAAGGAGAATTTAAGAGTATTCTCCTTTATTTTTATGATTCACTAGCCAAATAGGACTAATTGGCTATCTGCTTGTTGCATTAGTTTCTTCCGGCTGCTACGAGACATTTGCGATAGATCGATGTCCTGTTCTGCCAGTATTTCATTGAGGGTTTTTAGTCTTACTGTATCCTCTATGGTCAGAACCTTCTTATTGATCAAAGATGCAACTTCCGCTTTGTATGAGTTGAATATATCGTTTGAATTAACGGTTACAATATTATCTTTCAGTGAACTACTCACCAATAAATTGGCGAGCTTCTGGCTTCATCACCCGGCTAATGCCGTGGCTCCACCGGGGCTGGTTCCCAACCTCAAAATATTTATTGCGGCATTTACGTCACGATCAAGAATAAGTCCACAGGAAGGGCATTTGTGAACCCTAATCGAAAGTGACTTCTTGACCGTTTCACCGCACTTTGAACAAATTTGCGATGTATTGCGTGGATTCACGAACACTACCTTCTTACCGGCACTCTCAGCCTTGTAAGAAAGATATTCGGTGAATTTAGCCCACGCAGCATCAGAGATGGATTTTGCGAGATGATGGTTTTTGACCATATTCTTTACCCGCAGATCTTCAAGCACGATTACATCGTAGTTTTTGACTAATTTGCGAGACTCCTTATGCAAGAAGTCATTACGCTGGTTCTTGATTTTGTGATGGAGTTTTGCGAGTCTCTGTCGTTGCTTAATACGGGAGTATGAACCTTTCTTCTTGCGGGATAAGCAACGCTGCTCATGTTTGAGTTTAGATTCTGATTTACGCAAGAACTTAGGATTCTCAATCAAAATTCCATCAGATAAAGCAGCGTATTTCTCAATACCAACGTCAACACCAACTGATTTATGAGTCTTAGGTAAAAGCTCATGTTCAGCTTCGCAGGACAAACAGACGTACCAGTTATTAAACTCTCGTTTTATCGTACAGGTTTTAATCTTACCTTTGATAGCACGATGCAGCTTGATTTTGATACTGCCGATTTTCGAGAGTTTTAATCTCTGGTTGCCTTTACTGTTATCAGAGAGGGAAAATCCCGATTGCGGATAAGTAAAACTATCGTACCAGCCGTAACCTTTAAACCGTGGATAGCCGGGTTTTTCACCTAATTTAACTCTACGAAAGAAGTTTTGAAATGCCTTGTCTACTCGTTTTAACACATCCTGCAAGACTTGAGAATGAATGTATTTATATTCAGGTAGACATTCTTTTACTTCTTTAAGTTCGCTAGCTTGGTCGTAATAGTTTAAGCTAATTCGTTGTTGGCGATAAGCTGTTTTGCGTTGACTTAATGCAGTGTTATATAGCACTCGACAAAGGTTTAGGTTTTCATCGAGGTTTTGCTTTTGGGCTTTAGTTGGATATAAGCGATATTTGTAAGTTTTCAGCCTATCGCCTCCTTTCTTCACAATTCATCTCCCACCTACGCTTCGCCTAGAGGAGGGAGTATTCTTGCGGAGTTTTAGATAAATTCCAGCTATATTTATCACTTTGGCCCTTAATCTGTGGTTTAATATCAGAAGATTTCATAAAAATCTCCTTTCTTTTTTACTCAGGCTTGGTGATTATACAGATGTAATCATAAATATCAAACTGGTATTCGGGAAACTTCTCAAACAATTCATGGGACAGCCCTATATGTTTAGTCCTGCCCACTACATTGAAACTGACCCGGCATTTACCATTAAGTTCAATTTGTTTTTCCACCTCGCTCACCAACGCATTGGTAACGGAATTTCTGGCAAATATCACATTATAAGTGCTGCCGTTTTCCTTTTGAACATTGATCATTTAATCATCCCTTTCGTAGCAAAAGCAAAATACTATATGTGTATCATTTTTACATTGGTCGCAAGAGCCCTTGCCATCTATACAGCTATCTGTTCTTTTATACATACAGCTGCTACAAAGACAGTCTTGACAATGAGCGTTGTAAAAACAGTACATATTTGTTCCTCCTATGCGGTATTTGCCTTATCACCCAGCGGGATATAATTATCGAAATAGTTGCGTTCTTTCAGACCGTTATAATTAACTCTGCGGCTGCAAAGATTAACCCAATCGCCGGTTTCATCTTGCAGTGTGATTGTTATATCGTCTACATCCAACATCCCGCTGTAAGTTGATACCCAGGTCACTTCCCATATATGATTACTGGAATCGCATACATAAGAGCCGATTTCAAATCCCATTTTGGCAGCAAATTCTTTCAACTCTCTATCCCTGAGAATTATTGATCGTTTCTGATCTTCCCTAGATAGTGTTATGAAGAATTTAGACTCGATTTCCTTTTCGGCCTCGCTACGTTTATCCATGATACCCTGGGCTACGCTTTGCCAATATAACCTATCTTTAAATATTTTTTTACGCATTCTTTCCTCCTAGCAGATATTGAAACCTCGGCATTAGCGGCCGTAAGGTTATTCCTCTTCGATTTCTTCGATATAACAACTATTAATGAATTTCTCTAATTGGGTGTCATCAAACTCATCGATGAGGCCAAACTCATAGCAGAATTTCAAAAATGTTCGAAACATTTCCTTTGCTGCATATCTGTCTTCGCGATTTTCTATATCCTCTTCACGCAACGCTTCTAAACACTCTTCAAGTGCCTTTTTTGTGTTTCTAAAGCGACAGTGACTCATGTTTTGGGCCATTATGTTTCCTCCTTTACCGGATTTCTCGTATCCTGCTTCCATTTTCATCTGGTTCTCTGGTGAGAATATAAAAAACAGAAGAGGACGTTTTTCGGGTGGTGTAAATCTCTTCCCCGGTATCCATATCAATATCGGTCTTGGATACTTCGTGGTTTTCATACCTGCCCGACAAGAAATGCCCTGGCATCTTGCCATCTATATAACCCCCAACTGCAAGTAAAGCTAATAAAGCTTTGTCCATATAATATGGTGCTGTTAGTTTTTTAACGGCGTTTTTAGGCTTTAATTTTTCCAGAAACGATAGGATTTTACTTTCGTTTTCGGCTAAGACTGCATCATAATAGTTCACTCTAAATGTCCTCACAAACCCAGGGTTAACATAGGGTATTGAATATATTGGGGTCTGTATGGTTTCGAGTTCGGGTATCTCAGCGGTTGTAATTCTAGCCACTTGATCTTCCCACCATTCCGATGATGCAGTTACTCTTTCCATTGGTTTTTTTACTCCAAAGATAACTACTTGCCGAAACTCCTGATATTCAGGTTCGGGATATTTGCATATCCTAACATTAGAGAAGTTTTCTAAAAGCACTTTTAAAACTTGTTCGCCCCGATGCTCAAAAAGAGAAGTGGGTACGATGTAGCACAAAACGCCTTTAGGTGCGATATACTGTATCACCCGCCCTAGAAAAACTTCTTCGTACCTATGGCCACCACCAGCAACCCAATCATACGGTGGATTCACGAAGGCAAAACCAAAAACCCGATTTGAGATAATCGAGTTCTCGAATGGCCCTGCAAGCACCTGTACGAAGGCTTTCTTCTTGGCTTCCAATGCTCTGCCTGTATGCAGCTCCATACCGAATAAGAAGTTGCCTTCTGGACATATTTCCAGTAGTGCGTCTCCAGGCCCGCAACAGGGATCTAAACAAGTAGTGCCTTTTAAGGGAAACTCAAGATAAGACTTAATAATTCTTCTGATCCTATCCTGTGTTGGGATATACTGCAGATTCGCTTGTGACGCAAGTCTAGCCATCCAAACACCCCCTTAATTCTTTGAAAAGGCTTTTGATCGTTTCGAGAAACGGCATCAGCCTTTTCTTTTCCTTGTTATAGTCCTCTGCCGAAGGCCACCCTGCCGATAGGCTGATAACTGGCTGCAGCTTTATATTATCGGCTGCTAGTATTGTACCCTGGCATCTGAAACCATGAAGCAATACGGCTAGTTCTGGGCTTTTTTCCCATGCCTTTGCTAAAAGCATTCCAAATAACCTTGATTCTTTGGGGTTAGATAGGTCCGGCCTGGGATCGACAAACTTTGTTTTCCCGTCCTTTTTTACAAAAAAGTCAGGGGTTTTCATATAACAACAGCTCCTTCCCTGCGTATTTCGCAGGATTTATTTTGAGTTAAAACCCAATAAAAAAAGCCCCCATTTCTGAGGGCTTCTTATGATAGAATCTACTATTCGCCTTTATAGGTGATTTCAACTGGTGCATTGACAAGTTCAGTTATGCGTTTACCAAGACCATCATAGACCGTATACACATAGTCTATATGATCTTCCCAAGTCATACTATTATCACATATTTGGTCAATGATACGACCGTCAGGACCTTTCTTTCCCACAATGTAATGTGTGCCGAATGTCACGCATCTTATTGATATGATATCAGGTGCCACGTTATTCCTCTCCTTCCTATAATTTCGTCACTAATTAGACGTTTTAGCCTGGCTTTCGGTGACATTATGAATGGAAAGGACAAAGACATTAATCCATTTTGAACTGCATGGTCCCTGTGCCGTTCATTTCTACATCCACTGTTTTCCGCTTTACGTTAATATCGGGTTTTATAAAAGGCCTCAAAAAGAAATTAACGATATTCGCAAATTTCTTTAATTTTTTGACCGCTTTCAAATCTGCCTCGGTCAAGAGGTTTGTTCCACACTTGGGACAAGGTTTATTTAACCACACTTTATAATCCTCGTAGACTACGGAATCATCTTTGAAATCACAGTCGGGATTGTCGCATTTAATGCCTTCAATTTTTAATACTACCGGCTGCATTTTACCCCTCCTTATGTATCTCTCGTATCCTTTGGGCTAAAGCCCATGATCTGGCGCCGATATTGTTGAGCGAACTACGGTGTTCTTCGTGCCATTTATCTCGCCATTCCTTTTTGCTTTCTTTACTTTCAAGTTGAATAAAATTCTGTTTGTATATTTCTCGTTTTTGCGAGTTGCCGATTACAACACCATCCAGGCATTCAGCTATTTGTCTCCAACCTTGGTTAGTGATCTGGTCAATATAATCCGATAAACCCATATCGAATTGCTTATAAAACCATTCGTCACAGCCTCCAAAAAGGAATATAGGCATTTCGAGATTGCCATCAACCTGTTGAATGGCATATTGACCTTCACCCAGCAATAATGCAGCGATACAAGCTGTTCCAAAATCCTTTGATTCCAAGGTGTATGTATCACTAAAATTGATAATTTCAAATATCATGACACACACTCCTTCAAACCCACTTTATAGCAATCGGTGCAAACAGGAATATACTTTTCCGTATCCCCAATGTCTATATATTGGCTATTAAGATTGAGTTTTTGAGTAAATATAGCTTCTTTTCCACAAGAGCAGATAGCCGTTAGTTTGGTGACGCTGTCGGCTATTGCCATCAACTTATCCATCGAGCCAAACGGCTGCCTCAGATAATCCATATCCAGTCCACTGATGATTACGATTCTACCCTGGTCTCTCATAGTTTGACAAAACTGAATTATCTCCGGCCCGAAAAATTGACCCTCATCCAATAAAACAACTTTTGTGGTCGGTTTTACAGAATAAAGACTTGCTACTTTGATTGGATTTAAGTTCACTTCGCCCCTGATGGTCTTAATGGTTGTGGATTGGTCGCGAGTGTCTACCGCAGGTTTTATAGCAATATAACTGCACCCTGCCAGCACATACCTTTCCAGCCTACGCAGCAACTCAGTGGTTTTTCCTGAGAACATTGGTCCTGTGATTACTTCGATATTTCCCATATTGGTATAAACCTCCTTTCCTTGCGTATAGCGCAAGATCAAATTTATAAATTTCCATTAAAAAAGCCGCTCATTTGAGCGGTATATTGCGTATCATATTTTACTTGGAATGCGTACCCCAGTGTCCGTTTGCTTTTAAAATGTTTACGATTTCAGGGGCATAGGGTTCATCTATATTAATAACAAAATACTGATTAAACATACGTTTCTTTTCTGCTTTACGTATCCTTCCAATACTATTAAAAATTCCAGCTAATTCAGCTCTTTGTGCTTCCGATAGCTTTTTATAATCCTCTGTCTTTATAACCAAAAATTTCTCAAAATCTCCACCGTCTAATAAATTACTCTCCATAAATTTTCCTCACCTTCCTTATTTCGCAGTTTTAACAGAATGTGTATTTTATATTCCCCGCCCCGAAGGGCGGGATTTTTTTATGGAAATTCCTTTTACTGAGCCACAACTTTTAACATTTGCAATTTTTTATTGGCTTCTAAAAGCTTTAAACAATAAAACTTAACCATAAAATCATCTTGTTTTTCTTGATACTCTGTGACTTTTTGGGTGTAGTAGTCAAGATGATCCTTAAGTTCATTAAGCAGTCTACTGCTTTCATTAATCCACTCCTCATGTGACGGGTTATCAATACTGCTATACATACCTGAACCTCCATCTTTTAATTTAAAAAAGACTCCCTTGTTTTGCAACCATAAGTTTTGGTGCTTCTTGAGCTGGCTTAACAAGGCTTTTAAACTCAAATTCTTTGTATTTCCTGTTTAAAGCTATTTCGTTCACCACAAGTGTTAGCTCATCCAGGGTGACTTCAAGGTTTTTACATCTAATAGTAGCAAGGTTCTTGCTCATAAATGCGCTTTCCTTACCTTCTTTTAGGGCTTTTACAGGAGATCGTACACCCAAAGCTTTACAGGTCTCTTTAAAAGATTTTTCATCATCCTCTAAGGCTTCATAAATCACTTCTATGGTGCCAAATTCCTGCAATAATGGGATACAGGCTTTCTCACCTACTCCTTTGACTCCTGGGATATTGTCGCTGGTATCGCCTTCTAATGCTTTCTTATCTATGATCTGGATCGGGTCCAGACCATAGACTTCTTTCACATACATTGGTGTAAACTCAAAACAATTGTCGGGGATCCCAGAGACGTTATATTCCTTTTTCAGCTCATCAGCTTTGCCGGTGTTCAGCCAGAGTCGAGTGTAATCACTCACCAGTTGCAGGCAATCTTGGTCTTTGGTATAGATATAGGTTGGTAGCTGCTGTTCAAATTGCTTTGCTAGTGAACCTATAAGATCGTCTGCTTCTAAATTGGCATCCATGAATTGCTGAATATTAGCTTCTTCCAGCAGTTCTTGCATCAATATGAATTGTGATTTTAACTCAGGAACAGTTTCGGCTCGGTTGCCTTTATACTCGGGATATATCCTCCTACGGAATGTATCCCGGGTTATGTCCCATGCTACTGCCAAATGACTCGGCTTTTGGCTATTCAGTAGCTTAGTCAGGCTTTTCATGGCCGTATATACACCGTTAACGCAGATACCGTTACTGGTTTTCATTACCCTGGATAACGCTGCCTGCTTTTCTTCAGGCGTTTTCCCATAGTAATATTCCCTTGGTACTGTAGCGAAGAAACAGGTGGTCAAGATACTGGAACCATCGATGATAAGTAGTTTATTCAACTCTACCACCTACCAGCTGCCAGAATGTTTCCTCGTTAATAATGGGTATACCTAGCTTCTCAGCCTGTTTGTGTTTGGCCGTACCGCTTTTATCCGGACCTAAAATTAAATAATTGGTCTTTTTGCTTACGGTTCCGGTTACCTTACCCCCATTTGCGACTATGACATCCTCAAAGAATTGTCTTGGCTTAGATAGGGTTCCGGAAATTACAAAAACCATATCTTTCAGGGCTGTCTCGGACGATTCTTGCGGTTCTTCGCTGACGAAACACAGACCATGAGCTTTTAACTCGTTTATCAGTTTTTCGTCTTTAAAAAACTCCGCTATTGTTTCGGCCGTAATATTGCCTATCCCTTCAACCTCTCTGAGCCGTTCAGCTGAAGCTGCCATCAAAGAATCGATGTTTCTAAATTCTTTGACCAGGGCCTTTGCATTGGTTCTACCCAGATAAGGAACATTGATCGCATATAACACTTTCTGAAACGGCTGATTTTTGCTTTCTTCTATCCCATCCAGCATAGCCCGCACTTTTTTATCACCATAGGCATACAGAGATTTTATACTGTCAGCTATTTGGTGCAGGGTGTAGAGGTCTGCCGGAGTCTTTATGTAATGCAGGTTAAAAAGGGTTTTTATGGTTTCTTCGCCCATCCCCTTTATATCCATAGCATCACGGGAACAGAAGTGGATCAGTTTTTCCTTTAGCTGGCCAGGACATTCGGTGCCGGTACAATAGGCGTTAGCCCCGTTAAGTTTTACAGCTGCTCCGCATATTGGACAGTTCTTGGGTAGGGTTATTTCGGCAATTCCTTCACTTACTGCTTTGACTACCTTCGGTATAACATCATTGGCGCGCGCTACCACTATGCGGCTGCCTAGTTTGAGATTTTGCTCCTGGATAAAACCAAAGTTGTGCAGAGTGGCTTTGGTTATAATCACCCCATCAATTTTAATCGGGTCAAATATTGCCACCGGAGTAACTTGCCCGGTTTTCCCAACCTGCCATTGGACACATCCCAGAGTGGTAAATTCTTCTTCACTCTCGAATTTAAACGCTATCGCCCACTTAGGGGTTTTACTGGTTTCGCCCATTTTTTCTCGTATTGCCAGATCATTGATTTTTAATACCAACCCATCTATGGGATATGGCAGGGTCTTACGGGTTTCCCGCTCATAGTGGCTGCAATAGCTTATGATTTTTTCCAGGTTTTCTTTGACTTTGGTATCTACTACCGGCAAACCGATATTAAATAAAAACATTAACTGTTCAAAATCGGTTATAAATTCCTCGTTTGATGAAACCAAGTCAAAGATTTTAATATCAAGTTTTCTTTTGGCCGCTATATTGGCATCAAGTAATCTTACTGCACCAGCTGCCATTGACCGGGGATTGGCATACTCACCGTTGTTAAGTTCCTCAAATACTTTAAATGGGATGAAAATTTCCCCTCTGGCTTCCAGTTTTTCTTGGTAGGATATTTGTTGAGGAAGGCTTTGTATCGTTCTAACGATATGCAAAATCCTTTCTCCTTCGTATCCATCACCTCTTAAAACTGCGTCTGCCAGTTCTCCATTTTCGTATTTGAGTACGACTGTTAATCCGTCTAGTTTCGGCTGGATTGAGATTTGTTGACCCGGTACAAACCACTTCCTGAGGTCTACAAAGTCATTTACCTTATTCAGTGATAGCATGGGTTTTGGGTGTTTTACTACTTCTAAACCTTTTACCCTGCTGAACGGAATCACTTGGGTCGGTGAATCTGCTGGGACTCCATGTTTTTCCTCAAATTTCTTGAGTTCGTTGTACTTTTTTTCGTACTCCGTATCGGAAATCAAAGGATTCCCCTGTTCATACGCCATATCAAACAGGGACAACTGCTCTCTCAAAACTGCGTTTTTACTCATAAATCGCTCCTTTCCCTGCGTATATAAACGCGGGATGTATTTAAAAATTTCCCAATAAAAAAGCGACCCCGAGAGGTCGCTTAGTTCCTGGATTACTGAATATCTGTTAGGTTCTTGCGTTTAACTCGCTTTGATTTCAATTATTTCAATTTCTATCCTGGGATTGTCATGATCGACCCTAACTCTATGAGTTATATCCCCTACCTGTTTCCAGCCATCGTTTTTTAATATTCCTGCTTTAACTAAGCCGTCAAACAGTAGTTTCTGGCCAGCCATAACATTGTCTTTGTCCCTTTTTTTGTCTTTTTCATACCACGTTATTATGAAGTCAGCTTGGACAACGTGGGGCAGCCTGGCACTTTTGGCGTACCAAGCTACCAAATCGGTGTATGTTTGTTTCAGTTCTGCTGACTTATAGAGACTGGTTCGGGCTGCGTTGATCATATCGTTTAAACCGGGTAGCCGGCCTGGGATAATAAATTTCATAAAACCACCCCTTCACACACTGTCCATATACCAGTTCCAAAGACCTTGTTTGCCTTTGACAGCTACTGGTTTGGGAAGTTTTTTGATATTATCGAGAATCCATACATATCTGCCGGGCCTGTAATCTCCAAACAAAAGTTCGGGACCATCTATATACTTCCCATTTTCCAGTAGTGCGAAAATTCCCGGTTCTTCATCAATAACTTGGACACAATCAACTAGGTTGCAGGTGGCCAGTATTTGACCAAAACCACCCATAACATCTGAGTGCTGTTCCAGGTAGTACCAATGAGATCCACTATAGGGGTTAACTCCTATAATTCTTGCAACTTCAGGGCAAAATGCTTTAGCTTCTTTTGGCATACCTATTGCTGCATGGATCGCCAACGGTCCACGGTATTTTGTACGCCAGCTGCGGGTCTCATTTTTCTTCAACTTTTGTGCAATTAATGAGGCCCAGGGCTGATATACGGTTAATGCTTTTGTGGGTTTTATTAGCATAATTTAACCCTCTTTCCTAAAAATTCTCTTTGAAAGTATGTTCTCCACCGCAAACCGGGCATTCGTTGTGATCGCCCAAGTGTTCTATGCAATATATCAGCTCGCAAGAATCGCAGGTGGAATAATTATCTGTTTTTTTTCCACAGATTTCGCATATTTGCATTGCTCTTATCCTCCTTTACGCTAGTTTATATAATCGCACGTAAAACCTCGCCCCTCGTGGGCGAAATGCAAGCGCACCCTCCGTTTTGGCATCAAAGAAAAGTTATTACATCACTTTCTGATTTTCGATATACTTTTGAATAGTTTCTGCAGACACTGTACCTGCAGTACCCACGTAGTAGCCCTTACTCCATAGGCCAGACCCCCAGAATTTACACTTTTTGAGGTTTGAAAATTTCTTAAATATACATACTGCTGTAATGCTCTTAATAGTCTTAACTACTTCTGTAGAACTGATATACGGTTTAACTGATACAAATAGGTGAATATGATCCGGCATTACCTCTATTGACAATACTTCGTATTCGTAATGGACGCAGATATTATTAATCAGTTCTTTCAGATAGGTTTCCACCTGTCCAGTAAGAATTTGGTGACGATACTTTGGGCACCAGACTAGATGATAGTTGATGTTGTACTTACTATGACTGATGGCCTTTGTTTTAACTTGCATAAACACGCAGTCCCTTCCCATAACGTAGGATCTGGATTTTTGATGTTTTTACAGGTTTACTTAATTCAGTAAGCTTAATATATGCTCCCAGGTTCTGGACACCTTTAACAGTACATTCCTTTCCTTGATACAATATGGTATCGCCTGGCTGATATGGGTACCTCTTCCTGCGAATACTTACCCGTCCTGGCGATAATTTCTCACCACGATACTTACGCAGGTTTTCGGTATTAAGGTTTTTGTTACGGGCACGTCGGCCACAATTTAATTCTTGGGCGCTGGTTTTCTCTCCGGTACGCTGATCAATGTACCTGGCATCGTAAAATTTCTGCAAGCTCCGATTATTTCGACGTACCTGATCAATTTTAATTGGTTCTGTCCTTTTCTGGTTAGTTCCTTCTGCAATACAAAAAGCATCGTTGCTATGTGATTTTTCCAATTCTAACTCAATCCTTCTGGTTTTAGTGATATAACCGTAGGTATGTTCACATCCCAATGCATTAACCAGCTTCCATCGCACAACCGTCATAAATGTCTCAGCTTTAAATGGTTTGATTTTGGGTTGCCAACCCCATAGTAATTTGCCTTCTTTGTGCTTTTCTGGCTTATGGCACTTGTCGCAGAGCGTGATTAAATTCCCGGGCCGGTCAGTACGATCACCTTTCCAATACCCTATATGGTGTAATTGCAGAACCTGTTCCTTTGACCTGTTTTTGCAGCCAGGGTTTTGGCAACGGTGCCCATCACGGTGTAGTATGTATTCCCGCAGATTCCAGTAACCTGCCTGTTCACCCTGTTGGTACTCTTTGCCTTCTATCCCGGGATTCTTAATAGCCTGAATATCAAAACTGGCTACTTCTACTATTACCCGGCTTACTGGCAGAATAGATTCAATCTTTTCTATTAACCGGATATGTGTATCCAGCTTATTCTGCAGACTTGGAGCAAGCCAGCCTTCAGGCTTTTTCCGATTGTCAAATCTCGGTACCCGGTAACGCAGTCTACTCCTCCTTTGTCTGCGGTAGCTTGATCTGTCACGGTTACGTTCTACTTGTCCTTTCAGCAGATGTATTTCCCCGGCTAACATCTCTTCCTTTTCGGTTACTGCGGAAAATCCTACATGCGAATAACCCGCATCTACACCCAGTGCCACTGCCTGGGTGTAATGTGTTGTTTCATAGGTTAGTTGAATGGTAAAGGGTTTAGCCTTAACTACTTTTGCTCTGCCTTCCTTCAGCATCCGACGTACCTTGCCGTGTCTTTCGGTTGGCATTAAAGGCTTGCCTTCCGCTGACTTTACATAAACCATTTTGTTAACTTCCTTTCAGAAATAATTCTGCCTTTCGGCAGTGGGTCCACTTCGCCAATGTTATACCGGGTTTTTGCCAGCGGCACTTCGCCTTACCCTTCAGCGATGTTTAACCACTAACCGCAGTGCATGGGACGTGTGGAGTATCCCATGGTGCCTATTTCGGTATTAATACCATTCCGGCATAACGTAGTCTGATAGACTGAGGCTAATCAACCGGGCTTACGGGGTTCTCCCCCCAAGCCCCTGGCCTTGTGCCTGGGGTGGTTGACTACTTTGATAAAGGGCATCAAAAGCTGCATTAAACAATATCTTTGCTATCTGGGTTTGTTGACTCTCGATTGCCTTTTTTGCGGCATTCTCCTGATAATCATCTCTTGCCCAAATATCTATTCCGGCATCAACCAATGTCTGAACGGCCATTACATTACGGCAAATCACCGCTTCAATCAAAGCTGTTCTACCAAGCATATCCTGGCTATTAATATCAGCCCCGGCCTTAAGTAGTAATTGAACTATTTCAGGATTACCTTTTACCGCATACATTAAAGCAGTGGTTTTGTTTTTATCAGCCGCATTAGGATCGACATATTTATTAAACAGTAAATTTTCAACCTTTTCAGCATCCTGGTCCTTTATTGTTTTAATTAATTCCATGTTAAAAGCCCTCCTTTTGAAATACCCGGGCCATTTAATATGACCCGGGTGCTGGTGGATTATTTGACTCTTTTGAGTTTTGCTGCGTTTTGTGCAAGATTCTTTTTGAAGGTATTTGGCAATGACTTACCCTGCTCCAAGGCTTCCAGAATTGCATTAGCCTGTTCTTCTAAAGACATCCCATTGAAGGATACAGGAATATCCTGTGCTTTGGCAAAAACAGCTTCCTCTATACGGATGAAATAGTTTCTGGCTTCTTCTCCTTTAGGAGTTTGAGAAACCATTGCTAATTTTTTCGCAAACCTTGCAGTGAGCTTATAATCTCTCGCAAATTGCCCGCGAACGCCAGATTTTCGCCACTCCGCATCCATGCGGAATATTATATAATCCTTCCCGGCCTCGGCAAAAATATTTTTTTCTATATTTTTCTTTACCCACCTTGAATAATCACCAGGACGCAATTCAAGAAATGCGTACAGCTTTTTGGCTGTGGTCATGCCTTCATTATCTACGCCCAGGGCTTCTTCTATGGGAGTTCTTTTTAATTTAATTTTGTTTCTTTCCCCTTTCCATTTTGATAGTTGGAATTGAATATCACTAGTAGTCCAGTTCTTTTCCCAGGCTTCTTTAACTATCTGTTGGGGATTGGGAAATTCAACCGCTGCCTGATAAACCGTGATCGGCACATTCTTGATTCGTTTTTCAGGCGGAAAAGCTTGGGCTAACTTGACCCGTTGTTCAGTCTGCTCCGGATTGCTTTTCATTAATTCAGCCACAAGCTCTATACTATACCCCTTCTCGTGAAGGTTATTTGCGGTATCCGCAAACTTAAATACTGCACTCCAATATTCTTCAGCCATTTTTATTTCTTTCGTCATTATAAGACCTCCTTTGAAATACACTGTGACCGGAAGCGGCCACAGTTATAGAGACCGCCCCGACCATAGGTGGAGGCTTAGAAATTACCCGTTATTCATTTTCTGTTAGATCAGGGTTTATAATAGAGATTCAAATCCCTGCTTTAAGTGCATATAGCACCAATCCTACCCTATCCCGAACCTCTAATTTGCTCAGTATCGAGCTTACATAGTTTTTCACGGTTCCGGTGGATAGATATAATTCCGTGGCAATTTCCTGGTTGTTCATGCCGCTACTAAGACACTTAAGCACTTCTTTTTCGCGTTCACATAGTTTTTGTTCAATATTTGTAGCAGCATCTTGTTTGTCTAACATACCAGCGCTTTCCTTTCTTTTAGCATTACGACAACTTGGTTGACCCCGTGGTTGCGTAATTGACTCCGGTTCTGTTCGCTTATAGTTGCGCCTTTACTCAACAATAAACAGCCTTGCCGATTATATACCGGCAAAGCAAGTACATCTCCATCCAGCACAACTTGGATCTGGAGATTGATCAGCTTATTCCCTTCTTCAGATTTTTCTAACATATAGTCACTCCCTTCCCCGCGTATTTCGCAGGATTTAATTTTTATTTTCGGGTATAAAAAAAGCCCCTTGCGGGGCTCTTTTTAACTTGCTTTAGGCGGTTTAGATGCGTGTTTGAACTTTGGCTTTCCTGTTTCAGTTGTTACTGCTTCCTGGATTGCAAGATTTATGCAATCATTGTTTTTTGCCAAAGCGTTGATGCCTCTAAGGTCCACGCTAAAAGCTTTGATAATATCCTCTGCCGGCAAATCCCTAACGGCTTCATAGATTTTCATCTTATCCCATTTTCGGCTTATGGAGCCGGGGTACCATCCAAAGTATTCGCCATTAGTCTGCATAAGAAGGTTATTTTCTTCGCAATATACCTGCAGAGCCTTTTGCGCTACGTTTAGTTTTTCTTCCATAAGAAGTATGGCTCTAGCTACTTCTTCAGCTTGACTATAAGTTAATATCTCTTCCGGGATGTTGATCAATTCAACAGGCCCTAAATTTTCCTCAAAGCAAGTTTCTTTATACGGACACCAGCGACAGGCGGTACCGGCATTCTTTTTGAATACGCCTTTTCCCATGAAGGCGAGCCCTTCAAGATCTTCTTCTATGTGTTCATAGATATTTAATGCCCATGAAAGAGCATCCTGGATTGGCTTTTTGTCCTCATATTGTTTCTGTAAGCCTGTAAAAACAAATTTTCTGGTAAATTGGCTCGGGTTTACATTTTTTGCCCTGCCAACACCATAGGCATACAGACCTAATTGGTGAGAACTTACAGGTTCGGTATTACGACCAGTTTTCCAGTCTATGATTGTATCTTTATTAACAAAATCAATATGCATTTCCATCGGTACTGGTATACCGGGTATAATGCAGGAGACTTCTTTTTCTAATTCTACTCTGCCTTTATGTTTACTCCGTACATCCAATGCAAACAAAACCCATTCATAAAGGTTGGTAATGTTACTTGAACCGTATTTCTGATAAAGCTGCTTAGCTTCTACTCTCTCTTTGAGTGAGAGTTTTGGACATTCACCGCTGGCTATATCGATAACCAGATCATTGAAAGCATCAAGGTCTGGTCTTATTTTTCCGGCTATAGCTGCTTTTATCATCAGATGCCCCAGTTTGCCTATCTGGGCCGAGTCACCGGCTTCATCCGGGTGTCTTTCTATATACCGTAAATACCACTGATAAGGGCATTTTTGATATTTATCCAGATTTGAAAACGATACATGGTTTATATAGTTTTCTAGCACTTTCATTCCTCCTTAAAAGAGATTTCACACTTCCTGTAGAACCTTTATAGTCTTAGGAACACATATTTCCTGCTCCACCACTTCAAAGTTCTCGCAGATATAGATTAGCTGTGCCACGATATCATCACAAAGCCGGTCAAAATCCTGTACCAGCTTAACCCGTTTTTTGAGTTCGCCTAATGACCAATCTTCAAAATCATCATCTTGGTCTGTACCCCTGCCAGGGTATGTTTTTATCATCATGCGGGGCTTCTCCAGATTGACTCTGGTATTTTGACTACATACTCCGCATCGATTCGATTTCTCGGTTGTTTGGAAATTAAGCTGCCCACAGTTAGTACAAAAGGATTTATGCTTTGTGGGTTCCAGGCATCCCTGATATAAAACCAGATAGCCACCGCTACGACCATTAAACCCTACTTGCCATTGATACTGATGATCGTAATTCCAATTGCTGATTAAATCATTAATCTCCATGTAGATATCATCAACACTTAGCAGCTCAAAGGCCTTTCTTTCTATTTCCCGAGGTAGGCCCAAGTTGTGGACCTTAAGGTTATTTGCATAACTGCTTGAACGATTCCAGCTGTTCATCGTGTCATAACGAAAATGATTCCGCAGAAAATTGATCATTACACTACGGGACCTTGTATCTACTTTTTGGTAAAATTGTTTCACTGTTTTCCTCCTTTCACCCACCCTTAAAGGGTAGGTGTCGTTTTTCCTACCCTTCGGGGCGATAAAAGAGATTTAGTAGGGGCAATTCTCTTCACGGGGCATAAATTCCGGTATTGCTTTGAATGTAGTGATTATTTTCCCCAGATGATAAAGGGTGTTTAACCCTTCATTGAAGGTTGTTGCTGCCCGTTCCGTTTTTTCAGCTGTATAGAGCCGAAGTTTGTACCGATCAACGGAGAATTGATTTATTAACTGCTGCAATTTGATTTCGTTCCTAGCTTTTTGGGCCTCGAATACTTCCAGACTTATTACGGCTTCTTGATAATCATTGCTTTCAGCCAACCGGCGTTCCACTTCGATGTCCCGCATTTCGGCATTGGGATAAACTTTCTTCCCATCTTCTTTTTCGTTGGCTACTGCAGCCCAGGTGGATTTCCTGATACCATCCATTTGTTCCTTGAGTTTGCTGCACTGTCGTTTGATTTCCAGATTATCTGATTCAAGATTAGCTATGGCCTCGGGTGCTTCAGAAATGGCTTTTAATATATTATCCATTACTCATGCCCCCTTAAGCTACGATCTCATAATCGACTAATTTCTGGGCTTCCTGTTGGGCCTGAGTCCGGAAAAGTTCGGTTTTAATTTTTACCCTGCTGCCCGCTCTCGCTTTATCCACAAATTCCTGGAATACTTTACCCCAACCGAATAATTCTTGTATTTCCCCGTTTGTACCTACCAAACGGATTTTCCCGGCTTTTTTCGTTTCATCCTTAAAATCGAATGAATCGATAATAAAACCTTCCGGTTCGGCGGCTTCTTGTTCTTCACTTAGCCGGTCTGCTTCCACTACTTCTTCGTAGGACGCTATTTCGCCTAACTGCCGGCCCATGCCCAGGAAAGTTAATGCCCGGCCTACCGCTGAGGTTTCCGCATTTTCGTAGGGGTTGGTTCTGTCTACCCCAGTGCCTCCAATATTAACCGGTACTGTAGAGGTGGCTCGACGGATTTCTTCACCTTTTTCATTGGTTATTTTGATAACTGTTTTTATGAAGAATTTTTCCTTGAGCGTGATTATTTCGTTTTCAATAGAAAACCGATAATCTTTTTCCTCTACCCAATCGGTTAACATGGCATTCTTCCCGGCTACAGTGAGATAAGCATTGGTGACGTTAAGATAAGTGCCATTATCTGTAGTAAAATATCCGGCCTCTTCCAGTTCCTTATCCAGTTGGACTACCTTTTTGGCAACCTTAGATGCTCTGGATAAATGCTGGACATAATGCCGGTATTCTTCTGGGATGCGAGCCATTATCTTGTCGTTTTTCTCCTGAATTTCTTTGGCTTTTTGCAGCCATTCTTCTTTTAAACTCATTAAACGCTCCTTTCCTTGCGTAGATCGCAAGATATAATTTTTAAAACATTGCATAAAAAGAGCCACCTGTTTCCAGGTGGCTTGTTTTTATCATCTTCCAGGCTTTAGTTTGATTGTTTTTCTTTACCCTGGTAGAGTAACTGGATATTGTCTGGTTTAAGGTACAGCCATTTTGCATCTGCATCTTCTATATTAGCTATTGCTTCATCAACCATGGTCATTTTGGCTTCGGTTTCATCGGCTCGGTGGACTATCATAGCTTCCTTCGTGGCTGGCTCAACGGGCGATCCCCATTCTTGCCTGCCATGATGCGATACAATAATGTGCATCAATTTTTCAATTTCCTCAAAAGAGATTTCTAAAACATTAGCAATCTCTTGGATTATCAGGGTTCCGAATACTATGTGTTCGATAAGCCTTCCCTGTACTGAACGTTCGATAAAACCGCGTTCCCATGTATAGGTTTCAATTTTGCCTATATCATGCAGAATCGCTCCGGCTATTACTAAATCCATATCCAGGTTTTCCGGAGATTGCTTTGCTATGGTTACGGCCAGGTTAAGCACATTAAGGGTATGTTCTGCTAAACCACCCAGATAACCGTGGTGGATACTTATTGAGGCCGGCGCTGCCTTGAACGAAGCTTCGTTGCACTCCAAGGTCTTAACAGTTAAAGCCCTGAGACTACCATCCATAATTGTCTCCGCTGCTTTACATATCCGCTGGTATATCTGATTGACATCCTGCTGGATAACCGGGACAAATTTCTCAATCGAACATTCCCCGGGTTCAGCTAATTTCCAGCTATTGATAGTAGCTTGCGGGGATCCCCGGTACTCTCCTAGCGTTGCCTTAATTAATAATATATCCCCGATTTTAGGCGGCTCTCCGGTAAAATCCCATTGTTTAGCTGGTAATGTTTTTTTACCATCAAACAACGTCAGATTCAAATACTTAGAACCGTTACTTGCGGTTCCTATTTCCGCTTTTTTCACGAGATAAAAATCATTTAACACTTTTTCACTTCCTTCCCTGCGTAAGATCGCAAGATTTAATTTTAATTTTTCCAATAAAAAAGCCGCCCGTTTGGACGGCTCTTGAATATTAGATTCATATGTGTTATATAATAAATATAGGAATCGTGGGGTCGGTTCCCCTAACAAGCGATTCGCTTAATAGCTTTAATCTGTAGAGCTGCTACTCTCTTATATTAAGAGGTTATGCGGCTCTATCTTATTATGAGAGCCAGCGCAAACAACACAAGGACCATAAGTAATATGACTTCGTATCGATTCATACGCCTCAACTCCCTTCCGCTAATCGCAGTCAGGAGTCCCCACAATTCCTAAGACTATTATATATTCTGAATTAACTTATTGAAAGCTTGTATGGTCTGGGTAGTTAATATGTCAGCATCTTTGTATTTGTATTCTATAAGGGCTGCTTTTGCATATTGTGATGCCCAACCAACGAAGTATCCCTGCTGAGGTTTATACCTTGGCAGAGCTTTCTTCTCAGCTCCAAGATTTAAACTGCTCATAAAACAGTTTTTAAGTTCTATGTCGCTGCTGTAGCAACAATCCAACCAGCCATGGAAATCCAAAACAATGTCTGGGTTTTCGTTTAAGACAATATCTCTTAGCACCTGTGCTTCTGGCGAAGTAAATGGTTGATTGCCGGTTTTGTTGCGTGAGTTATTGATCTTACCCCAGTTATAATCAAAGTCACGATTAATGTCTATACCTTGACTATTACACCTGCCAAAACCGTTGTTGCTAATACCAGTATTTACTCCGTCTGGGTTAACACATGGGATGATAATCAGTCGCGTGAATTTCAGCAATTCCGGCTGATCAGAGAAGTATTTAATTACCTGTTCGGCTATTTGAGTCAATATAACCCCATCCCGATAATACTGATCCTCAAAGCCGTGTACGGCAAAGGTGGTCAGTATAGTCTTGTCGTAAGCCGGTGGAGTTAAATATACCGCCTCTATTGGACGGTCCTGATAGCTGCTGCCGATTGTTTGCCTGAATATTAACGGCTCGCTATCATCCAGATAAACATTTTCTTCATCCCAACGAATGAAATACCCCTGCTCTTCAGCTATAGATCTGATCGGGATATATTCATCAACATAATTTATTGCTTCATCAGGTGGTAAATATCCAAGAGAGGCTACTGCATCTTCCAGGGTGATATAATTGCAGTGATCAATATTTATATGGTTGATGTCAATGTATTCTTGATTGATATATACTGCTGCTGAAGTAACTGTTGGCTGAATAATCAATATTACTACCAGTAAAAATATTCTGATCTTTTTCATTTGTTCATTCCTTTCCCTCTTGAAAAGAGGATTTTTACATAGCAAAAGTGCCCCCAATAATGGAGGCACCGTTACTATTTTTTAATTGGTGAGGTTAACAACCTGGTTTAATTGATGTAAAACACCTTTGACCTGCAGGTTTTGTCTGCTATTTAGTTCCTGCAGTTTGGCATTTTCTTTTCTTAATTTCCTGATTGTTTCCTGCTGTTCTTGCATTTTGCTATGAAGAGACTGAATTGTTTCTTCATGGCTTTCTTTGAAGTTTTCCAAGCGTTTGTATTCGGTAAGCATTTTTAGTATTCCTAATGCTGTTTCCTCTAATTGCTCGTTAACAGACAACATTTTTGGTGTCGTTTGTTTAACTTCCTGCTTTATATTAGGTTTTTCTTTTGATTCATGTACCGCTTTTGTGAGCGTTTGCAAATGTTTTGTGGGATTATCGGCGAATGTTGCTTCCTTGATTGCGACAATACTCGGAGCTTGTTGCAAAACGTCCAACGGAATATCTCCGGCCCGAACCAAACGGCTGGTAGCACTCATACTGATATTATATATATCTGCAATTTCTCTATTAGATTTACCAGATTTTTTTAATTCAGCGACTTCTTGTACCCTTTCAACGTATCGAGCTAATCTTTTTGGTAGAGGTTCAAATCGCTTCTTCTTTTGCCTAGCAAGCCTGCGCTTAATGCTCTTAAACGGATCTTCTGTATAAACTGCATCCTGGTAAGCTGTATACGCTAGTTTTGGGTTAATCTGATTAGGGCGAAATGTGTTAACGACTTTAATTGCTTTGTGAACGGTACTGTGGTTATATCCAACGATTTCTGCTATTTTCCCTTGAGTAAGACCTTGGTCGTTAAGCACTTTGTAACGGCAGGCGTAAATATACGCCGTTAAAACATCATGCACCGAAGGTGTGAAATTCATGAAATAATCGAAAATTTCTTGTCGGCCACACCCTAACGCTTTTCCTGCAGCCTCCAACCCACTGTCAATAGATGGGCATTTAAAAAAAGCATTCCGAAATTTTGCTTCCTTCTGACCTTTGATAATTGACATATTAATTCTCCTTCCTACCCCTGGAAACCAGGGGCGTTTGATTTCCCCCGGCTACCCGGAATAAAAAGATTATTCAGAAGGTACGCGCGTACCTTACCCTCTTATTTTTCTGGCCGTTATAAAGGCATTATTTTTCTTTTCAGGTTCTTCATTGACTGATGAAGCTGGTCTTGCCCGTTCTTTTCCCCACTGCCGCATGGCACTTATAGTCTCATCCATAGTTACAGACAGTGGCGGGGTCTCCTGGGCTACATCAATCAATAGATCAGTGTTTATATCCTGTTTTTTAGCAAATGCCCGGTATAGACCAGCAATGACAACCTGTTCGAGTTCGGAACCGGTATACCCTGCTGTAGCGACTGCCAGCTTATTGAGATCAAATTCTTCGGGATTTCGGTTCTTGCGGGTTAAATGGATTTTAAATATTTCCTCCCGGTCGGATTGTCCCGGCAAATCCACAAAGAATGATTCATCAAAACGCCCCTTACGCAGTAATTCTGGTGGGAGAGCCGCTATGTTATTAGCGGTGGCTACTACGAAAACCGGTTTCTGGCATTCTTGCATCCATGTCAAAAACTGGCCGAAAATTCGAGATGAAACGCCTGAATCTCCGCTGCCGCCCACTCCTGCGAAGAATTTTTCAATTTCATCGATAAAAAGTACGCAGGGGGCCATGGCTTCTGCTTGCTTTAAAGCTTCTTTCATGCGTTTTTCGCTCTCACCAACATATTTATCCAAGACGTTTTGCATCACCAACAATTGCATTGACCATTGTTTCGCGATGGTCTTGGCGATTAAGGATTTACCAGTTCCAGGTATGCCGAATACCAGTATTCCTTTAGGAAACGGTAATCCAAACTCTCTGGCTTCTGGTAAAAAAGCTTTTCCGCGTTCCCATAACCAGAGTTTTAATGTGTCCAGACCACCAACGCTTGGTAAGTTCTCGGGCTCGTATAACTCAAGCACTCCTGATTTTTTAAGTGCCTGGGCTTTCTGCCGTTTGACTTCTTCGATGGTTTGATCGGTTATGGCTAGATCGTTTTTAACCAATGCCAATGAGATAATATTTTCGGCTTCGGTTTGCGTTAAGCCGGCCGCTGCATCCACCAGCCGGTTCAATGATTCTCCCTTGTACCCGCCTAATGATTCAACAATTGCCTTGATATCTTCTCTTTGCGGAAGTGCATAATCAATTACAATTATCTCTTTTTCTAATTCCCGTGGGATCTCACCAGAACTAGAAACCAGCACCATCATGCTTCCCCGGGTTTTAACGATATTAGCAGTTTCACGTATTTTCTGTATTACCGCTGGGGTCTTTAAATTACCGTTAAAATTAAAGAATACAATTATGGTATCTTCTGTCCCCCCTACAACATCCAGCATAGCGAGTGTGTTTGCCGGGTTGCCTAGACATTCCTTTTCTCCATTTAACAGGCCATAAACTGGGTCCCAGGTCATGATTTCCGAACCTTCGTTTCTTGTGACGTGTCCAATATCATTTAAGCATCTTTCCCACTCTGGAGTGGTTATTGACACAATTGGTACGCCAGCCTTCATAGCCGACTGTAAATTCTTTTTAAACATATAAACTCTCCTTCCCCGCGTATTTCGCGGTATCTTTTTATTAATTTTGCCAATAAAAAAAGCCGCTTAATTAAGCGGCTGGTAGACACAGGAATACCGCCAGCAGTTTTGGGACAAATCTGTTGTCGGTTACTTGTTTTATTTTTATTGAGTTATTTAAATTCTATAATCATATATTAGAATATATTTAGGACTAAAGCAAGGCCTAAAATTAAATTAGAAGCTTTATTGTGAAATTCGGGCAACTCACATTTCACGCATTGTTGGTGGAATGTATATCTCATACTCTTCGTTTTTCTCCTTACTGGCTAATAGTTTTTGTTTATTGTTTTGAAAGTGGGTGTATTCCGGATAGAATTTGCCCTCTAATATTCTTTGGCATACTCTGGGGTCCTGCACTATCAGCCCTGCTGCGTTTTTTATTTTGCCAGCTGCTTCTTTCTCGCTTAATACCCTGCCAATGACTTCTATTTGTTCTGGGGTATATTGCTTCAGCCTTTCTAAGCAATTTCTAGTGGCAGGATTTTTCTCACTTAGTACGATATCGTATTTTAAAAGAATCTTTACTGGATCATCTTTACCCTGGTTTGGTATTTCCCAAACATAAATTTCATCATCACATTCTGCTCCTTCTGGAGCACCTAAATCCTTTGCAGGGTAAAAAGCTTCATCATCATTTTCTTTTTGTTTTGTAATCTTTGTGGTAATCTCTGTTGTAATCTCTGGTATTGCTGTTTCATTTTTTACCCTCGGAGTTTCATTTTTTACCCTCGGAGTTTCATTTTTTCCTGTCGAAGTTTCATTTTTTCCTGTCGAAGTTTCAAAAGGTAAATCGCAATATTTCGGGCTTTCTTTAGAGCATAATGCTCTAATCCCCGTATTTTCGCTATTTTCGTTTTGTAACTTCGTAGTTCCAATGCTATATCCATCTAAGGAGTAGCCTAATGAAAGCAGATCCTTCTGAATCGCTACCAAGTCAACTCGATATTGATATGTTTTATCCATGGCTAGTTTTGGATTGCGTCTTCTGTGTAACCAGCCTTTTTGTGTCAGTGTATCTAAGTAATTCAGCATTGTCTTTTTTGACACCCCTATCATAGTCTCTTCGGCTAGTTCTTCTGCTTTCTTATATATCCAACCATGAGATATTTCTATGTTAGGACTATCACTTGCCGATACAGAATATTTGTTATAGCGATCTCTTTCTTCCTCAATAAACTTATCTGCATCATTTCGTTTTTCAGCCCAATAAATCATTTGGTTTAACACTATAGCCAACTTAAAATCACCAGTAAGGGCTACTAATTCCTCTTTAATTACCATTCTTTTTAATTTTTTAGGCTCCATGTCTACCACTCCTTTTTTGCTCATAAAAAAAGGCCGGATTTTCAGCGTAAAGCATCCAACCCGGCCCAAAAAAGAGTGGTATAAAAAAACCACCCATTGACAGGTGGTTTTGACCTGTGATGAGTGGTTGCTCTTGACTTACGCCCTATGGCGTTGAAGATAGGGGACTTCTTGCAGGGCTTTATTAAAATTTTTCGTGCAATTTATAAGGCAATAGGGTAAAATTACCATTAATTAGTAACCTTTTAGTTTTAGTAGTTAGTATCAAGGGCTTACAAATCCCAATATGTAGGCGTTTTAGATTACGCATATCCTGACATTAACATTTCATTGTCTATACAACGAGCGACATAGGTGGCAAGTTTAACACCTTTTTCATCATCAAAGGTTTTTATCCCCTTAATAAGACCTATAGTACCGATTGATATTAGATCCTCCATATCCTCGCCGGTATTCTCGTATTTCCTCACCACATGAGCAACCAAACGCAGGTTTCGTTCCACCAATATATTTCGTGCTTCTTCACTACCTTCCCTTAATTCCTGCAGATATCGTTTTTCTTCCGCTTCATTTAAAGGCTGGGGAAATACCTGATTGTTCAGGTAACCAAACAATAACAGGCTGCCCTTTACCACCGCAGCAACAGCTAAGAACCATCCCAGGAAGGACACTAAACCACCTCCTGATATTTGCAAACCAAAAAATAGAGTGCTTTACACTATATGCAGGCACTCGGCTTAATGTGACTTTTTTTTACATGCAAATTTTGGAGGTATTTCGGGGGGGGAGGGCGTACCTATATCGGGCATTATCCGGATTCGAGAATGCCCTTAAATCGTCCCGCGGTATCTTTAACTGTAGAACTTACCAGGTTTATACCGAGTATGGCGAAGTTTCTGGCATATGCAGCAAATCCTTCGCAGGGGCATGATCATTAAGCTGATACAACGCCCCCTTCCTAGTTAGAGTTCCTTGGTCTTCTCTCCTAAACGTCTCTGGTAATAGACAAACACCGGCAGAGGAACTATAATCCAACCCAGGCTTTTTATTAGACTATTTTGAGCCCTGCTCTTTTGACGATTGATTTCCGCTTCCACCATGGCATCGTATCTGGCTTTTAATTCAGCATCAGACAAATTCTCTGTACTTTCAGTATCAGGCGCCTTTTGCACACCTATCTGTTTATATTCTTCAAACGACTGATAATATGGAGCCGGGAATACAATGTCAGCAACCGCCATAAAAGCGGCCACGCTCCCGCCAATGGTCATCATCAGAGTAGCAAATAGCACCAGATAAATATAAACGTTTTTTATCACTTGGTTCCCTCCTTCAGAATTACTCGTCTTTACTGCCGCTGCAATCACTCCTATAACAAGTGCTGCTATGACCAGCAGGATAAGCAGGGCAATTATTGACATCATAAACTCACCTCATCCGAATTGTTGAATTACATTAAATACTACTGCTTTTTCATGGTAATACGCAATTGAATTTTTCTTTGGCTGCGAATTATTGTTTGGGAATCGATCACCTTATCCAGTAAACGTTTAACCAGCTGGGAATATAATTGCCTAATAACCTTATCCTCAACTTTATATCACCACAATCTGATATTCCTTCAACTTGGACAGGAAGATGTTTGTCATGACCAGGAACCAAAACCCTATTATCGTTTTAAGTAGCAGCAGTAATTAATCTTACTTACTGTATATACGCCATCCATTCAGCTTGCTTGCACCCGGGTACAAGAAAGGTTATTCGGATGTATATTTGTTGTTTCCCAAGTCTCCTTGACAAGTCTTGTCCCGGCGCATAAGTTACTAATAGACCATGTGTGATTATTAGTGAATAGATGACTGTACGATAACCTGGTAATACCACAGCAAGCATACCCCGGTATCTGTTTTGAGACTGCCCGGTTCTTAAGAAAGTCTTAAGATTTTTATCAAGCAGTTTGTAAATTTTACCTGCCAGAATATGCAGTAGAAGGCAGGTGGTTGTATTCGAGCAGTTAAATAAATTGAATAGAGAGCAATGGAGGAATTTTATGGAAAGATTAAATGTACTAATATGTGATGATGATACAGCCATTGTCGATGCTCTGGAAATCTACTTAAAACAGGAAGGCTATGGGGTAGAAAAAGCCTATACCGGGACTCAAGCCCTGCAGGCTTTAAGCGAACATGAAATTCACTTGATTTTATTGGATATTATGATGCCGGAACTGGATGGTCTTTCGGCCACCATTAGGATTCGTGAAGACCGCAATATTCCCATTATAATCATTTCAGCGAAATCAGAGGACACGGATAAGATTGCCGGGCTTAATTTTGGAGCAGATGATTATGTAACCAAACCTTTTAACCCTTTGGAATTGA
The DNA here is from genome assembly GCA_016841425.1 of Syntrophomonas sp. Taxonomy (GTDB): domain Bacteria; phylum Bacillota; class Syntrophomonadia; order Syntrophomonadales; family Syntrophomonadaceae; genus JAAYJK01. The sequence goes on along the minus strand of JAENZE010000012.1, from coordinate 87,457 downwards.
TGGCCCGGGTTAAATCGCAGATGCGCCGCTACACCGCCCTGGGTAGTATAGCCTTGAAAAACGGTATATTAAAAACCGGCGGTCTGGAACTGGACCGAGAAGGCAAAGAGGTACGAGTAGATGGGGAAATCATTCGGCTGACTCCTATAGAATATGGGATAGTAGTATTTTTAATGGAGAACATGGGTCATGTATTTTCCATAGCACAGATTTATGAGCAGGTATGGAATGAACCTTCTTATGCAGCAGAAAACACGGTGGCCGTACATATAAGGAGAATAAGGGAAAAGATTGAAATCAATCCTAGAGAACCAAAATATTTAAAGGTGGTATGGGGTATTGGATATAAAATTGAGAAATATTAGCTATTCCAGCGGGGCTAAACTGCTTGCTATTATAATAGTCTGGCTGGGCTTTTTAGGAACTATGGGAGGCTGCATTTTGTGGCTGGACAACAGGCAGGCGGCAAATGCCTCCTCTTATACCGAAACTTATTCATTCCAGAGTACCTTCTCCCGGACCTTGTACAATACAGTAGAATACTATCTCGCAGTCCCGGACGAAGATAATACGGAAAACACTGCCGGAGATTCAGCTAGCGAAGATGATAATTGGCCGCAGGTGAATCCCATTGATGATAGGTTCCCTACCATGGTCAATTTTGTATACTATGTTCGTAATACCGAAACCGGTCAGTGGTGGAGCAACCTGGATGCTGAAGAGACCGACCCTATCGGGTTCATACAGAAGCAGCCGTCCACCGTCTTCTTCAATGGTCGGACCTCGGATGGCAATATAGCTATAATGGAGGATATTAAGGGTTTGATAACAGACCGCCCCTACGAGGTATATGCAGCAGTAGCAGAACCCCTGCAGCCTGGGGATGCCTTCTATGATTACTATGTTGATTTCAATCGGAGCAAAGTACTGTCCCAGACCGCTTCCACTGTATCGATTATTTCTTTTTTCCTCATGGCTCTGGCTTTTATATATCTGATATATATCACCCTTCTCCGTGATCCGGAAGAAATAAAGACCCAACGGCCAGTCAGGCTGTATACCGATGTGCATACCCTGCTGGTTGCTATAGCGGCTGTCCTCTCATTGACCATAGGGGTCCGTACTTCCATGGGGATACCTGATATTGTGACCTTTGTATTTTTGGCCATTGTTCTCAGCCTGGATATCTTCATCGGTTTATTCTATGTTTTATCCATGGCAGAACAGATAAAGACCGGGCAGATTTTCACTAACTCTCTGATATACAAGCTCGGCTCGGTTTTAAAAGGTTTCCTCCGCCTGGCTTTCCAGGGCAAAGTTTTCAAAGTATGGATGTTAATTCTGCTAGGGGGATATGGCTTCATAAACGGATTGCTATTTATCTTATGTGAGCAAAGCTACTATGGCTTTATAAACGGAAACTTTCTTTTTATGGTATTGCTATTAATTGCATTCAACGCCGGAGTAGTCTATTTTATAGCCAGATCACTGGTGGCCCTGCCACAGATTATGGAAGCAGTCAAAGAAATCTCGGCTGGAAATCTGGATTACCCTTTGGATAGCGCAATCATTCCTGTTAGCCTGTCAGCTTTTGCAGAGGATATCCACAGCCTCCAGGGAGGATTGAAAAAAGCGGTTGCCATAGCGGTCAAAGGAGAACGAATGAAAACCGATCTTATCACCAATGTCTCCCATGACCTGAAAACTCCGCTCACTTCTATCATCAATTATGTTGACCTGCTCAAGAAGGAAAAACTAGAAAATGAAAGGGCAGCTGAATATGTAAATGTATTAGAAGAAAAATCCGACCGCCTGAAGCAGCTTATTGAAGATCTGGTGGAAGCCAGCAAGGCATCCAGCGGTAATCTGACCATAACCGGTGAAAAAGTGGACCTGCATGAACTGATAATGCAGGCTTGCGGAGAATATGAGGCGAAAATCCAGCAAGCCCAGTTGGCCCTTCATATTAACACGGCTGATGAAACTATCGCCGTACGAGGAGATGGCAGACATATGTGGCGAATAGCCGAAAATCTGCTGTCCAACGTGGTAAAATACTCCATGCCCCATACCCGGGTATATATTGATATTGCCTCGGATGATGGCTATGGATCTTTTACCATAAAAAATATCTCCGCTTTTCCTCTTAATATCTCTCCGGAGCAGCTCACCGAACGCTTCGTACGTGGGGATGAATCCAGAAGCACCGACGGATCAGGCCTGGGCCTTTCCATTGCTCAGAGTTTAACCACTCTGCAGGGAGGAGAATTTCAGCTGGAAATCGATGGCGATTTATTCAAGGTGACGACAGCCTTACCTTTGTGGACGGAAGAATAAGAAATAATCTTAGGTGCCTGACATCATATGTAAATATATCTTTTTTAGGCTCGCAGCATGGGATCTTGCGAGCTGCTTTTTTAGGCTATATCTTTCCTGGCTAGTATATTATATTCATATAAGAAAACACGCTTTACAGCCATTAACTGTTCTTACCTTAGCTGTAAATTCATATATATTACCGAATAAACACAATATAGCAATTATTATAAGAGCTGTGGCCTTCCGCCAGGAAAAAGGAAGCCCAATCCGGATTTATTGGGATCGACAAAGAAACTCGATCAACTTTCCGGAGCAGGACTTACTTTATTCTTGCATATCTTCAAATAGTATCCATAGTAACATAAATTATTCAAATGCCATAAAGTGTTAGAAAGATCGATGGTTTGTCAACTAAAAAGAGTCATTTGCTGACCAGTCAAAATTAATAAGAAAGGAGCTAATACCAGTGGCTTATTGGTTGCATTGCCAATCATGTAAAGAGTGGAGCAAATCCACTACTCCTCTGTCAGGTGATATGTTCTGTCCCTTTTGCAGCAAAGCATTTATCACCGTTAATTCACCTATTAATTCGGTTTTAGACCAAGAAACCATAATAAGATCTAAAGAATTGCAGCAAGAAAACAAAACCCTTGGAATAACTGAAATACCAGGAAAGCCAGAAAAGCCTGAATTGTCCGAAACACCGGAGATAAATGAAGCATCCGCAACCCCCGAACAGCTGGAAATACCTGCGGAACCAGAGACACCAGAAATGCTTGAAATACCCGAAGCAGAAGAAGAACCAATAACATCCGAAACGTTAGAAGTACCTGAAGAAAAGCCAGAAACGTACAAAATACTGGAAACACCAGAAAAACTAGAAACACAAGAGACGCCCGAAACAGAAGAGATGCTTGAAATGCTTGAACTGTCAGAAGAGACAGATGAAACTTCAGATACTCCCGAAGCACCAAAACCTCAAAAAATGACAAGAACGCATGAAACATTCATGGAACGGAAGAGGCGGATGAGGAACCCTCATTAACTTGCATTATCATGTACTTAATAATCAGGAATCCTCCACGGCGTTAGGGCCCGATCCCACCTAACGCCTAACTCTTTTCTATGATCTAATTTACCTTCCTGTCTTAGAATCAACTTATAGCCCACCTAATACCGGGGAAATCTGCTTTGCTCCCGGTAGAATTCCTCCACCCCGATCTCCTTCATCCGCAGGTTGAATTTCAGCCACCGCGCTTGTATCTGGGGGGCTATCTTCTTGGAGCAGGGAAATTCCTCACACTGGAAGCAAAAATCCACTCCTTTTTCCTTGCTGCATTCACCAGCAGCGCACTCGATGGGGCAAAGCACGTTATTTCCCCGGCATCCGCTGCAAGCAGCCTGGGCGAATGACTTCAGCACCTCTTCAAACTGGGGGTAGCCAGTGAATATCGGATTTATTTCCTCTTTTATTTTGGCCACACGAAGGTACCCGTTTAATAGTTCGCCCAACCGTAGGCTCAGTTTCGGAATCTCCCCGCCAGCGTAATCGGCGCAGCGGGAGCAATCCAGCCCACATGGAGCAATCCGCCCCACAACTTCTTTATATTCCATGTCCATCCCCCTTTAATAAAGTCAACCCATCAAAAACTAATTAAATAATTGGGAAGTACTTTTCTGACGGCTTCTTCCCTGGTCTCGCAATAAACCCTTTCAATATTACGCTTATCCAGACCTTCAATCACTTTTTGAGCAAGCAAAGAATTATAACATGTTTTAGGATTCAACATAACCACCCCTAAATCGTTTTATTGTAGTAACTAGATTAGCTATATTCGTTAAGGTATTTCTGTAAACAATCAATGTACTTGCCTATGTGAATACCATCAACAAAAGAATGGTGGGCTTGTACTGAAAATGGCAACAGTATTTTTTCACCCTCTTTAAAGTACCTGCCCCATGCCAATCTCGGAATAGAGTCATCTTTATCAAAGGATATTGTATGCGATAGTTGGGTAAATGACACCCATGGAACACAAGTAATATAAGTTAAATCATCCCGTCCTTCAACATCTTCAATAATAAAATAATCCGTTTGATTTTTTGACTTTTCTTCTGCCTTTTTCGTAAAGTCAATAATGGATTTTTCCATATACACAGTCACCATTTTGAATAAATCAGTGCCGTTGGACATATCAGAAAAGGATGGATGTATTATATTGTGCATAACAACTTGTTCTCCTCTAATACGGTAACGAAATTCCTTTACTTGATTTAAAGCATAAGTTGCTGCATATATCATAGCGTAATAAAATGGAATTTTATTTTCTTCAATCTTAGCCACGAAGTTGGTTATATCAATATTCATACATATATTGTAATGAGGATAATCCATTCTCTTGAAAAATTTATAATGTGTTGTACGTTCCCAGGTATCAAAATTTATAATTTCCAAATTACACTTCCTCCTATATTCCCAGGTTCACTCAGGAAAAACAACTTGTTTTTTGGCTTCTCAAACACAGGAAACTTGATTATGACTGATTATTCTCGCCCCAAAAGGTATGAGCCCCAGCATAGCAAATTTGAAATGCTGGATTCCGAAGGGTATCCCGATGATGGTTATACAGAAGATTAACCCTATGATGACATGAGTTATGGCAAACTCCCAGCCAAAAACGATGAGCCAGATGATATTGAAGATCAATCCACCCGCCCCAAAATGACCGAGTTCTATCTCCCTTCCAAAAGGCCACAACACAAAACCAGCAATCTTGAAACACTGCAGCCCAAATGGTATCCCTATGATGGTTATACACAAAACCATACCGGATAAAGCCCATAAAACAGCTGCAATAATCCCACCGATCAGCAGCCAGATTATATTACCGATAAAATTCATTCTCTTCCCCCATTTCCCAATTCTCCCCCCAAAAATATAAATCGCTTACTGTCCTTATTATATTTTAACAGGGTATACATGTGCGAATAGAAAATTACTTCGTTCTTGTAATTAGTCTCTCACCCATTCCTCAATCATCTTGCCAAACCAATAAAATCGAGCCCGGGTTACACCCGGAAATTCGTCCTCCGGCATAAAATTTCCTTCTATATCGAATGAATACCCCAATCCTTTGTAGGTACCCGAAGCGCCATCATCCGCTGTTTCTGCCGGTATAGCAAAAACAGGTCTTTCAAAATTATGACAGACCCGTCTGTAATCAAAGATTGTAATGCCGCCCCAGATTAATATTATGATGATCTATGAACTAGTGTTTCTAATCATTTTTATAATTGACATGCATCCACTGTATATATTAGTATTAAGATACCTTAAATTTAAGGTACCTTAATTTAGAGGTATATTAAAATTACAGTATCTGTTTGTTTTTTTTAGTATTCGGTTAAGACATATGTTCGAACGGGCAGTGCAGTATGTTTTTAATCCGGAATCTACAAGAGAGAGGAGAGATAATTAGTGAAATTCGCGTTTAGCGCGGAACAAGAAATGCTCAGGAAAACCATAAGAGAATTTGCTGAAAATGTCCTTGGTCCCGGAGTTACTGACCGGGATGAGAAGGAATACTATGATCCCCATACTTTTAGGGCTATGGCAGAGCTAGGATTAACCGGTATAAGTCTTGAAGAACGATGGGGGGGAGCGGGCATGGATCAGGTTGCCTTTGCCATCGCTGTAGAGGAGATATCGCGCGTTGATCCATCTGCTGGAGATACTCTAGCGGTGCATGTGGTTTTATGTATTCTGCCTATATATGAATATGGGACAGAAGAGCAAAAAAAACTGTTGCCCCTGCTTGCCACAGGCCAGAGACAAGGAGCGTTTGCAGTTACCGAACCTGATGCTGGGTCTGATGCTATGGCAATGTCTACCAAGGCAGAAATTGCCGGTAATGAGTGGATATTAAATGGTCGGAAATGCTTTACCACTAATGCAGCAGCTGCTGACATCTATCTTGTTGCTGCCCGTACAGGGCCAAAAGATCTAAAAGGAAAAGGCATAAGCATCTTTATAGTGGAAAAGGGCAGGCCTGGTCTGAGTTTTGGAAAATTTGAAAAGAAGATGGGGCTTCGTGGTACACAGATCTGCGATGTGATAATGGATGATTGTCGTATTCCCAAGCAGAACCTTTTAGGAGAAATTGGGCAAGGGTATTCCATAGCTATGAAGAGTCTTAACTGCGGGCGTATTGGTATAGCTGCCCAAGCTACGGGAATAGCACAGGGGGCTTATGAAAAGGCTTTAGAATACGCCAAGACTAGAGTCCAGTTTGGTAAACCAATAGTTAGTTTTCAATCCTTGTCTTTCAAACTAGCCGATATGCTTGTTGAAATTGAGGCTTCTAGGCTTCTAACCTATCGTGCAGCCTGGAAAAAAGATAACGGGTTACCTTTTGCTGTTGATGCTTCCATAGCCAAACTCAAAGCGGCCCAAACCGCAATGTGGGTAACTAACAATGCTATACAAATCTACGGTGGCCACGGTTATATCCGGGATAATCAAGTGGAAAGAATGATGCGGGATGCAAAAATTACTGAAATCTATCAGGGAACTAACGAAATACAAAAATTGATAATAAGCAATAACATCATCACTTTCTAATTTTTCTAGTATATAGGGAATCATTTAATCTTGTCTCACTCAATAATGTGGAGTAAGTGGGGGATTTTAAAGGTTAATAGACTTGGGTCAGATACAGGTTCACGTAAAGCAAATGTGTTGTTGGCAAAAACATTATACCAGAGATGACGGCTCCTCAGTTTTTAAGTTGCAAAATGAAAATTCTTGTTAAGGAGGTCTTTTATATGAATCTACAAACAGTTCTTTTTGAATGTGTTGGAAATGTGGGGATTATTACTATTAATCGGCCTGATGAGTTTAATGCGTTAAATATTGAATTATCAGATGATATAACATTAGCAATGGAGGAAAGCCGTAGATCAAAACAAATAAGATCCATTATTCTTACCGGCACGGGAAAAGCATTCTGCTCAGGTGGAGATTTAATCAAGGGTAAGGAAGTTGTAAACACTGACCCTCCTGCATATTATAAACAGCTAACAAAATCTCTTAATCGGGCTATCCTGGAAATAAGGCAGTCGGAAAAACCTGTAATCGCAGCAATTAATGGAGCAGTAGGAGGCGCGGGATTCAGTATTGCTATGGCATGCGATCTTAAAATTGCGGCTAAAACCGCAAAATTTAAACAGGCTTATACAAGTCTTGGCTTAGTACCAGATGGAGGATTCACTGTTTTTGTACCACGGTTGGTTGGGTGGGGTAAGACCAATGAATTTCTTTTCCTTGACCCGGTCATTAATGCTGAAGAAGCATTGGCCATGGGCTTGGTAAATATGGTGGTCGCACCAGATGAATTAAACGAGGCTGCTTTGAAATGGGCTAACCAGATAGCCAAGGGTGCTACAACGGCCTATGGAATGGCCAAACAATTGGTGAATGAATCAATAATGCCCTGTTTAGAAAAACAGATTGAGTTGGAAAGACTGGGCGTAGAAAAAGCTGGTTACACCAAAGATTATCCTGAAGGGCTTACTGCGTTTTTGGAAAAACGAGATCCCGTATTTATTGGAGAGTAAATCAGCCAGACTTGGCCTTAAACTAGGAGATGAGTAAAAGTTAAATAATGGGATTTATACCATATTAGGAAGCCCGGAGGGGCAGGGATTAACGCAAGAAGATAGTAGATTAATGTGCAGATTGTTTCAAGAGCTCCTAAATTTGCTCGGGGACGGTTTCTACTGTCTTAAAAGGGCAGACATCGTCCCCGTGTCTTGCAGAATTTATGAAAATCAAACATTACGGTTTACTCAGTAACATAAACAAATCGGTAAAACTTGCACTCTGTAAGCAGCTAACTAATACGCCGATTTATCCAGATGAAGAGCATCCGCAATCGATTTAATAAAAAATCACGGGCAGAAATTTATCAAAGTGTTGTACAGGTCAGAAAATAACACGACCGCCTTATAAGTAAGGCGGTCTAAAACCACATTGGACCAGCTGCCCTACAAAAAGCGGCAGCTCCTGTTGTACTGTTATTCCAAATTCAGCTTTTTAAACCCGCCGAAATCTGTTTTCATCTGTTCGTACACAGGCTTCCCAAGAAAGAAGGTATATATCTCGTCAGCTTTCTTTTCCGGGTCTATATCCTGGTATTGCTCCGGGTAAGTAACTTTGCCGATGTAATAAGCATCGGCCAGAGCCGTATCTATGTTGGTAGTATAATAGTTGAAAGGAAGCTGTCCGTAAATTTCACCGTTTTGATACGCGGAAAGGGTTTGGTAAAAAGTCGGGTTTTTATCATAGTCCTGTACTACCAGGCTGTATCCGCTCCCGTCAATGAATATTTTGTCCGGATTCCACTCGATCAGCTTCTCCAGATCAATCATAACCGATCCTGTATCTCCTGTCTCATCAACTACATTGCGGGCTCCTACTATATCAAACAGAGGGAATTGGCCCTGAGTACTCTGGATTCCATGAGTGCCTCTCATGCCCAGAGCACCCACATAAACAGTGAGTTTATTTTCCTCAGGAACATCCTTGACCCGGTCTTCGAGATCCTGCTGGCATGCCTTGATATAATCAACCACTTCCTGAGCTCTCTCTTCCATGCCCATGACCTCTCCAATCATGCTTATGGAAGCATAGACAGATTCGTTAAATGTTCCTAATTCACCATAATTCAATACAATGACCGGCACTCCGGTCTTATCCTGCAGCATATCGGCTGCCGCTTGATCCAATGAACCATCGGCAAAAATCACATCAGGCTGCACAGCTACGATTTGTTCAGCATCGGGTGTGGAACTGGGACCTCCGCTGCCGATAACAGGCAGGTTGGCCAGCTCCGGGTAAGCCAGCATATAAGGCCTGCCAGTCGAATCTTTCTTTTCAAAGTTTTCCACACCTACTACCTTGTCCATTCCATTAATATAACAATAAAGCCTCAAGGAACCGGGGCCCACTCCTACCACAGCATCAACCGGAGTCGTTACGGCAACTTCTCTGCCCAGGGTATCAGTCACCGTAATTTGCTGTACTTTCGGTGTGCTGCTGTCCTGGGAAGTGCAGCCCCCCAAAGCAGCGACACTAAATAAGAGGACCATCAGTATCAAGGCCAGGTTTTTTTTCTTCACATTTCCTTCACTCCTTTACATATTATCAGGCTATCATTTACTCAAACAAAGCCAGGTTTTGTTCTATATCGGCAGTACCACCGGAACCCCGCCGAACTGTTCCACACTAACGGGAATGGAGTAAACACTTTCGACATTGGCCGGAGTAATCACCTCCAAACCGCCAGCGGCAAAAATCGCACCGTCCTTAAGCATCAGGAACTTTTCAGCAAATCGAACAGCCAGGTTGAGATCGTGCATGGTTACAATAGCGGCTACCTGCTTGCTCTTTACGACTTTATTAATCAATTTTAAGACCTCAAACTGGTTTTTTAAGTCAAGGCTGCTGGTGGGTTCGTCAAAAAGCAATACATCCGGCTCCTGTGCCAGGGCCCGGGCTATGACCACTTTCTGCAGCTCACCACCGCTGAGTTCATCCAGGTAACGCAGCGAATAGTCGGTTAACTCAAGTAATTCCATAACCTGGTTGGTTATTTCTATGTCTTGGTCAGAAACATCCCATTTGATATAAGGCTTTCGCCCCAGCAGAACCGCATCAAAAACGGTGTAGCAGGGAGTCTCCTGGCGCTGGGAAACATAGCCTATGCGCTTAGCCAGATCAATCCGGCTGAGCTTGTAGACATCTTCATTTTCCACCAAGACCACCCCCTCGCATGGTTTCAGGATCCGGTTGATGCATTTTAGCATAGTAGTTTTGCCCACTCCGTTGGTACCCAGAATAGCTAAAAAATCTCCCTTTTCCACCCGGAAGTTAATATCCTGCAGCACCGATCGGCCAGGATAGTTAAATGCAAGTCCTTTAATATCTAATATCATCTTTTCTGATACCCCCTGGTTAGTAGATACAAGAAGAGCGGTGCGCCCATGAATGAAGTTATAGCCCCTACGGGCAGTACAACTGGCGAAACAATGGTCCTGGCCACAGTATCTGATGCCAGCAGCAGCAGTGAGCCGCATAACGCTGAAGCCGGGATTAAAAACCGATGGTCTCCGCCGATAATTCTCCTCATCATGTGCGGCCCCACCAGGCCGACAAAACCAATAATACCAAGAAAAGAGGTCAGCACCGCAACCGTCAAAGCCGCTGTAAACATGCCTGCCATGCGTACTCTTTCCACATTGACTCCCAATCCCTTGGCAGTTTCTTCTCCGCTGTCCAAGGCATTGTAATCCCATCTTTTAAATAGAAAATAAATCAATACCAGTACGACAACAGCAGCCATAATCCAAACTTCCTTCCAGGAGGCTCTGCCCAGGTCTCCAAAAGTCCAAAAAATCGTAGCTGCCACCTGTACATCCGGAGTGAAATACTGGATAATAGTGGTTCCAGCGGTGAACAATGAACCCAGGGCAATCCCTGCCAGCACCATAGCTTCCGGGGATACTCCTCGAAACTTGGCCAGTATAAGGATGGTCACCGTTGCCACCATGACCCAGATAAAAGCAGAGGTGGTAACCAGATAAGGGTTATTGATTATCACTGCATCAGTGGAGGAATTCTGAATAGTGCCTACTCCCAGAACAACAATAGCGAATGTAGCTCCAAAGGCTGCAGCGTGGGATAACCCCAGGGTAAAAGGAGAAGCCAGCGGGTTTCTTAAATTGTTCTGCATTACACACCCCGCTACCGACAGGCCTGCTCCAGCCAGGATCCCGGCTAATACTCTGGGCAGGCGTATATTTCGCACTACAGCATGAGAAGTGGGATCACCCTGACCTATAAGGGCTAAAACCACCTCCGATATTGAAAAATTCATGGACCCGCGCGCAATAGCATATAATGCTACCGCAAGAGTTGCCGCCATTAACAACAGGATAATCAGCTTCTTTCTGGTTGTGTATGCTGCATAATCTTTTTTCATAATAAATAGTAGTCCTTACTTTCAAGATATCTTAATCCTCATCTGCATTTTGTATGGGGCAGCATCATTCACGGTACCTGCGTCTGGAAGCAAACGCGTCCGGTGGCATCCAGCCGATGCGAATGCCTGCGATACTGTCTATTGCGCTGGAGTAGGGCTTCAAGTCCAGCAAGGGACTTCCCTCCAGGGCCTCGACCCCTTTGACTCGCAGGATATTTTCATTCCGTTCCAGTACTTCGGCAATACAAAAGGCAATGGGGTTGGGCCGCATTTGTGCGCGGCAGGAAAAGACACCTTTAGGGTCCGTGCTAAATGGGGTGATAGATTGCATTATCCCCCGGTCAGCCCGATCACACCAATACAAGACAATCAAGTGGCTGACCTGGTCAATATCCTTCATTCCATCCATATATTCGGGAAAGACCTCAATTTCCAATATTTCTTCCGCCAGTCGTCCTTGTATGGGTGCATCATCCGGTTCAATATATGGACTGTGGATTACCCCAATTGCTTTAAGTTCCATGTTTCCCACCTACTTTCCGGCATAAAAAAACGACCATTCCAATCTTTTCCAAAACATAGAAAAGACCTTCATGGTCGAGTTATATCAGCCTACAATACTATAATACCGGGTATTTCAATCCCTTGCTGGACAACTACTGCCATCCCGTTGTTATTTTATATTTCTACAAGAAGAATCAAACTCCTGCAAAATTAATATTTATTCCTCGGTAAAAGTATGCCTAGTTATATGTACACCATTTATTACCTCATCAAAAGAACTGGGAAGCTGCAAATCATAATTTGCACCGCTGTTCATCATGATCTGATAACCCTGGCTTTTTACAAATTGTTCAGCTGTTTCAAATTTAGCAAATAATTTAGCTGACTCTGCTTGTGAAAACAAAGTACTGTCCTTCTAGATAAATAGTTTAAAAAGTGCCTGCGTACCATCGTCTTCTGCTCCATCAGCTGCCAGTTTTTCGTACAGCGTTTTTGCCAATTCCAGGCCAGGCGTCAGCATTCCCATTTCTTTGGCGGCATCTAAAGCAATCGTCATATCTTTAACAAAGTGTTTTACGTAAAATCCCGGTGCAAAATCACCTGTGATCATTCTTGGCGCCAGATTGCTGAGAGACCAGCTGCCGGCTGCTCCTGATTCGATACTTTTCAAAACAGTTTCGGGATCCAGGCCGGCTTTCTGCGCATAAGCCACAGCTTCACAAACCCCAATCATATTGGAAGCAATCGCAATCTGATTGCACATCTTCGTATGCTGCCCTGCTCCCGCTTCCCCTTGCAGCACAGTGTTTTTACCCATTGCCTCGAAAACGGGTTTCACCCTTTCAAATGCTTCCGGGTCACCGCCAACCATAATGGAAAGTCTGGCTTCTCTTGCACCAACATCTCCTCCTGAAACAGGTGCATCAAGGGCAGATATATTTCTGGCCTTCGCCTGTTCATAGATTTTTTGAGCCAGCAGCGGAGAAGATGTTGTCATGTCGATTAAAACAGAGCCTTGTTGTGCATTGTCAAGAATCCCGTTTTCTCCAAAATAAACCTCTTCAACGTCTTTCGGATAACCTACAATGGTTATAATAACATCTGACGCTGCAGCGACCTGACCGGCAGTGTCCATCCAGATTGCCCCTTTTGCTGTTAATTCAGCGGCTTTGCTTTTCGTGCGGGTATAGATATTCAACGGATATCCCACCTTCATTAGATTCAAAGCCATGCTTTTTCCCATTACACCTAAGCCGATAAATCCTATTCTCATATATTGCACTCTCCCTTGATTGACTTCATGAGGCTTCGCTTTATTCAGCAACGATCCGTCTGCCCCGGTAGTAACCAAGGGGACGGTTCTTGCGGTTGATTAATTTTTCTTCAAAGGAATTATCAAAAGTCATGATCCATAACAAATGGCCAACCGCAAGAACCGTCCCCTGTAAATTGTAGTTGAACGGATTGTTCAATGGAATCCCAATAGTCATGACGATAATACTCTTGAAGGGTGTTAATGTAACCGTCCCAGGGGTAGAGTTGTCTTATCCCCGTACCGTAGACTATTACTCCATTCCAGGGTATTATGCGTTTTGGCTGGTTGGGATCAATTATTCCCGTTTAACGCGCAAGGCTGCATACCGGGGTTATGGAATGGGCAATCCTTCAATCTACAATCTGGAGGTTATGCTATGGAGAACAATTGTCCTGTTGTCGGTATTGATGTTGCTAAAGAAACATCGTGGTATTGTATCCTTTCACCATCCGGCTCAGTTTATCGGAAGCCATTCGAAGCATCAAACTGTGGAAAAGGTTTATCATCTGTCCTGGCAGTACTCAAGAAAGTGGAAGAGACGTTTGGAAGCTGGCCCACACTCGTAATCGAGTCAACCGGGCATTACTCCTCACGCCTCGTCCACTTCTTTACCAGAAACGACTTGCAAGTGATTCTGATAAATCCTATCCAATCTCATTCTATCAAGAATTCTGGTATTAGGAAAACTAAAACTGATAAGCTGGATTGTGAAGAACTGGCCAGACTACCCTTTATCCTAGATCTTCGTTTGTATGAGCCAAAGACACCCGAAATGGCCAATCTCCAAACACTATGCCGAACATTGCATCATTGTTCAGAGCAAAAAGTGGCTACCTTAAATCAACTTGTCGCTGCGCTGGATCAGGTATGGTTTGGGTTTACGAAGATATTTCCTAATGTGTCTTCGAAAACATCTATAGAATTCCTAACGCACTATCCTTCTCCTGCCGCGTTCTTGTCGGCCAGTCACGAAATGGTTATCAGTCTAATTATGGCTAATTCAAAGAGAGGACAGGCATATGCTGAGAAAAAGTATGCCTTACTCAAACAAAGTGCCCATGAAGCTCAAATTATCGGTATACAATCTGAAGCATTGTTCACCTGTATTTCCGTGTTCGTCAGCAGTATGAAACACACGATTGAGCAGATGAATCGTTTGAACCAGGAGATTGAAGCCTTATCTACACATATACCCGATATTGCGCTATTAAAGAGTATCCCTGGATTGGGTGAGAACTTGGCTCCTTTGATTGCCGCTGAGATTGGTGGAATTCACCGGTTTAAGAGAGCCAAACAGCTGGTAGCGTATTGCGGTGTTGATCCTTCCGTCAGACAGTCAGGCAATTTCACCGGAACGCACAACAAGGTAACCAAGCGAGGGTCACCTTATCTTCGCAGAGCACTATACATAGCTGCCACTGTTGCCATTAGGAAAGCGGCAAATGGAAGTTTGGTTAACCCAGTTCTCTATGATTATTATCAAGAAAAAACGAAGAGTAAGGCCAAGAAACAGGCATTAGGTGCCGTGATGAACAAATTGCTCCATATCATTTTTTCAGTCCTGAAAAAACAGAAGCCCTTTGTCCTTATAACACCTGAAGAACAAAGGGCTCGATTCAATAAAAGATTAGCGTTTGTAGCCTAAAAACCTCGATTTACTGAATTCTAGACTTCGCTAATGCGAAAGATAGCTGTTTGCGCCTATTTTTAGTGTTCTGGGTAGTGCCAAAAAAAGCTTGACTTTAGTTAGCTGGTCTTTGGTTTCCCTTGGTTTTGCTCTTACAAACCCCAGTTCGCACGCAGGACGACTTCGTAAATACCATTTTCATTCTGAGAAAACATCAGGGTGTATCCGCTTTCCCACACTCCTATTCGTGCAGCTATTTCATAAATTCCGTCGCCGTTTAAGTCTCCTGCTGACTCAAGGGTGACGTTATGGCAATGTTCAATGTCTAAAACACTATACTGTCCGTTGGAAAAAGTGACGGTCTCTTTCATGGGGCGCATATCATTATGAAGTACCTGCACCTTACCGTCATCCTCCTGGTATAGAATAGCCGAAAAAGTACCCACCATATCCCTTTCACCTTCGCCGGCAATGGCAGGCCAGTGGAGATCATCCACCGGACTGTTCGCTATTATCACATATTCGTCCTTGCCGTCAGCGTCAAAATCGCCGCGAATACAGTCTGTGAAGTTGGGGATTGTGTTCTCCATCCCAGCTTCCTTAAACAAATCGTTCAAGGTCTGCATGCCTTTTGGTGTGACTTCCTCATTATGTGAAAGCACACAGGGGGAAATCTCTGCATTGCTGTTTGTTGCAAGCAAACCGGAAGAGGAATCATACACCGTTTCGTGATTTTCCAATATAAAGTAACTACAGAAGTTGTAGTCAGGAATAACAAGCTCTGCAAGTTCATTCCCAAGTTTTACGGGAAGGTTAAATATTCGGTGTGCTTCGAATTTATAGTCAGATCCTTTATATAGCTCTCCGTATTTTGAAAACTTCTCCGCAGTCCCATCGATTTCAAAGGTACCGAGCCCGTGCTCCTCCTCAGTCAGCCATACAATCCGATCAGCATCGCCCACATATTCTCCGTCATCATAGAGGGAATATTTGAGAACGGCTAGTAAATCTTTTGTATAAAAGACTGTGGCGTCGCCGATATCATCTTCACCGTAGCCGCCTGCAGTGTCACAAAGGCTGTGCCAACCGTCCACATCACAGCTGCCAAGAAAGATATTGCTTATAAAATAGTAAGCTGGAATATCAGATTCTGCAGTAGCAACAAACTTGCTTGCATTTTCCGCTTGCTCATTACTATTTTCATTTTGAGATACAGATGGATTCCCTGTACTTACCTGCGGCGCGCTTGAGCAGCCGACAAGGGTTAACACCAGAAACATCGCCACAATAAGCGCTATGGTTTTCTTCATGCTGTGATCTCCTAATCTTTTATTAATCGGGGGACAATCGTTCTGCTTCCCCGGGCTGTCTTAACTTTACATTATTTTAACACTTTGTATATAATCAGCATTTATCAGTTCGTTACCATTTTTAGTTTGAACCTCAATCCAGTTTTCTTTCACTTCAATTATTTTACCTTTTACAGTTGTGCCAAATGATCCTGTAGATATCTTGCAATTCTTTCCTATATACTTATTAATTACCTCGTTGGTCATATTTATTAACCCCTTTCTCTTCATGTTTTTAAACATTGCTAAATTTTTGAGTCTATTTTGTTGTGATAATATAAGAAAAAATGTCGCAAATAATGGCAAATATATTGCCACCCATGTTGACGTGTACAAGCAAACATCACCTCTTTATATTTTGGCTATGAATAATTACAGTGTAAGCAGCTTCTGATTATCTATATTCGTTAAGGTATTCCTGTAAACAATCAAAGTACCTGCCTATATGAATCCCATCAACAAATGAATGGTGGGCTTGTACTGAAAATGTAATAATAATTTATCATTTTCTTTAAAGTACTTGCCCCACGCCAATCTTGGAATAGAGTCATCTTTATTAAACGATATTGTGTGTGACAGATGGGTAAATGACACCCACGGAACACAAGTAATATACGTTAAATCATCGCGTCCTTCAACATCTTCAAAAACAAAACAATCCGTTTGATTTCTGGACTTCTCTTTTGCCTTTTTACTAAAGTCTAAAATAGATTTTTCCATATTAACTGTTACCATTTTGAATAGATCAGTACCGTCTAACATATCAGTAAAAGATGGATGTATCATATCATGCAAAACAACTTGCTCTCCTATAATACTTGATTTTAGCCAAAAGTTTGTTATATCAATGTTCACACTTATATTGTAATGAGGATAATCCATTCTCTTGAAAAACTTATAATGTGTTGTCCGTTCCCAAGTATCTAAATTTTTATAATTTCCAAATTACACTTCCTCCTATGGAACATATTGTTCTATAATGCTTTGCACATATCCATCTTTGGTAATGATTCTAAACAGAGGTGAAAAATCCGAATATTGCTCCAAATACTCAATAAATTCTTCCTTAGTAACAGATTCAGGAGTAGCTTCTCCACCCCCATTTATAATACTATATTGGGTTTGCTCTGTTACTTGACAATACATAGGATAGTTATTGGGATTGTATATATAGTATCCATCAGGCATCTCATCAGGCTTTATATCCAGTTCCATTAGCCTTTCTGTATCATCATTTGTCAACCACTCGATTTGATCTAAGTCAAAATACGATCTGTCAGCATTTAAGTTAGTAATAAAGCCTATAAAATGGCTTTCGGGAGTTATTAGAAAATCTTCAACTTTTGCAGAATATTCAGGAACAAGCTTATTAATTGAAACATGTTGACCAAGTTCATTGTTTATGTATTCAAGTGCAGCTTGCAATGGATCTAAAAGTGAAGGTTTATGTCCGCCATCACATTGTTCCTGCAAATCTTTATAATAATCCGTCGTTATGGCATCAGTCTGGGGAGTAACATAATACACAGAGCCATTTCCATCCATCCATCGCTCTACACACCAAATGCCTAAATCTCCCTGAATAACTGGTTGTGACAAAAATAGCTGGCAGGTTTCCCCGGTTGACAGTGGAAATTTTACAACAATATGATTTCCTCTATAAGTTTCATTGGGTAATAAATCTATCCCTTCAAGAAATACGCGAACTGCTGTTTCCTGCCCTGCAAGTGTAGTAAAATCACCTTCCCCACTCCAAGTACATCCTAAATACTGTGGTTTTGAATCTTCATAAGAAAAAACCAACATAGGCTTGCCCATGCTGCTATCTTCTGTAATCCATCCATCAACTTCATTCATACCACCTGGTAAGGGCGCCTTGCTTATATCATCAGGTTGCAAGCGATATTCAAGACTCCAAATTTCTACAGGTGATGAAAGTAGTTCATTAAATGATGCTATTTTTTCAAGTTTGGTAATTTTGCTGTCAATAATCTTGACATCTGTCCATTCGTTTTTTTCATAAGCTGTAATTTGCTCCTCAATAAATTGATTAGCATAATCTTCTACTGTTAATGGTTCTTTTTGTGGATTACTAATGAGACCTCCACAAATTACCACCACTGCAATAATTGCCAAGGTAGCAACCCAAAATGCAGGCTTTTTGTAGTTTAACATATCATTATGCATCCTTTCCTAGTGTCCTGTTCTTACCGGAGGCAAGACGACAATTACCTATAATTCTTCTGCTGAGACCAGTGAAAAAAGAGAGATTAAATAGTTCTTCTTCATTTCACTACGCATCTGCTTAACATTTCTTTCATCGCAGAATAACTCCATATCCTATAATTTGCCAGGCAAATTATTATAAAGCATCTGACAATCCGAATTCTGCTTTAATGCAGTTATTGTATTGACATTTGGTTCCTTTCATGCCTTCCCCCAGCGTAATAATATATACTCCGTTCCCTATAGTATTATTTAGAACGGGCTACAAAAGTCTCTTCCTGATCATTCCATCTGATGGTAAAAGTTATTTCCTGGTCAGCACGAAGAATCGCTCCCGTACCTCCTGACGAACCCAGACTTAACGTCCCATCAAGCTTTAATTTTGACCTTGAGCCCGAACCTCCGCCGGTGGGATCCTGGGTTTCGTAAGATATTTCTCCTACCGATTCTATATCCTGGCCGAGGTATTTAAGTGAGCCAGATTCCGTATAATAATGGTCATACTTCATTGTCTCATTTTCACCATAATAAAAATATTCGTAGTATTTTACTACCATTAGCGCTTCCCAGTTGCTACCGGCTCCGCTAAAAACAATTTCCTGGGTATCATTTAATTTCTCAAAAATGGTTTTTGATACGTTATATAACAGTTCCATATCCTTAACAGTCATTTGCTCATCATCAATCGGTGTAATAATGAACATCAAATTTTTCGCATTTTGGGGCCCTGAATTTGCTCTCCCCTCATCACTATCTCTATATATCATATAAGCAGTTTTACGCTCATCAATAGTGTCATAGCGATAGATGTCGATTTTGTTTTTCGAATCATTTATAAAATAGGTAGCCGGTTTTATCCCGTTTATTTCTGCAGCTTCAGAGTCACTGCTTTTGGTTAAATGAATATCTTCTTGGGCAAAAATGTTTACTGCCTGACCAATACTCAGCTGTGGCTCACTTTCATCTTTGCCCGGGTATAATCTAACTGCAGTAACTGCTAAGATTATCATTAAAATAACCAGGCCTGCATATAGCCCCCATCTTTTAACCATTCTGTTTTCTCCTCCAAAGAGTTTCCATGTCTTACCTCACAGACATCCCAACAATTACAGGGAATCCAGCTGTGGCGATAATATAAGGCCAATAGCTTTCTCCTGTCCTATACTGGAACATCAGTAATTGTTGATACTTTCCAAGCTTAAATACTATGCAAAAAGCAATCAAGACATATATTAAATAATAGATTAATCATTAAAAAAACGGTGGCGTATGTCCTGCCGGCGCAAATATATCTGAGCTGCCAGGATTGTTCTCAGGGAGAGGTTCCTGGCATTTTTGATTGTATGCTGTTACTCGTCTTTTGAATGTTTCAACATTATCCTCACTCATGGTTAGATCAATCATTGAATCCTTGAGTTCTCCACTGCAAATCTCTTTTCCGTTATCAACAAAGAATAAGAACATACTCCCTCCCCCGGGTCCAGAAACCAGGCGGCATTGCTGTATATCCACCTCGTTCGCCCTGGCCACATCATAAGCATACTGAATTTTATTATTTATACTACAGGATCCACCCCCTATTTCTCCTTCCTCAATGGTTACAGTATAATCTGCCACTGCCCTGCCCTCGACCATAATTGAAAACCTGTATGTGTTGTTAGATATAAATTGCTCTGTTACATTTTTTGTAGGATCCAGTTGGACCTCCCACATTTTCTCCCCCTTCTTCAGCTCCCAAACAGCTAGATACTCCCCCAACTCTGCTTTTTCCAACTGGTTTATAGTAAAGTCTGGCAGAAGCTCCGGTGAATCTGCAGGGACTTCACTTATGTATTCCTTTACCCCTTCTACAAACTGTGCTCGACTTTCATTGTAGAACCCCTGCCTGGCAAGCGTAATATCAGGAGGTTCTTCTCCGTTTATTGAATTGCCAGTGCATCCAACACAAAACAATAAAAGAACAAATATCATGTACCGTAAAAAATTCCTGCTCATAAACTCCCTCATCATTCCCCATCCTTTTCAGTGTTCTCCCACGCAAAAGCCATCTCAATAGCCAGGCTCCATTCTTTAAATGCCATCACCGAAGTACTGCTTCCCCTGAGAGACATTAGACACTGTTAACTTCAGCCTCATACTGCACCAACAGGAAACCTATTTAACCCTTCTTCATTATGTTAATAATTTCCTATGTAATAATTGGAATATTTATGGTTCTGGGATAGCATAAGGAACGGCTAAAGCCGCTCTCTCAGTTTGTCAAAGAATTTGTCAGAGCGAGCAACAAGTATGAGATCAAGGAAATGCACGATTTAAATCAAAAAGTAACGTATCAGCAATCCTATGATTATTCCAATCACCAGCGAAGGGAGGAAGCTTTTGCTTATTTTGATAGTGATAGCTGCTGCTATACAGCCTATCAGAACCGGAATCGAGATGAACAGCTGTTCATCTGCCGGGACCAGGATCTGTTTGACGATAAGGGCGGAGATGATCGCTACCGGCACATAGTTGAAATACAAACGCAGGGTCGGACTCAGCTCTCGTCCTGCCATCAGTTCAACCCCGATTATGCGGGACATGTAAGTAGCAGCAGCCAGTACTCCTATCAGAATCCATTGATCTAACATCTCAAAGCCCTCCTTGACAGATAAAGCCCTACCAGCGGTGCGACAACACCCGTAATTATGATGGTGAATTCATTACCAGGCAGGAAGTATTCCAGCCCTATGGCTATAGTTATTGCAGCCAGTGCTGTTGCAATAACTGGTTTATCAGTGAGACTCGGGATTAGGAGTGCAGCGAAGGTGACCGGAAATGCCAGATCCAGGCCCCATTTTTGCGGGTCGACCTGGTTTCCTATCAGGCTTCCCAGCAGTGCAGCCAGTATCCAGGCAATATAGAAAGTTCCTACCACAGCCGCAAAATACAGAGGATCTGGTCCATATTTTTTAAACCTGGCACTCCCCAGTACAAAAGGTTCGTCTGATACCCCCATAGCCAGCAGCCATCTCCATTTCCCGGCCGGCGTGATGCCTTCAGCCAGCGCAGCTCCATATAATAGATTGCGAAGATTCAATAAAACCGCAGTTACCAGCACACTTGCCATGCCTGCACCGGCTGCCACCATAGCAACCGCTACCATTTGTACTGAACCGGAAAACACCAGTACAGACATCGCCACCGCAGTAACCAGACTGAAGCTGGCTTGATCTGCCATTACACCATAAGATAAGCCATAAGCCGCGATGGCTATGGCTAGCGGCAGAGCCTCTATAAAACCAGTTTTTATAATCACTTTTTTTCATCCACCTTGATAATCCTCCCATATTTCCAAACACCAATTGCGTGTAAACAGAGCAGCCGCATAACGCCTCCTGTTTGCAAGCCTGAATGCCACATGATTTAATATATCATAACGGATTGTATAATAAAATTAACTTGTAGTATATTATAATATATATAACGATAATAGTATATTAAAATTAACTACTAGTAAATTATAATATACGAATGCAGAAAAGTGTATCAGCTTAAAGGAGAAAATAAATGACTGATGAAAAGCCCTGGGAAGAAGGAGAGGTAGGGAAACGCATTGGTGAAAACCTGCGTCAACTTCGTATGAATAAGGGGATCAGCGTGGAATCCCTGGCCAACCAAATCGGAGTGAGCAAATTAACCCTGCTGAAGATCGAACACGGGGAAGCCAACCCTACATTGTCCGTGATCTGGAAAGTAGCCAATGGCCTGAATATACCGATAACTTCGTTATTATCTATAGAATCAGATGTATCTATCGTCCGCAAAAAAGAGGGGATGCAGCTGATCAGTTCCAATGATGTTCTGGTCGTGGAGCCTCTGTTTCAATCCCATGGCATGATGGAGCTTTATCGGGGATACCTGCAGCCTAAAGGTGAGTATACTTCAGAAGCCCACCGGGCAGGAGTGATGGAATTTGTCACGGTAATGTCCGGTGAATTGATAGTGGAAGTTGACGGCGATACTTACAACCTGGATGAGCACGATTCCATTCGTTTCAGAGGAGATCGTACCCATAAGTATGTCAACCCTTCCTCATCATTAACTATTTTGCACTTTGTCATTTCCTATAAATAATCTTATTCAGAGTAAGATAAAAAGTATCATGATTTGCCCTGCCATTTCTCATAAGGACACCCCCATCTAAACCAATAACACTGCCCTCGTAATCTTCGTCGCAATTACAGAATTATCGCCTTAGCATTAATCTGACCTTAAGCCATCCCAGCGGTTCATGTAAAAAACATTTATAACAGGGCAAGTATTTTCACAAGCAAATAACACTCAGTTGAAGTTTTCTATTAATCGCCTGCGTTCTTGATCGAGTTCCAATTGTTTTTGGCTGTTTTGCCCCTTCATAATGTCCAGGTCATGAATAGTCGCCTTTACCTCACGTTGGAGCTGTTTGGTGCGATCCCGGGCAGTGTTGATTTTAGACTGAACTATTGCGTCGAATAATAACCCATCCAGAAAGAAATCGGCAAATGTTGTTAAGCCGCCTATTTCAATGGTGTCATTCGTATTTTTGACATCAGCCAGTTCCCGCTGAAATTTGCGCAACAGCAACTGAGCCTGGTCTATTTCATTCCTGGCATCATTGATGTATGAATGCTTTATCGCAGTGCTTAGATGACCTCCCCCCAACAAGTCAACGGCACCCCATCCTTGAGCACTGCCTAAGCTTTTTTGCACCTTAGAGAATGCTTGCTCCGCTTTCTTACCGGCTTCAATTGCTTCTATCAATTCCTTTTCCTCGGCTTTTAAGCGGCCTAACTGTTCGGCCATCTGAAACAGGTACTGGGCCTCAGATCCACCGGAGCCAAGCAAATACTGTTCCTTGTCCCGTACAGCCTGCTGGTATTTAGTGTCCAGATCACCCATGGAAGCTAAAATGCTGTCCATTCTAGTTAGATCTGCTTCAAGTGCTGCCAGGGCAGCATTTGCTTCATCATACTTAAGTTTGGCTTTCAGATATTCCTCCTGCTCTTTTCGTTTTGTTTCTTCCTTAGTTCCTCTGAGGCTATGCCAAAGATTAAGGAGTGTAATGCCGTCCAACCTTTCCACATCTCTGTTTTCCAAAGCCAATTGTTCTTTCAGTTGATCCCTGAGATTTTTCTGTTCTTGAATTAGATTACCGGTTATTTCTCTGCGATGAAGCCACTTTTCTCTTTCCTTTACTAAGCGTACCGCTTCCGTTAAGCGTTCATGCACGTTCATTAACAAACACCTCCTTGCCCGTTAAATCAAGTGTTTATTTCGGGCAATTTATGTATTGAAAAATAAAGGGGGTCCGAGGATGGTATTATTCCAAACAAAATTACCAGTCGCTGTTCTTTCATTTGCCATATTGTATGAATGCGGTCCAGCAGATCATAGATTATTGTCAATACCATTCCTCTGATATTTTGAATCAGTTAGCAAGCCGACTGCCCATTCTATTGATAATTTGCAACTAAATATTAAGTTTTAAAGCGGGACGTACGCCATCACGGGCTGCACTGACATTCGCGTAGCTGCGAATACTGCAACTTGTACCGATAAAAAACGCACGCGAAGGCTTGTTTCCTTGTGTTCGCAGCCACCACCAGGAACAGCCAACTTCTTCGCCGTTTCTGATGATATAGTTATCTTTGTTCGTTTTATCATATACATATAAGCTGCACCCATCAGGCTTTTTCGCTTTGGCAAAGTCCGTTCCAACAGCACGCCGCAAATCCTTGCCAAGTTTATCAGATACATCCTTTATCTCATTAACGCTGAGCAAAAAAACCTTGTCCTCCGTATCCGGGCTGCTTTCTCCATTGTCCGTGCAATGAGTTTTCTTTATAAATTCCTTTTCTGTGGCAGTAAATGCAATGTTATAGAATTCATCGTTTAGCCACTTGCGCAAATCACAGTCACGCCACGTAATATCCACACAATCACGCCACTTAATATCTACGGACTTGCCGTGATACCGCTTGCAGTCCAAAATGTATTCGCTCAAAATGAACAGCTCACTCCCTGAATTTTGCAGCACCCGCCACTTTATAGGCGTCCTGTCCGCGCCATCCGACGTATGTGGATAAGTACCGAAAGTAATAATTTCTCCGGGTTTTGCCTCTCGCTCGGTATTTTGGACTTTTTTTAACTTTCTTTTTTCGCTTAATAATCTTTCCTTGTTCGGACTGGTGTTATCCAATAAAAAATCTGCCCAGTCAAGTTTAAGTTTATCAGTATTTTCTTGCCAATACTGCAGACGCTGACAATAGTAATTTATCTTTTCGTTGACTGGTTTTGGAAAGTTGTCTTTTCCGTATTTTAGAACTATTGCCGTCAATTCATAGATAGGCAAGCCAAAAGCATGGGTTTCTACATGAACAGCAGCTCCGGCCTGTCCAATTGCGTGGCATAAAGCACCGTATTCACTGTCATCAATTTCTTTAGCCACTGCATGTGAATCTAAAATAGCCTGTTTTGCTATCGGCATTTTGATTTTGCCCCTAGCCCAAGCCTCGCAAAGCTCCAAACACGTTCTGGGTCTGCGTTCATCGGGATACTTTGTTTCAAATTGTTCCAAAGGCAGCTTTGCACAATCCAATGCCCACATCACAAGGGTTCGGTGATTTTGTAATTGGATTAGTTTTATAAATTCTTGTAAACATAACAATCCGCAGTCAATTCTAACCCGCTTGCTCTGATGTTTAACTGATTTACCCATTGTCTGGTGATGGTAAGGGGTTTATGGATAATGGGCAGTTCGATAAACCAATCATTTTCCAACAGTTGCTTAATGCTTGTTGATAGCCTACGATAGGTGACAATAACCCCGGCCTCGCGTCACCCGATGCTTCTGATTATCCACCGATTGCTTGTTCATGTAATGTGGAGAGAGGGAAGGTAAATGATCAACCATTTACTGAAGTAATTAGTTCAGCTATTTCTCCTGCAATCTCTTCAACTGTATTAAGAGTAGTATTGCGAGCTACTTTATCAGCTAAAGAAGGACTAAACTCTATCACTTCTTTTTTTGTTATATTATGCCAGATCGGAAGAACAATTTGCTCACCAGATATAGCTTTTGTAATAATTCCGTCAAGTTCATAGTTCGTCCAACCTTTTTTTATAAAGTCTTTTGAAATAACAACGATACCAAATCTACTGTTACCCAAACCTTTATCTATTTTTCTGCGCAGACTATCACCAATCTTCATTTCAAATTCATCATACCAAACACTTATACCTTTGTTTTTTAGTGCATAAGCTAGTGGACGTACAACTTCTTCTTTATCTTCTGAAGCGTGTGATATAAATACATCGTATTCTGGCTTGTTGCCTGAATCGGTATCGACTCCAAAGCCTCTATTGTGAATTAGAGATGGTACAGACGACAGCGGCTTTTGATTTATTGTTGGCAATTTCGTGGGCAATACTCTGACATTGCTTTTAACATTGCCGCGTAAACCTCTTAAATCTATTGCGATATGCCAATGACTGGAATGAGTGGTTTGAAGTCTCACAGGGGATTGTTTGGCAAGCCCTCCAATATATCGATATTGTCTGCCATTCTTGTAATTGCTGAAATTCGAACTATCCATTAGCTGTACATTCGCTGCGTTGCCCTGCAATACTATTTCAATAATTCGTCCCTTTTCAAGATTTCCCAAATCATAATGAGTAAAATTCATTCCAACACCTCGCTTGCTTAAATAAAACGATATTTGTTTTTGCGCAGGTCAAATGCGCGTTCGCCGCCCTCAAGAATTTCACAGATATGTGTTTGTATACCTATTTGATTCAATATTCCATCTTTAATATTGCCATCTGCATCTGCAACAGGAGAATTATTCTCAATTGAACCACCCCTATATTCAAAACGGTACTCATTGTTAGGTGAATTTTTACCTTGTTGGTTTGCAATCAGAACTAATTCAGCGTCGCCACCAAGAACAATATTTGCATTGTGGGTTGCTGCAATTATCTGCCGATCAACTTTTTTGGTTTTAATAAACCGAATAAGTTCATCAAAAATAGATCGGTTATCGAGATCATCCTCCGGCTGGTCAATCAGTATAGGGCATTTACTTTCGGCAAGACTAATAAGCAATCGAAGCAATACTAAAGCTTTCTTGCCCGGAGACATTTCTTCAATGCTATCACCATCCATTGTGACAACATAGTCAACATTATACCAATCAGCAAAAATATCCCGTAAAGCGGATTCGGGGGTATGACCTGTTTTTAGTTGAAGGGTTTCCGATGAATTAGCAATAATGGACTCAATAAACGAACACATTTTTACTGGGTCAAGAAGATCTGGTTCAGTAATTCTACGAAGATTAATACCTTGGAATCTCCCTATTGATTTATTGTTGAGGATTTCAAATATTTTTTCCAAAAATTGTTCAGTTCGAAACACACAATTCACATTAAATTCAAGTCCTTCCGTAGGTTCACCAAAATTTTCATTAACACCATTAACGTATGTCATATAAAATCCTTTGTATACTTCGAAAGCGCCAGTAAGTATAGCTATTTGAGCGTCATATGTTTTTTGAATTCCCAATAATTCAGTATCATACTTTGAAATTATTTCCAACTTGTTCTTCTCGCTGACTATTGCCGCTGACACTTTACTAATTAGCTCATTGCCTTCCATCTTAGGTTTGAGGCTCTCAACTTCCACCTGATATTTAGACAAAATTTCTTGTGATTCAGTTATTTGCTCATCAATTTGCTCTACAATTTGAGTTCGTTCTGACGACCACTGAATATCAGCCGCAACTTGGATTTTTTCAATTGCATCTGCCAATTTGTCTGCAAACTGGGAAACACCTTTTTGAGATAAATCCCTCTTTTGCAAAACAGATTCTATAACACCGATAATGTCCTTTTCTTTTGACAAGTCTTTTATTTGAGTGGTAAGCTGCTGAACTTTTTCAACGGCAGTTTGATATGTTTTTACTTCATCTTCGGTGACATTGTATTGTTTTGATAATTGTTCCAACTGCGTTGCAAGCTGGTCTATTTCAAGAGTGATTCCCTTCTTATCACCGATTTCCATTTTAGCAGCCAATAGTTTGCTTCGTACAGAGATAGTCCTTATAAAATCAACAACAGTCTTTGCTATTTCCTGTTTATGCACGGAAATATTGCGACCCAGGTCCGTAAATAATTGGTTTGCATTTTCATCTTGCAAAACAATATTTTGAATTATAATATCAATTTCTGTGGTTTCTTCTTTTTCATCACTTAATCTATTTAGGTATGTTTGAGGAATGTACACAATTTTGCGTGACTTATCTATTTCGTCACTACATACTCCATCACGCCAGTATACTTTAAGTTGAGGAATTTGCTTGACATTTGTTGCGGCCGTCTCTTCCTTCTCTTTTACCTGTGCCACATCGAGCGCCAGCGCCATGTTATGTAGAAGCAGGGACTTTCCCGTAGATTTTCCACCTATAATACAGGTAAGTTTGTCATTAAAATAAATAGGATGTGGAGAAAAGTCTGCATTACCAACGATTTCAACACAATCAATTACATGATAACTTTGCTTTAATTCAGGGCAAGAGGAGCTAATTCGTACGCGTTCTTTGGGTTCATACAAAATCTGTTTTAAACCCTCAAATGTTGGATCAGCTTTTATCCAACAATATCGTTTGTCATTAGGCTCGAATATTTTGTCATTTGTATGGGCATCACAGCCATGAATACAAGGCATCAATGAACCGCACTTATGCTTTACAGTCTCTTCGTCGTCAACACGTTCGCCTAAAAAATAAGATATATCAGATTGATTGGAGGAAAATATCATATCTGAAAGCTGATATATCGAACGACGAGTTGCATCGAGCTGAGAAATATCGCCTTCGAAATAGTCACTATGAGTTCTTGTTCCTGATGCGCCATCAGTACTTTTATTGGATACTACAATGAGCGTTTTGTTTCGTAATTCGGGATCGTTTTTGAAGGCTTTTGATAAAGTATCAAATGATATTACATATTGTGAATGTGCTACACGGCTGGCGTCTCCCTCCGGCAAAATGCTATTCCCTGTATATGCCCGCCCCAAGCTGATTAACTGTGACCTGGTTGCAGCATATCTATTACCATTGTATTCAAATTCAAGTTTGGCAAAAAAACGTTCGTCAATCTCATCTGCTATTTCCGGCGAAAATATACAGTGGATATTGATCGGAGAATCCTGAGCAATAGGCTGCATTCTAAGTTCGACATTAGGAAGGATTAATTTTACACAATCAGGGAGTCGGTTTTGTTCCATTACAGTCTTGTAATTGTCTATTGACAAATAATCCGTAATTGCAATAGCAGAGATGGCTTTCAGTGGATCAGTACCGTCACCAACGTAATCCTCTATTGTACGATAAAAATTATCCCATTTTTCCTCAGGATTATTCCCTTCATACTGGTCTTCTTTTTTAGTGAAGGGTGTGTGTAAATGCAATTCCCAACGATGCCACTCTGACCCCTTAATAACATCCATATTATCCTTCTCCCTATATCATTTTTCGCTTTATATCCATAACAACAAACCAACTTTACAGTATTGCTATAACATATGCATTGCTAACTTCCCCTAATAGACATTAGCACCCCTTCAAAGCCGCTCCCAGGCTCGGCAGTTTCTCCGGCAAAAATACATATTTCATCATAATTGTCTATATAAATGATAAATCTTATCTATACATATAACAACCATAAATTTACACATTTCCCTTCTCATGCTAATTAGAGAAGGATGTGACTGTTTTGAAAGCTAATGAATATAGTTATAACTTTTAAAAAAGAGATGGGAATCATTACGATGGAGTCGCAATAAGTTCAAAATGTTATTTCGCGGGGCTGATGTGCCCATAGGGGGGGTAAAGCATGATCGGGAAACTGTCGTAATTGGGTTCGTTGAATGGTTGGTATCATCGTGGAACAATTAGACTTCAAAGAGCATACGGATATCTTCTTCACTCATTTTACTCAGGAAATTTTCGCCGGGTTGAATGACGGCATCGATCAAGGCTTTCTTTTTTTCTTGGAGTTCGAAAATCTTTTCTTCTATGCTGTCTT
Source organism: Syntrophomonas sp. (assembly GCA_016841425.1). GTDB lineage: Bacteria > Bacillota > Syntrophomonadia > Syntrophomonadales > Syntrophomonadaceae > JAAYJK01. The sequence continues at coordinate 57,970 of JAENZE010000012.1, read as the reverse complement.
TGCTGATAAGTTTTATAACCTGGACCGCGTTCTTCTGGCCGATGCGATAGGCTCTGTCTGTGGCCTGATCTTCTACTGCTGGATTCCACCAGGGATCGTAGTGGATAACTACATCTGCACCGGTCAGATTCAATCCGGTTCCTCCGGCCTTGAGTGAGATCAGAAATACTTTCTGCTGGCCGGCGTTAAATGATTGGACTAGCTTCATACGCTGCTCGGCAGCGGTTGAACCGTCCAGATAATAATAAGAAATCGCGGAACGGTCGAGTTCTGTCTTAATCAGGCTCAGCATACTGGTAAACTGGGAAAATACCAGGATGCGATGGCCACTGTCAATAGCATCTGTCAGGACTTCCATTAGAAGCTCCAGTTTGCCGCTTCCTCCGGTGTAGTTTTCTATAAATAGGGAGGGATGGCAGCAAATCTGTCTCAGTCTGGTTAAAATCGATAGGATCTTGATCTGACTCCTATCAAAACCATGCTTCTGTACTTCCTCCCGAAATTCCTGTTGGGCTTGCATCAAATAGGCCAGATAGAGTTTGCGCTGTTCTGCCGTCATGGGATTGGACATCTTATTTTCTGTTTTTGCCGGTAATTCTTTAAGGACTTCCCTTTTCATTCTTCTCATAACAAAGGGCTGGATATGCTTTTTTAATTCCTGTATTGCTTTAGGCTGATTGTTTTTTACAATGGGCACTTCATAGCGGCTCTGGAATTTATTATGACTCAGGAGATATCCGGGCATCAAAAAATCAAATATAGACCAGAGCTCGCTCAGGGAGTTCTCGATCGGTGTTCCGGTAAGGGCGAAGCGGGCTGAGGCCTGAATTTTTTTGACCGCTCTGGCTGCCTGGGTATTGGGGTTTTTTATATTTTGTGCCTCATCCAGAATACAATATCTGAACTGCATGTCCTGGTATAGATCCAGGTCTCGTTTGATAAGGGCATAAGAAGTTACGATAAGATCCGGCCTGTCCAGAGAACCTAGAATCTCCCGGCGTTCTGGCTGACTGCCCGATACAACTACAACCTCTAGATTAGGGGTGAAACGCCGGGCTTCATCCTGCCAGTGGTACATCAAGGAAGTGGGAACGATAGCCAGTGATGTCTGAGCGCCTTTCGCCTGGTCCGAAAGCAGCAGGCTGAGTACTTGCAGAGTTTTACCCAGACCCATATCATCGGCTAGAATACCCCCAAATCCATAGGCAGACAGGGATTTTAACCACTTGAAGCCGTTCTCTTGATAATGCCGAAGCTTAGTCTGAATGCGAGCAGGAAGTTCATAATCTGATTCCTGAGGTTGTCGAATTTCCCGCACCAGGGTCTTGAAGGCCCCATTGCCCTGGACATTAAGTCCTCTTTCCCGGGCTGCTTGATCCAGGTAGGGTGCCCGATAGGAAGGTAGTTGGATCTTACTCGCAGCTATGGCATGACTGCTGACATCCAGTTCCGCTATAAGTTCAGCTACCCCTTTGAGTTCGCTGTTATCCAGAGCAAGAAAACTTCCGTTCTTCAAGCGGTGATAGTTTTTCTTCATCTTGTAGGATTTTAATAATTCGATAAACTCCCGGGGAGAAATATCCTGGTATTCAAGGGATAATTCCAGGAGGCCATTTCCGGTATTCATCCTTACACCGGGGAAAACTGCGGCATTATGGTTAATTCTGGCTTTGAAATCATCGGAATAATAAAGCTCGGCCATATCTTCCAGTTCAGGTAAGGCGTCCTGGAGAAATTCGAAGACCAGTGCTTCCTCTTCCTGCACGAATGACCCTTGCAGCAGTTGAAAGTGATATTGCTGGAAAACATTTATAAGTTGCTTTTCCTTTTTGACAGACCGCAAGAGCACTTTACCATCCGGGTTTTTGATTGCTTCACCGGTCTGCTCCAGGGCGGGATTCAAGCTGTGGGTCTTGTATTGAAATTCGATCCGGGCCGCAATACCGTTCTGGAAACGATCGAAATACACTTTGGTTTCGGGTTCTTCAAAAAAATACTTCTCCTCCAGAGCCGGTTCCACCTCAATATCAGTAACATTTTCCAGAGCGGGGCGGACCGTTGAAAAAAAACGGGCCACATCGTTATCGGCAATCGCCAGCTCTGGCCGAGACTTCTGGGCAAAAGCAGCGATCAAAGGGGTTATGGTCTGGGCAAACAGATTATCAACATGATATATCCGACCCTGGTGATAAATATACCGGTTGTCTGCATCGAGCCCGTAATATACCTGATTCTGCGAGTCCAGTGATAACTTGATGCCACCCCGTATACCCTGCAGATTGAGCGGGAAAGGCGGCCTGCCCTCATGGATACTCATCCCGCTTATCTTCTGATTATTTATGTAGGCATCGAAAGTTTTGTCCTCCATTAGCTCCAAAAATCTTAACAGCATGGAGTTGGTCAAACGCATGGATTTTTTATCGGAAAAGGTCAAGCCCAGGGTATACCCATAGGAGGACCATCCTTGTAAATATTTTTCATCGCGATAGGCATCAATAATTATTTTCAGCAGTGCAGCCGAAGTTTTATCAAAGACAGCCTCCCGGGGGCGGAAAGTATAGTTTTTCCCAAAGTAAAGCTCTCGTTGGTTCAGATAGGCAGACAAGAAATCAGGAATATTCTTTACCACATAGGGCCGGATGCTGCCAATATGAAACTCCAGGCTGTGCTGCTTTCTTCCTCCAATAGCAGAAAGACAAAAGGTGGGAACGAGTATGGTGTTGGCTTCCGATTTTTTCTCAGTTAAGTCAGATGCAACAATCAGATCCTGCTCAAACAAATCCATCAGCGTGGCAGAGACATGGTCACTTTGTAAGGTTCGGGAATCCAACTGGGATCTCCTGGGGGAAGAAAAGGTCACGACATTGCTGGGAAGAGCAAAATAAATATCCCACTGCTTCTGTATTACTTTCATCAGTGCCACGACATGTTTGCAGGCCCCTTCATATTCATAATAAGCCGGACAATCACAATCATAATCATCAACCAGCAGGTCCTCATTGAAATGTACTGCTACATCATAATGCGTTTTACCAATTACAGTAGCCTTAAAGCATCGATGGGCTTTATCGAAACTGAGCTTTGTTACCCTAGCTTCATTATAATATCGTATTCCCCGGTGATAGACAGCACTGCTGCTGGCTTCATTCTTTATCGTTGATTCTCTTAGCATTTTCTACTCCTTATTGGATAAGATGCTTGATTCATTATTCCCCTAATAGATATTAACACCTTTTTAAATATACTCCCATATACATTGCATACAAATATAATCCAATTATAAATCGCAAAACTTGCTTAGATATATAACGAGCATAATTTTACCCTTAATTCCTGGCAAATCATAATCCAAAGCAGTTTGCAGCGGTTATTGAAAGCTGATCAATACATTGCTTAGTTTTGAGAAAGCGGGGTAGAAATATTTAACTGACAGGAAGCGTTAAAGGAGCCATTCGTAATTGCGTTTTCCGTATAGAATGCGGCGTATCTGTACGGTGTCACCCTTAACAACAAAAAAGACCAGGTAATTTTCTACCACCATAAAGCGGTATCCTTTGGCCTTTAAGGCAGCGTTGCGCACGTAAGAGCAACGTTCCGGCATCTGGGCCAGGCTGCCAATTTTTTCTGTGAGAAGGTCATAGTACCGGAGAGCCGCATCTGGTGAAAGTGTGTTGAGATAAGTAATAATGTCTTCTAAATCCCGCTTGGCAGCAGGATAAATCCTTATCTTAAAATTATAGTTGTCCATGAACCGTATTCCTCAAGCGTTTGGCCACTTCAAAGAAATCCTCACCTTCTGCACCATTCAGGATTTCTTCCTCAGCTTCTGCTAGTTTAACGTACAGATTAATAAGCGCCTGCTGGCGTTCATAGGTTTCCATGCTCATTACTACCATATCACCCACACCATTTTTGGTGATAAATATAGGTTCTCTGGTCTGATGACAAATTTCCGAAATGTCGTTGGCATTGTTTCGCAAGTCAGATATAGGCCTGATTTTAGGCATAACGCCACCCCTCTGCTCAATATTTATAGCAATATTTTATCTAAATAATGAGCATTTATCAAGGCCCGTTTAGGAGGTTAGCCGGTGTTATTCATTGATTTATCATAAAGTGATATACTACCAGGTAAGAAATACCGATTAAATCTGTAAGGATGGGAGAATGCCATGTACGAATTGATACAGGTGGGAGAACGGACCTACTATATTGAATGCCCGGCCAAGGTGGGAGTCTATAAAGTAAGCCATAACGACGTCTATCTGGTGGACAGCGGCAATGATAAGGAAGCAGGCCGGAAGATTTTACGGGTTCTTAAAAACAATGATTGGAACCTGAAAGGGATAATCAATACTCATTCTAATGCCGACCATATAGGTGGGAACAAGTTTCTGCAGCAGAGAACCGGCTGCCAGATCATTTCCACGGTAATTGAAAATACTATCGCCCGGTTCCCTATGCTGGAACCCTCATTCTTATATGGAGGCTACCCCTTTAAAGAGCTGCGCAACAAGTTTCTGATGGCCAATGCCAGTGATCCCACCCATAGTATCGATGAATATCTGCCGGACGGCCTGGAATACATTAAGCTGGGCGGCCATTACCTTGATATGATAGGATTAAAGACTTCGGATGATGTTTACTTTCTGGCCGATTGTGTTTTCAGCGAAAACATCATCAGCAAATACCATCTGTCATTCATCTATGATGTCAGAGCATTTCTGGATACCCTGGAGCAGGTGGAGCAGCTGCAGGCCAGACTGTTTATTCCCGCCCATGCCGATGCCTGCGAAGACATCCGGCCGCTGGCAAAGGCCAACCGGGATAAAGTTTATGAAATAATTGACCGGATACTTTCAATCTGTAAGGATGCAACCGGTTTTGAAGATATTCTGCAGGCTATTTTTAATGTCTATGAATTGACCATGGATTTCAACCAGTATGTACTGGTGGGGAGTACCGTCCGGTCTTACCTGTCCTACCTGCATGATGAGGGCAAACTGGACTGCGTAATAATGGACAACAAAATGCTATGGCAGACCCTTCATAGCTAATCATATTGCTAATCAAGATATATGTTTTTTTTATTAAGGCTGCTGATGATTTTGGGCTATTGCATACGCTTTCTGCAGTTCATATATAGTCCGCGGGCCTACTATGCCATCGATCTGCAGGTTGTTATCGGCCTGAAAGCGCTTCACTGCCTGCTCGGTAAGCGGGCCAAAATTACTATCTATTTTGGACTTGTAATAACCCAGTTTCTTTAACATTCTTTGCACCTGTGCTACATCGGAACCACTGTCCCCTAATTTCATATTCCGATCTGCATAAGATCTGCCGACTATAGTTACCGGGGTGCCGATCGGGGTGCGATTATAGACTTCGATGACATCTTCGTTGTACATTCTTATACAGCCATGGCTGACCGCTCTGCCTATCGATTTAGGATTATTGGTGCCATGGATGCCATAACCTCCCCATGGTACACTAAGCCTCATCCAGCGCACTCCGAAAGGTCCGCCTGGATTAAGGGCCTTCTGCACGATTACCCAGTTGCCCAGGGGGCTGGGCGTACTTGGTTTGCCTACTGCTACTTTGTAAGTCTTGTTAAGACTGGCGGAGCTGAATTTTAGTCTTCTCTTTACTGTGTCAATATAGATATTGGGCAGATCATAAGCAGTAAGCGCTGCGATCACTGGCTGGTGAATGTTTCTCAAAGCAAGCTGATTCCAGGTATCCGGCCCCACCACCCCATCAGCCGGCTGGGAAATGCTCAGCTGGAACTGTATCACCGCTGCCTGGGTAACTTTACCGAAAGAGCCATCCACTGCGCCCAGATACAAACCGATTCTTTTCAATTCTTCCTGCAGATCTATTACATCCGGTCCCTGCATAGGCGGATCTTCTAAACGCAGAAAGCGACTGGCAAATATCATTAACAGGCCCCCATCCTCAAAGCAGGTTTTGTTAATAATATTTATCTAATCTTTATAATATGAACACAGAATACTCCCTGAACCTTCCCTCGCCCTTTTTGGGCAGTAGCTTGGTTATCCGTGGTACTCATAAGACACGCTATAAATAGATTTGGAATTTTGAAGGTGATAGGTTTTGACACTGTCCCGGGGCGCTATTACTTCGCATAGGCAGGAGAATTTTAATTCTATCACTTTATCTGAAAACTAAAGGACACAGGAGAATTATTCCCCCGTGTCCCCTTCCTATTTTAAGCGAAGTTTTTTATCAGTTCTCTCATGTCGGTAAGCATCTGTTTTCTTTCCTCATCACTTACTGTGGGTACGGCAAAGAAATTATGATGTTTATATTCTTGAAAGCCGGTAAAACCAAAAGTTGCGCCGGCCAACGAATTTTGCAGAGTGGTAAGCATTCCAGTTTTCTCGGCGGCTTTCTGGTCGGATCCGGAAGTGGTGATAAGCAGGCCCTTCTTGCCCTTAAGCAAGCCTTCCGGCCCCTGGCGGGTATACTTGTAAGCAAAACCGATGGAGAAAACCCGGTCGATATAACCTTTCATAATAGCTGGAACCGAATGCCACCAGACCGGCCCCAGCAGGATTACCAGGTCTGCCCAGGCTACATCGGCCTGCTCCTGTTTAACATCTTCACCCACCTGACCGGTATGGTAGCCCTGAAAATCCTTCTCACTAAGTACCGGGTTGAAATTCATCGCATACAGGTCTTTGACCTTTATCGGGCCACCCAGCTTGCTGATCTCTTCCTGCACTACTTTGGCCAGTGCTGCGTTAAAGCTCAGCGGATTGGGATGAGCATATACTAGTAAAGTATTCATGAAAAAACACCTCCTGATTTTTCCTTTTTTATTATTATGGTGTTAGTATATGAATTAAATCAAATATATATTGAATTATATACCTTAAAGCTTTCAACAACTGAAATAATTTATATTACACTTAAAATGAGGAGGAAAAACTCGATGTGGAATAAAATTGAACGTTTCTACCCTCCCGGGCTGGAACTGATCCCAATAGCAATGCTTATATTCGCCTTTACATATACATGGGAGTATTATCCTCTTCTTCCTGAGCAGGTTCCAACCCACTTTGGCCTGACCGGCACCCCGGATGCCTGGTCGACCAAAGGAATCTGGTCAGTCTTTGCCTTGCCTCTGGTTGGGGCTGCGGTGTGGTTGTCCATGTTTTTGCTGAACTACTTTTTTATCATCCGGCCCGACGATCCAGGCCGATATATAAATCTGCCTAAACAGCACAAGGAAAGGTTGGGAAGAGAAAAATTAGAGGGGATACGGACTGCTACCGTACTGGGTGTTATGATTATAAACCTCACCCTGGCAGGGATGATAGCAACCTTCCAGTACGGATCTGTAAACACTGCCCTGGGCCGTCAGCAAGGTCTGGGTATGATAGCATTATTATTTGCGGCAGCCATATTAATTGAATCCATAGCCCTGACTGTTAAAACCATATCCATGACTTTTATATCAGGGGGCCGGGGTTGATACCAAACTTGCATAAATGTATAATCGGCAGCACCGCGAGCTAATCTAATAAGGAGTTTGTTATTACACAGCTCGAAACTTGAAATATGGATAAGGAGGGCGAAAATATGTCTGAAATTTATCTGGCCGGGGGCTGCTTCTGGGGTTTGGAAAAATATATGGCCTCCATACACGGGGTTCAGTCCACTCGGGTGGGTTATGCCAATGGCAGTACTGAGAATCCCAGCTACGAGGATGTTTGCCATAAAAAAACCGGACATGCTGAGACTGTGCAGATTATATATGATCCAGGAATTGTGCCGCTGGAATTCCTGCTGGAATTATATTATAAAGCTATTGACCCGCTTTCGCTCAACCGTCAGGGAGCAGATATCGGAGTTCAGTATCGTACGGGCATTTACTATGTTAACGAGGATGACCTGCCGGTGATTGAACATTCCATTGGGCAGCTGCAAAAGCGCTATAAAAAACCTGTTGCTATCGAAGTTAAGGAGTTGGAGAATTTTTGTCCGGCAGAAGAGTATCACCAGAAATATCTTGATAAAAACCCGGGTGGTTATTGCCATATAGGAAGAGATAAGTTTGAGCAGGCAGCAGGTGCGGTGATAAATCCGGCGGGTTACCAGGTACCGGACCCTGAAACGCTGAAGCAGACTCTCAGCAAAACCCAATATGAGGTTACGCAGAAAAACGGCACTGAGCCCCCGTTCCGGAACGAGTACTGGCAGTCTTTCCAGCCGGGTATTTATGTTGATGTAACTACCGGTGAACCGTTATTTACTTCTGCCGATAAATTTGAATCGGGATGTGGTTGGCCTAGTTTCTCCAAGCCCATCGACCCCAATGTTTTGCATAAAAAGAGGGATATTACCCACGGTATGCTGCGGACCGAAGTAAGAAGCCGAGTGGGGAACGCACATCTTGGGCATGTGTTCAACGATGGTCCCAGGGAATCAGGCGGACAGCGCTACTGCATTAACAGCGCATCCCTGCGCTTTATCCCCAAAGAAGATATGGAGAGAGAAGGATATGCTTATCTCCTGGATTTAATAAATTAGTGCATATACCTTGACATAGATAGAAATGCTGATAATTATTATAATATCTATAAAAAGGTTAAAGAGGTTGGTAAATGAATAGCAATATTATCAGCGAATTTCGGGTTTCAAGGGATCCAATCAAAGCTGAGGCTATGGCGGCATATATGAAGAACAAATTTCCTTTCCTGGGTCTGACCCGACCCGAGAGAAACAGGCTGCAGAAGGAATTTATAAAGAGCGCTAAGAAAACCGGCCCAATAGATTGGGATTTTGTTAATGAATGCTGGGATCTGCCTGAGCGGGAGTATCAATACCTGGCAATGGATTATCTCATCGCACTTAAGCAGAACCTGCAAAAGAGTGATCTGAAAAAAATTGAAGGATTGATTACCGGTAAATCATGGTGGGATACGGTGGATGCCATTGCCGATAAACTGGTGGGAGATATGTGCCGGCGCTTTCCAGAACTGATAAATGAGTACATATTAAGATGGGCAGTATCAGAAGATATCTGGCTGGCCCGCAGCGCGATTTTATTTCAATTAAAATACAAAGAGCTCACTGACAGCGAGCTCTTAAGGAGAATTATTCTCGAAAATAACGATACGAAAGAGTTTTTTATCAATAAAGCCATCGGCTGGGCCTTGAGGGAATACTCAAAAACTAACCGGACCTGGGTCCAGGACTTTATTAACACCAACCACCTGCACCCGTTAAGCGTAAGAGAGGGGAGCAAGTATCTATAATGTACATCAGGCTATATAGATGCAATCTCACCTGAGCGTTTCAGAAAATTTAGGAGGATAAGAGCAACCTGCCGCTGTTTCCTAAATCCCCTTAACATTACTAACCGTGTCCATCGTGGCAATTTAGGGCTTGCATAACAGGCAGGGTTCATATCCTGCTTCTAAAGCTTCTTCCTTGCTAATCTCCACTGCTTTCTCTTCCAAGAAACTGCAGCCTTCAGTATGATATTTGTTGCTGTTTTCATTGACAAATACCGTATTCTTTAGTTCTGCCTCATCCGTACCCTCCGGTTCTAAAACTTCTTCGCTGGCATTCTCAGTGACTATCATTTCCGGCCAGGTATAACTGCCCGGCTCAGCTTTAAAAGTAATATTCTTCCCATCTGATAATGCGACAATTGAGCCCTGTTCATCGGTACGATACACAGCAATATTGTTTTCTTTTAATTTGAGCATAGTTGCCATATGCGGGTGCAAATAGGGATTGTCTTTACCAACACTTATAACGGCTGAATCAGGATTTACTGCTTGCAGGAATTCATCCATGGTGGAGGAACTGCTGCCATGTCTTCCCAGTTTAAGCACATTAGCAGATAAATCGAATTCCATATCCAGCATCTCCTGTTCAGATATACTTCCCGCATCACTGCTGAATAAAAATGAGGTGTCTCCGTATTCTAATTTAATAACTATGGAGTAATCAGCAATTTGTTCATAACTGCTTCTGCATGGAGCCAGGATGGTAAAACTGGCATCTCCTAATGGATAGCATTTCCCCGGTTCTGCTATCATAGGTTTAATATACCTGACCAGCAATTTCATCTGCAGATCTTTATAGATCTGATTAAGACCTTCTATCCGGGGTAAAATAAACCAGTTTAACTCGTAGCTTTCAACCAGATCACTCATTCCTCCAATATGATCTTTAAGTGCATTGGTTCCTATTATATATTCGAATTTTGTAATTCCCTGCCCGTCCAGGTATTTTTTTAACTTGATACTATTGTCCCTGGTGCCCGTGTCAATGAGCATGGCAAGATCACCGTTTTTTACCAAAATGCTGTCTCCCTGCCCTACGTCTATAAAGTGAACTTCCAATTGCTGCCCGTCTCCGTCCTGCTGATCAGGCCCTCCGTCTGCCTGTCCACCACAACCTCCCATAAACAAAACAGCGATCAGAGTTACGGAAATCACTGACTCTTTGTACCTTCCCGGTCTGGCAAAACAATCTGCTGTGCCAATAATTCCTACTAACACAGCTATGATAATAACTGAGATTACAACCATCTTTTTATCCCCTCCCGTAACTCTATTAATTAGACAAGTATCACATTAATACCTTTTATGAGCCATATTTATAAATTAAATAATAGCTCTTCGTAAAAGTAACCCATTTTAGCCTGATATGCTATGGAAATATAAGTAACCGCCCCGAATTATAAAATCAACCCGGGGCGGTCACATCTCACCAGGATGTGCCACCACCAAAGAAAGGTTCCATATACTTAACTGCTGTGGAAATAGGCTCCAAGGCCTTTGCTTTCTCCAGTACTGACCTCTGATAAAAGGGTAACGCCGCAGAATCAACCGTTTGGCTTTCTGTTTCGGAATTATTGCTGTTGATGATAATGCTTAGCTGACTGCTCGATTCTATCTCTACAGCAGCATCGAAAGCCCGGGCAAGAAATGAAACAGGAATTATGGTTCTGCCCTTCCATAACCACACCTTGGATTCCAGCATCACCGGCTCTTCGTTAATAATGGCAGTATCCTCTGATATCTCCAGTTTAATAAATGATAACTGGTGTTTGATAAACACCTGCCGGGTTTCCTGATCCCAGTAGATTTCTCCCCCCAGGACCTGGACTATTTCTCTTACAGGAATCATCAAAGTATTACCCACAAGTATTGCCGGGCAATTATTAAGAGTCTGACCGTTAATCGTGACGACTGCTTCTGGCTTCTCCCGGTAATCAGGCTTGAGTTCTGCAATGCTTATGGTAAGAACATCATCAATTACCTCAGCATTGATTCGAATTGGGTTTTCCAAATTATTGCGAAACCGATAGTCTTCTACACCATACCAGATAGCAGCATCCTCTCCCTGGGGAAGATAACTGGTGGGAGATACATGGTTATGCCTCTCTATCACTTCCAACCCTGCAGCTTTAACTGCCTGATGAAGTATACTGGCGGTAGTACATACCCCTCCGCCGATGCTGTACACTGCTTGCTTGGAGCGGCTGGAAATCAACCCGGCTATGAAACCCCTCTGTTCTGTTCGCTGTCCAACGGTCTGGTTATAGGAAAATATTTCTCCTGCCTCAACTACTGTGTCATTTAAATATTTTCCTGCCAGAACTGCATTCTGGGCATTAGCAGGTGATACCATGCTGGAAGTCTTAATACCATATGATCCTCGGGGCAGCTCTTCTCCCCATACTGGGGAACAACTGGCAAGAAGAATTATCAATCCCGTTAATAACCGGATAGATATCCGAGTTGCCAGCCGGTTCAGATTCACGTTTACAATTATCAACCTCCTATTTACTGCCCGGGTACCCCGCAGCAGGCCGAGACAGGCCCTCTAAATACAAGAAAAACAACCACCGGCGAACACCAGGTGATTGCTCTTGATAAGGCTGCCCGGATTGCATAAAGAGCGGCAGCATATTATATTGCATATATATTTGTATATGAGTCCATTTATTCTTTGTAATATTCCTGCTGGACAGCAAAGGCTGCTAAAGCTGAGGTATCAAATTTATGATCAGTAATTAATTATCAGATGAAGCTAAGCCATGAAATACCCAAGGCTGCCAGTACGGCAGCCTTCAAATCTAATCTCATGCAAATATGTTGAAATATTTTAATTACGAGGTACGATTATTTGGTTTAGTGCTTTTACCATAGCATCAACATCGATTCCATGAGCCGCGGCTCCCTGCTCCAGGGTTTCAAAGAGAGCACCACTGCATCCTAAACATCCCATCTGAAACTGTCCAAACACAGGCAGAGTCTGAGGATATTTTTCAACTATATCTTTAATAATCATGTCTTTCGTTATCAGTCCAATTCACCTCCTATCGCTATTCTGTGAAAAAGCTTATCTAATTGTAAGTTTTGTTTATAGGTATTGCAAGTTATACAAATTTTATTTGTGCAAACATTTGTATACAGTGAATGCAGCAGGGATTTTAAAAATTAAACGCGAATACTAGTATTTGTAGTTTTTTTCACAGGCTTGATAGGGCAGCAGGTTTGTGCCGTATTGTCGGTACGGGGGATTACAATTTTTTAGAGATAAGAGGAGGAATTTTGTTGTGGACTTTTTTGCTAATTTGATCAGTACCATTAATAGCTTTGTCTGGGGACCCTGGATGCTGGTATTTTTGGTAGGTACAGGTGTATTTCTAACCTTAAGGTTAGGGTTCTGGCAGTTTCAGAGTCTGGGCTATGGTCTCAAACTTGCTTTTACTAAATCGCAGGATCAGGAGTCGGAAGGTGACATTTCTCATTTTCAAGCTTTGATGACCGCTCTTGCAGCAACTATTGGAACCGGTAACATTGTGGGTGTTGCAACAGCTGTTATCCTGGGAGGACCAGGAGCTGTATTCTGGATGTGGATCACAGCCATATTTGGAATGGCTACCAAATATGGAGAAGCAGTGCTGGCGGTTAAATATCGTGTTATAGATGAAAATGGCAATATGGCCGGCGGACCAATGTATTACATTGAAAAGGGTCTGGGTTGGAAATGGCTGGCCTGGATATTCGCCCTGTTTGGAGCAGTAGCCGCTTTCGGTATCGGCAACCTGGTACAGACTAATGCCGTGGCAGGTGCAGTTCAGTCGAGTTTTGGAGTAAGTCCATATATTACCGGCATTATCCTGGCTGCATTAACAGCAATAGTAATACTGGGTGGAGTTAAGAGTATAGGAAAAGCAACCGGAGTGGTAGTTCCTTTTATGGCGGTATTCTACATACTGGCCGGCATATACATTATAATAGCTAATATTACCCTGGTGCCGCATGCTTTTGGGGTAATATTCACTCAGGCCTTTACTGCTCAGGCCGGCTTTGGTGCTTTGATTGGAACCACCATAAGGTTCGGTGTGGCCAGAGGTGTATTCTCCAACGAAGCAGGTCTAGGTTCTGCACCTATAGCTGCTGCTGCTGCCAAAACTGACCACCCCTGTCGGCAGGGTGTGGTATCTATGACCGGTACCTTTCTGGATACCATTATAGTATGTTCAATTACCGGGCTGGCTCTGGTAATGTCGGGCCTGTACATAGGAGCAGATACTTCCGTAGCTGCTTCTCTTACCGGAAATGCCTTCGGGTTTTTCCTGCCTGGGTTCGGAAGTACTCTGGTCACCATCGCACTCATATTTTTTGCATATTCAACCGTGTTGGGCTGGTCTTACTATGGAGAAAAGTGCTTTTATTACCTGGTAGGATATAAAGGCTTGATACCTTACCGGGTTATATTCTGCATCTGTGCTTTCATCGGTGCAATCACCAAAATAAGTATCGTATGGGATATTGCTGATACCTTTAATGGAGCTATGGCGATACCTAATTTGATTGCCCTGCTGGCATTGTCGTCAGTTATAGTGGCTGAGACCCAGGATTTCAAAAAGATCCGGGATACCGAGAAAAAGCAGGAGCAATCTGCTGCTTAATTTTCGGCAATATGAGGCGCAGCTAGCGTTATAAAACGAATAAATCGGCCGACGATTGAAGCCCCTGACAGGACCATCCCATCAGGGGCTTTTGCATTGTATATTAGATTTCTCTTTACTCCCAAAACCAGGCAGCCGAGAATAGGTTCTCCACTCAGGTTGGTCCTTTAATCAATTTGCTCTACTTCAATAACTACACCATTATTATCAGCGCTGATATTAACCCGATCATCAGGTCCAATTTCACCAGCAATGATTTTCCTTGATAATAAGGTTTCGATTTCCTGTTGAATAAATCGTTTCAATGGTCTGGCACCGTAAGCTGGCTCATAACCCCTTTGGGCTAAATAATCCAGAGCTTGTTCGTCCCAGGTAAGCAGACCTCGTACCGTCTGCCGAAAACGAAGAGCGAGATTTTTTAGCAGCATTCCTGCAATTTCTTCAATCTGCTCTTTTTCCAGAGCATGGAATACTATAGTTTCATCGATCCGATTAAGAAATTCTGGCCTGAAATTCATCTTCAGCAAGCCCAGAACCCGCTCTCTCATCTCTTCATAATTACCGCCTTGCTCCTGGAAATTAAGGATTTCCTGACTGCCAATATTGGAGGTCATGATAATTATAGTGTTTCTAAAATCAACCCTTCTTCCCTTGCCATCGGTTAAACGACCATCATCCAGTATCTGCAGAAGTATATTGAATACATCATAATGAGCTTTTTCAATTTCATCAAACAGGACTACCGAGTAAGGCTTGCGGCGTACAGCCTCGGTTAATTGTCCACCTTCTTCATAACCTACATATCCAGGAGGAGCCCCCACCAGTCGGGATACACTGTGTTTTTCCATATACTCGGACATATCCAGACGGATGATGCTCTTTTCATCGTCAAACAAAGCTTCGGCCAGAGCCTTACTAAGTTCAGTCTTTCCTACCCCGGTAGGTCCCAGGAATATGAAACTTCCTACCGGACGGTTGGGATCTTTCAGTCCACTCCGGGACCGCAATACTGCGTCAGCCACAGCTGTTACCGCCTCTTGCTGACCGATAACTCGCTCATGGAGTATATCATCCAGGTGCATAAGCTTTTCTTTCTCCCCTTCCAGCAATCTGCTCACCTGTATACCTGTCCAGCGGCTGACTACCCGGGCAATGTCTTCTTCATCTACTTCTTCTTTTAATAAGCTGCTGCCCTGCTTATTCAGCATTTTTTCCTCTTCTTCTCTCAATTTGCGTTCCAGCTCATTTAGTTTTCCATATTTAAGTTCAGCAATTCGATTCAAATCATATTCCCGCTCGGCTTTCTCGATCTCGGTACGGCATTCGTCCATTTCCCTCTTTATGTCACGGACTCTGGAAATAGCTGCTTTTTCAGCTTCCCACTGCCCCTGCATCACATCCGATTCGCTTCTCAAGTCCTGCAGCTCTTTTAAGATATTACTGTGTCTTTCCTTGGAGGCATTATCCTTTTCTTTTTCCAGAGCAGCGGCTTCTATTTCCAGCTGCATGATACGGCGGGTTATTTCGTCCAGTTCTGATGGCATACTGTCTATCTCGGTACGCAGCTTGGCCGCCGATTCGTCCATCAAGTCAATCGCTTTATCAGGCAAAAAGCGGTCCGATATATAACGATCCGAAAGTACAGCCGCTGCTACCAATGCTGAGTCCTGTATCCGCACCCCATGATGTACTTCATAACGTTCCTTAAGACCCCTTAGAATGGAAATAGTATCTTCCACCGAGGGTTGATTCACCATAACTGGCTGAAAACGCCTTTCCAAAGCAGCATCCTTTTCAATATGCTTACGATATTCATCCAGAGTAGTAGCGCCAATAGCACGTAGCTCTCCCCTGGCCAGCATCGGTTTCAATAGATTACTGGCATCCATGGCTCCTTCGGCTGCACCTGCCCCTATAACAGTGTGCAGTTCATCAATAAACAGGATTATCTGTCCACTGGATTGTTCAACTTCCTTCAGAACCGCTTTCAATCTCTCTTCGAACTCACCTCGATACTTGGCTCCTGCTACCAGAGAACCCATATCCAGTGATATAAGCTGCTTGCCTTTAAGTCCCTCCGGCACGTCACCGGTTACGATTCTGCGCGCCAGGCCTTCGACGATGGCAGTTTTTCCAACCCCGGGTTCCCCGATCAATACCGGGTTGTTCTTGGTGCGGCGGGATAATATTTCCATTACCCGGCGTATTTCTTCATCCCGCCCTATTACGGGATCCAGTTTCCCTTCTTGGGCTAATCTGGTCAAGTCTCGTCCGTACTTCTGTAAAGCTTCATAGCTCTCCTCCGGGTTATCGCTGGTAACTCTTTGGGAACCACGCACCCGTTTTAAAGATGAAAGGAGTACTTCACGGGATAAGCCTGTCTGGGCAAACAAGGCTTTCAAATCGTTTTCACCTTCTGCTATAAGACCTAGAATAATATGTTCCACACTAATGTATTCGTCTTTTAGATCTGAGGCTTCCCTTTCCGCCTGACCCAAAACTCGGGCCAGGGCAGAGCTCATGTATACCTGGCTCTCATAACCATGTACCGCGGGCACTTTGTCCAGAAGCTGGATAAGCCGCTGCTCAAAATTAGCTACATTAATGCCGGCCTGTTCCATAAGTCTAGGGGTGATACCATCTTCCTGCTTAACCAGTACCGCCATCAGGTGTTTACCGCTTACTTCCTGCTGATGTCGCTCGGCTGCTAACTGCTGGGCAGAAGCCAGGGCCTGCCTGGATTTTTGCGTTAACCGCTCCATATTCATTTATCTCACCTCTCTTTTCAAACGCTCTATCTCCTCTTCTAATTCCTCTATTCGCTGCAGCAGATCAACAATAACCGCTGCCCCATTAAAATTAACCCCCAGAAATTCTTTCAGGCGCAGCATTTTATACAGGCGCCGGCTGTCCTGAGACTCAATACAATTATCTTTTATCTGTACTATCCCCAATTCCTCAAGAATATCCAGGAGGTCCGGATGGATATCCAGCTCGGAAATCGGAAGTTTATCATGAGCGGTATGGTAATATATCCTAATCATCCTCATATCTTTACCCCTACTTCCTTCGCAAGTCCTTTAAACTGGCATATAACTGCTTTTCCTCTTCCGTAAGGTCCCGCGGTATATCAATCTTTACTGCTAAATAATGATCCCCGCGTCCCCCTCCCTTTTTGGGCATTCCTTTTCCCTTTAGCCGCATTCTTTGTCCACTGTAACTTCCCGGGGGAATCGTAACATTTACATTCCCATCAATAGTAGCTGCACTAATTTTATCTCCTATAACGGCTTGTTCAGGCCTTACCACAACTTCAGATTCCAGGTCAGTTCCTTTAATAGTAAATATCGGATGCGGACTGATACGCACTTTCAAGTGAAGGTCACCCCGGCTTCCGCCTGCGTAGCCCTCTCCCCCTTGATTCTTGAGTCGTATAATGCTGCCTTCACCCACTCCGGAGGGAATTTTTACTTCCAGGTTTTTTCTCTCAGGTATGCTGCCTGTGCCGCCACACCGGCTGCAAAATCCGCGATCCACGATTCCGCGTCCCTGACATTCGGAGCAGGCTTTGCTGGAAGTAAGACTTATGGACCGAGTACCGCCATTATAAGCCTCTTCCAGGGTAACTTCAATTTCGCTTTCTATATCCTGTCCCCGCATAGGTCTGCTATTGAACCCTCCCATATCAGCTCCGGCGGTTCTTCTGCCGCCGCGGGTACCAAAAAGTGTCTCAAAGAAGTCGCTAAATCCACCCAAATCGCCGTCACCGGTACTGTAATAATGAACTCCCTCCCCCCAATCAGGCGGGGGGGTGAAATTATCCCCGTTACGCCAATTTTTCCCCAGGCGATCATATTTAGACCTATTTTCCGGGTTGCTCAGGACCTCATAAGCTTCATTTATTTGTTTAAATTTTTCTTCCGCTTCTTCCTTTTTTTTCTTCCCCGTATGCAGGTCCGGGTGCCATTTGCGAGCCAGTTTTCTATAAGCTGCTTTAATATCTTTGGCCTCGGCATCTCTCCCCACACCTAGAACCTCGTAGTAATCCTGATATTGTACTGCCATGTTAAACAGCCTCCGTTATTATTTATCTTTTAGTTTTCCTCATACTCAGCATCTATTACCTCGTCTCCCTGCTCACTGCCTGGTTGGGCAGCTGATTCGGATTTTCCCTGCTGGTATAAGACCTGCGCTGCGGTCTCCAACTCGGATATAAGCTGATCTATTTTATCTATTGAAGCCTTGTCCTTAATAGCCTCTTTTAGTTCTTCCAGTACTGTTTCAACCTTTGCTTTTTCCCCCGCTGGCAAACCGGCATCGTTTTCCTTTAACTGCCTTTCTACCCGATACACTGCTGCATCGGCTGCATTCAATTTCTCGCTTTGCTCCCTTTTCCTGCGGTCTTCTTCCTGGAATTTCTCGGCGTCTTTGACCATACGATCAATTTGCGATTCATCCAGATTAGACGAGCCACTGATAGTAACGGTCTGTTCCTTGCCGCTGCTCTTATCTTTGGCACTCACCTTTAAGATACCATTGGCGTCTATATCAAAAGTTACTTCTATCTGGGGCACGCCCCGGGTGGCCAGAGGAATACCCTCCAGTTTAAACTGGCCCAGAGTACGATTGTCCGCCGCCATTTCACGTTCTCCTTGAAGAACATGTATATCCACTGCTGGCTGGTTATCCTCCGCCGTTGAGAATACTTCGCTTCGTCTTACTGGTATGGTAGTATTTCTCTCGATGATTTTGGTCATAATTCCACCCATTGTTTCGACCCCCAGGGATAAGGGAGTAACATCCAACAGGACTACATTTTTAACTTCTCCGGCCAGTACTCCGGCTTGGATAGCCGCGCCAACAGCAACCACTTCATCCGGATTAACGCCCATGTTAGGTTTTTTGCCGCTTATATCTTCTACTATTTTTTGAACGCCGGGAATACGGGTAGAACCTCCTACCAGGATTACTTCTTCTATGTCTGCGGCGGTAAGCCCAGCATCTTTAATAGCATTTTCAACCGGCTCCCGCAGGCGTTCCAGAAGATCATGTATTAAATCCTCAAATTTAGCCCGGGTTAATTTCATATCCAGGTGCCGGGGGCCGCTGGCATCTGCGGTAATAAAGGGCAGACTGATATGGGCTTCCATCATACTGGAAAGCTCCATTTTAGCTTTTTCTGCGGCTTCAGTAAGACGCTGCAGAGCCTGTTTATCATTCCTCAGATCAATGCCAAAGTCTTTTTTAAATTCTTCGGACATCCAATTGACTATAGCTTTATCAAAATTGTCGCCTCCCAGATGGGTGTCCCCACTGGTCGATTTAACTTCAAATACCCCATCCCCTACTTCCAGTATGGAGACATCGAAAGTGCCTCCCCCCAGGTCAAATACCAATATGGTCTCGTTTTTCTTCTTATCCAACCCATAGGCCAGAGAAGCTGCAGTAGGTTCATTAATAATACGCAGCACATTCAATCCTGCTATTTTTCCTGCATCTTTAGTAGCCTGTCGCTGAGCATCATTAAAATACGCCGGTACCGTAATAACCGCATCAGTTATTTTCTCCCCCAGATATTGAGAGGCGTCTTCAACCAGTTTTTGCAGCACCATAGCCGATATCTCCTCGGGCGAATAAAATTTATCATCGACCTTAAAGCGTACCGAATCATCCTTTCCTTTGGTAATAGTGTAAGGAACTAATTCTCTTTCATTATTCGTTTCCGAGTAGCGGCGGCCGATAAACCTTTTAACTGAATAAAAAGTCTTCTCCGGATTTAATGCTCCCTGCCGCTTGGCTACCTGTCCTACCAGTCGTTCGTTAGCTGCTTTAAACGCAACAACCGAAGGTGTAGTCCTTGATCCTTCGGCGTTTACTATTACGGTGGGGGTTCCACCTTCTATTATTGCTACAACTGAATTAGTTGTACCCAGGTCAATTCCAACTGCTTTTGGCATATTGTCAACCTCCTCTTTTTCCAATTGTCCATAAGGTCCTAATCATCATACTCCTTAAAATATCATTTCTCTTAAATAATCTGCCTAGATCCCAGCATAATCATTCATGCAGGGGTCATAATGGGATATCTTTAGTTAAATTATAATACCACTTCAAACAATAGTCAATAATAGTCAAGATTTTTTTGTCTTTAAAATACCCGGACTGAGAGCTCGGATTTTTTGGGGTGAGTCACATGGATGTGGCGGGGAGTATGATGGTTTCTCATGCTAAGGTAGGTTCTTGAGTAAGGAAAGGGGGCCACACCAGGCCTTGGGGAGCTTGGTACCAGGAATGTCCGAGACCACTGAAAAAGTCCCAAAACTTCGCCAGGGTATGTATAAATATACTGGCGGCCGTTGGCGAAGCATGGGTAACAACATCCTGCGAAGGCGATTAGCGGAAGGGGGCGAGCGGCACGGACGCCGCGAGAGCGCCGCTGAGCACGGATGCGAATTGGCGCTGTACCCCTGGAGGTAATCGACAAGCAGTTAATGTTGTCCATGCGAAGACTGGGAGCAAGTGTATTTATGCATACCCGTTTACCTCAATAGACTTTTTCAGTGGTCTCGGAATGTCTCCATGCCATGTGTCTGTTGCATAGAAAGTAACCAGGCCGCCCGTGAGAGCGGCCTAAAACCATTTAGGACTAACCGCCGTCACAAAAGCGGTAACTCCTTTTATATTTATAATAATAGCATGGTGTAATATGTACGTCAATTAACCCGAAATGCCCCTTTAACACACCTTGGCTGGGAGCTAAGAGAATTTTGGTAAACTTGCATCAATAGTCGGAATAGGTCTGGAGGTCTCAAGCTAAGGAACGGGGATACACCGATTCATCGGGTGGTGGGCAGAACGGTGATAATCTCGGGCTAAGGAACAGGGACACACCAGCCCGCTAGGGTCAGGGGACACACCTTCCTTGAAGTACTTTGTTTGAAGGAATGTCCCCATTATGTGGTGGCAGGAATGTCCCTGAAGTATATGTCCCCATTATAGGATGTCCAGCATGCCGTTGGCTATTTCTTTGAACACCGGGGCGGCATCAGCGGCTCCGGAGGTTCCGTCTTCTACCATAACCACTATCGCCCATCGCGGCTTATCTGCAGGGAAAAACCCGGCAAACCAGGTGTTTAAAACCTCTCTTTCTTCATCACCATCAGTTACTATACCTTCCTGGCTGGTGGCAGTCTTTCCTGCTGCCTGTACTGTCTTCAGGGCGGCAGTTTTCCCCGTACCGTCATTTACGGTCTTTATCATCAAATCCTGCACTATCCGTGCGGTTTTCTCACTGATCACCTGTTCTTTATCAGCCGTACCCAGGGACGTTTTTATGCCTTGCTTGTTTATGGAATATTGGACCAGCGATGGTGCTGCCCACTGACCGTTATCAGCTATAGTTGCAATCAGAGACGCAATCTGCAGGGGAGTAAGCATAACTCCCTGCTGTCCCAGACAAGCATTAGCCAGAGCTGGTTTTCCCGGCTCGATGTTTACGTAAGAATAATCTCGATCACTGTTATAACCTAACAAGGTTTCATCAGTTATATGAAATTTCTCTACATAATCCAAAAGCCGGTTCCTGTTTAACCTTAATCCTATTTCAATAAACGAAGGATTGCATGACATGGCAAATGCCTCCGGGAAAGATAATTTTCCATGCCCTTCTTCTTTCCAGCAGGAAATGGAAAGATCCTGCGAAAATTCGTAGCTGCCCGAGCAAAAAAATTTATCTTCCAATTCTACTGCTTTTTCCTCCAAAGCTGCTGAGGCCACTAGTATCTTAAAAATAGATCCGGGATGATACCTGCTTAAGGCCCGATTGATAAGAGTGCTGCGCCCATCTTCTATAATTATTTGTTCTATGTCTGCATAGGGGTTAAAAGTCGGCCTGCTGGCCATAGCCAGGACTTCTTTGCTGTTTACATCTAATACTACTACCGCTCCTTTTGCTACCTTACCATTCATTGCCTTTTCGACCAGTTCCTGTACCCTGCTGTCTATGGTCAAAACCAGACAGCTTTTCTCCTTATCCTGCTCCTGCCGCATGCGAAACATCAATCCCTGAATAGTAATGCCACGTGCATCCTGAACCGATACTATCTCCTGTCCAGTCTGACTTCCTTCCAGGATATCGTTATAAAGCTTCTCCAGCCCTGCCTTTCCGGAACTATCTTCGCCTTTACCGACATAACCCAGCAGGTGGGCACAAAAACCGTCTTCTCGGTATCTTTTTAAAACCGGGGCAGCTATTACCCCAATCAGACCCGAATCATTAATAGCCTGGATCTCCTGCTGTTCCAGGTCAGATGCAATTCTGATGATACTCCCCCCGGCTGCATTAGCCTGTTCCAGTTTCAATCTAATTTCTGTGCTCTCGGTATGGTCAAGGCAGGCTGATAGGATTTTAGCTGCCTCAGCAATTCTCTGATCTTCAGTAGATGGCATGCTGCTGGCTTTTATATCCCGGGGCAGACAGTAAAGAGCCGTTGAGGCAGTACTTCCCGTTAAGAGCAAATAATTCCGATCGTATATTTCTCCTCGCGACCATTCCTTAATTTCAATCTTCTTGTTTCTCATGGCCGCCGCTTCCCTGGCCAGGCCAGGGCCCTTTACCAGTTGGTAATAAGCGACAGAGGCGGATAGAAACAGGAATACTGCTAGAAAAACGCACATCAGTCCGGCAATACGGCGCTTAATCAATAAGAAAACCTCCTTTAAGCCTGTATTTGTATCATTGGCTGTCAAGGAGGTGGTTATACAATTAATTATCGATTATTTCCACCTGGAATGGTAAGCTGTCAAGTATCTGGATTAACTCCGGTCTGGTATCTGCAGTGCCTCTGATAATGACGATTCCGTCACCCTGACTGATAGTAGAAACAATACCGAGATGATCATAGGCTTCGATAATTTTAGTCAGCATATCTATATCTTTCACTGCCACCCGAGCATAGATGTCGTTCCTTATTTTAGGCACCTGCCCTTCTAAGTATTGAGTTTTCCTGCACCGGCTCCAGGCTGGGTACCATAACTCTCTGCCGGGGATGCCGGGCCCGATCTAATTCCTGGCCTTCCTTATCATAGATACAGCATATCTCTAACTTCTTGATCCCCTGTCCGGGAAGCATGATTTCCATATCCTCCCCTGGTCCAAAATTAGCTCTCTGTTCGATCTCCAGCATCTTCTTTTCATAGTCGTACCCTTTCACAATTCCGCAGAAATCAACCCTCCCCTGCTGGATATTTTTATTAATATCCTGGAGCAAAGGAGATTCTCCTTCTATAAAACCATTGGTAAAGGGTCTGGCAGCTGTACCGGAAAGCTCACTTACCCAGATCTTAATTTGTTCCGGGCTAAATGTACTTCCATTTTCTGCATAGCAGTCAATAGCACTACGATAAGCAGCAGCTGCACTCGCTACATATAATGGGCTTTTCATCCTCCCTTCAACTTTAAAGGCATCGATTCCTGCCTCCATCAGCTGGGGAATATATTCTATAAGACAGAGATCCCGTGAATTCAAAATATAGGTTCCTTTTTCATCTTCATGGATGGGGAAGTATTCACCGGCTCTCTTTTCTTCCATCAGAGTATAGGAATAACGACAGGGATGAGCACATTCGCCCCGATTGCCGCTCCTTCCTACCATGTAATGTGACAGGAGACAGCGGCCCGAGTAGGAAACACACATGGCTCCATGAACAAAGATTTCTATTTCCACCTCTGCCCTGCTTTTTATCTCCGCAATTTCCTCCAGGGATAGCTCCCGGGCCAAAACGATCCTTTTTGCTCCCAGCTCACTATATAACCTGGCGGCTTCATAATTGCTTACACTGGCCTGGGTGCTTATGGTAACCGGCAGGTGTGGAGCATACCGGGATGCCATTTTCATCACCCCCAGATCCGAAATTATTAGACCATCTACCCCGATTGCAGCGAGCTGTTCGAGATATTCCGGTAATTTTACCAGATCATGGTTACGTGCCAGTACATTAACCGCGGTATATACTTTTTTCCCCCGGGCATGGGCAAACTCCAGCCCTTCTTTAATTTCCGGCAGGCCAAGATTACCTGCATAAGCCCGCAGACTGTATTCTTTGCCTCCCAGGTATACTGCATCAGCACCAAATAAACAGGCTGTTTTTAATTTTTCCAAATCTCCCGCTGGCAAAACCAGTTCAGGGCGTTTCATAAGCAGAGCCTCCTAAGTCTTCCCTAACCTCCACCTTCACAGACCCTCTAAAGCAAACAGGAAAGTAAGGAAGCCTTTATGCCATTTACTTTCTCCCGGCACTTAGTCTATGTACTGGGCTTTTGCCTGCAGGTGCTCACTGTAGGTCTTGCTGAATTGGTGACTGCCATCTCCCCGGGATACGTAATACAGATATTCATGCTGTTCCGGATTTAATGCTGCATCAATAGCCGCTTTACCGGGGCAGGCAATGGGAGCCTGTGGAAGTCCGACATATTTATAGGTATTATAAGGCGAATCAATCTCCAGATCCTCATAAAAGATAATATCTTTTTCATCATTATTCAGCAGGTATAAGATAGTAGCATCAATCTGCAAAAGCATGTCTCTATCCAGGCGATTCTGTATGACTCCAGAAATAATCTTTCTTTCATTATCGACCATGGCTTCTTTCTCAATCATTGATGCGATGATTATGGCATCATAGACATTCATATCTTGATTCAAAGCCTGCTGTTCAAATTCTTCGGTCCAAAGCTTTTCAAAATTGCCCAGCATGGCATTTACTATTTCAGTGGCACTAGTGTCTTCAGCTATTACATAAGTATCTGGAAATAGAAAGCCTTCCAGATAAGATTTACCTTCTCCTGGATCAGCCAGCTGGAGAAATTCGTGATTGTAGTCCATGTTGATCGCTTCCTGCCATTCCTCGATGCTGCAAATGTTTTTTTCTATCAGCAGTTCTCCAATTTTGTCCACCGTATATCCTTCTGGTATGGTGAAAGCTATGGTTACTACTTTACCCACCGAGATAGCTGCGGCTATTTCCTGTAACGATTGGCTGCGGTTGAATTGATAGTGTCCAGCTTTTAAGCTGCTGTCCAGACCTTTATGCCGGCAGTAGGCTAAAAATAAAGTTTCATTCCGGATAAGCCGGTTGCTGTAAAGAAGCTCTGCCACCTGCCCTGCTGTACTGTTTTCAGCTATTCTAATGTCTATACAGGTATTATCTCCAGGATCTATTGGCTTAAGCTGCATTAACAATAGATAATACCCGGTCAAGATGAATCCAACCAGTAATAATATGAACAGCATAACCACCCGGGTCACTTTTTGATTCATCATCAGCTTTAACTCACTCACTTCTTTACACCTCTCCAGGAAGCTTCTTTATTAACTATCTTCAGGCGGTCCCTCTATCTGCGGATCTTCATTATTTTCTGCTTCAGCGTCAGGATTATTATTAACCTGATCTTCCTCTTGACTATCCCCCTCAATATCTGTTTCACCATCTACCAAAGGTTCAAACGGGTCTGTTATTTCTTCTGCTCCGGGAGGCCCTACATAAGTTATTTCATCAAAAGGTTTATATTTATCCCGTGCTAGCATTTCACTGTTTATAAGCTGGTTGGCGTTATCATAATAAGTCCGGAAGGACCTGACTACATACCCTGGAAATCCTTTATGGTCTACCCGGCTCTCACCCGTTTTCATTTCAGGATCTATTTCATCCCGATATTCAAACGGTAATATCTCATCCACTACATGA
The DNA here is from genome assembly GCA_016841425.1 of Syntrophomonas sp. GTDB lineage: Bacteria > Bacillota > Syntrophomonadia > Syntrophomonadales > Syntrophomonadaceae > JAAYJK01. The sequence goes on along the minus strand of JAENZE010000012.1, from coordinate 32,256 downwards.
CTGGTCTGAATGTTTTTCTTATATTCAAGATGTCCGTATATATTTACGCTTAGCTTTCCTCCACCGGCCAGTGCCCGAATATACACCGGATAATCAGTATTATTCTTGAAACGAAAGTCACTGGCTCCATAGGCAACCGTCGCATCCAAACCTAGTGGTACATAAGAAACTGCCAGTCCATGGTTATGTCTTTCAACTATATCTAATCCCGCTAGCAGACATGCGTTATACAAGGTGGAAGATACCTGACATATACCCCCTCCCAGTCCAGGTTCAAGAGTATTGCCTACAATCACCGGAGCATCCCGGTAACCAGTCGCCAGGGTACGAGGACCCACAGTTTTATTAAAAGAAAACTCTTTCCCGGGTCTTACCATATGACCATTAATTGAGTTAGCGGCTCTGGTAAGATTATGACTTCTGTCTATTTCGGCTACCTTGTACCAGGTAACATAGGAGGCCAGTTCGCCCATAATTTCTAAATCTTTGGCAGTAACTTCCGGTACTTGTTCAGCAATTGATATATTAGCTCTTACTGCCTCCAACTCTGACCACTGGTTGGGAAGCTGCTTAAATGTTGCCTGCACATCTACTACCCAGCCGCTAACTTCAGGGATCACAATCAACCCCAGACTGGGATTCATATCAAGCTGGGCATTAACGGCTTCCTGGCCCAGTATTTCGTTCCAGGTATCCAGCAATACCTGCTTAACTTCACTATCATAGGCTATAGGTAAAGAATAATTATATTCTCTAAACCCGTTTAGATTTGTTATTTTAGATAGCAGGTCCCGCTCTCTTTCCTCTCGAAAGATTTTTTCTACAGCTTGACCTACATCCACCTCTTTGGATATATCCTTCATTACCGTGCTATACTGATAATCCTCAGCATAAAACACAATCGGTGTGGTATAGGCCTGATCCAGATACAACTGCAGCTGCTGCTGGGCCTGTGCTAGCGTACAGCCCTGCACTGATATTCCAGCAATTTTAACCCCGGGCAGAAACTTGTCAGAAAGGAAGAACTGCTGATAAAAGTATCCGCCCACTCCTAATAATAAAGCTGCAACTGTTATAATTGCGAAATATACTCTTACTTTCCCCTTCAACAAAACCCATCCTCCAAAACTGCCATAAAAATCGCGTTAAAACTCATAAGGCTAACTAATATATTGTAACCTATACCTGGGATTTTTGAAAATAAAAAAAGAAGCCCTTAAGGCTTCCCCGACCGATGACAAAAGTCCTTTACAAGATCACAATGTATGCTCGTGTAAGGCTCACTATGAATGCAAACGAATATCTGCGTTATTTCAAAAGCCCCGCTCAATCAACGTACTCAGGTACGCCTCAATCGAAGGGCTCTTTCATGCCTTGATCTTCACTGTTATACTAGTTCGAGCACAGCGAGCTCCAAGTGCAGTCCCCGAAGGGGTCTCATGTCATCGGCCTGGCATAATATTTTTACTTAAATTTCTTCGCTTTCAGTAAGTTCCTGCCATACATCTGCGACCATTTCCCATTCTTCATCATCATCTATGTCAGCAAGAAACTCGTTACCTTCTTCATCATACATGACTTTAAATATTACTACTCCGCCGCCTTCAACTTCTCCATCCAGTTCATCTTCTTCTGCTTCTTCAAAAAAGAATTCATCAAGGGGCAGCAGAACCCGGTACTTACTATCCTGAATATCCAACTCGGCAATCAGTTCAAATTCCATCTCTACGCCTTCTTCATCAACCAGTACCAGCACAGGGTATTCTTCTTCAAAAAGTTCTTCGTCGCTCATATATTCACCTCTTCTTTCAAGCTACAGCAATTCTATAGGTTGGCTGTTCATTTGTCAAATAACTTTTTTTCCAACAATAAACAATTAGGTTAGCGCTTTACCCCATCCAGATAGTTTTGCAGAATAGTAATAGCGGCTAGTTTATCAATGACTTTTTTTCTTTTGGCCCGGGAAACATCCGCTTCCAGCAGGACTTTCTCGGCTGCTACAGTTGATAACCGTTCATCCCAGAACGTGGTCTTAATACCGGTGAAATCTTCCAGTCTAGCGGCGAAGTCTTTTATTTCCAGAGCCTTGGGACCGATGCTGCCATCCATATTACGTGGCAGGCCCAATACGATCATCTTCACCTCATAACTAGCGCAAATGTTTCCAATATGTTCCAAATCCTGCTGCAAAGCTCGGCGTTCCAGTACCGAGTGTCCTCCGGCTACTATTTCCATAGGGTCGCTCAATGCAATCCCTATTCTTTTTACCCCTACATCTAAGCCCATTATTCTCATAAAAGGAACTCCTTATACCATAAACAATGAATCCCCATGCCAAGCACGGGGATTTATCGTAATTCTTTTATCCGTTGGCTAAATACTCTTTTACCAGTACTTCCATGATCTCATCCCGGTCTACTTTGCAGATAAGGCTGCGGGCATCATTATGACTCGTAATATATGCTGGATCACCGGAAATCATATACCCTACCATCTGATTAACTGGATTATATCCCTTTTCTTCCAGCGATTTATATACGGACTGCAGAATCTCCTTGATGCGTTCCTCGCCTTCCCTCTCTCGTTTAAAACTGACTGTTTCATCCATTCCCTGAGCCATACACCACACCTCCTCTTGGCAAAGATTTCTACACTGGCCCTGGAAATCCCTTTGTTTATGCCAGGATTTTTTCTACCATATCTCGAGCAGCAGCCAGAGCCTCGTCTAATTTGCTCTTATCCCGGGCACCAGCCTGAGCCATATCCGGTCGTCCTCCCCCGCCGCCCCCGGCAATCTTAGCGGCAGTGCCTACAATATTCCCTGCATGCAAGCCTTTATCAATCAAATCTTTGCTCACAAAAGAAACCAGGGAAACCTTGTTCTGGCTGACCGAGGCTAATAATACTATGCCACTGCCGAGTTTATCTTTAAGCATTTCTGCGTTTTCCCTTAAAGTACTTGCATCCTGTGCTTCTACCTTTTCTATCAGCACTTTGCTTCCGGAAAGTTCGTAAGCTTTACTAATCAAGTCCTCATTGGAAGCACGAGAAAGCCTTCCTTTCAGGTTTTCAATCTCTTTTTCGTGCTCCTTAAGCGTATGCTGTACAGTATCTATTTTATGTCCTATTTCAGCTGGGGCTACCCTCAAAGCTGAAGCAGCCGCTTTCAGGGTCCTTTCCATCCCACTAAAATATTCCCGGGCCCCTCGTCCGGTTAGAGCCTCTATTCTCCGCAGCCCTGACCCCACACTGCCCTCGGATAGTATTTTGAAACTACCTATTTGTCCAGTATTCCTGACATGGGTGCCACCGCAGAGTTCCATACTGACTCCTTCAACCTCTACTACCCGCACCTGTTCATCATATTTCTCGCCAAACAGAGCTATAGCTCCAAATTCCCTCGCATCTTCCAGGCCTGTAACCTGGGTCCTTACCTCGTGTACCCCCAGAATAAATTCGTTGACCATATCTTCTATCTTAAGCAGTTCATCTTCCGAAAGAGAAGCCAGGTGAGAAAAATCAAATCTCAATCTAGAAGGATCTACCAGCGAACCCTTCTGCTGGGCATGCTCACCTAATACCTGCCGCAAGGCTTTATGCAGCAGATGGGTAGCAGTATGGTTTCTGGCAGTATCCAGTCTTTGGGCTTCACTTACCAGCAGACGTACGGTTTCACCAGACCTTAATCTGCCCTGCACTTTACCTCCATGAACAACACAGTTCCCAACTTTCTGAACATCCTCCACCGCCAGTTCACCTTGATCTCCCATTATTACCCCGGTATCAGCTACTTGTCCGCCGCTTTCTGCGTAAAAAGGTGTATTGGCAGTAACTAATAATACCTGCTCATCAACTGCCTCATCAACCAGTTGGTCTCCTTTTATGATGGCAATGATAGTTGATTCATCGTTAGTGTTTTCATAACCGGTGAAGATGGTTGGTCCAGAAGTCACTCCCTGCATAAGTTCTGATATAATGACTTCTTGAGCAAATGCTCCGGTAGATTTGTTCGCCTGTCGGGCCCTTTCCCGCTGTTCTTCCATCATCTGGTTGAACCCATCGGTATCCACCAGCAGGCGATTTTCCTCTGCCACATCTTCAGTTAAATCCAGAGGGAAACCATAAGTATCATAAAGCATAAAAGCTTCTGCTCCGGGGATTATTTCATTGCCCCTGGCTTTTACGCCTTCTATTATTTCTTCAACCTTTTTTAAACCTTCATTAAGCGTTACCAGGAAGCGATCTTCTTCCATCTTGATTACTTCTTTTACGAATTCTTTTCTGTCGACTATTTCGGGATAAGCATCTTTCATTATATCGGCTACCACATCTACGTTTTTATAGAGAAAGGCCTGTTCTATACCTAGTGAACGCCCAAATCTAACGGCCCGCCTTAGTATCCTTCGCAAAACGTATCCTCGACCATCATTGCTGGGCAGAACTCCATCACTTATGAGAAAAGTACAAGCGCGGCTGTGATCAGCAATGACCCGGAAAGGAAATCCTTTTTCACCCCGATCATATTTAAGGCCCGTCATGCTTTCGATACTTGCGATTATAGGAGTGAATAAATCAGTATCAAAGTTGCTGTCTACTCCCTGTAATAAAGAAGTCAATCTTTCCAGTCCCATACCAGTATCAATACTGGGGCGGGGAAGAGGATTCAAATTGCCTTCTTCGTCCCGGTTATACTGCATAAATACCAGGTTCCATACCTCTAACCAGCGGTCACAATCACATACTCCCAGCGCACATTCCGGCTGTTTACAGGCGTAGTCTGCTCCCCGATCATAATGTATCTCGCTGCACGGACCACATGGACCAGTATCACCCATAGCCCAGAAGTTATCTTTTTCCCCCATACGTATTATACGTTCGGGGGCTACTCCGGCTACCTCCTGCCACAATATCTCTGCTTCATCGTCATCCTCAAAAATGGTAATCCAGAGTTTTTCTTTCGGGAGCCCGGCAAGTTCAGTCAGAAATTCCCAGGCATAGTGTATGGCTTCTCGTTTAAAGTAATCTCCAAAAGAGAAATTCCCCAGCATCTCAAAAAAAGTATGATGACGGGCAGTCCTTCCAACTGTATCCAAATCATTATGTTTGCCGCCAGCCCGCACGCATTTCTGTGCTGTTGTGGCCCTTTGATAGGTACGCTTATCTATGCCTAAAAACACGTCTTTAAACTGGTTCATTCCAGCATTGGTAAATAATAATGTAGGGTCATTCACTGGAACCAGCGAAGAACTCGATATTACGGCATGCCCCTTATTTTCGAAATAATCTAGGAAAGCTTTTCTTATTTCTCCACTATTTTTCACGACCAGGCCTCCTCTTTCCCGACAATACTTTTTTCTTATCTATTTTCTGGTATAAAACCTTCTGTGTCAACTTATAACAAGTTTTTTAGTATTTTCCTCAAGCTGCAAACCGCAGGTAGACCCAGGAAATAGTTACCTTAATAATAGCAGCAACTGGTACTGCAAACAATATACCCCAAATTCCATAAAGGCTGCCACCAGCCAGCAGTGCAAAGATAATAAACAGGGGGTGCATTCCTAATTTGCCTCCCAGTATTCTTGGCGTTACCAAATTGCTCTCAATCTGTTGGACTATGAATATAGCCAGGGCTTGATATACTGCCAGCTGGAAAGAATCCGAATAGGCGATTAACACCGCTGGAATACCTCCAATAAATGGACCGAAATATGGAATTAAATTTGTAATTCCGGATAATAAACCAATTATCAGAGGAAATCTGACCCCTAAGATTAAGGCTGACAATCCTACTAGAGCACCGACAATTATAGCTATCAAAATGCTACCCTTTATTCCATCAATTAATACTCGGTCAACATCTGCAGCTAATGTCTGTAATTCTCTCCTGAATCCAGGTGAGAATAGGTTGAGAATCCCTTCCCTGATTTTCTCCCAGTCCATAAGGATGTAAAAGGCTAAAATAGGTGCCAGTATAAGAATTAATATTTTACTTAAGAAATAGTAAATACCTGTTATAAAATTTTCCAGTCCTTTAAATACCGCACTTTCAATTTTATTGATATTGGTATGAATAAGTCGATCTATCTGGACCGGTTTGGAAACGCCATCAATTTCTTCTGCTATCTGTTCAGCCCTTTCTTCAATTTGAGGATACATTTCCAGCAGATGGCCAACTTCATTTACCAGACGGGGAATACCCCAATACAAAACTAGTCCAAAAACAAATACAGCTATTAGATAAAGAATTAATATGGCATACAGCCGTTTAATGCCATGTTTTTGCATAAATATTACCGGGTGATATAAGAGATAGCTCATTATACCCCCTAGAAGGAAAGTTGTGACCACATCCAGCACCAGGAAAAAAAAATAAGAGGCAGCTAATGCCACCCCTGCAAAGATAAGATAACGGTGCCAGTTGTTTGAGTTCAATTTCACTTATTAAACCTGCTTCCCCATAGTATTATTAATATCCTGGCCCATACTGCTTAAAAAATTAATGGCATGGCTGGTACTGTTTCTTAGCTGTCGGCCCGCACTGCTTAATTCATTTTCATTGTTCAAATAAAACATGGTTGCGGCAGCTCCTATCACTGCTCCCAATAATACTGCTCCAAACATATCCTTCAACGATATCACCTCCAAGTCTTTACAATATCTGTGACGATTCCTCTACTGCTAGCAGGGACCCATCTTCAGCTACTTCATATAGATTCAATCGACCTCGATGATAATTGAATTCCAGATAGCAGTTCCAGCAATAATACTGGTCGCTGCCCACCTTTCCTACTTGCAGTCCACCACAGACTGGACATTTGTTTACCAAGTGTTTTCTCTCCCTTCATCGTTTACAACTGCACTTTCAGTACTTTTCCAGCATACCTGCTCCAGGCTGATCTCTTTTCTGCCATGCAGCAAATCTCCTATAGCTCCTGAAAATACCTCAATACCAAGTACCTTTTTGTCCCTGGCTGAAAGTATAAAATCACTAACCTTTCCTAATTCACGACCTTTATTATCGAATACTATATCTCCCAGTTTTTCTTCATATATGGACAATTCTTCCCCATGCTTGTATGACTTAATACAGTCCATATCTCTAATCAGCAGAGTTTCTTCTTCCAGACGCAAATCCTCATTTAATATCATCCCAGGAGGTTTTCCCGCTCTCTCAATCACTACATAACACAAATTAAAGTCATCACCAATGACTGCTTTTTGCACGGTGCCGATTACTTCAGCACTGTTTTCAAGGAAGACCGGCATCTGTTTGATATGACGCATTTTCATGAAATATCTCCCCTTCCTACTAAAAATATTGTTTCCCTTAAAATAAAAAAAATGCGTTATTCAACGCATATAACGGATTATTAGTATGCTGGCTGGCTAAAGTTAATGCCGCCTGCATACTTGTCTGCTTTACTGCAAGGACGGAGAAATATTTTCAAGAGCCGCAAAAACTCTAATTAAGAACTTTAACGATTATTCCTCCGCCCAGAACATAGTCATCCAAATAATAGACTGCTGATTGTCCAGCCGTAATAGCTCTTTGCGGACTTTCAAAGGTGATTCTCAGCATATCATCGGCGGCCTTATCCAGCTGAGCTGAAGCAGGCTGGCTGGCATACCTTATTTTTACCTCCACCTGTATGGGAGAATCAATATTTTCCTGATATATAAAATTATTGTTCTCGGTAAGCAAACAGTCATGATATAAATCCGACTCATCACCTACTATTAAATGGTTATTTTTATCATCTTGAGCTATGACATAGATTGGCCGTCCGGCGCTTATGCCCAGACCGCGTCGCTGTCCGATAGTGTAAAAAGGTAGTCCCCGGTGAGTGCCAAGGATCTTTCCATTTAAGTCAACCACATCACCCGACCGGTGCTCCACCTTATCCCGAATGAATTCCCGGTAATCATCATTAATAAAACATATTTCCTGGCTTTCAGGATTTACTGCCCCTTTTACTCCCGCCTCCCTGGCCATTTCTGTCACCTCAGTTTTATTCAGACTGCCCAGGGGAAATATGCTCCTGCCCAACTGCTGCTGCTTTAACCCATAGAGGAAATAACTCTGGTCCTTTAAGCGGTCTACACCTTTTTTCAGCAGATATCGCTGGCTATGGGTGTCCAGCTCTACTCGGGCATAATGGCCAGTAGCTACCAGGTCAGAATTCAGCTGCAGAGCATACTCCAGCAAAGCTCCAAATTTAATATGCCGGTTACATTCGACGCAGGGGTTAGGAGTGAGACCCTTTTCATAGCTGTAATAAAAATATTTTATGACTTTTTCGTAGAATACCTTTCTCAGGTCTACCACCTGATGGCTTATACCCAAATAATGCGCCGCTTCTGCTGCCTGTTCTACTGCTTTTAGATCCCAATTGATCATGGTTAAGCCGAACACATCATAACCTTTTTCCTTTAGAAGCAGGGCCGCCACAGAACTATCTACTCCCCCACTCATCAGTACTGCTATCTTCACTGTAGACCTCCTTTATCGGTCATTGTAACATTTATACGCAACCTATGCCAACTGAGGATACCGTGACAAGGGGACGGTCCTTTCAGGTGACACGGGGACGGTCCTTTTGTCACCCCTTTTCAGCGAATAAATAAGGTGACAAAAGGACCGTCCCCGTGTCACCCAGTTGCCCCTTGTGAGTTAATGTTTTTTTGTTTTATAATAACTGCAGTAATTATGCCCTTGACGGAGGCAGAAAAATGGATTTGTTTGATCTGGGTGAAAAAGATCTTAAGACTCCTCTGGCTTATAGGATGCGTCCTCGCACTCTAGACGAGGTAGTCGGACAGGAACATGTGGTGGGGCCTGGTTCCAGTCTGCGGAATTTAATCGCTAAAGACGAACTGCACTCATTAATATTATATGGCCCGCCTGGAACTGGTAAAACCAGTATTGCAGGAATTATAGCCGACATGACCAGTGCTCATTTTGAGTCAATACTTGCAGTCACGGCTGGAGTAAATGATATTCGCAAAATTGCTGCCGATGCCTCTCAAAGACTCAAGTATTATCAGCAGAAAACGATATTGTTTGTGGATGAAATTCACCGTTTCAACAAGAGTCAACAGGATGTGCTGCTGCCTTTTGTAGAGGACGCCACTCTGTTGTTGATAGGCGCTACTACAGAGAATCCCCTTTTCGAGCTAAATAATGCACTATTATCGCGTATTAAACTCTATATTCTCGAACCTCTGCAGGATAAGCACCTCACGACTATTATTAATACAGCCCTTAAAGATAGAGACAGAGGATTAGGCAGCTTGAATGTCTCTATTGATGAAGAAGCCATTGATGCCCTTGCTGCTGCCTGTAAGGGGGATGCCCGTATGGCCTTGAATATACTGGAAACAGCTGTGAAATCAAACAAGCATGACGAAGGTAATTTAGTGATCGATGTAGATCTGCTCCAAAAATTACTTACCCGGCCTATGATAAAATACGACCGTAAGGGTGACAGTCATTATGACAGTATTTCAGCCTTCATAAAAAGCATCCGGGGTTCTGATCCTGATGCTGCCGTATTCTGGCTGGCGGTCATGCTCGAAGGGGGCGAAGACCCCATGTTTATAGCCAGACGCCTGGTGATCCATGCTGCCGAAGATATAGGCCTGGCTGACCCATATGCTTTGACCCTGGCCAGTGCTGCAGCTCATGCAGTTCAACTTGTGGGTATGCCTGAGGCCAGAATCCCTTTAGCTGAAGCATCCATATACCTGGCTGCCGCACCTAAAAGCAACAGTAGTCTGCTGGCTATTCAAAAAGCTTACACTGCGGTGAGAGACTCCAAGAAAATATCAGTTCCTTTACATATAGCAGATTCCTCTCATCCTCAGGCCAGGCGGCTGACAGGCAAAGGAGAAGGATACAGGTACCCTCATGATTACGGCGGATACGTGAAACAGAACTATCTCCCTGAAGACCTAACCGGAACAGTTTTTTACGAGGCGGGCAGTGAAGGACACGAAATTGAAATTAAAAAGATGCTGGATAACCGAGCCTTACCAGCAAAAGAATAAATCAACCTGATTAAGGATGGAGGTGTTGCATTATGAAGGAGGTTACCCTGGGAAATTTCATATTCTGCTTACTAAATGAAATGCCGGTCATGGGGAACGATTGTCAGGGTTGCGAATTTCTTATTCAGGAAGATAATATATATTACTGCACCCATTCAGAAGAAAATGACGAGGATTAAAGAGGTCAGGAGGTAATTCCTCCTGACCCTGACTAAAAACATCAGTTCTAACCTGTAACTTCGTCTATTACCTTCTGCAGCTGAGCTTTACCTTGAGCTCCTACGACTCTTTTTACTTCCGAGCCACCCTTAAAGAAGGAAAGAGTAGGAATGGATCTGACGCCATACTGCATAGCCAAATTCTGATTTTCATCAACATTAATCTTACCTACATTTATTTTTCCCTGGTTTTCATCTGCAAGATTTTCAACCACCGGACTTACCATACGGCATGGACCACACCAGGGTGCCCAGAAATCTATTAGTACTGGTAGATCTGATTTCAATACTTCCTTATCGAAATTAGCGCTGGTAATATCTTTGATACTTGCCATATTAATCCCTCCTAATTAATCTCCCAACCAGGATTACTCTTTGACTCCTGTGTCTGGTATACTCGCTTATCCGCTTTATGAGTTTTCCATTCTATAAATAGTATCGGCCTCAGGTTTCAAATCCCTTAAGCGTCCACTTGGACAGAATTGCTTTGTTAAGCGAAAAATACCATATTTGTCGCTGGAATGTCAAACTTGCACACAGTATACCTTGGCTGTATTTCTCTTATTATGTCTATCACAGCAGCATTTTATATATTAATCTCTAAAACTATAGATTCAATTTGATCAGTTTTTATTGACATATGCCCATTATTTTAATAATATAGACTTGGGCTAAAAACTAGTGCAGGTTGAGATAATAAGTTAGGCAGAAGCGTAACGTAGAAGTCAACATACCTTAAGCTAATAAACTATAGGGAGATGAAAAATTATGAGATTAGCCATTGCTAGAACCGGAAATGAAGCTGCTCAGCATTTTGGGCACTGCGATAACTTCGTCATCTATGATATTGAGGATAATAAAGTTATTAGTCAGAGCGTTTTACAAAATCCCGGGCATGCTCCGGGTGTTTTGCCACCCTTCTTGCATCAGCAGGGAGTTCATGTGGTAATCGCTGGAGGCATGGGTCAACGAGCTCGTGACCTTTTTGCAGATAATAACATCCAAACCATCACCGGCTTAACCGGTACGGTAGACCAAATTGTAGCTGCCTATTTGAGCGATACCCTGCAAGCTACCAACGAAACTTGTTCTCACGAAGGACATGATCATGAACACGACTGCCATCATGACCATAATTAAGGGTGATGTTTCCTCCATGATAAAACCCAAATCTCGCAGCATCTAAAGTAAATAAGAAGCTATCCTCAAATTATCACAAATACAAACCACAGTTTTCAATTATCTGGTATGGTTATCTCACCATACCAGATAATACACAGCACCTGCAGCCACCATTGCTATCACGGACCACAATAATGTTCGAAGCAGGTCTTGTTTTACCTGTTTAGATAGTTCATCCATTGCGCTTCCCCCTTATGTTGATAATTACTAAATTATTATAACACACCGAAAGTATACATATTAAGACGTTGCTTCATGCCTCCCATGGTATAAAGGCAGAGTTCCTTCTTAAAGCTGTACTGCTTTAGGAGTTTACCTGTTAATACTCGAAGGCAATTTTTTATTCAGCATATATGTCAACAGCCGTCAATGTCGATTTATGACAAATTAAGCGCTTAAATGTATGTTGGCCTCTATTTATATCTTTTTTCTGTAATTAACGTTATTTATCAGATTTTTTCGGCAGGATTTTATATCTTCCATCTCGAATGCTATTGGTGAGTGGTAATGGTTTTTAAGGTAGTATGGGAAATATGTTAAAAGGGGGATTATGATTTATGTCAAACAACGAAGTTGTAATGGTCAGTGCGTGTAGAACGCCTATCGGAGATTATGGTGGAACGTTGCAGGGGGTAAGAGCCAACGATCTATCGAATTTAGCAGCAGCTGAAGCTATTAAAAGAGCTGGTATCGAAGCATCCGTGATAGATGAACTGGTTCTGGGTATGTGCCTCCATCACGGAAATGGTTCTTGTCCGGCCCGTATAGTAGCTATTGAATCTGGTCTGCCAGATAGGTCGGCCGCTATGATGGTCAACCAGAACTGCGCATCAGCCATGCGGGCTGTTGAAATTGCAGCACACAGCCTTATGCTGGGGAAAACTGAGATTGCTATCGTAGTCGGAACCGAGAGCATGAGTAATATTCCTTATCTCGCTCAGAACGCCAGATGGGGTGCTAGAATGGGCGATACAAAACTCCAGGATGCTATGCTTTCAGATGGCCTGGTATGTAAATTAGCGGGCGGAATCCACATGGGTGGAACTGCTGAGAATATTGCTGAAAGATATGGCATAACCAGAGAAGAATGCGATCAACTGGCACTCATAAGTCATGCCCGGGCAGTTTTAGCCAATGATGAAGGCCGTTTTAAAAGGGAAGTCCTTCCCGTATTAGTCAAAAAAGGCAAAAAGGAAATACTGTTTGAAGCTGACGAGCATCCTATCCGGGGAGCCAGTTTGGAATCTATGGCCAGGTTATCACCCGCATTCAAGAAGAACGGCGTAGTAACTGCAGCCAATGCTTCCGGTTTGAATGATGCTTCAGCCGCAGCAGTATTTATGACCAAGAAAAAAGCTGAAGAGTTGGGAATCAAGCCCCTGATGAAACTGGTTAACATTTGCAGTGAAGGTGTAGATGCAAAAGTTATGGGTCTTGGTCCTGCTGTAGCCATCCCGAAAGTTCTCAAGCAGGCAGGCATGAATTACGATCAGGTTGATTATTGGGAAATCAACGAAGCCTTTGCCGCCCAGGTAATTGGTGTTGGTAAGATGATAAAGGAAGAAGCAGGCATTGAGCTTAATATGGGTACCCTGGAAAAACCCGGTAACATCAATAACAATGGCTCTGGTATTGGACTAGGCCATCCGGTTGGATGTACTGGATTAAGAATTATTGTCAGCCTCTATTATGAAATGGAAAGACTGGGTGTTACTAATGGCGGCGCATCCCTGTGTGTAGGCGGCGGTGCCGCTATGGCTTCACTCTGGACTAGAGATATTTAGATAATAACCCGTCTCATGAATCCTTATAGTATAATAAAAGCAGCAGGTCCGCCTGCTGCTTTATTATTGAATTTCCATTAATAATCCGGAATGCTAATGGCGATTTGGTCGTTAAGGTATACTCTTTCAGCTCAGACACTGTGTGCTGGTTGAGACGATGCTCCTCAGTCTAAATTCACATTAAAGTTTACGAAACATTGAGTAACACTGGGAGGTTGATACTAATGAAATCACTGGCTCTCATTTCTGCTTATCCAGCCCAGGGCAAGACAACCATAGCAGTAAACCTGGCCGCAGGCCTGGCCATATCGGGGTACAAGACTGTCCTTTTGGAATCCGGGGATCCCGCTTTACTAAAGATGTGGTTTAATATCGATAACGTCAATAACAAACCTTGCGATCTTAAGGTGACTACTAATATGGGCTTTGATATATTTATTACACCTATTTCAAAGATCAGTACCGCTGATTTTAATGAATATAATTTTGTCATTATAGACACCGGGGAAGACCTGGCAGAACACCTGGATATGCTGGAGAATATTGACCTGATAGCTGCCTGTACCGACTTGAGAGCAGAAGACGCAGCAGCACTCCCTTCTTTGGATAAATTGATATCTTTATCTACAGACAACAAACACCCTATCGACTTGGTTATCCCCACCATTATAAATACCAAGGAATGGAGTAATAACAGCGAGGTATTGTTTGCCATGCTGGACTATTTTGGAGAATTCAGAGTAGCAGATATGGTACCAGAATGAAGTGCGATTCATGATCTTCCCCGGGTGGGGAAGCATATCTGGCAGTTGCCAGCTCAGTATCAGAACCGACAGGACGCATTTGACCGGCTTCTACAGATGGTAATATCTAAATTATGAACTTAATCCCTGCACCTTAAGTATATAATCGCCTAAATACATACTTATATCTTTACTTATTAGGGTAAAAAAGCAGACTTCCTCCTTGTACAGCCATCCCGACCCGGCCGTTATTATGTAAGAAAGCAAGGTAGGCAGCTATAGTGGTCATTAGCCGGAAATAATTATATTCTTTAACAGCAAACATATTATTATCGGCTAATTTTCTGATTATGTCTTCTCGGCTGCATCCTCCCTTGATAACCTCTTCTACCAGGGCCAGGTTGTTAATTATGAGCTCATGATTGCTCTCAATAATAACGTCATTATTCTCCACCAGCCCCCCATGGGAAAGATAAATAATACCGCTCTTTTTTAACAATTCCAGGCTTCTGAACTGACTTTCGACATCTTCCAGATGGGGGAATGAATGTTTAGATATAATTCTTTCTTCTATCAAACTATCACCAGCAAACAACACCTTATCGGGTGTTTCTATTCCTATATGCCCCAGACTATGTCCTGGTAGATTCCAGACGGTAAACTTTTCTCCCTGAAGCTCCAACAAATTATGCTTCAAGGGGGTATTGACAGTGCCAGAAGGAACAGTATAATACTTGCTCTTTAGTGCCTGCATAGGCACTGAATGATAAAGGGAATAGGCGGCCAGGACCGGGTGGTTCAAATAAGCCGCTTCCAGGGAAGAAGTATATATCCTGCACCCGGAAGCATCCTGAATATATTTGTTGCCTCCACTATGATCTCCATGAGCATGGGTATTAACAATAGCGGCAACATGCCAGCCCCTGGCTTCTAAGATCTTAAGGGTCCGGCGCCCATATACTTCACTGGCACCACTATCGATGAGTATACAGCTTTTATCCTCCAGAACGTATATTCCTACTGCACTTGGATATTCAATTGCAAATGTCCTGCCGGTAATATTTCTTAATCTCAAGCCCTACATCCTCCGTATAATATAATACATAAAGGACCTCTATTATTGAGGTCCTCAGCTTGTCGACAAAGTCGGCAAGATGCCAGGCCGATGAAGGAAGCGAAGATCAAGGCATAAGAGAAGCCCGCGATTGAGGCGTACTGGAGTACGTTGATTGAGCGGGCTTTTTGCAATAACGCAGATATTCGCTCCCTTCATCGGCCTGAGGACCTCTATCATTGAGGTCCTATCACAATCTACCAACACAGTCATCTATTAAATATTGGACAGCTGCATATAAACTGCGTCAACAGTATTTTTCATCAGCAATGCTGTAGTTACTGGCCCTACACCCCCGGGAACTGGCGTTATGAATCCCGCTCTGGCTGCAGCAGCTTCAAATTCTACATCACCAACCATTTTCCCATCCACACTATTTATCCCGGCATCTATTACTATAGCATTATCTTTTATCCATGCACCTTTAACAAATTCAGGCACTCCCAGTGCCGCTACCAGTATATCTGCTTTTTTCACATGGGCTTCCAGCAAACCGGCTTTAGAAGTAAATGAATGACAGATGGTTACAGTAGAGTTTTCAGCTAGAAGCAGCAGACTAACCGGTTTGCCAACTATACTGCTGCGCCCAATGACGGTAACTTCTTTTCCTTTGATATCTACCCCGGTGGATTTAATCAATTCTACAATTGCCAGAGCTGTACAGGGCTTTAGGCCTTCAGTTCCTAAAACCATTTTGCCCAGATTCTGCGGAGTGACTCCTTCTACATCTTTCAAACTATTGATATTCCACTGCATCTCACTAGCCTTAAGGTGCTCAGGCAGAGGAAGATTAATAATCAAACCATGTATGCCCGGGTCTTGATTGATATCATCAATCACTTCCAGCATTTCCTCTCGGGCAATGTTATCCGGCAGCTGCCTGGATTCATACTTGATACCAACTCTTTCCGCCGTACGCCTTTGATTTTCCAGGTAATACCTGGAAGCAGGATCAGAACCCACCTCAATAGTGATCAGGCAGGGATAAATGCCTTTTTCTTTTAATCTTTCCAACTGTTGGGAAGTTTCCAATAATATTTGGTCTGCCAGGGGCTTTCCTTTTAACAATTTAGAATTTGTTTCTTGTGTCATCTTCTTCCATACCTCCATATGTAGTACCTGATATTAATATGCTGTAATAATTATAATCTAATGGTAATAAGATCCGGCAATAAAATATCGGGTTCTGCTTTTATCAACACATAGCTTGCCATAGACCCTGATCTCGGGAGGCTTGGACTGCCTGGATTGATCAGCCATATCCCGTTGTGGCTTTCACAGCAGGGGATATGGGTATGCCCAAAAACAATTACCTCTGCTCCGATTTCCTGTCCATAATAATATACGTTATTGAGAGTAGTCTTAACTCGATGCTTATGTCCATGAAGAATACAAAAACGATGCCCGGCCAGATCAACAATTTCTTGCCGCTTACCCTTTTTGCCAGTATCGCAATTACCTCTGACTCCTGTAAAGTCAATGCCCAGATGGTGCGCCAGCTTTATGCCATCAGGGTAAAAGTCTCCAGTGTGCAGCAAGTAATCCGGTTTTTTTCTTTCCAGTTCACTTTTTATGGCATCTATCCGGCCATGCGTATCACCAGTTACGGCGATCAGCATTGGCTTCATCCTCCTCTCACCGGGCGATTATGAATCCAGATATTTCTGGAGGAGAGGCCTGCATTTTTCCAGTGCTCTGCCACGGTGGCTGATGGAGTTCTTGATTTGCAAAGATAATTCTGCAAAAGTTTGATTATACCCCCGGGGCACGAAAAGTGGATCATATCCAAACCCTCCGGTACCGCATGGTTCATAAGCAATTCTACCCTCACATACCCCGCTTACTGTCTCAACTTCACCGGTGGGACTGCTAAGCGCTATTACGCATATGAACCGGGCGGTTCTCTGGTCTGCTTCAACATTCTGCATCATACCCAGCAGTTTATTATTATTTTTTTGATCATCAGCGTCCTCCCCGGCAAAACGAGCGGAGAATACACCTGGTTCTCCTCCCAGAGCATCAACTACCAGGCCAGAATCATCAGCCAGACACGGATATCCGCTTAAGGCTGCAGTCTCTCGGGCCTTTTTAATAGCATTTTCTTCAAAACTGAGTCCGTCTTCTACAACCTCTGGTATCTCCTCGATGTCGTCCAGAGTTAATATCTTTATATCATAATCTTTCAGCATCTGCTGCAGTTCCATCTTTTTTTTGCGATTGCGTGTTGCCAGAAGCAATTCCATTTCTATTCTCCCTCTATAAGTCCTGTAAAAAAAATCCGCCGGGGAAGATCTGGATTCAAGCAGAGTGCAGCGAGAAAGGTGGTTCAGAAACATGCTGTATTACGCCCTAGCACAAGATCGGGGGGTGTCTCTAGATAGGTAATTCCTCCAACTGGGGACCGGTCGCAAACGTGCTTGAATCCAGATCCTTCCACAACCTTGAAAGCTTTATCACAAACCTATTATATTTTTTTGTAATACAATTAGTTCATCAATACCTTTTTGGGCCAGAGCCAGTAGTTCATCTAAATCCTGCCGGCTGAATGCCTTACCTTCAGCAGTTCCCTGAATTTCCACCAAATCTCCACTGCCGGTCATAACCACATTCATATCGACTTCGGCGCTGGAATCTTCAATATAGTCTAAATCAAGCATCTTTTCTCCGTCAACTATACCCACACTGATAGCAGCTACATAATCCTTTAGCGGTATTTCGTCAATAATACCTGCTTGCTGGTATTTTTTTAAAGCCAGAGACAGTGCTACAAAGCTTCCCGTGATAGACGCAGTCCTGGTGCCCCCATCCGCCTGGATCACATCACAATCTATCCAAATAGTTCGCTCTCCCAGCTTTTCCATATCTACCACCGATCTTATGGACCTGCCTATTAGTCTTTGAATCTCTGATGTTCTGCCGCTTATTTTGCCGCGGCTGGCCTCCCGAAATGTACGGGTATTGGTGGAAGATGGCAATAAAGAATATTCTGCTGTTATCCATCCGCTGCCGGTACCTTTAAGAAATGATGGAATTTTCTCTTCCAGCATGGCGGAACACAAAACTCTGGTAT
The DNA here is from genome assembly GCA_016841425.1 of Syntrophomonas sp. Taxonomy (GTDB): domain Bacteria; phylum Bacillota; class Syntrophomonadia; order Syntrophomonadales; family Syntrophomonadaceae; genus JAAYJK01. The sequence continues at coordinate 14,098 of JAENZE010000012.1, read as the reverse complement.
CCCCCGTCTCCATTAAAACAGATCCATCCGGATTTTTTACAAAACCCGGGCTTATTTTAATTGGCCTCATCTGATCGTTTAAACGGTTAGTTGCTCTTATCATGTTGTACTCCTATCTATTTATCTCTTCTATGTTTTCCCGCCTAGATTCCAAGCCTCTCATAAAGCTCAGGCTGGATTCAAATCATAGATATTATCACCCCTGCAGTCTATGGCTACGATACAGGGAAAATCACGAACATTAATCTTTAGTAACGCTTCTGGCCCCAATTCTGGATAAGCAATAGTTTCCACTGCTTCTATTTTTCCCGCCAGGTATGCGCCTGCACCACCAACAGCTGCCAGGTAGACAGCACTATGTTTTCTCATGGCGGCTATAACCTCCGGGCTGCGGTTTCCTTTACCAATCATTACCTTCAGTCCCAATTCAATCAGCAGCGGAGCATAGGCATCCATTCTGCCGCTGGTAGTTGGGCCGGCAGATCCTATTGCCTTCCCCGGAGGGGCAGGACAGGGCCCCACATAGTATATCATCTGTCCCTGCAGGTCGAAGGGCAGCACCTCGCCTTTATGTATAGCATCAACCATGTTTTTATGTGCCGCATCACGGGCCGCATATATGGTTCCTTCCAACCGCACCTCATCTCCGGTTTTCAAACTTTTAATATCTTCTCCATTCAAAGGAGCTCTTAAAACAATCATAATTACCTCCTGTGCTCACCTGAACACCAAATAACTATATTTCAATGCTAACCCTGCGGGTACAGTGACACCCCAGGCTTACCGCAACCGGCAGACACGCGATATGGGTTGGGAAAGTGTTAATATTTACCCCCAGAGCAGTAATATCCCCCCCCATACCCTGTGGACCAATACCCAGAGCGTTTATGAGCATAAGTATTTCTTCTTCCAATGCAGCTATATCCGAGCTAGGATTTGGCACGTTTATCGGTCTAAACAGGGCTTTTTTAGCGAGGTAGGCGGCCTTCTCCATATTTCCACCGATTCCTACCCCTACAATCAGCGGGGGACAAGCATTAGCACCCGCCTCCCTGACCACCTGAAGAATAAAATCCTTAACCCCTTCAATTCCCTGCGAAGGCTTTAGCATAGCCAGGCGGCCCATATTTTCGCTACCTGCACCTTTGGGAAATATGGTCAGTCTTAAATGATCTCCCAGGTCAAGTTGAGTATGTATGATAGCCGGTGTGTTGTCACCGGTATTTTTTCTTATAAAAGGATCACTTACGATGGATTTGCGAAAGAAGCCTTCCCGATATCCTTCTTTAACTCCCTCGTTAACTGCCTCTTCCAGACTGCCTCCAGATATAGAGACCTCCTGACCCAGCTCAATATCTACAGAAACCATACCTGTATCCTGACACAGAGCCATCTGTTCATTTTCTGCGATATCCGCATTTTCTAATAATATTTCCAAAAACATTCTGCCCCGACTGCTCTTCTCGTTTTCCACAGCAGTCCGGAGTGCTTCCAGAATATCATCTGGCAGCCGAGTATTAGCTTTAATAACTGCTGACTTAACAGCCTGTTTTATTTCCTCGTATTGTATGCAGCGCATTATTTCACCTTCCCCTAAAAAACCAAGTGCAACCCTGATTCAGCTAGTACTTTTTGTATATAGCCTTAATTTCTTGCGTAAATGAATCAATATCATACCCAGGCCAGAAATGAGCGGCAATAAGTAGCTATCCTTCTTACTATCCCAGGTTCATTACAGCAATAGTCAATCCAAAGATTCCAGTTTTACAGATTTTATCAGGTCACCCAGCAACAATCTTCCAACCTTATAAAAAGATTCATCATTGCCACTAACGTAAAATTGTCTCACAGGCGTTTTTCCACTATCGTTGATCAGATCATCTCGCATTAGGATTTGCCGGAGTTCTTCTATCGTCTCAAATGAAGGATCTACCAGTTCTATCTCGCAACCAGCAAAATCCTTTATAGCAGGAGCCAAAAAAGGATAATGAGTACAGCCCAGAACCAGGCTGTCTACTCTATTCTCCAACAACGGAGCAGTGTATTCCCTGATGGCGTCCTGAACTTCTTCTCCCTCTAGTATACCGCTTTCAACCAGAGGTACAAACTTACGGCAGGCTGCTTCAAAAACCTGGCAACGAGGATTGATGTTTGTTATCTCCCTGGTATAGGCCTGACTATTGACCGTAGCTTGTGTTGCCATCACGCCTATTCTTAAATTGCGACTCAAGCGGTTAGCAGAACGAGCAGCCGCCTTCACCACCCCCAGCATGGGGAAATCATACTGCCCTTCCAACCGGGGCAGGGTTACTGAAGAATGAGTTCCACAGGCCACGACAACTGCCTTTACCCCTTTGTTTCTAAGAAAATGCAAAATACTCCTGGCATAAGACATAAGCTGTTCTTCAGTTTTGCTGCCGTAAGGAACATGAGCAGTATCCCCAAAATATATAAAACTTTCCCCGGGTAATTGTTCCAGCAAAGATTTTACTACAGTAAGTCCTCCAACACCAGAATCAAAGATCCCAATGGGGCTTTCCTTTTCCAATATCAACACCTCTTTTAATAATCCGGTTATCTGTGAGCCACATTTATAACTATGCAATAGCTTAAGCAGATAATAAACCATTAGACATTAGACAGCAAAAAATAACCCAATAAATAATTTAACACTTTTACTAGATATATTCTATATAAAGTTGAACCTGTCTATGCTTCGTAAAACTTCCGCCCTGATTTACGCATAAAAAGAGGCTGCCCATGATCCATTTTGGAGTTTAGGGTAACCTCTTATCCTTCTCTTTTCTTATAAATAAAAGATAGCTCTACAGGGATACCAGGGAAACATCATCCAGGTCCACATGCCCGCCTGAGTCACTGGTATCTGTCTCAAAAGCTATCCGGGCATAACGAGCTGAATGTGGGGCCGGCAAGCTGGTGATGTTCAAAAATCCCGAATAGGAAGTATTAGATAAAGTAAACTGCTCGATCATTATTTCAATAGCCAGGCCTAAATCTCTTTTATTAATATCCAGATACCTCAGAGTGATCCACAGTGGTGCATTACCAAGATTGCTTCCAGCTATAAGATAACAGTTTAGCTGGTAATAACAGCCAGGAAATATCCCAGAGACATCCTGATAAAGAAACGCATAATTGCTTATAAAACCCAATCTTGCGGCAGCTAATCCCTGGTGACTAATTTCCTCCGGAGCACAAAAGAAATCTACTCCTTCATTAGCAACCCAACCCTGCAGCCGTTCACTATCCTCAAAGCCGCCATTATATACCAGATTGCCTTTTTGACTATACCCCCCTGATGACTTGCGGTTAAAATGCTCGTGTTTCATGATTCCGCATTTCCTTTCTATGATATATATACAGCATATTATGCTATAAAGCCAGGATGAGTTCTCTTTTTACCAGCCTGCCAACGCTTTAAGCATGACAATAGCAATCAGTTGAGTATGATAAGAAGAAGTTTCGCGCTGCCCGGTGAGTTGGGGCAGGTGATACTATGATGGCTCCTGGTTTGTTTTGGAGGTTACTGATATAGTCCTACCTTAGATGGCGGTTATACTGCAGCGTAAACTTGCACGAACTAATAAGAGGCTGCCTCGAGTTTAATAGCAGCAGCCTCTTCTGCTAGTTATTGCTTTATTTGCTGTAGTCTGGTTCAACCGGATCTGACAAGTCTAGATAACCTCCTATGTAATCGCTGGGCTGGCCATCGATCATAAAGGAAACGCTGCGGACCGAGGGAAACTTACCCAGGGTATTAGTAATAGCATATACTACAAGTTTTTCCTGTTGCGCATCTTTGACCTGCCGCACCTCAGAACTGAGATCAACAATACAATGCCCATCTTCTTTGATATTAATGTCCAGCAGTTTGGTACCCTCTGGAATTACACTTGAGTACTCAGAATTTTCTGGTCCCTTAAAGAGTTCCTGCAGGGTTTGCCGGGCAATTCCTTCTGTCTTAACAATCTTCCTATCCTCAGATGCCAAGCTGCTGCCGGTGGAATCCACATAATAGAGTGATACCACCACATATTCAGCTGTATCCTGCGGTTCGACCTGCTTATCCATCAGCAGGTCTTCCAGACTTGTACCACTATTATCGTCGGCAGTATCCTCTTCTGGTGCTAAACTCAGTAATTCCTTCCAGGCTTTCAGACTGTTATCGCCGGCAAAAGTGGAACACCCTCCACTGATAAGACATATAGCGATTACTATAATAGCGGCTAAAATTACAATTCTTTTATCCATATATTACCAGCCCCCTTTCTCAGTTTCTTTACTAAGATACGAAGCTAGTTTCAATTTTATGACTGATTATGAAATAAAAAGAAAGTGAGCACCTGTTAAGGTGCTCAACATGAAGGAGGAGTTATTAAAACAATAAATATTACTACGAAGAATTTTGTGAAAATTGTAACCGCTCTAACTCTACTAAAATTTTAGCCGAAAACCACGAATATTGTCAAATAAAATATCTCGACAATTATGCAAGTTTGTTATCCGATGAGGTTTGCTTCTCCATTCTAACTATGTTAATTAGGTTATCTTTGTTCAAATCATCCACTAGATAAACAACACCTTCTGCCTGACGCGAAAGTTTTTCCAGGTAAAAGCGATGTGCTTCAACTCCAATACATACAAAGCGAATTTTCTCCTTCGCTATCAAAGCCGCAGCATCCAGCGCATCAGTTTTGGCATCCAAAGTCCAGAGCGGAATATTAGGAATACCATCAGTTATTAAAACTAACATGGGGTTGCGTACTTTACTGTCCTTAATAAGATTAACAGCATTAACGATCCCATCAGCCATGGGCGTAAGCCCGGCCGGATTTATGGTAGCCAGGCCCTGCTTCAAGACCATCTGCTTTCGAGTAAAAGGTACTACTACATTGCTGCCTCTTTCCTGGAAAGTAACTACAGCCACTTTTTCTTTTCCTGTTAATAAAAGGTGTTCTGCTAAGAAACACGCTGCTTGCCTTTTATCCCCGGCCATACTGCCGCTGGCATCAATCAACAGGCAAATATCTACTGGTACGTAACTCTTTTTCTCATAATAATGAAGATCCTGTTTTTTTATAGTCAAATGATCGTCACCTCTCAGGTAACTGTTCTTCAAAGCCTGTATGACAGTTTCAGGAACTGCAAGATCACCTGACCAGTTCTGCTCTGGATTGTTCACAGTCTTATTGCGGTTTGTATACTCAACTTTGGAGGTTTTACGATCTATCTGACCCAGTTTTTTAAAACGCCCACCACCACCTGAAGGCAGTCTCCTGGTATTACGACGAATCTCGGTCTCAAGTTCACACTTGTGATTTATTACAAATTCTTTAAGCTTTAGCCCTTTACCGGTCATTATTTTGCCAAACGGTGTATCCTTTAATATTCCCAGCTCTTCGAGCTGTTTAACATCATGTTCGATATCTCCCCATTTTTTCTTCTGCTGTTGTATACCTTTACGCTTAAATATGTTGGTGGAATAGTTTTCCATGAACTCCTGTATTTCTTCTACCCCACCAAGTTTTTCGGCCAGTTTAATAATCAGCTGATTGACATTCTCTTTTTCCGGCAGGTGCCGCGCCTGCTGCCCCTTAAAATGCTTCCAGGGCAGTTTAAGATAACCAGCATAACTATCCTGGGCCTGTTTTTCATTACCATGAATAATATTTCTTACTTTAGATAGTTTAATCCCATTAGTTAATATAACCTCTTCAACTATTTCAGCAATTATATAAACTAGATAGTAATCCTCGCGGTCTAGCTGTGCTAGAATGTGAACATGATCCCAACCTTCATCGTATTCAGCGAAGGCTTCAACTTCATCCTGCAGCAGGTTATAAAGAGTTCCTCTACCCTGATTGGTAGTTATATATATTCTGCTGGCATAAGCTATAACCATGTTAAATCTCTCATCTTCCGCATACCGGAGTTGAGGATCTTTTTCCAGAAAATGTTCATCTATTGCGGTAAATATAGCTCTGGCAATAACCCGTGGGTCAATCTTACCTGGTCGATGATAAACATCGATATGAACCACTCTGCCTTCTTCTACAAAATCCAGAAAAACCTTGCCAGCGTCGCGATTAACGAGTATTTTCAATTGTCCTTTGACCCGTTTTTCAGGCATGCGGGCATGAGCCTTGCAACTGGCTACCGTGCTCTCTCCCAACCTTACGCCCTGATTCTGCCCAAAATAAAGGTTAAGATAATTGCCGACTGAAGCAGCTTTATCAACGTTAGTCCGTTCACCTAGCATTTAGCCCACCACCTTTATCCGTGAGTTGGAGTCAAGTCTTTTTCAGTATTAACCAACTCGCTACGGCTCATATCTTTTAACGCGCGTGCGTTATGCTGAAAATATTCTTCCTCTTCTTCTACTCGTTTGTTCTGTTTATTCTTGAAGCTCAGTATACCTTCTCTGCTTCCTCTGCTTTCCACATCATTAATCAGTTTCACCAACGTATCACCATCTACCCGATGTTTAAGTGCCAGCGGCAGTATTCTGTTTACATCAGCAATCATAACCTTATCCCGGTTCTTTATAAGGCTGTGCAATATGGCTCCCTGCTGCATAGCTTCTATAGCTCGTATACTTTCTAGATTATGTTTAATATAAAGCCGGGCAATAAAGTTTCTAAGGAAATCTGGTAAATCAGTCTTGCCGTACTGTTCAGACCATTTCATAATATCATCGCGGTATTTATTATTTTTGCTTTCATCATACACATTGCTACCCTTTTTATTAGCATTGCGTATCTTGTGCTGATGGGAATTCTCTTCCAACATATGAGATAAAACATCTACCGAATCGGGTCTTCCCATATAACATACCAAATCAAAACGGTCGGATAACTGCCTTCTTATTTCCTCCAAAGGGCCTGGATCTTCGTCCGGATTAGAAGCCGCCCAGACGGAAACACTGACGGAAATATCTACGGTTGGCAACCCGGCCTCTTCAATCTGCAGATGCCCTGGCTTATTACCCATTACGTCCAATAGAATATCCGTAATTTCAGGCGAAGTATCCGCCAGTCGGTTTATTTCGTCGATAAATATTATTCCACGATGCGCCTGTGGTATCAACCCCGGCAGAAGCTGAGCTGCTGGGTTGGTCGCGTCAGTCAGCCGTGCCAAATCGATACTTCCCGCTACCGTACCCACCTTGGCTGAATGAGATATTTCCAGAAACGGCATGGGGATATCTTCCGTTCCCAGAGCAGTGATCTCTTCTGGGGTCATATCCCTATGCTTTGGACAATGCGGGTTTTCCGGGTCACAGTTATAGATACAGCCCTTAATTCGTGTGATATTGGGTAAGATACCCCGGCAACTCCTCATTATGGTGGTCTTTCCCGTTCCTCTTAATCCTTCTGCGTGGACATGTAACGGCTCACCAGCATAAGTCGATACCATTGACATAGTAACCAGCTCAAACAAGGGCTCATTCCCTTCGTAACGCTCAAGCATATAAAACGGTATCATTAGCATCACTCCGATCTTTTCTTAGCCGCACAACTTTCTAAAAACAGAGCTTCCGAACTATGATACATTGCACCCATCTATATTATTATTCGTATATTACTTTCTAACTCTAATAATAGTCGGCGAAAATTATCCGTTCAATATCCCGACTGCAATGTAGTAGTTTCTCCTCCTTTCAGCTAAACTTCAACGTCCCCCTTAGTGTTACTTTAACTATAAAGCATTTTGTGATTTTTTTCTCTAGTTTAGCGAAACTTGGTTTTATATGCCGGATACTTTGTTGCAAAAATAACAATCTACAGCTGTTTTATGGCTTGCAGGAAATTAGGGCAAAAAAATTAGGACAAGTATCATTGGAACCTTGTCCTCTACACGTATATAACTGTATTCTCAAGCACCCGGTTCCATATCCGAGGTGTTCAATTCTACTGCTATTTGCACTATTTTAGGGATATTCAGTCTTATATATGGGTTAATGTGTCATATAGCCATCTTTTCTCTTAACAAACGCAGCTTAGATCTGCTGAGGGTAATATCCCGTTGACATATATCTAATCTCAATATGTATGATCCTTCGCCAAAATTCTTTATTTCCTGAATAAAATTTAAGTTAACCAGGTAAGCTTGATGAGCCCTGAAGAAATATGCTTCATCAAGACGTTTTTCTAGTTGGTTAAGCGTATAATTGGTAAGATAGCCTCCTTTTTTGGTAAATACGAATACTTTTTTTCCCTGGCTTTCACAAACAATTATATCCTCATGCTTAATAAGTGTTATTTTGCCTTTTTCTCTGATTGGGAGTCTTTTGACCAGAACTTCATCCTCATTATATTTAGACATAATATAATCAATTCGGTTTTTTAATCTTTGCTGAACTATCTCATCGATCACATTCTGATGAGCTATTCTTTCTTTTACCCTGTCTATGGTTTTTTTTAACCGGCCTTGTTCAATAGGCTTGACAATGTAGTCAAGTGCCCCCAGTTCATAAGCATTGACGGCCATACCAGTTTGGGCGGTCACAAAGGCTATCCAGGGCGGGTCTTTCATTTCCATTAGTTTAACCGCAGTTTCCACTCCATCCATCTCTGGCATAGTGATGTCCAGAAAAACAATATCCACTTTTTTCTCCTGGCAGAACATTAGGGCTTCCAGGCCGTGTACTGCCTCTCCAATGATTTTTACGTCTTTAAATTGTTCCAACAGATACCTTAAGACAATTCTTTCTTTATGGTCATCATCTACTATTAGTGCTCTAACTGGCATGTGACTTCTCCCCTCACCATTCCCCTATTTTAAAATATACCTTCTACTCTGATAGAATACAACTACCAATTTTTTTATGCTTCCGCACTTCAATCTTTTAAAAACCAGGCATATTTGTTAATCTTATTGTTAAAGGAGGTCAGTTTATGAGATATGAAGGTACTGTATACCGTCCGCCCAGTGAAGCAGGCAGTCTATTAATTCAAGCCACAATAGGTTGCCCTCATAATAAATGCACATTTTGTCAGATGTATAAAGGTGTAAAATTCCGAATAAGACCAGTGGAAGAGATAAAAGAAGATCTTCTGGCAGCTCGCAACTATTATGGAGAATACATCGAATCTCTATTCTTTCCCGATGGCAATACCATACTTATGCGAACCAACCAGTTGGTGGAAATATTTGAGTATGCGGGGGAGTTATTTCCCCATCTGAGCCGAATAACTGTATACGGTTCTTCCAGATTTGTAAACAAGAAGAGTCTGGAGGATCTAAAGCGTCTTTATCAGGCCGGATTGCGCCGGGTTCATACCGGTATGGAAAGTGGAGATGATGTTATACTCGCCCAGGTATGCAAGGGAACTACTTCCCAGGAAATAATTGCAGCAGGCAACAAGCTTAAAGAAGCAGGTATCCAGGTAAGTGAGTATTACCTCACAGGTATCGGCGGTTTAGCAAGAACCAGGGAACATGCCATCAATAGTGCAAAAACCTTAAGCCAATTCAGCCCGAATTTTATTCGGATAAGAACTCTAGTTCCATACCCGGGCACTCCGTTGTATGAAGATTATCAGAATGGGTCCTTTCAACTTTTAACTGCCCATCAGGCTTTACAGGAAGTCCGACTATTAATAGAAAACCTGGAATGTGATAACAGCATGCTGTTAAGCGATCATATGGCTAACTACGGTAATATTAATGGACTCCTCCCTCGAGACAAAGCAGTAATGTTAAAGGAACTAGATCAACTACTAACTTATCCAGCAGATTGTTTTCGTCCGCCACATATTTCCAGATTATAGAGGCAAAAAATCTCGAAAACTGATCGTTTTCGAGATTTTTGGTTTCAATTTATTGTTATCACCTCAGCACCTTCACAGGCACCTATAGTTGCTCCCAATTATTACTGTGATTTATATCCCTTTAGAAGAGCTCTAAGCTCTTACACTCAACCTGACCTTTCCTTGTTGTTATTATCTCCGCTAATTTCCCTCTGCAGAAATCAATTGACCCCTCCCGCAACCTCAGGCGGCAATATATAGACTTCTTCTCCTCGGAAATCGAAGAAATCGCTTAACTTCCAGTATACGCCCCTGCTCAACCTGGTATCTGCCTCCCAACGGAAACTAATATACGGTACATCGCCCTTGAAGAAAATCTTCTGCTCTCGTTCCAGTATCATTTCCTGCAGATCATGAAACACCAGTTTAATGGTGCCATCATCTTCCTGTACATAACCGCTGGCCAGAAAAGGAACATCTTCTACGGTTATGGGGTTAACGTCATCGCCTAATTTTATGCAGAAACTTCCGTCATCATTTCTCTCAATATGTGCTGCCAGTATATTAAGAATGTTTCTGCGAAACATCTCTGCAGTTCCCCAGTACCATTTACCGCTTTTACTAATAATGATTTCTGTTAAGTCCAACCTTGCTCCCTCCTAATTAATATGCCAAAACCAAACAAGGGGACGGTTCTCTTGTTTCCTTTACTAATGCACTCATTGTCTGAATATCCCCACATCTGGTGGACAACACCCGATTGCCCTTTACTTCATAATACGCAATAGGCTCGATGGCAGGTATTAATATCTCCCCTGTTTCTGTATATTGTATTAATAACCGAACTCAAATGCAAGTTAAGCACCCTGGACTTTTTAAACAAGACGTCTAGAAGTGTTATTGAAAACCACTCAGAACACCTGGGGAGGATCTATGTTCAAGTTAAGTGCAGCGAGTAAAACAATTCAGGGACAGCTGCATTACTCCATACCACTAAATAACGCGTCATCTCAAAAGCAGGGGTAATTCCACCCGATGGAGATCGGCTGCAAACGGACCTGAATACGGAGCATCCCCCCTGATCTGCGTTAATCACAAGACTTATAAAAAACGCCTTTTTATACACCCGCGGCTAATAATTTTTCCCGAGAATTGTTATATATTTCTTCAATTTCTCGGTCACTTATCTCTTTGCTGCCCATCTTAAGTCCTGCCAGTCCGAACCCATGCTTCTGGCCTAGGTATCTCATATATTCTATCGTTTCCAGCGGCATTTTGCTGCCTATGCTATAGTCTTGATAGTCCCCTTCCAGAGCCAGCAGGATAGTCTCCGTAAGGCAGGCCACATTAACTCCTTCACGATAACCGAGGTTGGGTCCGAACGATATGGCATCCGGATACTGAACCAGCCCCCCTTCCAGGACCAGAACATCGTCTCGATTATAGCACTCAGGTGCTACATCGGCTGGTCTAGCAACATCACAAACCACGGCTCCGGGACGAAGGTTGTCCGGGTAAACCAAGAACTCTGGGGAATTACTGGCAGCAATTATCAGACTGCACTGGGGCAGAGTTGCTGCAATATCGAGACTGCTGCTTACGGGCTGCATAATACCAAGATAATTGCAAATTTCTTCAATCATCTCTATGCTTACGCTCTTCCCATCTTTGAATTTATCCAGGTATTCCCTGGCCTCATTGGAATCCTTGGCTTCAAGGTTTCGAGCGGTTTCATCCACCCATATACTCAGACCTCCCAATTCTCCTTCATTCCATCTCTGTACTGCCTTTCGATACATGTCCCTGATTAGAGAAGCCAATCGGTTTTTACTGCTGTTTACGTGCTCGGGATTCCCTAGAACTACGATATTCGAAATTTTTTCTGATAACAACAGAGCACACGCGCGTCCAATAGAGCCGGTAGCCCCTACCACTGCACCGCGGGCAGACTCAAGCTCGATATGCATTTTCTGAGCTCCCAGAACCAGCGCTTCCATAGCCATAAGCACGGTAAAACTGTTGCCGCTGGTTATTGCAGTACCGCGTCCCTGTACTGCTCTACCGCCCCGGGTTACTACTGAACTAAGTGCTCCCAATCCAACAATTTTAGCACCCATATCTCTTCCCATGTCTACTGCTTGTTTAATTACTTCACTGGTTTCTTCTCGAGGCAAAGTCATAATCTCTCGTGCCCCAAAGGGAACCCCGATAAGCCACCCTTCAGCCAGAGTCCCTGCCTGGGATCTAATGGCTGGCATATGACATACAAGTCCGGCCTCCTTGGTTTGACTTTGCCATTCCATCAACTGGTAAATTTCATCTCTGTTATAAGTTACAAAGGACGGATTATTCAAAACAACATCTTCAGGAGCCGCATAATGAATGATAAAAGCAAATTTCTCCGATGCTGTTTCTCCCGGGCCTGGTTGGGAATACTGTATATTTCTGCTTTCCGCCCGATAGTCAACGATATTCTCCGGCTTTGAATAATCTCCAATCAAATGTCGATAAAGTTTGGAGTAGTCCCGATAATATAAAATCTTACATACTATGCCTAGAGCATCTGCAACTCTGTCCATTTCTTCATAAGTGATGGTGAGGGTAGGCTCCAATCTAAGGGTCATGGAACTGTTCAGATAAGGCGCCAGACGAATATTATAAATATTGAGCAAAAATCCGGCTACAAGTGCAGTGAATCCTTCGCAGTCGGCCAGATAAGTCATATCAAAAGAACCACAGTCGGTCAACTCATTAATCTCAACTCCAACCATTAACCCGCTGCCCCGGATTTCCTTAATAACACCTGGATACCTGGCATCTATCTCCTGCAATTTTTCTAGCAGGTATTCACCTTTTTCTTTTACCTCTTTAATCAGCTCCTGATTATTATGCTCCAACCTTTCCAATACCGCTATACCAACAGCACAGGTAACCTGATTGTTAGCGAAAGTGGAGCTGTGCAGCATGCCAAAATCGTCATTCCATACCCGGGGTGAACTTATGCAAACCCCTATCGGCAGGATTCCTCCTCCCAGGGCTTTTGCCAATAGCAGTATATCCGGCTCAATCCCCTCATGATCACAGGCAAATAGACGTCCTGTACGGCCCAGCCCGGTTTGAATCTCATCTACAATAAACACTATACCGTATTTTTTGCATAGTTCCTGAGCTCCTTTTAAATAACCAGCTTGAGCGGTCATAATACCTCCCTCGCCCTGTACTGGTTCCACTATGAATGCAGCTGTATTTTCAGCCAATTCCTGAAGGGTCCGTTCCAGTGCCTGCAGGTCATTGAAGGGGATTCGTATGAACCCTGGAGCTGGAGCCCTGAACGGCATCTGATATGAGCCCTTCCCGGTAGCAGATAGAGCACCCAGAGTTTTTCCATGGAAACTATTTTCCGTGGATATTATTATCTCTTTGCCGGTGGTTGAGCGCGCCAGTTTGATAGCTGCTTCAACCGCTTCTGTTCCACTCTGGCAAAAGGTACAATAGCACAAATCACCTGGGGTACATTCTGCCAGCATATTTGCCAGTTTTAATGCTTCGCCAGGTATCGATGGCTGGACCAGACTAGGTAGACCTCTTTTCCTAACCTCTTCCAACCTTTCCCAGACAAAATCAGGATTATATCCAAAAGGCACTGCACCATACTGAGCAATAAAATCCAGGTACTCAACGCCCTCTTCATCAACTAGATAACTTCCCCGGCCATGAGTATAATTCTTATCAAGCCTGAAAGTCTCTAAAACATCTTTCAAGGTGGGGTTCAGTAAGTCCCTCTGCATAGCAGACAAAAATATTCCTCCTTTTGTGTGCACACGATTGTGCAATATACGCAACTATATACATTTTATAGATAATATCTGCTCTGTCAAATATTATCGATCTTTTTCCTTCCGATATTACATAAATATTGCATTTCAGGGTAATAGTATTAGTAAATAATGCAAAGGAGGAGGTATGGCCAATGGACGAAGAACGTAATAGGGAAGACCACAGCCAGATGGCAACTCAAGAAGGGTATGATCTTGGCACATTTCAATTTCTGAAAGCCGGATGGTGGGTATGGCATATTATCGCCATTGCCGGTGTTTTCTATCTGGGATATATTTTTGGTGGATCTATATTCTAAGAAATAAGGTGCCAGGCACTAACTTATTAACTTATGGCACATAAGTTAATAAGTTAGTGCCTGGCACCTTTAATTAACCCATTATTTTACCATTCCTGAGGCAGCAGCCTTAATTGAGCCAGATTAAATACCGGTCCATCCAGACAGATATACTCGCTGCCTATGTTACAGCGGCCGCATTTGCCTATGC
>JAENZE010000023.1 GCA_016841425.1 Syntrophomonas sp. | reverse complement strand
TAATGTTGTCCATGCGTAGACTGGGAGCAAGTGTATTTATACATACCCGTTTACCTAAATAGACTTTTTCAGTGGTCTCGGACCATCCCTGTGTCACCCTACAGTTTTAGCAATTTGATAAGGCTATCTTTATCTATTCCTTGTATCTCTACTAATTTATGTCGGGATGTATCTCCTTTCAGGAGGGTTATATTTCTTTTGGGTATTTTCAAACAGGCAGACAGGAAATTGATCAAGGCTTGATTGGCTTCCCCCTCTACGGGAGGCGCGGTTAGCTTTATTTTTAGTGCCCCTTCCTGTTCACCGGCTATCTGGTTTTTCGAGGACCGTGGCTGAACCTTTATCTCAAGCCTCAAACCACCTGTTATCTCAGTTATATTAAGCACTTCTACTCTTCTCCAACGCTGATTTTTTCCAGGTTTTCCAGCAGATTTTTCATGTCGGTGGCATAAAAGAAATTGGAAAGTTCATCAATCTTGTGCTGGTTCTTATCCAGCATATCTGCCTGTCCGTTTACCTGAGCCTTCAATTCAGCATTGAATACGTTCATACGCTTGATGATTTCCTGGTAAACCATTAATAAATCTGCTATCTGTCTCTTGGACGCTTCCAGTAAATTCTGGGCCTCCATTTTAGCATTTTTCTGGTATTCCTGAGCCGTTTGCTGGGCCAATATGAGACTGTTATTCATAGTCTCTTCCATGCTGCGGTACTTTCTGATTTCAAATTCCAATCTTTGTATCTCTTCTTTTAATCGAGAATTTTCACTGTAGAGATTTTCATAATCCACAGCGACCTGGTTTAAGTAATTCTTCACTTCTTCTTCTTTTAAGCCGCGAACTCCCCGGCTGAATTGATGCTTCCTAATTTCCATGGCAGTAATCAATTAAAACCCTCCTTTGTAGATAAGAGGACCTCACTATTTAACGGCCTTCATGGTAGTAAAAGTAGGCAAAGAGGTTAAGCCGCCCGGGAACATATTGAGGAGCCGATAATAGCTTTCTTCTTGCTCCCATTTTCCCAGGTTTAAATCCCGTACTGCCTCTACATAGATTGAAGTAACTTCAGATAAAATACCGGTATCATAATACTGACCATCGATGCGAATATGCTTTATTCCTGCTGAACTGAGCAGTGGGATATTTGGCAGCAAACACATTTGATAGGGATAGTAAATATAGTTCCTGCACTTATGATCAGCTCGCACCTGATAGTACTGTCCCACGCTATCCCTTAAAGTATAATCATTCTTTGAACACCAGACCTGGCATTCATCCTCATATCCATGAGATGCCCTTATGAGGCAGTAGTCGCTGATCATTCCACATAATGGACCCTGAACCATAATATCCAAATCAGCTCCATATTCTTCGATCGACTTCAGATTTGAGAACTGCAGTTCCTGGGAAAGAGTTAGTCTCTCAAGGCCCTGTGCATGATAGAACCTGCCCGAGCTGCTATTGCTTACATTGAGACCATATCCGCCCCAGAGCCTGAAACCTAGATCTTTAGCTATTTTGATGGAGCCAAAATCGTTGGCAATTACAGCATATATACCGGTCTGGTCAATCTCTTCTAATGTACGTTGAAAATCCCGGGTATCCTTATTATTTAAAATCCGGGGCGATTCTAATACCAGTTTCACATTACAGCTTGATTCTATAGCCTTATTTATTTTTTGGGCCGTCCATCCATTGGTTGGATTTCGCATCGATTCGCAGCCCAGAATAATGTTATCTACTCCAGTATCGCAAATGGCTTCCACAGCTATCAGGCTGCCAGCTTTAACGCTGATCTCTTCTATACTGCCTGCAGGTTTTAGCCCGGTCAGATAATTCTCCCGGGTATGTTTTTTCACGGGAAAAGATTTGGACACAAAAAATGGCTCTCTCTCCCCGCTTACACCTATTGATTCCGGACCAGGTCTGCCAAACAGGTTTCCAGAACAGAAATCTCTGATTCTTTTTTCCTGCAGTAATGTCTGTTCGTTATCATCTACTGCGTTTACAGATGGATCCTCTATTATCTTATCGAGAGCACTACGATAAATCTTTACTAGATGAGCCAGATATTCTGGTGTCCGCATTCGCCCTTCTATTTTAAACGATATTACGCCTGCGCTGACCAAGTCTGATAAATATGGGTACAGGCAGAGATCATTATTAGCTAGCAGATAACCCTGCTGGCTTACGTCTCTCCTGCTGTGCAGATTGTATTCCCAGCGGCAGGGTTTAATACATTTACCGCGATTGCCGCCTTCAGCCGCCAGGAAACTGCTCATATAGCACTGCCCGGCATGAGATATACAAAGATCGCCATGAGCGAAATATTCTATCCCCATACGGGTCGACAGATTGATCGTTTTTATATCTTCCAGCGAAGTATTCTTGGACAGGATAACCCGTGCGAAACCTTTTTCTTCTAGATATTTTACCGCTGGCAGGTTAGATACACCCACCTGCACACTAGCATGCAATGGTATATTTAATTGGAGATCGTCACATATCCTGGCAGCAGCCATATCCTGGATAATCAGCGCATCCACCCCGGCTGCTGCAAGAAACACTGCATAATCTCTAAGTTCATCCAGTTCATAATCAAAATAAAGGTTGTTTATAGTAATATAGAGTTTCTTATTTTCCCCATGCAGGTATTTGACTGCTGATTCTATTTCTTCCTCGCTAAAATTCATATCTGGCCTCAGACCGCGCATGTTAAACCTTTTCCCACCTGCATATACCGCATCTGCCCCGGCTTCTGATACAGAAGTCAATACTTCCCAATTCCCTGCCGGGGCTAGCAATTCCACCTCGTATTCTTGCTTCATCTCTGGCTCCTTTATCTAAATATACTAAAAAATGATTAAAATTAATTGGATGATGAGTTTATTAACAAGTCCTAAGGCAAAAACCGCCAGTAATGGTGAGAAATCTATGCCGTAGCCCATGGGCAGAAGTCTCCTGAAGGGTGCCATAACCGGCTCAGTAACATCGTACACAAACTTAATAATCGGATTATAGGGGTCGTGCCTAATAAAGGATAATATACACCTGCCTATTATCAGGTAAATCAGTACCTGAAAAGCTATATTTACAATTTGTATCAACTGATATGCAAACAACGATATTTCCCTCCCTATTTTATCTGACCTAGTTCAATAGACCTGAGATAGGCTTTTTCAACCGCATCGAAAAAGGCCTTGCGAAGTCCATTCTCCTCCAGCTGCCTGACCCCGGCGATAGTAGTCCCTGCCGGTGAACAAACCAGCTCCCTTAAGGCAGCTGGATGCTCCTGACTCTGGTCTATCATCTCTATACTTCCCTGGAAGGTATCAAGCACCAGTCTTTTGGAGAGTGCGGCATCCAATCCGATGTTTATCCCGGCATTTATAAAAGCTTCCAGCACCAGGTAGGCATAGGCGGGACCACTGCCAGAAACTGCTGTAACTGCATCCATATATTTTTCATCCAATATCAAAGCATTTCCCATGCTCTCCAGCAAATCACGCACCCGGTCAAGGTCCTGTTCCAGAGTCCGGCTGCCTCCTGCAACCGCACAAATCCCACTCCCGACCAGACAGGGAGTATTGGGCATAACCCGAACTACCGGTACGAAAGATTGTACCGCTTTTTCCAAATCCGCTGTTTTTATTCCAGCCGCTATTGAAACCAGGAGGGTTCCTTCACTCCAGCTATCCTTCACCTGTTTCAGCACCTGCCACACCTGCTGTGGTTTTACCGCCAGTACTACCATACTTGATTTTTTCACTAGCTGCTGCAGTTCTTCTGCCTGTGCACTAAATTCGGTGATGAATAATTCCATCCTGCTCTGGTCGATATCAGTACAATACACTGTAGCAAACCTATGTTTTTCCTCTCTCTTAAGTCCCTGCAAGAGCGCATAAGCCATCTTACCACAGCCAATAATGCCAAGTGCATTGGCCACTATTGATCACCCCCGATAGGTTTGCCAAATCTGTTTCTAAGCATTAGAGTGCGGGCGTCTTTGGAAATCTCCACATTGCTAGGGGCAAACATAAACACATGTCTGCCTAACTGCTGACTATTTCCTTCGAGGGCATATGTAGCTCCACTGATAAAATCAAATATCTTCCGGGTGGTATCTTCAGGAGTGTTTTCAAAGTTTATTATAATTTGTTTCCTGTTTTTCAAGTGGTCGGTAAGCAGTTCCACCTCGTCAAAACTCTGCGGTTCACAAACGATGACCCTTAAGTTCTTATTGGTATGAATGCTTACTACATTTGCTGCTGCCCGGTGATCTGCATTAGCAACTGGAAATTCCATTATTTCTTCTGTTATTTCCTCTTCTTCGGCTATACCCAACCAGACCATAAAATCGTGCATTTTACTCATGGTGATCCTCCTCCACTTTGTCTGATAATATTTTATTGAGCTTATTCCTTAAAAAGAGCTGTTCCAATTCTTACTATATTCGCCCCTTCTTCGACAGCAACTTCAAAATCGTCCGACATTCCCATAGACAGGTATTTGAGTTCAACATTGTGATATGAATTCTTCCCCAGTCGTTTTTTCATATCTGCCAATTCTCGAAATATCGGCCTGCTTGATTCTGCATGGTCGGTGAGCGGGGCCATAGTCATAAAACCATGAATGCGCAGCGACTTAAACTGAGCTGCCTGTTTAAGAAGTTCTTCAACTTCATCGGCAGCAAAACCGGCTTTCTGTATTTCTCCGGATATATTTACTTCTATGAGAGCTGGCACTTCCAGGCCAGCCTGCTGCCCTCTCTTATCTATCTCCTCGGCTAGTTTCCAGCGGTCCAATGAATGAATGAGCTGCACCTTGCCAACCAGATCCTTGACTTTGTTGGTTTGCAGGCGGCCAATCATATGCCAGTGCGCTTCAGGCAGGCTGTCTAATTTATTCTGCAGTTCTTGTACCCGGTTTTCCCCAAAATGTCTGAGGCCAAGATCATAAGCCCGCCTTACCATTTCACTATCTACAGTTTTGCTGACTGCCACCAGGATTATATCTGATGCTTTTCGGCCGCTTTTCTCCGCTGCTTTCTCTATTCGGGCTTGTATTCCCTCAATGTTTTGCTTTAAACCCACCTGGATCACCTTTTCATCATAATTCTAGAAATAGCTAATGATACCCTTTTATATATTATCGCTAAACTGCTCAAATATCTGCAATTATAACCCTTTTAACCGCTATATTGCCAGAAATCCCACTCCGAAAGTAGAACCCTTACCAACTTCGCTGTTAACAAAGACCTCTCCACCATGAGATTCTACAATATGTTTAACTATAGATAATCCTAGCCCGGTTCCGCCATGCCTTCTGGATCTGGCCTTATCTACCCGGTAAAACCTCTCGAACACGCGGGTAAGGCTCTCCTCGGGTATGCCCATACCGGTATCGGTAAATGTGGTTATGACCCGGCTGTCTTTTCTCCTGGATTTGATAATAATTCTGCCATTAGGAGGAGTATATTTAATAGCGTTATCCAGAAGGTTGATTAAAACCTGACCCAACATATCTTCATCCGCTTTAATATAGGGCAAGGATCTGGAATAAATAAATTCCACTTGCAGTTGTTTCTCACTTATCTGGGGCCCTAGTATATTCATTACATTGCGCATGGATCTCGCAATACAGACTGGTTTCAAGCGGGATATTTTTTCATTTGATTCCAGGGAGGAAAGGGTCAACAGATCATCAATTAAACGGCTTAAACGATCACTTTCATCATCTATGATGGTCAAGAACCTTCTGCAGATAGCACTGTTCTCCATGGCTCCGTCCAGGAGTGTTTCAACAAAACCCTTGATGGAAGTCAATGGGGTTCGCAATTCATGAGATACATTGCCAACGAACTCAGACCTGACCTGTGCAAAATCTCGGACTTCGGTAACATCATAAAAAATTACCACTGCTCCCTGCACTATACCATATGAATCTTTTATGGGAGCACCATGAACCCGGTATAGCTGTCTGGTGGGTATCATGGTAATTTCTTGAAATATCTCTTTACCCTTGGTCAATACTTCGTTAACGAGAATAATTATATCCTGATTAACAGTTATATCCTGGAGCTGCCGGTACAATAAAACATTCTGCCTTTGCATAAATATATTTTCGGCCGCCCTGTTAACTTGAATTATATAAGAGTTTTTATCGATAACCAGTACCCCTTCTACCATAGTAGTCAGGATAACCTGCATGATCCAATTGTCATAGATTTGTCTATCATTATCCACGAGCATTAGCAAATCCTCCAGCCTTATCTACTCTTCCGCAAATCTATACCCAACCCCGCGTACAGTTTCAATGTAATCAGGATAACTGAAATCATCACTCAATTTCTGCCGCAAGTGACGTATATGAACATCTACTGTACGGGTATCTCCTGAGAACTCATAGCCCCATACTTTTTCCAAGAGTGCTTCCCGGGTAAATACTTTTCCCGGATTTGAGAGCATCAGAGTCAACAATTCGAATTCCTTTGGGGTTAATTCAAGTTTCTTCTCTCCCAAAAAAACTTCATATTTCTCAGGCACTACAATTAGTTCCTTAAAAACGCATATCTTCTGGCCTACGGCCTTTTCTGCTCTCAATATTCTAAGGGCCCTTAAGCGAGCGTTCACCCGGGCCAGCATTTCCCGCGGGCTGAAAGGTTTCTTAATATAATCATCGGCACCCATTTCTAATCCCAGTATAGTGTCAAACTCTTCTCCTTTGGCAGTTAGCATAATAATGGGTATAGTTTTGTAAACCTGATCCTGTTTAAGCAGTCGGCAGACTTCCAGTCCATCCATGCGGGGGATCATAATATCTAGTATTATGAGGTCTGGCAGCTCCTCTCTAACCATATCCAGCGCTTTCAGACCATCATGAGCTACAATAACCTCATAACCTTCTTTTTCCAGATTGAACTTTACCAATTCAACGATGTAAGCCTCGTCATCTACCACGAGAATCTTAGCACCCGACATAGATTTCACCTCGGTATTCTTAAGCCAATCGCGGCCATCATTCGGCCAGTCCTACCCTTTTCTCTTCTATGAGAATAGAATAAGTCAGTTCGACATGACGTACATATGCCGCAGTCAATTATTTTATCTGGTTTAATGCCTGCTTCAATCAATATGTTGATGTTAGTAAGCCTTAAATCCCAGTAAATTTCTCTATTCCTGTCCATTATACCATCAAATTCAGGAAAGACTTTACTAACTTTTTCAGACAGATCAGGTTGAATTTGAAAACAGCATGGTCCAATGCCAGGGCCTAAAAAAACCTCTATATCTACTATATCAGATCCAAACTCCTCCACCATGGTCTGCAAAGTGTTTAAAACTATCTTATCCATGGTGCCTTTCCATCCGCTATGAGCTATAGCTACTGCGCTTTTAATCGGATCGAAAAAGAAAACTGGAATACAGTCGGCATAAAAAGCAGCCAGCATTATCCCGGGGGTATTAGTCACCATAGCATCTATTCCTGGCAGCACAGTCTCATAGTCTTCAGCTCCCCTGCCAGCCTGTTGCCTATTTACGTATGCAACACTGCTGCCATGCACTTGCTGACAGCAGACCACCTGCTCCAGACCAATTCCAAAAACACTCATGAACTCATGTCGGTTGCGTATTACTGAGATCGGGTTATCACCCACATGCAGTCCCATATTCAAAGAATGAAACGGGTGATGGCTGGCACCTGTATGACGACTTGAGAATCCAATATCAATCCCCTGTTCTAACCAATGGGGAATGGTAATATATTGTATCCCCCGATAATTTTCCCATATCCATTTATACATTTGTCCATCATCCTTTTTTAGCTTAAAATATGCTCAGGAGGTGAACAGCTATGAACTGTCCTTTCTGCAAAGAATACCTGGAAGATTCTCGTTGTAAAAACTGCGGTTATGATCTTAACAAATGCAGGTGGGTATCCATAAAAAAGGTTTATCCACCCGATGATATAATCATCGAAAGTATGCTGAAAGCCAGTGGCATCCCGGTAAGACTTCATCGCCGAGAAGTACCGCAACTTCCGGTAGGTATTGGTCCCATGGCAGAAACCAATATATATGTTCCTGAAATAATCGTAGCCGAAGCTGCATCCTTAATCGATAGCTATAATAATACATAACAGATTAGCAAAGCAGGTGTAATAATGCTTACTGTAAGCCAGATAGCTGAAAGATTCAATATCAGCAACCGTCAGGTTCATAACCTGGTGGAGCGTGGATATTTAAATGTCACCCATCTTTATCGAAATAACAACCAGGGTGTAACTTATCTTTTTTCAGAGGAAGAGATAGCAGATCTCGATATTTATTCCCTGCTGGCTGAGATACAGGGTGCCCCTGCGCACAGGAAGTCGCGGCCTGGCTCTAATTTCAAACAGGTTATCGGTGCAGTGCGACATTTTGACCGTTTTTTAGAAAACATCTCCGATTATCCTGAAGATATTTTTTTGCGCTGCTGCTTTTATCTCTTTCACCTAAATCATTATGCCAAAACCTATCAGGAAAATAGCAGTCACCTTTACCGGCTAAAAAATCGGGTACTCGAAAAAATGTATCTGGAAAATCCATCTTTACTGGCTGCTAGATATCTGATCGGTCCGGATAGATACCGGGTATGGTTGTGCGATGATTGCAAGGATTCTGCTGAATCTTCTGGCCTGTCTTATGCTGCCTACATAAAAAATGAGTATTTCTGCCCCAAGTGCTCGTTGCACTCAGTTGATAAAGAATATTATTCACTTATAGAGTTCAGAGTAAGGCTGGCGGAGTATAAATTCACATTTCATCTACCCCTGACATCAGCTGAACGCTGGCTGGAAAACCTGGCCGATCTTCCGCAGAGTACCCGTAAAACCGGTAGTTATAATGATCGTATGTATATGTACGGACGCCCGATAACCCCGATAGAAGAGCAGGTTTTTCCTATTAATATGATTATTAATAAATTAGAAAATTATCTTGCCACCGGGAAATGCTGACCAACTCGGATACTGATTTAGTTCTTTTCTATATCATCCGGCTGGTTTTTTAATTGTTCAATGGTCTTGATAAAGCTGTTGACATCAGCAAACTGCCGGTATACCGAGGCAAACCTGACATAGGCAACATCATCTGTTTCTTTAAGTTTGTCCATCACTTTTTCACCAATGATCATGCTGCTTACTTCCCGGTCATATTCATCCCGCAAGTTACGCTCGATCTCTGCCACCAGAGCTTCGATTTTCTCCATGCTTACTGGTCTTTTTTCACAAGCCCGGGTTATCCCATTGAGCAACTTTTCCCGACTGAATTGTTCCCGGGTACCACCTCGTTTAATGACCAGCAGCGGTTTTTCTTCCAGGCGTTCATAGGTAGTAAACCTTCTCTTGCATAGATTGCATTCCCTGCGCCTGCGTATTGAGGAGCCATCTTCGCTGGCTCGAGAGTCAACTACTCTGCTCTCCATTTCATTACAGTAAGGACATCGCATAATAATCACCCTATCTGACTGCTTTACATTAGCTCGCATATGCCCTTATTATGACCAATACCCTTATATATTGCAAGGTTTTAACAATATACTTTCTAGTATCGGTCATCATCCAGGTAATCTCTTCTAAAATCCTCGAGGTTACTGGCTGCCGGTACCTCCACTAAAATTACATCTCTTCCAATTCTCACAATTTTATTCCAGGGTACATTGACTTCTTCGCGACGGGAAAAGAAATTAAACCGGCGCGCCTGACCGGGCATAATAAGCGACAATACTCTTCCACTCTCCAGATCCAGATCAATATCCATGATATTTCCCAGCTTTTTGCCATCTAATACGTTGATCACATCTCGATTTCTAAGATCAGATATCTTTATCATTTTTCTCCCCCCTCCCAGCTCTATGAATTTTGTATATACTTTTAATATATGAAATATTTCAGAAAAGTTTCTTTCATATTGCGGACAGGCCGATATATTATTTACTGTTTGTGAAGAATCAAAAAACAATGGGTTGTAAACGTTCTGTGGTTTGCATTAATAATGTACTAAGTTTATTGTTACCAGCAAACAAACTGATAAATATTACTTGGCTATTTTTTTTGCAGACTTCGATATATCCTTTTTTCTAAACGTATAGAAATATTTCATTTTTTCTTAAGCTATTTCTAATTATTTACGATAATACTAAAGAGTTGAATTTCATGGGCTGGACTCCATTTGAGAGGCCCATTACGGTACCGACTGATTGACGTACCGTCTCAATGTATTACAAGGAGGTCAAAGTATATGATGAGGTCTCTCTATACTGCTAGTACCGGCATGTATGCTCAGCAGTTGAATGTTGATACTCTCGCCCACAATATATCCAATGTTAATACCACTGGTTTTAAAAAACAAAGAGTTGAGTTCCAGGATCTTCTCTATCAGCAGATAAGAAGGCCGGTAGTAACTGATAATACTAATGAACCGGTAGGAATATCGATAGGACTGGGAGTTAGACCATCGGCTACCCAAACTTCCTTCACCCAGGGAAATCTTCAAGCCAGTACTAATACACTGGATGTCGCCATTAGTGGACTAGCCTTTTTCAAACTGGAAGGTATGGGGGATGATAACGTATATACCCGGGATGGTGCTCTTAAAATCGATAATGAAGGAAACTTGTGTACTGCTGCTGGTTACAAATTAGTAGGTGCAGATGCTCTTGAAGCTGACGCTTATGATGTTCAAATTGCTAAAGACGGCACCGTAACCTATATGACTCCTGGAAGCGATACTGTTCAAGAAGCCGGTCAACTGGAATTAGTTAAGTTCGCCAATCCAGCTGGATTGGAGGCACTGGGCGGTAACATCTATGCTGCCACTGCCAGTTCGGGTGAGCCTGAAGACTGGGACCCGGACAGTGATAGTACTGTTTCAATTGAGTCGGGATATCTGGAGATGTCCAATGTTCAGATTGTAGAAGAAATGGTTGGTTTAATCACGGCTCAGCGGGCTTATGAAATGAACTCCAAGGTTATACAATCATCAGATGAAATGCTGCAGACTGCTACTAGCCTGCGCAGATAATCAATTTCGAGAAGGAGTTTTGAAAATATGAAGATCGAGAACAGCATGACAGAGCTGCAAGCAGCCCAGACCAGTGCTTCTGCTGCCCGTGAAGCTTCCCTGGCAAGCAGTTTTGACCGGGCCTTGAACAGTGCTATCCAAAGCGATGACCAGAAGAAATTATATGATTCCTGCCAGCAACTGGAAAGTGTATTTCTTAATAAGGTTCTTGATTCAATGCGGGCCTGTATCTCCCACAGTGATCTTATAAACCGGGGTTTTGCGACCGAGACTTATGAGTCCATGCTGTTTGAAGAATATGCCAAAGGCATGAGCAAAACTAGTTCGCTGGGTATTGCAGATATTTTGTACAAACAACTGAGCGCACAGTTGGTAGAAGATAAATAGTATATTTTATAAAATGGTCAAGAAAACGCTTCCAAAAATGACAAACCGGAACCGTACCCACTGTTATCGTTCGTTAAATGAGTCTAGGATCTTTTCCTTGACTCATTTTTCTTCTATTACCTCCACAATCTGATAATATATAAATTAAATTGCAACCTTTTTAACTCTTCGGGGTATATTAATTAGGTAATAAAAAGGAAGCCAGGTTATGGACATTTCCGTTAATCTTATCCGCAAATGCAAAAAAATGGACCGGGATGCTTTTGACATACTGTTAGGCTTTTATGAAACGCAGCTGTATAGGCTATGTTTCAGCTATGCCCGCAATCACGAGAGCAGCATGGACATTCTACAGGAAGTATTAATTAAGGTTTTTCGTTCAATAAATTCTTTTGACGAATCAAGGCCTTTTTGGCCCTGGTTAAAAAGAATTGCTATCAACACCTGTTTAAACTACAAACGGGATCAGCAAAAGCATCTTTATG
Organism: Syntrophomonas sp.; assembly: GCA_016841425.1. Lineage (GTDB taxonomy): Bacteria > Bacillota > Syntrophomonadia > Syntrophomonadales > Syntrophomonadaceae > JAAYJK01. The sequence continues at coordinate 8,894 of JAENZE010000023.1, read as the reverse complement.
CTGCTCTGGATAATATAGATCTTGATAAACCTGACTTGATTAATATTGTTGATTCTCGAACTGATATAGAAAACGAAGCAGTTGCTAAAGATATGAAAAGGCTTATTGAAGAAGCAATCATCAAGCTGCCAGATTCCTATAGAATGGTTTTAACCCTGAGATATCTGGAGGACATGAGCTACAAGGATATTGCTTACAATCTGGACCAACCGGTAGGCACAGTAAAAAGCAATCTATGTCGGGCTAGGAATATGCTGAGAGAAGAGTTAGAAAGCTCTGGTCTGCTGGAGGTGTAATAAATGTGTGATATTAATAAGGAATTACTCCATGAATACATGGACCGGGAAATGAATGCGCTGGAAGCTCAAATTTTGGAGGAGCACCTTAAAACATGCCCTGAGTGCAGACGAGAGCTAAACCAGTTAAAAATATTAGACTGGGATTATCGTTTTTGCGACCATATTGATATACCATATCAGCAATTAGCTGATTTAAGACAGAACACGTTCGATCGATGTTTTTCAGAATTAGAGTCCTCGCAGGAGAACAGTTCTCTGGCTGATGTGTATAGAGTTCAGACCTCTTCTATGAAACTGGCGGTTAATTACATGCAGTTCCTGCCTGGAGCCGGTTTCATAAAAACTGCGGGAAACACTACCAGAAAATATGTAGGTAAAAAACTGGACCTGCGAAAAATAATATCACTTAAAAGGTAGGTACCTGGATGAATATTATTCTTGCCTTAATATTGGTGGTTCTGTTCTTTATACTGCTTATCCTGTTCACCCCGGTTAACTATACTATAAAGGCTGGGTATCAGGATCAATTCAATTATTCCATAAAAATTGCATACGGATTCCTGTTTACATTTGTGATGCAGCGAGTAGACCGGCGAAATAAGATGCAGTTTATGATTTGTGGAATATCTATGCCTGAGCGAAACAAGCAATTACCATCTCAGAAAACTAAACCTGTCCGCAAGCAGAGCAGTCGTCTGAAGGGAATCAAAACTTTGCAGAGTTTTCTGGAAAACAGACTGCAGGCAAGCATCTGGAGACTGCTCAAACAGTTGCTGACAGCTTGCCAGCCCAATGAGGTTATTATAACCGGCAGATATGGCTTCTATGAGCCTCACCTGACAGCCTGGGTCCTACCCTGTTTATACTTACTGGACGGTCTAAATGAAACATACTGCATAGACTTATATCCAGTATGGGATCAGGAATACCTGGAAATGTATTTGAAAGCAGCCGGCTCGATTATTCCAGCGCTGTTACTGTGGTATTTATTAGTATTTATTCTGCAAGCGTCAACCTGGCGGTTCCTATTAGCCGTTAGGAAAAATAAAAGTAGTGTGCAACCTTTTTAATGAAACTAGTGTATTTAAAATAAAGATATATAGAAATTATAAACGAATGGAGGTATAGCTATGGATTTAAATCAAAACATCAGTGCTTTATTTGAACAGCTGGAAAAATTCTTTAAGACTGAAACGGTATTTGGTGAAGCAATTCAAGTAGGAACCATTACTCTTATTCCGGTTATTAGCGTTGCCTTTGGAGCCGGTGGTGGGGGAGGTTCAGGCAAGGACCCCAAGGGTATGGATGGAACTGGTGGTGGTTCAGGTGCGGGTGGCAGAATCTCACCTAGTGCATTGATTGTCATTAAAGACGATGAAGTAAGCGTAATGCCTTTAACTAACCGGGGCTCGATTGACAAAATCATAGAGATGATCCCCGAGATGATGAACAAGATGCCCGGCCAGAAGAACCAGGAATAGTTCCTGGTACAATTTACGATAAAGCTCCTTAAACATTATTGCTTAAGGAGCTTCTTCCTTTTTGTCTCCCAAATTATCGCTAAACACCACACTTGGATCTCACGATGCGATTTGAAAAACTAATCGACATTTATTAAAGCGACAAATTATGATAAGCTTGCTGGGATATACTAAACCAAGATATTACCTGTTATTGGAATCAAACGATGATCTTTACACCTTCACTTGTAGGAAATATACACTTAAATAGGAATGCCAGGTGTTGTTTATATTCAAATTATGTGCTGATAAAAAGAAAGGTGGTGAGCAGGTGAATACCAAACCCCTGCTCACCAATATAAGAGGTACAATTTACCGTTATTAGCATTTTACTCAGGAAACAACCCTGGCTTAATTTTTATATCGAGGTCATATGGCACTCACTTAATACCAACGCTATTTAGAAAAGAAAGGGGGCGAGCAGGTGAATACCAAACCCCTGCTCACCAATATAAGAGGTACAATTGTTTTACCCTGTTAACATTTGTTATTGCAGGAAAAACAAAATCATTATTCAGTAGGAATTTTATCCAAAGCCTGGTCAGGAATATTTTTATCAGCCTTATCTGATTTATTCGGTTTTACTTTTTCTTTTTCGGTATCCTCCAGGTCCTCATTGCTCTCAGTGTTCTCATTATTCAGCTGATCATTTTTATTCCTGCCATTCTGGTAATTTTCATTTTTCCCATTATCAGCAGCATTAGCTGGTTCAGTATCACTTGACCCTGTATCCTCATGGTCTTTATTCGTCTGATGACCTTTCCCAATTTTATCTTTTACGGTTAACCCATAAATTTTTTGCTCCTTATTCTCCTCATCCACCTGAAGCTGAATCAAATCATAATCATTTATACCATCCTGAGCAATAACACCATCGACCTTTTTAGCAATTCCAGGAGGTAACGGCTTATCATTGGCATTCTTAATTGAAACAGTTATTTGAGGTGAGTCAGAACTATTCTCTTCTACCAGTGCTTTTTCCAATATCGTTTCCAGAGCCGCTTCTAAATTTTGTCCTTTTATGTTGAGTTCATCCATCAGCATTTCGCCTTCAGAGTTGACCGCGCTTACTGTTACTACGCGATTCCACCGATTAACTCCCATTTCGAGTCCAGACGAAACTTCAGCATAAGCTACTACATTAAAGAAATCTACTACACCAACAAATATCATCAGAAATACGGCTGCCGCCGCGGTTAACTTGCCGTAATTGAGAGGGGGCTTCCCATGGTATATTTCACCCGGCATTAATGCATGGAGTGTTCTTACTCTTCTGTATTCGCCGTTTCTAAGCAGAATAACAGCCCATCCTTTTCCCGACTCAAGCACAATCCCCCGAATCTCCGACATCTTACGCGCCCCCTTTTGAAGGTAAAACATAGGGTTTTAAATAGGATAAATCATAAATAATAATAAGTGCGTTGGCTATGATATAACGGCGGTATCTATCTACAAGTTTACGGCTCACCATTTCCCGGTCTTCCAGCATCTTCACCGGCAACTTTTTCTTATCCAGCAAATATGCACGGTAAACTTCCTCACTGGCTATCTTCCAGGCTATTTGTTTAGCCATCTCCCTGGTTTTATTATGTCTGGGACTATTTTTGACCAGATCATCAAAATTGATATCATAGGACTGCAGGGCCTGGCTAAAAACGTCAATCTCCTGCTTTCTTGCCAACTCATCAACAATATCTTCAAGGCTGTTGTCACTAACTACTTCAATACCGTTTTTGTTGTTCTGTATTTCCCATAATGAAATAGTTTGCTTCTTTTTTTCACTGCGCTTGAAATCTATAATCCTGCTTCTGATGACCCGTCCCAGATAACCTAATATTTTTCCCTTTTCGGGATCGTAGGTATCAAACGCCTCTAATATGGAGAAACGCGCGATACTTGATTCTTCATCATTTTCATTTATATATCTGCCACAGGTTTTAGAACATACGCGCAGACAAAAGGGCATTATCTCTGAATATATATCGTCAATAGCATTGATATTTCCAGCAGAATATTCTTCCCAGCCCCGGTATACTATAATCTCCAGCTTTGTGGACTGTTCCCCCAACATCTATTGCCTCCTGGTAATCCTGAAAAGATTCAGTTGATCATATTACCTTTAACTATATCTGTTTTTGCTGGTTTGTAAACTATAGCCGGGGCTGCTTTTTACAGCAGCCCTGGAAATAATCACCGGTTATTTATTATAGTGTAGTACACACCCTGTCCTTTCTATTCTTCACCAGGGTAAATTCTTACCCATAATGGATCACTGTTATCGTCTAACAGAACTACTATAATTCCACCAATTTCAATTTCATTGAGGTCTTCATCATAATCCACTTCATCATCTTCGTAATAAACCTCAACACCATCTGCTTCAGCTATTTCCAGATCAAAATCTTCATCTATCGCTTCCAGGGTCAGAATCTCTTCATCTACATCGTAATCAATATCATCCAGTGTTCCCAGCAGCACATTATAATCTGCATCCGCCAAATAAATTCTTATCCATTCTGGCTCATCATCTTCATTAAGCAGAGCTATAACAATACCACCAGTTTCAATATCCTCTTCCAGGTCTTCATCAAAACTCATCTTATCTTCATCATAATAAATGTCAACATCATCAGTATCGTATATTTCTAACTCAAAATCTTCATCTATTACCTCCAGGGTCAGCATCTCTTCATCCACATCATATTCAATCTCATTCAGTGTTCCCAGCAGGATTCTAATTTCATCCTCATCAACTTCTTCCTCTGGCGATGAGATTTTTACCAGCAGCGGATTATCATCACTATCTACATATACCCGTATGATGCCCCCAGTCTCAATATCCTCTTCGAGGTCTTCGTTAAATGGCATCAACTTGCCATCGTAATATATTTTGACATCTTCATTTTCGTCAATATTAAATGTCCAATCTTCCCCATCGGCAGCTTCCATATCCAGTGTCAGAATATCAACCTCAAAGTCAATATCTTCCAGAATTCCCCTAATACAACTGCTATCGCAATTTTTCAAGCAAATATCATCCAGGTAGTTGAGCATCTTGGCTACTTCATTTCTTTTCACAACCCTCATGGGTCCAAAAGACCCGTCCGGGTATCCGTTTACTACACCAAACCTGGCCATATTTCTTACCGAGTGGCGAGCTTTAAAAGGTATCAAGTCTCCATCGATGAAACTTTCCATAAACTCTTCGTCATCAGTATCAAGATTATATTCATCAAGAACGTTCTGCATATAAACGCAAATCTGATATCTCTTGGCTCCCTGGTTGGGGTTGAAATTTTTTATTTCTTCGCTACTAAGAATACCTTCATCTAAAGCAACTGCCACATACGCTTTAGCCCAATCCGGAATTTTCTTCAAAATCACCACATCATCATCAGATAAATCGTAATCATCAACTTCGTCTTCCAAACCAGCTGCTCTAACCAACATCACAATTACTTCCAAACATGTTACCGGTTTATTAGGCTGGTATGTACCATCCGCATAACCTTTCACAAATCCCTTTAACAGAGCTTCTTCAATATCAGCCTGAGCCCAATCATCATCGATGTCCACCAGTCGTTGTCCATAAGACTTCAGCGATTTTAGTTGTCCATAATTATTATTATTTTTAGCTATCGCTGTTCCCGCAAGAATACTAATCATAAAAACACATAAGGTTAACACGGCAATTCGTTTTCTCACGTTTTTCCCTCCTCGTTCTAGCCCGTTTGAATATACATGCGAAACATTCAACTGAAAAAGTGGGGTCAAAACCATAATTATTCTATCTCGTCACGGCTCTATTTGATTACATCTATATACCGTCCAAGCCGTGCCTACTATTTAAACTATGTTAATGTAAGAGACATACGCTGCAAATTTACAGCTACCCGTCAATGGTTTATAAGCAGGTGGTAATGCCTCTTTAATTGCAGAAATTAAAACAAAAACAGCAGGTGCAAATATTTTATGTATATAACAGGTAGTGTCATTACCTTCCTGGCAGGTCACAGTAAAGCATTGCTAATTCTTAATATACCAGGCGTACAGCGGCAGGTATTAACTCAACTTTTAGGTTAGACGTTCCCGGGGTTTCACCATCCATCTCCATCCAAATCTTTTGGCTGCATGCAATATCGATTTTCTGACCCTTATACATTCTTACTTTTGGATGACTCTGGTGTTTCCCGCTGTATACCTGGGGTAAGCATTTTAATAGCTCCATTTTTTTCATATCTTCTATCAGTATGATATCCAACCGGCCATCATCAATTTCAGCATTCGGAGCTATCATCATGCCGCCGCCGAAAAACCTTCCATTGGCCAGAGCTAACTCGGTTAATTTTCCCCTGAATATTTCTTGTTGGTCTATATAAATACTGGCCTCGAAGCTCTGGTGTTTTATGAGAGTAGTTAGAACGGTGCTTAGAAAAGATAAAAATCCTCCCAGTAATTTGCCACTCCGATTTATTCTTACGCAAGTCTCACTGCCCAGACCTAGATCAGCAACGTTGATGTAGTAACGTATGCTGGAATCACCCTCCCAGGAAGGAAATTCGGCTTTCACGATATCGCAGACCTTTTCCCTTTTAGCCTGCAAAATACTTGTTATACGCTGGTCCACTTCCTCACCAGTCAAGAACATGCGGTTGAAATCTCCCCCGGTTCCAGCAGAAATAAATGAGAGCGCAGTCCTGCTGTTAAACAAACCTCCTCCAGTATAAAATCCATTCAAAACCTCGTTTATGGTTCCATCTCCGCCAACTGCTGTAATAATCTGGTAGCCATCCGCTATTGCCTGGCTGCTTATGTAAGCAGCGTGTAAAGGTCCCTCGGTATACTTCACGCTGAAATTGTCTATACCTTGCCTTCTTATTCCTTCTTCAATAATACCCCATCTTTTCCCAGTTCGGCCTCCAGCCGAAACTGGATTCACTACAAACATGGTTTTCAAAATTTCTCCTCTAATAATCCCCTAACTCCCCTTTTACATGTTCTTGGCTTAAAATCAATGTTATCTATGGCGGTCCACCCTGAAATCTTAACGAAATAAACGTGCGAATTTTATTGGTACTTCTGTCTCAAAACGCATTAATTCACCCGAAACCGGGTGCTTAAAGGCTAAAATATGAGCATGCAAACCTAAACGACCTATGGGGTTGGAAGTTGAACCATATTTTTTATCCCCAATAATGCTGTGTCCCATATCCTGCATATGAACCCGTATTTGGTTCTTTCTGCCGGTTTCCAGCCTGATTTCCAGCAGGGAGTATTTTGAGGTTTTCTGCAGCACCCGGTAATGGGTTACTGCCTCCTGTCCATCTCCTGGATTTGAACTAGAATACATCAGCATGGTTTTTGTTTCCTTTAACCACGATTTCAGAGTACCTTCTTCTTCTTTTACCCGCCCCTGCACTACCGCAATGTACGCACGGTCAACCAATATATCTTTCCATGCCTCCTGCAATGAATGTTTTACCTGTTCGTTTTTAGCAAAGAGCATCACACCAGAGGTATCCCTATCTAGACGATGTACTATGAATATTCGATGATCCGGGTTATTTTGACGAACGTAATCAGTTAACTGATGATAAGCAGTGTATTCTTTCTCTTTATCCGAAGCTATAGACAGCAGTCCCGCGGGCTTATCCACTACGATAATGTGAGCGTCTTCATAAATTATCTTTAAATCCTGGCTGCGCTTGTCATCACGAACCAGAGACCAGTTTATAACAACCTCCTGTCCGGGGTACAGCAGGTGATTATACTGGGTAACCGCTTTCTCATCTACCGTAACCTGACGGTGGGTTAACAGCGATTTAATATTATTACGTGTTTTCTCAGGCATTTTGTCCATCAGAAATTTCATTAACTCTTCAGATTCCGATACCAGTATTCTGGTCTTCCGATCCTTACGAAATTTATTATTGGGCTTGCTCATAGTCTTCCTCCCTCATATCAGTTGCCATGCACTAAATGAAATAACAAGTTAATGCTATACAATAACTCATTATCGACTCTCAAAACAGTAGCTTTCCTTCTTCTTAGACTAGCTGTTTTATTATAACCCTATTTTAGATCCTTGATAATTTTAATTATTCCGAGGCTTTAGTGGAACTGCCATGGGCAGCGTTAAAAACCGCTTTTCTTCTACAGTTATTATTTAGAGCTAACCAATCCAATCAGAAAGGGGTAGGTGTGATTTATCGTATTTAAAATGGCAATACTTGAATTTTTTGCTAAATAGCATATTAATGACATTTATCTTATTTATTAATAACAATACGCCGTTCCCCCCTTTGTATAGTCTCCACCTGTCTGGCAAAGCCCGCTAATTTCATTTGCGAAATATTTGTAGTAAGCTAGTAAGTTGTGACCAGGAATCATTCTCAGAAATTAAATAAGGCTGCGATTTATTAACCGCAGCCTGCTCCCCAAATTAAATTAAAAAGCTCAAATTCTCAGTTTGTCTTTATTAAAAGATTCCGCCCTGTACCGGGATTGCTAACAAAAACATTGTCTGTCCACTCAACGAAGACTGTATCGTCTAGTGTTAAGCTTTTGTAATCTCCTCAATTATTTCTTCTACTTCCTCAGCTCCTTTCATATAAAATTTATCTTCATCAGGTGCCAGTTCTTTTAATAATCTTAAGAACTCCCCGGCATGTATTTTCTCTTCGTCTGCAATCTCTGTTAATACAGCCTTCGCTAATTTATTATCAGTAGACTCAGCTAGCTGCATATACAATTGGACCGCCTCATATTCGGCAGCAATCATGAATCTAATGGCTCTTACTAATTCCTCATCGTTCAGCTTTCTTTCATTGGCCAGTCCTGCAAAAGGTTTCCCAAAATCAGGCATATAAAGACCCCCTTTCTTAGATTCATGTTAACACAATACCCACATTTTCTCAATAAACATAGCCCTATGTAGGCTGACTGGCGGCGGATGGTAATGAAAGGTGCCTGGCACCAAAAATTGTATTTGTTTTTCCAGAAAATAAATAAATCCTGCAACCTTAATCGTGGAGCGCAGCGGAACATCAGTAGTGCCAGTAAGGGTGCAACCTTA
>JAENZE010000011.1:73224-156676 GCA_016841425.1 Syntrophomonas sp. | reverse complement strand
TCGGCAAAGCTTAGGTTTGACCGGCTAAGCTGTCCAAGAAAACGTCCGCATCCCCTTATTAACAAAAATGCTGCAGTAATAAATATCTATAATCGCCGGTTATTTTCAAGAAGAAGGTTGTTGTATAGTTCAAGGAAAAAGCGCAGCAGTTCTCGGGCATATATACAAGCAGTGTTAGACATCTACCAACTTCCGCTAATCCATATAATGCGATTTATACACCTCTTTCCCCTATCGTCTGACCAGTAGGGGAGGGGAATAGGCTTTTTCTACCGAATTCTTGGGTGTATTTTTAAAAAGGGTTGGGAATAAATATTGTACTTAAAAAACAAATACTCGTCTGCATAGGTTTATTATTAAGTATAATAAGCGGTTGCGGAATACCTGAGAGTGCAAACAATGCATATGATGATGACTCAATGATTGTACACGATTTAGATACTCACACTCTTGGTCCTTACAGTCTTATTCGCATTAACAATGAGATCAATTTTAAATATAATAATTCTTACGGGACTTATACTTTTCTAAGCCTGGAATCTGAAGAAGATGCTGAAGTCAAACTTGAATATAATTCAATAGTAGACAGCGGCGAATTTAAATACAGTATCTATGGATTGGAAATCAATATGGTACCAAAACTATACAATTAGAAAAAGAAACTTATGTGATTAAGCTTGTGGGCAGAGATGCTGCTGGAGAAATTAAGATTTCGATTGATACAAGTCAAAATGTTAACATTATAAGCGCCGATTGAGTCATTTATCAAATCATAATCAAATATTTGTGTCATCTCATCTATTTTTAAATATTCAGGTCAGACTACCTAAATTTACTCCTAATTATTTGCGATTTAAGGCCCCTAAAAATTTTTTTATGATGTTTATATCATGGAGATTTTAAACTACATATATCAGCCGCATATATCAATTAATTAATTTGTGTATAAAGGACCTGGCAGCTAAATCAAATCAGCCGAGTATATAATCGATGATTAATGAAATCTGAACCAAAAATCAGCGTACAGAATCATCATATAAAAAATCATTAATCAGATATTCAAATCTAAACTGATCAGCCATCAATAAAATACATCTAATATCAATAAATTTTTTCATCACAGACTTAAACAGGGGAATAAAAATAAAACCAGGGTACTTCCCCCTGATTTTCATTTAGTTTACATAATGTTCATTATCGGAACTAATGGAAGGGATAAAAAAACCCGAACTATTGGGTTCGGCGTAATTGCTTAATTATTGTATCCCGTTTTCAATTAACCAGGGTGCATGGGTTAAATAATCCAGAAATTCTTTTTTTAATCCGGTTAGTGACTCGTTTGCCCGACATATTATATTGATATCCCAGGATAGTTGAAATCCTTCTATTGGAACCCGGCATATACTTCCCTGATGCAAATCATTTTCCACCACTGGATAAGGTACTATTGATATACCTTTATTATTTATGACCGCGTGTTTTATAGCCTCAAAGTTTGTAATCTCCATTATTATGTTTAGATCATCATAGTTAACTGCATATGTCTTTAAATGATTGTTTATATAATTACGCAATATAGATTCATCTTCTCTTGATATAAATGGTTCTGTTAACACTTCTTGTATGGTAATAGATTTCTTGGTAAGCCACTTGTCTGTTGCTGGTGTAATAAGTACTAATTCGCTATGGCCAATCTTACAAAAATCCAGATCGCGGTCATAAAATGCATTTCCTTCTACTATACCGATGTCCAGGTACCGGTCTCTTAATTCGCTTATGATCTGCTGACTATCGGAAATATTCAGTCTAACATAGGCACTCGGATTCTTATCCTTAAAAGCCATAATTGAATTAGGCAAATAATAATTACCCACAGTATAACCAGCGCCTACATTAATGTGTTCTCGATTAAAACCCGCAAGCCCAGCGATATCATTTTCCATTTGTTCGTATAGAGCCAGGATTTTATCGCCGTATTCATAGAATTTCTTGCCGGCTTCAGTTAGTTTAACCCCATTATTACAACGCTCAAATAATGGTATATTATAATGCTGCTCTAATATCTTAATTTGGGAGCTAATGGCAGGCTGGGTAAAATTTAATATTTTGGCTGCTTTAGTAAAACTTTTAACCTGTGCTATAGTACGAAATATTTCAAACTGTTCTACATTCATGCTGCATTACTCTCCCACATCTGGCTAAATGATTTAATCCATAAAAACTATTTATTTGCGACGCTATTAATATAATATCATCATTCGACATTATTACAATGTTTTGTCGATATTTTTTTGCCAATTTGAAACCTGCTTTTAAACCTGATAAAATTGATTAGGTTTTTTTACCATATTAAGAGAATTACTTGTTCAGGAGGTTATATTAACCAGTGTATGTTCTATATGGAGAAATTTCTATCTTTTTACCTTATTGCTCGAGTCTTAAGGAGAAGCGAAAAATCATTCTCAGTATAGTAGATCGGATTAGAAAGCGCTTCAATTTTTCTATTGCAGAAGTGGATGACCAGAACTTATGGCAGCGGTGCTCTCTTGGTTTTAGCGCTGTTACCGGCAATCATTCTGAAATCGAGATAATGGTTGATGCTGTCTATACAACCATCGAACGGCATATAAACGATATCGAAATCCTCTCTTTTAACTACGATATCATCCGGCCTTCAGACCGCTAGTCCCTCACCTTGCAATTATTGTGATAATCCGAGCCAATCTGTATGGGTAACCTATCAACTTGAGGCTGCAAAACCATAGTGTTGGATATGATGTAAGTATCCTCAGGTTTAACCTATATCACACTTCTGAAGCCGGAGCCGTTTGTTCCGGCTTCAGCTTCCAACCAAAATATTTACTCACTTCATTATGTGCCAAAATATGTCACCCTTTTCCCTCTTTGAGCTATGCATTGGTTAGTATTACCATTAATTACCTGTTAATATTTGCAGGAATTTTACATATTATGCCGAATTTTACTTGTGTTTACTTTTATGTTATTTAGGTTATTTTTAGGAAAGGAATGATATATCTTGAAAATTATATCCCATAAGTCAAAACGATTCTTTGCTTCCATTCTTGTATTACTGTTTGCTATTACTGTAATTACTGTAAATCCTATATCGGTTACGGCAGCAACTTCCAGCAGCGCAGGCACTTCTAAGGTTACCCTGGCTAAAGGAACAAAATATGCTACAGATCTCTACATAATAGAAAGTGGTAAACCTGGACCAGTGGTACTAATAGTAGGAGGGGTACATGGCAATGAAACTGCCGGGTATACTGCTGCAGCCAAAGTAACCCAGTGGAAAGTTGATAAAGGTACTTTGCTGGTTCTCCCTAAAGCAAATAAACTGGCCGTTGATAAGAAAGTAAGGTACCTGAGCAGCATGGGTGACCTCAATCGTGATTTTCCCCAATCTTCCAAAGAAAGCGCTGACAATACGCTATCCAGAGCCATCTGGGCAGCAGTCAAGAAATATGATGTGGATTGGCTGATGGATATGCACGAAGGTTATGACTATTATAAAAGTACTTCTAATAGTTCAGTGGGTCAAAGTTTAATTTATTATCCTTATAAAACTAAATCAACCGCGTCTACGATAGTAAATACCTTAAATAAAGAAATAAGCACTTATTACAAAAAGTTCACCCTGCTGCAGTATCCCGTCAAAGGCAGTCTGGCTCGTGCAGCGGGACAATATCTGGGAGTACACAGTTTCATTTTTGAGACCTGCGACAATCCCAGCCTTTCTATCCGGGTTAATTATCAGCTAAAGGCGGCTAAGACTCTTTTACATAAATTAGATATGATGTAGGGTGTTCTTCCCTGAACATTGATCCGCCAGTAATGAAGCCGGTGCCGGTGAGCTCCGGCTTCAAACACTTGCCTCCAATCACTTCTCTGCAAGTAATACAATACCATATATTTCTATTTCCATTCTTATTCCATTTGCTTCCATTTATTTACCAGTATTTACTGACTAATTTCGGCAGGATTATTACATATATTGACGAATTTTACTATTGTTTACGTTTATGCTAAACAGATTAAATCTCGGATTGGAATGATATTTTTGAATAATGTAAGCAAACAGTTCAAACTTGTCCTGACTTTACTTGTTTTATCAGTTATTATTGTGATTTCCACATTTGCTAATCCTCAATCTTTATTAGCAGTAAGTGACAACAATGGCGAAGGAGTAACTAAAAAGACTTTGGCCCCGGGAAGTAAATATGCTACCGATCTGTACATAATTGATAGTGGCAAACCTGGTCCAGTAGTCATGATTGTGGGTGGGGTACATGGCAGCGAAACTGCAGGTTATACCGCCGCAGCGAAGGTTAAGAACTGGAAAATTGATAAGGGTACCCTGCTGGTTCTTCCTCAGGCAAACCGAAGAGCCATAGCCGAACATGTAAGGGAAATTAGCGGTGAGGGTAATCTCAATCGGCTCTTTCCTGATTCTAAAGGAGAGACTCCCAAACATACCCTGGCATCTGCTATATGGTCTGCGGTAAAACAGTATGATGTTGATTGGCTGATGGATATGCATGAAGGCATTGATTATGCCAAAACAAGCAGCTCCGTTGGTCAAAGTTTGATTTACTATCCGAACAGCAGTACCAAAAAAATTGCCAGCAAGATTGTTGCTGGTCTCAATAAAGATATCAGTCGCTCAACTAGAAAGTTTTGTCTGATTGATTTACCCGTAAAGGGCAGTCTCGCCAGGGCTGCGGGGCAATACCTGGGGGTACATAGTTTTATATTTGAAACCTGTGACAATCCCAGCCTGTCAGTTCGGGTCAAATGCCAGCTGCAGGCGGCCCAAACCCTGCTGCGGAATCTGGATATGATCTAATGATTAAGAGAGCATGATGGCTCTCCGAACACCTCCGGGAGCTACTACCCTGCCGGGCTGATCACCCGGCGCTCTTGCCGGAAAGTTAGCCATTGGTTGTATAATCACCGTTCTTCTGGTAATATTATCCATATTGTTTACATTCCTTCCGCTGCCGGCGCTGCGGCGGGTTCTTGCGGGTCTGCCGGCACTTCTCCTCTCGTTTGATCGGCTTCGGTTGGAACTTGATCCAGATGCTGCTGCCGAAGTGTTCTCGGACACTTCCGCTGCGTTACGAGAGTTTTGTAAGGCAGTCCGGCTTGTATTCCGCCTGCTTCCACTGCTAAGGTTCCACCCTTTTCTGATATCCAGTCTCTCATCCCACTGTATATCATTTATAATCATCCAGTGTATTATTTGGATCTCTTCAGCATATTTTTCGTACAAGGATGTTTGCTCTATGTCATTCCATATACTACCAATTTCATTCATGAAATAGTCTCTGTCCCCTGCATAAAAGGCTTGCTGTGCCTCAGCAATATTCAGATAATTATTTTGCAGCTGCAGATAATTAGTGGCAACAATTTTGGCCAGGCAGATTACTGCAGTAGCAATCTTTTGAGACATAAGCCAGCTTCCAGGAGTTCGATATTCAAAGCCTCCATAGTCTTTTTCCCGGTATTCGCCCAGGAGACCATATTTTTTGCGACGCTTGATAGCGGTATGAGGTTTTTCAATCATAAACACCAGCAGCCCCAGATAATTATCCAGTGCTCTTAATAGTGCCGCATTTAGATCTACATTACTAAAGTGAATATGTCCTCCTATAGAATATCCTGGTACTGGTTGACTCCCCGCAACCCATCTGACGTTTTTGTAGGCAGCCATCGAACTTGCTCTGATCAGAGCATATCTAGTATTAGCGATCAACTGCATAGGAGATTTTTCCGGTTTGGGTCTTAATTCTGCTACCGGCCGCTGCTGACGGTTAGGTAATCTAATATTATCGCACCCTACTATACCCTGAACCGGAAAGAAATGCGATGCTGAGACCAGTTTACCGGTTCGGCTGTTAATAATCATGAACTCGGGGTCAGCTCCTAATTTAACTTCTCTTTTTCTGCAGTTAAGTATTTTATCAAATTCTTCTATCAGTCGGCTGATATCTTTATCCCTTAAATTTGGACACGGTTCTACTCCTATTACCTGAAGCCGTTTTCTGCTATTTAACTGGATTCTAATTACGGCCAGGTCAAGCCCGGACAGCAATTGGGCTTTTTTAGCTATTTCTGCCACCCTGGTCTTCTGGTTTTCCCTCATATATTTGCTCTTAGCTCCACCCTTCCCCAACACCTTCTGACGAATGAATATTATCTTCATATCAAATAGCAGGACCTCGTATATTTTTGATGCTTCTTTATCCTCAATACCGGCATGGATCTGGTTAAATTTCATAATACCCAGGTAATTTTCCAAGTCCAGGCAACGTCCAATAGCTGTCGGGTGATTTAAGGTGCGCTGATATTTTGCTTTTTCATCTCCCAGGTGTATGTTTACATAATATTTGTCACCTAATGTAAATTCATCCCAGGTAACTTCTTTCCAATAGGATTTGATTTGATCAAGTAGTGCTTTCCCAGACTGATTATTCTCATATACTACATTAAGCTTCATATTTTCCTTTCCTATTCTTCTTCATTTGCGCCGCATAAATAAAATAGTCGGTGAGGTTTTCTAGATGCCTGGTTCTTATATCATCTTCGTCAAAACTGGATGGTTTTGAATTCACCTCTAGTATCCACACGTTTCCATTTGAATCAATACCCAGATCCATAGTAAGAATACCCAGATTAATTCCTAGCTCGTTTTCCAGAATTACTGGCACCAGATCCGATATGTCCGTTAATTGCTGATCTATTATTTGCCTGGTTCGAATGGAAGGAAAAACCCGAGAGATAACCTCCTCAAAAACCTCCGCTCTACCTCCGTTGGGAATATGAGTAACAAATCTATTCTTCCCGGCAACTCTTACTGCCGCGCCGGTGAGTATCCATTCACCCTGGTAATTCTTCTGCACCTGACTTCGTACATCAAACAATCTGGAGTTGTATTTGGCCAGATCTACTGCTTGTTGTATCAGATAGTTCTTTTTAAAGACTTCACTGGACAAATGGCGGAACAGAATGTCAAAAGTATAGGGTCCTTTCCAGACTGGAGCTGAAGATGATACCCCGGCAAAGCAATAACGCCTGGGAGATATACACCTGATCTTTAATATCCCGCGTCCAATTGATCCATGGTTTGGTTTTATGAATACCTCAGAATATTTTTGCAGCATATCTTCCAAATTAGAGCGGTTAAATCTTTCCGTATCGGGTACCATCTTTCTTACCTGTGGATGGTTTTTCAAGGCTTCGTATACTTCTTGTTTATTTAAGAAACGGCTGTTAAAAACATATACCCGTTGATCCCGGCTCAACTCATAAAGCAGTCTGCTAATATCTTGCTGCTTTTCAATTTTTCTAAAACGAATCCGGTTATAGATGATGTCCGGCCAGGCAAATCTCCCTGCTTTCCAGGAATTTTCACTTATGGTTATACCCCGGATAAAATAGTGGTCTTTAGATATCCCATCGGGGCTAAAAAGGTATACAAATATCCCTTTCTCACTGGAGTATGCTATCAATTCTTTAAACAGTTTACCTGTCTTCCCGAGAGGCACATTTTTGTTTCGAAGAGCAGTGGTCATTATACCCACTACCGGTCCAATTTGCAGCTCATCTTGATCGACTGAATACACCCGATATCTTGAACCAGGCAAATTTAGTGCTCTGGCAGCGCTTTTGTTTAATGATACAAATTCAGGCGGCAGCTGGATGTTTTCAGATGTTGCAGATATTTTCGCTGTACAAGATAAAGATCCGGCTTTAAGACGCAGTGTGCTGATGGCCGGTATCTTTTGTAGGGTATGGTTGGATAAACCTATTACAGGAGATCGAGAACTCTTTTTCTGCATTTTATAACCCCTTAGTTCTTGTTTATATTTCATTTTATGAATAATGATAATATCCGGTGCCTGTTAGCACCACAAAATAGAGACAGCTGTTTAGTACCTGAAGATAAGCAGAAAAAGCGGGGTATTGATTTGTTAAACCAAAACCCCGTTTCAAAATGTTTTAATATTAATTATTTATTTTTTCGTAGTTATAAATAACTTCTCTACCTTTTGAATGCTTTTAGAGATTGAAAAGACCATTAAGTGATCATATGGTTTTATCTCATGTTCACCGCTGGGGATTATAACCTGGTTTTCCCTTACTATGGCACCCAGGACTGATCCAGAGGGAAATTTGATTTTGCTCAGCTTCTTGCCAGCAGCGATACAACCCGGTTGGGCAACCAGTTCCATCATCTCCGCCATTTCTTCGCCCATCACTGTGACTGATACTATATCTCCCCGGCGAATATACTTCAATATCGCACCGGCAGTTAACATCCGAGGACTCATAGTGATATCAATTCCAATCTGATCTACCAGGGGCATAAGGTCTGACCTTTTTACTTTGCAGATGGTTAACTTAACTCCCAGGCTTTTAGCTATTAAAGAAGATAATATATTGAGACGGTCATCATCGGTAACCGAAACAAACAGATCAGTTTCTCCAATATTTTCTTCTCTTAACATTTCCAGATCACTCCCATCACCATTGATGATTAGAGCGTTTTTTAGAATACTCTCAGCCTTTCGGGCTTGAGTTACATTTTTCTCAATTATTTTTATATTTATCGGCCAGCGTTTCCTTTCAATTATTTTAGCCAGATAAAGACCAGTTCTGCCAGCCCCTAATATGGTGATGCTATCGACTTTTTTCGGCTGTATACCAAGAGACAACAGGACGGCTGACATATCATTGGTTCGGGCCATTATATATATCTTATCACCTGAAAACAGGCTGTCATTACCGGCTGGGACTATGGTCCGGTGCTTTCTAATTATTGACACTATAACAAAACTGGATGTATCCAACTCCTTTAATTTAACTCCATCCAGAATAGAGTTATCCGGGATCTCTATTTCCACCATTTGTACCCTGGCGTCAGCATAATATTCAACACTTAATGCTTCTGGGTTGCGGACTATTTTGGATATTTCTTGAGCAGTTACTCGTTCCGGGTTGATAATAAGGTCAACACCTAGAAGAGCTTCCGGAGAGAATATTGGAGTTTCCATATATTCTGTATTTCGCACCCTGGCGACCGTGGTTTTCACCCCGTATTGTTTTGCGAGAAGACAGGCAATCATATTTAACTCATCAACCTCGGTCACTGCAATGAGCATGGTGGCTTCCTTGACACCTGCTGCTTCCAATATGGCAGGAGAGGAACCACTGCCCAGAATTACCTGGACATCCAAACTCTCATCCACAATTTTCAGTCTTTCCTCATCCAGTTCTATTACTACCACATCCTGGTTTTCACTGGATAATAGCTGGGCAATACTGTAACCTACTTTGCCTGCGCCGATAATTATTGTTTTCATATTAATCCACCTATACATTAAATCTGAAATTAATTAAATCCCCATCTTGAACCAGATAATCCTTACCTTCCAGTTTAAATAAGCCTTTTTCCTTAACTGCATTTATGCTCCCTAGTTGTATAAAATCGTCGTATTTGATTACTTCTGCTCGAATAAATCCTCTTTCAATGTCTGAATGTATTTTTCCTGCTGCAGTCCTGGCATTGGTACCTTTTTTTATGGTCCAGGCCTTAACTTCGTCTTCACCAGTTGTAATAAAGGAGATAAGCCCCAGACTTCCATATACACTTCTCGCTATTCTTAAAACACCAGACTCCTTTAAGCCCAATTCCTGCATAAAGATATCCTTTTCATCGCCATCAAGTTCAGCAATTTCTTTTTCTATCTCTGCTGATACTTCAACCATGTTCAACCCGTGTTCCTTAAGATAAGCCAGGAGTTCCTCACGCCCCGGATAATTTTTTTCTATCATATCATCTTCGGCTAGATTAAGACAGATGAGTACAGGTTTGTTAGTGAGGAATTGATATGTTTTCATAATATCCTGCTCTTCATCATCAAGTTCTACCGATGATAAATGCTTTTCGTTTTCCAGCGCATTTTGAAATTTCTCCAACAGGCTGCGTTCCTTCTCCAATTGTTTTTTCTTTTTACTGTCGTCAATACGCTGTATGCGTTTTTCAATAAGATCAAGATCAGCCAATAGCAATTCATAGTTGAGATTTTCTATATCCCCCACCAGATTAATGCGGTCTGACTGTCCATCCTTAAAAGCCCTAATAACCAAAAGCAGTGCATCTGCCTGGCGAACTGCTTCTAAAAAGACTGCGGTGGCTTTTTCCCCCCCTGGTACTAGACCAGGGATATCAACAATTTCCAACTGAGCATATGTAGTCTTTTTGGGTTTAAAATAATCCGAAAGCTTGTCTACCCTGTAATCAGGTATGCGCGCCATAGCAGTATTAGTTTTACCTGTTACGGTGGCTTTCCCGATGTTTTCAGTAAGCAATTCGAATATGGTTGTTTTTCCTACCATGGGCATACCTAGAATTCCAAGCTGCATATTAAATCTATCCCTTCAAAGCAATTCAAATTTCATTATATCTTTAGGCTCTTTAAAACACCAGTGTTACATTGACTTTTTCCATATTTATCTCAATTCATTTTTACATTTAAACTAATTATATACAGAATTATAGTTAATATTTAATAATGACAGAAATTCACGTCATATTAGACCTGATAAATGCAAAAAGTATGAAAGGAGGTGATGATTTAAGATGCCGACCATGAGCACTACTTACAGCCAGACAGGTTTGAGTAGTATAGGGAATATACCAGAAACTGTTAGTGAGCTTTATAACCTTGGTATAGAACTAAACCGACATATTTGCAACAGTCTTACTGGTATTTACCAGGTAGTACCTGATGTCAGTAAAAAGACCATAAAAAACCTGCTGTACTATCAGCAGGCAGAAAAAACCAAACTTATTGAGCTCCTGCATAACGAATTAAACTATTGCTATCGAGCTTTCTATGATCGAAGAAAGTATTCTATTACCGTTTATAACAGCAACAAGGATGATAATAAAAAAGCAAATATCTTCATAAATAAATCCCTGGATACCTTCACAGAAAGAATAAGGAATTTTGATTATATCTGCCACAAAAATAAGTCCCTTAGTGATATGGATTTTTTAATCTTATATCTTGGGCTCAGGGACTACTGTGCTAATTTCTATCAGCAGTTAGCAGTAAATTATAATGATAAAAATATGTTGAACACCTGCCAGGAAATAGTAGTGCTGATTGACCAAATCAGCGATGAAATTGGCCTGGCCTATCAATGTCAAAAACAAAATAATCCAGGGTGAGAATGGTAAATTCTCACCCCGGTTATTTACAAACTTAGCTCACCCAGTGTAAGAATAAAAAAGATACCCGTTACCAGTATACCAATGGACAGCAACACATATCCGCCGGTTGAGCTGAATTGGTATAATCGCTCAGCGTTTCCTATATTAAAAAAGAATAAAGCTAATGATAAAACTAATAACAAGATAATAAAATTGGGAGCACCTGAGCCAGGGAAAAATAAGGCCAGATATAATCCATAAGCTAGCAGCATAACTAAATTGATTCTCAGTAATAATTTATAGAAATTGTCCTCTCGGACATTCTCCCCTTTTTCATCATCAGGTATATCTTCAGTGTCAAATATGGTTGATGTTTTACCGCTCTTGCTTTCCAGGGTTTTTAGCAGGTCTTCATATACATCGTCTGCCGGGGTGATCCCGATAAATCCCTGACTGGATTTAATGTACAGCAATTCATCACCGGGTTTAGTAGCATAGAGCCTGATCGGTCCAATCCCCCTCAAGGTAAATAACCCGACTTTAAATCCGGGCCAGTTTGCTCCTATAACCGAAAAAAGATTAACCTTGCCTTTAACATTAATCAGTTCATTAATTTCATCATAGGGAATGGTGATTCTTCTCATACCTGCTTTTATCAGCAGACCTCTTTCATTGGTTTCATACTTCAAGGTAAAGGCAGTAAAAAGAAAACCAGCATAAACCACCATGAATAGATAGGCTGGTATCAGCAACATTAACTTCAGTACTCTATCTTCTTCACCTAATGAAAAACCT
The DNA here is from genome assembly GCA_016841425.1 of Syntrophomonas sp. Lineage (GTDB taxonomy): Bacteria > Bacillota > Syntrophomonadia > Syntrophomonadales > Syntrophomonadaceae > JAAYJK01. The sequence goes on along the minus strand of JAENZE010000011.1, from coordinate 144,639 downwards.
ATCCCCCATAAGCATATTCCAAAAACTGTCCCCCCCACAATGAGTCCGTACCAGGCACCATATGATTTACGGGGCCTATATTCCATCTCCATCCCTCCCGGTTTATTATTAATCACGCTCGTTATCATATGAACAGTCATACTTATAAAATCCTTGCCCGCTGTTAACCCCCAGATGACCTCCTCTAATCATGGTTGCCAGCAGCGGATGGGGCCGGTATTTACTATCCCGAAATTCATTATTAAAACCTATAATGGTTTGGTATAGATTATCCAACCCTATTTTATCAGCTAGTTCCAGCGGTCCCAGGTCCATACCCAGGCCCAGCTTAATAGCTGTGTCAATGGCTTCTTTTTCTGCCAATTTCTCTGCGTAAATAAATACAGCTTCATTAATGAATGGCAGAAGAATACGATTGACTATATAACCGGGACTCTCTCGTTGTACCAGAACTCCACGCTTACCGATTTTATCACAGAAAGTCATAGCTTTCTGTACCGTTTCATCTGAAGTATCCAGTCCTTTGATTATCTCAACCAGCTTCAAAAGATGAACTGGATTAAAGAAGTGCATACCCAGCACCTGACCAGTCCTTTCGGTCGTGGCTGCAATTTCCGTAATAGAAAGTGATGAAGTGTTGGTGGCCAGAATAGTATTAGGCCCACACAGACTGTCCAGTTCTGCAAATATCTGCTTTTTTACGGACATATTTTCTACTACCGCTTCGATAACCAGGTCTACATCGCGCAGATCAGAAAGGTCAGTAGTACCCTGTATATTATTTATAGTACTGTTCTTTTCCTCCTCGGTAATAATATTACGATTAATCATTTTATTCAGGGTCTTATCTATAGTGTTCAGCCCGTCTTTTACCAGGTGCATCTGCAAATCACGGAGTATTACCTGATACCCTCCCATGGCTGCAGCCTGGGCTATACCTGCTCCCATGATTCCTGCTCCTAATACTGCAATTTTTTCCACCTTCACAAACCCCTTCCACAAAAAAGACCATACCTTTAAGTAATTTGTTTATTATCTCCAAATCCAATCCCTACTGCTCTTGCTGCCCTGACCAGATCGCCCTTGGGATCAATTCGGCGGATTTCTTTGATAGCTTCCTCTAATTTTACCGTAGTTATTTCTGTACCTTTCAGACTTACCATAGTGCCATATTTGCCTTCCATAAATGCTTCTACTGCTGCAACCCCATACCTGGTGGCAAGAACCCGGTCATAAGGAACCGGCGCTCCCCCTCTTTGCAGATGTCCAAGTACTGTAACTCTAATTTCTATGTTTTTCAATCTGGCACCGATTTCTTCGGCAACCTTTTGAGCAACCCCACCCAATCTGATAGGATCGTGGCTGGTAGGAACATAATTCTGCACTACCATTTCTCCACCCTCTGCAAATGCACCTTCGGCAACTACAATGATGCTGAACTTTTTCCCTTTCCTATAACGTTCAGAAATCTTGGCTAAAACTGATTCTATATTATAAGGAATCTCCGGTATGAGTATAACATCAGCACTACCTGATATGCCAGCATGCATCGCTATCCATCCAGCATAACGCCCCATTACTTCCAGAATCATTACCCGATGATGCGATTCTGCAGTTGTATGCAGTTTATCTAATGCCTCTGATGCAGTATTTACAGCGGTATTGAAACCAAATGTTACGTCGGTGGCAGACAGGTCATTATCTATTGTCTTGGGAACCCCTACTACTTTAACCCCCAGTTTGTCAAAGCGGTTAGCAATGGACAGACTGCCGTCTCCTCCGATTACTATCAGACCATCCAGAGCCAGATGTTCCAGATTATACAGAGCCCTTTCAGATTCATCACTTTGAGTCATTTGACCCTGTCGAAAGGTATTATAGGCAAATGGGTTATCACGATTACTGCACCCCAGTATAGTACCACCGGTATGACTTATACCAGAAACTGTCTTTAAGTCCAGGGGCATATAATCATCTTCTACCAGTCCTCGAAATCCATCCATAAAACCTACTACTTCCAATCCATATTCAATTATGGCACATTTCGTAACCGCTCTTATAACCGCATTTAATCCCGGGCAGTCCCCTCCTCCGGTTAACACCCCGATGTGACTGATCTTTCCCGTCATCCAGATAATCCCTCCTTAAAATATAAAACTGTGATTGATTTATATTTCCCTTCCCTTCAAGTATTTTCTTACTGAATTAACATTATTTATGCCAGTTTCTCACTGCTAAAGATATGTGCTTATATTTATAATTCTCTATTTTAAAGTATATTCCTATCAATATTAGGGTTTTTCTGCCAAATTAAGCGAAACATCCATCTTGCTTCCTTCTCTTACTACTTCCAGCATAATAGTATCTCCAACTTTATGTTCTTTCAATATTGTTTGTAGTTCATCATAATTGTTTACAGGCTTTTCGTTTATCTTCGTTATAACGTCATATTTAATGATACCGGCTTTTGCCGCAGGTGATCCCGGCTCAACTCCAACTACCACTATACCTCTGGGATCGATATCCAAGTAATTAGCTATATCCTTATCTACCGGCTGCAGATAGATTCCCATATAAGGTCTGATAACTTTCCCATTCTTAATCAACTCGTCCAGCACATCCCCAGCTGTGTTTATAGAAATGGCAAATCCGATTCCCTGGGCCTGGGCATTCACAGCAGTGTTTATTCCTACTACTTCCCCTTTAGTATTGAGCAGGGGTCCGCCACTATTGCCTGGATTAATAGCCGCATCAGTTTGTATTAAATCTTTATATATACGGTTTTCTATCTGCATTGGTCTCCCCTTGGCACTAACCACACCTGCCGTAACGGTATGATCCAAACCGTAAGGATTACCGATCGCAATTACCCACTCTCCTACCCTCAGCTTATCTGAATCGCCTATCTGCAAGGGGACCAAATCGTTGCCAGGCTCTATTTTTAATATAGCCAAATCCATTTCGTAGTCCTGTCCTACTACTTCTGCCGTTAATTTACGCCCATCGTTTAAATTAACCACAATATCGTCAGCCCCGTCTATTACGTGCTGATTGGTAGCAATATGACCATCTTTGCTTATCACAAAACCGGTGCCGATACTGTTTTCTATATTAGAGTTGGCATCCCCGAAAAACTCCTCGAAAAATGGTTGATTATAAAAATAGCTTGACCCGCTGACTTTTCTGCTTGATTCAACATTCACCACCGATGGGCTTACCATTTCAACCATATCTGCGATATCCGCAGGCCCAACAATAACCGCAGAAGAACTGTTATTTGGTATATCTGTTTGACTGGTCTTCGTGGAACCTTCGACTGGGGAACCCTTGTGTTTATAATCTTCCACTACTCTATTGTAATTAAATAACAAGATAAAACAGGTAATTAAAGCAAGTACAAGTAGAATTAGTATTGCTTTAAGCCATCCGGAGGTATTATTTTCAGTGCTCACAATTCCTCTCCTTTCTTCAGCAAGGTAAGCAATGTTATCAGATAAAACCGGCAATGAAAACAGGAATGTAATTTCTCAGTATACGCATCCCTTTGTTCCTGACTTTAGTTAATTATACAATAACAGAAATTATCTTGTCCCGCATAAATAGGCAGGAAGGCAATCTGGAATGACTGACTACCCTCCTACTTTTATTACAGCTATCAAATTGTTAGAAATAAGTCTATGTCTCCCGACTCCCTGCCTTGACCGGAAAACCTGCCAGATAGGATCCATATTCCAGCGGTCTTTTGAATGAATTGCGCATAATAATCTGTGATCTCTCAGTCTCCGTGGTTTTTCTTGGTTTGGAATTGACTTCTATCAGCCAGGGCCAACCTCTATTATCTATTCCAATATCTAACCCGAGCTCGCCAAAAGCCCCATTGCTCTCCTTATCCAGAGTACCTGAGACTAACCGGCAAAGTTCATTTATTCTTGCGTTCTTTTCTTCAATCAGGCTCTTCCTTTTATAAAGCGATTTAAATAAACTCCTGCTGGTTACTACTCGTCCTCCCCGGCTGAGATTTGATATACTGCTTCGGCCTGGAGCTATGCGGGCAAATTTTTTGCCAATCTGCCACTCTCCATGACCGTTCTTCTGATAAATAATACGAATATCGAACACTGACCCATGATAACGGCACAGATCCAAGCCCTGCTGTACAATATACGGTTTATCTTTTCTGTATACGCTGGTCTTTTTCAATAGTCTAGCAGCATTGTCAGTACTGCCATTTATCCTGCCGCGATAGTAGATTGTAAACTTGATGTTGTTTTCGGATGCTTTTCTCACTTTAATAATACCGATACCCAGACTTCCATTACTCGGTTTAAGGTACAGTACACTGTACTTATTTAACATTTTCTCCAGACTCTCTTCATTTAATTTGCAGGTTTCCGGCAGGTAAGGTTTGAGCAGTTCGTTTTGAGAAAGGGTTTGAAAAACCTGCCATTTATTGAGATAGGATGGGTTGAATATTCTAGTATACGGGAGTTCATTGAGCATCTGCAGAGTTGTCTGAACACTGCTTCTAATTTCACTTCTTCGGCTGGCAATTCGATTATAAACCACATCTGGAAGCGGATATAAAGATGATTCCCATACTCCACGATTTGCACTTACAAATCGATAGTTATACCCCCTAACACTTTTACTGCTCCAATTTAATGATGATGGCAAAAATATATAAACCAGGCCGACGATGCTTCTGCCGACATGGCTCAGGTAGGTCAATTCTGCCTGCAAGCTGGTAGGGTCTAATTCTTCCCGCCCTGCCCGATTAGGCAGAGCTGTAGCAAGTATTCCTATCACCGGCCCCAAATGGATCATGTCCTCTTGCGAATCATATCTTAATCTGAGTTTTTTACTGCTCTTGATATGCAGGGATTTAGCCAGTGAGGGTGATATCTGGTATCCATTTAGATTATCCCTGACTTTCAACTTGCTTTCAACGATTATGCCGCCTACTCTAACTTGAACAGTATTTGACCTGGGAATATCATATTTAGTTACTAATCTTTCGGAAATACAAATTTCTCTTGCCATTCATCAACCTCCATTTAATCAAAATTGGCCAAATGCCGAGCATATAATAGGGGCGTTACCACAGATTTTATCCTGGTATGCCTCTCCCCTATTAATGTGAACACCTGCCTGGCTGGCCTGAGATTGGCTTCAATAAACCATACTTCACCGTTCTGGTCGACTCCGATGTCTATTCCCATCTCACCAGCCTTACCAATTGTTTCTTCCAGTGTCTGGGCAGATTCCACAGCTATTTTTCTTATTTTTTCAATGATCTCTTCCACTTTTTCATCGTCATTAAAGTTTCTTTTTAAAACCCCCCTGACCTTTCTACCTTGTCCACCGGACGATATATTGCTGGTAATAGCCCCTTTACGGCCAACTCTTCCAGCCATTCCTGTAATACCCCATTGTCCGCTGTTATCTTTTTGTACTAATATTCGAACATCCAGTATGCTGCCTCCCGATCGAATAAGATTGATTTGTTTCTGTACAATGTAGGTACGGTTACCCATTATTCTGCCCAGGTAACGCCTGAGCTGCTGCAGATTGGATGCACTTCCCCGATAAACTCTATTGTTCAGCACATACTGGTAATCGTAGCCGGAATGCCCCCTCTTTTTAGCCACTTTAACTATATTCTTACCTTGCGAACCATTGACCGGTTTTAGATATACAGCCTGGTACTTCTTCACCATACTTTCTATCTGTTTGAAGCTGGTAATCAGGCGAGTATCTGGAATATATGGCACGAGATAAGGATTTTGGCTCAATATTTTATAAGTCTGCCATTTACCTATTAGTGATGGGTTGATTAATTTAGTCCCCAGGCTTTCCAAACGATTTCGAATCCTTCTAGCTGCGCTTGAATATGCTCTTTCCCGGGGGTATATAACATCCGGCAGTGGAAAAACATTTTTGATCCAGCCCTGACTTCCAATGGTGTACCCGCTTATGGTCTTATTGCTCCAGTTAATACCATAAGGACTAAATGCAAAACATATCTGACCCAATTTTCTTCCGCTGCTTATCAACTGGCGTATAAAAAAAGATTGGCCTCCAAAGGGTTTGCCGGCCTCTCCATAAACTTCGGCCATTATCCCTACCACCGGTCCCAATCTAATTTCTCTATTATTAATATTCGCTCCATATCTGCGCCCAGAAGTGAGGTAGAGGCTTCTTAACGTGCCAGGAGCAAGAAATATGGAATCCTTGTACTTGCTGGGGACAATTTTTACTGTATAGTCTCTTTTTTTCCTGGCAACATTAATACTGATTTGCTGATTGTCCGTAATATTATACTGTTCAGCCAGATTCTTTCCGATCAGTAGCGTATTGCCAGATCTTTTCTGGCTGGCTCGGACAGTAATCATTTTAAACTCTGGCATGTTAATACCACCATTTTTTACAGTTTTGTACCTTATAATATGAAATAGGCTTCATATTTGATAATATTATAAAGTGGTTGCCCATCTATTATCTTGCTTGAACTTAAGGAGTTGAATCGATTTGATATTAATCAGCGCCTGTCTCTGTGGTATAAATTGCAAATATAACGGTAAAAACAACTCCAATCCAGTCTTTGAGGCAATGCTGGCCCGCAGCGAAGTACTTCCTGTATGCCCTGAACAACTGGGGGGACTTCCTACACCCAGGCCGGCCTGTGAGATAGTTGGGGGTACTGGTATTGAGGTTTTGGAAGGAAAGGCCCGAGTTATAAGCAATGATAAGCAAAATCTAAGCGATGCCTTTATTAAGGGTGCTGAAGAAGTTCTTCATATTGTCAAAAACGCCGGCATTAAAGGGGCCATATTTCAAAGCAGAAGCCCTTCCTGTGGATGCGGACATATCTATGATGGCACCTTTTCCTCGCATCTAATCCCCGGTGATGGAGTTACTTCTGCCCTGCTGCGGAAACATGGTATCAAGGTGATTAACGAAGCTGACTTTCTTAAGCTGGGGTCAGACACTGACTTATAAAGATGTCCCTTGTTATCAGTCACTAATTTATTAGGTTGCCATCTTTATGATTAAAATGATAAGGAGAATTAGTAATTTTGAAAGCATTAAGTCTATTTTCAGGTGGCCTGGATTCTCAGCTGGCCGTAGCACTGATTAAAGAACAGGATATTGAGGTAATGGGGATCCATTTTACAACCCCTTTTTTCAGCGGCAGTCAGGAAATAAGTAAAGCTGCCCAGGATTTAGGTATCGAATTTTTGGATATTGATATAAGCGATGATTATATACCCAGGGTTCTGTTAAATCCTGTCTACGGTTATGGAAAGAATTTTAATCCTTGCATTGATTGCCATGCTTATATGCTGAATACTGCTGGTAACTTGATGGAAAAGCTAGGTGCTTCTTTTATTATTACGGGAGAAGTTGTTGGTCAGAGGCCAATGAGTCAGAACCGCTCTGCCCTCAATGCAGTTGATAAACTTTCCGGATTCAAAGGTTATGTAGTCAGACCTCTATCCGGCAAACTACTGGACGAAACCCTTCCTGAACGAGAGGGTTGGATAGAACGGGAAAAGCTTTTAGATGTTAATGGCCGGGGACGTATCAGACAGATGGAACTAGCAGATAAATATGGGCTGAAAGATTATCCTTCTCCGGCTGGAGGGTGCCTGTTAACCGAGTCTAATTTTGCTAACCGTCTGAGGCATATACTTCATCTGGTTAACGAACCTTCTTCCCAACAGATGCAGATTTTAAGGCTGGGCAGGCATTTCTATATATCCGATGGAATATTGCTGGTAGTAGGCCGAAATCGTTCTGAGAACCAGCGTCTTGAAAATATAGTGCTTGATTCAGATCTGCTTCTAAAGGTGGCAGATAGACCTGGCCCTCTGGCAGCTGTTCGGTGTATGAAAAATGAATTGACCCGGCATGACCTGGAATATGCAGCATCTATCGTGGCGAGATACAGCGATGCCAAACAAGAACCCCAGGCTCAAATCAAAGTATTTTCCAAATCCCAGGGGGAGATAGAAATACTAACTATTAAACCATTGCCAGCTGCCGATGTTCCACCCAGTGTCTAATTTTTCTGGACCTGGCAGGAGCAGCGTTTATTCTTTAAAGATATTTATGTCTATCTGTTTAAACATTTCCTGATATCCTTCAACAGCGGGATGAGCTCCGTCCAGAAGCAGCAGTTCTGTTCTCAACTGACCGTTTTTATCATAAAAAGCCCGGTTAAATGGAATTACCGGGATTTCTTTTATCTCCGCATAGTTTCTCATCCAGTCCCTTATTCTGGCTATAAGTTCTTCAAGGTATTTGTCGTCTATAGCGGTAGGAAGTCCAAAGATCACTTTTATGTTATTCTCTTCGGCCTTTTCTGCCATCAGACGAATATTAGTTACAATCCTATCAAAAGATTCCGCCATTAATACATCGTTGGCTCCCCCCATAATCACTATATGGGTAGGTTCATAACTCAAGACTGCTCTATCAAAACGGCGCAGCATATCGCTGGTAGTGTTGCCATTAATGCCTTTGTTAATTACCTCAACACCCAGACTATCTTGAAGCATGCTTACCCATGAAACCGCGGGACCAAACGGAAAGCCCCAGGTAATGCTGTCACCCAGGCAGACAATTTTCGTTTTTTTCGACACCTGCTAAATCCTCCTGTATATAAATAATATTTGGTATGACATGCTGCAAATAAAATATCGGCCAGCCTCTTATCCCACCCTGAAAGTAGCGGAGAATTAATTCTCCGCTACAGGTGTTTGCACCGCTATCTTGTATTTTTTACGGGATGAAATTATAGCTGCGTTAGTTATTCCACGCCTGCTGTTGCTTCTAGTTGGGCAAGTGTTTCTTTAAGTTTTTCAAGATTATTCCCATAAGCATTCCAATCACCAGCCACCAGGCTCTCCTGAGCCTGATCATAATACTGGCGGGCCTGTCGGGCGAGTTCAGAAACACTGCCAGAACCCGGACTTACATTAGGAGTATCGTCTGGAATCTGATCTGTATCACCTGGCTCTGCCTCGCTGTCCTTACCAAATAAAGCGACCAGGGCTTCTTCCAGAGTTGGTTCCATCACCGTTTTATTACCAAAACCTGCAATTACCCGTTTTAATTCAGGCAGCTTGCTGCTATCTGCCTGCAAGTACATAGGTTCTACATATAGGATAGACTTACCCATAGGAATTACCAGCAGATTGCCGCGGTATACCCTGGAACCCCTCTGATCCCAGAGGCTGAGCTGCTGAGCTATTACTGTATTTTGGTTGATCCTGGACTCTATCTGTTCGGGACCATAAATGGTCTCCTGTTTAGGGAAGTTGTAGACCAGCAGTTTACCATAATTGTCTCCATCCATACGAGCACACATCCACCCTACCATATTGGGTCTGCTTTTTGGAGTAAAAGGCATCATTAAAATGTACTCAGCTTCTTCTTCACCCGGCAGCCGCATGATTATATAGTATGGTTCCATAGCCTGTGATTTATCCTCTACCACTTCCATCGGAATCAGCCAGGGATCTTCCTTGTTATAAAAAACATAGGGGTCGGACATATGGAAAGTCCTATAGGTATTAGCCTGAATCATAAACATATCTACCGGATACCTGACGTGAGACTTCAAGCCTTCTGGCATCTGGCTGATAGGCTTATAGATATTAGGGAATATGGCCGCATAGGTCTTTATTATTGGATCATTTTCATCAGCTATATAGAACATCATATCTCCAGTATAAGCATCAATGGTCACCTTCACGGAATTACGGATATAGTTGTTCCGAGCCGAATCAAAAGGTTCTGAATAAGGATATTTATTGGTATAGGTGTAAGCGTCCATAATCCAATAAAGCTTGCCATCGTCATTGATAACAATATAGGGATCAGAGTCATATCCTAAATATGGCGCTACCATCTTCACTCGATCTACAATATTTCTATTCATTAGAATTTGACTATCATTGGTTACCTGGTTAGAGAGCATCATTTTGTAATCCTTCAATACCCATGAAAACGCCAATTTCCTGAAGATGGATTTAACTTTTATCCCATTATCACCTTCATAGGTAGCGTATACGTTCTGTTCCCCCATTGGATAATCAAATTCCTTCTGCAAAGTATTAACAATGACATAATTATTTGTCACTTCTCCGAAATAGATTTCTGGTCTTTCCATGGTTAAATCAGTACTAAATCTGGGAGGTATGTCTTTTACAAAGAATTCTGGAAAACCTTCTTCTGCCACTTCCGTGACCGGGCTCACTACCAGACCATATCCGTGAGTGTACATAAGGCGCTGGTTTATCCAGGTCTTGGCCTGTTCAGGCAGTTCTGCCTGGTCTATCTCCCGGGCTGACACCATAACCTGCCTATAATTACCATCAATGACATAACGGTCTACGTCTACATCATCAAACACATAATACGGCCGCAGTTGCTGCAGATTTTTGTAAGTGGTCATTAAAGGCTGCCAGTCCCATAATCTTATATTATCAATTGTACTCTTATGATCAGGGTCGTATATATCCAGTTGGTTATCGACATCAAACTGCTGTATTTCTGCATTATTAAGCCCATACGCAGCTCGGGTGTATTCTATAGCCCGTTCTATATAGGGTCTTTCTTTGTTAAATTCGTTGGGCTGTACGATGAAGCTCTGTATTACTGTAGGATAAACACCACCAAGAACTATGGCCACCAGTATCCATACCCCAATACTTATCAGGACCAAGTTGAATTTCTTGACAAATATGTTAATAAAAATGAGCACAGCCACGATAATTGATATCACCATCAAAACTCTGTAGGACAGTAACCTGGCATACATATCGGTGTAGGTGGCACCGAACACTATCCCTTCGGGAGAAAAGAGAATACCATATGAAGAGAGGACATATCCCCAGGCTTTCAAGCCGAATATTAATGCCACCAAAATGGCTATATGGCTCTTAGCTACAGTAAACTGTCTCCAGTTGCCGAATAACAAATCCGAAGAAGCATTAAGAGCATATATGACCCCTACGGTAATGGTAACCAGTATTAAGCCGGTCATAACCGTGCTGTATATGAACTGATAGAAATTGAGATTAAAGAAATAAAATCCCAGGTCTTTGGCAAAAACAGGGTCAAGCGTTCCTACCGATACCCGGTTAATATACTGCTGTATTACAATCCAAAAATCGCCTGCGACCGAGCTTAATATCAGACCTCCGAACAGGCTTATGCCCAGAAATATCCATTTTGCATAAGCCCCCTGCATAAAGTCTCTCCAGGGTGAAGGCCGCTCTTGGTCCAGATATATAACTTCTCTGACCTCATCCGCAGTTTCATCCTTTTCTCTTATGCCCATATTCTTACGGGTAATCTGCAAGTTGATATAGAACAAGAGAAATCCGAAAGTAAACAAGGCGGCATAAAGGGCTATCTTGTTCAGCATTATGGTAGTAAAAACACTGCCATAGTTAACGGATTCAAACCATAACCACTCCGAATAAAGTCCAGTAAAAAGCGACAGCACCCCGAGGATTATTATAAATATGATTAATCGTATTGTACTGCCGTTCATTCTCTGTTCCATTCAATAATCTCCTCCATTTGTTTAGTATCCCTAGCGAGTAAAAGCTTGTTGGTTAACCTTGTAGTCTAAAGAATTGTTGATGTCCGCCTGGCTTTCACAACAATATCTTTTATGAATATTCGTATCGACTCCACGTAAGAAATACCCTTCAACTATGCCATCCTATTAGTGCTTCTATGATTGCTGGTCTCATCATCTAAACACATAGGTCATCTCTCATTACCATCAGGCGGTGATCAATAAAGACAGCATCTTATGCCTAAAGTATACATATATCCATAGGGTACCATAACATCTCGTGATGTCAAAAGGTGATTTATGGTTTCCTGCTACTCCTTCAGCTAGTATCTCCCTCTCTTTCTTACACATTCACTTCCTAATCCCCTGCTAAAACTACGATTTTTTATGAGGGGCGGGATTGGTCCTGTACTCATTCTGGGAACCCCTACCTCTATCCTTAAGTATCTTAAGAACAACCTTACATAATTTTTTAACTAAACCGTTGCTATAAAATATTTCTACAGCGGTCTTAAGACTCATTATATCAGATAAAGTACCAGCTTTTGTGCTAAAGACCGATTTGGAGAGTGCGGAGGCGATTGATGGCAGCCGCCAGTTCATACCTTCGCGGTATTGCCAGTTCACCGGGATGCATTCCGGTTTGATATCGAGTCACATTAGCCAAATCCTTATCCATATCCCTACAGATTAAATCCAGCACCTGCTTCAAAGTTCGCCGACCATCCACATATTTTTCCATATAACGAAGACACTCGGCAATCGCCCGGGTTTGACTTGGATCCAAGAGCTGTTCTATCCCTCCCATGTCGATTATTTCCCCACCGGCCATAATAGTGTATAGTTCTTTGGCTGATACCTTAACTCTATCTCCCCGGGCAAAGCTGAAACTAGCCCTTTTTATTACTCGTGGAGGAGAGCCTAACATCTGACTCTGACCTTCTTGTACTCTATCACTCTTCATAGCTCGGGTCACTTCTCGAGCTCTTTCTGTAATATCATATGCCTGGTAAGCATCAAGCATAATAACTCGATCAGCAACATCCAGATAATCACCTGCCCCACCTATAACCAGTATGGTGGATATACCATGTTTTTCATACAAGGGGCGCACCCTATCAATAAATGGCGTTATAGGCTCTTTTTCTTTTTCAATAAGTTTTTGCATCCTGGCGTCCCTGAGCATAAAGTTGGTGGCGCTGGTATCCTCATCAAGAAGCAGCAGATTTGCGCCAGTTTCCACTGCCTCCATAATATTCGCGGCCTGCGAAGTACTGCCGCTGGCATTGGCAGTTGAAAACTCCTGGGTATCCTGCCCCAGTGGCAGGTTGTCAATAAAATATCTTATGTCAACTTTTTCGACACTACGTCCATCTTCAGCTCTAATTTTTACTGCGTCACTGGAAGTAATAACCCATTCCCGACCATCTCCATTAATGTGGTTATATATTCCCCTCTCGATTGCCCGTAAGAGAGTGCTTTTTCCATGGTATCCTCCCCCCACAATAAGACTGACCCCTCGGGGTATACTCATGCCCTTAATTTTGCCGTGATGAATAGTATCCATTTCAACTTCTAAACTGGGAGGACTTTTAAACAATACGCTATCCTTTTCCGCCATGGGCAGGTCACTATTGCCGCTTTCCCTGGGCAAAATTGAACCATTCGCAACGAATGCTGCCAGGTCATATTTAGCTAAATTGGCCCTGATAACGTTCTGATCTTCATAAAGATAGACCCACTCAGCCAGATGCTTCTCTTCATCCTTAACATATATCAGGGATTGCTCAGCAATTTGTACTACCTCCTCGCATAGTAATTTCCGCGCTGCACGGCCCTGTATCCTCCGCCCGGCGGCTGGAAGTCTTACTGTTATGCGAGCCTCAACGAAATCATCGCTAATCCTGACTGCAGTACGCTTTAATATCTGCTGTTGCCCGGCATCGATATGTATACTTCCGTTTGTTCCGCTTCCATATTGATGTGAGTTATTTTCTTTTATTTTACTTCTTATTTTGCGGGCAATAATATCTTCCAGGGCGATTACACGCACCCCTTCATAAAGATATACTGGGAACCCTGCTCTTGACATAGGAACTCTTACCCTGATTTTGCTGGGAGGTGCAAAAGGGTCAGCTTGAACATGGTCGATATAGAGAAAGCCATCTTTGGTTTCATAATATCCCTGGATATCCTTGTATGCTTTGTACCCTAAACCATCAATTTTTTCTAGTTTTCGGGCCAAATCCTCAACATTAAACAATTGTTGGCCTCCTTAAACATTTGCTTATTAGTGTTATTTTGACATAAAATAGCCCCAAGATAAAATATCTCAAGGCTATTGTCGGTTATAGTTATTATTTATAAGATGATTTCTTTTTGATCTCCTGCTGCAGCATTAATAAATCCATAGGGTTAACTTCCTCGCTAAATGCCAGAGCCCATTCCAGTCTCTTAATAATCTCCTCTGTACTCCCAGCACCGGTATATATCAAAGGCTGACAGGTAAATTTCTCGATAAATACCCATAGATCCAAAGTCATATCTTCCAGTTCCTGAAGGCCCCTCTGGACGCAGCTGGTATCACCTTGAACAAGCCTCTCCTTTAGTTCAGTAATTTTATGGCAGATATCTTCCAGGGTTTCATTTATCATCCCGGCCGGCAGAAAATTCGTCATGTTTATACCCCAGTTCGCATAATACGCTTTAATTTTCTATTTCTTTTTCTATATCTGCTCCTTGAATACCTTTTTATCTTTCTATTTCTGCAGTGCCAGGCATACTATGCGGTCTACCAATTCTTCATAGCTTATGCCTGCTGCTCTGGCAGCATCGGGAACCAGACTCATAGCTGTCATTCCTGGAATAGTGTTTATTTCCAGAACATAAGGATTTTCATCTTTATCAATCATAAAATCTACCCGGGCATAACCCCGACATTTAAAGCTGGTATATACTTTTTTGCTTATCTCTAAAACTTTGTTATATACCGATTCACTCACCCGGGCAGGTATGATGTGTTCACACATACCAGGTGTGTATTTGGCCTCATAATCATAAAATTCATTGGCGGCAGTTATCTCTATAATAGGTAAAACCTGCGGATCTTCGTTTCCTATAATTGAGACAGTCAGCTGAGGACCCTCAACAAACTTTTCGATTACTACCTCCTGGTCATATTTAAAAGCCTCTTCAATAGCCGACTCCAATTCCTCTGGCGTTTTTACTATATATACTCCGATACTGGAGCCCTGGGTAGCAGCCTTTACTACCAGTGGAAGTCCCAGTTCACTGACTATCTCATTCACATTGGGTTGGTTCCGACGGTATTTATATTTATTAATAATTACGAAGTCAGCAGTAGGAATTCCCTCATAGCGAAAAACCTTTTTCGTAGTTCCCTTGTTCATGCAGATGGCACTGGTCTCAACTCCGGAACCAGTATAAGGGATTCCTAGGATATCAAGATATCCCTGCACCGTTCCATCCTCTCCATATTTTCCGTGTAAAGCAATAAAGACTACATCCGGACTGATATCTTTTATTTTTCCAAGGTTCTCTCTGCTTAAATCCAGGGTTCTAGCCTGATAACCAACCTTTTTCAATGCATCATATACTCCTGCCCCGCTCCTCAGAGATACTTCCCTTTCTTCGGACAGCCCACCCATCAACACCAGAACATTTATCATTCTATTCACCGCCCTGTTAAAATTTAGTTGCCCACCTCAAAGGCAGGTTTATGTAAGAACTATTATTTTGCATCTATTATTATTCCATTGCCTAGGATTATTTTAGATTATATTCCATTCCAGTGCAAAATGCAGGTCGATTTTAGTTGGAATTTTATTTATGATTATATAAGCTCCAGTATTATTATTCTAAGAAATATAAGGGAGGATTTATTTATGAATGCAGCATGGATACAAGAATTCCCAGCCGCCATAACGGTTTGTGATACCAAGGGCATCATCACCGCCATGAACGTCAAGTCAGCCCTGCTTTTCGCTAAAAACGGAGGATACGAACTTATAGGAAAATCACTGCTGGACTGCCATCCTCCGGAAGCCCGGGAAATATTAAAGAATATGCTGGAAAAGCAGAGCGATAATTGTTACATAAGCGAAAAAGACGGAGCAAAAAAACTCATTATTCAGTCACCCTGGTATGAAGGAGGCTTATTTATGGGCCTGGTTGAGATAGTTAAGGAAATAAATGATGATATTCCCATTTTCCAGCGCTGAGCATTTTTTTTATCTGATGTATTATCATAGATAGGTATTTGTCCGTGTCAGTATAATTCTCTGATATCTTTGCTCTAAGGTTTCAGGCGTATTTCCTGCTTCCTGCAAGTGAGACAATTTCTTTATACTTACTGCCAAAAAATAAGCCCGATAAGACCAGCGCATTATAATAGTAAATAAAGGTCTTGCAGTAGTCAGGTAACATAGTGACTAAGCTTTTAAGTCTGGTCCTTGATTCCTTTTGAAGTAAACATAAACGGAAAAAATACACTCTTGATGCAGTAAAGAATATATGCTAGAATTGATTCTGCTGATGATGCCTTATTAATCATCATTAAATGCAGGGGAGTAGCTCAATTGGCAGAGCACTGGTCTCCAAAACCAGGGGCTGGGGGTTCGAGGCCTCTCTCCCCTGCCATTATAAAGTAAGTAAAACCGGGCTTTTGAAAGCCCGGTTGTTTACGCTTATCAAGTTGTCTTATCAAGTCCAGGTGACAAAAGGACCGTCCTTTTGTCACCTGGACTTCCTGCTATTTCCGGCTCTATTATACTCCATCAGCACTCACCATCATTGCTTTAAAGATAAATCCTGACTTTTTTTCTTTTACATTCACAGCTGCTTAACCAGAAACAAAAAAGCCCCGTTGCATCGACGCATATTTTATGGTTCATAGTAGGTATCCCTTATTACTCAACTATTTCCATACCAGCATTTTTTCCATATCCATTATAAATAAGGTTTCCTCTCCAATCTTCCAAGGTAACTTCTATGTTCGAGGAAATACTTTCAGCGATTTTACGATGCATAAGTCCGTTTTTTGGTGCTATAAGAATTCCGCTTTCTTTGTACTTCCCTGAAATGGTCATAGAGTATTTCTTATCGCTTACATTTATTTGTATATTTCCGTCTTTATATTCAAGATGTCTAATTTTTGCACCAGTATATGTAGCAAAACGATAAAGTCTCCCTTTTATGCTTAAAAAGGAAACAAATCCGGTAAAATGCTTTCCGATCCAGGGTATTTTGGCAACTGAAAACATTACGGAAATATTTCCTTCTGCAAAATCATTTGACTGTATCCATATCCACCATTCGGGGAAGGATTTGCCCCAATCCTTCTCTATATAGCCATTCCCTCTGCTAAAGTTTATATCACTATCACCTATAATTAAATTTCCTTCAATCCGATGCTGGATATTTATTATACCATGGTAGCATTCCATAAAAGGAACAAAGGAATATGGCCCCATAATTCCAGGGTTGAATATTGTCTTGGGGAAGGGAATAATATCATGAAATTTTAATGTTCCCTGTAATCTAAATTCACCGTGATTAAGATTTAAATTTATTCCATTTCTATCAAAAGTATTATCATCAATACGGATACTAAAATCAGATTTAGAATATTTAAATTTTGCAATATCATATTTTAAATAACGAGTATTATAGTTGGTAGAATCTATTAGCTGAATAAAAGCATGCTTATCTTCTTTAGATTGTCCATATGCTATTCCTGGAATAACAGAAAATATATTATCTTCTGATTCATCTATGAGCTTAAAATACCAACCTTCAAAATAGTTTTTTGATTTGTACCTACCTTGAAAAATTTCAGGGTTGAATGTTTTTAAAATACTGTACATTTTACTCTCCCGGAAGCGTATACCATAACGTCTTATTCCAGGATTTCCTCAAATTACCCAGTCTATACCTGGGTGAGGCTGGATCATCTAATATTTTGTTATGGTTCAAGATGATTACCAGTTATCAACTACTGATTACACGCTGGTTCCCAGGAAGTATTCTTGAGCACTGAATTTAGCTTTGCCGCGGCGGTCCATCCGTACATAGGATCCATCTGCCTTCAGCAGGCGCACTTTCATAGTGTCCCTTAGATATGCATTCAGGATATCTATAACCCTATTACGTAGGCTTATTTCTTCAATGGGAAACATGGTCTCTACTCGGCGGTCCAGGTTGCGGGGCATCCAGTCCGCGCTGGATAGGTAAACCCTTTCCCCTCCATCGTTATAGAAGTAATAGATACGGCTGTGTTCCAAAAATCGGCCGACGATACTGCGCACCTGTATATTTTCACTCAAACCTTTGATTCCAGGCCTCAAACAGCATATACCCCGAACAATCAAGTCTATTTTCACTCCAGCCTGGGAAGCCTCATATAAATTTTCTATAATTTCTTTATCAATAAGCGAATTCATTTTAGCGATTATACGTGCTTTTCTTCCAGCCCGAGCATTGTAGGCCTCTTTCTGTATGTCTGCCATAAACTTCTTCCTAAGACCGCTGGGTGCTACGTGCATTTTATAAAGCGGTCCCAGGTTGGAAAGACCTGACAGCATATTGAATAATGCCGAAGCATCTGCTCCCAGGTACGGGTCACAGGTAAAAAACCCTACATCCTCATACACTCTCGCTGTTACATCATTATAATTACCAGTGCTTAAATGAAGATAACGCTTGATACCGGTTTCTTCTCTACGTACTATGAGCAAGATTTTAGCGTGAGTTTTCAATCCCATCAGCCCATAGATAACATGACAGCCAGCTTTCTCGAGTTGTTTAGCCCAGTTTATGTTTTGTTGCTCGTCAAATCGAGCTTTTATTTCCACCAGCACGGTCACCTGCTTGCCATTCTCAGCAGCCTGGGCCAGGGCGGCAACTATAGGAGAATTACCGCTTACCCGGTATAATATCTGTTTGATGGCCAGAGTATCTGGATCGTTGGCAGCCTGGCTGACCAGGTTAACTACCGGGTCGAAAGATTCGTAGGGGTGATGCACCAAGAGGTCGTTATCATAAATAACCTTAAAATAATCTTCTTCTAAATCAAATGCTTCTGGCAGATGAGGTCTCAGGTGGGGATAGCGCAGGTGTTCATACCCGACCAGATTACTTAAACGATTTAAAAAGGTAAGATCAATAGGACCTTTAATCTGGTATACTCCACTTTCAGGCACTTCCAGCTCTTCCACCAGGAATTTTACTAAACGTTCCTCCATCCCCTGCTCCAATTCCAGGCGAATTACTTCTCCCCATTTGCGCATTTTGAGGGACTGCTGAATGGCTTCCAGCAGATCTTCCGCGCCTTCCTCATCTACTCCCAATCCAGCATTGCGAATTATGCGATAGCAGCCCATGGCCACTACCTTGTGCCCGGTAAACAGCTGCCCCATATGTCCTTTAATAATGTCTTCCAGGAGAACAAATATTCTTTTATTGTCTTCTGCCGGTAGTTCTATCAGTCGGTCCAGAACACCTGGTACTTGAATAGTAGCAAACACCGGCTCAGATCCCTGCTGCTCATCTTCCAGGAGCAGACCGATATTTAAACTCCGGTTAGCTAGAAGAGGAAAAGGTCTGCTCTTGTCTACTACCATTGGGGTTAATACCGGGTAGATAGTTTTCATAAAAAGATTTTCGATGAAATCCTGCTGCTTCTGGGTAATCTTCTTATATTTAGACAGGACCAGGTTTTCCCTTTTAAGAGCTGGTCTTAAAGACCGATTAAAACATTTATACATATCGCCCATTAGTTCATGCATAAGTCCGCAAAGCTGAATCATCAGCTGTCGGGGGGTTAATCCGGATTCATCGGTTTTTTCCAGACCAGCCAACACCTGATCCCATACCCCTGCTACACGAACGCTGGTAAATTCGTCGAGATTTGAACTAACGATGGATACGAAACGAACTCTTTCCAACAAGGGATTTGACAAGTCGTAAGCCTCTTCCAGAACCCGTTTATTGAATTCCAGGGAGCTGACTTCCCGGTTTATGAACAATTCTGTATCCACCATGGCTTTATGTCTAGCGGCTTTTTTGGTCATAATCTATCATCCTTTATATTTAATGGCGGGACGTACTCCCATCACTTCCTCAAAAAAGTCACAATAGTTTTCAAAATTCCAGGCCTCCAAGAGAATTTCGCCCTGGGTGAAAAATGTAAAATGGAGACGGTCACCCGAAGTACTTATCTCAATCGACCTTACATTTTGTTTGTGAGTAATATCCAGGGCATCAGCCAGTTTTAATATTGCAGCCAGCTTGCTGACCAGTGTTTTATCGTTATCCTTCAATGCCTTGAAGCGGGCATCATTAAAAGTTGGTTCCCTTTCACTGTGATATCTGGCTATATTAGCAATAATATTTAGTTCTCGTTTAGACAAGCCCATTATCTCCTGATAACGAATGATGCTGCTGGAATGCTTTTCGTGCTGGATCATATTGACAAACTTCCCTATGTCATGCATAATAGCTGCTATTTGCAGATAAAGTTTCTCCCTTTCCCCCAGTTTATGTATTGATCTGGTTTGGTCATAGATGGAGAGAGAAAGGTTGGCTACCTGTGCGGCATGATCCTCATCAATGGCGTACTTTCGTGCAATATACCACACCGAACTAATAATATCATTGGCAAAGTCATATTTACGCTGGGTATCAAACCACTCATCAACCATATTAGCTATAATACCGTGGCGAAGAGCGATCATCGGCACATGAATACCCTTGGCCTCGGTGAACTCCAGGAATCTCTTGAAGATAATCACCGATGGTAAGAGAATTTCAGCTTCATTACGATGCAGGTCATAACGGTTAATAAGCTGGTCAACAGTCATGTGTCGGATGTTGGTGTGGATGCCCAGCAATGCCCGAGCTGGAAGGTAATTCTTTTCCCGGGTCAGATTCTCTCTCTGGCATAGGCTAAGAATAGAGCTTAATTCTCCCCCCAGGCCCACCACATTTTTGATCATCATAGATCTGATCACTGACTCCAGGAGGTAAATTTTACTCTCTACGAATTCATCTACAATACTAGAAAAATCCAGCGTGGTTCGTTCCAAATCGGCCAGGATTTCCCGCAGTCTCAAGGACCCCGCTTTAATATGTTCGGTAAACTGCAAGGTTCCCTGGTTATATATAGTTGTCTCAACGCCTCCCATGCCGATGTTAACTACCAGGATTCCTTCCTGTCTCATCTCGCTAATATTGGAGAGACTATCCCGTATAGCTTTAAACATGATGAAGCGTTCTTCCGCATTGTTTATCACTTCTACTTCCAGGTTAGCTCTTACCCTGATCTGCTCCAGCACATAAAGCTGATTGTATGCCTCACGGAGACCCGAGGTGGCCAGAGCCCGGTATTCACGGATTTGGTAATCCTTCATTAAGCGCCGGAAGCCTCGCAGAGTACTGCACAACTCCCTAACCGACTGAAGTCCTATCGCTCCGGTAGCAAAAGTATCCCTCCCAATTTGAGTAGGTTTAAAAAGGTCCTCTAAAATCATGATACTGCCCCGGGAGGAAACCTCCGCAATCATCATACGCAGGAAGTTGCTGCCCACATCAATGGCGGCTACAGTTTTAGGAAATCCCTTCTTCATCGCCCATCTCCATTTCTCGTTTCTATCAATCCTTATACTAATTTGTCATTTCTTGTAACTACTATTTATCTACATTATACCTTGTCTTGATAAAGCTGGTAGCAGTAGTTTGAGTTTTTACACAATTTTTACCCCGGCTAAAAGTTTTAACCAAGCATAGAAAGGAGCAGCAGTTTTTTTGTGATATATTAGTAAAAACTATTGAAATTTTATTCTCGGGAGGTTGGAATGAAAACATTAGCCATTATAGACATAGGCTCCAACTCTATTCGCCTGGTGCTGGTCCGCATTGGGCCGGAAGGCAATTATAAAATAGTACATGATATCAAGGAATCCGCCCGCCTGGCCAAAGATTTTTGCCCGGATAGAATTATCAAGCCCCAGAGAGCTGATATGGCAGTCAGGATCATGAAGATGTTTGGCAATCTCTGTGAAGCCGTTCAGCCAGATGAAATAATCGTAGTAGCAACCGATGCAGTGCGTCGTGCGCTGAATCGGGATGAACTGCTGGATCGTATCAAGGATGAAACCGGTTTCAAGGTTCGGGTGCTTTCAGGCCAGGAAGAGGCCTACTATGACTACCTGGGTGTAGCTAACAGCATGAATATTACCGATGCTCTGCTCATGGATATTGGTGGTGGAAGCACCGAACTTATCTGGGTAAAAGATAAACAAGCAGCTGAGTTGATTTCTATCCCCTTTGGATCGGTTAACTTGACCCAGCTGTATGATTTAAATGAAAAATCCAAACCTGAGGAAGAGTCCCTGAAAAGAACTCTATGGGAAAACTTTGATAAGATCAGCTGGCTTAAGAATAGCGGAAGTCCTGTTCTCATAGGAATCGGAGGAAGTTTTCGTAATATAGGGCGGATTGATCGCCGCTTTAAGAAATACCCCCTGGACCTGCCCCACAATTACCAGTTCGAGGTTGAAGACGTACGCCAGATACACCATAATATCAAAAACAAACCTCTGAAACAAAGGCAGCGGATCAAAGGGCTGTCTCGGGATAGAGCCGACATCATTCTGGGGGCAACCACCATGGTTAACACCCTGCTTGATTATTGCAATATTCGAAAACTGCAGATCAGCGGCTATGGCCTACGGGAGGGTATACTATATGAATATCTAAACCGCCATGGGGACTTTAAAGGTGACGCCTTGGATTGGTCTATCAGCAATAATATCAAGAATTACAGCCTGGATCACCGTCATGCTTCTACTGTATACCGTCATACCTGGAGCCTTTTTCGGCAACTGCAGGAACTAAGCAGCACTACAGAGGATTTTTCCCGCGTTATTAAAACTGCTGCTATGCTTCACGATTGTGGGATTGTCATTAATTATTACCAGCAGAACCAGCACATTCTGTACACCATGCTTAACCTGGAAATCAACGGTTTGACCCATCGCGAACTGGTTTTAAGTGCCTGTATTGCTGCCTATCATGATAAAAAAACCCCGGTTCAGATATCCAATTTTTCACCGTTGCTGAATAATACGGATCTGGCTGCTATCAGAGAGGTAGGGGTTCTGCTGCGCCTGGCCCGCAGTTTAGACCGGTCAATGAGCGGTATCATCAAGGACCTGTTCGTTGATATTCGCGGTGATGACGTGATAATAAAAACCAGCAGCAATGATGATGCCCAACTTGAAATTTATGATGCTCTGCAGCATTTTGAAGAATTTAAGAGAGTCTTTAAGAAAAACTTGTTCATAATCTAGTTAAGCCCTTTCTCCTTGGGCCAGGACAAAACTTATTAAAAGGAGCTCAATGTTTCAAAATCAATTTAATATGAGAATATATTTAAGTTAAAGAATGTTATTGAAATAACTTGAGACACTGCTTACCTTATGGTATAAATAAATTAGGATTCGTGGGGCTGATCACCCCCAACAACAATTCCAGCAAAAATAATATCAGCTGCAAGAGCTGCCAGAGCCTAATAGCCCGGTAGCTCTATTTCGTTATGAGAGCTAGAATAAATATCATAAGAACCATGAATAACAGGAATTCATATGTATTCATTCATTATCACCCCCTTCTGCTGGAAAGCAGTCAGGGGACCCCACGAACTTATGTTCTATTATAGCAATATTTACATATTTTTACACACAGTATTTTTTTTAGTCAGTCAGAACTGCATGGGCTCAAAAACATAAAGGCTCAACAGCCAGTATATCTGAATGTTGAGCCTTGCTTACGATATCCCCATACCTGGTTGGTGAAGCTATCTGCTTTAAATTTTAAAAATCTCCGGATATTTGGCTATGAATTGACTCTGCAGGTTATCATCAAAATCAAAGGTGGCAAAATAATCAGCCGGGGTTTCCGCTCTGCGAATCAGCTCGCTGGAGCCATCTTCTTTTAACAGAACTTCAGCTGAACGCAGTTTACCATTGTAATTATAACCCATCGCATATCCATGGGCTCCGGTGTCATGTATTACCAACAGGTCTCCTACATCAATTTTAGGCAGCATTCGATCTATAGCAAATTTATCATTGTTCTCGCACAGACCGCCGGTAACATCATATTTGTATTCCAGGGGCTGGTCTTCCTTACCCATTACCGTGATGTGGTGGTAGGCTCCGTACATGGCCGGCCGCATCAGGTTGGCAGCACAGGCATCGAGGCCTATGTATTCCTTATAAATATGTTTTTCATGTATAGCAGTAGCAACCAGACAACCGTAAGGACCTGCCATATACCGTCCCAATTCCGTATATATGGATACGTCATCCATGGCGGCGGGGAGTAATATTTCCTCATAGGCCTGACGAACCTCCCCGGCAATTTCCATTATGTCAGCTGGCCTTTGCTCCGGTCTATAAGGTATGCCAATGCCACCTGAGAAATTAATAAAGGCAATATGGGCCCCTGTCTCCTGCTTCAATTCAACTGCGGTTTTAAAGAGGATTCTTGCCAGAGTCGGGTAATACTGATTATCCGTGGTATTGCTGGCTAAAAAGGCATGCAGGCCAAAGTGTTTTACCCCTTTATCCTTTAGCAGTCTGATCCCTTCACTCAACTGCGCCCGGGTTAAACCATACTTGGCTTCTCCAGGAGTATCCATTATGGCATTATTAATTGTAAAATCACCGCCCGGATTATACCGGCAGCTGATTGTTTCTGGGATTCCTGCTACCCGGTCCAAAAATTCAATGTGAGTTATGTCATCCAGGTTTATAGTGGCATTTAATTTCCGGGCTAAAATAAAATCCTCCTCGGGGGTGACATTGGATGAGAACATTATTTCATCTCCATAAAAACCAACGGCATCAGACATCATTAGTTCTGTATATGATGAACAGTCTACTCCACAGCCCTCTTCCTTTAATATCTTCAATATTGCTGGATTAGGAGTAGCTTTTACTGCGAAATACTCTTTAAACCCCTTATTCCAGGCAAATGCCTGATGTAATCTGCGAGCATTTTCTCTGATACCCTTTTCATCATACAAATGAAAGGGGGTAGGGTATTTTTGGGTAATCTCCTTTAATTGGTCCAGGTTAACAAATGTGCCTTTCATAATCAACCTCCGTCTTTTTGTTCTTTTATTAAATCAACTAACCTGTTGAAGTAAATTATAACATTTTTCGCCAATAACAAAACTGCCGTGAGCACATTATGAAAATTTTCTATCCCATCTTCGACAAACATGCGACAGTGCGACAGGGGACGGTTCTCCATTTGCATGCGACAGGGGACGGTTCTCCATTTGTCGCATTTTAATGCGACAAATGGAGAACCGTCCCCTGTCGCATACAGGTTCTATAATTCAGCCACCTGAACGGGTGAAAGAATAAGTTTCTCAATAGCTTTCAAGCGATCTAAGCTCAATCCCTGCACAAACCCGCGATATTCGATCTGCCAATTCATTTGGGCATACTGTTCTGACGTAGTTAATAAGGAAAAGTTGATCGGGTCTGCTCTGAGGTCTTCCATAAACACGATTCTAGCCAGAATAGCTAATTCCAGGTCTCCCAGGGTATTAAACAAAGTCTTGAATTCTTCTCCATATAAGCAGTCCGCCTCCAAAATATCAATAAAATCAGCCAGGGATTGAATATTGCTGCTTATAAGTTCGACTTTCCCGGCTGCTTCAGCTTGTTCCATAATTCCCTCTACCAGGCTGCAAAAACCATCATTATTCAGTCTATTGCCTTCATCAAAAAAGATGTCTGCCTGCAGATTATCTTCAACATCAATAATAACGACATTAGCCAGGTTATTGTGTTCCCGAGCGCATAAAAATCTAGGCATCAATACCCTTTTGAGTCTACGGATGTAATCCTTCAACTTAGGATTGATAATACACAGCTCAGTAATAAGAAGTTCAACTGCTTCGCTTATATGGTGTAAGCACTGGGCAGGATTAAGTTCTTTAAACTTCTCTTGAAGAAAGGCAAACTGGATTTCGTTAATCAGTATCTCTCGGGCCTTATTGCCAGACAATACAGAAAAAATAGAATTGGTCAGCACTATCTCAAATATGTTTATTAAGGCTTCTTTATAATCAATGCTGTAAACTCTGCCATAATTATACAAGAGCTTCTTTATGTCCTGTTGATCAAAAAGATGGCAGAAACTGGTTTCAATGTTTAATTTGATCAGATATTGCCTGATATAATAAATGCCTTCAACCTTCATATCATCAAAAAGCAGCGGATAGTCAAATGTGGCTATAGTATCCTGAGCACTAAAAAAGATATCATAATTCCGGAAAAAGTCAGGTAAATCTTTATCTATAGTAGATTGATATGCCTCGCTGGGAATGTCCAACTTGTTGTTCTTAATTTTTTGATACAGAATTTCGGTATCCCTCAGGCATGACTCCACTATTTCCAGGCCGGCATGATATGTTTCCTTGATACTATTTGATGTAAGCAGGTTAATAGCATCCCGAGGGTGGTTGAAATTGCGGGTACAGGCATCCATACAATATAGAATTGACAGCATGATCCTTTCTCCAGTTTCTATTTTGACTGATGTACTTTCTCCCCCGGTGAACTTGATGATTAATTCTCCTAACAAAACCATGAACTGCCTATGAATATTATCTATAGTCTTCTGACTGATTAAACCCAGCCGTTCAGCCTCTTTAAGCAGTGAAAGGGTATAGTGCTGGGGATCTAAATGCTCTCTTTTGAGCGGTATATACTTTTCAATATTACTGGATCTCATCACCGCTGCTCCGTTTCCTGATCATAGTTATTTTTCAGAAGACTGCTTCTGAAATCCCTGACAAACAGCACCAATTCCCTGCTCCTCAGGAGCTCAAGAGATCCCTGGCAGGAACTATCATAAAATTCTTTCATAATTGTTAGCAGTTCATCATCACCAATTAAATCCTGGGTTTCAGTTTTGAAATAATAGAATATATCAATCAGTTCATTTATATTCTGTATATATTCATTACCCCTCATGTAAGGTGATCCGCAGAACAGGGTTATGATCTTTTTTATTACACCCGTACCCAGTTCGATTCTTCCATGGCTTTGAATGGCCTGGTTTCTTGCCTCGATTATATCCTGTGCTTCGGATGCTGTTATTATCAAGCCATATTTTTGGGACTCCAGATTAGTTTGAAGTATTTCGCTGATGTTAAGCTCTTTTCCTAGAGAACGTTGGATATCCAGCAGGTTCATTACATTAGCCTCCTTGTGAAGGACTCTAATAACCCAATAAAAAAATTACAATAATTATATTGACATAGTTATTGTAATGTGTTATATTTATTTTTTATGCACCATGTACTTGTATTATATATTGATAGTCCATGATTGTCAACATACAGGCTAACCTTCTGGCTCTTAATATATCAAGCGTCTATTCCAGCCCTGTTTCCCAATTCCATATACGGCGGTCCAATCGGATATCGAGACCAATGGTGGAGTATCCATACTGCATATCACCAGAAGCATTTCCAATGTTTCCTTTAGTAAACAACCCTTAACAGTAAATTGTTGTTTACTATTTTGTCTTGAACATTTATACTTATCTAAGCAATTTATGATTTTTAATGAGCAGGTGTAAATTTAAAATGACTAAATTAGAAAAAGTGGTTGACAATTTTATGTTTTTGCTGACTTATATGCGTCAGAACTACTTTAGACCCGCAGAGCAGATAACGCGGCTCAAATTAAGCCATGCTCAATTCCATGCCATATCCTTTTTAGCCCTCAAAGGACCTTTGCCCATGACCGAACTGGCTAATAAAATGGCCATATCCAAGCAGCAGCTTACCCCTCTGATTTATAAGCTTATAGAGTCCGGGTGGGTAGTAAGAAGATCTGATGAGAATGATCGACGTATAGTGCTGATAGAGATTACCGAAGAAGGTTTAAGGACTTATACCGAACTGAAGGCAGATATCAAACATAAATTCGAAGAAAAACTAAGCGAACTGCCGGAAAATCAACTTGATGAGCTTGATGACTTGCTGCAAAGAATACAAGTAATTCTCAAAGGTGTTACTTAACAGTACCTGCCATGTTAAACACTAAAATTTATTAAGGTGGTCAATAGAATGGAAAAGTTGAAAAAGATCTTATCGATATTAGGAATAGTTGTTCTTCTGGCCGGGGTAACCGGATTATCCTACTATGTCTATCAAGGCATGTACTTTTTTTCTACTGAAGACGCCCAGGTTACCTGCGACATGGTTACCATCACGCCAGAACTCACCGGGAAAGTTAAGAATTGGGATGTCAAAGAAGGTGACTATGTTAAGGGCGGACAGGTTATGGGAAAGCAAGATGTCAGCGGCATGATAACTAGTTCATCAACAAACTCCCAAGCAATGGCCAACTCGGCTGATTTAATTATAAGCAAATCAGAGATCAAGTCTCCTATAGATGGTAAAGTGGTTCAGTCAAATGCTATAAAAGGCCAGGTGATTAGTCCCGGGATGGAGATTGCCACCATAGCAGATACTGCTCATTTTTATATTAAAGCTCACATTGAAGAAACAGATATTCTGAAAATTGCAAAAGGACAAAAGGTTGATATTAAAATTGATGCCTATTCTAATAAAAACTTCCAGGGTTATGTAGAAAGTGTGGGACAGGCTACCACCTCCGCCTTCAGTACCCTGCCCTCTTTAAATACCAGCGGTACGTACTCCAAGGTTACTCAGCTGATCCCGGTTTATATAAGTATTATGGATGCTGATCAGCTAACTCTGATGCCGGGGATGAATGCGGTTATTAAAATTCATATCAAATAAAGAAATGGGGTTTTCTTATGAATAGGCAAAATAAAGGACTTATCATTCTGGCCGGTTCAATCCTGTTACTGCTTATGGCCTGCTGTGGATGTGCAGAGGAAAATAAAATTGTTCCAGTAACAACGGCTTCGGCCAGTTATCAGGACCTGGAAGTACCCCTGGAATTGAGCGGTGTTCTGGTACCGTGTCAAACCGTTGATGTTTCCAGTAAAATATCCGGCAAGGTGGTCAGCCTGGGTTATGCGGTAGGCCAGATGGTTAATGAAGGTGATATTCTCATCCGACTGGATAGTGAATCTATTAGAGGTCAGCTCATACAGGCCGAGGCCAGCCTCAAATCTGCCCGGGCAGCCGCGCTGGCGGCTGAGAGTCAGGCTGGGCTGGCGGAGATAAATCTTGGCAAAGCAGAGCGAAACTATGAGCAGATAAAGATATTATTTGAAGCCGGGGCAGTATCTGAAAACCAGATGGATGATGCCCAGACCAGCCTGGATACTGCTCAAGCGCAGTATCAGAATGCCTCTGGCCCTGCCCTGGAACAAGCGCAGGCTGCCATAGACGCTGCCCAGGCTAATCTTATAAACTTAAATATCCAGCTGGAGAACGCAACCGTAAGAAGTCCCATTTCCGGGGTACTGGCATCCCGAAATATTGACGTGGGGGAAATACTCTCCCCAGGTGTTTCGGTTATTTCAATCATCGATAATTCTGTACTAAAATTAAAAACTACCATTAATCAAGAAACTCTGGCTCTATTAAAAACTGGCGACCAGATGGATATCACCATTGACGGTTATCCTGCAACTTTTTGGAAGGGTACTGTTACCTGTATCGGTCCTTTAGCCGTGAGCACTGGTGAGGTTTTCCCTATAGAAATAGCTATTGATAATGACAACAACCTGATAGCAGGTCTATCAGCTCACGCTTTCATAAATACCAGAACTAAAGGAATCATAATTCCCTCATCATCTATCATCCAGGATCAAGGGGAAAGCTGCGTCTTTGTCATCAAGGATCAGATTGCTAACCGACGAGTTGTAACAACCGGAATCAGCCATGATCAGGGTACCCAAATTCTCGCGGGGCTTGATGAAGGTGAACAGGTGGCGGTTACCAACGGCCATGCTCTGGTGGATAAAGCCCCGGTTGATATTCAATAAGGACTACTAACACTGGATGGAGATTGTCATTTATGATTAAATTATTCAGCGGCTTAAAACCATACACCTGGAGTTTGTTCTGGGTAGTTTTATTTCTTTTTGCCCAGTCTCTAGCTGAGCTTTATCTTCCTACCCTAATGTCAGAAGTGGTTAACAACGGTATGATGAAGGGTGATACCGGCTATGTCTGGAGATTCGGGAACTACATGTTAGTAGTAGCCCTTATCAGCAGCTTATGTTCCATTGTGGGCAGTTATCTCTCATCTATTATCGGGATGAGTTTTGGACGAGATACCCGGGATAAAGTATTCTCCCGGGTAGAAAACTATTCCCTGCATGAATTCGATAAAATTGGAACCGCTTCGCTTATTAACCGAACTACCAACGACATTACCCAGGTACAGACCCTTCTGGTAATCGGTCTTCGCTTTATGGTCAATGCTCCGATCATGTGCATCGGGGGTATCTTCATGGCTTATTCCAGGGATCAGCACCTGACCTTGATCCTGGTCGTAGTACTTCCTCTGATGCTGGCCTTTATCGGCGGTCTGGCCTCTTTTATCGTCCCCCTGTTTAAAGCCATGCAGATCAAGCTGGATAAGGTCAACCTGGTGTTGAGGGAAAATTTAACCGGGATAAGAGTCATACGTGCCTTTAACCGGCTAAAAAAAGAGACTATACGTTTCGATCAAGCTAATCGCGACTTGACTGATACATCTATTCGGGTCAATAAAATCATGGCTTCTATGCAGCCGGTTATGATTATTTTCATGAATTTAACTTCTATTGCCATAATATGGTTTGGTGGGCTTCGCATTGCGCAAAACAGCATGCAGATCGGAGATATGATGGCGTTTGTACAATATGCCATGCAGATAATGTTTTCTATTATTATGGTTACGATTATGTTTGTTATGGTGCCCCGGGCTCAGGCATCGGCTCTTCGTATCAATGAAGTGCTGGATATGGAACCGACCATCGTTGATCCCGAAGATGCTAAATCTTCACCGGAACAGAGAGGCTATGTAGAATTCAATGATGTGACCTTTTTCTATCCCGGAGCAGAAAACCCCGCCATTAGCAATATATCTTTCAAAGCCCGGCCAGGAGAGGTGACCGCTATAATCGGCGGCACCGGCTCGGGCAAATCCACCCTGATCAATCTGATACCCCGTTTTTATGATGTTACCAGTGGCAGTGTTCTGGTAGACGGTTTGGATGTACGGGAGATGAGCCAGCAGGAACTTCGTGCAAAAATGGGTTTTGTACCGCAGACCCCTGTTATTTTCAGTGGAACTATTGCCGACAACATTCGTTACGGTAAAGTTGATGCTGCCGACTATGAGATTGAGCACGCTGCTGGTATTGCCCAGGCCAGCGAGTTCATCAACGCCATGCAAGATGGCTATGGATCAATTGTTGCTCAGGGCGGAACTAATCTATCCGGAGGACAGAAGCAGCGTCTTTCCATTGCCCGGGCTCTGGTCAGAAAACCTGGTATTTATATCCTGGATGATAGCTTTTCCGCCCTTGATTTTAAAACTGACGCTCGTCTTCGAGCTGCGCTGAAAGATGAAATCGTTAATTCCACCATGATAATTGTGGCCCAGAGAGTTAGTACGGTCATGGATGCTGATCAAATCATCGTGTTAGATGAAGGT
This sequence comes from Syntrophomonas sp., assembly GCA_016841425.1. Classification (GTDB taxonomy): domain Bacteria; phylum Bacillota; class Syntrophomonadia; order Syntrophomonadales; family Syntrophomonadaceae; genus JAAYJK01. The sequence goes on along the minus strand of JAENZE010000011.1, from coordinate 113,346 downwards.
CAGATAGCTGGAATCGGCAGACATAAGGAACTCCTGGAAAATAGCCAGGTATATTATGAGATCGTGTCCTCCCAGTTATCACAAGAGGAGATTGCATAGATTATGAATATGAATCAGCAAAACCAATCAAGAACTCAGACACCACCCCGCCGGGGACCTATGGGTGGTCCACCTATAGGGATGCCGGCAGAAAAAGCTCGGGATTTTTCTGGAACCCTGAAGAGATTAGTCCAATACTTGAGTCCGGAGAAGTACCGATTCATAGTGGTTTTTTGTCTGGCTGTCGGCAGTACCCTGTTCTCCATCGTTGGACCAAAAATTATGGGGATGGCCACTACCAAATTAGGCGAAGGGGTTCTGGCTAAATATACTTATTTATTACAGTTGAATACCGCCATACAGAATAATATGCCGATAACATATATTAATCAGCTGCGAAAACAACCTATCCCGACCTTCGATTTAGAATATATTGGCAGGATTCTGTTGCTGTTGATTGGTCTTTATCTCTTGAGTGCTCTTTTCAGTTACATTATGGCCTATGTAATGTCTACTGTGTCCCAGGAAACCGTTTACCGGATGCGCAATGACGTAAAAACCAAGCTGGATCATCTCCCCCTTAAATATTTTGATCAGCGTACTCATGGCGAAATCCTGAGCCGGGTAACCAATGATATGGACAATATTGCCAATACCCTGCAGCAGAGCCTGACTCAACTGATCACATCATTCGTTTCAATTGTCGGTATATTAATTATGATGCTGAGTATCAGTCCCCTTTTGACTCTGATAGCGCTGGTGTCTCTGCCGGTTAGTGTCCTCATAACTGGAATCGTTACCAAGTACTCACAGCGGTATTTTGTTCAGCAGCAAAGATGTCTGGGTGAACTAAATGGCCATGTGGAGGAAATGTATTCCGGACATAAAATTGTCAAGGTATTCGGTCATGAGAAGGACTCAATAGAGAAGTTCAAGGCTATCAATTCCCGTCTGTACGGGGTAGGATGGAAAGCTCAGTTTATGTCCGGCATTATTTTCCCGGCTTTGAACTTCGTCAATAATATCGGATATGTTTTAGTATGTATTATCGGCGGCGTTATGGTAGCCCAGAAGGTTATTCAAATTGGTGATATTCAGGCATTTATCCAGTATATCAGGCAGTTTACCCACCCCATCATTCAGGTGGCCAACATAGCTAACATATTACAATCTACCGTCGCTTCCGCGGAGAGGGTTTTTGAAATCATGGATGAAACCGAAGAGGTTCCAGACCATGAGAACCCTAAGGTGATTCCCTTTCCTCAGGGCCGGGTTAAATTTGAACATGTCCGGTTCAGCTACAAAGAGGATGTTCCTCTTATCGACGATCTGAACATCGATATTAAAGAAGGTCAGACTGTTGCCATCGTAGGCCCTACTGGAGCAGGCAAAACTACCCTGGTTAACTTGATCATGCGTTTCTATGAAGTTCAGGAGGGCCGCATTACAGTAGATGGAATAGACATCAGAGACATGAAACGAGGCGATCTGCGCACCATGTTTGGTATGGTGCTGCAGGATACCTGGCTCTTCAATGGAACCATCAGAGATAATATCGCCTATGGCCGAGAAGGAGCAGCCGAAGAGGATATTATTGATGCAGCTCAAGCAGCTCACGCCCATCATTTCATAATGACTCTGCCCGAAGGCTATGACACTATCTTAAATGAAGAAGCCTCTAATATATCCCAGGGACAGAAACAGCTTCTTACCATCGCCCGGGCTATACTGGCGAACCCGGCTATCCTTATACTGGATGAAGCTACCAGCAACGTAGATACTCGAACTGAAGTACTGATTCAGAAAGCTATGGGCACTTTGATGAAAGGAAGAACGAGTTTTGTTATCGCCCATAGACTTTCAACCATTAGAGAAGCAGACCTGATATTGGTAATGAATCATGGTGCCATTATTGAACAGGGTCTTCACGCAGAACTGCTGGCGCAAGAAGGGTTCTATGCAGATCTCTATAACAGCCAGTTTACAGGAGCTAACCTGGCTTGATCCAGGCTGCTGCATATTGTACGCCCGTATATGTTAATACTATAAGTCAACTGTTATCCTTCCAGCAAATCAAAGTCAATATCCTGGAGGAGTTCTTTCAGCTTAATTAGTTCCGCCTTATTGAGTGTTATGCCCTTTCCTATCTTCTCGTGCTCCGGGCCCCAATCACGAATATCTATTTTAGGGCTGCGGTTATTCCAACTTACCAGGTTGATTTCTTTTTGCCATCCTTTTGATCCCTCAGATAATACACCTACAACTCTGGTGATTTCGAATTTAATATCGGCCATCAAGCATTCCTCCCATTCTTTTATTTTACACAATTGTATATTTTTTACTTTTTATTTTCAATAGATTTCTCCCTCTTATTATTTTCTAGACCTAGACCTGGCAGCCGTTTTGATTCTCTTCCCCGATGAGTCCCAGGCCGAAAGACAGGGGGACGGTTCTCCTGTCTACTAAATCGCAATAAACCTCAAGACAGAGAACCGTCCCCCTGTCTATTGTACAACCTCTTCATCTTTAGAGAGGATAATGGGATCATATAAAGAATTAGTATATATTGGATATATTTAGATACTCATACTAATAGGACAGGAGGCATTAATAAATGAAGAAAAATTTGTTTGTCTGGCTGGTATTGCTGGCGGTTTTCGCTATTGCTAATGGTTGTGGAGGACAAAATACCGTTGACCAGGCTGGTGTCCAGGTTATCGAGGATACCGGATTATTAAATCCTGCCGACCTAGTATCTCAAGCAGATGCTGAAGCAATACTTGGTGAAGCAGTGGGAGAGCCCGAAATAAGTGAAAGCCCGGTGGGAACAGTGTGTTTCTATTCCCCGCTTACAGAAGGTACCCAGGTAAGATTTGTGCAATTATCTCTGCATCAGACAGGAGCATTTACCGATGCCATGCAGAACAATGGCTATACTGCAGCCAGGTTATATGATGATTCCATAGCCCTATTAGATACAGTACAGCAAATTGACGGGCTGGGCGGCAGGGCATTCTGGGGCGGCAGCGGTCTGCAAGCAGGGGCTGGCCTGCATGTACTGCAGAGCGATGATTTATATTTCTCTATTACGGTAGGACTGGGAAATGAAACTGATGATCTGGAGGCAGCCCAAGCACTGGCTGAACAGGTACTGGATAAAATTAAATAATTATACGCTTTATGGGGGAAATCCGGGCTGCCAGATCACTTGAACATGACTCTGCTTATGGTTTGCTCATACAAAGGTATTGATGAAGTGTCTTACAACTTCTATTCCGCCAAACATGGCTCCCAGACTGCTCCCTACATTTGCTAGAGCTACTACCAACAGGATGTGAGTAACCTTATTATTCCAGAATCCCCTTACCGAATTTATATCCTCAGCGATGTTCTCAAAATCCTCTACTTTAGGTTTTCTGATTATAGCTTCCGTGAGACCAGCAAACCATCCCGCAGCTAATAGTGGATTTAAGGAACTAATAGGTGAGACTACGAATGCTGTCAGGATGGCAAATGGGTGAGCAAAAGCCAGCAAAGCTCCCAGGGCCGATAAAGAACCGTTCCATATGATCCAGGCTGCCATCTGATCTATTCCGGCGGCTTTATCTACAGAAAAAGTTGATATAATTAAGGCCAATATTAACACCGGTATAGCCCAGGCCACTGTTTTGGTTACTTTGGATGGAGGCGGAACCAGGGATAGCTTGGCCATGTCATGCTCCTGGGCAAGTTCTTTCTTAATTCCTGGAATATGACCGGCTCCTAATACTGCCACCACCTTATCTCCGGCAGTTTCCTTAATTTTTTGAGCCAGGTATTGATCCCTTTCATCAATTAAAATGGATTTAATATGAGGGAAAGACTGGGCGAGGTCTTCTAACGCTGAGCTCAGCATATCACCGCTCTTCATCTTCTCCATTTCTTGCTCACTTATTTCTTCATCAATAAACATACTTATAATAAGTTGGAAAAATAATTTCATTTTTCCCCACAGACCAATACTCCTCCATAAACGCATCATGGTAGTCTGGATATCCCGATCCGCCAGGCACAGCTCCGCCCCCACCTCCTTAGCCGAGGCAATCCCCTGCAGCATCTCCTGCCCAGGCTTGATGTTGAACTGCTGGGCCAGCCTTTTTTGATAAGAGGAAAGGATTAGATTTACTAACAGCAGCAGGGCCTGACCATCCTTGATAATCTTTGTTATATTGGTATTTTTCCACCGATCATTATCGGAAATATTTTGATAGCGAGATTCACATAATTCTATACATACCGTATCCGGATGTTCTGCCTGTATTACCTCTTTAACATCATCTACACTTTTAGGAGATACATGGGCTGTCCCGATAAGAATTATCTGTTTGCCGTCCAGTTCTATGTAATGAATATTTTCATTGGTCAAATTATCACTTCCTAATAATATTTCTGACAGGGAAACCAAGATAATAATACCATATCAAAGCAGTTTAACAACTTCAATTAGAGGCGGCCACTCTATTTCTTCCTGCTAATTTGGCACTATATAGCGCCCGGTCGGCCTTGTTAATACTAACACCAGGTTTATCGTTTAAAGATGGCTTAACTATAGTGATACCAATACTTACTGTCAAATAAGACCCGGTCTGGGAATATTCGTGGATAATCTTAAGTTTCTGAATGCTATCTCTTATCTTCTCGGCCAGGTTTCTAGTACCTTCTTCATCCATATTTACAGCTATGAATAGAAATTCTTCCCCCCCTAACCTGGCTACAAAATCGCTGGAACGCCGGCAATGGCCATTTATTGTCTGAGCAACCTTTATCAGGATATCATCGCCTGATGAATGACCGTAATTATCATTAAAGGCTTTAAAATAATCTATATCTATCATTAGCAGTGAAATCGAGTTCCCTTCCCGTACAGCCCGGTTCCATTCCCGATCCAGGAAACTGTCCAAACTTCTTCTATTGGGTATTCCGGTCAAGTCATCCATTAGCGATAGTTTCTTGAGTTCTTGATTAGCCTCTTCCAGCTCTCCTTGAATTTTCTTTCTTAATACAATTTCATCTGATAATTGGCTGTTTATACTGCTTAACTGATTATTTTTTTTCTTAATCTCCCAACGAGAAGCAAAATCCTTCACGATATTTTCATATAATGTTTTAGTCATTACCCATGACAAGAGCACAAATATCCCAACATTAACATAATGTCCTATCAAGATGGCTGTCGATGATTGAAAATAGGGCAAACCTATTATGAGTATGCTGAGGGAAATAAGATAGGGGATGCTTAACATTCTGCTGTCCATATAGAATATTATTGATCCCAGGATCAAAGCCACTAAATAGGCTGATACGTTCCCGTATAAGCGCTGATCAAATAGGGTTATCACTGCCGACCAGGCCATAATAAAAGTCAGGTAAGAAACCAATAATATTTTGAGATATGACATTTTAAGCTGAAGTCTTTTTTTCAAGCAGCCAGACAGGTATAAATATATACCGGTCACAATGATCGTTATTCCATACATAATAGCATAATAAGAAGATTGAAAACTATGTTCAATGGTCACGGTTTTGTGGGAAAAATATAGATTAGCCAGGAATAGAGTTATCTCTATTATTATTATGACCATAGCAAACAGTCTTCCCCGGTCAATATTTTGTAAAGCAATCTCTCTTTCAAATTCCATCTGGCATTCTACTTCAATACTTCCATTCATTGAATCGCGTATTCGCATTGGCAAATATCATGTCCCTTCTTTGTTATATAATCTTTAGAGCTTCGTTTCTGCTCTTCAGGCATAACCTGTTTAGTTGTAAGAGATAGACATCCCTTGTTAGTTATCGTCAATTGAAGTCTGTTTCTATATCTTAAACTCTAATTATCCGCTTAATATAGAGCCAATAAATGCATAATTTGCTAATCATTCACTAATTGTTATTATAACTATTTAACTGTACATATGGTATGCTTTTATGCCCTGATGATATCTTCAGGCCCTGAGCCCCTTAAATATCTGACCAAGAAATATCCGCGTTAAATAAAATAATGCGAGTCTGACCCCATTTTTTATGCTCTGATTTACGCATTTTATAGAGAGATGAATAAATTGTTTTTAGTTTGATTCAGAACTGGCGGGGTGATATTTTTGAAACCATGGAAAATTCTTTTATGCAGCGATAGCCTTTTATATGCTAATAATCTTATAGCGGCTTTCGAAAACATGGTCTCATATGAGGTGATAGGTGATGTGCCATCAGATAACCTTATATTCGAAGCCAGTATTTTACAGCCTGATATTGTAATATGGAAGTTAGATGAGCATAAAAAATATTCATCCAGGTTAAAGGAGCTGCGCTTCTGCTGTCCATCATCCGACCTGTTCATATTAAGCGATAATCCAGCGCATATTGATATATGTAATATGTTTGATCTAAAAGTAACCGCCTGTCTTCCTACTGTTCTTCCCGCAGTACAGATTGCCAATGCGGTCGAGCTTTCAATCGAAGCGGGATTAGTATGTTTGCGAGATGGGTAACCAAGGGGACGGTTCTTGCGGTTTGAAACTGGTTATGGATTACGCCTTCAAAATAATACTTCTGCTAATTCCTGTTGATCGCGCCAACTGTCTTGTTGACAGCCCCTCATCTTTTGCTTTTTCCTTGTTGTCATTAAACAGCTTCAGTGCAAAATCTGTATCAATCATTTTACTATTTCCTGTATTTTCACTCCATTTGTACTCAGCAATATCCTTTATGATTCCAGCCGTTAAAGGGTTTCGGTGTATATTATTTAAGACAGTTAAAAAATATTTATCATCTTCAACAGCTTCACTTTCGTATCTGTCCTGAAATAAACGCCCGCATCATTGATATTTCCAATTATACCAATACGCTCCGCTTTCCTACAGTTCTTCACATATCAAATCACCTCTGATATACAATAACAGAATCAGAAGATCACGCAACCGGAAGAACCGTCCCCTTGGGTTTAGTATACAAGGATTAGGAAAAGCCAATTATATTATAAACTCCTCCCCGGACTAGCTGGCGGTAATATCTTGCCAAAGTGATAATAATTTGGAGTGGTAACATGGAGTTTAGCAATTTTATCAATCATCTTCTAAAATATAATGCTCTTTATGCACTGCTGGCCTCAGTCATTGCGGCTGTGGCTGCTTTAGGTTATGTTACTATCGCTTTCAAGCTGGTAAAAACCAATGTGCAATGCAGGGTACAGCCTAATATAATTGCTGATCTGGAGGTTAAAGGAGAGTGGCTTTATCTGCTGGCAACAAATACCGGCGCAGGTATAGCTAAAAATATAACTGTGAGCATCGATCCACCTATTGAGTTGGGAAATCTTCAATTCAAGCAAATCAGCGTAGAATCTCTGACTCCAGAACAGCAGTTTCGTGAAAGATGTCAGATTGCATCTAAAGATGAATACTCAAGGATGCTAAGATCCAGCCGGATAATCACCGTCAGCTATGACGACCAGTTTAACAACTCGTTCACTTTCGAAAGGATATTTGATAATCGCCTCTTCGACAATGAGAGCGGTATTTTCTCCAGTCCCTACCACGTGATAGAAGAGCGACTGGAAAGAATTGAAAAAGCCATTATCCAACAACAGCAGTAATCATAATACCCGAAATTTCCTGCCCCTCTTTAGCACCATTTCTCCCTTGAACTGTGGGTCGGGCAGTAATTTCTAATATGTTCTGGAAGGGTTATCTCGTTGACTTTACAGAAACTGGACGAGATAAAAAGCAATACGCGGACAAAATAACAATAGAACTTATTAGGAGGTGATTTTTTGATGAAAAACGAAAAAAGAGCAAAGGCTAGTTCCGATACGAACGAGGATATTTGTTCAATCGAGAATCCATGCGGGGCCATTGACTTCTATATGCCCCTACCTGATGACGTTTATAAAAAGTGGAAAAAGCAAAAATAGGATCCCTTTTTAGGCTCGCTCTGGCAGGGTGCCAACTTTTATCGACACCCTGACGAGAGTTTAGAAAAGAGCTAGAGTGAAAATATTATAGCGAACAGGCAGGATTATAAATCAGCCTTGCATTGAGCTTCCTTTGCGCAAAGCAGGGGATTTCTTTTTGTAGAGGAGGCAAGGGCGCAAAATGCCGTTTGTGTTGCTATTCGAGATAAAATAATGTGCGGTTACGAAGATAGCATTTCATAACAAAAGGATGGTCCACCCGCGCTCAAGCTGTAACCGTAATAGTAAACACACTAAACCTGGTGGTCTAACGGGCCAAGAGATTTTGGGACCAAGAAATGAGCAATTATCCAAATGGGGGGAGAGTTTTTCATAATTCTCCCTCCATAATTCATTAACAATAGTTGTTTTCTACAGGGTAATTCGACTAAGGCCAGCCTCCTTAATTTTTCTGTTATTAAATTTTTATTAGTGGTACAATTTCAAATGGTGATTCATACTTGGGTTTAATGTGCTGGCCCTTAAGAGCGGTTCTTATAATATTATTAAATGAATCATAAACCGGGATTTTAGACGAGGTAGAATAATGGATGAAAGAGCCCTACAATTAGGAGAGAAAAAAATAAACCATCTGCTCTGGCAGTTTTCTTTGCCGGCCATCATCGGGATGCTGGCCAACTCGTCATATATGATAATCAATCGGCTGTTTGTGGGGAACGTGGTAGGTGCGGACGCTATTTCAGGGATGTCAGTTACCATGCCCATTTCTTTGATCGTCATGGCCTTCGGTATGCTGGTTGGAATTGGGGCTGGGGCGATGATCTCCATTCGCCTGGGTCAAAAACGTTATGAGGAAGCCGAACATATTCTGGGTAATGCCCTTTTCCTCTTGTTAATAATTGCTATAGTCGTATCGGGAGTATTGCTGTTCTGGCTGGATGAGCTCCTGACGGCTTTTGGAGCTAGTCCGGATATACTTCCTTACGGGCGGCAGTTTATCAGCATCATTCTGTTGGGATCAGTTTTTCAGCATATAGCCTTTGGCTTAGGTGCTACCATCCGTTCTGAAGGTAATCCGCGTATATCTATGAATATCATGCTGATCAATGCCGGTTTAAATGTGGTGCTGGATTTCGTTTTCGTCTATATTTTAGGGCTGGGAATGCCGGGTACTGCTGTAGCAACCGTCATCTCCCAGGCCGTTTCGGCCTCCCTGGTTATCAGGCATTTTCTCAGCCCGGCCAGTGTAGTCAAGCTGCGTATGAAAAGCCTGCGTCTAAGCAAACCAATAATCCTGAGCATCATAAGTATCGGTATAGCTCCCTTTGCTATGCAGCTGGTATCCAGTTTTATAGTCATCCTTTTCAATCAGGGTTTGGCTGAGTATGGCGGTGATTCAGCCATAGGCGCTTTCGGCATCATCTATACCATCACCATGTTTACTCTTATGCCGGTGATCGGTATCAGCCAGGGTCTGCAGCCAATTGTCGGTTTTAACTATGGTGCTGAAAATTTTGCTCGGGTAAAAGAGTCCCTTAAGCTGGCCATTTTATATGCCACCTTCATCGTATCGCTGGGATTCGTTTCGATTCAGGCTTTTGCGGGACCAATCATGGCGGCATTTACTTCGGAAAAGGAACTGGTTCAACTCGGAACCCATGGTATAAGGATTTTCCTGTTATGTATGCCGGTAATTGGGTTTCAAATCATTAGTGCTAATTTCTTTCAGGCCATCGGGCAGGGTCTCACATCGATGTTTCTTAATATGCTGCGGCAAGTTATCTTTCTGATCCCGATGCTGCTTATTTTTCCGCATTTCTTTCACCTGGACGGTATCTGGCTGTCTTCTCCGGTATCGGATTTTACTGCTTCCATGGTAACTGCGGTAGTACTTTTCAGACATTTGAACAAATTAAGTCCCAAGCAGCAGCAGATAGACCCGGAAGCAAACTAATAAGGAAAACATTTTATAGCATGCTGTTAAACCTGATTTGGAAAGTGGTCCCCTCTGAACTAGTCTCTATATCGATAGATGCGTTATGCCGCCTGGCTATGCCATAGCATACCGCTAGCCCCAGGCCGGTTCCATTCTCTTTGGTGCTGAAGAAAGGAGTTCCTATTTTCTCCAAGATTTGAGGGGCAATTCCTGGACCTTGATCCTCAATGGCTAATACTATGTACTGCCCTTCCCTGACAGTCCTTATGGTTAATACCCCCCCCGGAGGCATGGCTTCCAACCCATTACGAACCAGGTTGAGCAATAACTGACGTATCTCCTTTTCATCTGCCAGTACCCTGGCAGAATCGGCCAGTTGGAGCTGCACCAGTTTATCCTGGGGCAAGGCATGCACTTGCAAAAGAGGCATCATATGCCTTATTATCAGGTTAAGGTCAGTATCTTCCAGTTTAACCAGTTTGTGTTTGGCCAGAGATAAAAATTCTGTGATTATTGCGTTAGCCCTGTCAAGCTCATCAATCATAAGTTCCAGGGTTTCACTATCATCCAGGTAATTATTTTTGCCCTGTAACATCTGAAGAAAGCCCCTTACCGTGGTCATGGGATTTCTTATTTCATGACCAATACTGGCAGCCATTTCTCCAACCAGGTTAAGGCGGTCCAGACGGTTCATTTCTATCTCCATCTGTCTCCTTTCGGTAATATCAATTAAAAGGCTTAGTATACAGGCCTGTCCAGCTATATCAATTCTTTCTGCTGAATATAGTCCCATTCGTAATTCTCCGCTTTTGGTGACAAATTGTATTTCCATATCCCTTACCGACTGCTTCTTTTTAATCATGATGGTGACCAATAGGCGTTCACTGACATCCAGCCAAAATCCTGCGTCCAATGAGTTTTTGCCCAGTACCTCTTCACGGGTGAAACCCAGCACCCGGCAAAACTGATCGTTAACATCGATAACCGTACCCTCTCCCTCTAGAGTGGTAATACACATGATAATAGGACTGGCATTAAAGGCTTTGGAGAAGCACTCTTCAGACAAACGCAGTTTCTCTTCCATCTGCTTACGTTCTGTAATATCTTTATGTATGCACAATAGATAGCTGGTTTGGTCAATGTTTAATATGTCGGCTGATATCAGATAATTCCTTATTTCTCCCGACCTGGTTCGAAAGTTAGTCTCTATGCATTGTACACTTCCACTTTTACAAATACTTTTTGTCAGCAGTTCCCTTTTATACGGACTCAGCCAAATACCTAATTCTCCCCCGGTGTGCCCTACTGCCTCATGCCGTGCAAAACCTGTTCTCTCTACCCAGGCATCATTCACTTCAACGTAACGACCTTCTTCCAGTGTAGTAATAGTAATTGGGTCGGGACTGCAGTGAAATGCTTTGACAAATTTGCCTTCAGCTGCTTCTATCTGCCGTCTCCTTTCCAGACCCATAGTTGCGATAACTTGAACCAGTTGGGAATAGAAATTCATGATATTTTCCATATGCTCTTTAGAAATAATTGGTACCTGGTCAAGTGCCTTCATGTATTCTATCTCATCAAATTCATTCTCTCTGGCTTGCTGGCGAAAATATTCCTTATCCGGGGGTTCATGGAGACACTGCCCGGCATAAATAGTAGCCAGATGCTGATCTTCAACAATAATGGGAACAGCATAGTCTACCAGTCCGTTCCTGCATTTATACCCAACATAAGATCCAACACATAAATGGTCGAATATGTAACTGTCACTCTGCCGGCACCGTTTTTCTGTATACGGAGAGGCCCTATGGAACTTAATACAAATATCCTGCCAACCCACCGCGCTCAGGATTTTATTATCTATATCAAGAAGGGCATTGGTCACTCCCGTAATTGAGTAACATCCATGTAATAGCTTATCTATCAAGGATATATCTACCAGGTCGGCAAAACGATATTTTTTTCCTGAGCAAGGATTCTCCCTGGATTCTGGTTTTCCTGCTGATTTATTATTATAAGGCAGCAGCCATTCCTCGATATATATATCCTGCTCTTTCCGCTTATAACCTGCTTTCATACTCAGGTCAGTCCATTCATGCGAAAATTGATTATCCAGTTCATTTATATTTTCCACCGATGCTGCCTCCTCGGATTTACAAATAGTCTTCATTTATTACGATAAACTAAAACTTCCCAGGAATATGTCATAATTTGGCATCTCGGTTAGAAATAGAACTGAGTTTTATCTGCCCCTAAAGAAATTAACCTATCCCTCTTCTACGGAGTGCGGCTCCCAAACTGCAGAGTTCGCACCGAATTCAGAACTGCCAGCAGGGCTGCTCCCACATCAGCAAACACTGCTTCCCACATGGTGGCAATTCCAAGTAAACCCAAAATAACAACTGCAGCTTTTATACCCAGGGCCAGTAAAATGTTCTGGATAATAATTTTCCGGGTGAACCGTGCAATTGTTATAGCACGGGGCAGCTTACCCAGGTGGTCATCCATTAACACTACATCAGCTGCTTCAATCGCGGCATCAGATCCCATGGTACCCATGGCCGCACCAATATCAGCCTGAGCTAGAACCGGGGCATCGTTTATGCCATCACCTACAAATACCAGTCTCCCCTGCTGACTCGGAATGAATTCTTTAATAATTTCCATTTTTACTACTTTATCCTGAGGAAGAAGTTCAGCATATACCTGATCTACAGCTAATTCGCCACCCACTGTTTCCGCTGTCTTTCTATCATCTCCGCTCAACATTATAATTTGACTCACACCAAGCTTTTTTAACTGCTGTATTGCTTCTGCTGCATCTTTTTTAATCTCATCGGATATCAACAAAGAACCCGCATACTTGCCGTTAACTGCCAGATGAACCCTGCTTCCCCTATCCGAGATTTTATAGGACTCTACCCCTTCTCTTTCCAGAAGGCGGCTGCTTCCTATAAATACCGGCTGACCTTTTATAAGTGCTTTTATTCCCATACCCTTTATCTCTTCATACTGTTCAACCAGGGTTGGATCCAGTTGGCCCATCCCAGCTTCTCTTATTGACCTGGCTATAGGGTGATTGGAATGTATTTCGGCCAGCGCTGCCCATTCCAACACTTCCTGCTCTGAAAAGCCATTATAGCATTCGATTTCTGCTACTTCGAACACCCCCCGGGTGAGGGTTCCGGTTTTATCGAATACCACCGTGTGTACACTTACTAATTCATCTAGCACATTGGCTCCTTTGACTAGTATCCCAGCTCGGGATGCAGCTCCTATACCTCCAAAATAACCCAGGGGTATCGAAACTACCAGGGCACAGGGACAAGAAATAACCAATAAAATAAGGGCCCGATAAATCCAGGCGTTAAGTTCTGCCCCGGGGATAAACAGCGGTGGCAAGAAAGCGGTAATTAGTGCCCCTGCTACTACTATCTGGGTATACCTGCCAGCGAAACGGGCAACAAACAGTTCAGCAGGTGCTTTCCGCCCTGCGGCATTCTCTACCAGTTCCAGTATTTTGGCTACTGAAGATTGGGCATATTCTCTATCGACTTTAATCCTCAACAGTCCGGAGCTGTTAATCACTCCACTGAGAATTTCCATCCCCGCTTCAACCCGGCGAGGTTTAGACTCCCCGGTAAGAGCAGAACTATCTACATATGAACTCCCTTCTATGACCGTACCGTCCAGGGGCACCCTTTCACCCGGTTTAACTTCAATTACCTGTCCAACCATAATAGCAGCCGGATCTACTCTTTCACTCCTGCCGCCCTGCAGCAAATTGGCGTAATCCGGACGCAGATTCATTAGGTCAGATATCGATCGCCGCGATCTGTTAACTGCCAGATCCTGAAACATCTGTCCTACTCCATAGAAAAGCATGACACCAACAGCTTCTCCTATGGCATTTACTGCTATTGCACCTATAGTAGCTATAGCCATCAAGAATTTTTCATCAAATATTGGTCCCCGAAAAACATTGTTAATAGCCCGGCTTAATACAGGATATCCAGCTGTCAAATAGGCACCAGCATAAAATATATATGGTATATAAGCGTAAGTGGTATTTTGCGCTGCTACCAGAGCTCCCCCCAGCAATACCGCACTGATGACTATTCGGATAAAATCATTCCTGATATAAAAAACATCCATCATTTCTACCTTGACGGCGTTTTTTTCTACAGGTATCAGACGGACCCCAGGTTCCACTCTATCAGCAATTTCCTGTACCTGATTAAAATATGAAGGTTCCAATTGTAATGACATAGTAGCCAAATTTATTTTTACATCTTTTAAGTCCGGTATCTCGTTTATTTGATTTTCGATTTTAGCAGCACAATTAGCACAATGAAGTCCCTGCAGCAAATATTTCATAAAGCCTGTCTCTTTCCTTTCTACCGCCATCTTAATTAAATGTACAGTTCAATTTCTTTCCTGTTTATAAATTTCACCTGCTGCTTCTCTAATATGTTGATTACCTTATAGTTAATTAATTCTATCCCTGATTTAAATTAAGCAATTATGGATGCTATATAGGAATAACATTTGATCTGATCTTGACATGAATCAAGATTACTCGTTTACATGCTCTAATCCTTGATGGAATAACATCTCTATATGATGATCATCCAGTGAGTAATATAATACTTTACCTTCTCTTCTAAATTTAACTAATTTCTGGGTGCGCAGCAGTCTCAGCTGATGTGATACGGCTGACTCTGATGAATTGACCACCACTGAGAGATCACACACACACAATTCTTGCTGCCGCAGAGCATGAAGTATCCTCAGCCGGGTTGGATCACCCATACTCTTAAAAAGTTCGGCCAGACTATTGATTATATCATCCTGTAGCATATGCTGGCGGACCTTACTCACCTTCTCAGTGTGAATGCATCTTACCTGGCAGATATCATCAAATGACGGATTCATGAGCGACCTCCTTACTGGAAACGATTATAACCTGAACAATTGTTCATATGATCATTATTACTTCTTTGATCCTATCCGTCAAGTCTCTGTACCAAGTCTGAAATGAAAGTGTTAAAAGGTGGTAAGCCATTTCATGACGAATAATTACTTAGAAATAGATTTTATTAGGAGTGTTAATATGCCATTAGAACAGGAAGCATCCGGTTTAATTCTAGCCGGGTTTGTATTTATAATTGCAGCGACCAGTATCTCTCTTTGGATTCTATGGCGAAGAAGCGGTAATAAAGGTCTGCTATGGTTTTTGCCCCAGTTGGTGATGTTATCTGTCAGTATGTTCTTCTTCATGCAACTAATAAATAATGAAGTGAATATTCCCTCTGTAATGTTGTCAGAGGAAAACACTTTGACAGTTGGAATGATGTGTATATCATGGTGCTTAAGTATGATATTTATGGTAGTGGGAATTTCAGGATGCATAAATAGGAAAGTAATCTAATTAAAGAAGTATTAATCAGGAAGTTTTGAATTAGCCTGTAAAGGTAGGTCAGCTTAACCTTAATTTAACATACATTAAATAATTATTTTGTTATAATTTGTTAAATGATAATATTTTGGAATTAATATTTATTTTTAAAATAGTATACATATATGGGGAGGTGTCCAATGAAGAAGATTCGTGGTTTTGATGTTATGACCAAATGTTTAGATAGGAGCAATGACACGATAGCAGCGCTTAAATACTTTGGTAATAGTGAGCAAGATGATGACCATTTATTGTTAAGAATATTTTCAGCGGAGAGTACTACCGAAAATGGCAGCTATATTCAACCTACCTGCTTAACCCTGGAAGGCAAACAAGTAGTGGAACTTTATAATTTTTTAGATCAGTATTTTAGAACCCGAAATACAGACGAGACATCTACTGATGAAAAGGACATCTGATTATGTCAGGAACAATTCATTACCCGCTATGGTGCGGGTTTTAATTTTTATGGGGTTCTTTGGAAATATATCAATCTACAGTATAATAGAGCTAAGCAGACCTTATCATCCAATTTTTAACTTCTGCCTGCATTAAACAGAATGTGTTTTACTTTTCAGATTTTATTCCGGTATTCAACTGTTGTTATTTCTATTCAAGAAATAAGGGGGGATATTATGTTCAAGAATATACTAGTACCGGTAGACGGTTCCAAATTCTCCACCAATGCTGCCCGGAAGGCGGTAGTAATCGCTCAAAAACATGGCAGCAAAATTACTCTTCTGCATGTGGTTAATCACTCCCAGCTTTTTAGCATGGGACCTCCTCAATCTCTGCCCGTGATAACAGATGTTATGATAGATGGTTTAAGAAGCGGAGGGGAAAAGATTTTGGCGGATACCCTTAAAGCTGTAAGTCCTGCTGCGGTAGAAGTTGAAACCGAGTTAGAATGGGGAATGCCTGCTCAGGTAATTATCACCAAAGCTCGAGATGGTTTTTGTGACCTTATCGTAATGGGCAGCCGTGGTCTAGGTGCCGTATCTGGCTTGCTGCTGGGAAGTGTCAGTGACCGGGTAGCGAAATTATCCCCCTGCCCAGTTATGATTGTAAAAGATAATTGACTGTTTCAACAGCAATAGCGAACAGCCAAATGAGCGCGGTATTAGGAGACTTTTCTTATGAAACATGATTTTCGTATTGAACGGGCCTGTGAATTAGCTGCCCAGGCGCATGCCGGGCAGGTCCGGAAAGGCTCTAACATTCCCTATATCTCACATCCCATGGCTGTAGCTATTATTCTAGCTGAAGCCGGGGCTACTACCGATGCAGTAATAGCAGGCATCATACATGACGTAGTAGAAGATAGCAGCTTGACTCTGGAAGAAGTAGAAAAGCTCTTTGGGAATAGGGTCCGTATACTGGTTGAGGCTTGTTCTGAACCGGATAAATCACTGCCCTGGGAAGAACGCAAGAATCATACCCTTAAGTCCCTCCAGGATATTGACCGTGATATCTGGCTTACAACTATGGCTGATAAACTCAATAATATTAGAACTATGCTGAGGGATTATGAATTATACGGTGATGAATTATGGAGTCGTTTTAATCGAGGCCGCCAGCAGCAGGAATGGTATTATAGAGGACTGGTAGACGTTCTGCGCCAGAACCGCAAATATCTCCCCTGTATGTTCAATGAATTCGAAAAGCTGGTAGACGAACTGTTTAAACAGGGTTTATCTTAAGAAACATACCGACCTGCGGTCTGAGCTGCGTGCCTTGCACCTTCGGCATATAGTGAGCGTCCATGCTGATCAGGTAAGCCACAGCACTATTCTCCGGGGTTTAGCTGGTGGAGATATTTTTTCAGATTTTGAGTATCCTGGTCTTCAAATGCCGCCAGAGCTTTTTTATTGGCTTGAATAATTGCTTCATTCACCGGTTGGGCTAATTCTCGACCTTTTGGAGTCAATACTACCTGCAGAGCCCTTCTATCCTTTGGACAAGGCTGACGCTCTATCAAACCCTTGTGCTCAACCCGATCCAGAATCCCCGTAATAGATGAACTATCAAGTGAAAGCCGGTCTGCCAGCTGACGCGGCGTTTGCCCATCCTGGTCCCACAGACAGCTTAGTATGGCATACTGGCCTGGTGTTATTCCAAAAGGTGCCAGCTCGGCCTTAAAAAGCTGCTGTACCGCCTGCTGTGCCTTGGTTAGGGCAAAATTAATACAATGTTCTAATTTCATAACATAAAGAATCCTTTCAATGTGTTACTTAAGCAAGATATGTTTTCTTCAGTCCCGCCTTCTGGCCTTCACTAATAATTTCCCGCTATATCTAGTGTAAGACTTTTTTATCTGGTATACAAGATATATGTATAAGTTAATAAGTTGGCGCCAGCACCATCGTTAACTATTTCTGAGCGTTGCTCAGCATCCTCGCTGCGCTTCTTATTTCCTCTGGTCTTCCTATTATTATCAAACAGTCGTCAGCTTCTATTATATTGTCAGCGCCGGGATTAGGCAGATACTCTTCTCCCCTATTAATAGCTAGTATGGTAGCCCCATGAAGCTTGCGAACATCTGCCTCTGCCAGTGTTTTGCCTACCAAATCCGATTCTTGCTTGACTTTAATTTTCTTAACTTCCATATCGCTAAGGGATCTATTCAAAATATTCCTCTCCCTGGCCTGCAGAGAAACCGTTCTCAACATTTCGTACCCCTCGCTGCGTACTTTCTCAATATATTCTTCTATCTCGCTGCGGGGCAACAGGTACTGATCCAGCACCCGTGCAAATATCTCCACCGAGGTTTCATATTCCTCTGGGATCACTGCATCAGCACCCAATTCATGCAGATCGGCCATATCAGTTATCAACCGGGTACGAACAATGATGTGAGTCAGCGGGTTTATTTTTCTGACCATAAAAGTAATTCTCCGTAAGGCAGCAGAATCGCTGATAGCTATAACCACCACCCTGGCTTCCTTAACTTTAACATGCTGGAGAACGGTCTCGTGAGTTGCATCCCCAAAATATATAGGTTGTCCGTTCTCCTGTTCCTGGCGCACAGTTTCAGAATTAAGCTCTAGTATTACATAAGGAATACCCGCATATTGCGCTGCCCGGGATAAGTTTCTGCCATTAACCCCGAAACCTATAATCACCAGGTGGTTTTCCTGTTCTATATCAGCTTTCAAATCAACTGTCCAGGGATACCTTCCGCTTCTCAGTCGTT
Source organism: Syntrophomonas sp. (assembly GCA_016841425.1). GTDB lineage: Bacteria > Bacillota > Syntrophomonadia > Syntrophomonadales > Syntrophomonadaceae > JAAYJK01. The sequence goes on along the minus strand of JAENZE010000011.1, from coordinate 94,772 downwards.
CCGGCAGGGGAAGGTTACACAACCTGGCAGTAGCACCGGGTGCAGCTGTGATAAGGAAGGGGGTAAGTATCATGGTCAAGATCGAGGCAGCCAGAAATCCCTGGTAGAGTTCACCACTCAGCAGCCCGTTAGCTATACCGCTCTGGGCCAGGATAAAGGAAAATTCCCCCACCTGGCACAGGGTAAATCCAACCATTACCGCTACCCGCAAGGGATATCCCAAAATTATGGCAGCCAGCGAAGCCACCAGCCCTTTCAGTACCAGGATAGCCAGGGTAAAGATAAATAGGGTTCCCAGATGGGTAAACACCGTCTGCACACTCAAAAGCATACCTATGGAAACAAAAAACAGGCTGGTGAAGGTATCCATAAAAGGTATAACATTGGCCAGGGCTTGATGGCTGTATTCTGATTCGGCAATGATTAAGCCAGCCAAGAACGCTCCCAGGGCCAGGGAAAGCCCTGCACTGTAAGTAAGACCCGCTATTGACAAACATATCACGATGATGCTTAACATAAACAGTTCCCGGCTCTGAGTCCGGGTAATCTGGTAGAGCACCGGCGGAAGTACGTATATTGATAGGATGATTACCGCTACCATTAAAACGGATGCCTTTAGCAGCACCATCCACAGGCTGGCAGTAGCAGCCGCTCCGGCAGCTAACCAGGGGGTAAATAACATCATAGCCACTACTATAATATCCTGATAGATGAGAATCCCCAGGGCGGTCTTTCCATGAGGAGTATCCATTTCCAGCCTTTCACCTAACTGTCTGAGTACAATAGCAGTACTGCTTAGAGATACCAGGAAGCCGAGAAATACCGCCTGATTCACTGGCAAACCTAACACGCGTGATACTAAAAAGGTTAATATGATAGTCAACCCTACCTGAAAGCTTCCACCCAGCAGAATGGTCTTTCTAATACTCATCAGGCTTTTAAAAGAAAATTCCAGACCGATGCTGAATAGAAGCAGGATAACTCCAATTTCAGCTATAGCTTCAACCTGCTGTACAGATTTTACCAGACCAATGCCATATGGACCGGCTAGTATGCCAGTCAACAGAAACCCTACGATAGAGGGTATTTTTAGTCTATGGCATATAAACAGTACCACCACCGCTATGCCAAATATAATTACTATATCATTGAGCAGGATTTCTTCGATCTGTACTCACCTTCCTATTCATGAGCAAGGAATGGCAGGCTGCACCACAATTGAATCTGTTAAATTCTAATTGTGCTGCTTAGCTGGCCGGCCGATGCCTGCGCTACTTTCCCCCTGTCCTTATATACTCCAGCATTTTAGGCATAAAATAAGGTATTATTTCATCCAGCATCTTCGGCATTAGGATCTCCATGGTTTTAGGCATTAAGGATGGCATTTGCTCCTTAAGATAATCTGGCATGATTATAGCTTCTCCTACCTTTTCCAACATCCTGGGCATTATCCTGGGCATCATGTCTGGCATCAGTTTAGGGAATAACGCGGGCATAACCGCTTTCATCATGGTAATCATCGGTTCTTTGAAGATATCTGGAGATTCAACCGCCATATTCATCATGCTGCGATAGACATCTGGCATAGCTTGGATCATCTCTGGAATCATTTCCACCATCATATCAGCCATTCCCCAGGGGGTCATTAAGCGTATCATCTGTTCAAAAACACCCCATTTTTCATCGATTACCAAATCAGAATCGGGGATATTAAAACCGAGTGACTGGGCTGCCAGGGTGGCCAGGTCCTTAATCTCAATGGGCATCTGCTTTAGATCCCGTGAACGTTTTAACTGCACCCGGCAGCAGGGACAAGCAGTTATCAAGGTATCTGCACCTACATCCAGAGCTTCTTTAATCCTTACCGCACCAAGTTCTTCTGCTACATCCGGGTCAGCCACCAGGCTTAATACCGCCCCACAGCAGTGAGCGTCATATTTATTGAAGCGCATCTCCCTGAAATTACTGCCCGGTATGGCATTTATAAGGGTACGGGGACCTTCGAATCGTACCCCTGCCCGGCCCATGTGACAGGGATCATGATAAGTAACTTTTCGATTTATATTGCCAGGAAGGCTGAAATTACCCGAATCGATTTTATCTGCTAGTACATCGGCATAGTGCATGGCATGGAAGGGATACTCAATCCCATTATCCTCTGCCCAGTGCCTATAATATATTTCCCATACCAGCCAGCAGGCTGGGCAGGTAGTGATCACTGTCCTGGCCCCGGTCTTCTTCATGTTTTCTATGTTTTTTGCAGCGGTCTCGGCAAATACTTCCCATCGTCCTGCTACCAGCATAGGAATTCCACAGCATTGTTCTTCTTTCCCGATATAGGTAAATTCTATTCCAGCTGCATGCAGAATATGAGCCCCGGCTTGTGCTACGTCATGTTCTACAAAAGATGACGTGCAGCCCGGGAAGAATGCATATTCTCCCTGCTCTTTAACCAGGGCTCTAATTTCATCTGTCATCCATCGATCCCGGTCCCGGGCGTAACTGCCCCATATATTACCCTGCTGACGCATGGTATTAACCATTATCTCAAAGGGCGGGAAGGTCCGGTATCCCATATCATCAACCAGCAATCCCCTGAGCTTCAGCCAGGAAGATTCATTGGGCAGGTCCAACTGACAGGTCCGGTTGCAGAGTTCACAGGTGGTACAGGCCAGGAAGTTATCAACGGCTTTCTGATTCCACTCCACTTCCCCTTCCAGGTACATCTTTAAAAATGTCCACTTGCCGCGGGGAGACTGAGACTCCCATCCCCGTCCATAGTACTGGTCACATTCATCTACGCAATATCCGCACTGGGAGCAGGCATAGGTGTACCAGGCAACATCGCCGGGTATGCCTTTTCTATCTTTAAATACTTCCCCGGCCTGCTTGGTTTTAGCCCAATTCCCAAATACTCTTATCAGCGGTTCAAAGGCATTGGCTAATTTGAGCCCACTGGATACAAGGGTCCCATCCATTACTTTCCCCGGGTTCATAATTTCATTATGGTCTACTTCCTGCTTGAACTGCTGCAGTCTCTCCAGACGTTCCTTTCCCAGTACTTCGGCGGCAAATCCAGTGAAGTATAACCCCGTCGCATAAGGACGTCCTCCGTTCCTGCGAGCGGCTTCCAGGGCAGTTAATGACAGACCGTAAGCTAAATTAAAATTCAAAGTGCGTTCATCATGAGGAATAAATCCCAGCAGAACGAATTCTTTTCGGTTGGTTGCAAATCCTTCCAGGATGAAAGGATGTTTGACTCCCTGGCTGGTTTCTTTTATTACCGCTGCCAATTCACTAACTGGAACCACTACTTCACTGGGAATCAATGACGGTGCCAGCCGTTTAGCCTTCATGGGCTCAAAGCGGCCTTCCCACTCATGATTGGAAATCTCTTCTCCTAATAATTCTCCATTATTCAGCTGTGCTAGCTCCATTACATCATTTAGTATCAAATCACAGCGGTCTGCAGTGCACGCCAATAAGGCTATGTATTTCTCAGGAATGATTACGCGGTTGGTATCCTCTACTGGTCGGCCATGATGGAGATGAGGCGGCAGTTGGTTTTTCATCCGGGCGGCTTCTGGATTAATAAAAGTGACTGACCATACCATAACCTTACGATGATATAGACCGATCATGAAACCAGCCAGGTCATCTACTGTGTCAAAGGCAATAGCATTAGTATGCATTGGTTTCAACTGCTTTACTCTAACTACTACCTGAGTTATGAAGCCGGTAATGCCGTTAGCTTCGCTTATTAGTTCCAGTTCTGGTCCAACAAACTCCTGCACTGCTCCGTCAGGTCTGACTACCCGGGCTGATATAACATTATCTATAAAGTAGCCGAATTCATAGCTGCCTATTCCCGCTCCCCCCTGCGCCAGCCAGCCCCCCACTGTAGATGATGGTGCGCTGGTAGGGTAAACGGCCAGGGTCAAACCCTTCTGATTAAGCTGGTATTCCAGTTCTTTCCATACCACTCCAGCTTCGACTGCCGCAGTACGGTTGGTCTTATCTATATCTATTATTCTGCGCATCCGATTAAACTCTACCACCAGACCTCCGTCTACTGGCAGGACTCCACCATAACCTGAAGTACCCTTAGCTCGTGGAGTAAGTTTTATGTTGTTCCGGTTGGCCATGTTTACCAGATCGACCAGTTCTTCTTCTGTTATCGGCTGTACAATACCATCGGGTATAGGATTTCCAACCAGCGGTCTAACCATGGAGGGAATTACTCCCATATCGTGAGCATATATTTTTCTTTCCAATTCATCAAAGCTAACCCGATTACCCCATCCGGGACCCAGTATTTCCCGAAGCGAATCGCTTTTATTCATTCCACTTCCTCCTCTCACTTACCACAGGTGTAAAAACAGTTCTTTATAACAATGCTAGCATATGTTATCATGCTTAGATATATCATATAGCCTTTTATGAATAGTCCCAACCTGCGTTCTATTTTTCGAAGGAAGCTTTTGTTTACTACTAATTTTTTGGGGGATAAGTCAGCTTTTCATCATACTGCCTCTGAATGTTTTTGCGAATTCTAATGCAGTGGGAGTCATAGCACACCCACCCCGGGCCGTTTCTTTTAAATCATCAGACATCATATTACCTATCCGAAACATAGCATCAACAACTTCATCAAAAGGAATAAAACTACTAATTCCTGCCAGAGCCATATCAGCACAGATAATTGCATTTGCAGTTGACGTAGCATTACGTTTGGAACATGGAACTTCAACCAATCCAGCCACCGGGTCACATACTAAACCCAGGAGTCCTTTAAGAGCCATCGCTGCAGCCTGCACACATCTTCTCGGACTGGCCCCTCCCAGATAAGCTGCTGAGGCAGCGGCCATGGCTGAAGCTGCTCCGCATTCTGCCTGACATCCTCCTGCTGCACCGGACAGTGTAGCATTACTTGCTATGACCTTGCCAATACCGCCTGCCACAAACAGAGCATTAATAATCTGTTCATGAGAGTATTGTTTCTCATCTTTTAAGGCAATAACTACGCCGGGTAGAATGCCGCTGGAACCCGCTGTAGGTGCAGCTACGATCTTTCCCATTGCAGCATTATACTCTGTTATCGCTAAAGCATAAGCAACAGCCTGGTTGATAACTTTACCTCCCAGACTGTCATAAGATAAATAGGAATTTAGTTTAGCAGCATTTCCACCTATCAAACCACCTGTAGATTTAAAGTCTGGTTCAAGTCCTTTCCTAACCGAGTTCTCCATAACTCTCAACTTGCATTCCATTTCATCCCATATCATATCTCTACTACGGCCCCACTCCTCTTCTTCTGATAAGATTACTACATCTGGCAGCTCAAGATTTTGTTTCTCACAGATTTCCAGCAGTTCTCTGGCACGACTGAACTGATACATTACCCGCCCTCCATTTGTACTATTTTATATATCGATGAATACTATTTTTATTATTTCTGGTATCAAAGAAATTTCATCCAGCATAGTTTGTGAAACTTCCTCATCAGTCTCTAACACCATTGATGCCTCACTGCCCCTCCACTGACGAAACACCTTAAGAAAAGCAATATTAACCTTATGTTTTGCAAAAACCGTACTTACCTGCGCTACTATACCCGGCTTGTCTTGGTGAACAGTAATTATGGTCGGATATTGCCCGGAGAATTCGATGTGGGTATTGTTTATAGATGAAATCCTAACCTCGCCTCCGCCAATTGATGCACCTATCATTTCGCAAACCGAACCATCAGTGCAGGTCATAACTATTTTTACGGTATTGGGATGGACATCCCCCAGATCGGCAAAATGAAAATCGTATTCTACACCAAAATCGCGGGCGTACTCAAATGAGTCCCTAATCCTCTCGTCTGCCGCATTCATGCCCAGAATTCCTCCCAGGAGAGCCTGGTTCGTGCCGTGTCCGCGGCAGGTCTCAGCAAAGGAGCCATGCAGATAAAAATCCACTTTTCGTATTTTTTCTCCACAAATCCGGCGGGCAATATTCGCTAGTTTGGCGGCCCCCGCAGTATGGGAACTCGATGGTCCGACCATTACCGGCCCAATAATATCAAAGATGCTAGCCATTACATATTCACCTTCTTTGTGTAACAACTGCTTATGTTATTCTGCCCCTGCTCCATATTTTTCATGAGGTACTCCACTGCTTGAATATTGTTGTCAATCCCTAACCACAAACCATTTGAAGCCTAATCCTGTCCTAATAACACATTTTTCATATTTTAGAGCATAAAATTAATACTACAGGTTTATAAACAGGAGAGTTGTCGTGTATAAGATAAACTCCATTATTATTTTCACCCTGGTAATCGGCTTGACCTTAATTAGCGCTGAAATATATAGGGCCTTCCCCATCAGCCTGGAAGACCGATTGAAAAATGGTGAAGTTGCTAATATTCTGCTGATTGGTACAGACGCACGCCCGGATGAGATAAATGCACGCAGTGATACCATTATGCTGTTAAGCATAAATGATCAGATTAAGCAGGCCGCAGTAATATCAATTCCCCGGGATACCCGGATAGAATTTGAGGGCAGAAACACCAAAATAAACATGATCAACCAGCTGCAGGGTCCTGAGGCTTTATGCCAGGAAATATCTGCCTTAATGGATACCCGAGTACAGCATTACATCTTAGCCAACTTCACTAGTTTTAAAGATATTATTGATCAGCTGGGCGGTATATATCTAGATGTTGATGTAGATATCCAGAGCCCATCTACGGGAGTTTATTTAAATAAAGGATATCATTGCTTGAACGGCCAGGAAGCCTTGACGTATGTGCGGTATCGCAGTGACTCAGACGGAGATATAGGCAGGATAAATCGTCAGCAGAGGTTTATTACTGCCCTGGCTGATCAGATACTGAAAAAAGAAAACCTTCCTCGTTTGCCGGGTATCGCCAGTGAAATAACAGAAAATGTTACGACCAATATAAGTCTGCGGGATGTGCTGTACCTGGCTCACCTGGCGCCATGCTATAAGCCCGAAAATCTGATCACTCAGACTTTACCCGGATACCATTACTGGTCCTCCTATACAGGGGCTAGTTTTTGGGAAGTGGATCGTGAAATCGCTCGGAGCCTTCTCGATTCATTATTTAATGGTCACCGCTATGAGACTTATCTCAATGCACCACCCTGGGTGAATCAATTTTGATGTCTTGCTCCATAGTAAGAGACGGCCCTCCCTCCCCCGCATGCTGATACTACCCTGGATCTGACCTAGTTGATACAGCGTATTTTTCATAATGTACAAATTGCTGCTTTTCTTTCCTGGTCGGTTTTAGTCCTGGATGCGCAGGATAACCCAGCGGTATTATTTCTACACTCTCCACTTCCTCCGGTAGTCCGAGTATTCGGTCTACTTGCTTATGATTAAATGCTCCTATATGAACGGTTCCCAAACCTCTGGCATGAGCAGCCAGGCAGAAATTTTGTCCGGCGATACCCATATCGAACATAGACCAATCGCCTTTTACGGTAAGCGGATTCCCCTTGATATACCCGGATATTCCAATGCGGGCACAGAATACCAGAACCACCGGCGCCTGCCTTACTCCCCGAGCAGACGGATTTCCAGGACTCAGCTGTTCAATAATAGCTTCTTTATTGTCCTTATCCCTGACCACAACAACTTCCCAGCACTGAGTATTGTGCCACGATGGAGCCCACCGGACGGCTTCCAGGAGTTCCTCCAGGATTTCGTCAGGCACCTCCTGTTCGGTGAATCTCCTTACACTTCTGCGGTTCTTAATGCAGGTCATGGTGTCCATCATCCATCACTCCAATCCAGTAGTTAGAAGTTAACTTATGGTGCCTGGCACCATTCTGTTAACTTTTAAGAGAAAATTTCAGGTATCCTTCTTCTATGTAAACTACAGCCTGGCCCTGATCACACATATAAGATAAAAAAGCTGATAAACTGGCCCACAGACGGAAATAATGGTTGCGGTTCACCTGCAGACCCTTTCTGGCAATAGCTTCCCGCATTATTTCCTCCCGGGTCAAGGGCTTTCGCAAGATATCTTTCAGCATAAGCATTATATCGCTCAGCATTTCATAATTGACATTGATGATCTCTGGCATATTATCGATCAATCCTCCGTGGGACAGGTAGAATGGCAGATGGCTTTTATCCCTTAATGTCTCCAGAGTCCTAAACTGTTGGCCCAGATCAGCCAGGTATAAAAACGGGTTAAGCTCCAGCTCATCCTGGCTAATCAGGCTATCGCCGACGAACACAACCTGATCGGGAGTCATAATTCCAATGTGCCCCAGGCTGTGTCCAGCCAGGTCCAATACTAAGAATTCAACTCCATTAATAATTTCAGTTCCTGGTCTTGCCAGGTTGCTCACTCTGGACGGGTCAGGCATGAGAAATTTTCCGGTCAATAGTTTTATGGGATGAGCTGAATATATACTATAAGGAGTTAGTAAAGGATGGTTAATGAAAACAGCCTCGATATCCGAAGCCAGTATCGGGCAATGGCTATGCTTCTGGATATGCTGGTTCCCTCCGCAGTGGTCTGCGTGTGCATGGGTATTAAATATCCCCCATACCAACCAGCCTGATTCTTTCAAAATATGCAGAACCTCAGCGGCCCGAGTCTGGTTAGGTCCGCTGTCGATCAGCAGACAACTGCCATCTTTGAATAAGTATAGACCAATGGCTGAAGAATTACTTTCCAACGCATAGGTGCTTCCTTTAATGTGTTTCAGCTGCATTATTGTCCCTCCGCATATCTGCTTTGTTTTTTTATTTGCACAGCAGAGCCGTAAATTCATTTTCATCGGTTTGAGGAAGATATTTGCTAAGCTGGGCTCGCTCAAGACATTGCTTGATCTCCTCTTCCCGATATTCCTGCCCAATCAATGCCTTCTCTAATTCTGCAATATCTCCTGCCGAGAAATAATCACCGTATATTCGGCATCCACTTATCAGGCCGCGTTTGACATCCAAACGAATATCGATGTTTCCCCAGGCAAAAGTGCCGGTTTTCTTGATGTTATAAGCGGGAGAACTTCCATAATTCCAGGCCCAAGAAGCATACTTATTGTCCCTCAGATACTTGACAGCCTGCAGTTCGGTATCAGAGAGGTTATATGTATGGTTATCCTTTTCTCCCTGCAGTACTTCTTCTGTCAATATTTGCTTGAACTCCTCCACTCTGACCGGAGCAGGAAGATGTTCACTGATATTGGTGACCCTGCTCCGAACTGATTTGATGCCCTTGGAGGATATTTTTTGTTCACCTGGATTTAATGCGGCAGCCATATGTTCCAAATTAGAATCGAATAAAATGGTGCCATGATGCAAAAGCCGGTCTTTATATTTATACTGGGCATTGCCAGAGAACTTTCGGCCTTCGATGCTGATGTCGTTCCTCCCATTATTTTCCGCCTCAATCCCGATTCTCCTGAGTGCCGCTATGACAGGCCGGGTGAATTTTTCGAAGTTTGCAAAGTTGTTGTTTTCATTTACCACTATAGTAAAATTAAGATTGCCCAGGTCGTGGTAAACAGCGCCTCCCCCGGACATCCGCCTCACTACTCGTATCCCCTGTTCTTCAATGTAGACCTGGTTTATTTCTTCAATAGTATTCTGGTTTCTGCCTATGATAACCGCTGGTTGGTTCTGCCATAGGATAAAATAACTCTGGCCGTCGGACCAGTTTTTTACTGCGTATTCTTCCAGGGCCAGATTAAAATAGGGATCATGCGAGTTATTTATAATTTCTATCATCCTGTTAACACTCCTTCATGAAACTCGCCAGTGGGTAAGTGCGAAAGTTGTACGAAAATAGCTTCTTGGGGATGAAAGCTTGAGGTTAGCGCAGGGGGATAAAGGCGATTCATTTGGCGGGAACATAACTTGTTTCAGCCTATCAATCTAAAGTATCACCAGTTAACTTATAGTGGAGAAAGTAAGACCGGACCCAAGCGGTCTTAAGCATTCATCCGTACAATTTTCCTCTGAACTTGTGTCCTACAGACATGTTTGGTTAAGTTGTTAACAGCAAGTTAACGGTGCCTGGCACCGTGAATAGCTTTTCCCTGGACATCCAGTACTGCTTCCATGAGTGCTTCGCACAAGGTGGGATGGGGATGGATAATACCAGTTAATTCAGCAGCTTTCATCTGATTATTGACCATCATTGTCCCCTCTGTTATCAGGTCACTGGCATGAGGGCCAATAATATGCACTCCAATGATCACATCATCTTTATCGGCGATAACTTTAACCATTCCATCTGTTTCACCCATGGTGAGCGCCTTACCATTAGCAGCAAACTGAAATTTGCCGATCCGGTACTCGATTCCCCTGATCCGGGCTTCCTCTTCACTCATGCCAACACTGGCGATTTCAGGTATGGAAAAGACACATCCCGGTACCGCATGATAATGAACCCGGGTATGTTGTCCGGCTATGTTTTCAACTGCTGCTATCCCTTCTTCGGAGGCCGCATGAGCCAGCATGAAGCCTCCAATCACATCACCAATAGCATATACGCCTTCTACACTGGTGGCAAAGCTGCCGTTCACTTTAATAAAACCGGATGCGTCGATTTCTATACCCAGTTTTTCCAAGCCTAATCCCTCAGTATATGGCTGCCTGCCACCGGCTGCCAGTATGATGTCGGCGGGGACTTCTATAATACCTTTTTTCCCCTGGGCGGTAATCTTTAAAGCATCGGCGTCTCTTTCTATTTTTTCTACTGAGGCAGAAGTATGAACGGCTATGTTCTGTTTTTTCAGGAATACCAGCATACGTTTACCCAGTTCGTTATCCATGGTGTTTAGCAGGGTAGGCAAAAATTCAAAAATCTTCACCTGACTGCCAAACGAATTGAATATACACGCAAACTCCAGTCCTATTACTCCTCCCCCGATAACCGCCAGCCGGTCCGGAACCTGGTCGAGATCCAGCATCTGATCACTGTTTAAGACTCCTGGCTGATCGATCCCAGGGATGGGCAGTGAAGCAGGGACCGATCCTGTGGCCAACAGCAGATTCCGACCCTGAATTGATTGGCCGTTGACCCGCACCGTGTTTTTATCCAGTAACTCAGCTCGGCCGGTGACTCTTTCTACCCCATTATCCTGCAGCAGTTTCTCAATGCCCCCGAATAAATTATTAACTATCTTATTTTTACGTTCTTTAGCTCCGGCTATGTCAAAGGATACATTATCTAACTGAATGTTAAACTCGCTGCTGTTGCATATATCTCTCATAGCCAGGGCATTCCGGTAGTATGCCTTGGTGGGGATACAACCCCGATGCAGACAGACCCCACCCACCCGGTCCTTTTCAATCAACACCACATTCATGCCCAGTTGACGGGCGCGGATTGCAGCCACATATCCGCCTGGACCTCCACCTATTATAATCAGGTCTTTCATACTCAAGGGGCCTCCCACTTGACTACAGGTTTTCGGGCTGCGGTTACTTCGTCGACTCGTCTGATCACCGCATTATGCGGCGCATTGGTGACCAATTCCGGCTCTTCTTCCGCTTCCCGGGCGATAGCTCGCATAGCTTCAATAAATTCATCCAGACGCTCTTTACTCTCAGTCTCAGTAGGTTCGAACATCATCGCTTCACTCACTATAAGCGGAAAATAAATAGTCGGCGGATGATATCCATAATCAATAAGACGTTTGGCGATGTCCATGGTAGAGACATGGTTCTGATTGGCCTGTCGTTTAGAATTAGCTATAAATTCATGTTTGCAAAGTCTATCCAAAGGAATATTGTAATTATCCCGCAACTGATGGCGAAGATAATTGGCATTTAATACCGCGTGTTGACAGGCTTGCTTTATTCCTTCCGCTCCCAATGCCTTTATATACACGTAAGCTTTCACTATAACTCCAAAATTTCCATAGAAGTTCTTCACCTTACCGATAGACAGGGGCATATCATAATCAAATGCATAGGTATCACCCTTTTTGACTGCTACCGGCCTGGGCAAAAAATCGAGCAGTATAGATTTGACGCCCACTGGTCCTGAGCCGGGTCCTCCCGCACCATGGGGAGTTCCGAAAGTCTTGTGCAGGTTAACGTGTATGACATCAAACCCCATATCTCCAGGCCTGGCAATTCCCATAACACCGTTTAAATTAGCTCCATCATAGTATAGCAAGCCCCCACCTTCATGTACTATGGCTGCTATTTCGTGGATTTCCTCCTCGAACAACCCCAGAGTATTAGGATTGGTGAGCATCAGTCCGGCCACTTGTTCATTCATCTTACCCCGCAGATCGTCAAGGTCTACCAGACCGCGATTATTTGATTCAACTTCGATCACCTCAAACCCTACCATGTTAGCGGTAGCCGGGTTAGTTCCATGAGCTGAGTCGGGGACCATCATTTTGGTTCTCTGGTGATCCTGGCGATTCTGATGGTAGGCTTTGATAGTCATAACCCCGGCCATTTCACCATGCGCACCGGCAGCAGGCTGAAGTGAAAACCCATCCATGCCGGTTATTTCGGAAAGCATCTCCTGCATCTCATAATATATCTGCAAGGCGCCCTGTATGGTTTCTTCCGGTTGGTAAGGATGAAGTCCGGCTAATCCTGGCAGTCTGCTGGCCCACTCATTGATCTTGGGATTATATTTCATAGTACAAGATCCCAGCGGGTAAAAACCGCTATCCACCCCGTATGCACGAGTAGAGAGCTCCGTAAAATGGCGTACGGCCTCGACTTCACTGACTTCCGGCAGGGCTATGTGCTGGTTGCGCAGGAATTGCCGGGGAATGCTATCACTTATATCAGCTGCAGGTACTGCCAGCGGAGGCAGGGTAAAGGAATTGCTGTCTTTGATATGCCTTTCGAAGATAAGTTTACTCATCCTATTTCCCTCCTAACACTGCAACCAGCTGGTCGATTTCTTCTCTGGTCCTCTTCTCGGTGAAAGCCAGCAGCAGAGCACCATCCAGTTCGTATCCGCCTATGATTCCATTTTCCAACAGTTTCCGATTAGCGGCTCCAGGATCATTGACTTTAACTGCAAATTCCATAAAGTAAGGCTTGTTAAATTTTAATTTCATTCCAACCTGTTCCAGTTGCTGTTGAGCATATACTGCCAGTTGGTGGCAGCGAACTGCGATATCTTTAAGGCCTTTCTCACCTACAAAAGTCAAATACATACTGGCCGCCAGGGCACAGAGCGCTTCATTGGAGCAAATATTCGAACCTGCCTTTTCACGGCGTATGTGCTGTTCACGGGCCTGCAGGGTTAAAACATATGCCCTCTTGCCATCCAGATCTTTGGTTTGTCCCACTATCCGGCCTGGTATTTTACGCATCAGGTCTTTTCGGGCCGCAAAAAATCCCAGGTAGGGTCCTCCCATGCTCAGGCTGTTTCCCAGGGGCTGCCCTTCTCCCACTGCAATATCAGCACCCCATTCGGCTGGAGACTTCAATAAAGCCAGTGAAATTGGTTCCACGGCCATAATAAACATACTCTTGTTTTCATGAACTGCCTTTTCCAGAGCTTCAGCTTCTTCCAATATGCCATAGAAATTGGGTTGCTGAATCACGGCACAGGCAGTTTCACTATCGATTGCCTTGATCATAGTGTCGATATCTGCTGCTCCGTCTTTACCCGGTATCAACACTACTTCCATCCTCCCTGAAAGAGAGTAAGCCTTTAAAATATCTAGATATTCAGGGTGAACCGTGTCCGAAATAATAACCTTTTTTCGGCCTTTACTGCTGGTACAGGCCAGATTACAGGCTTCGGCCAGAGCGCTCCCCCCATCGTACATTGAAGCATTTGCCACTTCCATTCCAGTGAGTTTGCATATCATGGTCTGATATTCAAAAATAGACTGCAAAATGCCCTGACTTATTTCTGGTTGATAGGGGGTGTAAGCGGTGTAGAATTCAGAACGCAGCAACAGCTGTTCTAATGCTGCCGGTATATAATGATCATAAGCACCGGCTCCCAGGAAACATGGGTAGTCTTCTGTAGTAAGATTCCTGGCGGCCAGATCTTTCATTCTCCGACGAATTTCCATCTCGCCCATTCCTTCGGAAAGATTCAAAGCATTTTGGACTTTCACTTCAGCTTTAATATCACTGAATAATTCATCCAAGCTCTTTAATCCTATAGTTTGCAGCATTTCCTCTACTACAGATTGCGGATTAGGAGTATACTTCACCGAACTCCCTCCTTAAATAATAAAATTTTCCATGACATATACCAGTAATTTAACTTTTACGTAAGATGATGGTGCTGACACTAGTCGAGATTGGCACAGAACGCTGTGTATTCTTCAGCGGACATAAGTTTATCCAGATCATCAGAGGTACTCAACTCTACAATGGCTATCCAGTTTCCATAAGGGTCTTCATTTAATAACTCCGGAGCTTCCTCTAATTCATCATTGACTTCTATTACTCTTCCGCCCGCCGGACTGAAAAGTGTGGCTACGGCCTTTACAGATTCGATTACTCCCATAGACTCACCCATGGCAACTTCTTCACCTATTTCTGGCAGTTCGACAAATACTATATCCCCCAGATGGTGCTGAGCATAATCAGTGATACCTATGTGACCTCTTTCTCCGTCAACCTTAATCCACTCGTGCTCGCTGGTATACAGCAATTTCTTAGGAATATTCATTACTAACCCCTCCATTAAATTTTATTAATGCAGATAAATTATCACTGCTAAATCTCCCGTACTCATGGCTGGGGAGATAAAACATTTGAAATTATCGGATACTCCGCTATCTCTGAGCAGGTAAGCTTAACTATTATTTAGATTTAGTCTTTTTCTTATAGAATATCCCCGGTTCTACTACTGCCTCGATAGCTTTATCCCGGATCATGATATCTAGGCGGGTGCCCGGTTCTGTATAATTAATGTTTATCAGCGCGAGACCGATAGGCTTTTTAAAGGTGGGAGCATGCAATCCGGTGGTAACATGTCCAATATGAACTCCATCTTTTTGCACCTCATAATGAGCTCGAGGAATTCCCTTTCCAATCATCGAAAACTCAACCAGCCTTCTTTTTAAACCTTCTTCCTTTTGACTTAGTAGAGCAGACCTGCCTATAAAATCATCTCCATTTAGTTTTGCAAAGAAGCCCAGTCCTGCTTCCAGGGGCGTAATGTCCTGATCTATCTCCTGCCCATACAATGGCAGTTTAGCTTCAAACCTGAGGCTATCCCTGGCTCCTAGCCCAACCGGACTCACCAGCTCTCCACCCGCATGCAGTATTTCTTCCCAGATAAAGACTGCATCCTCGGGCCGGACATATACTTCAAATCCATCTTCACCAGTATATCCAGTCCGAGAAACAATGCATTCTACTCCAGATATTTTAACTTCAGGATTGAACCAGAAAAACCTGATACTGTCCAGGTCAACATCAACAATCTGCTGCAATATTTCCTGGGCCGCGGGCCCCTGTAAGGCTAATTGGGCATATTCGTCTGATACATTATCAGCCGTTACACCCGGGATAAGGTTTTCTTGTATCCACGCAAAGTCCTTTTCAACATTGGCAGCATTGATTACCAGAAGATACTTGCTGTTACTGTAACGGTAGACAAGAAGGTCATCGACCACACCACCGCTGGGATAACACATAAGACCATAGATAACCTGAAAGTCCTGCATGCTTTTAATATCGTTGGAAACTAGTCTTTGTACAAATTCCTCAGCCTTATCACCGGTGACCAGAACCTCACCCATATGCGATACATCGAAGAGTCCTGCCTTTTCACGAACCATATTGTGTTCTTTGATTATCCCCATACCCTCATATTGTACCGGCAGTTCCCAACCGCCAAAATCTATAATTTTACCGTTATACTTGAGGTGCATAGGATATAGTGGTGTTTGTTTTAACGACATCTTATTCCTCCTTACTTGTTAATTGTCCAATGGTCCCTTAATCGATAATGATAATCTAATGGTGCTAAGTATCTTAGAGATTTTGGCGTGGCATGCCAGCATTTGCCTTGAATCTTAATTTATTATGTATTTGGAGTGTTATCCGTTTTGCGTTGCAATATGCTAATGGTTTCACATTATATATTCTGGTGAGAAATTCCTGCATATTATTCAGTATAATCAAAAATAATTCATTAGAATATATAATTTAATATACAAAAAAAACAACCTGCGCTCGGCAGGTTTTATATGGAGATGTAATAGGGATGGGGGGGGGTATTGAATTCTATCGGTTGGTACGTGCGGAGAGTGAGAGTGTATATTAGAAGGAAGTAGATCGGGGGAAATTTTCTGGTCTATCATTAATCCACTTACCTTCATAAGCTAAATTTCCATCGGTGTAGTATGATTTGCCCTGGCCGCTGCGGCCTCCATCTTCCCATTCACCGTCATAGCGAAGAGTTCCATCCGGGTAATATTCTTTACCCTTACCGCAGCGTTTGCCCTCTTTCCATTGGCCTTCGTATCTGCCCCCGCTTCTGTAATAAGCATTTCCCAGGCCGTGGGGTTTACCGTCCTGAACTTCTCCCTCATAGTTGGCTATGATATTATTACTTAAAGTCAGATTCTCAATTCTTACCATTTGTAATTCCGCCTCTCATTATCATTATCTAGATAGTCATTCAGCAAGCCGTCTTTGTTCTACTTAATTTCTATTCGGTGGCTGTCTGAAGGGGTTTCCTTCATCTTAGGAAGTACAATTTTCAGAACTCCATCTTTATAATCTGCCGTTATTCCCTCACTATGGATATTTTGTACATAGAAGCTCCTGCTCACTTTGCCTCGTTTTCTTTCCCGACGAACATAGTTTTCTTTTTCTTCATCTATATCTTTCTGCTTCTGGGCTGAGATGGTAAGAACATCTTCCTTAAACTCGACTACTATTTCTTCTTTGTTAACTCCGGGCAGTTCCGCTTCTACTATATATTCATTTTCACTTTCCTTTATATCTGCTCGGATACTCATACCCAGTTCATTAATTAAATCACCACTAAACAAATCTTTTACCAAATCCGGGTTGAACAGGCTTTCTGCCAATTCCTTCCTTCTCCGAAAGGGCGTTAGATCGAACATGTTCCCATCCTCCTTTGCTTTGAGCTTTATTTTTCAGTGATAAAAATAATATATGCAATTAATATGCCAAATCATTGTTTTCTAACCAGCAAAAAAAAGCCCGCCCTTACAGAGCGATCTTTTTTAGTATCGTATTAATATTATGAGTTTAAATTCATCTTATTTAAAAAGTGATGCGCATTGTGGTACAGTGACGCATTTTGCGCCATAATGCTACACTTTAATTAATCTTGTAAAGCTTCATTTTTCGATATATAGTGCTGCGGTTAACCCCCATTTCACGGGCTACTCGACTAATATTACCCTGGAAATATTTGAGCAAGTTGATTATCATATCCCGTTCCTGCTCCTGCATGACTTTCTTATGGTTCTCCCGAGCTTCATATATGCTTGTCTCTGATGAATCAACGGCTGTATAACTGTTAACTGCTTCACCTGGTGTACGACGCAGTTCAGGAGGTAAATGTTTTACTCCAACCGGAAGGCTGCCGGCCATATGTACCATTCTCTCTACCACATTCTGCATTTCTCTAATGTTTCCAGGCCAGCTGTACTGCTGCAGAGATTCTTCAATTCTTCCTCGTTCTTCTTCTATAGGTGCCTTACCCGCAGGAATTTTGCTTAGAAAATAATCGAACAATACTATAATATCTTCTCTGCGCTGTCTTAGTGGAGGAATATCGATATTAATTACGTTCAATCTGTAATACAGGTCGACTCTGAAGTTGCCGGTTTCAACTTCCTGCCATAGATTTTTGTTGGTAGCACAGATAACCCTTACGTCAACTGGAATTGTCCGACTGTCCCCTATACGGGTAATATTTTTTTCTTGCAGTACTCGCAGAAGAGTCACCTGCTGTTCCAGAGGCATGTCCCCGATTTCATCCAGAAACAGAGTGCCCCCGGTGGCCAGCTCAAATTTCCCGGGGCTGCCACCCTTACGTGCTCCTGTAAATGCACCCTCAATGTAACCGAAGAGCTCACTCCCGACCAATTCTCTCGGGATAGCACCACAGTTCACTGCTACAAACGGGCCGTTTTTTCGCTGACTTTCACTATGTATAGCTTGTGCGAACACTTCTTTGCCGGTACCGCTCTCCCCTTCCAGCAGAACATTACTGGCACTGGCAGCTGCCATTTTAGCAAGGTGTATAGCCTCTGTCATGCTGTGACTAACAGTAATAATATCATTAAAAGAATAACTGGCCCGAGCCCCGGTGAATCTATTGACCAGGAGGTGAATCTTTTCTATAGGACTAAGGTATATAACTCCTCCCCTGATAATACCCTTATTTCTAAATGGTATGCCAGAGATAACCGCATGCAGGTTGCGTTCCTGCCCCGGTATTAACAACTCCACATCCCGGTAAGATTGGCCATTCTCCAGCATAGCCCTAATATGTGGGATATTCATCCCCAGGTATTCACTCACGTTTTTTCCCTGCATTTCCTGCAGACTTTGACCCATAATTGCTTGCGCTGCCAGGTTAACCTCTTTAATCTTTCCCTTCGGATTAACTATAATGGCTCCATCCGGCATATGCATAAAAATATCAACATACGCACTATTAAGATACTGCAGCCGATCAAGTTTAATCTGCATACTTTTTTGATGATGCTCAAAACTAACTAAATCACTCAACCATATGCCCCTCCTAAAAAAGGTTAAAAACGATACTTGAGGACGGTTCCCTTCAAGATCGGGTGATTTTCATCTCCGGGAACGACAGGTTCCCTCTCTGAACGCAGGCGGTTAGTCGTCGTTCTTATACTCATATACAGGTACGCCTGACTTCTACCCTATAACCCGGTCATTTTACAAATAAAACATATTCCTATACTGTTGATTAGCATCGCTGATAATTAATCCGTTAGTATTCTATTCTTTATTTTCTATAAAATCCCTGCCGCCAAGATCCTTTTGGACAGTATCAAGGAAAAGACACTCGCGCTCCCCCTTTTCTGGGTCTTATCACCGGGGAGAGCCTTATTCAGGCATATAACAGGCTCAGTTTTTAAGCGGAATTAAATAAGCAACCTCCTATCCCCCGAAGGCCAGCCAGGATACTAAGGAAATTATTGCCTTTATTAATAGACTGTTGATTTTGGCGGATAAATAGCTTGCAGTACGTGCATCCTATTCAAAAAAGATAGGGGTGCTTATACATGACTAAAGAAGGTAGCCAGACCATTCGCTGCCGGGTTTCAACCTGTGAGTACTGGGGCGGAGGTATTTGCTCTCTGGATAGTATTGAAGTCGATTCACCTTTGGATGATATCGGAATGGTGGAGATTCAGTATGCAACCGATAACCCGGATACGGAGAGCTTGTGCTCTAACTACAAATTGAAACAGAATACCATTGATGTAATGGTATACTAAAAACGAAACAAATGAACATAACAGGAGCCTTCTTCATTTGCCATTTCTTCAGGGAGTCGTGCTCACCTGTCATAATTCAGGAAAGTAATACTAGAAGCGAGGGGCTTGCTGTTAGGATTGCATACAGCCCCTCTCACATTATGGCCGACCTTAAGCCTTCCGCTTTTTTATTGTACGTCTCAGCTACATCCACAGATTCATCAGCTGCAAATTGTGGTCCCCTGGGTAACGGAGAATTAATTCTGTTTGCCAGCAGGTTCCAGACCATCGACAGTCATGCGCAACCGATGACAACATTACCACCTCCATGTAGCGGAGAATTCATTCTCCGCCTCGTTCATTATCCGATGACTACGGCAGATATTTAGTTTCCCAATCTGAACTCCGTATTATTTCCACTTTTCCTGCATTCTATCCAGCAGGCTATAGCTCATAATATCACCTGTTCCAAGTTTTAATATGCTGCTCCGGACAAAATATCACTCTTTCAGGTGACAAAAATGTTTTTTCACGATATTTACTGCTAAATTTGTATTATTTCTATGGTTTTTTTGCCTTTTCAGGAAGGTATTTCTGGAGATACAATCGAATTGATAGTTTAGCTTAACAATAGTTAAATTCAATGAAGTTTAATACTTTGTTCTACGATAATAAAAACAATGTTTGCCTGTTCTATACCTGGACGGGTATTTTAATCTTACGATGAGGTTATTCTATCAGAGGTATATGAGTTATGAATGATATTCGGGGAGAGAAAATAAACAAAGATGGGGTATTGGAGATTATGACTCTGGGCCAATTCATGGTGCGCCGGGGCAGTGATATAATTTCTGGTGAAAATAAACGTTCCTACCGTATATGGGAATTATGTAAATATTTTATTACCAAACGGGATAAACCGACTTATTCGGAAACAATTATGGAAGATTTATGGCCGGACCGTGATTATACTGATGCCAAACAGGCGCTTCGTACCCAGATATACAGACTGCGTATGCTTTTAGACAAAAAAGATACTCCAGAAGATAATTCCTGCATCATTTTTTCTGGCGGAGCTTATGCTCTTAATAAGAATACCGATTACTGGCTGGATGCTCAGGAATTCGAAAGTTTATATAATGAAGCAGTGCATATTACTCAAAAAGATCCGAATTCCGCTATTGAAAAATACCAACAGGCAGCCAGGCTGTATAAAGGAGATTACCTGCCGGAAATTTCCTATGCCGAGTGGGTAATTCCGGTAAGAAATTATTACAATCATCTCTATATACAACTGGTGCTTGATTTAACCACTCTTCTGCATGATCAGGGAAGAAATGAAGAGATTATCGAAGTTCTGGAGAACGCCTTTCTTATCGAATTTTTTGAAGAAGAATTCCACTTTCGTTATCTGCGGGCATTAATTGCAGCTGGCCGATCAAGACAGGCGCAGTCTCATTACGAATATACCTCTTCAGTCTTTTACCGGGAGATGGGTATAGAAATGTCATCCTCTATGAGAGACTTGTATCGTAATATTTTATTTCAGAACAATTCTGTAAATCGTGACCTTCATCTGGTTCAGAACAGCCTGTATGATATACCTGAATCAAACGTTGCCTTTCTCTGCACCAGTGATGTTTTTCGTTATCTATACAACCTGGAAGTGCGACGCAATGAACGTACCGGGCAGTCAGTCTTTTTGGGCATGCTTACCCTGTCCTGGCCTAACTGGGAAAATGAGGACCTGGTACAGATGAGAAATGATATGAACTGCCTGGAAGAAACCCTCCTGAACAGCCTGCGTAAAGGGGATGTAGTCTGCCGCTGGAACGAATCCCAGTATCTTATTCTCCTGCCCGAGATTACTCTGGAAAACACCGACCTGGTAATGCGCCGAATTAAATTTAATTTCCGGCGCTTTTCCAGTAATCAACAGGTGGATATTGACAGCAGTGTTAAAGCAGTGCAGCCGGGAGGCATATAATAACCTTATTTAGGTAGCGGAGAATTCATTCTCCCCTACCAGCAGGTTCCCGACAAGCGGCAGTCATGCCCAACCTATTACAACATCACCATATCCCATGTAGCGGAGAATTCATTCTCCGCCATCTTCATTAT
>JAENZE010000011.1:54304-73214 GCA_016841425.1 Syntrophomonas sp. | reverse complement strand
ACAACATCACCATATCCCATGTAGCGGAGAATTCATTCTCCGCCATCTTCATTATCTGCCGAATTAATTCTGCGTTTATCTGCTCGGGAGAATGAATTCTCCCCTACGAAATGTTCATGAGAGAATGAATTCTCCCCTCCGAAATGTTCATGTTCCCCGTACAAACCTCAAATTTTAATCCCTTGCCAGCAGCTCCAGACAAGCGGCAGTCATCCCGACCGATGACAACATCACCATATCCCATGTAGCGGAGAATTCATTCTCCGCCATCTTCATTATCTGCCGAATTAATTCTGCGTTTATCTGCTCGGGAGAATGAATTCTCCCCTACGAAATGTTCATGTTCCCCGTACAAACCTCAAATTTTAATCCCTTGCCAGCAGCTCCAGACAAGCGGCAGTCATCCCGACCGATGACAACATCACCATATCCCATGTAGCGGAGAATTCATTCTCCGCCATCTTCATTATCTGCCGAATTAATTCTGCGTTTATCTGCTCGGGAGAATGAATTCTCCCCTACGAAATGTTCATGAGAGAATGAATTCTCCCCTCCGAAATGTTCATGTTCCCCGTACAAACCTCAAATTTTAATCCCTTGCCAGCAGCTCCAGACAAGCGGCAGTCATCCCGACCGATGACAACATCACCATATCCCATGTAGCGGAGAATTCATTCTCCGCCATCTTCATTATCTGCCGAATTAATTCTGCGTTTATCTGCTCGGGAGAATGAATTCTCCCCTACGAAATGTCATGTCCTCATACAAACCCAAGATTGTGATCCCTTCCGCACGTTCATGTCCTCATACAAGCCCAAAATTGTGATCCCTTCTGCATGTTCATGTCCTCATACAAGCCCAAAATTGTGATCCCTTAACGCAATCTGCTCCGCTATTCTGCTGAAGCTTAGCTGCATACTATAACCTAACTTGGGTAGCGGAGAATTCATTCTCCGTGCGCAGACTTTTTTTGATTTTGTTTATCATAAGCAGACCAGATTCTTAATATAAATAAAAAGCATGTATTTTTAAAAATCCTAAATAAAAATCACATATTATTACCAAAATATATTAATTATTCTATTCCTGTGATTGAGTTGTGACTCCTGCCTGTTATGATTAACCCAAGTTGATGGCTGAATGTTTTTGCGTAATCAACACCTATAAGAAAGGAGGGGCAATTATATGGAATTTAATTCCATTAGTTATTCCCGCAAAAACTGGTCATCCGACTCCGTAATACAGGCCATACTAGATGATAGTAAAGATACTCAAGGAAATGCACAAAAAATCCAGTCAGGACAGGTACAGGGTTTAGGAAGCTCCCTGGAGATATGTTTACATACCCAGAGTACTGCAAAAATCCGGTCCTGGAAGCAGGAACCTGCTTTTGCACTGGAGCATGAGGGAGGTAAGCAGCATGGAAAATGAAAAACCATCTGCTCAACCTAATGGCACTACATTTTTGATACGGGTGCAGTTCCGGCAGAATGCAACCTGGCAGGGGCGCATCGAATGGCTGGAAGGCAAAAAGACCAGACCTTTCCGCAGCATGTTGGAGATGAGCCAGCTCATGCAGGAGGCCTGGGAAGAAACCCATGGCATTCAACCCGGCCAGGGATTCGCCAGCTGGGATGAAAAAGACGAGGTTTCTTGATTAGGAACAAGTTAAGAAGTTCAAGGAAAATAATGAGGAGGTACAAGATATGAGGATCAGTAAATTTTCAAAGTTTTCGATTATAGCCGTAATAACGATACTTGCTTTATTAATGACCAGCAGTTTCGCGTTTGCTTCACCTTCAAGTGGTACTGTAAATGTTACTAAATACGTTGAGGGATCCGTTCCGGATGGTGCAGAATTTGAAATACAGCTGCAGATACTGGATCGCGATTGGGTATGGACAGGGTTTATGCAAGGACATTGGGTTTACACATGGGAAGAAGTTGAAACCGAGCAATTCAGCGCTGTAGTTTTGGAAGAAGATACCTATGCTTTTTCCTGGACTGGTATTGACCGCTGGGATGATGGAGATTGGTTAGAGTATAGAGTAAAAGAAACTATCAATGGCGGAGCTGAAAGTGTTAATCAAGATACCACATCTTTCACCTTCCAAGAAAGCAATACTGTCAGCCGCACCGTCACCAATGTATTCCCTGATCCCAAGGGAAATCTGTATGTAAAGAAAATCGTTAAAGGTGACAGTGATGATGATTCCTATACCCTGCTGCTAAACAGTAACCAAGAACGCTCAGGGCTTGACTTCGACATTGAAGAAGGATATAATGGACCATTTGAGGTTACAGCTGGTTTTTATGCAGTGTCCGAGGAAACACCAGACGACAGCGGTTTCCTATACTGCAAAATCTATGAAACTGGGGATGATTATCAATACTCTGATTCAGATCTCATCGATGGTGTTGAAATAGTGGAAGATGGCGATACTTACCTGGTAGTATACAACCGCTTTAAGGATGGCGGCAGTGGTGAAGACCTGGATACTGAGGACAGAGAGACCCCTAACACCGAAGAAACCACTACCGTTGAAGAAGAACCGGTGGTAGAAGAAGAACCAGTTGTGGAAGAAGAACCAGTGGTTGAAGAAGAAGTTGAGATGACCACTCCGGAACCGGCAGCACCAGTAGAAATAATTTCAGTACCTGAACCAGTTCCGGCACTGCCTAACACCGGTGCGGCTCCAATCGCATTAGGATTTGGACTCTTACTGGCAGCAGGCGGAGTAGCCATCAGAAGCTTTAAGAAATAATATTACTAATATTCAGCAGCGGAGAATTAATTCTCCGCTGCAGTTGGTACACAGGACTTATAGCGCCTCGAACCTTTTTGAAGTTACGTGCGCGCACTTAAGACGGATAAACAATATATCTGATTACCTGTAACGAGGCTGTCCCCCAAGGGGATGGCCTCTTATTATATAGGGTCCAGTTTTAGGCAGCGGAGAATAAATTCTCCGCTACTACTTTGCGACAGTGCGACAGGGGACGGTTCTCGATTTGTCGTGCGACATGCGACAGGGGACGGTTCTCGATTTGTCGCATTTGGAGAATGAATTCTCCGCTACATCTTGTCAATTGTCAAGCAGTGAGCAAGATGCCAGGCGGGCTACCTGCTGCTACCTTCGCGAGATTTATTCTCTTCTATCTTTGCTGCCCAGCTCCGTTATTCTATTCTTTTCTTTTTGACATTTCCATACTTTTTTATGCTAAAATATAGCAGAAATGATTATTACCCTAATTTGCTGGATTTATCTGTCAGCAACCTAACTGCTATTTTTGGGGAGTTGATATAATTGCTGAGTACTAATCCAATCCAGGATAGCCAGGATGACACCCTTCGAATTTATACTCTAGGACAGTTTTGTGTGCACCGAGGAGATCGGGTTATTTCATCTGAAGCCCGGCGCTCCTATAAATTATGGGAATTATTCAAATTTATCATTAGCAACCGGGGCCGAAACATTCATGGAGACAATATAATTGAAAGTCTGTGGCCGGAGCAGGATTATAATGACAGCCGCAATTCCCTGCACTCTATGATTTACCGCCTCAGACAGCTGATTGACAATAACTGCCACAATACTCACTCGGTATCATCAATAGTATTTTCTACTGGAACTTATGCCTGGAATGATAACACCAACTGCTGGTTAGATGCTGTTCATTTTGAACAGTTATGTGCTGCCGCCCGGCAGGCCAGCAGCAATGAGCCTTCGCAGTCTATAAATTTGTACCTGGAAGCTATTGATCTATATAAAGGTGATTACCTGCCAGAACTTACTTACACCGAATGGACGATTCCATTAAGAAATTATTATCATCGGCTTTATGTCAATGCAGTTCAGGATGTCATTAGCCTGCTGCTAAAGGCTGATGAGCAGGAGAAAATTATCGAGATATGCGAAAAAGCTATCCAGCTGGAATTTTATAAGGAAGAAATACATGCTGCTTACCTCTTCGCTCTCTTAAAGGCTGGCAGTATAGCTCAGGCGCGATCTCACCTGGAATACGCCTCCTCCGTTTTTCAAAAAGAGATGGGTATTGACTTAAAAAATGTCCTGCCTCATTTTTCATCCCTGCATGAACTGGAAAATAATCATCACGCTCCAGATCTAGCAGTGATACAAAAGCATTTAGATAAAGCTGCAGAGCCTCCCGGATGCATGCTGTGCAATCCTGATGTGTTCCGCTTTCTCTATAAGACGGAATTAAGACGTTCGGAACGCAGCGGTCAGCCGGTCTTTCTGGCTATGTTTGCCCTGGAACCGGGTTCCACTAATAAGTCGTTTGATCTCAGGAGCTGCATGGATCTGCTTCATCGTACCCTTACCGTGAACCTGCGCCGGGGAGATGTGGTATGCCAGTGGAATGATCAGCAATACCTGCTCCTCTTAACCGGCTTGGATGCTGATCAGGCTGTTAAAGCCATTAACCGTATCCAGCTCTCATTCGAATCCAATTGCAAATACCCGGCTAAGCTCATAAATGACGTTAAGCCCATCGTTTTAACCCATCTTTAGAAAAATCTTTATCTCTTCTAAATTTTTTTCTCTTCATTCGTATATTTACTTTAATTTCTTCATAAATTTAGTCCAAATGACTAAATTTCACATACTTGTGACTGAGTTGTGATTCCCTCAATATATACTTATAGACAGGAAGACTCCTTATTCAGAACAGTAGATTACGAATATTTCGTTTTCAAGCATTGGCTGGGAACTAGTATCAATGGCTTAAACGTACTAAAAACGATGATTATTAGCTAATTTAGTCCAGAGTAATTAGGGAGGTGTTTGATGAGCAAAGATGAAGTATTTCTCATCCAGTGGTCAACATTCCTGGTTAAGGTATGCTTCGGCTGGAATAGTACCTTATTTAATGTTCATCCAGAACCAGTGAAATGTTTGCTTTTTTAGGGAACCAACTTTAGACAATGGAGAGATTAAGAGATGTCTCGTAAACTCTATGAACATTTTTTTGATAGGAGGTCAATTTATGAAGAGAATCAAGAGATCAGGAAGATTTTCGCTGCTGGCAGTCTTATTGATCACTACCCTTTTGTTAACATCAAATTTTGTTTTTGCAAATGATAATGGTAATGAAACTGGTATATCATTTGATGTTTCATTAACGACTGAGGATGAAGGTTCACTCATTGTTGAAAAAGAAGTTAACGGTGATGAACCTGCTGGCATTGAATCATATAAGATTAGCCTTTTTGATCAAGCAGGTGCTGAAGTTGATTCTTTGTATCTTGCTGATGGAGACGAAGATGAATTTGATGTTTTAGATGGAACTTACATAATCGCAGAAACTGCCGTCTATGATGGTGTGGCTGACCAAACCCTGCCAGGCAATCTGAGTATATCATACAGCGGTGATATAGGTGCAGGTAATAGCGTCACCAAGCAGGCTGGGACCGTTGCTTTTACAGCCACGATTTGGAATACGATGGACAGCGATGCCAAAATAACTCTGGATGAGTATCTGGATAACCATTCAGGTGATTCAGATGTATACCCCCTGTTTGAGCTGCGTTACGGAAGTAAAACCGGGACCTTAGCTTATTCCGGTAATCTTACCTATGAACAATTAGAGGAGCTGTGGGTTAATGGTGGAAGTACTGAAATCACGATAACTGCTCAGGATTGTTTCAATCAGCAGGGATATGAATTACAGGCAGGAACATATCATTTCACCGTACATCAGGTTTTAGGGCATCCTGGTGCAGGTGAATGTGACGCCTCCACTGAGGTTACATCGATTGGCACTTCCACATGTGTCAAGGTAACCAATGAGTTTGCCGAAGAAACAGCCTCCCTGAAGGTTATCAAAGAAATTGATGAAGGTTCAGCCACACCTCCAGATTCTTTTGAATTTAATCTTTATAGAAAAGTTGGAGATATATTTGAATTATATGGATCTAATCCATACACCATTGCCTATCCTGACCCCGGTTATTGCGAGATTTCAAACCTTCCGGTGGGGATATATAGAGTAGAAGAGATCACAGATGAGCTGATTGGGTTAGTTAGCGGTTATCCTGAATATTCCGATGATGAAATAACTCTTACAGATGACAATGATGCTGATAATCCTGGAGAGGTCACCATCACCAATAAATTTGAAACCAATAAAGCCTATCTGCAGATAAATAAATATCGCTATCCAGATGATACCGCAGCTGATTTCCCACAGAATGAGTTTAAATACTATGTATATGAACAAGATGCCGATGATGCCAATCAGTGGAACCTAATCGATGAAGATTTCATCAACAATACCGGAGCTATCTTTGATATTCCTAAAGAGGTTATCCCCGGAGCCAAATATAGAGTATTCGAAGATATTCCAGAATTATGGTCTAATTCATTTGATGTAGATGGAGCATCTTATAACTATGTAGATTCATCTGACTATGGATATGGAGTAGAATTTACTATTCCTGATATCAGCGATAATATTCCAAATGTGTTAGTTACCGTAGAAATTACCAACCAGGACCCCGGATACCTCATCGTTAAAAAGGCCTTTGATGGTAATGGTACACCTCCTGCTAATGGTGTTTATAAGTTCAACCTGTACAGATATGAATATTCAGATGGAGATGAATCTGGCTATATTCTCTATGGAGATAACCCTTACGAGTTAAATGAAGATAACGAATATCAAATCGCTATACCTGTCCCCTGGGAATACCGGTACAAAGTGGTAGAAATGACTCCTGACTATGATGCCTGGTATGATGTTTCCTATACCGGTGATGGTGATAATGGAAATGAAGCCTGGGATATTATGAATGCTGGCGCTTCAGATGAAATTACTATAACCAATTATTTTGAAAGGCATTGTGGTAATAAATTAACTATTATTAAGAAAATTGATAAATCCGGTGCATCTCCCAGCCAGAATACTTTTGAAATGACGCTTATGGTTAAGGATGACAATGATAAGTATGTCCCATATGAAACAGAAGATTTTACTAACCCATTCTCCATTGGTATCGAGGATGATCCTGCATATACCATTGAAAATTTGCCTTTAGGACAGTATAAGGTAGTAGAAACAACCACTGGTATAAGTCACTTATCATCAGTTAAATACGATGTAGATGGACCTGAGGTGCAAGATGACGGATCTATTGTAATCTATACCACAACTGATGAACCTGGTCCCTCCGATCTTCCTGAAATACAGGAAATCGATGTAACCGTTACCAACAAGTTTTCCGGCGGTGGCGGTGGTGGTGGTGATACCTGGCCGCAACTGACTATTAAAAAAGAAATCGGCGCAGGAACAGCTACTCAGGATACTTTCACCGTAGAACTTCAGAAACTGACTGACGATGAGTGGTCAACAGTAGACACCTTCAGTATTAAACCTGATAATAGTAAAACCGTATATATGAAACAATACGGCGCAGGCACCTATCGGGTAATAGAAATTACTGATGGAATTGATAACTTTGACTCCGTCTCCTACTCGGTAAGCGGTGATACTACTGACAATGAATATGAATTCGAAGTAGTTAAGAATGGCAGAAACTCCTCGGTGGTAGTAACCAATAACTTTGAAGATGAAGAAGAGATTATTATTGAAGAGACTATACCTGCAGAACCAATAATCGTTCCCGAACCGGCTCCCGTACTTCCCAAAACTGGTGCAGCACCAATCGCAGCAGGACTGGGTCTGATGCTGGCGGCAGGCGGACTGGCAATCAGAAGAATCAAGAAATAGCATCTTTAACAAAGTAGAGATAATTAATATTTGAGTACTTGAATACAGCGGGGGTTGACTTCCCCGCTGTTTCGCTTTTCCTGAAAACACTAGTGAGTCTGAGCTATGTCCCCCTTACTAGTGCTGCAGCAGAGGATTACCTTACCCCTGCCCACCTACTCTGATTGTTAGTAGGCCTGCATCATAATTTGCAGTCCTCTCTGATAACTCTCCGCAGCTCTGCTACTCTCTTTTCTCCAATTGAGCTGAAAATGAATTATCCGTTAC
Organism: Syntrophomonas sp.; assembly: GCA_016841425.1. Lineage (GTDB taxonomy): Bacteria > Bacillota > Syntrophomonadia > Syntrophomonadales > Syntrophomonadaceae > JAAYJK01. The sequence goes on along the minus strand of JAENZE010000011.1, from coordinate 65,195 downwards.
TATTTTTTCAGATATGCATCTGCTTATATTTAACGATAAATAGACATTGCTGCTATTCATTTAATACTGTTCATTAGGGATGTTTTTATCTTGCCATAACTGTATTCTTTTTGAGACAATAGTAGTGTAATATTTTATTAAAAGGAGAATATAATGGATTCCGACAACAAAAAAACTCCCAGAAAGCAAATACTTATATCGCTCATAGTCGCTGTACTCATATTAGGCGGGATAACTCTGGCTGCCTTTCCTTACCTGCAGAGTTTCTATTATGATATAATAGACCCACCTCCTGCAGTAGAAGAAGTTTTTGATGACAACGATGAGGTCACAGATGAAGATACTGAGGTCACAGATGAAGATACTGAAACAGAGCCAACTGAAGTCGTTGATAATACTAATAATGGGAATTCCAGTTCTTCACGTAAGCAGTCGACTACAACCGCTTCTACTTACTTAGGCCAGGGCACCCTGCCACAGGGATCTACCGGTGTTCTGGAAATACCTAAATTAGGGCTCAAATTGAATGTATTATATGGTATTACTGATGGGGTGCTTAAACAGGGTATTGGCTTCTACCCTCAGAGCGACGACCCCAGTACTGGTAATGTATGCATTGCCGGTCACCGCAACGCTTACGGTTGTCCTTTCTGGCATTTGGATAAATTAACCCCCGGAGATTCTATTGTTCTTTACTGCAATAATCAGACTTACAAATACAATGTGTCTTTAAACTATATAACTGATGACCGGGACTGGAGCATTATAGAGCCTACCGATAAACCGGCTCTTACCCTGACTACCTGTGACCCGAAAATAAGACCCGCAGACGGCAAATACAACCGCCTGGTTATAAGAGCCTATTTAAAATGATAGTTGGGGATGGTTTGTAGTAGACTGTCATCTTTTTGCATAATATGAATTCTGCCCGTTAACTTGTATAACTTGACGATTTTATTAACGATATAATCAGAAACAAGAAAAAATATGCTCTCTAATGGCTGTTTAGGTTTTTAAGAGGACATATTTTTCTATTTCTGTATTAATAAGTATCCTGGTAATACATTTTTTGCTTCTCTGGTTCGGGTGCTATAACCTAAACGGTTATAAACTAAAGCAAAAGGCCAGAACAATACCCCCTAACCATTTTACTTTTTAGGTTTATAGATCGTTCAAGGAATCCAGCGCCATACTGCTGATATTTACTTCTATGGAACTTACGGTATCATTGATGCTGCTTATACTTCCCTCAATTTCACCCATCCCGCTATCCAGGGATTCTAAATCCTTCTTTATCAAGTTAAACTGGCTCTCCATGTTAGTCAATCTTTGATCCAGCTTCTTAATTTCCTTAAGAATTTGGTTAAGCAGTTTTGCTATTTTTTCATTATCATCGCCCATTTTAATACACCTCTTTCCGGATAGACTCAGTGGGTAAAAAACTATAATAAACCGGGATGTGCAAACTATGTCCTATCCCTTTTTTTGTATTTTAGCCCAGGTGTCTCTTAGCGCCACAATCCGATTAAAGACCAGAGCACCAGGCCTGGTATCCGGATCAACTACGAAATACCCCTGCCTTAGAAACTGGAAGCGTTCCCCCGGCAGTGAAGCTTCCACACCCGGCTCCAGCATGCAGTTGCTTATAACACTCAATGAGTTAGGATTTAGTTTTTGGGTAAAATCACGGCCATCTTCATCGTTATCAGGATTTTCCGGGACAAATAAATGGTCGTATAGCCGAACTTCTGCCGGTACTGCATGGCTGGCTGAGACCCAGTGCAGAGTACCTTTAACTTTTCTGCCCGCTGCAGGCCCACCGCTTTTGGTGTCCGGGTCATATGTGCAGCGCAGCTCTATAATTTCTCCAGTTTCGTTTTTTATCACTTCTTCACATTTAATGATATAGGCGCCTTTCAGACGAACTTCCCGGCCCGGGGCCAGGCGGAAAAACTTACGGGGCGGATCTTCCATAAAGTCATCCTGTTCAATATATATTTCTCTGGCAAAAGGTATTTGTCTGGTGCCACTTTCAGGGGTTTCCGGGTTATTTTCTATTTCCAGCCATTCCACCTGGTCTTCGGGGTAGTTGTCTATTACTATTTTCAAGGGCTTCAATACCGCCATAACGCGTGATGCGCGGCGGTTAAGGTCCTCACGAATACAGTATTCTAATAAAGCAATATCTACAGTACTATCCTGCTTGCCCACTCCAATCCGGTCACAAAAATCTCTTATAGCTTCCGGGGTATATCCCCGGCGTCTTATGCCGGATATAGTAGGCATACGGGGGTCATCCCAGCCCTTTACATAGCCCTGTTCTACCAAAGCCCGCAGCTTTCTCTTGCTCATCACTGTATAGCTAAGATTTAACCTGGCAAATTCATACTGATGCGGTTTAAATTCCGTATTAACATTATCTATAAACCAGTCATAAAGCGGTCGATGATCAGCAAATTCCAGTGTACATATAGAATGAGTAATAGCCTCTATAGCATCAGAAAGGGGGTGGGCATAATCATACATCGGATAGATCAGCCATTTGTCTCCCGTTCGATGATGGGGCTCTTTTAAAATCCTGTACAGTACCGGATCTCTCATATTCAGATTAGGGGAAGCCATATCGATCCTGGCCCTTAAAACCCTTGAACCTTCTGGAAATTCTCCCGCTCTCATACCTTCAAACAACTCTAGATTTTCTTCCACTGAGCGGTTACTATAAGGGCTTTCCTTACCCGGTTCAGTCAAAGTACCACGGTAGGCTCGGATTTCTTCTGCCGTTAAGTCACAAACATAAGCTTTCCCATCTTTGATAAGCTGCAGAGCCCATTCATAAAGCTGTTCGAAGTAATCTGAGGCATAGTAAAGACGTTCTTCCCAATCAAATCCTAACCAGCGCACATCCGTCTTAATGGAATCTACAAATTCTACTTCCTCCTTACTGGGATTGGTATCATCAAAACGCAGATTACACAAACCTCTATTGGCCTGAGCCAAACCGAAATTAAGACAGATAGATTTGGCATGTCCGATATGCAGGTAACCATTCGGTTCCGGCGGAAAGCGGGTATGGACCCTTCCATCATTCTTGCCTGCTTTTAAATCCGCACTGATAATATCTTGAATAAAGTTAACGGGTAAATCGGGATTAATTTGATTATTTCCATCTTCTCCGCGTCTATCAACGGATATGCTGTTTTGAGTTGGCTCCATATATGATGTATCCTCCTTTAAAAACCTGACTGTCCTTCCAGCCATCAGTTATATAATATCTATATTAATATTTAACATTCGAAGCCTTGATTATAAGCAGCGGCTGTACATTTTATTATAAATCCAGTCATAAAGTTAATTTTCACCTGCAATAACTTGATATTCCACACCTGCTCCAAAAATCCTCCTATCATTATAAATTTGCTGTCGAAGTTTGCACATGGGCCAGGGGGAAGCCAGGGGGACAGGTTCCCTGGCCCATTCTTGGGCCAGGGAACCTGTCCCCCTGGCTGTCCCTGGCCCTGTCTACCTTTGCAGGAAAGATATTTCCCGGGCCATTATGCTGACTCCGTTCCCTCTCCGGCTGATTCTTCCCTTTACCAGCAGGGGGGCTTTTTGTTCACCAAAGATGAAATCACCGTATTTCATATAAATTGTTTCGAAAACGCTAACATCTATAAGACCAAATTCATCCGTTAAAGAAAAGAAAACTACTATCTTACCGCTGCGGGTAGGCGGTCGATGAGGCCGAAAAAGAAGTCCTGCTGCCTGCACTGCTTTTCCATCGGGAAGTTTTTTCACCTGGGCACTGGAATATATCCGGCGTTTATTAAGATCAAGGCGTAATTCAGCCATAAAATGACTTCTTATGTCCAAGCCCAGTATCTCATGTTCCAGCACCTCTTTTTCCCGGCGATTGAAGTCAGGTACCTCCCTCGATTTAAATCTTTTAAATAGCACCTGTTCCCGATTCCTTTTATTCTTAATATATTCCATCCAGGCCGGTACTTCCATCAGCATCTGCCGGCGATTTTCCTGCAGGGTATCCAGAGCCCCACATTTTATGAGGTTCTCCATAATATCGCGGTTTACTCCACTGCGTTCCATAAATTCCACTGGGCTGTCGAAGACCTCCCGGCTGCGTTCTGCAGCTATGTTCAGCAGAGCATCATGGCTCATACCCCTAACCTGCTTAAGCCCTACTCTTATGGCATTTTTGTGCTCAGCCTTAAAGTCTGTCCCGCTGGCGTTTACATCCGGGGGCAGCAGGGATATACCCCGACGGCGGGCTTCTGAGCAGATGATATAGGGGGGATAAAAACCCATAGGTTGATTGTTCAAAATGGCGGTATAATATTCGGTCGGATAATGTTTAATCATATAGGCGGTTTTAAAACTGGTAGTGGCAAATGCAGCAGCATGAGCTTCGCAGAATCCATAACTGGCATATCCTCTTATGCAGGCAAATATCTCCCCGGCCAGATCGCCAGTCACACCATTCTTTTTGGCCTGTTCCACAAATTCGGCCCCGATTTCCTGCATAACCTTTTCCGAACGGGCATGGGTCATAACTCTTCGCAAACGGTCAGCTTCCCCGGGACTAAATCCCGCGATAACAGTAGCGATCTCTATAACCTGCTCCTGAAAAAGTACTACCCCATAGGTTTTCTCCAGAATGGGTTTTAAAAGGGGATGCAGATAGCTGATCTCCTCCCGGCCATGCCGGCGGGCAATATAAGGTTCTACCATATTCCCTTTAATAGGCCCGGGCCTGATCAGAGCCATACTGGCCACCATATCTTCCATATGGCTGGCATTAAAATGAGACTGCAGAGCCCGTTGAGCCGGGCTTTCCAGCTGGAAAACCCCTATAGTATCTCCCTGATTTATCATATCATAGCTGGCTTGATCATCCAGCGGAATAGATTCATAATTAAATTCTTGCCCCGATTCTCCTATAAAACGGGCGGCATCACTTATAACGGTCAGGGTACGCAGAGGTAACAAGTCCAGTTTAGCCAGCCCCAGTTCTTCCACATCATCTTTATCGAATTGAGTTATAATCGGGCCCAGAGCCGATCTCTGCAGCGGAGTCAGGTTTATAAGAGGTATACTGCTTATTACTACCCCGCCCAGATGAGTACCTAAAAAGCGTGGAAAACCGGCTATCTTCTCACTAACATCCAGCAGCAGACGAAATTTCTCCTCCTGCAGGGGACTGTTTCTTAATTCTGGCAGGGTACTCAATACTTTGCGTATGTTATCGGCATGAGTATGGGGCAGTTTTTTAGTTATCCTCCCCAATTCTTCTTCCGCAAAACCCAGAGCCTTGCCCAGGTCCCTTATAGCTGAACGGGCCTGAAAGGTATTATAGGTTGCCACCCGTGCTACCCGCTCATCACCATAACGTCGATATACATAATCAATTACTTCATCTCGATAGCGGGATTCAAAATCTATATCGATATCCGGCAGCCCTTTTCTTTCCAGACTCATAAACCGCTCGAACAGAAGTCCGCGCTGAAGGGAATCCACCTCTGATATATAAAGACAGTATACTACCAGTGAATCAGCTGCTGAACCACGTCCTGCATAACGTATTCCCCGGCTGCGGGCATAACGGGCTACATCCCACACCACCAGAAAATAATCTGCAAAGCCCAGCTTATCTATGACCTCAATTTCGCTTTCCAGGCGTTCTTTCACCTTCTGACTTACCTTTCCATACCTGCTCCGAGCTCCTTCAAAAGCCAGCCTTCTTAACATCTGCACTGGAGCCTCCCCTGTAGTATCACCACAACCGGGCAGATGGGGTTGAGTATTCTGAAACACCGCTTCACATTCCCCGGCTATGCGCACGGTATTTTCCAAAGCCCGGGGGAAGGATGAAAACAATCGTTTCATCTGGGGAATTGATTTCATATAATTTTCTCCATTCAGGGGACGCAGGTGATGTATATCCTGTACCCGGGTGAGAGTCCGGACACAGGTTAAAAGGTCATGGATTATAAAATCCTGATGCCGGGCGTAGTGTACATTGCTGCTGGCAGCCATTTCTATATCCAGGTACTCTGCCAGTTCCATCAGCCGGTGGTTTAAAAAGAAATCCCCGGGCAGGCATCCGCCCTGAATCTCAATATAAAAATTATCCTTACCCAGAATATCCTTATATTCCTGGGCCCGCAGGCAGGCCTCCCTATACTGCCCCCGCAGTATAAACCGATTGATTTCGCCCTGACGACAGCCAGACAGGGTGATTACCTCTTTCAATCCTTCTAAACTTCTAAAAGACACCGCTGGTTCACCCCGGGGATTATCAAGATGGGCCCGGGTTAGAAGCGAACATATCTCAGCATAGCCCCGGTGATTTCTAGCCAGAAGAATCAGGTGCCCGCCGCCCTCCAGGGTAAGTTCCACGCCCTGTATTGGCTTAATACCTACCTCCCGGGCCACATTATAAAATTTAACTGCACCGCAAACATTGTCATGGTCAGTAAGGGCCAGAGCAGACATATCATGTTCAGCTGCTTTTTTTGCCAGTTCCTCAACCGGACTGGCACCATCCAGAAACGAGAACGGACTGTGGGTATGCAAATGTATAAAGCTCATCTGCTTCACCTCCAGTGCGACAGGGGACGGTCCTTTTGTCACCTTATTTATTAGCTGAAAAGAGTGCGACAGGGGACGGTTCTCGATTTGTCGCATGTCGAAATGAAAAATGCGACAAATCGAGAACCGTCCCCTGTCGCACTTCTGTCGCACTTTAGTCATATACCCGGTACAAAAACCATTCCCCGGAAGAAAGGTCATTAAATATTTCTCTTATTCCCCCATCCTGGCAGTAAATACGATAAAATATTTTTTCACTCTCACCATTCCACCAGCATCCGGTATCATGCCAGGATTCCAGGATGGTTTCTACTCCCACCCTGAGCTGGTCAGTTTCTATGCTTAACGGCCTTTCCAGGTTGCCGCATTGCACTTTAAGTTTTCCGAAGATTTTTACCATAATACTCCTGCCCTTTAACTACTGACGTTTTCATTTTCTAGGGAAACAGGGACCTGTCCCCGTTTCCCGTTAAGTCTCCAGGGATCGAAATAGGATAGTATTTTTTCCCGTCGAGATTCTTCCTGCCCCAGCAATATCTTGCCAGGAAAACGACTCTCCAGTTTTTCTATCACTTTCTCTATCCTTAAACTAATGTCATTTCTTTCACAGGGAAAAAAGTAAAATAGATCCTGCTCCTGCCAATCCAGTGAGGATATCTCTCCCAGTGTAATTGTGCCATCTTCAGGAATATGGCTTAATTCCATCTTATCCAGCATGCCGGTAATAGCAGCAGCCAAAAACTCTGCCCTATAACCCTGGTTTTTTAACCTTTTTTCACTTTTCATCATGGTCTTGCCTGCAGCTTTTATTTCCAGACCGACTATCCGGCACCCAGAATTCCTCTTTCCCAGCAGCGTATGCAAAACCTCGCAGGCTTCCTTAATTTGAATATCAGTAAATACCCGGTTAAAACTACCTTCATCAAAGAATAGAGGATATGATATTACCTGCGGAGGATACAGTCCTAAAACCGGCCTATCATCAATTCCCTGGCACTGCCGGGCCAGGCTCATCCCCTTTTCTCCCAGCAAAGATACCAATCGGCTTACGGGTATTGCCTTTAATTCTCCAACTTTGGATAATCCCGCTCTTTTGAGCTTTTTACTTTCCTGAGCTGTAATAGCGGTAAACTCCTCCAGGGGAATGGAAGCCATAAACTCCTCTTCTTGGCCAGGGAAAACCTCCATAAATTGAGCTTCCCGTCTTTTAATACAGCGATACAGCTTTTTGCCTGGCAGCCCACTCCGCTTTAAAGCATTTTCTGCCACTATACGAGATGATGCCAGGGATATTCTAGCTCGCTGGCCGGTCAGCTGATAATTCTTTTTAACTATAGCTCTTAATATATCAATTATTGGACCACATCCACTCAGGTCGCAGTACAGACTTCCATCTTCCTGCGGCTCTACCAGGGGCGTATATAAGCTGCATTCATCCAGTACTTCTTTTACCACTTCCTGTGCAGCAGGTCTGAAATATATAATTCTGCGCATTTATCTCACACCATTACTATTTATTGTACTAATAATAGTATAACAGAACATTTGTTCGGTCAATACTGTTTGCTGTTTACCATTATTTGCATCATATAGGGTTTTAAAATAAAAAAAGCTGCCGGTTCTCACCGACAGCTTTTTTCTCCGTGCGACAGGGGACGGTTCTCAATTTGTCGCATTTTTTATTTCGCAATGCGACAAATTGAGAACCGTCCCCTGTCGCATGTCTCACTTCAATAATTCCTGGTCTTCTTCAGTCATGCTTCCTGGACTGAGCTGTTCTCTTTCTTCCAGCATGTTCATGAAAAGATCTTTCAGCAAATCAAGTTCGTCTATTTTCTTTTTCAAAAAATTGGTCTGCTGCTCTACGGCGTATTGAGCCAGTTTTACATCCTGATGTGATTTAATAAGAAAACCCCTCACCTCATCTATCTGCATATTCAATTCGTCCATTCTATCCATATCTTCCCCCCCTATCACCAATAGGTATATATTCGACACCATGGCTTTTTTGTCCTGTTGGATTTTAAATTTCAAGACAGAATCAAAGGGACTATTATCTGCTTTAATAGTCCCCTTGATAATTTTTTATCAAAAGATAACATTTATCTGCCCCGTTAAGGGGGATCCGTTTTGCCTTGGGGTCGCCCCATTGATCATATTTATCTATTCCTCAGGAGATTCTTGCATAGAATAGTTTTGAACCACCTGGGGATTTTCAAAATATATGCTGCGGCTGGGAAATGCTACGGATACTTCCAACTCCTCAAGAATCTCCATAATTTTGAAGTTAATGTCCTGACGCACGGCTAGAAATTCTTCCCAAACGGTAGTGTTGGTAAAGAAATATAGAAATATGTCCAGGCTGCTGTCGTTAAATTGCTCAAAGTAAACCAGGATTCTTTCCGGGTGGACATCAGGGTGATTATCCAGCATCTCTTTTAATCGAACTACACATTGTTCAAGTTTATGGCGCGGGGTATTGTAAGTAACTCCCAGATGGAACCGGATACGCCTTTTGCCCATGCGGGTATAATTGGTGATCGGTTCCTTGGCCAGGGTAGAATTGGGTACAGTAATAAGTGAATGGTCAAAAGCTCTCACTCTAGTACTGCGAAAATTGATATCCTCAACTATTCCTTCTACACTGGGAGTCACTATCCAGTCTCCTATTGAAAATGGTTTTTCCATAATTATAACGATTCCACCGAATACATTGGAAAGAACGTCCTGGGCGGCCAGGGCAAAGGCCAGGCCGCCTAACCCCAATCCAGCAATAAAGCCATTAACCTCATAGCCCCATTCTTGAGCTATGATCACTATAGCCAGGGCTAATACTATGAATCTTACCACCTTGGAGAAAAACGAAATAAGTATGTCATCAATTTTAAATTTTTCTTTAATTTCTCTAGATAGAACTGATTCTCCAGCTGCTAAAACATAGAATCCCCAGGCAATCAGGCCGATTACCAGGGATCGGTAAATATCAATTATGATATTGTCTGCACTGACGCTCAAAGGCAGGTAACGAAGTGCAAAAAACAAGCCCGTTAATAATATAAACCATTCGATTGGCTTAAAAAATGCAGCTACCAGTTTATCATCGAATTCGTTACCACTTCTGCCGGTAATCTTCTCCAGCCAGGGGAAGATATATCTTTTCACCACTTTGTCTACTATCAGAAAAACCAGGTATATTAGTAAAGCGCCAAGCAACGCTCTAACTACTGTATTGGCAAGTACAGCCTGAACAGAAGTTAAGCCCAGCTGATTAAGACATTCTTTTACCATATTTCTTTACCGTGGTTAATAAACCCGGTAAATACCTCCTTCCTGTGTATGTAACATATAAATCTTATCATAAATTGCAGACAAGATCATGGTCCTGTAAATTTTCATTTGCTATGGATGTAGATTTATCATACTTGCAATGGATAATTAATTCTCTACTTGTGCACGCTGTAGCGGAGAATTCATTCTCTGATGTGCTCCTGGGCCACGAATGACAACATTATCTTTCCCAGCCGCGAATGAATTCGCGGCTACATAATTATGGTGCTGGAAGTGACTCGCGGCTCACCCCACCCGTAGCGGAGAATTCATTCTCCGTTACCACACAAAAAATCCTTCCCATCTTTTGTTATTTATGGTACTTTTTAATGAATAGCTTTTCCTGGTGGTGGATTTGTTATGTCCGGCATAAGACGTTACTACGATAATATTCCTTATTTTATAACCTCTATTACGAAATCACGTTTTCCCCTTTTTAAGAATCAAGCCGCCGTATATCTTTTAATTAGGGTAATAACATTGAATAAAATTCCCCTGCAGTACAAAGTTTATGGCTTTATAATTATGCCTGATCATTTTCATATCATTATTCATCCGTTTGGTAATCATAATATTTCAAATATTATGAAAAACATTAAAGCAAATTTTTCCCGTTCATATAACATTCAGATAAATACACAAGGCTCTATATGGCAGAAAGGATTTTATGATGAAGGCGTACGCAGTGAACAAATGCTCAATAATTTTCTTGCATATATTCATAACAATCCAATTAAGCATGATATAGCTGAGAACATTAATGAATATGCATATTCCAGCTATGGCTATTACTTTTATAATGATACAACCTTTGATGATCTATTAGATAAGCCAGAATGAATTTTCGTTTGTACAAGCTGCTATGGATACAGAATCAAGCTGTATAGCGGCGGAGAATGAATTCTTCTCTACCTTTTTCCATCAATCTGTACAACGGCGGAGAATGAATTCTCCTCTACCT
>JAENZE010000011.1:0-54294 GCA_016841425.1 Syntrophomonas sp. | reverse complement strand
CTCTACCTTTTTCCATCAATCTGTACAACGGCGGAGAATGAATTCTCCTCTACCTTTTTCCATCAATCTGTATAGCGGCGGAGAATGAATTCTCCTCTACCTTTTTCCATCAATCTGTACAACGGCGGAGAATGAATTCTCCTCTACCTTTTTCCATCAATCTGTATAGCGGCGGAGAATGAATTCTCCGCTACAGTCGACAGAATTTATTCTCCGGCTGTATATTTGGAATTGTGATTATTGATTGACGAATCATCACTTACCAGCCGGGCGCGGGCTACCTGACGTACGGCTCTGCCCTCCTGGCTGCAAGTGGTCAGGGTGAGCGCCGGATATCCACAAGGTTCAATGACACTCCAGTCGTTATTCTCCACGATATATAATTTTTCTACTTCATATTTATAGATCACATCGTCACAGGTAAGGGTAATCATATCACCCGGCTCCAGCTCTGCCAGATGTCGGAAAGGTCCCCCATACATGGTCCGGTGCCCGGCAATAGCGGTATTGCCCTGACCAGGCAAGGCTGATTCAGTATATCGCCCCGGGGCTATCGCCAGCTGATCTTGCGCGGTTCCTTCCTGTACCGGAACTGATAAGCCCAGGACCGGGATCTCCAGCAGGGCTCCATTAAATTCGGAGACAGCAGTGCCCGATGACAGATCATCATCGGGCTGTTGGTTACTATTCATTATCTGCTCTTTAAGGTTTTCCTGTTCATACCAGGCATAGAAGTTGGTCATCAACGGGTACAATAAAAAGCATACGGCTGCTGCCAATATCAACAGACTCAATCGATTTCTGTTTATTAAATTCTTCTTTCTCCTGCTCATCAGTATACAGTATATCCCATTTATATTATTTCCTGCGTCGATATATCACTGCTATACCGCCCAGGCTCAATCCAGCACAAGCAAACAGCAACGCAGTTCCGCCGGTATAAGGCAGTTCTCCCTTGACCAGCTGGATAAACGGAGTTTCTTCCGGTACGATCTGCAACTCTGGTTCAGGCTGCTTATCGGGATTAATTTGAGGTTCTGCTACTTTCTCTTCATCCGGATTTATGACTTCTTCACTGCCACCATCGGAATCTCCAGGGTTATCATAGCCGCCGTCGCCGCCGCCTTCGCTGCTGCTCTGGGTCTGATTGGCGGTTATGATAATATCATAGGTATAGGTTGTATTCTGCTCTGCGTTTTCATTAACTTCCTGGTTCATTACAATTCCCAGTGTGCCCCGGGCTCCTATGGATTGACCGACCAGGGTGTTGCCATCTTTATCAGCCACACTGACATCAACACAATCCGGCTTGCCCGAATACTGAACCCCGGTTATAGTAACCGGTGAAGACGTAGTGTTGTCCAGGCTGGCGTCTACTGCCACCTGGTAGCCCGGGTAGGCATTATTTATGGTACACTGCAGAACCCCACCTGTCATCTCACAAGTCGTTTCTCCAACATCTTTAGCCTGGTTGGGGTTATCATCTTCGATGTAATCCAATTGCCCGGCACTATCACTGGAACTGCACTGTATGTTCCACTCCAGCAGGCTGGCTTCCTGGGGTTCATCAGCATAGGCCAGGCCTATCACCATAACTGCAAATATTATAAATATGGATATACTTATTATTTTTTTTAAGTTATTCATCGGCATCCCTCTTTTCTCAGCCATTTACTACAATAAATCTACAGATTCATATACATAATATTTTATTCCTATTATTAACTCATATATAAATATACTATGATATTATTATAGCTGCTACACACCATGGTTTATTATCATTCTTATCTAAGTATAGAAGTCCCGGGTATACTTTAGTACCATAAGATTTTTATAAATACGCCTCTTCAGTCGAATCATTATCCAGGCTCTTCTCGTCCGGCAGATCTTCAGCCGCCAGGATATATCGATAGATAATCTGATCTGCCAGCAGATAGAACCTGTAGCAGTATTCCCCATCAGCTTCGTATAATATCATCTGGCTCGCTTCATCAGCAATTTTTATCAAATCTTCAAAAGACTTAAGTTCCAATAAGCTGTCATCTTTCCCGCTAAGACCCGAACCGGAGGCAGGTACTATTCTATCACCAAAATTATTGAATATCTTCAGTACTTCCTCTTCGAAGACATCCTCTTCTTTGACCCGGGTCATAAAGATGGTTCCCAGCAGGATTATAGCCAGTATACCTGCGCCGGCCATGGCTGCATTTTTCTTAGTCCTCAGACCCGGTACGGGAACCTGGTGTTCTTCCTTGAAGGCATCTTCCTTTCCATCCTCCATCGTTCCGGTGATCCGGTAAGCTCTTCCCTCGGCGGGGATGATCAAGTAGGGCTCCAGTTCCTGAGTGATGGTACCCCGTGAAGTTACTGCTTCCGATTTAATATGATACCGCACTTTGATCTCTACCAGTTCCGGAGAATAGCGGGTAGCATCCATCACGTCGACCAGGAAATCCATGTAGTCAATAGCGGGGACATCAATTGATTCATTAAACTCGAATTCTTTGCCGCTGCCGGTAAAAGCAGTAGGTTCAAGCAGCTGATAGCTCTTATTCCAGACCAGCACTTTCTCTCTCTCCAGCATGAGCTGCTGATTCTGCCCCTGCTTCTCAACCAGCATATAACCGGTGATGTCAGCCACCACTTCGTATTCCCCGCTTATCTGCGCCTCATCATCGCTTGTGAATTGGTAATGCAGCTCGGTGCCCACATAATCAGTCAGCGCGGTTAGATAAGCTCTTCCCGGCCCGATAATCTCTTCATCAGGGAAAAGCGAATTGGATCTATAATAAACATTATAATTTACATTAGCTTTTTGCTGCCAAGATGATACCGGCTCCTGTACTGTCATCTGCCCGGGCCGCTGGTAAAGCCATCCTGAAACTGCACTCAACCCTGCGAAAATCACAGCCAAACCGATGATCATACTTGTACGAAACTTTTTCTTTATCTCTATGCTGGTCAAATAATCATACCTCCTCCAGTAAATCTATTGCTGGATCTCCTCCGAGCCTAATCGGTTTTCCTCAATGCTATGCTCACCCAGCCCGCCTTGGGGACGACATATACTATCTCTCCCAGCACCTGTTGAGGATATACCGCTTCCGCATCGGCAGCCTCGTTGGCGTCTCCTTTGGTTACGAAAGTTATTTGTCCATTGTTTTCCATTTTTTCTATAATGCGGTGGGCCACCTTCACATCTGCCAGCTGATAAAGGATCACATCCCCCACCTCCATCTGTTCACCCTCGGCCTCTTTGACGATGATCACATCCCCGATATTGATCTCCGGCACCATACTCCCGCTGACTATCACCCGCGGGTAGACGCTGAACACTCCCAGGGCGAACCACAGTATCAATACCATGACCAGGCTGGTCACTGCCCAGCCCAGCGGTTTTTCCCCGGTCTCCCTGGCTTTCACCTGCCCGGACTCTTCCTGGTACAGCTGGCATACCAACAGAAATCCCAGTACCGGAGCCAGATTTCCCAGCAAGGTGTCACTTACCCACGCCGAATTGGGGAGGTAAGGAGACATCTTTTCAAAGATGGCCAGAGCTCCATGATAAATCATAGCCGGTACCGGACCTCCCAGGGCTGCCAGGTAAGATGCCAGGAGGCTTTGCCCCAATGAGGGCAGAAATTCTGTCCCGAAAAATTTAACCGCAGCTATTCCGGTTTTCAATGAGAGCAGTTTATTAACAGACACTGTAAAAAATGTATATAGCAGTCCCAGGACAGCTATGCCCCATACCCTTCTCCGCAGAAAAAGGCGGTTCAGCAGCCAGGCCCGGCTCATTTCCACTCCAGCCACCATGGTCCCGGTCAAGAGCAGGTTAAGAGCTATGCCCACCAGGCTGTGATCATAGGGACTTCTGGCGATACCTCCGATCAAGCCGCGTAAGGCCATCAGGAGAATCCCAATTAGCACACACATCACAGCCAGTCCGGCAGTAAAATTCATCAGCCTGAACTTACCAGAAGTGCGTAGGCGCGGCATCCTCCACACGGCCGCGATCAGGATCAGCCACATCAAGGGCCGCAGCAGGTAATTACCGGCCATGCCACCGATGATCCGGCCCAGGACATAGTTATCCATCACCCAGGCTATCACAACCAGGACTGCCAGCCCCCAGGTATAATATTTTGAATTCCTTTTTTCCAGGCCGAGCTGCAGCTTATCCTTTATAACACTACCCCTCTTTTCATGATGAATGTGATAATTAACGACTAATTCTCTATAATGTATGCACAGTCCTGCTTTTAACAAAATATTACCTGTACTGATATAAGCACAGGCAATTATCATGATATAGATTTATTCCAAGGGGCTATGCCATATTCGTCTGAGGCTACCCGATACCAATAAATTTGAAAGATTATCCTATTCAGATTCAGATGCCGGCGGGTCAGATACCGGCTGCGGGGCCATTTCAATCTGACCGGTGATGGGAATCTCACCGTTGAATAGAGCCAGGCTTTCAGGGATTATGATCAGGGCTAAGATCAGGAATATCAAAAAAACTATCAGTTTCTTTTTCAATCTCAGGTCACCTCCGTTTTTTTGTTCCCGGGTCTATGACCCGGATCAGGAGCTTTCCGGCTTATCCCCGAATAGGAGATCGGCTGGAAAACCACCGCCGCTTGGAAAAGTTTACCAGGAGGAAGGAGTGCTTCCCCCTGGTCTTTCAGCCAGCTATCTAGCTGTTAATTAATTATTAATCAGTGCCGTAATCGTATGCATTCCACTGGATGGCATTGATCTTGATGCTGGAGGTAAAGGTATCATTCTGGGCTCCATTATTCATATCCAGGACGGTTTCATCGAATTTGACGAAGATGCTGGCATAAGGATCGATGACTGTTCCGATAAGATCGGTATCATTGTCGCCAGCTAAATTATCTACCTTGCTTACCAGGATTTCGACCTTGCTGGCGCCGGTGGTCTTCACATCATTGATGGTCACGGGGATGGTTCCGATGTTCTTCAACTCAGCGATGACATAGGCATTATATCCGGGATAGCCGTTTTCGATGGTCATTTCCAAAACTCCGTCTTCCAGCAGTTCAACCGTTTTGTAGGCTACGTCTTTGTCGTCTTGATTAACAAAGTCTTGGTCATTATCGCCGAAACTTCCGCCCTGAGCATCTGTTATGCCTTCACCAGGTGTGTATTGGCCAGGAATGAGGTCATAGTATCCATATCCATATCCATTGTAGCAATACTCATAATCTCTTGTTTCGGTATCAGCTGGTAATTGAAATCCCAAATAGGTATGGCCCACATAATGCCAATTCCCTCGTGTAGGATTACCAGTCGTGCCTTCCCCTTCCTGAGGGTCGCTGCTAGATGTGTTGTCCACCCAGGCAATATCTACGGTACCGGTGTTCAGTATGTCGGTGGCGGTCACATTGTCGGTCCATACCGCGTATGCTCCACCCATGGCGGCAAAGGCAAATACCAATACCAGTGCCAGGACTTTAATCTTTTTCATTTATAATTCCTCCTATCTTATAATTTGATTTTTATCTTGCACAGGGGCCGGCTAAAATTCCTCCCCTGCAGCTGCCTTATTGATTTTAAAACTCTCACTACCCTCCCCCTGGCTGATAATTTTTATCATGAACCGGCACCAGCCGGGTTCTGCCATTTTAATGCTGCGGGCATCAATTCAATCAATCTAACGGAGCATTCCATTGCTGATAAACCAGCTTAAGATCAGGGTCGTAGGTATCATCGTAATCCCCATTTACCTGCAGAGTGAATTCCCCGGTGGCTTTATCTTCAGCATCCACAGTAATCGAATCAGATTCCAGCAGGCTTATTTCGTCCGGCATATCTGGTCCTGCTTCCACCCGGGCGATAACAGGTATGCTGCCGTCATTCTGCAGGGTATACCGGAAGGTTACTTCACTGCCCGGTTCTACATCTTCCAGAAGGAAGTAAGCAGAATCCGCGGTATAGTTCACGCTTCCTTCCTCATCGGATTGGATTTCGAAACCGGTCAGGACCGGATCAATGTTGCCTATATTAGTGCTAAGCCCTATCGCGGGAAGCTGCACATCCCAGAGAGCCATTCCCGGACCAACCAGGCCCAGAGCTACGGTTATGGTTATCCAAAGAGCTAATACTTTCCAGCCCCTGGCTCTGGCTTTCTTATTCACTACGATTTTTTTCATATGCTAACGCTCCTTTTCTTGAGCAATATAAGTTTCCTGGCAACTACAAAAAGTTCTAAAGAAGATTCCACTTTTATATTAATCAGTATACTATCAGCAAGCCTTTAGTCCCTACACTCTGTGGTCTATTCTTCCTGTGGCCTATGAGATAATCCTGTCGTTATACTTTAGTGCCATAAGTCATTGGGATGTATTTCCTATCAGATGCAGAATTGTCAGGCAACTAAATGCTGATCGTAACTTCATCTGGTCTGGTGGCATTTTTGATTCCATGACACAGGTGACGTTATCACCGTGTCATTTTTCGTATTAATTAATGAATCTCTGCTGCTGGTTCTGATAAGCCGGAGAATGAATTCTCCTCTACGGCTGCTGCGATATCCTGCTGCTGGTTCTGATAAGCCGGAGAATGAATTCTCCTCTACGGCTGCTGCGATATCCTGCTGCTGCTGGTCCCGATAAGCCGATCAACCCGGAGAATAAATTCTCCTCTACAGCCTTATTATGAATGTTGTATCCTGTTATGCAGTTCCGCTGAGAATAATGCCTCTGCTGCCTGCAGCTGTGCCAGGAATTCTTTGCTGCCATTCCTATCTCTGTCTTCCATGGATTCATCTACCGGAGTATCTACGTTACCCCGTTTAGTATCTGCAGCTATCATAGCAAGCCAGAGTTACAACTCGATTACAAATAGGAAAATTAAGCCATTTTTTTAGATATCTTTTATCAATTCCATCTGTCATAGAACCGGAGAATGAATTCTTTTTCCCGTTGTGTGGTTCAGCAGAGAATGAATTCTCTGCTACGGCGGCTGTGTATCCTGCTCCTGCTGGTTCTGATATTCGGAAAATGAATTCTCCTCTACAGCTTTACCATTTTGGTTCAGTTAGCAGATCATCAGCTGCAGAAAGCACTAACCTGCCCCAACCCCCGTGAGAATGCATATAAGGCAGCCTGGGTCCGATCAGCCATATTCAATTTGTCCAGGATCTGGCTTACATGTTTTTTGACGGTATATTCGGTAACAAACAGGCTGCTGGCTATCTCCCGGTTGGACATGCCGCTGGCTATAGCCGCCAGTACCTCAAGTTCCCGGGGGGTAAGTTCTTCGATGGGGTCCTTCTCCTCACATACCAGGGATTGCATTATTAAAGGATCAATATAGGTTCTCCCTCTGGCTACCAGGCGAACAGCACTTATTATTTCCTCCGGGGTGGCTTCTTTAAGTATGTATCCTTCTACTTTTTCGTTTAATGCTCTCCTTACATCTGCACGATCACTGCCAGAACTCAGTATAATGAAACGACATTCAGGCGCTACATTTCGTCCTCGCAGGATTATATCAAGTCCGTTTTCCCCGGACAGGCGCAGATCAACTATGGCTATGTCCGGCTTCGACTCGGCCAGGATTTTCAGCCCCTCCCGGGAACAGCAGGCTGTACCAACAACCTCCAAGTCGTCCTGATACTGCATGATGGTGCTGATGCCCTGCAGTACCAGGGGATGATCATCGATAAGTACCAGTTTCATATTTTAGTACCTCCTTTTCATCGTTGGGTGCCGCTTTGGGGATCACACACCTGATGGTAGTTCCTTTCCCATACCGGCTCTCTATTTCCAATTCTCCGCCAAACAGTTCAGCTGCCTGGACCATATTGCGGAGACCTAGCCCAGCTTTTTCATCAGCCCTCAACCCTTTAAATTTCCACCCGGTACCATTATCCTGTACTTCCAGTAAGGTCTGGCCGGGGTACATACCCAGGCTGACTTTGATGGAGCTGCATTTCCCGTGGCGCAAAGCATTGCTGCTGGCTTCTCTGACCATACGGTAAAGAGCTTTGCGAAGGGCCGGACTTATTACCTCTTCACTCCCCTCAGCCTGCAAATCCACCTGTATCCCATGCAGTTTGCCCAAACCATCCAGATAGGAAGCCATGGTTTCTACAAATATACTTTCGCCGCGTTTATGCGGGCTCAATCCGTAAATAGATGCTTTCAATTCCCGGGAAGCCCGGTTGAATGTATCCTGCAGCAATTTTAACTGCTGTTGTATGTTTTCATCCTGCAGGTTGGATTTTTGCTGTGAAAGGGTATGGACGGCACATACTGAACTGAAGAGGTACTGGGCTACTCCATCATGTATTTCATTGGCAATACGGTTCTGTTCTTCACTTACCAGGAGACGGCCCCAGAGTTTATCAGTTTTCAGCCGTTCCAGGGTAATGCCTCCCAGACCGGCCAGGAATGCCAGAGATTTCTCCTGGTCCGTATTTTGGTCTTTCTGTCTTCGATGTTCCAGGTAAGCCAGAATGCCAAAACACTCGCCATGAGAGGTGATCGGGTGGTATACCAGCCTATGATCAAGACCAATATCCCAGGACAAGACATCAGTCATATCCGGTTCTATACGGTTCCAGATCTGGTTCATTTCCTTTTCCCATACGGTATGATCAAGCGGGTTCTGGTCTCCGCCCATTCTAAGCAGTGTTTCCATGCTTTCAATATCTTCTTCTCTATTTCTCTCCTGAATCATGAGACAAGCAGAAGGCCGCTGACAGAGCCGGGCAGCATAGCCAGCCAGCAAATCGGCCATCTGAACGCAATCTTCTCCAGCCGAACAGGCTTCCATAACCTGGTAAAGGGAAGATATATGCGCAAACGCTTTTTCGCTTTCCTGATGGGCCTTATCCAACTGGGAATATGCCAGGGATAAATTTCTGTACAAAGAGGCGGCTAGCTGGGCTAAAGCTGTACACAGGCAGAAGAGCATAATCAAACTCATGTGCTGTAATAATTCCCAGGTCAAGGGGCTGCTTATCTCCAGCAGGGTATAACGGAACAACAGGGCAAAACTGAGAAATAGTCCCATAGTAATCCAGGAGTAATAAAAGGGCAGGTAAAAAGCGGCGGCGATAATGGGACTCAACGCATACCACACAAAGGGACTGTCCAGCCCGCCGGTAGGCACGGTCAACATGGCTGTACCCAGGGTCTCGATACCGATTATAGTGAGCAGCAAGTACGGTTTCTGGCTCGCACTTGCCGGCGGATTTGCCTGCCCGGTTAATTTTTGCGGGTCGTAAATACGGATCAAAATATCGTCTATTTCACTGCTGCCGTAGAGATTTCGGGTCAGTAAGACAGCGGTCATCATGGCCATTACCACCATTATTTTGATGCTCAGCGGGGATTGGGGCGGGCCGATCAAATAAAAGAACGAAGTCAGCGATATGAGCAGCAGGCGGGCAATCAACATCGAATGACGTATGCAAGCGGTAGGATTGCTGATCCCAGGCTGATTCATTTCCCATTTAATCTTATCGGCAAGGACCGATCTTATGAAATTAGGGACCATAGTCTTTGTACCTCTTTTGTCTATACCGTCTGTCATGAGTAAACCTCGCTAACAGCTATTCCATACTGCCGGAATTATCTCTCTATACAGAATGGTAACCTTAGCTTACTATGCTATGACTTAAATTTTCTATTCACCGTAAGTTGGAAAATAGTCCAGGTAGATTATATCTGTAATTGGTACTTCGAATTTGGTAATTAGCCCTCTATTCCCGCTTTTATCGTTAACCGGATAATATATACCATTTTATGTCATGTTAGCACGGTATTAGTACTTTTCGTCAGGGGAATAAGGCAATGTTCCCGTTTTTATGCCTTTATCTTGTACTCCAGGAGTTCTAGTGATGTTTAGTACTTTTCTCCTACAGTACTAAAGCTTATGTCCCATTATCCAGTTCATTATTATAAATAAATAACGGCTCAGATTCTGGTTTATTCGACATTCACAATAGTGCAACAGTCAGAAAACAATAAAACAATCGAATACCTATTTGGTCAACGATTGCTTATTATAATCGTTATTCTTGCTTTTTCTTCCTGGTAATTGTTTAAGCGATTACCGGGTCCCCTCTTGCTGAGGTTTCTGCTGGTTAAGATCATTATTAAACAATATCCTCATTGCCTCGGTACGGTTGCGGACTTTTAATTTCTTAAAACCATTGCTGAGATGAGTTTTTACTGTTGATTCTGACAGCTGCAAGGTAGCAGCTATTTCCTGGTTGGAACAATTTTCACTCAACAGGGACAGCACTTCACGTTCCCGGACGGTTAAGGAGTCTAAGTCCAGGGATTCTTTTGCTTCCAACGCAGTATTAAAGTGTTCCGGGCTTAAGCGAGCCAGGCAGACGATCCCGGCGTGAACAATCATTTCTACGGAATTAACAATTTGAGCAGGCAGCAGTCTAGAAGGCAGACACCCACGAATGTCACTCTTAAGCATTTGAATCATATCAAACTTATTGGGATCTTCTACCACTAATACCAGCAGCACCAGGGGGCATCTACTTCTAAGTTCGCTTATGGAATACAAGAGTCCTGCATCATCCAGCTTCCATAGCACTACATCCGGCTGAATTCGAAGGGCAGCATTGATTAACTCCGCTGATTTGATATTGTCTACTACTTTAAAGGCATAATGTTCCTTAAATGCAATAGACAAGCTCTGTGTATATAATGGTGAATCACTGCACAACAATATTTTAATCTGATTCATTCAATATCCCCGTTCAACTTTGTTTTGATATTTTACAGCACTTGCTTAAATAGATAGGCAATTATTACTATGACTGGTTAAAATTATATTACATATGGGTGAAAACAACAATGCGACAGTGCGACAGGGGACGGTTCTCGTTTTGTCGCATCCGCCTTATCGGGCCTTAATGGAGAATTTATTTATGTTTTTTCGCAATTAAAAACGATTTATCGGTGTTAGGGGCAGAGAATACATTCTCCGATCTTTTTTAAGCCGTTCTAGCAAGTTACCCTCTGACCCTGTTTGAATCGGCCGGTAATGGTTAATAATTTGGTTATGAATAAGAATTTCTTTATCTTGATCTTGTTAATGACAGAATGGTTGATAAGCGAATTATCTTTATTAGCCTTGTTTTATACTGAGAATCCCGCCTATCTGCTGGCATTTGTAATCTCTGCTGCCGGTGCTGTTTATGCTGCCTGCAGTTTGATCGCATGCCCTCCCGTTATTTCATGTGATCAATCCACCCATTATCATTTTGTATATATCTCGGAACCAATACTAACTCCTTTTGAATCTGAGATTCCACGCAACCATCGCTGGTAATATGTTAATTTAAGAATGTTCTTTATCTTCCCGGGGAGAATGAATTCTCCCCTACCTGGGAGAGTAGCTGCGAATTTATTCGCGGTTGACACGGGGAGAATGACGGATGTACGATATATGCTGCCCTTTACAGGAGAATGAATTCTCCTCTACGGATGTATGACATATGCTGCCCTTTAGCGGAGAATGAATTCTCCTCTATCCATTGACTCCCCTGGATATGTCCTTGCCATACCTGACTTCTACCAAAATCCAAAACATCAACATGGGTATAAATTGTTTCTTTTTTTGCATATCTTGTTTCAATATTCCATAGGTTAATATGCTAGAATGTAATCGTTAAGAATTTCTGAATCAGAAATAATAGCAGGAGGATTGGATAGTGGCAGAGCAATGGTATTTGGCAAGAGATGATCAGCAATTCGGCCCCTATTCCCTGGAACAGATGAAAGAATTCGCCAGGAAGGGAAGGCTTTTACCGCAGGATCTGGTATGGAATGAAGGCTTAAGTGAATGGGTATTAGCATCTAAAATTCCGGAACTCTTTGGAGAGAACAGCAGCATAGTTCCAAATTCATCAACTCCCCACACTGTTAAACATGATTACAAGGCTGAGGAAAACATACATGAGTCAGAAAGTAAGCCTGGAGCAAAACTTCGTCCACTGCCAATTATATTAACTGCCATTATAGTAATAATATTATCTGCCTCGGCTTATGTTCTGATGAGCAAAGGTATGCCGGTGGGAAGTTCTCCGGACCAGGCCTGGAAAAAACAAGCGGACTACAAGGAGCAGAAAAAGGTAATTGACGGTGTAATCAAGGATTATTCTCTAGCCCTGGAAAACCAGAACGTGGATGAAGCGGTCAGTTTCTTTGCCGCTGACCAGCAGGAATTCTACCGTTCCATACTTGCCCAGAGTACGGAACTAATGCCGGAAATGGCCGATGATTTAAAAACAGCGCAGATGACGTTTTTATCCATCGACGAAGGCCTGGAAGAACCAGAGTTTAACCGGATTGCTGAATATGAAATACAGTGTGACGACTACACTTTTTCTATATTATTTATGAAAGAACAAGACCGCTGGGTCATTGTCCAGATGTAGCGGGAGGTGATGATATTGAAGAAGCGGATAATCTCAATTATATTAACTGGGATTTTTATACTGACTATAATACCCGGATATGCCCTGGCCTGGGGACAACCGGCACATGAAGCTATGAACCAGGAAGCTATCAATCAATTCAAATTCCAGTACGGAAGCAGTCCCAAGTATAAAGACGCGCCTATTGACGAAACTGCTACCTATAAGGGCCCTGCGGTATCTGGATCTTCAGGGACTGAATATAATCACAAGGAAGTAATTAATCCCGGCAGAACCTTTAGTGAATGGGTGAGCAGCGGAGGCTTTTCTGCTGATGAACCCCATGGGTATTCTGGTGTGAAGCATTTTTATGATCCCCTGGCCCTATCCGGCTCCCATAAGCTTACTGATCAGGAAACTTCCCATGGTATTCTTTATACGGCGGTTGATGCTATAATCTGGGCTTTCAGCCATCAGGAGAATCCTTATAACTGGCATAGAGCGCTGGAGTATTACAAGAAGTCCATGGAGATCCCGGAAGACGGTTCCTGGAACCCAACTACCATAGCGAAAGTCAGTTTTCGGGATATTGACATTCCCTGCAGCACTACTGCCGAGGCCAGGAATGCTTATACCGGTAAAGCTTTTCGCTCCCTGGGGGAATGCATGCATATGATATCCGATATGACCCAGCCTGCTCATGTTAGAAACGATTCCCATCCCGTCTGGGAATCTATTGAACAATCCATATCCGCGGCCCATGTAACTAGCTATGCTGCTTCTGCGGCAGATAGCCGGGTAAGTTATGCCGGCAGCTTGAGAGACACTTTTGTTAATCTGGCCACCTTTACCAACGCTAACTTTTATTCTCATGACACCATCTATGATTCTACATCAGGTATTAATCCTAACAATGGAGAAAAGCCTAACCCCAGCCCTCAATTTTCAACCTTAAAAGCCATAGTTGATAAGTCGACTGGGCGTAATGCATATGCAGGCTCATTTAATGGCAAGGACGTGTCCCTGGTTCGCCAGACCTACATGAGTTATAAAACTGGTCTGTATACTTCCTATGAGGTGCCGGTAGATTATGCCAATGATATCGGTGAGGTCTTAATTCCTATTGCGGTTAAGGCCAATGTTAAGATGATTAACAACTTTTTCCCGACCTTGAAACTCTCTATCCTGGTAGAGGAAGATGAAGACTTTGACCCTAACGAAACCTATCGGCAGTTCGAACTCAACTCTCAACTGGCCCATTACGTGGAAGATGATCCAGAATGGAAAGAAGCCGGTTTGCAGATCTACTATTCCGGACCGGCGGAACTACTCAGGATAAGAGAAGGTAAGGAAGAAAAAATGGCCAATATTACTTTTAAAGGGGGGTACCTTGACCAGGTACAGGATCCATTTTCAGAAGAGATGGTTCCGGGACCGCTGCTGCTCTTCTTATCTAAGGATGAAGATGCTCCCAGGGTGGAATTAGAAACAAAAGCCACCTATAATGTAGAATACGAAGATACCATATTCCTGAGGGTTAAAGCCGGGGGCAGGATACTGCAAAGCAACCAGTTCACTTTCCAGAAGGACCCGGCTGAAATAACCCTGGTACCTGATGAATATAAGGCCCTGCCTGACGAAAAAGTAAAAATCACCGCCGAAGTTAAGAACAGCCCTAAAAAACCAGTTTTCCTCTGGGATTTTGGTGATGGAACTGACGAAGTTGAGACTACTAAACCGGTGGTAGAACATGTCTATGAGGATGAAGGTGATTATGATATCAGTGTGACCCTGCTGGATGGGAAAACGGATAAGGAACTGGCCGAGGCTGAAGGAACGGCAGAAATAAAAATTCTCAATTTAGCCGGCACCTGGAATTTAATCTTTAATATCGAAGGTTCCAAAGCTCAGGAGCTGATCGGCGGAATGGCAGAGAAAATGCTGGTCAAGATATTTGGAGAAGGGGCAGATCAGGCAGTGGAATACACCAGCCTGAAGGGAGAGTCCATCTATGCCCAGGTGATCTTAAATCCTTCTGATAAGGCCGATGTTTTTACAGGTTCGCTCAACTTCACTGGTTCAACTAATCCAACCGCTATTGATACATCAGGCATGCCGACCTATGTAGAATGTACCCTTACCGATAATATACTGGCTATCAAGACTGATTCGGTAGAGGGATTAGCTTACACGCTGGATGGGCTAATGCAGAACGATAACTACCTTAATGGTAACTTTAAATTTGGAAACAATACTACCGAGGTAATACACGGAACCTGGGAAGCCAAAAGGTAAGTGCGACAGGGGACGGTTCTCGATCTGTCGCATTTATGTTATTAAAATATGCGACAGATCGAGAACCGTCCCCTGTCGCATTATGCCCTGTATATAATATCTTTGCTGATGCCAAGAAGCCTTGACAATTCTCTGACTGACAGCGGGGACTTCTCCTTAATCTCCCTTAAGGTTTGGTCCCTTTTTTTCTTATCCTCCAAGTATCTAATTTCATCCAGTTTGTATCCATGGCTTTTCAATAATTCCTCTACTATCAATACTGGATTTAGTACCTGTTTTTCCGGCTTTTCAATATTATTATCGATATCAATAAATTTATCTTCTGAGGTTTGATTTGTGTACTCCTTAAAAAGTCTTATAGCAACGGTTTCATCTTCCGAGAATATGCTCAACAGTATTTCAGTGTTTACCTTTTCTGATGCCTGCCCGGTCTTCACGTAATCATGGTAGCTGCTCCATGGATAATCCCAAACTCTTTCCACCATGCCTGCCTTCACCGGATTGTTATGAATATACCTGGCTGCTGCTATCAGGTAGCTATCATCTTCAATGGCTTCACTTCTAAAACGATCCTGAAACACATGCCCTACCCGGTGATATTTTTTGTTAAAGAAATAAGCATAACTTACACCGATTCTCTTCAATGATATTTCAATGGTGTCTTTTCCCTCTTTCATTATTAGATGAACATGGTTGCCCATAAGACAGTAGGCAAGTATTTCATATTCCCCTTCTTTTTTCATCCTGTCTATTGTATCCAGAAACCTATACCTGTCATGGTCATCAAGAAAAACCAGCATACGATTTATTCCTCTTAACATAATGTGGTATATTTTGCTACTGCTTTTCCTTCTTGCATATCTTGCCATTTTTTCCACCTTTTGTTTGTTATGTGACTAGAATTATACCAAATTTGTTGATTAGATAAAAGAAAAACCTGTTTCCACCGCACAAAAAAACCGCAACGAGATGTGCGGCTTTTTGTTAAAATCATAGATTAAAGGAGAGTGCGACATCCAGAGAACCGTCCCCTGTCGCGCTGTCGCGTTTATTTTTCTTTTTCTTCTTTTTCCTGGCGGGCTCTCTCGATAATCTTATCAGCATTCTGAGCTGGTACTTCCTCGTAATGTGAATATTCCATGGTAAATTTGCCCCGACCCTGGGTCATGGATTTAAGATCAATAGTATATCTTGCCATCTCGGCCAGCGGAACCTGAGCTTTGATAAGCTGTTTTTTCCCAACTGGTTCCATACCCTGGACCCGACCTCTCTTACTGTTCAAGTCACCAATAATGTCACCCATAAATGATTCAGGAATAAGGATCTCTACATTCATTATTGGTTCCAGGAGGACCGGTTTGGCTCCTTCCAGGCCCTTCCGGAAAGCCAGTCTGGCTGCCATCTTGAAAGCCATTTCGGAGGAGTCTACAGAATGGTAGGACCCATCAAATAAGGTTGCTTTTATACTGGTAACCGGATAGCCGGCCAGTACTCCTTCGTCCAGGGCTTCCTGCAGGCCTTTTTCTACAGCCGGGAAATATTGACGCGGTACTGCTCCGCCAAAAACTTGCTCCCCGAATTCAAATTCACCTTCTGCCAGGGGTTCAAAACGAATCTTAACATGCCCATACTGTCCATGCCCGCCACTCTGTTTCTTATGTTTACCTTCTGCTTCGACGGTAGCCCTTATAGTTTCGCGATATGGTATTTTCATATCTTTGCTGATTACGTCTACCCCGAATTTGCTTTTTAGTTTTTCTATTAAAATATCTACATGAGTATCTCCCATGGATTTTAACAAGGTCTGCTTGGTCTCGGTATTCTTTTCAATAATTATGGTGGGGTCCTCTTCTTTTATTCTTTGCAAAGCACCACTCAGTTTATCTTCGTCGCCTTTGCTCTTAGGTTCTATCGCCATGTTGAGGGTAGGCTGCGGGAATTCAATAGGGCTCATGGACACCGGGTTTGCCTTCTGGCAAAGAGTATCCCCAGTGGCCGTAAGGTTCAGCTTGGCTACAGCGGCAATGTCTCCGGTACTAAGCTCGGGTACAGCGGATTGTTCCTTGCCGGTCATTACCAGCAGCTGAGCAATTCTCTCTTCTTTTTCTTTGCTGGCGTTAAAATATGAATTATCAGCTTTCATGGTACCAGTAAACACCCGGAACATATTAAGACGACCGATATATGGGTCGGCAATAGTTTTGAAGACCTGTATGGCCAGCTTGGACTGATCCATATCCTGATATAAGGAGTTGTCTTCCGGGGTAGCAGCACAATCAACTACAAAATCCATGAATGGCTGAATACCAACATTTTTCAATGCTGAACCACAGAATACAAATACTGCAGATCCAGAAGCGGCAGCTTTCTTCACTCCTGCCAATATTTCTGCATCGGATAATTCTTCACCTTCCAGGTATTTGGCCAATAGATCATCATCTGCTTCTGCTGCGGCTTCAATAAGCTGTTCTTTGTATATTTCCACATCATCCATCATATCAGCGGGTATTTCACCCTCGGTCATTTTTCCGCTGCCTTCTTCAAAGGTGTAGGCTTTCATCTTTACCAGGTCTACTACCCCTTTAAAGCTGCTTTCAGAACCTATAGGAAGTTGAACTGGAACCACCACATCTGAGAAGGTGTTTTTCAGCTGATCCAGCACCCTGTAGTAATCCGCATTTTCTCGGTCCATTTTATTCACAAATACCAGTTTAGGCATATCGGGGAAGTCTTCCCAAATAACCTCGGTCTGAACTTCCACCCCGGCACTGGCCGATAGCATCATTACTAGAGTATCTGCTACTCTGGCCGCTCCGATAACTTCAAAATAGAAATCTGCAAAACCAGGCGTGTCCAATACATTTATTTTATGGTCCCTGTATTCGCAGGGTACCAGTGATGTGCTGATAGTAATCTTTTTCTTTACTTCCTCTGGCAAAAAATCTGCTACTGTATTTCCATCATCTACCTTCCCCAATCTCGTGGTAGCCCCGGTATTATAGAGCATAGCTTCTGCCAGTGAAGTCTTACCTGTTCCTCCATGACCAACAAGAGCTATGTTGCGAATTTTACTTGTAGGGTAAACCTTCATCAAACGACCTCCTCACAATATACTATAACTGTAAAAATGGTACTATATATTTACCTAAGTAGCAAAATTTTTTTCAATTTCATTTGTTTCGATTATTCATTACAAAAAATATCCAGTATAGAAGTACAGCTGCTACCAGGAACAATATCAACTGATATATCATAACTCCTTTAAATGCGTCTACTATCAATGTAAAAACTATACCCAGGGCCAGGGGGAATAGTATGAATATGGTCAAAGGACGGTTCGGGTAATTTGGATCAGCCTTCTTTTTCTGCAAATAGGACCAGTTAGTTATAAGGAAGAATATTACCGTATTTATTATCAGGCTTATTAATATCATGCCTTCTCCCCATTAAAAAAATCCAGGTAACGACGGAAGACATCCTTATACTCTTGAATCAATACATAATCAGTAAGATCCAAATGAAGGGGTGTAATGCTTATGTACTTTTCCTCCAGCGCCAATACATCACTATCTTTTTCCTGCTCTTCTTTTCTCACTCCCCCTCCCAGCCAGTAATAAGTATTACCGCGGGGGTCCTGCCGCTCTTCAAAAAGATTATCGTAATTTCTAACTCCCAACCTGGTTATTCTAATACCTTTAATCTCTTTAGGAGGAAGGGGAGGAATATTAATATTCACTATGGTCTTCCGGTCTATACCGTGCCGCATTACGGTTTTAATGAAATTGCGGGTAAACCGCGCCGGGAAATCAAATTCCATGTCATATTTATATGAGTTTAAAGATACTGCTATGGAAGGAACCCCCATAATTACCCCCTCGGCTGCAGCAGATACTGTACCTGAATACAGTACATCTGTACCTAGATTTGGCCCATGGTTTATCCCGGAAACTACCAGGTCCACCTTTTCAGGCAGGAGTTTGCCTACCGCAAGTTTCACACAATCTACCGGAGTACCCCTAACGGTCCAGGCGGCTTTGACTCCATCCATTTCTTTTCTCTGCGTTATTATAGGTTCAAATACAGTTATGGAATGTCCGGTGCCGCTTCTTTCCTGATCAGGCGCTACTACATACAGTTCACCGAGGGCGCTGAGTTCTTTAACCAGAGCCCTTATGCCTCCTGCATTAATCCCATCATCATTGGTTAATAAAATTTTCATTTCCATGCAACCTCCCGTACGATAATAGTCACCTCTTGGGAAGGCTAATAGTTGAACAAAAGTTTAAGCCTGGCGACTATAATAGCTGCCCATCCAGTGGTTACCTGGTTCTACTCAAAAGTGAGCCCGCGCTCCATGAGTGTGATATGATTTATAGGCCAATAGATGAGAAACGCTTTCCCTTTTAGATGGTCCTTGGTTAACCATGCATTCCACCTGTGGCTGTCAAAACTGGCATTACGGTTATCCCCCATTACAAACAGGGCGTCTTCGGGAACTGTAACCGGACCATATTCATAATCTAATGGTTCATATATATAAGGTTCAAGCAGGGCTTTTCCATTAACATATACCCGGGCGTTTTTTACTTCCACTGTATCTCCGGGCAGGCCAATTACCCTTTTTATATAGTCTTCCTTACTATTAAGTATATCCGGTGGATCAAATACTACTACATCACCGCGTTCAGGTTCCTTAATAAAATATATGAACTTATTAACCATAACCCGATCTTGAAGTTGTATGGTAGGTAACATAGAGCCGGTTGGTATAATCCTGCCTTCTACTACATAAGTCCTTAATATCATAGCCAGGATAAAAGCTATGACTATGATACTGATTACTTCCTTTAGAAAACTTTTAATATCTTCACTCATTTATCGCCACTCCCTAAAACTCATAAATATTAATAATCATTTCGTTAGTTTCTTTATTTTTCCTGAGCCCGAACATAACCTTTTTATCTTTGAGGCTGCGATTCAAGAAATCGATTACATAGACCAGTTCCGGGTTGGCAGTAAAACTTTTGGTGGCTATAAGGTCAAGTTTCCCCGTTTTACCTTCTTCAGTCTCATTATCCATAAAATCCATTTCTTCTCCTTCCCCTGTATTATTGTAATTTATGAACATTTTGTTTACAAGCCGATCTAATTAGCAATTATATATAGAAGGGAGAATATAAAAAACACCCAACATACATACTACATTAAATTTTTTAGTTTTGCACCTCCCCTGCCCGGCAAATATCGGAAACAAGAAGCAAGGGGACGTTCTTTTTGCTTCCTCAACCATTTTATAGTAGGGAGGAAGCAAAAAGAACGTCCCCTTGCTTCCTTCCCTCGCCCTTGCTTCTTTATTGAATATGCTGTAAATCAATGTTAAAATAGGTTAAATGGCTATTAGGAAGTCTTTTCTTGGTTTTTCTGTCTATTTACTGCTTTTTACGCTTATTAGCCCTTGATTCTGGGATCTTGCTGCAGAACTGTATATAACCTGTCAAACGCTATTAATAACATAAGTTTTTTATACTACGATTATTACTCATAAATCACGATTATAAATAAATAAGAAAGTTACTGCTTAACCACCACACTTGAAGCTTGATTATTAAAATTTGTTTCCGCTGTGTCATATGCATATTTACATAATGAAGCGTATCTTTTTCAGTATTATGACAGCTAATTTCGGGAGCAAATGTAGAGATGTCTAACTTATATTTATCATTGGAGGTGATAAGAAACATTTATCGAAGTTTTTGGGGGCCAGGGTTGGTCAGCATCACTGGTCAATTGGTAATTTTAAACTGCCAATTTCGAAAAGTATCGGTGATGTTCTTAAGTTTATTTTAGAGGGGGAAACGTTTAATGAGTAATAGTGTGTTGGAACAATATAAGAGTAAGCTGATTACCGCTGAGGCGGCTGCCAAGCTGGTTAAGTCAGGTGACTGGGTACAGTATGGGGAATTTGTTCAGCAGCCGCTGGAAATTGACGCTGCGCTGGCCGCGCGTAAAGATGAATTAAAAGATGTAAAAATCCGTATGGTTACCATGACCTTTATGCCTCAGATCTGTC
Source organism: Syntrophomonas sp. (assembly GCA_016841425.1). GTDB lineage: Bacteria > Bacillota > Syntrophomonadia > Syntrophomonadales > Syntrophomonadaceae > JAAYJK01. The sequence goes on along the minus strand of JAENZE010000011.1, from coordinate 33,505 downwards.
AGGTCGATCCCAAGAGAGAAACGTTCTGTATGAATGACTGGCATTTTTCCGGGGTATCCAGAAAGTTACATGAAGCAGATCTGTGCAATTATATTTCTTTAACATACCATGAAGGACCTGAACATTATTTTAGGGGATACGATCCGGTAGATATATGCTTCCAACCGGTTACCGCCATGGATAAAAATGGTTATTTTAATATCAGTACATCCAATTCAATATCCACTGCCGTTATGGATGTTGCAAAAATCAAGGTTCTCTATGTAAACACCTCCGCTCCCTGGTGCTGTGGTGGGAACGGCGAAATTATTCACATCTCTGACGTGGACTATGTAGTTGAAAGCCAGGCTAATCCTGCTCTGGCCCAGGTCCCCGGTGTTCCGCCCAGTGATGTTGATAAAAAAATTGCGGAATTAATAATGGAACAAATGCATGATGGTGACTGCATTCAGCTAGGTATCGGCGGTATGCCCAATGCTGTAGGAGCAATGATTGCCCAGTCAGACCTGAAAGACCTGGGAGTTCATACTGAAATGCTGGTCGATTCTTTTGTAGATATGTATGAGGCCGGTAAACTTTCCGGTAAGAAAAAACAGATAGATAAAGGCAAAATGGCATATACTTTTGCTATGGGCACCAAGAAGCTTTACGACTTCCTGGACCATAATCCTGTAGGTGCCAGTTATCCAGTAAATTATACCAACAACCCATTCGTTATTGGTCAAAATGACAATATGGTCTGCATTAATAATGCCATTGAAGTGGACCTCTTTGGCCAGGTAGCTTCAGAGGCCTCGGCTGGACGCCATATTTCCGGTACCGGCGGACAGTTGGATTTCATCTTCGGTTCTTATAAATCCAAAGGCGGCCGTGGCTATGTAGCATTGACCTCTACTGTCAAGGGCAAAGATGGACAACTGCAATCCCGTATAGTACCTGGACTGCTGCCGGGCACAATCGTTACCGTGCCAAGGTCCCTTGCCTACTACATATGTACTGAATACGGTATCTTTAATACCAAAGGCGCTAGCACCTGGGAACGTGCAGAAGGTATTATTAATCTGGCCCATCCACAATTCAGAGATGAGCTCATTAAGGAAGCACAGAAGTATAAAATCTGGAGAAACTCAAATAAGATATCATAATTTTGTCATCAATAATAGAAATAATAAAAGACCGCTCCAAAGCGGTCTTTTATTATTCATGCGACAGTGCGACAGGGGACGGTTCTCAATTTGTCGCATTTTATTTAATATTTAATACTAATAATGCGACAAATTGAGAACCGTCCCCTGTCGCACTAATGCTTTATCCCGTATTTGCTGGCTTTACGGGAAATGGTAGATGCGTCTACTTCTAGTATACTGGCTGCTTTGCCACAAGAATTGGCTATCGCAAAGGTTTTCTCCAGCAGCTGTTTTTCCACATATTCTACAGCATCTCTCAAGGGAATAATTTTATTTACACTGACTGCCTGGTCCAGACCGCGTCCTCCCCCATATCCAACTTTTAAGAAAAATTCTGGCAGGTGCTGGGGAGTTAATACTTCGCAGCTGCTGGTTACCACTAATCTCTCCATGAAGTTTTCAAGCTGCCGGATATTGCCAGGCCATTCATATTTCATCAATATGTCTATTAATGCCGAATCAACTCTCTTGGTCAAGTTATAACGACGGTTGAAGTTATCTATAAAGTGTTTTATCAGCAGGGGTATTTCATCTCTTCTTTCCCGCAGTGGCGGCACCATGATGGGAACCACATTCAAACGATAGTAAAGGTCTTCCCTGAACTCGCCATTCTCCACCATGGAAGCCAAATCCTTGTTGGTAATGGCTATTATACGCACGTCTATTTTAATAGGTTCAGTACCCCCAACCCGGATAATTTCCCGTTCCTGTAAAGCGCGCAGGAGCTTGACCTGCAGGTAAATGGGTATATCACCAACTTCATCCAGCAGCAGTGTTCCTGTGTTGGCCACTTCAAATAATCCTGGTTTACCTTCTTTACGTGCACCGGTAAAAGCCCCCGAATCATACCCAAATAATTCTGACTCAATTAGATTTTCGGGTATAGCCGCACAGTTAACTTTAACAAATGGCCCTTCTTTACGTGCGCTGTTTTTCTTTATAATTTCGGCGATAACTTCTTTGCCTACTCCTGATTCACCGGAAAGCAACACGGTAGAATCCACCTCCGCTACCTTCACAGCCTGGTATACAATATTCTCCATTTCCTTGTTTTTAAAGACCAGCTCTCCGGATTCCTTAACCTTGATTTGTTTGACCTGAAACTCAAAATGCTGTTTCAGACCCTCCATTTGTTCCAGTTTCTGTTTAAGCATATTGAGTTCGCTTATGTCCCGTACATTAGTAATTACTCGATATATTTTACCTTTTTCATCAAATATGGGAGTAGCGCTTACCAGTAGGGTACGACCTGTTATCGTGGTCAGGGTAGTTGTAGCCGGGGCTCTGGTTTCCATGGAAATCAGGGTGGCCGAACGGGACAATATTCCATCATCAACCAGCTGCTGCATGCTCTTATTAAGAAAAGCTTCTTCTTCCATTCCTGTTACCCGTTTTATTGCCTTATTGGTACGTATGGTGACCGCATTCTCGTCAGTTATATAGAGTCCGTCGTAAGAAGAATCAATCAGAGCATCCATTTCCGCATTCAGTGCTTTTACATATTCCAGTTCCCGAGATATGGCCTCCACTTCGCTGAGATCGTGTAGAACTGCAACTGCCCCCGTAATTTCTCCGTTAGTTATAATCGGCGCCCGGTTGGTTATGGTAGGCTTATCTCCTACCTTTAGCTTAACTCCAAATTCTCTGCGACCGCTTTTTATTACACTCAGAAGATTGCTCTCCGGCACGATGTTGCTTATAAATCTACCTAATACTTCACCGGCCTTTTGATTGCTCATCTTTTCCATAGCCCGGTTCCAGATATTGATGTATCCTTCTTTATCTATGGCTACTATGGGATTATAAGCGGAATTGATAACCGTTTCCATTTGACCCGAAATTTCAGTAACTATTTCGCTCAGGGCAATCATAATATCAGATTTAGTAATAATACCCACCAGCTGACCGCTTTCATCTACCACAGGATAGCGGCCCGTACTGGATATATCAATATCAAGTATCTCTTCCTCGGGTTTGACGGTTCTAATTTTCCTGGTCATATAATCTTTGACCGGTCGGTGAAGGTCGTCTCGGGCGTGCATGGCTCTGATCAGATGAGTTTTAGTAAACAGACCAATCATAATTTTGCCATCTACTACCGGAGCACCATCGATTTCATTTTGTAGAAAAATGCCTGCAGCTTCATATAGAGTGGTGTTTAAATCAAGGACTATGACTTCCTTGTTCATGAAATTACCGACTATCATTCCCTAACCCCCCATTGGAAATCGACCTGCTGGCGCAGATCGTCGGTTTAATATATCCCCCATTATTAAAAGTATGTCAAATATTCTACCTCATGGCAATTACTTTCGTGCCTGGTCAGAAAAGTCCCCTCAACAGGTTTCACCGAGCAGTTTTTCTTCCATACCCGCTATACTACCCTATTAGACCATAGAAACAATAACCATTCCCATAAATATGGTAAAAAGCAGAAGTATACTCAGGTAGGCTGCCGCCTGCTACACTAGCTTTTTTTGAATCACAAAAATATATCTTGTATCTTCAACAGACCCGGTGATATGCGCTTTTCAGCTATGCCTCTAATGTGACCATGATGAGTAAAATATATAATCTGAACCCGGGAAGACAATTCTTCCATAATGCCGAGGGCAGCCAGGGCTCGCTCATCATCAAAATTAATTAAAAGGTCATCCATGATCAGCGGCACCGGAGGATGGTTAGCGGCATACTGCTCAATATTGGCTAACCGGATAGCCAGATACAATTGGTCTTGAGACCCGTCACTCATTTCTTGAATTCCCAGCTCCTCTCCCCCAGGCCTTACTCCTAATAGTACTTCCTGGTAGGATTGACTATGTCCTACCTTTAAGCCGCAGAATGACTTCATAGTCAAGCGGGCAAAAAATTCTCCTGACCGTTCTATCAAGTAATTCTGGTTTTTACGGCTGTATTCCATGATGCTCTGGGACAGTATTTTTTGGGCTATTTTTAGGCGCACATATTCTTCAGCCCGATTTCTAATACGGGCTACGGTTTCCTCAGCTGCCTGGGCAGCCAGGGCCGCTTCCTCAGACAGATTACGATTAAGCTCCGAGTATTTGAGGTCCGCCTGCAGGTATCTTGATACTGCGGCTTCTTTCTTTGTTTCCTGCAAGTGTATACTTGCCCTCAAGGTACTAATTTCTGCTTTTAGCTGGTCGGCATCAATGTTTTCCAGTTCTTTAAGCAGCTCTTCTACCGATATGGATGTGTCCGGAAGATTGGCTACCAGTTGGTCCCGGGCGCTTTGAATCTTATGATCTAATTCTCTAGCCCGCCGACTCTTTTCTTCCAATTCCTGCATCTGTTCCAGACCAGCACACTTGACCTGGGCCAGCAGCTTTTTCAACTGTTCTTCATGCTCTTTATTTTTATAGGAAGCTTCCGTAAGCTCTCTTTCCTTTTTGAGCAGGTTTTGCTTCTTTTCTTCCAATAGAACCTGGTCCTGTTCCGCTCTCTCCCTGCCTTCATCCATTAGTGCTGCCAGTCGTTCCGGGGAGGCTGACAAATAATTCATTCCGGTCTCCTGGGCTAGTCTTTTAACCCTTTTTTCGAATGCTTCTATGAATGAACTTAAAGACTGGCATTCTCCGTCAGAACTATTTCTTTTATCAATAAACACAAACATCTGCCGAAGAGCGTCTATATAGGTTAAAGCTGCAGATGGTGAAATATTCCTGTCCAACCCAGCTTTATCCATTACTGCAGCCCATTTGCATTTCCAGGATTCAATTCGGACCATTATCTTTTTAGTTTCCTGGGCCAGTCTTTCCGAATGTTCCCGGTCTCTTTGCAGCTGCTGGGTCAGCACCTTGTAATCATGGTTGTTTTGATCAATCTGGCTGATAGTATTTTGACAGGTGTTGACCAGGCTTCTAAGGCTTTCTCGGCTAGCTTCTGATCCTATACCCAGTACTTCTCCCAGGATTAATTTAGCCTGTTCCCAATTTCTCTGAAGCTCTTCCTGCTTTCGGATCAGGTGTATCATTTCCTGGTACTGCTTGCGCAGTTCTATGAAAACCGAGATCCAGGCTCGCATCTCCATGGGACTGAGTACCCTGCTAACTGACATATGGGGCCATTCAGCCTGCCACATCTGTTCCAGTTGTACCTTCTCCGACTTTATAAGCTCCTGCTCGGCCAAATTTGCCGCTAGACTGGTCTCAATATCCTGCATGGAAGACAGCAGCCGGCTTCTTTTGGCAGTCAACTCCGCTTCTTTTCTCATTAGGTCAGCGATTGCATCTGCCTTTTCAACATCTCCTTCATAAACCCTTTCTAGCTTCAGACCGCCAGTATAAACTAACTCAGCTTTGCTGTCCCTTTCACCGGCCAGGTTCTTTTTTATTATCGACCATCCCAGTTCCCGCTGGTCCCGGGCAGCGATCAGATGGCTTTCTTCGGGAATATTACTCTTTTCCTGCAGTTCTGCCAGTTGTGCCTGGTTCTTTTCCAGTTCAGCGCGGTTCCCTTTGCAGATAATATCCAGAGCCTGTAATTTATCATTAATTTCCTTAAACAATCCTTCATATTTTCTAATAGTATCTTCCAGCGGAAGCTGGCAGGTAAGCAAATCGTCTTGTTCTCCCCTCCACAGGGGGAAAACCTGGTAGGCATCATCAAAATCTGCTTCCTTTTTCGCCAGTTCCATCCTATATTCAGTTAATATGTATTCGATGTCACCCTGACTCTGTATTTCATCAAGCAGGTTTTTGATCGGACGGGCATCCTTGAGCTCAGGAAAGTTTAAAATTCTTTGCTGGTTAACCCTGATATCCAGCTCATTTTTAGAGACTTCCTGGTCGAGATATTTCTGTTCATTTTCCAATTCCAACCACTGCTGAGCCATACTCTTAATAGTCTCTACTTCCTGCAGCGATAGCCGCATTTTCTCCGCCTCGGATAATGAAGCAAGCTCGGGTCGTAGTTCTTTCAACCAGGATTTGGCCTGTTCCGTATAGTTTTCCGCATCCCTTTTCTTTTCCGGGGCTGTCTTCAAGGCCTCCCGGTAACGCCCCAATTCTTCCTTCAATTCTTTAATCTCTTCCTGGTGCAGGATAAGCTCAACCGGAATATGAATCTGTTGTATGCTTTGCCCAAGGTCATTTATCTCCTGCTGCAGAATCTGGCACCGATTCCCGGATGCATCCAGGTCTTTTTGTATCTTTTCCCTAACCGGCGCAGTATTCTCCGGCAAATACTCAAATATCCCCAGCTCCGTCCTTCGCTTTAAGGCCTCCCGGTACTGGTTAGCCGGCTGCAGCAGGATACTCTTTCTAATCAGTTTGTTCTCCTGCGCTTGAAGGTTTTTTAATTCTTCCTGAGATGCTTCCAAAGACGCCCTGCTTTCATCATACTCCTGCTCGCTTTGCTTAAATTCATCAATCCTTAAACTCTTGTCTTTTTTCAGCTTTTCCAGTTCTTTGAACTTAATCAGCAGCTGGTTTATTTCGGAAGTTTTCCGGGCAGTAGGTTTGTAGATATGGTCCAGGCTGTCCTGTATATTTTTCTGTACTGCCTGCAGGTTGTTGATACCTGATGAGGCGATAAACAGGCTTTTATTAAGCTCACCGCCCACCTCCAGCAAAGCCCTGCCTCCCCGGCGCAGCAGCCGGTGATCCAGAGCAAACATGTTGCGAAAAGTTTCCTCTTCTATCTCGTTTTTAACTCCATCAGCCTTTTCAGCCATCTTTTTGTCTTTGTCTTTAACCTCATCATAGAAGCTGGCCGTACGAGCTCCCTTTTTCCTCTGATAGGATATAACCTGGCCGTCATCATACTCAATCTCAGCACCAATAACCGGACTGCCATGTTTATAGGCATATACGGTATTTTTAGCTATCCCATAAAATAGGTCGGATACAGCGTTTAAAATAGTTGTTTTACCTGATTCATTGGGTCCATAGATTATATTAAAGGGCTTATCCCGGTCAAATTGAACTACATAGTCAGTAAAATGACCATATCTTATCAAATCCAGCTTATTAATCCTCATCGGCTGCACCTCCTGACAATATACCAATCAGCAGGGCTTCTGTGTTCTGCAGTATATCCATACGTTTAGGGGAATTAAATTTTAATTCTTCCCATAATTCGTTACCAGGCAGGTTAGCTATATCCTGCAGGACATCCTCAAATAAATCCTCCACCGCCTGCGGGTTGGAAAGGTAATGATCCACTAATTCTGTAATAGTCAGAAACACCAGACTATCATAAGCCCTATGAACAGGAGGATAAACATTATATTTAATTTTTTCCACCCATATGTCGGACCGGAAATTCATTACCGTGGCTCGGATATTATCTGACCATTTAGAGGCATAAGCCAGTAATTCATAGCTGGCATTACTCTCACCCTTCAATACAATTCGCACCGCTGCTGGCATGTCTATCCCCATGGTCTGGTCAGCTACCTCATCCTTAACCCGGGTTAAAACCTCTGCCGGGGTGTCCAGCCCCGATATGTCTGCCTGGCATTCCAGCCAGCGCATAACATCCAGGCTGCAGTGATTCACAGATATTACCTGCTTATCTATCACCTCTACTAAAGTGCAGCCTTTATCACCGGTTTCACGAATGAATCTGCCCTGAATGTTACCAGGAAATACTATCCAGCAGGGATCACCGGCACACACAATTTCTCTTTTATGAACATGCCCCAGGGCCCAGTAGTCATAGCCCCTGGAGTATAAATCGCCCTCAGAACAGGGAGCATATACTTCATGACCTTCCCTGCCACTTAAGCTGCTGTGCAGCAAGCCTATATTAAAACAACCTGGCTCAGCTAAAGGATATGCCTGGGCCAAATTATCGGTAACTGCACGAGTTTTAAAGCTTTGGCCATGAATAGCCACATTCACATTATCCAAGTGATAAGTCTGGGTACCGCGGCTGGAAAACTCTATCACGTTATCCGGAAGGGGGATACGGGAAGAGATATTGGAGGCTGCATCATGGTTCCCTTTTATAATAAAAACCTTTATATTACGTTCTTTTAACCTCAGCATCTGACGGTTAAAATACATGCCTGTGCTGACATCCCGCCAATCACCATCATATAAATCACCGGCGATTAACACGAAATCCACCTCTTCCTCCAGGGCCAGCTGTACCAGATTGCTCAAGGCCTTTCGGCTGGCCCCTCGAATCAGTTCCGTCGGAGCTCCCTCATAGTTTTCCAACCCTGTCAAGGGGCTGTCCAGGTGAATATCAGCCGCATGAATGAATTTCATTTATCTCCCCCCTTGGTACCATTCTATTATTACTTAAATCAACCTAACATGTCTGCATGATATAAGTACTGATGAATGCTTAAGACCGCTTACAGTAATTGAACCGCTTCCCCTTCGGTCAGGAAATAAAGGTAGCTTTCCTTTACTTTTATACCCTGTATCTGCTCAATCGCCTTTTGGTACTGTTGCAGCTGCAGTCTATATGAAGCAATCCTTTCCTGCCGATTGGATTCGCTAAGCCGATCGGTTTTATAATCTACCAGTACCGCTTCCGAACCTTCTATAAAATATAAATCAATAACCCCCTGTATCAAGAGTTTTTCATCAATTTCATCTGCCCCCGGTATTATTTCTCCGGCTGGACATACCCGGTTAAAGGCGGTTTCCCGGTATATGCAGCTGGACTTCACAGCCCGATTTCCCAGGGATGAATTGAAAAACGCCATCACAGCTGTTTTATCCAACAGCTCGGCATCTTCGGCGGTCAGCAGTTCCTTTTGCACTAGCAGATCGATTTGTTCCTTCAGTTCTTTCATATCCTGATACGGTTTGAATTCTATATGCTCCATAACCAGGTGCATAAGAGTACCCTTTTCCAATGAGCTCAACTTTGAATGCTGGGCAGTTTTTATGACTTCGGGTTCCTGTTCCGCCGGGCCAATAATAGATACAGTAACCGGCTTGGCTTCATCTATCCCCATTTTCTTGAGTTGGGAAACTGACAACTTGGAGGGCAGGTTGACTGCAAACTGGTAGGGATACTTCCAATCCAGACGCTCGATAATAACCCGGGCTGTCTCATTGCCGCTGTCTGGCTGGTGCTTTTCCAGTCTATCCTTAAATTCCTGTTTTATCTCTATTTTCCGGCTTTCTTCCACCTGCAGATCATAACGGCTGATAAGATTAATTTGCCAGCGAGAATTATCATTTTGAAGCATAATTCCATCGGCAGCTTCTCCCGCCAGTTTACGCAGGGTATCAACTCCGCCATGGTGGGCCAGGGCTGGCCCAATCCAATCTAGAAAGGTTCGGGCTCTTAATAGTTCATACAAATTGCTCGCAGTACACCACTTTTGAGCCTCTTTTTCCATGTTTTTCAGTGAACCCAGGAGGATCAATTTACTCTGAGCCCTGGTCACTGCTACATATAGTATTCTCATCTCCTCGGAAAGGTTTTCTGCTCTGATCCGGTACTGCATAGCGCTTCGGGCTATGGTGTCAGTTTTAGTCCTTAGATCGCTTCTTATAAGAACCGGCCCCATGCCTAAACGGGAATGAAACAATACCCTGCCCCGGGTATCTGCTTCATTGAAACGTTTACCCAATCCCGCCACAATCACCACCGGGAATTCCAGACCTTTACTCTTGTGGATACTCATTATTCGCACTACATTATCGTTTTCCCCCAGCACCCTGGCCGCATCCATATCACTGCTGCTGGACTTAATGTTTTCAATGAAACGAGTAAAATTAAATAAACCTTTGATGGAACTATCCTGGAACTGTCGGGCACGGTTTACCAGAACTTCCAGGTTGGCCTGTCTTTGTTTTCCCCCGGGCATAGAGCCGACATAATAATAGTAGCCGGTTTCTAATAGAAGTTGATGAATAAATTCATCGACTGGCATCAGCCTGGATCTTTCCCTCCACTGCTCCAGCTGTTGCAGAAATGAGTGGATTTTATGTGATAGACTGCTGTCAACGGTGTTTATATAATTCTCCAGGGCTTCTAAATAGCTGCCTTGAGGCAGACTCAACCTGATATCGGTGAGCTCCTCTATATCAAAACCACCGATAGGCGAGCGCATGACACTTAAAAGCGGAATGTCCTGGCGGCGGTTGTCTATTATTTTCAACAGGTTGAGTATTAAATCCACCTCAGCCGCCTCAAAATAACCGCCGCTGCTGTCTGAGTATACCGGTATTCCCTGGGCCCGAAATATTTCTATGAACTCCACCGCCCATCTGCGGGTGGCCCGCATTAAAATCACTATATCACGATAGTCTACCTGGTGATACTCACCTTTCCTGACATCAAAAACCATACTCCCTACCAGTTCTTTTACCCGGGAGGCGGCTATCCTGGCTTCAATCTCTATGTCTGATAACTCTTCCAACTCGGCTATTAGCTCTTCATCAGCCTCGCCATCGCTCATGCCTTTTTCCACTAAAATGAGCTCAACCTCGGAATCCTCAGCTACATCCGTTCCCAGCCCGGTATACAGCATGGCGTTCTGGTCATAGTCAATCTCGCCCAATTCTCGACTCATGATGTATTTAAATATGTAGTTGATACCCTCCAGGATTCCGGCCCGGCTGCGAAAGTTTTTCCCCAGATCAATACGCTGGTCAAGTTCCCCTGCCCCGGCAGCAAAAGTCAAATATTTGCCAAGAAAAAGCGTGGGGTCAGCATTGCGGAATCTATATATACTCTGCTTGATGTCTCCAACCAGAAAGCGGTTGTTTTCCCGGCAGATAGAAGCCAGAAGGGTTTCCTGCAGCAGGTTGCTGTCCTGGTATTCGTCCACAAAGATATGTTCATATCTTTTTCGGTATTCTTCTGCTATCGCTCTGTCTTTCAGTATCTCCAGGGCGTAATGCTCCAGATCATTGAAGTCCAAAATATTTTTTTCCTTTTTCTTTTGCTTAAATAAAGCAGAGAATTTTAGGACCAGCTCAGACAGGTACTGCATATAGGGGTATATGGCATTAAGGTCCTCCAGATATAGGTCAGGATGTTTGGCCAGCAGGCTCTTTTGCAGTTTTTCTACCAGTTTCTTCCCATCCCCCCGCCATTTTTGCACCTTTTCCTTTAAATACTGATCCGTATCCTTACCAGCTCGTTTCAAAGATTTAAAACTGATGGAATGCAATCTTTCATGGAAGAGAGCCGGATCTGCAGCCGCCGCCTGTATCAAGTCCTCCAGCAGATCAATATCATGGCAGAGAGTATCTGTATATATTGCCGGTCCACCTGGCTTTCCACTCATTGTCAGGGCCTTACACAGCATATCCCGAGCGGCTTCCAGCTGCAGAGCGGACTGCCGGGCGACCTCCTGGACCCAGGGGGAATGGGCAAATTCTTCCGGGTTCATAGCAAAACGCGCCGCGCTCTCTCGCAGCCATACTTCCGGCTCAGGCTGACTCTGCACAAATGAGTAGCTTTTCCCGATTAAATCCAGCAGTCCCGTATCACTCTTGCTGCCCCCAAACATCTCCACCAGTTCGATAAACTCAGGCTTTCCCAGTTCATATTCGGATTCGATAAGCTCCTCCATTACATCCATCTTAATTATTGCACTTTCACTCTCATCCGCTACTCTGAAATTAGGGTCGATATCTAGCAGGAAGAAATATTTCTTTACCACTTCCCGGCAAAAAGAATGAATGGTGCTTATGGAGGCCTGGATGAGCAGGCTTAGCTGGCGGCGCAGATGGGCCTGCTGCTCTGAAACTCCCTCCTGCAGTTCTTGGAATATGGCCCTGTTGATCCTTTCTCTCATCTCTGCTGCTGCGGCCTGGGTAAAGGTTACTATTAACAGGCGGTCTATATCTATCCCATCTTTAATAATCAGGTTTATCACCCGCTCCACCAGCACCGCAGTTTTTCCTGATCCTGCTGCTGCTGCCACCAGCAGGTTGCTGCCCCGGCTGTCTATAGCCCGGGCCTGTTCCGCCGTCCATCTAGGCAACTGGCTCACCCCCCTTTATCCGGTTTAATACCTGTTCATCCGGGCAGGCCGCCAGGTTTTTATAGTGGTTATTTTCCAGCATTTGATCAAACTGGCATATAGATTTATACTCACAGTAAAGGCAGGCTGTATGTACTCCAGTTTTTACTGGTTCTATATTGATACATCCCCCCAACATGCCGGAGGCAGCCACCCCTACCCGGTTAAGCGCATGATCCACCAGTCGCTCAAACCACTCTTCATCCAATACTGAGGACCCTCTATAAAACTCGTCATTTTGTTTAACCCTCACTGGCAGGATATCAGAAGAAGTTTGAAATCCACTATCCATCTTGCGTACTATCCTGGTATCAGCCACCACCAGGCCAGACATCTTCAACTTCTTATTGATAGCAGTTTCGATTGCAGCTAGATCCATTTTCTCACTTCCCTCAATCAACGGGTCATCCAGTTTAAAATAGAATACTCCAGCCGGTCGGGTCAGCTTACCTTCTTTTTCCTGCAGACCCCGCATTACCGCGGCCAGGTATATTATCAACTGCAGGTTCAGTCCGTAATACAGGTCGTCCAGCTTCAAGGCTCGGTCACCGCTTTTATAATCTATAATTTTTATATATATTTGATCCCCTTCATCAAGCAGGTCTACTCTATCAATACGTCCCTCCAGGTAAACTCTCTCTCCGCCCGGGAGCTCAACTTCCAGCGCTGGCAGATCACAGTATTCCTGGCTGCCAAATCGCAGTTCATGTCCTCCGAAACTGAATTCACCTTTCTGCAGCTGAGTGGTAAGGGTCCAGGCAGCACGACGGCTTATCCGCTTCAGCCGTTGGCACATGTACCGGTAGCGACTGCTGCTTTCGAAAATCCCCTGGTGGTATCCTGCCAACAGTTCTTCGCTTACTCTATCGGTAATTTCATCGCAGGTGCTGCGATCTATTTCCATCCAGGATAGCTTTTCACTGGATAACTGACGGCTCAGCCCCTGCAGAGTCCTATGCAAAATTTCTCCAACATCAGGGACATCAAGTTCAAATAAGGCTCGTTTCTCGGGCTTAAGTCCATACTTCATAAAATGAGCGAAGGGACAGTTAATATACTGTTCCAAGCGAGAGACACTGGTTTTTAACGGCCAATCATATATCTGCCGGGCTTTTTTTTCACCCAGCCAACCCGGCTGGTTGTTATGAAAAAACCCCTCGGCTATAGTACTGTGTTTGCTCTGCCATTGGGGATGGTCCCGGTACCAGCTGTGAACATCCCACCATATCCCGTTAATAGGTCTGCCATCCAGGTAAACACGCAGGTTGTCTACCAGATATTTATAAGTGCTGCTGGGAGTCGATATCAGCTTACGATCAATATCCTGGTTTTCCAGCAAATCATGGGATGACACCAGCCCGGGCAGAAGCTGTTTAAAACGGGCTATCAGCAATGAAGGTCTAAGCGCCCGGGATTCCAGATCAGACCAGGCATAAGAAAGACGCAGCAGCTGGGATGGTTTGGTCAGGGTACTGTAAATTAAGTAATTTTCTTCCGCGGCCTTGAGATCACGGCTCATACCTATCTCCAATCCGTGGTTCCGCATACAACCTTTTTCCTCTTCAGTAAAAATTCCCTCCGGCCAATTTCCCGCCGGCAGTATCCCGTCATTTACTCCTATCACAAACAGGGCCTTGATCTCATGACTCTTGGATCTTTGAATACTTCCAACCAGCACCTGGTCTACGGTGGTTGGAATTATACCCATCTCCAATGATTGCAGGCCTGCTTCCAGTATCTGCTGGTAATCCCACAGTCCAATGACCTGATCCCCAAGCAGTTCAGTAATCTGCTCGAGCATGAGTATCACTACATTCCACACCTGCCGGCATTCGCTCTGCATCTCATAATAAGAACTGTCACCCAGCTGCTCTGCCCACCGCTCTATTTTAGCTGGCAGGCTAATGGATGCAAAAAAAGTCAACAGAGCCTGGCTTGTTTCCCGAGCGTCCTTGTGCCCCCGCAGCTGTTCCTCCAATAGCTGCAGAGGACCCATAACCAGCACTCTAAGGTTATTGAGCATGATTAAATCCTGGCTTTCTCCTCGGCTGAACCCTGTCTTCCACTCCTTAGCTTTAATCCCGTAAGCCAACACATAATTCTCCAGGATATCGCATTGGTCCCAATTTAATCCGGCAAAACCGGTCTTTAGATAGCGGAACATCTCCTCGTAGCGGTACCTTCCCCGGGCTAGTTCCAGTGCCGATAGTATTAATTCTATTATGGGATTGCTCATTATCTCCCGCTTTTCATCCATAAAGACAGGTATACCGTATTTATCAAAAACTCTTTTAATAAGCCGTCCGTAAGTTTCCAAACTATTGCACACTACTGCGATATCTCGATAACGATATCCCCTGTCCCGCACCAGTTCGACTACTTCGGCAGCCAGGTGCTCCACCTCGGTGTTAATACTTCGAGCAGCAAATAGCTTGACTTCCGGGCATTCATTTTCATAGCAATGAAAAGGATAGCTGTAAAGTTCCTTTTCCAGGTAGATCAAGGCCGGCTGTTTTTCCTGGGCGGCAGTACCAGGGAGTTTAATATACTCCTGTGTTAAACCCCGGTTCCTGGCTATCTCTCTTATTTTGCTGTAAATATACCAGGACAAGTCAAATACCTGAGCATCTCTAGCATCCAAGTTGGGATCTATGGTGAGCGATAAAGTGGTTTCATCAGCCAGGGCCATGATTTCTTCGATAACCCTTAAGCTCTGGGAGGAAAAAGTAGTAAAACTGTCAACCCAGACCAGTGCATTGGCCAAGAGGCTGGATTCCTTCATTTTTCTTATTACCAGATTGATATAATCTTCCATGTCTATGTAATGGTCCTGCAGGTAATTGTTAAAATGCTGGTAAAGCAGTCCTATATCATGCAGTTTCTGCTCCAGGGTACTGGTGATTTCAACTGCTTCACGTTTTTCCAGCAGCAGGTCAGGAGTAATATCCTGCTGTTTTAATTCCGTAATCAAATCAGCCAGGTTGCTTATAAATCCCTGCTGCCGGCAGGCCCGGGAGTATATTGTCAACTCTCCTGCCTGTTCATTAGTAATCCGTTTCAGCAACATATGCTTGCCCTGCTGGTTGATAAAAGTCTTTTTTCTGCCACCAGTCTCACTCAGTATCCTGTGCCCCAACCGGCTGATACTTAATACCTGAACTCCCATAATTCCCGGAGCATCAATGCTCCTAAGCAAATCCCTCTCCGCCTGCAGGGTATATTGTTCCGGTACTAGCAATATCAGATGCTTGCCATTGTTCCGGGCCAGTTTGTCTTTTATTTCTTTAAATATATAGTAGCTCTTCCCCACACCTGCTCTTCCCAGGATAAACCTCACTGCCACCCCCGGCTCACTCCCTTAAAATCAAAATAAGAAACATATGTTCTGTTATTAATTCTACTTCAAGCAGCCCATCTCCTGCTATATATTTCTAATCTTAGAGCCATGGGGACAGGTTCATTGGAGCTATAGAGCCATGGGACAGGTTCAAGATGACACTGGCCAAACGGTCAAGAATAAAAAATGCTTTTATGAGAAGAATAACAGGAAAAAGAGGAGAGGTTTTGATGCTTAATTGGTTTTCTCTCTCACTGGCTGCTCTGGCAGGTGCAGCTATGGCAGTGCAAGGCACCTTAAACGCTGCCCTGGGTAAAGTTGTTGGTATCTGGGAGTCTACTCTAATCGTACACCTGATAGGCACGGTGACCGTCTTAATAATTATCATTGCAGGAGGAATAGGTTTTGGTAATTTGGCTAAACTTACTCAAGCTCCCTGGTATGCTTACGTGGGTGGACTTCTCAATGTGGTCATAATATATGCTGTAGTCAGGGTTATTCCACAGATAGGGGTAGGCAACGCGACAACAGCAATCATCGCAGCCCAGATAATCACCGCCCTGATGATAGATAATCTTGGTCTCTTTGGTATGAGAAAATACGTATTCCACTATACTGATATAGTTGGTATCCTTCTTCTGGCAATAGGTACCCGTATCCTCCTTAATTAATGGCTGGGAAACGGAGGTAAGTCTCTTTTCGTAGTCATATGAAGGTGGCCAGGGTTATTATTAACACCCCGAATATCAGACCTATCCACCTATACCTCTTCCCCTTTCTACCTGCTTCCGGCCAGAGTTGGCAGAGCACCAGAAACCCCATAATACCGGATGCCACACCCATTAACCAGGGTAAAATACCCGGCAATGCTTCCATCAGCATGAAGCCACATATGGTACCCACAGGTGTAATGATCCCCAGGAGTAAAACCTGAATGAAAAGAAGTGGTTTTCTCAGCCCGCCCATCAGCAGGGGTGCGGCTATAGCCATACCCTCAGGTATGTTATGTATACCGATAGCCAGAGCAATTACCATCCCCGTCCTGGCTTTAAGCTCGCTTCCCAGAGCTATTGCCATTCCTTCGGGCAGATCGTGCATAGCTATTCCTAACATAATAAGATATCCCAGGCCCAGCAGTGTATCCCTGCCTTTAATCCTTGAAAACAATACCCTGTTTAACAACAACAAGCCAATGAAACCGATGAAAACTCCGCTCATAGCCGCTTTGCAGTCATACAGCAGGGCGGATGGAAGCATATCGATTAATACCACCGCTGCCATTACCCCCGCTGCCAATCCGAGGAATACAGCCAGGGAATGATCATTCCAGTTTTTCTTGATGAAAAGGAATACAGCCCCCAGAACTGTACATAAACCTGCGGCCAGACCCATAATCAATACCTGCTGCACATTTTATCCCTCTCCTGTCAGGTGAACCATGGGGACGGTTCTTGCGGTTTCCTTGCTTGGTTTACCAAACCGCAAGAACCGTCCCCATGGTTCACCCCCTTCAATGATATACTCTATTTTTATGATAGGAGAGTCAATATTAGGTTATAATTCTTCTAAATGAAATTTTTTCTGGGGGGATCAGGAAGTGTTTAATATAAATCTTCAGAGCAATTTGGTTTCCTTTATCTAAAGTCACATTTTTATATCCATTTTTCACCTTTTCTTATGCCAGGCAGTAATAAATTGGAGTTGACAAGCATATTTTGCATACAGAGGAGGTGTTTTTTGTGCTTAAGAACCTGTCCATAGAACTTGTGGGGTTAGGCAAGGCCCTGGCTGCTTCTGTGGTGCTTTCCCTTCTGGCTACAGTGCTCATCTATTATACCGGACTGGCAGAGACTCTTTTCGCCCCCCTGGGTAATGTGATTATGGTAATCAGTATCTTTTTAGGGGGTTGTCATGTTAGTAAAGCCCATGGTTCCAAGGGGCTGCTTCGCGGGATCAATATCGGAGTAGCGTTCTTTATCCTTATGTTCATAGCGACTCTGGTGTTCAATCCCTCTTTGATCAGCATGAGAACTTTTCTTTTGACCTTAACTATGTGTGTAGTTTCAGGAGGTTTAGGCGGGATACTGGGGGTCGGTTTGAGCAAGAATATATGATGCCCGGTAACTGGAAGAGTCTATATTTCTATAGCTGTCGGCAAACTTTTTGTCCATATACCAAAAAACGGACTCCATGTTGGTCCGTTTTTTGTATAATGGATATAGTCAGGTCTTATAGCAAATCAATCTAATTGAATTTCCCCAGGATAGAAGCTAAAAGCAGAAAGGCCCCGGCTATAATGAGTATCAATCCAGCCCTCAATCTCATTTCTCGCATCTAACCGGCCCCCTGCAGGTGTTATTATCATACTGATGTGCATGCTCAATGTTTAAATCATCCCCAGATCTTCATTAGTAAATTACGCAGAAATCCTGGTAGTTTAAAATAATATACTCTCATTATGGATCCTCCTTCAAGCTGACTTCCCCTTTATGCATTCTATGAGAATACCTTAAAAAAAGTTACACTTTAATCGTCAGCCCCGGCGGCAATAAATCGTCGTATCTCGGCCCCCAAATCTTTTTCCTGCAGAGATACCGTCTGAACGATAGGTATGCTGTTCTTGAAGATTCTTCCGTAATTACATTTCTCCAGTCGATTATCTAAGACCACAACTACACCCCGATCAGACTCACTCCTGATTAGTCTTCCGGTTCCCTGCTTGAAGCGCATAGCACCATCTGGCAGCATAAAATGCTGGAAGCTGTTTCTTCGATGTAATCGACAGTGTTTATCGGAGGCTATACAGAATGGATCGGATGGTGATCTGAAAGGCAGTTTGACTATAACTACACATCGCAGAGCTTCTCCTTTAACATCAATTCCTTCCCAAAATGTTTCCAGGCCTAAAAGTACCGAGTCTTTACTAGCGATAAATTCTTCCAGGAGCAATCCCGATGCTCCGCTTTCGTCCTGTATCAGAAGGTTTATACCCTTAGCCTGACACCACGGTTTGATTTTCGCGGATACCTCCTGCAACTGCTTGCGGGCTGTGAATAAAACCAGTATACCTCCTCCGGCTGCCTCGATAATATCAGGCAGTACCCTGGCTGCTGACCGGCTGTGTTCCTGACTGCTAGGCGGCGGCATATTATACACCGTATAAAGAACAGCTTGTTTCTTATAATCAAAGGGTGATCTTTGCAGTAAGGTTCTCACTCGTTCATCCTGAAGGTATTCGTTCAGCCCAACTTTATCCAGGAAATAATCAAAACGCTCTTCAATCGCCAGGGTTGCCGAAACCATTATCACAGTATTCAGGCGGCTGTATAAACGTTCTCTAAGAATATCTCCTATCATTATATATGATGAAACCAATGAAGAAGCCCAACCATCTCGGTATTCTATCCAGTTGATGCTGTCCGGACAGTCTATGTTTTCTTCCATTATTAAATAGGCATATTCGGCTAACTCCTGCAGGGCATTAATGAAACCGCTTATTTCCCCTTCTTCTTCCTGTCCTCCCAATTCTGTTTGAATTGACCTTAATTTATCTAATAAGATCCGGGTGTTTACCTGCCATTCCTGGTAATCGTCCATCAGTTCTACAAACCAGGTTTGTTCCAGGTGCTGATTTTCTATCACCATGGAATAATTACTGTCTTTCGCCATTCTGCTGCTGGTCAGAATGGAAAACATACTATCCAGGAGCTGCATAGACCTGCTCACAAGCTCACCCGCCCCATTCAACGGCTCGGTCAAATTGGGATATCGACTCTTTAAATGAGGTATATATCCCCGGGCGTATTTTTTATCCTTGAAATACAAGGCTTTGAAAAGGTCGCTGGTTTCCAGATAGGAAAAACTGCAGGATAGTTTATCAAAAGACTCCCGATCAAAATGGTGCGCCTCATCTATTATCAGGTATTTGTACTCCGGCAGGATGCTGTTATTGACCTGGAGATCAGAAAGCAGCAGGGCATGATTCACCACTATTATATCGGCTCTATGGAGGTTCTTCATCATTTTTAAACGAAAACATTTTTCATGGTGAGAACACATATCTCTGCGGCATCCCCTGCGGTCTGCGGCCAGTATAGGCCAGTGCTTCATAAGATCCGCGCCGATGTTCAGCTCTTTTCTATCTCCGGTAAGGGTCTTTTCGGCCCAGCTTAAAATCCTGGTCATAAACAGCTGCTGGGACTCATTTAAGTTCTGTTTGCCCGCCAGTATACTGGTATACTTATTCCAGCACAGGTAATTCTCCCGGCCTTTGGCTTCCATAAATTTCAGGTCCAGCGAGGCCGCGTCCAACAGGTCCGGGATATCTCGCCCAATAATCTGCTGCTGCAGAGCTTTAGTACGAGTAGATATTACTACTCGTTCTTTCTCGATTAATGACCAGAGAAAGGCGGGAAGCAGATAAGCATAAGTTTTACCAACTCCGGTCCCTGCCTCTGCCACCAGAAATTCACTGTTGGAAAAGGCATCGGCTATACCCTCAGCCAGGCACACCTGTTCCTGCCGGTAAACAAAGCCGGGAATAGACCTCTCCAAGGGTCCTCCCGGTTGAAAATAATCTGCTGTTTTGTCCATATTATATACCGGCATACTGTTTTAATCCCCTTATTGTCGTTTACTGATCCAAAGATATCTTGTGCAGTATTTTTTTCCTGCCCTCTTCTTCTATCATATAGACTTCTTCAACCGGTACCTTTTCACGAGCTAGAATCTGCAAATATTCATCTAAAAAACCGGGATCTAATTTTATAGCCAATCCACAGCTGGCAGATATTTCACGGGGAGTAGGGATAATCATAAAGGGCTTTTCGAATTTTTTCATGACTTTTTCTGCTTTAAGAGCATAAGATGTGGAGCCAAAGGTGATAATACCATAATTGCTTATTTCCATTAGATTACTATTCACGCTAGTTTACTCCTTGATATTTATATCAGTGGTTCTGTAAAAAGTACCCCGGGTATCAGCGAGCAGTTTATCTCCAGCATATACTTTGGATTCAGCAAATATCATGTTTCTGCCCGCTTTTAATACCCTGCCCTGAGCCACAATTTCTTCACCAAAAGGCGCAGGCGCTATCATAGCAGTGCTGAAATCTACCGTAATGCCTATCATCCCCAGGCTGCGTATGGCGTTGCCCATAGACCCATCGGCCATAGTTAAAAGCAGTCCTCCATGCACAGTTCCCAGTGGGTTGGCATGTTCTCTGCGAGTAGTAACGCTCAATTCCGCATACCCCGGTCCCACCGCGCTAATCCTTACCCCCAGCAGATTATAAAACGGCATCTCTTCACCAGTTCCAATTATATAATTAAATAATTTATCTTCAATACCCAGGTTTTTGCTTTCCAATTAATGATAACTCCCTTCCATATGGTTTTCTCCATAGTCTATTATATCTTAATCTTTCAATTGTTTGCCTTTTATTCAAGCTGAGGTTGACAAGTAAATATTTGCCCTTAATAAATATCCATCCGCCTGCACAAAGTAAGGAAACGGAGGTGCAGTATATGTTGGAAACCAAACATCTGCGAATAGTAATACTAGCTACCTTTATTGCTATACTGCTGATTATATCAGCTACGTTAATAATAGCCAATTACCGCAGCAACATAAGCCAGAAACCTTCTGTACCTGACGAATCCGAAACCCGACCACAGGGCGAGGAATATCTCAAGTGGTATATAAAATTCTCGGTTGAAGACCAGCAAGCGACCGCTTATGTGGCAGAAGCCTATTCTCCTATAACTGCCAGTGGTGAGGTATGTTTTATCGGTGGTGTGGCAATGCATCCAGTTTATCCAATTAATGCCGGGGGGAACCCATTAATACCATCCATTCCCTTTGGCACCACTCTTTATCTGGATAAACCGGTAGAAGTACAGGGAAAAGAATATACATCCTTTCAGGTGATGGACACCGGAGATGTATACTATGGCTTATGGCCAGAATATCCATACTGGGTGGACATATATTTTGGTACTGCCAATTATTATAGTCGGCTTGATGCTAAAGATTTTGGTACGGAGAAGGTCAGTTATTCTTGGATTGAGGAATGGAGATAAATCTAGAACCTCTGCAAATAACTTTGTATATAAGACTGCACCTTGTCTGCCGGTGAATATATGCCATAATGACCTTCACACAGCACATCGGCATTTAAACCGAGCAGCAGCTGCATGGATTCTCGCCACTGTTGTTTATCAGAACCCCATTCCTTAAAAAATGGACCATGCACATCCTGTGCAAACAACACTCTCTTGCCTCCAATTTCTGCATATATAGATATGCTGCCAGGAGTATGCCCCGGGGTATGTAAGCAATGAAACTCAATATTTCCCAGCTTAAAACTTTCATCTCCAGTTAATATTCGGTCTACCTTTACACCCTCATATTTGACTCCATACCAGGCCTCGGCAGTTAATTCCGGTCTGGCCTCTTCGATAGCCGGCAGATCCAGGGTATGAGCAATTACTTCTGCTTTTAATGATTCACGAAATTTCTTTAGCCCTCCGATATGATCAATATGACCATGAGTTATCACAATAAAGCGAACTCTATCTAAATCAAAACCCGATTTTTTTATCAAATCTAATATAAGCCCGGCACTCTTACCCGCACCGGCATCTATTATACACAGTTCGTCATCGCTCTCCATAAGATATACGCAACAATCATCTGCACTGCTAACTCCTGGGCCACCAATCATGTATACCCCGGGCACGATTTCTACTGTCTTCTTTTTCATACGAATACCTCCTGTCTGGTACTTGAAGCCCTGGTGATCAACTTTTAACAGATATCTTTTGATTATAGCATTCCCGGCAACATGGTTCATATTTCTCTTGATTGCCCAGCAAGATTACATTACCATCCTGTTCAGGAATTTCTTCTTTCAACCAGGTAAATATTGCATCCTGGCCGCAGGCACAGACCGCAGTTAACTTGGTCACTGAATCAGCAATAGCCATAAGGTTTCCCAGACTGCCAAAAGGTAATCGTCTGGCATCCATGTCCAGGCCGCATACAATGACTATTTTCCCTTGATCTTTCAGAGATTGGCAATAATTCACAATCCATTCCGGGAAAAACTGGGCCTCATCTATAGCCACCACATCCGCTTCGATACCTACTGGCTGATAAAGAGTCAATACTTCTATACCAAATGCCTGCCGGGCTGAAGCAATCATTACTTTATTATTAGTTCTTAAATCCAAAGCCGGTTTGAAAAATACTACTTTTTTGTTAGCCAGAGTATACCTCTCCAGCCTCCTCACCAGTTCTGTAGTCTTACCGGAAAACATGGGACCAGATATCACTTCAATCCTGGCCATCATTCTGCCTCCCTTTTATGAATCAATCAATTCCTGCTTTACCAAAAATAACCTCACTATAGTATTCAATAAATATATTCTGCATACCTGCCTTATAATACAGCAAAATAAATAAGACTTAATTGTCCCCCTGCCTGTGACAAATGTAACAAATATATCTTTCTGTACCCATTTCTCTTTGTGAAAGAGACCTTTAGCGCAATGTATTGTCATTTGTCGAAATTGCTCGTATAATGTTGAATCATGGTAGTAGATTGCAGCGCTGTACTTCTATTATGTGGCATAAGGTCTTTATATAAATAGGTAATGTTCTTTACCAACTTCAACAGGTGAACGGGGGAGGCAATATGTCCCCTGCTATAAAACCAATAACCGTCTGATTCCGGAGTTAATTTAAATAAACCAGGAAGAACACTACCAACAATATATTTATAAATACACTTGCGCTATCTGAAATGGATCAAATAATGAGGAGGTAATTATCGTGGCTGATACAATGAAAGCTTTAGTCTATCATGGCCCTGAAAAAATCGCTCTTGAGGATGTTCCCATGCCCAAAATCATCGAACCCGATGATGCTATTATTCGCGTTACAACCTCCACTATCTGTGGTACTGATATTCACATCTGGCACGGTGGTATGCCGGAGGTGCAGGACCCCAGGATAATTGGCCATGAATTTGTTGGGGAAGTTGTAGAAGTAGGCCCGGCAGTAAGAAACTCCAAGGTTGGTGACAAAGTAGCAGTGTCTTGCGTCACCCAGTGCGGAGAATGTTTCTACTGCGTTCGGGGAATTTACTCTCATTGTGAAACCGGGAGTTGGATTTTCGGTTATATGATCGATGGGTGCCAGGCCGAATACGTAAGGGTTCCACACGCTAATCTGGGTTTATTCAAAATTCCCGAAGGCCTGACCGAGGAAGATGTTTTGTTTGTGGGCGATATACTGTCTACCGGCTATATGGGTTCGGAAAATGCTAACATAGAGCCCGGCGACACGGTTGCAGTTATGGGTTCCGGACCGGTTGGCATGTGCGCTATGGCTACCGCAAGGTTATGGGGACCATCTCAAATTATCGCCGTCGATATGGTTCAGTCACGCCTAGATGCAGCAATAAAAAACGGAGTGGCAGATATCGGACTTAACCCGGCTAATGTAAATGTTCCGGAAGCCATCAAAGAACTTACCGGTGGTCGCGGCGCTGATCGTACTATTGAAGCCGTCGGAGCCAAGGGAACTTATGAACTGGCGTTGGAGTCGGTTAGAGCAGGAGGCAATGTATCATTACTGGGCGTATTTGAGCAACCGCAAACACTAGCTATGAACAAGTTGTGGATTAAGAATATTACAATTAGAATGGGTCTGGTAAATGCAAATAGAATACCGGAATTAATTAACCTTATTCGGACCGGGAAGATCAACATGAATTACTTGATCACCCATCGTGCTCCCTTAAACGGTATTATAAAAGGTTATGACGTTTTTGGCGGGAAGAAAGAAAATTGTTTAAAGTGGGTAGTAACCCCCTATCAAAAATAACTGTATTCCGGTGAATTTGATTCCATATAAAATGATTATATTTATGGAGGGGAATGTTTTGAGAATGGGCTGATAAATCAGCCAGCCCATTCTTATTTTTCTTTTATTTTAATAATCTCATGGTCAGTGGATATCTGAACTGTTCCCCATTGCTGACCTTTATGGCGGCAATTATTATCATAACCAGATTAACCAGACCGAATACCAGGAGCAGCATCCCTAGTAGTGCGGCCAGTGGTATTAATATTATAGTCAATGAAAAAATAACTATTAAGATAACTGCAACTGCACCATATAAGAGCAGTGAAATCTGAAAATTCAATGATTCCTTGCCATTTTCGTCTACCAGGGGAATTTCATCTTTTTTCAGCAGCCATATTATCAAGGGCCCCAGGATATTGCCAAAAGGTATCCCAAGATATAATATCAGAGCTGATAGATGGCATCCCATAGCCCAATTTCGGCTTACTTGCTCATTCTGGTCCATTCTACTTCCTCCTTGATGCCTGCTTATATGAACCCATGTATTCAGTATAAAACACCGGTATTCATATTTCAATTTAGCTCGAACACGCAAATCCTGTTCTATTAATAAGTCTATGCAGGTAGGAGTGACCGCATTCCCTGCGGATAATTCAAAGAACTTCTTGCTTCATAGGAAATCTGTATATCAGAGACCGCTCGGTACAGGCCGAACGCTTATATCAAAGGCTGCAACAAGTGATCTACAGGGCATTATGTAATCAAAAAACCACCAGGAAACCTACCGCCAGCAGATATCCGATTACTGCAGTACATACTGCCCCTACAGCTGCTTCCATAAATTCTTTTTTACTTATTCCTTCAAACATAGCCGCACCTTCCTTTAATTTATCTGCTATTTAACTAACATCATCCGAACACATGTTCTTGTAACTATATTTTAACTGCGAACATGTGTTCTGTCAACCACAGCTGGATATTATTATTGAGACAGCCAGGTACTAAGATTCCCTTAAAAGCATAATTAATTTATAATATTCTAGAGCCTGCAAAAAATAAGATATGACTAATGGAGGTTAAAATATAATATGGAAAGCATTGACAATAAATCCATTCCCTCAATAATAAAAGATCCTGATCTGGCCCCTTATGGTTATACCCGGCTGGCCTGGGTAAAAAGCAATATGCCGGTTTTGAAAGCTTTAAATCAGGAACTATTGAAAACTAAACCTTTACAAGGTAAGACCATTGCCTGCTGTTTGCACCTGGAGGCAAAAACCGGCTATCTCTTACAAACCTTGCAGGCAGCTGGAGCTCGGGTAACGGCCTGTGCCAGCAACCCTCTTTCTACTCAGGATGATGTGGCAGCAGCTCTGGTTGACAGCGGCGTAACCATATATGCTATCCACGGTGAGAACGCTCAGGATTATCATCGTTTTTTGCATCTGACACTGGATAATAATCCCGATGCCGTTATAGATGACGGGGCAGATATGATTTCTATACTGGTTAAGGAACGCCCTGAGCAAGCCAGACAAATTATTGGAGGATGCGAAGAAACTACTACCGGGATCTTCCGGCTGCGTTCCATGGATAGGGATGGCGCCCTGACTTTTCCGGTAATTGCCGTTAATGACGCCTATATGAAATACCTTTTTGATAACCGTTATGGAACCGGCCAATCGGTCTGGGATGGTATCAATCGGACCACCAATCTGGTAGTAGCGGGAAAGAATGTAGTAGTGGCAGGCTATGGATGGTGTGGTAAGGGAGTATCTATGCGGGCTCTGGGCATGGGCGCCCGGGTTATCATCACTGAAATCGATCCTATCAAAGCTAATGAAGCTATAATGGACGGTTTCGAGGTTATGACCATGTTGGAAGCATCCAGGATAGGTGATGTTTTCATAACTGTTACCGGAAATATTAATGTGATACGCAAAGAACACATGGAGCTTATGAAGGATAATGTTATTCTGGCTAATGCGGGTCATTTCGATGTAGAAATAAGCAAGCCCGATTTAGATTCGCTGGCCGTGAGCAGACGCCAAGCCAGAACCAATATAGACGAGTATCTGCTGGCAGATGGACGCCGATTATATCTGCTGGCTGAAGGAAGGCTGGTTAATCTGGCGGCCGGTGACGGGCATCCGGCGGAAGTAATGGACCTCAGCTTTTCATTGCAGGTATTGTCCCTGCTTTATGTGATTGAGAACCATGATAAATTAGGTCCTCATGTTTATGACGTACCTGAGGAGATAGACTGTCGAGTTGCCAATTTAAAACTCCAGGCAGCTGAAGTTAAGATCGATCAGCTTACGGGTGAGCAAATAAAATATCTGGCCAGCTGGGATACCAATCTATAATTCTTTCCAGCAGATTGTTATACAATCAAGGATTACCAAATGGGATTACTAATAATCAAACCGCTCTTTTCACATAATACTAGCAGGCATATGTAAAGGCGGTTTTTTTTATGAATACCTTAAACAAAAGATATATTTGGACTTTCTTTCTGGTCTTGCTGCTGATCATGGTGGTGGCATATCTTTTTAACACATATGCGACTAAATCTGCTCCTAAATACTACAGCAGTGATTCTGATGCTGCCATAAAATGTATAACAGTCAAAGATACGGAAGGGAATATCATTTTTCAGACTGGTGAACCTGTTCATGTAGAAGACGAATATATTAATGAAAAAAACCAGCACTATATAGTTACTAAAATCTCAGGATCGGAAGGAGTAGCCGAGATAAAAACACAGCTCCCCCCACAGGATATTGATAATGCACTAAACACTATTTCATCCATTAATATGTATCCCAATTACAGCATCCCCGTTGCAGCGCCGCTGGAAGATACTCATGTGGTCATATATCATACTCATACTGATGAGTCTTATGTACCAACTTCGGGCCAGACCAGCGAACCTGGTAATGGCGATATCCTGGATATAGGCAAAGTCCTGCAAACCGCACTGCAGAAGGAGGGGGTAAGAGTTACCCATAGCGATAACCTGCATGATCCACATGACATAAATGCCTATATTCGCTCCCGGCGTACTGCGGTACAGCTGATCAAGAAACAACCCGATGCAGTTTTCGATCTGCACCGTGACTCTGCCCCGGTCCAGGCCTACCAGACCTCCATTAACGGAGTCGATTCAGCAAAAATAATGGTAGTTATAGGCCGGAGCAATCCCAATATGCAGACTAACCTGGAATATGCCAAAAGGATTAAGGCCGCAGCAGATGAGGTGCATCCAGGTCTCATGCGAGGGATATTCATAGGCAAGGGAGATTATAACCAGGATTTATATCCTACCTCAATATTATTTGAATGCGGAACCGCCAAGCTCAGTGAAGATGATGCCGTAATTGCTGTACACAGTCTTACGGATGCGATCATCAGGGTTCTTCAGCAATAATAAGCACCTTTCTATTTTCACCTTTCTTTCTTCAGGACTATTCATCTTTTATACACTCTGTTCTATAATTGATGAAGCGATGCCGGAAATTTCATTCTAATACGCAATGTATCTGAATACACAATAATAGTCTGGCAAGCACGAACGGAGAGTAATCTATGAAGCTGGAATTAAAATGGCAGGTACTTAGCATAATATGTGCGGGAATATTTATCTCCACTCTGGATGGGAGTATTTTGAACATAGCTAACCCCATAATAGCGGAAAGTTTCTCAGTCACAATGAATCAAGTGCAGTGGGTCACTACCGCCTATATGCTAGTTATTACTGCTACTCTTTTATTCTTTGGAAAATTTGGAGACCAGGTTGGCGGTCAAAAAGTATATGCTTATGGATTCCTGATCTTTACCGGGGGGTCTTTTTTATGCAGTATCTCTCCTGCGTTATATTATTTGATCACCAGCCGTATTTTCCAAGCTTTTGGTGCCAGTATGATGATGGCCACCGGGGCCGGGATTATATCAAATTCTTTTCCCGTTGCTGAAAAAGGTAAGGCCTTGGGACTTACAAGCAGCATGGTAGGTATCGGCAACATGGCCGGCCCGGTTATTGGTGGTGTAATCCTGGCAAGTCTTGGCTGGTCCTTTATATTCCTGGTCAACGTACCAATAGGGTTGCTAGGCTTTTATCTGGCTCTGAAATACCTGCCGGCGCAGCCCTTGAACCCGTCAAGAGGCCGCTACGATATAACCGGCATGATTCTATTTGCTCTGGGTTCAGTAATGCTCCTGCTGGCATTATCATATAACTCAGCAGCAACTCCTTACGCAGCTATTACGGCTGTAATACTGCTGCTCTCTTTCTTCTTCTATGAGAAAAAACAGGTTCAGCCCTTGCTGGATTTTACCCTGTTTAAGAACAAGACTTTTCTTTTTGGCAATATCATGATTTTCTTAGCTTATATCTCCCAGATCTGGATAATGTTTTTGATCCCCTTTTATATGGAAGATTTATTGCAGCTGCCTCCGCAGATAATGGGTCTTTATATGACCATCCCGCCGGTTTGTCTCGCTATTACTGCTCCCCTGACCGGAAGCCTCTCAGACCGAATCGGATCAGGTCACTTAACATCGGTAGGATTGTTTTTGATGACCCTGTCCCATATTATCTTTTCGACTCTGTCATCAGGCAGCAGTATACCTAGAATTATTGCTGGCCTTATGCTTATAGGCATCGGAATGGGATTTTTCGCTTCTCCCAACAGCAGCAGCATTTTCCGTTCTGTCCCCGGTGATAAGGCCGGATATACCGGAGGATTCACCGCAACCACACGTAATTTCTCGATTTCCATGGGTATCGCCGCCTCGGCCAGTATCTTTACTCTGCTGATAAATTCCCAACAGCAGCTTTTCAACCCGGATATCGCTTATATGTCGGCGGTCGGTATCGTATTCAAAATCTCCGCCTTCATAACCCTGTGCGGCTTCCTGCTCTCCATTCTCACTGCAAAAAGCAGGACTGCAGACCCGAACCAGAAGATTAGCTCAGATTAAAAATTTGATTAAAGCATCAGAAACAAATATCTATTGGGCAATGGTTCTTCGCCGGGGTTTTCTTCCATAAGGACAGAGCAGCATTTTGAGTCCAGAAATGGGAGCCTTTCATGTATTCCCTGTACCAATGAAATTGCTTTTGACCCTCGCCTCATATTTTGGTATAATAGTCAGGCAATATGCGCCCGTAGCTCAGTGGATAGAGCACCGGCCTCCGGAGCCGGGTGCGGAGGTTCGATTCCTCTCGGGCGTACCATATACCTAAATATAGGGGTTTATAAAGCCTTATGATTATAAAAGTTTAAATCCGGGACACCGTACTACCTTTCTTAACATTTACATTAAGGAGGGTATTTTTTATGGCAAAACACAGGAATTTAAAGGTCAATAGCAACCCAACAAAATCACTTTCAGAGCTAATAGATCAATTCATTTCTTTTAAACGTGCTCAAGGTATGTCCCCTAGAACTTTAGAAGACTATCAATACACTTTTTCTAAATTTCAAAAGCATATAACGAACCCAAATGATTTAACAAGCCTTCAACCTTCTGTCATTGATTTTTTTTGTAACTTAAGTGAATATTCTCCTACAACCTACAATCTCCGATATAAAAATCTAAACTGCTTCTTTAATTGGGCAGTTTCGCATGATTACATAGAATTGAATCCCATAACTGCAATAGGTTTAAAGAAAAAGAAAGATGAAGGACAAATTAGACATCATGAAACTAAAGATATTAAATCCTTGCTTAGTGTAATCAATTTAACCGATTATACAGGATTACGTGATTATGCCATAATACTACTCACATTAGATACTGGCATTAGACCAGGAGAAGCCTTTCACTTAAAATTTTCCGATATTGACTTACAGCACAATAAACTTCTAATCAAAAAGGAATATGCCAAATCAAGAGTATCAAGAGAGTTACCCCTATCTTTTCAAGTTGTACAGGTGTTAGAAAAGCTTATATCTGTTAAGCCACCCGATTTTCCTAATTACTTATTCATTAGTCTGGATGGTAATCAAATGAATAGACATAGTTGGGGTAAAAGATTAAGAGAATACAGTGGAAAAGCTGGGATTAGGCAGGTTGCACCTTATGATCTCAGGCACACTTTTGCAATTAATTTTATCAAAAATGGCGGCAACGTCTTTGCCTTACAACATATTCTAGGACATGTTGATTTAGAAATGACTAAGAGATATGTAAAGTTAGCAGAAAATGATATCCAGCAGCAACATGAATTAGCTTCACCTGTTAATGAGTTTATCAAAAGGACAACTAGGGTTAACAAGTTGTTTAGGTAATAAAATCAAGTGGTCGTTGTGTTGATGTTGTGCCCTTAAATTATTTTCAGAGCAACCATCTTCAATTCATTCTTTTTCCCCAATATACTCCTGGACTAGCACTTTTTGGTTATTATGCTTTTTAATATTACAAAAATTTATTAATATAGAGTTGTAGTAGCTTTTGATAAGGGGGATTAGTTTATGTACAAAGATAAAGAATTAGAGGAAATAATTCTTTTAGTAATCAATATATTCTATGAAGAAACAAAAATAAAACCAATAGAAATAGAAATCGAATTTGTTAATGATTTATATCAACGCAAATTAGAATTATCAACAAATCCGAAAGAAATAAACGAAATCAAAGCTGGTAAATCTTTTATTCAAGGCTTAAATGGCACCATGATTTTACCATCTAAGACAGGCGATATACCTTATATTTTAATTTCAACTACTACTATAAATAATGATTTGTATATAGGAACAATTATTCATGAATTAACTCATATTTATGATTTTTATGATTTTATTAAATATATTAATTATGCTTATTTTAAAGACATAGAAAAACATAAAGACTTTCCTTTATTTTATCAATGGACTGAATATCACGCACGGCGGACGGGTATTACTTTTATAGAAAAATATACTTAAGTCAGGAAAATACTTCGGTTCAAGAACAAATTGATCATATTATAAATTATGAATGTCTTTTTCAATTAAATTACTTAAAAGAACAACTAGCTAAATATCAAGATAACCCAATGTTATTTGTTTATACTATAATGCAATTTCTTGGCAGGTTTTCTATATGGCAAGATTTGTTTCCAGATGCTATAAGTGAAAAACAAATACCTAAAGAATTAGTTCATGTTTTTGGGGAAAGAATTTTAAATCTATATAGATTTTTGTATCTTAATAAAACATTTGATGATATTAAATTTAATTTTAGTGATTTAGATATTTTATTAGATAATTTATTCAATTAAATAAGAAAAGACCTCTGTGACGAGGTCTATCTATGTATCAATTCAATCTGTTCAATTAAATATTGTAAGTCTTTTTCACTCATACAACCTATATAATCACTTATTTTAACTACATCTTTTAATTCGTCTTCTGTTAATTGAATTAGTCTATAACCCAATCCCCATGAAGGTCTTGATAAACCAATTCTTCGCCAATTAAAAATGGGTATCTTAAACTGATCAAAATAAGATGGAGGATCACTAGGAGATTGTGTTGTAGTTGAAACTAAAATAAATATACTATCTTCTCGTTTATCAATAATTATTGCTGGTCTTGTTTTAGATTCTTCGGGTATGTCTTCGTATTCAACTTCAAGCCAAAATATTTCTCCAATGTCAAGCATTTAAAAATTATTATTCCTCATCTACAATATAACGATGATCTTTATTTTTCTTATCAAATATTAATTTCCCATTTTTAACTTTTGGCCTAACACTTATTTCATTTAATTTCTTTGATGATAAAGATAGCCCTTTATATTCTTCTTTTTTTTCAAGTGCTGGCATGTCCTTCCCCTCCTCTTGAGGACTGGTTTTATTATCCTCCACAAATATCACTCCTTAACATAATATTATTAATCATTATGTGTAAGTAGTGATGTTTATAACCATTTAGTAATAATTGACATATAAGTCAACTTAATTATATCGTAAGTTACAGAATGACACAAGAAGTCATTGAATGACATCAGAAGATATCGAAAGGCATTTCTATATTATAATATACCTAATATATAGGCATCCGTTTCGCAAATCGCCTTAATAAAATACTTAATTTATTCAGCCCCCGTACTCACTTCAGTCTTCCCCTGATCATAAACCCCACATGCAGCAGCTCCAACAAATACACCAGCTATTAAACCATATAATATAGATTGCCCTTCGGTTACAGCAACCGCTATACCTCCCAATATACCTAATCCAGCAGACATATATTTTGCATACTTTACTGGCATTCCTAATGCTTTTGCCATTCCCACCGCAACTTGAATAAATACAGCTAAAGACACACCGCATAGTGCTATATTAGTTACGTCCATAACACCTTATCCTTTCTAAGCCTTATACTCAGCCAATCTATTCATCATCATCCAAAATAGATAAGCAGGTACATATTCAGCTAATTCGCTCTCACTACTCCAGTTTTCAGGGTTATTAACCAACCCTTTATTTTCTAACTCTTTCAGAGCTTTTTGTCCACCCTCAACCATCCATTTTTCTAACACTATATCTATCACCTCTTCTGCTAATTTTAATTTCAATTCACTCCAAGGGAATGAAGAACCAGGGCATGCCGTACTCATTACATCACTATGTCTGATTACTGATATATTAGGATATCGAGTCCATATATTTTTTATCAACCATATTAAACTTGTCATTTGAGTATTGGTAGGTTTAGAACTGGTAAAATCACCTATCAAACAAATCCCTATACCATTAGTATTAGCTTCATGTGTACTATCTTGATAAGCATGAGCACCTTTAACTTTCTCAGGTCTACCTCTATATATAGTCCCATCAGCATAAATAATGTAGTGATATCCAATACCACTCCAACCATTATTTAAATGCCAGTTATGTATATCCTCAATAGTTGTATCTATATCACTTGCTGAATGATGAACTACAATCCGTGTAGTTGAAGATCTAGTTGTAAAAGAGCCATTAAATGTAAGATTGTTCTCCAGTATTTGAGGCATGATTACCACCTCCATCCTTTTTTACCTTTGTTTTTTTAATACTTGCCAGCATGTCTATGGCAAAATAGAAATACAGCGAAGGGGATGCGGACAAAATCTTGGACTCAAAAAGAGACAGGAGGAAGTCCGTATGT
>JAENZE010000010.1 GCA_016841425.1 Syntrophomonas sp. | reverse complement strand
ACCCGTTTACCTAAATAGACTTTTTCAGTGGTCTCGGACGGTCCTTTTGTCACCTAATTTATTTACTAAGCTAGGTGACAAAAGGACCGTCCCCTTGTCACCTGTGAATTACATCTGTTGTTTAAGCACCTCAAGCGCTTTATTTAGCTGTTCATCTTCACTGTTTTCAATATCATCAGCTACCAGATGATCGGGAACAATTCCAATTTCGTTGATATCAGTGCCGTTAGGAGTAAAATACTTCTGAGTAGTCAATTTCAAAGCTCCCCCATCTCGTAAAGGAAATACGGTCTGTACCAGGCCTTTACCATAGGTAGTTGATCCTACCAGCATTGCTCTCTGGTTATCCTGCAAGGCGGCCGCCAATATTTCCGAAGCGCTGGCACTATCCTGGTTCACCAGTACTACTAAAGGAATATCAGTTTTCCCGGATGAAGCCTTGTATACTTTTTCGTTTCCCCGGGCATCAGCCGAACTCACTACCTCATCCCCCTCGTCCAGGAAAATACTGGCTATGTCAATCGCTGCCTCAAATTCACCTCCGCCATTATTGCGCAGATCAAGTATAAGACCTTTTATCCCCTCTTCGTTTATCAAACGCTCAACGCTTTCTGCCATTTCTACACTTGATTGGGTATGGAACTGGCTGAGCCTGATATAACCGATACCTTTATCGGCATCCAGGACTTCATCTTCAACGGAAGGTACATTTATTATTTCCCGAACTATCTTGAATACATACTCCTTATTATCAGACTCCCGATAGATGGTCAATTCCAGCTGAGTTCCGGGATCACCTCTCATCAGGGTTACCGCATCATCCTGAGTCATATTCATAGTACTCTCTCCATTGATCCTGATAATAATATCGCCATGCTGTACACCTGCTTCATAAGCCGGGGTACCTTTTATCGGCGAATATACTTTGATCTGCCCCTCGTTATCCTGTAATACATAGACTCCGATCCCACCGAATTTAGCCTCTAACCTGATCTTTAATTCCTGCCAGGTTTGTTTATCCAGGTAAGTTGAATAAGGGTCATCCAGTGCTTCCACTATGCCGGCGCTGGCTCCTTCCAACATCTGCTGGGAATCAATATTATAGAGCGACTGGGTGTTTACCAGCCCGATTACACTTACTAAGGTGCCTAGCCCGATTGGATTTACAGTCAATATAAATATCAAGCCGGCTACCAAGAGCACCCCCAGAGTCGAAAAAATAATATTTAAACCTTTTAAAAAACCATTTCCTTTATTCAAATCTTCACCACCACTAGTATTTTATTATTAAACTATAGATTTTATGTTACTCTTGATTAACAGGAAACACAATGCAGCTTTACTGAACATTTTATGACCGGCAGCAGCAGTTCCGGCTCAGCCCTTGTATCCAGGCTCTAAAAATTATAACCAGGAAGCAATATCCTGGTTACATATATTATTGGTCTGCAGGGCTTATTCCTGTAGTTAGCAGGAAATTTTGTTCTTTATCTTATATAGCCCATGGGATCAGTGGGATTTCCATTTATTCTTACTTCAAAGTGCAGATGCGGGCCGGTACTCCAACCGGTACTGCCTACATAGCCGATCACCTGTCCTTTGACTACTGTCTCTCCCGAGCTTACCGCAAATCTGGATTGATGAGCGTATAGAGTAGACACCCCACCATGATCTATGATTATGGTCTGTCCGTATCCACCTTGCCATCCTACATAAATAACCTTACCTGTATCAGCCGCTACGATTTTGGCTCCGTTAGGTGCTCCAATGTCTACTCCGGTATGCAGCTTTCTAGTCTTCAATATGGGATGGTAGCGCATACCATAGGGAGATGTTATGGTACTATAACCCGGAGTGGGCCAGGTATATATGCCGGTACCAAGCTGTTCGCCAGACTGCGATGCCCTTATTAAGGCTTCCAGCTCCCGGGATGTTTGTTCCAGTTCTTCCAGGGCTTTTTCATAGCTGCTCTTTTCCTGCCGCACACTTGCCAGTAGTTCCTCTTTCTGGCCTGACTGAGTTTCTAACTCGCTGCGCTGCGATTCCTGCACCTCTCGCATGGAAACCAGCTCTCTCTTTTGTATCTCCAGGTCACTCTTTTTGATATCCAGCGCCCGCTTGTGCTTATTGATAGAATCTATTAGATCCATATCCTGTTCCACCACATATTGAAGCAGATCATATCGAGTAAGAAAATCCTTGATATTAGTAGCTGAAAATAGTACTTCCAGGTAAGAAACGTCCATCCCGTCTTCATACATATAGACCAGCCGCTCGCACAAGTATTCTATCTGAACCTGCAGTTCTTCTTCACTTATTCTTATCTCCTCTTCGGTCTTACTTATATCATTTTCCAGTTCGTCGATACGGGCTGCCAGTGCTTTGATCTGCTGCTCTTTATCGGCAATATTTTGTTCCAGGGTTTGCAGCTGCCCCATAATAGTATTTTCCTGCTGTTTAACCTGACTTATATTGTTCTGCTGTGCTTCTATCTTCCGGCTGACGTCCTGCAGTTTTTGCTGGGCCTCTTCTATATCATCTGCATACACAGGTATTATTGCTGTAATCATAAAGCAGAGCGTAATCATCAATGCTGCCAGTCGTTTATATATTTTCATTCCACCACTCCTATTCTCTCTCCCTGACCACCCCTATAGGATGATATAACAACTTCCCATATTAAACGTCCAGGAACCTGTTGATAGAAATACCGGTTCCTATAATACCCAGCACTGCTCCAGCAGCAAATAGGGATAAATACAAGTTTATTAATATATCGGTTCCACTGACCAAAGGCATAAATAAAATAGTTTCCACCCTGCTTAATAAAGAACCATAAGCACTCGCAAGGATAATAATTGATAACAGAGACCCCAGAGCACCCAGTCCTATTCCCTCAATGAAGAACGGCCAGCGTATAAACCAGTCGGTGGAGCCAATCAGCTTCATCAGATAAATCTCTTTTCTCCGAGCGAATATCGCCAGTCGAATAGTAGTAGCAATTAGGAATATTGCTCCTAAACCCAACAGAATAATGAAAACCAGGCTGACTACTCTGACCCAACGGGCAGTAGAAAACAACTGTTCCACTACTCCTTTGCCATAGTTAACTTTATATATGCCATTTATTTTTTCTATTTCGACAGCCAGGTCTGGTACATCATGTGGGTCAGCAGCCTTAATTTCAAATGAGTCCGGCAGAGGATTCTTCCCCAGCGTACTCTCCAAATCATATTCCTTCTTACCCAGGGTCTCCTGCATATCCCGCAGGGCTTGTTCCCGGGAAACGAAAGTAATGGATTCTATCCCAGATAAACTTTCCAATTCACCCTGCACAGTTTTAATCCCATCATTATCTAATTCTTGCTCCAGGTAAGCCATTATTTCCACATCCGATTCCAGGCTATCCAGGAAGGTACTGGTATTAAGCGTTATCAGGACTGACATACCCAGTATTAGGATGCAGATAGTTATGGTACTTACCGTAGCAATGCTCAACAGGTGATTCCGGGCTACTGATTTGAATGCTTCGCGAAAAAAATAAACCATATTTCTTAACATAATGTGAATTCTCCCGGATTAATATCTGAATCGACCCTTCCGCCCTCCAGGGTGATAACCCTTTTATGGGCGGCTTTTACCAGTTCCATGGCATGAGTAGCCATTATCACGGTAGTGCCTTTACGATTTATATCAAAAAGAAGCTCCATAATCTCCTGAGCGGTATGCATATCCAGGTTGCCGGTTGGCTCATCCGCGATCAACAATAAGGGTCTGTTGGTGAGGGCTCGGGCTATGCCCACCCTCTGCTGCTCTCCGCCGGAGAGTTCATTGGGAAAGGACTTTTCTTTGCCGTGCAGCCCTACCATTTTGATGACTTCGCCTACCCGGCTTTTTATGTCCCGATAATTAGCTCCCACAACTTCCATGGCAAATGACACGTTTTCATATACGGTCTTGTTTTCTAATAATTTGAAATCTTGAAATACGACCCCGATGTTTCTGCGCAGGGCCGGAATTTCACTTCTCTTCATACGTACCAGGCTTCGGGAGGCAACAAAAATCTGGCCTCGACTGGGAATTTCCTCTCTATACAGCATCTTTATCATGGTAGATTTGCCAGCACCGCTGGGACCCATGAGAAAAACGAATTCTCCACCATCTATCTTTAATGAAACATCATCTAACGCCTTTACTCCATTGGCATAAATTTTGGAGACGTTATAAAATTGAACTAGCATGTACAAACCTCCAAATAAAAAAACCACCTCAAGAAGGTGGTTCTACAAAAATATATAAAATTCCTTTTTTAGTTTTATAAAATTTTTAGTAAATTCCGGACTTTTTGCGCTATTTTATCTACACTTAGACCATAATGTTGTAATAACTCATCTGGACTTCCCGATTGTCCGAACTGATCTTCAATCCCCAGACGCAGTACTGGTACTGGACAGTATTCACTAACCACTTCACAAACCGCACTGCCCAGGCCTCCAATAATACTGTGTTCTTCCACAGTAAGTATAGCCCCGGTTTCCTTTGCCTTCCTGATCACCAGTTCCTGATCCAGGGGTTTAATAGTATGCATATCAACTACAGACACCATGATCCCTTCGCCAGCCAATATCAAGGAGGCCTGTAAAGCTTTTTCCACCATTATGCCGCAGCCAATTATGGTCGCATCTTTTCCTTCTTTGAGCTCAATGCCCCGGCCTATTTCCAGTTGGAGATCATCATCATATATATTCGGCACCGCCAACCTGCCTAAGCGCAGATAAGCAGGACCGCTTCTTTTATAAAGCTTCCGTAAAACCTGACGGGTACTTGCCCCGTCTGCAGGGACTACCACGCACATCCCCGGTATGCTGCGCATTAATGCCACATCCTCCACTGACTGATGGGAGCCTCCATCTTCACCTACAGTAATACCGGCATGGGTAGCGCATACTTTTACATTAAGCTCAGCATAAGCTATTGAGTTTCTTATCTGCTCAAAAGCCCGGCCAGCAGCAAATACCGCAAAAGTACTGGCAAATACTACTTTTCCTGCTGCAGCCAGACCGGCTGACATGCCCATAAGATTCTGTTCAGCTATACCGGCATTAATAAATCTATCGGGGAAAATTCCCGCAAATTCTGCGGTTTTGGTCGATTTAGAAAGATCAGCATCCAAAACTACTATATCCTGGTACTCTCGTCCTAATTCCAATAATGCCTTTCCATATGCTTCCCTGGTTGCCTGCTTTTCCAAGGCGTATTCCTCCTATCTATGCCTGCTCACGGTTTATTCTAAACGAGCTCCGCCAGTGCTTTTTCTTTTTCTTCTCTATTAGGGGCAGTTCCATGCCATTCCACCCTGTTTTCCATAAAGGAACAGCCTTTGCCTTTGATAGTTTCAGCCACGATTGCCACTGGCTTACCCTTAACATCTCTCGCGCTGTTCAGCACCTTCATTATCGCCCGGCTGTCATGTCCATCTACCGTCATAACTTCCCAGCCAAAAGCTCTGAACTTGTCGGTTATGGGCTCCGGCGACATTACCTCGGTTATTCTGCCGTCTATCTGCAGGCCGTTATGATCTACAAAAACCAGCAGGTTGTCCAATTTGTAATGAGCAGCAGCCATGCTGGCTTCCCATACCATTCCTTCTTCCAGTTCCCCATCACCAACCATGGCATACACCCGATAATCCTTTTTATCCATCTTCCCAGCTAAAGCCATTCCCACCGCCCAGGAAATTCCCTGACCCAGTGAGCCGGTCGAAGCCTCCACTCCGGGCAGTTTTCTTTTGTCCGGATGGCCCTGCAGAGGACTGCCTAATTTTCTTAAGCTCATCAGCTTATCCACCGAGAAATAACCTCGCTCGGCTAGAGCTGCATATAAAACCGGGGCTGCATGACCTTTACTCAGAACGAAACGATCCCGGTCTTCCCAGTTGGGATGCTCAGGATCGATATTCATCTCCCAGAAATAGAGGCAGGCGACTATATCCGACGCACTTAAGGAGCCTCCAGTGTGACCTGAACCTGCTTCACAGAGCATAGTAACGATATGTCTCTTCATAGCCAGGGCTTTCTCTTCCACCTGCTGTACCGCTTGGTCATTAATTACTTTCACGTTATCCTCCCTCTACCGATTGTTCTTTAGCATCAGACAGGCATAGATATAATCATCCAGGTCTCCATCCAGTACTGCCTGTACGTTTCCTGTCTCCACATTGGTACGATGATCTTTGATTAAATTGAAAGGATTGAGGGTATAAGTCCTTATCTGACTTCCCCAGGCAATCTCCTTATATTCACCCTTTAAACCTTCCAGGCTGCTCTCCATTTCTTTTTGTTTTAATTCATACAATCGCGCGGTCAATATCTTCATTGCTGCCATCCGATTGGAAAGCTGGGAACGTTCATTTTGACACTGAACTACTATCCCGCTCGGAATATGGGTTATGCGAACTGCCGAATCAGTTTTATTCACATGCTGTCCGCCAGCTCCACCCGAACGGTAAGTATCTATACGCAGGTCTTCAGTATTTATTTCAATTTCTACTTCATCATCGATGTCCGGCAGAACTGATAAAGATGCAAAGGAAGTATGTCTGCGACCGGACGAATCAAAGGGAGATATTCTTATCAAGCGGTGTACTCCCTGTTCACATCTCAGTTTTCCATAGGCGTAATTACCTGTCACCAGAAAGGTTACGCTTTTCACACCGGCTTCATCCCCCGCCAGAAGATCCATAATTTGAACCTTATAACCGGATGCTTCTGCCCAGCGGGTATACATACGCAAAAGCATTTCAACCCAATCTTGAGCTTCGGTACCGCCAGCACCAGCATGAAGTGATACGATAGCATTATTATGATCGTGATCTCCGGAAAATAAAAACAGGAGCTCAAATCCCTTAAATTTCTCCTGTACTTCTTCCAGTTCTTTGATAGTTTCGCTTATTAATTCTTCTTCTTTTTCTTCCTCTGCTATCTCCAGCATATCTTTAATATATCCAATATTGTTATACAGGTCCTGGTACTGCTTCACGATATCCTGTAAATCGCTTATTTCCTTCAGTATAGTCTGGGCCTGCTGGTTGTCATCCCAGAAACCAGGTTTTATCGTTTTTTCCTGTAATAAGTCGATTTGCTCCTTTTTGCCATCGATGTCAAAGAGAAGCCCTCATTTCCTGCAGACGGTTCATTATGTATGAGCATACGCTCCGGGGGTCTTCTATCAATGCCATCTCCTCCTATCTGCTTTAATCTTAATTATCTTATATTATCTCTATCATGTTAATTAATTTACCATAAATTATTACCGGGCAGAAGCACAATATACCCGGCAGCTCAGCCAAATGAAAGCTGAATTGCCCTGGGTACCAGCACCACAATCTCACGAAACTTCGTTTCTACTGTATTAAGGTAGCACCCGTAGATATTTTTGTCAAATGCGGCAGAGTGTGACAGGAGACGGTTCTTTCCTGCGGCAGTTCGACAGCAGCACGACAGAGCACGCGACAGGGGACGGTTCCACGCGACAGGGGACGGTTCTCGATTTGTCGCATTTATTATTTAGAATACTAATAAAATGGAATAATTCCTGGCCATAATGAAGAAAAGTCACCCTTAGTAAATTGTATCATATTTAAAAATATAACTCGGAAACTGTTAAAGCTTAATTTAACACATATAGTAAAGTTATAAATAAATTGAGCTGAATAGGCTGGAGAACTAATAGATGCGAAGCATACTGAGGAATTTGGGGAGAAGTACCGTATAATTGTTAGGGTTTTAAGAGGCTATCAGCTTAAAGCTTAAGATAATTACATTCACAGTATAAAGTGCGACAAATCGAGAACCGTCCCCTGTCGCATTAGGTATCAATGCTAGGTGGTTCAAAATAATCGTATTTCTTTTTCAAAATCACTAAATCTACCCTGCGGTTCATGGCCCGGTGTTTATCGGAATCGTTAATCACCAGGGGCCGGTTTTCCCCGTAGCCGATAGCCGCCAGGCGATCGGCAGAAATACCGCTGGCCTCACTTAAAACGTGTACTACATTGGTTGCTCTCATAACCGATAGCTCCCAGTTAGAAGGAAATTTACTGGTGTTGATAGGTAAATCGTCAGTATGTCCTTCTACCCGAATATAATTGGGTATACCTACCAGGGGTTTACCAACCTCTTTGATGATTTCCCGGGCTACAGGAGTGAGGTCAGAAGAACCACTGCCAAAAAGCAGTGCATCCTTAAAGCTGATCACTAGTCCTCGTTCCTGTTCATATATTATTATCTGTTCACTCAGTCGGGTAGTTTCAGAATCGTTGGAACCCGAACTGCTTATTTGACTATCCCGAGTTTCGATGAATTTGGTGATGATAGCCTCGATTTCCTCCATCTGGGCCTGATTAGCCATTGCAGCTGCGGCAGCGGCTGCGGCAGCTGCCTGGTCACTGCTGGACAAGCCTTCTGCCATAGAGGGACCCGGTGCCTCCATCATGCTCATGGATTGCCCGGTTAAAACCAGGCTCAGTGAATTGGCAACAGCTGAATATTTGGCGATATCTACCTGGCTCATTGAATACATCAGGACAAAGAATACCATCAGGAGGGTAATCAAGTCGGAGTACGTTATCAGCCATCTTTCATTATTGCCTTCTTCCTCGGCGGCCTTTTTCCTTCTCCTGGAACGACTCATACCGTTACATCTCCATTTCTGCTGCCGGTTGCTGTGCCTTTTTCTTGGATTCGGCTGGTACGAAAGTAAGCAATTTCTCCCTTATAACCCTCGGGTTTTCCCCGGCCTGTATAGAAAGAACCCCTTCCAATATCAGATCCATCAATAATACTTCCTTCTCGCCTTTGATTTTGCATTTGGTAGCAAAAGGAATCCACAGTACATTGGCACTGGAGACTCCATAGAGGGTGGCCAGGAATGCCACCGCGATAGCGCCGGCTAGCTCCTCCGGTTCTGCCATATTACTCAAAACGTGCACCAATCCCATTACTGTTCCAATAATACCCATGGTAGGACCATAACCGCCGGCAGTCATAAAAACAGCATGACCGATGCTCTGCCTTTTTTCATGAGCCTCGATATCCATCTCCAGCATAGTTCGAGTCAGGTCAGGGTCAGTTCCGTCAATGACCAGCTGCAGTCCTCGAGCCAGAAATTCGTTGTCTATGTTGGCCAGCTGGCTTTCCAGGCTTAGGAGTCCTTCCCTCCGGGCTTTATCAGCAGTATCTACCAGTATTTCTAAAACTTCGGCATAGTTTATCTTTTTATCAACAAATACCTGTTTGAAGAAAAAACCCATAGTCCTCAGTTCATCCCCGGTGAAGCTGATTACAGTCGCTCCAATAGTACCGCCCATAACGATGATGAAGGCAGTATACACCCACAGCATGCCTGCGTGTCCACCTTCCAGGAGGAACCCGCCTACCAGGCCGCCAAAACCTATCAACAGTCCTATCAGAGTCGCTAAATCCATTCATTAAGCCCCTTTTCCACAACAATGTTTGTATTTCTTACCGCTGCCGCAGGGACAGGGTTCATTACGCCCTATTTTCTTGTCTTTGCGCACCGGTTTCTTTATCGTGTCCTCACTTTGACTGGTGGTCACTTTTCTTTCTTCTGGATTTTGCACTACCTTAAGCCGCAGTATATAACGAACCACATCTTCTTTAATACTGTAAATCATGGACTGGAATGCCTCATAGGCTTCGAACTTATATTCTATTAAAGGATCTTTTTGCCCGTAAGCTCTCAGAGATATGCCATTCCTAAGCTGATCCATGGCATCGATATGGTCCATCCACTTCTGATCTATAATCCTCAGCAGCAGAGCTTTCTCCAGCTGCCGCATTACCTCGGAACCCAACTCCTGCTCCCGGGCCCCATACAGGGCATGGGTACGGTCAGCCAGGAACTCTTTGGCTTCCGAAGCAGTCATACCTAATAAATCGTGGCTTTCAAAGTCAGGGGTTGGTATCATCGATTGCTCGATATAAGTCATCATGCCCGGCAAGTCCCATTCATCAGAATACTTAGCCTCACCTGCAAAATTATCTACCACCGCATCCACAACATCATCAATCATGCTGCTGACTGTTTCCTGCAGGTCTTCTCCCAACAGTACTTTATACCTTTCTCCGTATATGACCCCCCGCTGCTGATTAATGACATCATCATATTCAAGCACATTTTTGCGGATGCTGAAATTTCGATTTTCTACCTTTTTCTGAGCATTCTCTATGCCCCGGCTGATTATATTATTTTCAATGGGCATATCGTCATCCATGCCCAGACGGTCCATTACCCCTTCTATGGTGGAAGCACCGAAAAGCCTCATTAAGTCATCTTCCAGAGATACATAGAATCTGGACTCTCCATTGTCTCCCTGCCTACCCGAACGCCCCCTGAGCTGATTATCTATACGCCTGGATTCATGTCTTTCAGTTCCCAGAATATACAGGCCGCCAATCTCCTTTACTCCTTCACCCAGCACAATGTCGGTCCCCCGACCGGCCATATTCGTTGCTATGGTAAGCATACCTTTTTGTCCGGCCTGAGCAATAATCTGAGCTTCCTTTTCATGGTATTTGGCATTTAGCACCTGATGCGCTACTCCCCTTTTGGCCAGCATTGAACTTAGCAGTTCAGATTTTTCAATGGAAATAGTGCCTACCAGGACCGGCTGCTGCTTCTTGTGTCTTTCAACTATATCATTGACTACTGCCTGGAATTTCCCCATCTCTGTACGATAAATGATATCCGGGTGGTCTTCCCTTATCATAGGCCTATGGGTGGGAATTGCCAGTACATCCATATGGTATATTTTTTTAAATTCAGCTTCTTCCGTTAGTGCCGTACCGGTCATACCTGACAGCTTATCGTACATACGGAAATAATTCTGGAAGGTAATGGTGGC
Source organism: Syntrophomonas sp. (assembly GCA_016841425.1). Taxonomy (GTDB): domain Bacteria; phylum Bacillota; class Syntrophomonadia; order Syntrophomonadales; family Syntrophomonadaceae; genus JAAYJK01. Next base: position 147,142 of record JAENZE010000010.1, on the reverse strand, counting down.
CAGGGTCTGGGATTCCTTTTCAATCTTTACCCCTTCTTTGGCTTCTATAGCCTGGTGCAGACCATCACTATATCTCCTGCCGAACATTAATCTTCCAGTAAATTCATCTACTATGATCACTTGATCGTCTTTTACTACGTAATCACGATCCCTTTTCATTAAGGTATGGGCTTTAAGTCCCTGGTTGATATGATGGGCTAGTTCCATATTTTCTGACAGATTATCTATATGAAAATACTGTTCTACCTTCTTGACTCCATCCTCGGTAAGGGTTGATACATGGGCTTTCTCATCGACTATATAATCATCTTCATGCTTCAAGCGAGGCACAAATTTGGCAATCTGATAATATAGACTAGTAGGCTTATCACCTTCCCCGGAAATAATCAATGGAGTACGGGCCTCGTCAATCAATATCGAGTCAACTTCGTCTATGATGGCGTAATGCAGCGGTCCCTGCACCATATTTTCACGGCTGACGGCCATATTATCTCTCAGATAATCGAACCCATATTCATTATTGGTTCCATAGGTGATGTCACAGCCATAAGCTTCCTTTTTTTCCTGACTGTTCATACCGTGTATAACCAGGCCAACTTTAAGTCCGCAGTATTCATATATCGGCCTCATCCATTCCGCATCTCTGCTGGCCAGGTAGTCATTAACCGTAACAATATGTACGCCTTTACCGTCCAGGGCATTAAGATATGCCGGCAGGGTGGCTACCAGGGTTTTACCTTCTCCGGTTTTCATTTCTGAGATTCGGCCATCATGGAGTACCATTCCGCCAATCAACTGGACATCGAAATGCCTCATACCCAGGGTTCGCCGGGAAGCCTCCCGAACCATTGCAAAGGCTTCTGGTAATATATCGTTTAATGATTCACCATTCTTTAGTCTTTGCCTGAATTCTTCTGTTTGGGCCGGAAATTCTTCCTCGCTTAATTTTTCATACTGCGGTTCCAATTCATTAATGGCCTCTACTCGCTTGCGATAGCGTTTAACTTCTTTCTCATTGTCATCCAGGATATTCTTAAGAAAACTTATTAACATACCTTTCATCCTTTCATTAAAAAAAGAAGGAACCTTTTGGCTCCTTTCCTCAAGCAAGAGATCAATTTTATATTAGCACTTTTCTAAACTGTACTTCAACTAGTCAAAATGTGGCTCAATCAGACCATAGTTACAGTCTTTTCTCTTATATACCACATTTACTTCGTCTGTATTGGCATTAAAAAAGACAAAGAATGCATGCCCCAGCAGATTCATCTGCATTATAGCTTCCTCTTCATCCATAGGTTTAAGAGCAAACCTCTTGGTCCTGACAATGTTAAAGGCATCGTTGGTACCTGCTGGCTCTGCTTTGTTTCTTATCTCTTTTTCGATTTCTTCCCGCAGGCTTTTCCTGAATCCTGCTCCCCTGGTGTTTCGATATAATTTGGTTCGGTATTTATTTATCTGTTTCTCCAGTTTTTCCTCTACCAGATCTATTGAACTGTACATGTTGTCGGTAGCTTCTTCTCCTCGAAGAATCATGCCGTTAATGGGAATGGTAACCTCTACCTTGTGTCCTTCACTGTCCACTGATAGGGCAACCTGGGCCTCTTTCACATCATCAAAGTATTTTTCTAACTTGGAAAGCCGCTTGGTGGTATAATCTTTAAGCGCATCGGTGACTTCTATATTTTTTCCCCTGATGTCGAGTTTCATATGACCACTCCTTTCCCGATGTTATATTACTATTTTATACTAGGAACGCTCTTTTCTCCACTACTATTCATAATCTTGTTAATAGTATATGCATTTTGATTCCATTTATAGGGTCAGGACTAACTTACTAATTCAACTTTCGCACCAGGTGAGTGTTATACCTGGTCAGAGCAAGGAGGGAAAGGACAAACCCTGGTACCTAAATAAATAAACCGGACCCGTAAGGCCCGGCTATAATCAAATTAAGCAACAGATGCAGTTAAATAGCTTCTTCCTCTTTCATCTGCTGGAAACATGGCAGACAGTATACCGGTCTATCTCCTACTGGTTTGAATGGCACCTGAGTTTCCTGCCCACAACGAGCACAAGTAGTATCAAACATCTGGCGAGGACCACGTTCACTTCGGCCTGCCCGCCGCTGAGTTCTGCACTCTTTACAGCGTTTCGGTTCGTTTTGGAAGCCTTTTTCATGATAAAATTCCTGCTCGCCAGTGGTAAAGATAAACTCCTGCCCACAGTCCTGGCAAATTAACGTTTTGTCTTCAAACATAGAAAATCCCTCACTTTGCATGATTTTGCCGGAAGTATACTTGTTATGAATCCCAGTATCCTACCGACCCGTATTGCATATTATATAGCTCTAAAATTAAAATAGCAAGGAATCTAATATCCCCTGCCAGATATCTCTTTTATTAAATTACCGCCTTCTATTCTCACCTTCCGGGGTCAATTTTATCCAGATTCATGGACCGACGATATGCGTCACTGGCCTGCCTGCTGCTGGACTTTCTCTCCCCCCCGGCTTTACCGGTATTTATTTCTACCATTAACAGCTGGTTTTTACGATCCATTTCATTTATCGCTTCCAGTATCAAACCTAATCTGCTTACAATGTCTCTTAGCTGCTCATAATCTCCTTCATCGATTTGACCCAGCAGTTTACTTAATACAAACTCATTGATACCCAATTGCTGTACTGCCTGCTGCTGGCAGGCGCGATTCTTCTCGTTCAGAGAACTGATATCTTCCATAAGAGCCTGCCGCCTGGACATGATATCTCTCAACTCTCCAGACATGTCCTGATTTTTTTCCAGACAGTTTAACTGAGCAGAAGATAATTCTGCCATCTTCTGATAGAGGCCTAATTGTGTCTGAAAGTTGTCTGCTATTTCCCTGACAATCTGCTTTACCACCTATTATCTTCCTTAAATCAAAATTTCAGGCATCATTGCAGGCATCAAGGGATAGGACCCTTCAGTCCTATTTATGCTTATCGAAAAACCATGCCTCTGTATATGCTGGCTGAGGATAGTAATTGAGCACAGCTTTCTTGTTATCCCGGGCATTTTCCAAACTGATTCGGGTTTTTCGCATCCCCTCTGATAATAGAGCCTGACTTTTTTTGTCATTAGCCTGTATTAAACTAATTATATCTCTTATTTCTGTTTTTTGCTCTATATATCCTGCATATATTACCCGGCATTTCGAAAAAGTTCCATTTTTAGCATTAAGGCTCAATACTTCCTCCTCACACTGCTTAAAGTTATTTATGGCTCCTTCTATTTCATTCTGCAGGGAAATGCGTTCCCCGGCTATTTCGGATATTTTGTTCCAATCATTGTTCTTTATCGTATCCAACTGCTGGCTGGATAACTTGAGCAACTGCTGAAACAGAATTCTCAAGGGTTCTATAGTATTGGCCAATTTTAGTTCAAGACCCATTACAACTACCCCATTACACTAAATTTTTGTGTACTGATATTATCTCGCATAGCATTATCCGGGCTGCTGGTCTGTACTTTGCCAATGGCATCCTGCCAGGTGTTTCTAAGGTCTACCAGGAACACCTGAATTTCATCCAGCAGTTCAACATCTTTTTTGATATTGGCTTCTACCATCTGATTGTATATATAATCATATACAGACAATAAACGCCGGGATATATCGTAATCCATGTTCAGAGTAGCCATAAGCTCTATAATGATATCCTGAGCTTTCACTATCTGTTCATGGGCCAGACCGGGATTCTTTTCATTAATAGCAGTTCGAGCATTTTCTATGTTTCTAATGCAGCCATTATAGAGCATTATTAGAAGTTTGCCCGGGGGCGAAGTCTCAACGCTGGTCCTCTTATATTGCTGATATACTTGTCCATTGGTATTCACCTGCTCGCCTCCTTGTTATCATGTGCAGCTACAACTAAGTGCCTGATACGTGTTTCATACCTTACCTTTTCTCATCAAATATTAGCCCCAGGGCCTCATTTAAAACTCCCTTGATACGAGCGGATAAATCAAGCATAAAGTCCTGGGGAATTTCTCTGATCACTTCACTGGTCTCAGAATCAATCACCTTAACCTGGTAACGGCCGCTGGCCTCATGCATCTGGAATTCCAGATGATGGTTGGTAGAAGCCTTGATGGTCTGATTAAGCAGCTTAACAACTTTGTCGAGCTTATCTTTGGTCACAGCATCGCCGTTCTCTGCCACGGGTGCTAGATCAACCTCCCTATCTTCAGCAGGGGTTTTATCAATTTTCACCATACCAGGCAGCTGGCTGTTATTATAAAAAGATTCCACTGCACCCTGCCCTTCGATCCTCATTTCATCACCTCCGATTGCAGTAATTACTATATATATCGACTTAACAGCGCTAAACTTTAACCCGACCTGTTGCCCTGGAACAGCCAGAATAAATTTCCTAATTTTGCTAAAGTGAGAGCTGATAAATTGCGATAATATTATCAGAAGACTTGAAAATGCCTTTATTAAGCCTTAAAAGGGGGTGAACAGTATGATCATCGAAAATTCCTATATCGAAATGAGTTCTGCTCGTACTTATCGAGAAGAACTTATCAAGGAAGAATATAGCAAAACGTGGATAGGAAGCGCCCCCACAGAATCAGATAAAGAACAGACCTTGAGCCAGTTACCGGCCCAGGACAGCGTAGAAATATCTGCTGCCGCTGAAGAGGCACAAAAGAGGGAATTTCGTTTCGAGCTGAGCCAGGAAGATAAATATAAAATCTCCCTTTTAAAGAGTCTCTTAGAGGCCTTTACCGGCAAAAGGATGAAATTCTATCTGCCCATGAATATGGATGCAGAAGCCAAAGGCAAAATAGACTCCGTTCAAAAGTCTGTTCCCCAGCAGATTAATATCCAGCGGGCGGGCTGGGGATTGGAATATGATTATTATGAATCTTATTCTGAGAGTGAACAGACTTCCTTTTCCGCCGCAGCTGTAGTCAAGACCGCCGATGGCAGAGAAATTAACGTATCATTAAATTTAAATATGAGCCGTTCTTTCTCATCCTATACAGAACTGCATATTCGAGCAGGAGATGCACAGCTGACTGACCCGCTGGTGATTAATTTCGATGGACCGGCGGCGTCTTTAACCGAGCGTAACTTTGAATTCGACCTGGACAGCGATGGGGAAATGGATATCATATCCTTTCTTAACCCGGGCAGCGGTTTTTTGGCCCTGGATTTGAATGGGGACGGAATAATCAATGATGGCAGGGAATTATTTGGTCCTCAGAATGGGGACGGTTTTGTCCAATTGGCAGAATACGATGAAGATGGCAATGGCTGGATTGATGAAAATGATTCCGTCTTTGATCGCTTGAGGATATGGACCAAAGACAGCCAAGGCAATAATGTGCTTATTGGCCTGGGACAAAAAGACATAGGGGCCATCTGCCTTACTAATATAGATACTTCCTTCGCCTTGAAGAACTCCAATAACGAGCTGAATGGTCAGGTAACATCCTCAAGTATATTCTTAAGAGAAAATGGCACTGCTGGAAGCATACAGCAGCTTGATCTAAGAATTTAATTCCAACCTCCTTTTACTGCTCGAGTGAGCATTGTGCACCTAATATCCTCTCTTCCCCGGCCAAAAGCCGGGATTTTTTTTGGCAGCAGGCACTAACTTACCGGCAACATGGGGACGCGGCAACATGGGGACGTTCTTTTTGTTTCCTTTTGAACTTTCTCAGGCAACGTGGGGACGTTCTTTTTGTTCCTTTTGGAGATATAACAATAGAGTTCTTCTGATATCTGAAGTATGAAAAAGGTATCTTCTGTTTCCAATTACGCTTAATGAAAACACTCCAAATAGGTACGAATAATACAATCTAAAACAAATAATCGCAAAGTTCTTTTCTTGTTAATGAAATGAAAGGATGCTATTATGGAGAAAACTCAAGAGGTAAATTATGCCAAGAATGTCAAGAGCAAGAAGTGCGAGCGGCATTTATCATGTCTTAGCAAGAGGAGTAAATAGACAGGAAATATTCTATGATGACGAAGACTATCACAAATACCTGGAGACCTTAATACGCATAAGAAATAGAAGTGATTATGAGCTCCTGGGCTTTTGTTTGATGGGTAATCATCTTCATTTACTGATTAAGGAAGGGTTAGAGGGAATTTCACGTGCAATGCACAGGATTGGAACAAGTTATGCATGGTGGTACAATCGCAAATATGATCGATCCGGACACCTTTTTCAAAATCGTTTTGCTAGTGAATGCGTTGAAGATGAACCATATTTATTAACAGTAATCCGTTATATTCACCAGAATCCCGTAAATGCAGGAATTATTCATCGACCAGAACTGTATCGCTGGAGCAGCTGTCCTTATTATTTCGGTGAAAGAGACTATCTACATAATCTTACCCAGAGGGAGTTAATTCTATCTGTTTTTTCTGATGACACCGAAACGGCCATAAATAGGTTTCGTAGTTATATGGAAGAAGGATGCAATGATCAATGTCTTGACTATTATGATAAGAAACGAATTACCGATGAGGTGCTAAGTCAGATAATAATTGCCATCATTGATCAAAAACCTATTCATACCATACAGCAGCTGGATAAAAGGCAACGCGATAGGATATTACGTGAAATCAAACAGATAGAAGGAAGTACCCTCAGACAAATTTCACGCCTCACAGGTATTAGTTTGAAAATTGTGTACAAGGCATGAAAATAAGGAAACAAAAAGAACGTCCCCCTGTTGCCTATGATAAGAAACGAATTACCGATGAGGTGCTAAGTCAGATAATAATTGCCATCATTGATCAAAAACCTATTCATACCATACAGCAGCTGGATAAAAGGCAACGCGATAGGATATTACGTGAAATCAAACAGATAGAAGGAAGTACCCTCAGACAAATTTCACGCCTCACAGGTATTAGTTTGAAAATTGTGTACAAGGCATGAAAATAAGGAAACAAAAAGAACGTCCCCCTGTTGCCTAGTATGTCCCTATAAATATATAAGTAGCGGAGAATTAATTCTCCGCTACCGGTGTAATTTAGCTTAGACCTATTAAATTGCCTGCCTGAAAGTTTACTGGAGCAGCTGCAGTACTGCCTGCGGGGCCTGGTTGGCCTGGGCCAGCATGGCGGTGGCTGCCTGCTGCAGGATGTTCTGCTTGGTGAATTCCACCATCTGCTCGGCCATATCAACGTCTCTGATCCGAGATTCAGAAGCCTGCAGGTTCTCAGCTGAAGTATCCAGGTTCTTGATAGTATGTTCCAGACGGTTCTGGATAGCACCGAGCTTGGACCTTTGAGCTGAGACCGTCTCAACTGCATTGTTTATAGTGGTTATAGCTGAGCTGGCAGCTGTCTGGGATGAAATATCTATCCCTTTCAGGGCTACCGCATCGGCAGTCAGGGCTCCGGCAGAAAACTGGGCTGCGGTAGGCAGGGTCTGGTTTACGGTCAGGGTACCAGCCATAGATGTAACATCTGTGGTTACCATGCTCAGGCCCTGATAGGCACCAGAAGAGACTGTTACTGAAAGGGCAGTATCGCTGGCCAGGACATCCTGTGAAGTTGTTCCATCTGTAATAGTCACCACGGTCTGGGACGAATCAGCAGCTCTGCCGTCTGCCAGGGCAATCGAGCCAAGTGTCGCAAACTCGGCTACGGTTGTTCCAACACCAGTTAAGGTAACAGCAGCGGCTCCAAACCCAGCTCCATTCAAAGCAGTATTAATTTCAGTCTGAATAGCCGCCATATTGGCTGGGGCAGCAGCTCCATCATAGTCAGCTGATACAGTAAGTGTATTGGTTCCAGCATCCCATGAACTTGTTAGTGCAGCATCTCCCCCGGGATCCGTAAATGTAATCGTCACACCATTTAAACTGGTGCCGACAGCTGCTGCTGCGATAGTAAATGTATCTCCTGACGCGTCTGTAGCTGTACCTGTAGCAGCCGCTCCAGTATCATCAGCAACAGATATAGTTAAACTTGCTCCATCCACTAGACTGGCGCCGGTGGTACCGTCTATGCTGGCGGTACTGATGGCAGTAGCTCCAGTGCTAATACCTACGGTCAATGAGGAGGCCGCTACTCCCAGTGAAGCTGCGTCCATAGCAGCGATGCTCAGATCCATGCCCTGGGAAGCATTGGCTCCGATCTGGAAGGTCATTTTGCCGATGGTACCTTCCTGGATTCCGCCGTTCAACAGGGTCTTGGTATTGAACTCGGTATTGTTAGCGATACGAGTGAGTTCCTGAGCCAACTGATCAACTTCCTTCTGCAGCTCAGCCCGGTCCCCTTCAGTATTGGTGTCATTGGCTGATTGTACGGCCAGTTCTCTCATGCGCTGCAGAATGTCATGAGTTTCATTCAGTGCACCTTCAGCAGTCTGTATGAGGGAGATGCCGTCCTGGGCGTTTCGGGAGGCCTGCTGCAGTCCTCTGATCTGACCGCGCATTTTTTCAGAGATGGCCAGACCGGCTGCATCGTCACCAGCCCGGTTGATCCGATAGCCGGATGAGAGTTTTTCCAGTGATTTGGCGGTATTACTTTCGTTGATACCTAATTGCCGATTGGTATTCAATGCCATTACGTTTGTGTTAATTATCATTATATATTCCTCCTTGAATCTTCTAGCTCCCACATCCGTGTGGGGCATTCGTCCAATCCTGTTCAGCTGTACCTGAATCCATCATCGACCTTTATTCCGGACTGATCAGCTGAAGCATGATTATCTGCTATTTCAACAGGGTACTCTTTATATCGTTAATAAGCCGGTAAGTGGTAAAACTCCTTCTCAGCTCGTATTGCCCATTTTTATTCACCATGCTCCTTCTTTCTCCTTTTTATGCCCTTTTGGGTCTCAATGCGCATTATTTTTGGGACTTAATTAGTAAATTGATAATTAATTTTGCGCAATTCATGCCGCGACATCCTTTATACTGGAAAATAAAAGTAGCGGAGAATTAATTCTCCGCTACTGATTGTCGATTAGTCAGCAAGATGATAGGCAGGGTATCACCGATCTCGATTATTGAATCTATCAGCATATAAACAGCTTAAGGTGCCAGATTAATTGCTGAAGCTGGCCAGCTGCTGCTGCAGCCAGGAACTCTGGTTATTCAGTTTCTGCAGGGCAGTCTCCATAGCGGTAAACTGGGTCCAATATCTTTCCTCCAGGTCCTCCAAGCGTTCTTCCCATTCATCGATACGGTCGTTAACACGCTCCAGTTCTTTGCCCATATAGCTGGAATCAGCCAGACTGCTGGAACTTCCCGCTTTGTTGGTCAATGAGGTCATACTGTTATTGATCAGGTCATAAAGCTGGTCCGCGAGACCATCCACACTTCCGCTGCCGGTAAATAGCTCCATGACTGCATCAGGATCATCAGCCAGAGCTGCCCGCAGTTTATCTTCATCCAGGTACAGCTTGCCGTTGTCCTTCCAGTTGCTGCTGGTACTGATACCCAGTTTGGAGATACTGGTATAGGCATTATCGGCAGATAAGCCACCTACCACCCCGGTAGCAACCGAACGCAGTTTGCTATAAATCGAGTTTAGGAAGGAATCGCCTTTTAACAAGCCGCTGCGTGCCTTGGTTTCCCATATATCAATCTGATCCTCGCTCATTTCTTCTTTCTGTTCATCAGTTAGCGGAGCATAATCACGATCCCTTTCTTCCCCCAGTTTGGTGCTGATCAATTCTACCACGCTGTTGTAAGCTTCGATGAAGGTCTTAAATTTTTCCACTGTAGCATCCGTATCGTTGCTGATGGTAATAGTAGTACTGCCCTCCGTGTTCAGGTCAAAACTAATTCCATTTAACGTGAATTGATTGCTGGCAAAGGTCAGACCGCCAATACCATTGAATTCGATTTCCGCATCCTCACCGGTGCCCAGGTTCACCGGGCTGCCCACCACCGGCAGATCTCCCGAGTACAGTTTCAATGTATCCCTTAAAAATCCATTTTGATCAGCGGTGATATCGATTTTTACTTCGCTGCCGGTGTCGCTGGTAGTCAGGAACAGGCGGTCCACTCCGCTGTCATAGGTGGCAGTAATCCCCAAATCCGAATCGTTAATCTCAGCAATTACGGTATTAAGACTGTGATCTTGAGCATTAAACGTAAAAGACTGGGAACCGTCCTTCCCGGCCAGAGTGAAAGTGATTGCTCCGGAAATTCCAAACTGCTGAGCCAGAGTACCGTTACTGGTTGCGGACCCCAGAGCTTCAGAACTGGCGGCGGTTACCCCGCTGGCCAGATTGAGTACGTCAACACTGTATTTGCCATCTACCGCGGTTGCAGCTGCGGTGGCAGTAAGAATGCTCTCATTAGCTGATTTAACCGTGTTACCGGCAAAACTGCTCTCCAGTTTCAAGTCCCAGGTCGCGGTTCTTAAAGCCAGTAGTTTGGTGTTGATATCCCGGTAGTCTTCTCTTTTCCATTCCAGCAATTGCTTTTGCTGGTACTGGCTATCAACTTTGGTTCGTTCTGCTTTCATCAAATCTTTAATTATAGATTCCGTATCCAGTCCGCTGGCTAAACCGCTTAAACGTATGGCCATTTCATTCTCCCTCCTTGCTTCGAGGTTTAAATCTTTCCCTTCATCTGCTTGATTCTGCTTAAAGCTTCTTCTGGCTGGCTGGCCGCCTGCCGGTTGGCTTCTACTATTTCTTCATATATTTCTTTTCGGTATATACGTACTTCCCGGGGGGCTTCAATGCCAATTTTGATGTTATCCCCCTGAACCTCGACTATATAGATCTCTATATCGTTTCCTATAATAATCGCTTCACCTTTTTTGCGATTTAATACCAGCATCTCTATTCCCCCTGCCCGGCTGCTGCCCGTGCTTCTGTTGATTCTGCTTTAAAAATGGTATGTCTGGTGCTGTAAACCGATTTTTCCGGGATGAACTGAAGCCCTTTTCTGCTCTGGGTATCAATAATCAAGGGTGCAAAGAGATTGGCAGTAGTATTTTTGAAGTCGTCGGGTATGGTCAGAACACTTAAAAGGCTTATGTTTTCCCCGTCCCCGGCTTGTATCCTCTGCAGTTCCTGATCTGGCACATCTATCTGATAGTCTGGAAAAAACACAAAGGGATCTGCGATAACCAGACATAATTCGGCTCGGTTTAAGGCCTGCAAATAATAAAAGGGGCCTGACTCATCCATAGGTATAATAGCAAATCTCCGTTCCTCTTCAAATGCAGGTATTCCGGCCGGAAAATGAATTATAGCTGATTCTTCAATTTCCATTTCACCCAGTATTTTGCTTTTGATTTTCAATACTTTCACCTCTACATCCTGTTAATACGTTTTAATCTCAGTATCGTTTTTAGCCGTTTAGCATCTTACAGTCGGAAAATCATCATCAGCTTAAGAAATCTAACAATGACGGCATAATAATTTTTGCTCCCGCCGACAGGGAAGCTGTGTAGACATTTTCCTGCATTTGTAAATCAATAGCCAGGTCCGTTATGTCAGCATCCTCCCTTTTCGAAAGAAGGCTTTTTAACGAAACCTTCTCATCTTCCATGCGGTTTAGCTGCAGTTCCAGTCGGTTCATACGCGCGCCCACGACAGATCGTTTGCTTAAGATATCATCAATTTTCTGGTCCATAACATCCAGGTTGGCAGATATAGCTTCATTATCTCCAGCATGAATATCTGTTATGAGCTGGTCGAATATGGCAAAGATACCTCCATCCGGGTTCCCTAGCTCATCTAATCCAGTAGGGCTGCCGAAGATATCACGCATATCGATATTCACCGCCAAGGTGGCTCCGACGCTTATTTCCATGGTCAGGCTGTTGCCGTTGCCGGTCCACTCGGTCTCCCCACAGGGAGCCTTGGTAACATTGGTGCCGGCAAAAATGTATTTATTACTGTAACTGATATTGGCAATAGTGCGTACCTGTCCTTTAAGAATTTCTATCTCATCGGCTATGGCCTCCAGAGCACTGTTATCATTAGTGCCGTTGGCGGCCTGTACCGTCAGTTCACGCACTCGCTGCATAACTTCATTTAAATCGTCTAGAGCCGAATCCGTTGTATCCAGAAAGCTTACCGCTTCCTCCAGGTTACGTACATACTGCTCGTTTTCGGTGACATTTCCTCTTATTCGCATAACCTGTACCAGGCTGCCAGGATCATCAGATGCTTTATTGATTTTCTTGCCGGTAGCAATTTGGTCCTGGGTAACCGCCATTCTCTGAGTATTAGTGCTGATATTCATTTTTAAAGTATTTACCATCATCTGGTTAGTAATTCGCATTCCTTATTCTACCTCCCCACTGTTCCCATGCGGTTGATGATCGTATCCAGCTGTTCGTCAATGACGGTTATAAACCGGGCTGCTGCATTGTAAGCAGCCTGGTATTTAAGCAAATCAGCGGTTTCCTCATCCAGAGAAACCCCGGACACTGACTGCCGTTCATTCTCCAATTGATTCAGCAGTATGCTCTGGTTTTCACTCATTCGAGCTGCCTGCTGGCCCTGCACTCCGACACCGGAGGCTATAGAGGCCCAGTAGTCATCCCCGGTGACATTTTCGATCATTCCCCCGATAGTGTTCAGCCCGGAAAAAGATACTCCTCCGCCTAGCAGACCGCTGTCGCTTACCCCTTGAAAACCACTGCTGCTGCTGGAAAATACCAGTCGATCTCCATCACAAGTCACCGTTATACTTATCCCGGCAGTGCTCAAATCAGTATTGGCATCCAACTGCTCCTGTACAGCGACGGCCAGTTCCTGCAAATCTTGATATTCTTCTGCGGGGGCCGCCAGAGTAATAGCAGTAGTTGTGCCGCCACCGTAGGTAATGGTTAGATCTCCTGCAGCACTGGACGGGAACGTAAGTACTCCGCTCAAGCTATCACTGCTGGCAGTACTCCGGGATATATTTAAATTCTGTTTTAACTGGGCTATTTGTAAGGCAATAGAACCATCACCAAAATTACTCTCCTGGTTGTTTTCATCCCAGGTCCGATTAGCTGCGGCAGCTATGTTATTGGCGTCACTCAGGATTAAATCATCCAACTTCATATAGGAAGCCCAGTTGCCTATAGTATCAGGATCATCCGGCATAGAGAAAAAATTGGTGCCGTCAGGGAAGGCCGAATCAGGATCCGTATTATTATTTAAGCTATAACCCCCCCGGTGTATTTCATTGGTCATCACTACTACAGTTTTAGCCATAGTATTTAGTTCATCAATAAGTTCGGGTATGATTTCTTTGTATTCGGAAATCGAATTCTCTTGAGAAAGGGTAGTTTGCCCCCGCAGATCAAGCAGGGCTCCTATTTCTCCGCTGGATATATTAGCCTTAATCCCGGTGTCGTTCCAGGTAACCATATACATACCATAGGAGTCACTGGCGGTTGATAGAGTGGTACAATCGGTACCTTGAACGATAGCCCGTCCACCCATCTGTACTGTGACCATTCCATAATAGTCTTCGGTTATGGAAATATCAGCCATGCTGCTCATTTGATCCAGTAATAAGTCCCGTTTATCCATCAGGTCATTGGGGCTTTGACCGGACACGCTAATAGCCAGAATCTCTTTATTAAGATCCTTCAACTGGGTAATCATCGAATTCATTTCTTGAACCTTAATGGAGATGTTGGAATTGATATCGCTTTGCAGGTCGGTAAACTGCTGATACATGTGATTAAAAGTTTCCGCCAGGGCATTGCCACGTTCTACGACTACGGCCCGTACTGCTTCGCTCTCCGGATTTACCGATAAATCCTGCCACGACTGCCAGAAAGCTTCCATTACTGATCTCAAGCCGGTATCAGAAGGCTCATTAATAATTACCTCTATTTTTTCCATACTGTCCTGAATAGTTTCCCAATAACCGGAGTTCCTATTTTCCTTGCGAATCTGCATATCGATATAATCTTCTCTTATGCGGGTTATACTGCCCGCTGAAACTCCTGTTCCAATTTGCCCTACCCCTGAACTGCTTGGTATACCGGGAGTGCAGAAAGGACGGGCTGCCTCCATACCTACCGTCTGTCGAGTATAACCTTCGGTATTAGCATTGGCAATATTATGCCCGGTAGTCTGTAAAGCTAACTGCTGTACCGTAATAGCCCGTTTGCCAGTTTCCAGTCCCATAAAAATGCTCACTTGTCATTCCCCATTTCCCTGATATCTTCAGGCCTTTTTGTCCAGGAGGCTTTTTCTGTTAATACTCTTCTCATCGAGTTGATCTCCAGAACTCGAATATAGTCCAGCCTTATCACCCAGAATGGAAGCTTCGATGGCTCCTACATAGTCCAGAGAGTCTTCCAGCAGTTCATTATTATGTTCGTTGATGGCCCGAAGCCGGGTAAGGTTAAAGTCCAGCCGATTGACAGCTAGTTCCAGATTGTCAAAAAAAGCAGGCTGGTTCTGCCTGACCCTGCTGAGTATTTCCCGAGCAGAGATGTCTTTAACATCCCTTCCCCACCTATCGGCCAATTGCTTTTGCAGTTTAAATCTCCCTTCCTCCAACTGCTGGAGTTCATTTATGGCCGTGCTTTCCTGTCTTATTAATTCATCAAGTTCTTTAACCTGGCCCAGGATGATTAATTCTTTCTTATCCTGTCCCCATTGTGAAAGCTGATCCATCACCTGATTTTGTTTGTTTAAGTAATCAATAAAATCTTCCAGCAGTTTATCCACTGCATACACCACTTCCTTTTATCAAATAAACTCATCTAATAAAGCTTGTTCGATAATTTTTTCTGCAATTTCTTCATCTGATACATCCAGTTGGTCAGCTGCCATTTTCTCTTTTATTTGGTTGACTTTTTCCCAGCGTATATCAGGTGCCTGCTTAGCTGCCGTCATAGCTTTCTGCATAATACGGCTGGCACTGGAAATGCTCAACTCGTCGGTTTTTGAAGCAGCCCCGGCACCTTTGAGGTTATCTACTCGCGCCGAGCTGGAGTCTTTTCCGTATATCTTCATTATGTTCTGAACCTGAGCTTTTGATATTATCATGATCTTCACCTCATATAATGCTTGTGTATTACTCTTCGTATAAAACAAACAGGAGGCTTAATGCCTCCTTGTTAATTTTTTGAGCTCTATAACCTTATTCCTTAACTTTGCTCACTTATTCTGCCCTCTTTGGGTTCTGTCCTATTTATTTTTACCCATTGGACCTAGATTTTCCCTGCTGTACATAGCTCCCCTTACAGTCCGGTTATTCTGCTCAACACTGCTGACTTCCGGCGACGGCATTACTGACCGCAGTTTACAGCTGATCTCATAAAGACACTTTTCACAGTACCTGCCTTCTTTTATGCTGCTGCCGCAATTATCACATTTTAATAAATTAACTGTGCCTTCGCCAACCAATCTGCCTTCCCGCATAAACTGTATTATGGTCTGTTCATCAACCCCGGTATTCTCTTCTATTTCCCGGATTCCAGATCCCGCATGCTTTTGAAGGTATCTTCTCACTATCACAAAGTCTTTCTCCATTTTCTCAATACATTTACTGCATATGGTTTTTCCCCGGAAGGCAAAAACCCTGCCGCATCTGCTGCAGTTCATCAAATCCGCTGCCATCATTTCACCCCTTAGTCTCTAGTATCCTGTGCCGATAGCCCAGGTTATCACGGACACACTCTCTGCCCCTGCTTCCATCAAGGTGCGCGTACACTCTTTAATGGTTGATCCTGTAGTATATACATCGTCTACCAGGAGAATATTTTTACCTTTTATTTTATCCGGCTCGGTGACTTTAAAAGCACACAAGAGGTTTTCTTCTCGTTCCTCTTTAGTTAATTCTCTTTGGGACGGAGTTTCTTTTACCCTGGATAACAGGTTGGAGCACACGCGTTTCTTCAATACCTTCCCTATTTGTTTGGCCAGCAGTTCCGACTGGTTGAAACCTCGCTGTTTTAAATTGCCCTTGGAAATGGGTACTGGAATTATAATATCTATAGGCCAAAAAGCAGGTTCTTCTATAACTACGTCAGCCATCATGTTTCCCATTTTGACGCTCATATATCTACGGCATAAAAATTTCAGTACTTTGATCGCTTTACGAAGCTTATCATTCTCATAAGGACCAACAGCGCGTGCAA
Organism: Syntrophomonas sp.; assembly: GCA_016841425.1. GTDB lineage: Bacteria > Bacillota > Syntrophomonadia > Syntrophomonadales > Syntrophomonadaceae > JAAYJK01. The sequence continues at coordinate 131,059 of JAENZE010000010.1, read as the reverse complement.
TCTTGAATTCCGGCGGATTATCCCGACATTCTGAGCAACAGGTACCATCCAGCACCGTGAGGTACTTCCCGCACTTTTCACAAACCGGCATACTGGTCTTGGCAGTCAAGATTTCATCCTGACATTTTTCACACCATGGACGACGGCTATGAAATCTGCCTTTTTCCCGGCACAGGTTGCATGCACTTACCGGGAAAAGGATATCCATGAGTATATTTTCCATTCCCCCCACCCCAAACACTTTTTTTCGTCTCTAAGCTAAAAGATCGTATGAAAGCCCCCCCTGCCTTTACATACGACATTTCTCTAGCTCTTATTTAATAATAACGCATAAATTGCTATTTTACACTAAATAAACGACGTCATTAACTTTCAAATATGGCAGAATGTACCATAAAATATTTTCATAATTTACTGCCCAGATAGTCATTTGCTTGTACCTTCCAACTACAGCACTTATTAACATGTCCCGCAGGGTTTGCTCTGTACAAGCCTTAAACCACCTCTCTGCCTCATCGTCTTCAGTTAACTGTAAACAAATCCGCTGGCTTACCGGGGACTTTCTTTGATTGCTTCCATGGATCAAGACCATCATAATTGTCATCCAGATAGCAAAACATATGATTTTGAGACAGACAGCCACAAAAAGAACCTCCTTTTAGCCTGTTTATATATAATATGCCGTACGGAGGTCAATTGATTACTGCTTTTGTCTAATCATCAGCAACTATATGGTTTTTTAAAGCATACACTGCAGCCTGAGTGCGATCTTTAACTCCTAGTTTTCTAAAAATACTGGTCAAATGGTTTTTCACCGTTTTTTCACTGATAAACATATTTTCGGCCATTTCCTTGTTGGAATTTCCTTTTACCAGGAGAGCCAGCACATCTTTTTCCCGTTTGGTAAGCTTTACATCATCGGTTTCCTGCTCAGCCCGGGTAAGCTCACTTACCAGACGGTTGGCTACCCGGGGATGAATTACGATTTCGCCATTCATAACTTTATGAATAGTGTCGATTAAATCGCTTCCTGCTACATCCTTGAGTACATAAGCTGAGACGCCAGCTCTAACCATTTCTACTACCTCTTCATCTTCATAGATAGTCAGGGCAATAATCTTTATGGAGGGTATCTCTCTCTTGATGACCTGGGTGGCTGTAATTCCATTGGTTCCCGGCATGTTAATGTCCATCAAAATGACATCAACTTGCTGTTTTCGAGCTATGTTTATGGCCCCTTGACCGTCTCCTACCTCGGTAAGAACCTCGATACTGTGATCCAATTCCAGAAGTTTTCGAAGCCCTTCCCTTACAAGAACATGGTCATCGGCGATTATAACCCGTATCTTTTCATCCATCTTTTGCCTCTCCTTCCAGTGGGACTATAATTATTATCTGAGTTCCTTCGCCTGGCCGGGAATTGATTTCCATTTCCCCACCCAGTAATTGTACCCTCTCTTTCATACCCATGATTCCATAACTTTCTCTATCCGGATCAAGTTGCTCCGGGTTAAACCCACTTCCTTCATCCTTGATTATTAAGGTCAGGTTCTTTCCATTATCCTCCAGTTTAACCATAGCCTTGTTGACCCCGGCATGTTTTCGTATGTTATTGATAGCTTCCTGAACTAAACGAAATATGGCACTCTCCATAGCAATATCGTATTTTTTCTTTTCGCCGAACATTACAAAATTAATTTCAAAGTTATATTTAATCTGGAAATCTCTTAAATAATCCTTCAATGTATAGTAAAATTCTTCTTCATGAATAAGGGCCGGTTTTAAATCAAACATAATACGTCTTATATCATCTAAACTCTCCCGGCTCATTTTTTTAATATTTTCCAGTTCCTCGTTAATCCGACTTATATCATTATCCCATAGCCGCTGTACAAAATCTAATCTTATCAGCATACCGGCCATGGTCTGGGCCGGTCCGTCATGCAATTCTCTAGCTATCTTGCGGCGCTCTGCTTCCTGGGACTGCAGAATCCATAAGCCAACCTGCTTGCTCTTAACCGCATCTTCCAGAGTGTAACTAATCCTTTCTAGATTACCCTGCAGAATCTTTAAAGCCATACCCGTAGTGTTCATAAATTTATCAGCCTTCTGGTTTATAGCCTTAAATTTTTTTAGCTGCCGGGATAATTCGTCCCGGCGGCGGCGCAGATGCATTTCGGTCTGCCGCAGATCCATTAATTTAAGCTGGTATTCCCGGGCAGTCTCATAGGCCTTTTGTATGTCAGTTTCCGAATAGGAACGAAAATTCTGACTAACTTCCATCAGACGCAGCCGGGCAAAACGCTCATTCTTCTCCTGTTTCTGCACCTCATCAATAACCCGGGAGGTCTCCATCTTCGCATCATTAAGCTCTACTTCTATACGCCGGGCCTGTTTACCGCTTTCTTCGGCAATATCAAAAATATCATCCCGGCCTTTCTCCAGGGTAGTTATCACATCGAGAAGGACCCCATCCAGCACACTAAACTCATCAGTTCCTAAATTTTCATCAATTATACTACTTTCGTCATAATTCATAAAATTCCTGCCTGTCCCCTCTCATAAATTTCTGAATACTTAAAACCCTACCCACGAGAAAAAATCACCTGTTTATATATGGCGGTTAAGTCCCACCATATTGAGTACCTCTTCCTTTACCTCAAGGAGCCTGGCTTCATTCTCAGCCTCCACATAAACCCGAAATACTGGTTCGGTCCCGGAGGAACGGATCAGAGTCCAGCTGCCATCATCCAGAAGGATCTTGCGGCCATCTATATCATTTACTGAGGCTACTTTTACCCCCCCCAGGGTTTTGGGATTAAATGCCTGAATCTTTTCCAATATGGTTTGATGATCCCCTGGAGTAACTTTTATATCGATCCGCTCACTGCAGCTATATCCATATTTATGATTGAATTCATCTGTCAATTCCTGCAGAGTCTTCCCGGTATAAACCAGTAGTTCGACTGCCAACAAGCTGGCCAATATACCGTCTTTTTCAGGAATATGACCTGATATGCTCATACCCCCACTTTCTTCACAGCCCATTATACATCCCTTTTCCCGCATTGCCTCACTAATATATTTAAAGCCTACTGGCGTTTCAATTATATTCAGACCATTACCGCGGGCCACACAATCCAGCATATGACTGGTGCCTGCTGAACGACATACCGGCCCTCGCCAATTCCTGGTGTTCATCAAGTGATCCAGCAGCAGGAACATCAAGCGATTGGCACTCACAAAGTGTCCGCTGTTGTCTACTATCCCAAAGCGATCCGCATCACCATCCAGAGCCAGTCCGACATCAGCATTATAACTTACTACTGCTCTTTTCAGATCCCCCAGAAGCCTGCTGACGGGTTCAGGCATGGTACCTCCGAACAGAACATCCCGGTGATTATTAATGGTTCTGACGTCACATCCCAGTTCACCCAGTATTCTATCGAGATATCCAACCCCTGCTCCAAACATAGGGTTAGTAACTACTTTAACTTTTTTACCTTTGAAATATTCAACTTTAACCAGCTTCAAAATATGGTTAATATATTCATTATCGACTTCAATTTCTTGATATAAAGACAGCTCGGCAGCTTCTGACAGATCCAATTCATAGATTTTTTCTGTCTCCAGGACCCGGGCTATTTCTTCCTCTATAGCATCAGTTATATCCGGCAAAGCAGGTCCCGCATAATCTGGTATGTATTTGATACCATTATATTCGGCCGGGTTATGGCTGGCGGTAATCACCAAACCGCCTCCAGCTCCTCTCAAGTGTACTGCGTAGGCGGTGACCGGGGTCGGGCTGACCTTTTTGATTAAAAAAGTCTTAATGCCATTTCCAACCAGGACCCGGGCACATTCATCGGCAAACTCTCTGGACATGAATCTATTGTCATAACCGATGACTACCCCTTTTTTACTGAGATTGCTGCTGTTTATATAAGCAGCAATACCCTGGGCTACCACCCGGCAATTGGCGAAAGTAAAATCTCTGGCAATAATGGCTCTCCAACCATCGGTCCCGAACTTAATATGTGACATCTAAATCCTCCTTAATGGATTGTCGGCAAATCAGGCGGAAAAATTGAATAAATTAATTAGTCTTTATTCTGCTGCATCTGCTGAAGGATCCCAATTTACTTCTATATTAGGCGCGGCTTATCATCCTTCGATCATTATAACCCGAATTGTTCTTATCTTGATTGCTACCCTATTCTAAATCCTGAAATTATCTTTTTACTCCTATTCTTCCTGAGAAGGGGAATACTCATCCTTACTTTGTCTACTGAGCGCCAATCCGGGCATAAAGGAAATCTACGATTACTCTCGTAATTCTGCCGGATGCTTTTCCATCCCCATATGGATTAATGGAGCGAGCCATTTTATGATATTCCATCTCATTAGAGAGTAAGTTTCTGGCTTCGCTGTAAACTCGATCCCGGTTAGTTCCTACCAGTTTAACCGTCCCTGCCTTTACCGCTTCCGGCCGTTCGGTATTATCCCGTAAGACCAATACCGGTTTACCCAGCGAGGGTGCCTCCTCCTGCAAGCCACCAGAATCAGTTAGGATCAGGTAGGATCTGTTCATGAGATTAGCAAAGGGCTCATAATCAAGTGGTTCTATTAGATGGATACGTTCCCGGCCCCCCAGCATAGCTTCTGCCACCTCTCGCACTACCGGATTCTTATGAACTGGAAATATCAATTCAATATCTTTAAAATCATCCAGCAAATCTATTAAGGCCTGGTAAATTTGCTGCATACGGGTGCCCCAGTTTTCCCGACGGTGAGTGGTTACCAATAACAGGCGGCGGTTAAAATCTACTCTGGATAATTCAGGCCCAAACTTGAAGTTGGAGCTTACTGTCTGCATTAACGCATCTATGACGGTATTGCCAGTCACCCATATCCTCAAATCTCCAATAGACTCCCGCAGCAGGTTTTCCCGATTAATATCGGTGGGGGCAAAATGCAAATCTGCCAGCCGGGCGGTGAGGGAGCGGTTTATCTCTTCCGGAAAAGGTGAATACCTGTTGTAGGTACGCAGTCCTGCCTCCACATGAGCTACCGGTATTCTCTGATAAAAAGCAGCTAGAGAAGCCGCAAAAGTTGTGGTAGTATCACCATGAACTACTACCAGGTCTGGCTTCTCCTTTTCTAACACTTCCCTGACCCCGTTTAACACCCCGGAAGTTATACTGTGCAAATCCTGCTTTTCCCTCATCAAATCCAGGTCATAATCTGGTTCTATCTTAAAGAGCTGTAAGACCTGATCCAACATCTCCCGATGCTGAGCTGTTACCAACACCACCGTGTCAATATCCTTTACTTGCTTTAATTCTTTGATTACCGGAGCCATTTTTATCGCTTCCGGCCTGGTCCCAAAAACAACTAATACTTTCCCCAAATACACTACTTAATTCCTCCCAATAGATTTCTCCTGGGCCTACTTTTTCAGCATAGAAACCGGCAATATATCAACAACCTTAAAAACCAGGCAGTTCTTTAACGGAAAGGAACCATAAGCAGTATTCTTAAGACGATCCTTTATCCGTTCAAAATAGTATCCTTCCTGCTGGTCATCTTGCAGTTCCACATATACCCGGACTCCATCTTTGGTTTTGTTGTCTGCAGTCAGCAAGACCAGGAATACACCTTTACCGGTTTCCTTTAAATTAGCATAAGTCTTATCGGCTCCGAAGCGAGCACAGATTATGGTATTTTCGTCAATCATCTCCAGGACAGTGATCACTGCAATATTTACATTATATTCCCTATCCACCGTGCTGAGGGTAGTAGAAATGTAGTTAGCATTAATCAATTCCCGGGCTTTTTCCAGCAAAGTATTATCCATAGCCACTCCTTAAGAAGATTGTTTAATTAGGTATTTAGCATCATAGTAATATATTCCCAAGCTGAAGTCAAAATATTTAGGTCAACCGTCTCCCCCAACCCCGATAAAAAGATGACAATGGGGACGGTTTTAAATTGTCACCGTCCCCGTGATCATCTTCGGATGCCGTTCATAACAGCGTCGGTGAGCTGTCCGGCCAGTTCTTCCGGGTTTATTTCCCAGTTTTCCAGGATGTTAATAGCCCAGATAGATCCTATCAATCCTGCCAGTATAATAAATACCAGCTTGTTATCTACCGGTTTTATCTCTCCTGCGGCCACTGCTTTATCCACTAATTGTTTAATAAGTTTCTCCTGCTCTTTCCTGCGTCCGTACATCCATTCTTTTAATTCTTCATCCATTATTTCCGTATCCCAGAACAATATCCGAGCTAATTTCTTGTTCTCTTTGCTGAAGGTAAAATGTCCCTTTACTATCTCCCTTATAGTTTCTTCAAAGGTGAGCTCGTGAATTGAATCAGCGGTAAGTGAGTTGGTGTATTCTTCCCAGGACCTGATGATCATTTCATTAAATAACTGCACTTTGCTGTCAAAGTATTCATATAGAGTACCTTTGCCAATCCCCGCTGTTTCTGCTATCTCTTCCATCCTGGCACTATTATAACCCCGGCAGGTAAAAACCTCTACTGCGGCAAGCAAAATGCGTTCCCTCTTGTTCTCGGTCTTCTCAATAATATCCTTCATCCATAACCCCCCTGAACCTAAAATCATCTGGACCGATACTGCAGGTGCTAAACTCATCCCTGACCAAGCGCGGGCAGACTCAAGGTCTGCCCGGATGCCCTGGCAACTGCCAGGTAAATACTATCTGTTTTCACTTGCTTTTAATCCAAACTTAACTCAGCCGTAACTGCCTTGCGGTCAGCCTTTTTCTGCCGACGCCGGCGTCCTATATCATCCAAAATCGAATATACCACCGGCACCAGTACCAGGGTGATCAGGGTAGAAATTAACAAGCCGCCAATTACTACCGTAGCCAGGGGAGCCTGGTATTCTCCTCCTTCGCCCATACCAAGTGCCAGGGGAACCATGGCCAATATGGTGCTGAAGGCAGTCATAAGTATAGGTCGCAGCCTGACCCGTCCCGTTTCTACGATAGCTTCATCGCGATCCATACCTTTATCAATCTGCTGCTTAAGATAGTCAACAAATACTATGGCATTGGACACTGCTACTCCGACCAGCATAATCATCCCTATAAAAGCCGGTACACTAAGTGCTCTTCCCGTCAAGAGCAGGGATAGTATTATCCCGATAATAGCGGTAGGCACTGAAAACATTATGACAAAGGGACTGAAGAAAGACTCATACTGTACTGCCATTACCGCATAAACCAGGATAATCGCCAGCAGCAAAGCCAGCGCCAGGTCGCCGAAGGTATCCATCATCTGCTGATTTTGCCCGGCATATTCCACTTCATATCCGGCTGGCAGTTGAATTTTATCTACCCCGGTCTTTATATCATCCATAACACTCTTCAAATCCCGGTTCAGAAGTGACCCGCTTATGTTGGCTATTCTCACCTGATCCTGGCGGCTTATGGATATTGGTCCCTGTTCAACGGTAAATGCAGCAATTTGAGACAGCTTAACGCTAATCCCCATGGTATTGTAAATAGTCAGGTTTTTCAAATAATCTATATCCTGTACTTGATCAGAGGCATATAGAACTTTAACATCTACTTCCTCCCCTTCTACACGATACTGAGTAGCTACCGTACCCTGCATGGCTGAGTTAATAGTCGAGGATACCTGCATCGGGGTCAAGCCATAAGCAGCGGCTCGATCACGATCAATATGAATCTGCAGTTCCGGCGTCCCATCAGTTAAGGAAGATACCACTTCCCTGGTCCCTGGCACATTCCTGACCACTTCTGTTATCTCCGCTGAAAGGTCTTTCAAAACCTGGAGATCATCACCGGTAACCTGGATAGTTATAGCACTGCTGCTCCCGGACATCATTCCGCCTGAGCTATCCATCACGCTTACCTCAATTTTAGCTCCGGGTATATCAGACAGCATCTGGCGCATATCATCGGTCATTTCATTAACATCTTTACTGCGTTCGTTGCGAGGACAAAGTTTAACATACATGGTGGATACATCGGTATTGGACCCTGAACCCATAAGCATTACCGATGAAGAACCTACGCTGGCAAATAATAAATCCACCTCCGGCACATTATGCAGTCGTTCTTCCACCTGCCTGCTCACCTCATCAGTACTGGAAATCGTACTCCCCTTATCCATCTCAATATTAATAGATATCTCTCCGGTATCCATAGCTGGCATAAATTCGGCCCCCACCAGAGGTATCATGGCCAGGGAGGCAAACAACATTAATGTAACTAATACCACCACCCGACGGCGCCGCTTCAATGATGCCTGCAGCAATTTGCTGTATCTCTCACTGAGTCCGTCAATCCAACGGCTGAAGCGGTCGGTAAGTTTTTTCCCTTCACCGATGTTAAGGGCACTTAATTTCTCCATGGTTTCATCGGTGAGCATACGCGAAGCCAGGAGCGGTATAATGGTTAGGGAGACAAACAGCGAAGCTACGATCGAGCAGCATATAACTATGGCCAGGGGCCGGAACAATATGGCAGTCAAGCCCTGTACGTACGCAATAGGAGCAAAGACCGCGATAATAGTCAGCGTAGCAGCAATTACCGCTCCCCCAACTTCCGAAGCCCCTTTCTGGGCCGCCTGCATACGTGGTTCTCCTAATTGTCGGTGACGATATATGTTTTCGAATACTACTATGGAGTCATCCACGATCCTGCCGACCCCTAAAGCCAATCCCCCCATAGTAATCAAATTAACCGTACTGTTGCTGAAATACATTAAAATAAAGGTGGTAATTATAGAAACCGGTATAGAAATAAAGATAATAAAAGTACTGCGCCAGTTGCGCAGGAAGAGGAAGATGACCAAAATGGCCAGCAGAGCTCCTTCCAATATCATCTTCTCGGTATTTTGAATGGACTGCTTGATATATTCGGCCTGATCCATAACTACGCTGATTTCCAGATCCAAACCCAGTTCCGTTTGTATTTTATCCAACTCGGCTAAAACCTGTTTGGAAGCTGATACGGTATTGGCCCCGGTCTGCTTCATACAGTGAATACCTACTGCCGGTTCTCCATTGACCCTGGTATACTGGGTAGTTTCTTCGTACCCGTCTTTAATTACCGCAATATCAGCCAGCCGTATGGCCTGGCCGGTGCCGGTCAGGATGCGTACATCCTCTATGTCGGCAATTGACTCAAACTGCTGCAGGTTGCGAACATAATACTTGCGCTGGCCCTGTTCATACTGCCCTCCGGACATATTGAAATTCTCCGCCTGCAGAACTGATACCACCTGGGCCAGGGATAGTTTATAGTTTTCCAATTTTACTGGATCTACTTCGACACTGACCTGCCGAACATTACCTCCGGTAATATATACGGATGCTATTTCTGGTATGCGGGAAAGCCGGGGTTCAATAATATCCTCGGCGATATCCTGGAGTTGTTCCAGATTTTCACCACCGCTTACCCCGATCTGCATTATAGGCATCATATTGGGGTCCATCTTCACCACCATCGGTTTACCCGCTCCGGAAGGCAGGAAACTCTCTATAAAAGATATGTTTTCCCGGATATCCAGCATGGCGCTGTCCATATTGGTGCCCCAGTCGAACATGACCAGTACTACGGAACTTCCTTCACTGGAAGTTGATTGGATCTCAGTGATGCCGCTGAGACTATTTAAGGACCCTTCCATGGTTTTAGTAATCTGTGATTCTACTTCTTCCGGTCCGGCTCCAGAATAACTGGTGATAACCGCAGCCATAGGAAAGTTCATCTCTGGCAGCAGGTCAACCGAGGTGCGCGAGAAAGAGAAGAATCCTAGTATTAATATAACCGCGACTATAACAATAACACTTACCGGTCTCCGGGTGGAGAAATTAACTATTTTCACTATTTTTCACCCCCGGTGACCACCCTGACCTTGCTTCCGTCATTCACCAGAGTATTGCCTTTTTCTATTACCTGCTGGCCTTCTTTCAGGCCTTTTACCACCTGAATATAGCTGCTGTTTTCGATCCCTGTTTCTACCTCCACCAGGCGAGCCCGGCTGTCTTCATCAACAATGTAGACCACTGATTTACTGCCTTTAGGAATAACGGCATTGCGGGGTACACACAGCGCATCTGCTTCAGAAACAGTAGCCAATGCTAACTGGGCAAACATGCCTGACTTGATCAAGTTATCAGGATTATCCATGGTGATTTTTACTTTATAATTCCTGCTGCTGGGATCAGCCGCAACAGATACACTCTCAACTGATCCATTGAACGGTTCTGGCCTGACTGCACTGACCGTCACTTTAACTTCGCTGCCTTCCTTAACATAAGCAATCTCTGATTCACTCACCTGGACTTCTATTTCCAGGCGGGAGGTATCGCTGATGACAGCGGCTGGCGACTGCAGGCTGGCCGTTTCTCCCAGAGAAAGCGCTATGGTTCCTACTACACCGTTGATAGGTGCGGTTATAGTACAATTGCCTACACTGTTCTGGGCTTGCTGCAGAGCGGCCCTGGCCTGCTCAACTCCTGCTTCGGCACTGCCAGAATTGAGCGCATCATACTGAGCTTTAGCAGCTTCCAGCTGGCTGTCTGAAACTGCACCGCCCTCGTGCAGTTTCAAGGTCCTTTCATAATTAGCCAGGGCGGTAGCTTTTTGTGCATCATTGGCCCTCTTACCGGCTTCGGCCATGGCCACTGCCGCTTCAGCCTGTCTGATGGATGCTTCATAGTCGCTGCTGTCAAGAGTTAAGAGAACCTTGCCCTGTGTTACATAATCACCTGGCTTAACATTTATGGCTGAAACCCGGGCAGGTGCTTTGGCCATAACATTTACTTCGTTGATTCCTCTAACTACACCCGAATATTGGGAAGTTTTAGCTATGTACTGAATTTTTGCGGCCGCAACCTTTACGGTCAGCTCCGACTCCGCAACTTTCTCCTCGGTGTTACCGCATCCGCCTAGCAAAAGTGTGCAGATCAGCACTATCAGCAATATCAGGCTGATTACTCTATTATCCTTGTTCACTTTGTACCCTCCCAATTCAACTTCTTATAATTCCCGACCGGCTGGTCAGTCTACTCAAATTATATCTTCAGCGCTTCCAAGCAGTCAACAGTATTGTTAAACGCCAGAATGTAAATATTTCACAGTATCGCCCGTACTTTTTTCCGTATTAACAGTGCGGCTTCCGCTTTCCTAGCGCATCTCAGGCAATAGTGCTGTATGATAACCCGTACCAGCGTTCATCTTCTCTTGTAGCTGTGAATTTATTCGCAGCTCGCTCTTGCTGAAATAAGCTGCTCACTCGGCGAATTATTGATTAATTCCGATTCTGGCCAGAAATTCATCCTGCTGTCCATCACTAAAAATAACCCAGTATTCTCCCGGCAGCAGATCAACAGCAGGCTTAATCTTGATAAATTTATCTGCACTTACCTCTACAGCCACTTCCACCTCTTCCCCGGTGGACGCATTACGCATGTCAATGTTGTCTTCATTCCATTCCGCTGAATCCCGGGAGATGTATAAAACGATATCCCGGTTTGAGCTATAATTGTCTGCATATCCTATAGTCCTGGCCTTGGGATAATACAGAGCAGTCTTATCCTGGACCTGGGATAGAGTCAACATATTGTATCTTTCTCCTCCAGGCTCTTTATAGGCAGGCAAATACTGCAGCTGCCCGGTGATGTCCCCCCAGACCTCCCAGTATTCTGAATTGCGGGCCAGGGCCAGGTCAACAACAAACCCGTGTCCATTAGCCAGAAGTTCATAACTGCCAGCCCCGCCATCAGGAGGATCTGATAATAATAATTCTGCCGCTTTGATCATATTGTTACTGTCCAGGGGCAAGTCGGGATCTACCCCGACACCATTGATGGGAATCCCCAGCGGCGAATAGAAGCGGGCCGTGGTTAGTTTCAGCCAGTCCCCATTGGAGAGCGGGTATATTTCCTGTACCGTTCCTTTTCCGTAGGTAGTGGCACCGAGCAGTATCGCCTTGCGATGATCCTTTAAGGCTGCGGCCAGTATTTCGGAAGCACTGGCACTATTTTCGTCTATAAGTATAATAATTGGATCACTCATCTGTAATTCAGGTTGATCAGGATAATAACTGGTAACAGTATCTCTTTCCTCCAAAACCGTAACTATTCCCGGTCCGATAAATAATCCTGCCATTTCTATGGCTGCGTTTATATACCCGCCCGGGTTGCCCCGCAGATCAATTATCCATTTATCTGCCCCGGACTGGCGGCAGCTGGCAATAGTATTGGCCAGATCTTGATCGGATTGATCGCTGAAGCTGTCAATGTCTATGTAAGCCGTATTAAAACCTAGCAGGGTGGAATTCACCACTGGAATATTTATGATCTGACGAATCAGGGTGATATTCTTATTGGCCTGACCCGTCTTAACCTCAATCTGCACCCGAGTTCCAGCGGGTCCCAGGAGCATCCCGCAGACGGCATCTAAATCTAGCCCGCCTATAATTTTCTGATCTATTCCGACAATCACATCCCCGGCCTTAAGACCTGCCTTTTCGGCCGGTGATCCTCCGATTATTCCGCTTATCTCGATACCTTCCGGGAGCATCTGACCATTTAAATATACCCCGATTCCAGCATACTGCCCCTCAATGGACCCCATAAACTCTTCAAACTCGGCTGCCGTTAAATAAACACTAAAGGGATCTCCCAGCTTCGCCATCAGATTCTGGGGAGAATTGGTGTTTAAAAGGTCCACATCTACTGGATCAACATAAAAATTCTCCACCAGGGCCTGCACTTCATCCAGTACTGAATCTGGAGCGGCCAGCACCGGACTGCAAACAGACAAGCTCAGTATCAGCAGTGAACACAGGATAACGCGGGCAGTAGTTTTTAACATAGCATATCTCCTCTGCTTAATTTTCCAATAAATGCTTGATTGAGCATTCCCTGGATGTTACTGTCTGTGATACATCTATATGTATCAGCGAGTATATCTTGGAATTAGCCTATCTATATATAAGAAAGGCGGCTGGATCAATCCAACCGCTGGGTCCATTACAATTATATCTTCATTTTTTAACTGGCGCTCCAGGGCTTTTCAAAGGCTAATTTTAACAGGTAGTGCTGATAGACCAGGTTCTGCAAACCAGTCTGGGCATCTCCGCGGGCCGCACTCAGAGCTGCCTCGGCAGATAGAACATCTGCTTTAGTACCCAGGCCTACCTCATACAACAGCTGACTGGTAGCCAAAGCCCGTTCAGCTACCTCTACTCCCTGCAGGGCAGCAGCATAAGATTCTTCCAGCTGTTTGGTGGTATAATACAGCTGCCGAATCGCCTGCTTCAAGCTCTCCCGAGCAATTTCCACATTCACCAGTGCCTCGTCTTTATTGACTTTATCCAGCTCCCAGGAGTCCAAGCCCGAGGTCTGTTCCTCCAGCCGTACCGCTTCTTCGGCCAGCCATACCGAGGGACTGTTACCAATTATCGTGTTAATGGCTGCTTCCAGGTCATCAACTTCCAGCTGGGAAAACATCAATTTGTCTTCCAATACCGGCTTAGTATCATGGGTCAGGCCAACATAATCTGCCAGTTCCGCATAAGCTTTATCCAGATTCTGCCCGGCACTTATAAAGCCTGCCTGCGAGGCGGTAGACTGGGCTAAAATGCCCGATAAATCCAGTTGTGTAATCATGCCCAGCTGCAGCTTTATTCGGGCTATGCGCAGGTTCTCACTATCCCTTTCAGCGGCCAGGCGTTTAGCTTCATAATTATTGAGGGCAGTCAGAACCGCCAGGTAGTTCTGCTGGGCCGTATAGGCTACTGCTTCAGCCTTTGTCTCATAAGCTTTTTTCTTCGCCATCCAGGCATAATTAGTCTGGTATACTGCCCCGCTAGGATCTGAATCCGTAGGAACACTTACATGCAAATCAGTACCGGGTACGTAGGTCGCCATTAAAAATGCGTTGGCCGCATCCCAGACCTCATCCCGGGTTATGGCAGCGGCTTCCACGGCCAGATCAGACTGCTTCAATTCCTGACTATTATCCAGGGCCATTCTTACTGCTTCCTCCATGCTAAGAATGGCCTGTTCGCTTCCAGTTGAGGTAATGTCGTCAGATGCTTCTGCTCCCGGAGCTATCCCGACCAGCAGAAAACATGCCATTAATATCGCTGCCATGCACTTGCGCATGCTAATTCCTCCCCGATTATGTATTATTCGTATACTATGATTATATACTTCAGCCGACCGGCGGGTCAATGATTTACTTATTATCTCAACTTGCGCAGATGGTAAACAGCTTCGGAGTGGCGAGCATTATACTTTGTCCCGCCGTCACCCTTCACCCTTCGGGTACTACCCCGAAGCGGGACGACTGATGTGCATTCACTTTGTTACTGCACTAATAATGTTGCTGATGTTCCCGTTGGTCACTATTAAGGCTGCGGGCACTACTGATACTCCCGGTGGTCGTAATTAATGTTGCACCCTTGGGCACTACTGATACTCCCGCTGGTCGTAATTAATGTTGCACCCTTGATCGTACCACAATGAAATGCAGGTACACCAGTAGTCCCGCTTTAGCGGGAAGGTCCTGTGGGCTCCTCATAAAACTCGCCAGTGGGACAAGTACGACAGTTGAGTAATTATGTAATACTTACATAATTATAAAAAAAATAGCCCGGTTTAAAACCGGGCTATTTCAGGAATCGATTTAGGTATTAGTCGATGGTTACAGTCTGAGTTGCTCCATCCCAACCTACAGTAGCACCGAATGCCTGTGCTACAAAGCGGATGGGCAGACATACACGGCCATTTACATTTACAGGAGCTACGTCCATGGTAATGGCAGCGCCGTTGACCAGCAGCTGAGTGCTGCCAACCTTAATCTGTACAATTTTGTCGCCCTTCATAAGAGTAACAGTCTGGCTGGCCCCATCCCAGAGTACATTAGCTTCGGAAACTCCGAGTGCATATGCTACGTAGCGGATCGGCATGAAAGTTCTGTCACCGGAGATGAAAGGAGCTACGTCCATGGTATATTCTACGCCATCAATGGTGTAGGTGGTTGCACCAATCACAAAGCTTGATGCGGGAACGCTGGTTGCGGAAACTATCTTACCTATTTTGAAGGTAGCCAGAGGATTGGTGCTGTTCATGTTCAGCTCTTTACCAACTTTGGCATTTATGTCGCCAGCAGCAGCACGGTTGTCAACACTATAGGTAATGTCAGTGATTTCGATTACACTGGCCAGGTTGCTTTTTGCCTCTATCTGGATGCGCAGAGTATCGTCATCAACTACTTCAACATCACCAATTTCCAGGTCGCCGTCTACAACATCAACATCGGGAACACCGGCAAAAACAACACCCATCGGCAGAACGATGTCCAGGGCATCAGGAGCATCTGCATCATCATCATCATTGTCAGTTGCCAGGATAGCACCAGCAGCAGTTTCAGTAATAGTAATCGTATTGCCAGGGATATCAGCAGTGTTTACCGGGAGATTAAGCGGGTCAGCTGCAACAGTAAACTGCTGAGCAACAGTACCGATCTTATAAGTTCCGGTTACTTTTGCACCAAAGGTAACTTCCAGGTCACCAGGTACTGCATTGTAATCAGCCAGGATCTGCAGGTCAGTCAGTTCAATATCATCACCTATGGTAGCGCCGGTAACTGAGAACCATGCGGTCTGGTCGTTATTATATAATCCAGCAAATTTAAGGATGTCAACATCATCAATACTATCATCTATAGGAGCAGCAACATCCTGCCATTTTACGCCAGCCGGCAGGGTCATGGTGAAATAATCACCAATTCTCCAGATAGTATCAGCATCAAGAGTAATCTTGACATGTTCAAAATCAGCAGTACGGCCTGCGTATACTTTATCTTTGTCATCTTTTTCAACAGTTACTACTATACCGGCTGTTCCGGCATTACCAACTACCACGTCAGTAGTATCGATGTCATCACCCTTAACCTGGATAATAACCTCACCGGAAGCGCTCGGCTCTACTATCAGTTTAGGAGTGATTTCGATTTTGCCATTTACTATAGTGGAAGCTGTGTCTACAGTCAGATGTAAGGTCTTGTCATTGTTGCTGTAGTCATCGTCAGCATCAATAGCATCCAGGGTAATACCTGATGTTACAGGAGCACCCATAGTGGTATCCCACTTAACACCAGTAGCTTTAACGGTCAGGAAAATATCTCCGCCATTGGTTGTGCTGAGAGCGCCCGGGCTGGTTTCCTTGATGGTGATCTTGGCACCAGTTTTACCAGCACCCGGGGTCAGAGCCTTGGCAGAAGCAACGCTAACGGTAACGTCACCAGCGGCAACTTTAGCAATAGTTACATCGTCGGTGATATCCCATACGATTGAATCGCCATTTACACCCCATACTCTGACTTCGGCTTTAATGCTGCCGGTTACATCAGAGTCGATATCCAGATCGATAGCTGCTATTTCAGCCACATCATCAACAGCACCTGGTACTGCATTATAATAAAATAGTGCTGAATCTACTCCCTCAGCTGCAGCGCCTAACAATACCAGTGTGTCATCGCCATTATTAAGATCCAAGGTAGCAGTATCAGTAAATTCTACACCCTCGGGCAGGGTAACTTCAACGTAAATGTCGCTAAGATTTGCCGCGACATAGTCTTCACCCATGGTGATGTCGATTACACCTGCAGGTTGGGCATCTTCAGCCTCCACATAGGTGTAGCTGCTGTCGATTACTGCATATTCCTGTGCTGCACTGGCTGCGCCTACGCCAACAAACATGGTTGCCAGCATGGTAAGAACTAATAGTAATGCTAATTTCTTGTTTGTTCTTTTTAGCAATTAATTTCCCTCCTTATTTGAATAATTAGAATAATTTCGTTCAGGTGATCAGGGTTAAACCCTATTCTTCTAAAGGTAATCAACGGTGATCGCACCGTTCGCGATAGTTGTTACCGTCTCCCCTCCTTTACCTACCGGTATTTTATTTATCATCAGATTGTACCGGTTTTCCTTAGTCTGGCCTGTCTGGCAATAAAACCATCAGTCTCCAGATTTTTATACAACTAGTTAGACAAAATTAATTACAAAAAAGTTCCCGTAAAAAGAATTTTTTTTCCTTTAGAGATATAAACAAGTCTTTCTGCCGTTATATTACTCTTTTTCCCCTCCTTTATGTAACTGTTATTTTGTCCAATCCCAACTATAACAGGCAACGGTTGGATTAATAACCAGCCTGTTGTTATTTAGACTGTGATGGGCAAAAAAAAGTTCCCTATAGCCATACATATTTTTCATATATTTACAAGCGGCATGGTTAATGGTCATTATGGCATAATAAGCTAACACAGGATAGGGGTTAAGAAATGCAAATCCTTTGTAGTTGCAACGGAGAATGAATTCTCCGCTACCCTACTCTACAAGTTTAAATGCTATCTTAACATTAAGTAGTAACGGATAATTAATTCTCCTCTAATGTAAGAAAACCGCCTGAAACTTAATGTTGCGGTTTCCCTGAACTATGTTTCCACACAGCAGCGATGCCTAGTTTTTGGGCGCAACGTTATACTAGGCGGTTTCCCCGAACTGTGTTTCCACACAGCCCCTGCCAGGAGTCACTTCAGTTCTCTGCTTCGCTCTCAGCGGAGAATAAATTCTCCGCTACTTCTCCATAAGAATTAAATGCTGCCTTAACATAAATAGTGCCATAAGGTAATCCATATAAATATTTCCTCTTAACACTTAAAACAGCAGAAAATGTTATAATTACTACTAGCTGTTGGCTCAGGAACATTAATAATTTCATTTTTACTGTTTAATAAAATACTTATGAAATAAAAATTTTTTATTGCCTATTAAATATATGGGAACTTTTTCATCAACTATATTGTCTAATAACTAGTCGGACTTTTCCGATTGGACCAGGAGTGGGTTGAGTTTTGATACCACCAGTCGAAGAATTGATTAAAAAGGCTCAGCAGAATGACTTGCTGGCTTTTGAAGAACTGGTTGCGCTGTACCAGGACCGGGTTTTTACTCACTGCTGTCATCTGACCGGCAATGAGCATGATGCCCAGGATCTCGCCCAGGATGTGTTCGTGCAGGCTTTTAATAAAATTAAGTCGTTCCGTTTTAGTGCCAATTTCGGCACCTGGCTGCATAGGATAGCAGTTAATCTGTGGATTAACCATGTACGCCGGAATCGGAAAGTAATAACCTTTTCGCTGGATGAACCCTTAACTAACGGGGAAGGATTGTTATTTCGGGAACTGGCCGCCAGCCAGGAAAATCCCCTGGATGAAATGGAACGCAGGGAATTAAAGGATCTGCTGAACTCGGCCCTGGATAGGCTGCATTACGACTATCGAATTGCCCTGGTGCTCAGGGAACTGGAAGGATACAGCTATGAGGAAATCAGCAGTATAACGGGCTGGTCATTAGGTACAGTAAAATCTCGTATCAGTCGGGGTAGAAAAGCCCTCAAAAAGGAATTGGCTAGAGGGCATTGGATAGATAATTAATGACGAAGGCGTGATCACCTATGAATTGCAAAGAAGCTAAAAATTTCATATCTCCATACATGGATGGTGAGCTGGAGGGTAATTCCGCTCTAATGTTCATTGCCCACCTGGAGGAATGCGAGAGCTGTCGGCAGAACTATCAGGAAATGATGCAAATTTCCAGTTTGTTCCGGTCAGCAGGCAAGAACATTATTCCGGCGCCTGATGGCTTTAAAGATTCGGTTATGCAGCGTATAACTGAAAAACCGGGGACTGGCCGTTCAGCAGTTTTGGTTCGCTTGAAGCGAAGCTGGAAAAAGATGGCGGCCAGTGCTGCTGCAGTTGTGTTGCTGGCTTTTACTTCCTATACCTATGCTCTGCCTCCCCTGATACAGATGGCTGAACATGAACCGTCACCGATAATAAGCAGTGATAGCGGAAACAAGGTCAACCCAGCCGATAATGCCGATAATGCCGATAATAATGATATTGATATTCAACCATCTAATGGGAATAGTAATTCAGATATTAACGATCAAGATAATATTGCCGATACCCAGCCCATCTCAGATGTAATTGATAACGACCCGGCAGTAGATAATCCCGATCCCGAGCCTGGTGAAAATGCTCCGGTTCTATTGAGCGAGGATCAGCAAAATATTAAGACTACCCTGGTAAAAATAGCCGCCCGGGCTGAGATTTCTTCTTCGTATGATCAAGCTATCAAGACAGCCCAGGGGTTAGGAGCACAAACCGAAAACCTGGGGCAGCAGAGCAAAGACGACATCACTTACCAGCAGGTTAAAATAGTAGTGGCCCGGGATAATGAAGCGTCTATGATGGCTAGTCTGCGCAGCCTGGGTGATATACTCAGTGAACAGGAGGACTACAAGGATATATCCACCGCATATCAGAATACTCTGGATCAGTATAATAATTTGAACCAGCAAAAATCCGGCAGTGAGGATGCCGATGAGATTCAGCTCCTGGACAGCGAGATTAAATCCCTGTTTGACAAGCTGGGAGCATTCAAGCAGCAGGCAGAAAAAGTTACTATAGTCTTGTGGCTGCAGCAGTAGGGCTTCATTGACGTATAATTTTTGCCATGATACTATATAATCATAAAGGAGTTACCGCTTTTGGTAGGGCGGTTAGTCCTTAAAGGTTTTTAGCCGCTCTAACAGGGCGGCTTAGCTATTTTCTATGCATAATACACAGAGAAATAACTCCTAAGACTACTAAACAGAATTGAAACAAATCTGAGTATGTAATCATAGGCATCACCTCCCTTCAGGGAAGTGACTAACCGCCAAACGGTAACTCCATTTACTTATTTTACCATATGCAAATCTTTTTTAAATTGACAAAGTATGTTTAATTTAACCTCTTGAAAAAACTGCATTAATAGGATAATCTAATTGTTGTAGTAAGGTAGGTCTTTTAAGTTAAAAATGGTAGTATGGTAGGATGGTGGGAATACAGACATTAGAGGCGGTATGCCATTAGTGAGATTCCTTGCTGATGGCTTTTTTGGTCTTTCTCACCCTCCTGAAGAAAAAGGAGGACAAATGAAATGATTATTGTAATGGAAAAATTTGCGCTGAGTGAGCAAATTGAGCAGGTAAGTGAAAGGCTCAAAGATCTGGGATTTCAGGTTCACCTATCCCAGGGGGTTCAAAGGACTATTATCGGAGCCATAGGCGAAGGAATTCAGGAAAACATGGATTCATTCCTGGTCTTGCCGGGCGTAGAAAACATTGTTCCGATTGTTCAGCCCTTTAAACTAGCCTCCCGGGAATTCAAATCAGAACCGACTATAATCAATGCTGGCAGTGCTATTATCGGGAATGGGTCTATTCAGATAATAGCCGGCCCCTGCGCAGTTGAAAGCCGGGAAAAATACCTGGAAATTGCGGCTCTGGTTAAAGAAAGCGGGGCTACTATGCTCCGCGGGGGAGCCTTCAAACCACGTACTTCACCCTACTCATTTCAGGGACTGGAGAAGGCCGGTCTGGAGATACTGGCTGAAGCCCGTGAATTAACTGGTTTGCCGGTGGTAACTGAAGTAATGGACCCCAGGATGGTGGATTTAGTAGCGGAATATGCCGATGTTTTACAAGTAGGAGCCCGGAACATGCAGAACTACTTTCTGCTGCGAGAACTGGGCCGGGTCGATAAGCCTATAATGTTGAAAAGAGGCCCTTCAGCTACTATCGAGGAGTGGATCATGGCTGCAGAGTACATTATTTCCAGCGGCAACAGCCAGGTCATTCTATGCGAAAGAGGCATCCGAACCTTTGAAAAATACACCCGTAATACCCTGGATTTGAGTGCAGTTCCTTTAATCAAGCAACTCACTCACCTGCCTATTATTGTTGACCCCAGCCATGGTACAGGAAAATGGAAGCTGGTTGAACCTATGGCCCTGGCTGCTATAGGGGCAGGATGTGATGGGCTGATGGTAGAAGTACACCAGAATCCATCCGAGGCTTTATCAGATGGTCCACAATCCTTGACTCCGGATAATTTCCGCAAGCTGGTCACCAAGGTACGCAGTATCCAGAATATTATGAATATATCCCGGGATGGAGAATAGCCTTATGCAGCAGGAGGTAAAGGTTTTACTTATCGGATTAGGCTTGATGGGCGGCTCTCTGGGTCTGGCACTCAGAGAGTCTCCCCGGGTGCTCAATATAATGGGATTTGACAGCGATTCTGCGGCCCTCCAAAAGGCAATCGATATCGGCATTATAGATCGCCCGGTTAGTTTGGAAAGCGGAATACCAGAGGCTGATATCATATTTATATGTACTCCTCTGGGATCTTATCCAGCCTTATTGGGCAGTATAAGAGCAGAACTGAAACCAGGAACTATTATCAGTGACGTAGGCAGCACCAAGGAACATGTTATGAAGCTCTTTCAGGAGCTGCCTGAACAGGTATGGGGCATCGGCGGGCATCCCATGGCCGGTTCGGAGATAAAGGGTATACACGGTGCGGATCGTTATCTATTCGAAAATGCCGTGTACTGTCTGACCCCCGCCCCTGGCTTACCCGAGACGGTTCTTGATTCTCTGGTAGATTTATTGGGTGTGACGGGAGCCCGAATTAAGATTATGGATGCAGCAGCGCATGATGAACTGGTAGCAACTGTCAGTCATGTTCCCCATCTGGCGGCAGTAGCTCTGGTGAACTTAACCGGGGGTTCAGATGCCCATCTTATGATGGCTGCGGGCGGTTTCAGGGATACCACCCGTATAGCCTCCTCCAACCCGGAAATATGGAATGATATTTTATTTTTTAATCGTAATCATATCTTGAATAAACTGGATTCTTTAATAACGAATTTGCATATTCTAAGAGATGCTCTGCTTAGCAGTGATGCAGACTATATCAATGATGAACTGAACCGGGCCAAACGCATTCGGGACAAAATCCCCCGCATACATCGGGGACTCATACCCAGCTTTTATGATATAGTCTGCATAGTACCTGATAAACCTGGTATCATTGGCCAGCTGGGTTTTATCCTGGGACAGCAGGATATTAACATAGTTGATATAGAAATCCTTCGAGTACGAGAAGGTGATGGAGGCACTATCCGTCTGGGAGTACCTTCGGAATCAGATGCGCAAAAGGCAGTTAACGTATTAAAATCCCACCAAATCAAAGCCTGGATAAGATGACAGGAGGTAATTATGCGAATAATCTCTAAAGCTAAAGGACCTTTAAGAGGTGAAATTACGGCTGAAGCGGACAAGTCTATCTCCCACCGGGCAGTTATATTTCCAGCCCTGGCCCGAGGAGAATCAGTGGTCCGAAATTTCCTGTTAGCAGCCGATACCATGTCTTCCTACAGCTGCATGAAGCAGTTGGGGGTGCAGATTATCCGGGATGGTTCACTGCTGAGAGTACAGGGGAAAGGCATAGAAGGTCTGCAGGAACCGGTTGATGTTCTGAACTGCGGTAATTCCGGCACCACCATGCGCCTTTTAACCGGGCTGCTGTCAGCCCGTCCTTTTTTCTCAGTTTTAAGCGGGGATGCTTCGTTAAATAACCGGCCTATGAAAAGAATCATAAATCCTCTCAGCTCTATGGGAGCTAAGATATCTGCCCGCAGACAGGGTAATTTTCCACCACTGGCAGTCAATGGACGTAACCTTCATGGGATTGATTATGCCCTGCCTGTAGCAAGTGCCCAGGTTAAATCTGCCCTGCTATTGGCTGCTTTGACGGCCGATGGGGAGACAAGTATTACTGAACCGCATAAGTCACGCGACCATACCGAGCGAATGCTGGAAGCCATGGGAGCCAGAATAAAGCATGAAGGCTTGCAGATCATAGTCAGCCCGGATGCGAATTTGACTCCCCAGGAGTTTATTGTCCCAGGTGACATCTCATCAGCAGCTTTTTTCATGGTAGCCGCTGCCCTGGTACCTGGATCGGAACTTATTATCAAAGGTGTGGGAATTAACCCTACCAGGTCCGGAATTATTGACGTTTTAATCCAGATGGGCTGCAATATCAAGATTGAAAACAAGCAGATAATAAGTGGAGAACCTGTTGCTGACCTTATTATTTCCGGCTCAGAGTTAAAAGCAGTGGAGATCTCGGGTGATATCATTCCTCGTCTCATTGATGAACTGCCGGTGATTGCAGTGGCTATGGCTGGCGCCTCTGGCACATCAGTTGTCCATGATGCACAGGAACTACGGGTTAAAGAAACCGACCGTATTAAAGCTATTACTTCAGAACTTAAGAAAATGGGAATAAGTGCAGAGGCTACAGAAGATGGTTTTATCATTGAAGGACGGTCCGGTACCATTAAAGGGGCCCAGGTTAACAGCCATGGTGATCACCGTATCGCCATGAGCCTCGCGGTAGCCGCTCTCCTGGCTGAAGGTGAAACCAGTATCTCTAATCCGCAAGCAGTAGACATATCATTTCCTGGTTTCTGGCAGGAAATGGTTCGATTAAGTAGATAATGCGACAGGGGAAGGTTTGATTCCGTCCTTTAAATGCGACAAACCGAGAACCGTCCCCTGTCGCACTCGCAAATAACTTAGATTTGGTTTTCCAGCCAGATTATAAATGATGCTGCCTGTGCGCGTGTAACCGCCGGGGCGCTATTAATAAACCCGCGCAGGAAGCCCCGGGAAATAGCGTTCTTAACCCGCGAGTTTTCGTAATCCAGCTCATAAACCCGCTCCATTATAAGAACCATTTCACTCCAGGATACCTGGTCCAGAGGACGCAAGCTTCCATCGGGATAACCTTCGATAATACCCTGTTCGGCCGCCGCATTAACTGCTCCCAGAGCCCACCAGGGGATGTCCTGGTAATCAGTGAAGAGCATCCCCCCGCGCCCTGATGGCATCCAGCCTTCATAATCAGCCAGGATTTTAATCAGTTCCACTCTGGTTATGGGACGGTCCGGCTTATAAGTCCCGTCCAGGTATCCTCGTACTATTCCCCGGCTGGCCAAATCCTCTATCTGACTGCGAGCTGGATGCAGTTCAATATCCGAGAAGGTATTAATACTGGTAACCACCGGATAAGCCTGGATATCCTTTTCCGCCCCATAAATTGCACCGGTTTTACTATTTATGGCCAGAACCTGCACTGTGGATTCCTGGTCCAAGAGCCTAAATACGGCACTAAAATGTCCATTAGGGTCAGTCTCGATGGTCTGCCGGGACCCATCCTCCCGGTATAAAACTATTCGATCAGCGGTGCTGTCTCCCTGTACAATTAAGGCAGCATTTAATGAACGCAGATTTATCTGCAGCTGAGGCGCCTTTACATCATTTCGCTGTATTACTTCGACTGAGGCAGGGGTATTCCGAATTGAATCAGCTGAAGCCAGGGTAGTTATTTTCACTCTTTCACCGGGTAATATATCTTCCGGCATTAAGCAGTAGCCATTTTTACTAAGCAGGGTTGCTTCGCCGAAATAATATTGGGAGCCGTCTGCCATTTCCAGCGTGCTGCTGCTTGGGTGGTAGGCAGCAAAATTGATCTCTAATTCTGTCTCCACATCGGCCATATCTATCCGCTCTACCAGGTCGTTTTCTATACAGCAGACTATCCTGATCCAGCTCCCCGGAGACAATGATGTTCGGTCGGCCGGGTTGCCCCGATGAAATATTCCTGTCTCTTCCGTTATCTTATACTGGCTAACTTGATTTTTACTATCCATAAAATATATAATCTTTTCCTGGTTATTGTAATATATTATTTTTCCATACTTCACCTTGGTGCTGGCTTCAATCTGTAAAAAGTTATTACTGCCCGGAAGTAATAACCCGGCAATATAATCACCCTCCTGCAGTATGTCCAGGCTCACGGTCTCTCCATCTCGTCTTACCAGGGTTCCAGGAAACAGGTGGTATACTGCACCGGTATTCAGACTGATGCTCTGCGATTGGGCATCTATGGAAGCTGCTGAACCAACTACCATTTCTCGTTCCACTTTCACATAGTTGACCAGATTAGTACCAGGAGACAGCATCAGGGTCACTTTCATGCCCGGCAGCAGTTTTTGTAAATCTGCTTTTTCACCATAGCCATAAGGGGCATCCTGAACCGAGCAATCCATCAGCCTGCTGGAGATATTACCGGCCGCCCAACTGCTAAGAATAAAAGTGTTATTTTCGTGAATCAAGGTCATTTTTCCAGCTGCCGAATCATAACTGGCAATATATCCACTTACCTCCTCGTAGTTCGCACTAATCTGCCACAGAGTCTGGTAAAGGGGATTAACCCGCGCTTTCAATTCTGCTCCGGCAGGAAAGTTACCAGTATCTGCAAGTATTTCTCCATTCACAAGTATTTTGTTCTGGTCTTCAAGATTGTCATGGGAATCGGCATAGTACCCACCCTCCCGAACCGCGCTGTTGGTTTCCATGACCAGCTGCCCGTCTACTGTAGATACCATCTGCACCCCGCTGGCCTCCCAGCTGGAACTGAATATGTAGGCCGCATCATTGGCTGCCAGGTAAAGTTGGCTGCCTGGTTTAACATCATCTATGGATGCTCTTTTTCCATCCAGAATTACACTCTTAACCTCTATGTCCGGCAGCAGAATATTCTGTTCATTAGTCAGCACTATCTGGGTATCATCAATACCGTTTATTATCCCCTGTTTTAAGGTCTGCCCATATACCAGGGCGTATTTTTGTTTGCTGTATCCTTTCCCATACCGGGTTCCACGCACCTTTATGGTATATTCTCCCGGCTGAGGAGAGGGTATATATACCTGCTCGATGTTATTCTTGGTATCGGCCTGATCCCGGACTTGAAAATCGTTGCCATAATATAATTGTCCTCCGGGTCCTTCTACAACCAGATCAAGGTTGTTTACCAGGGTAGAACTGGAACCAGCGACGGCAGCAGGATCGGTCCAGGCCAGGGTGGCCTTAAATGGCTGCATGGTACTGTTAATCACTACCTTGTACTGCTGTACCTCACCCTGCTTAAGAGCAGTGCCATCCTGCGGGTTAACGGTTTTCTCTTCCAAAGCCAGAACCGTTCCAGCTAAATCCAGGATGCCGAATCCTTTTGAAGCCGAAGGCATGCTGTCCTCTAATCGAGCCCCATTTACTAATAAAGCCTTAACCAGGGCCGCAGAAGGGTTTTCCATTTCCAGGTCTTTTTCCAGGTACTCCCGAAGTACGGCAACAGAACCTCCCGCTACTGCCGTAGCCATACTGCTTCCTCCCATAAGGGTGTAATTATCATTGGCATCATAGTTGCTTTCAATCAGGCTGGAACAAGCAGATACTACCGCCGAACCGGGAGCCAAAAGCTCAGGTTTGATGCGTCCATCTCCGGCTGGTCCCAGGCTGGAGGAGGACGATGGCTGATTGGCAAAGCTGGCATCAGGACTCAGGGCCGGACGAGGCACCTGACTTGAGCCAATGGTTAAGGCGTTTTTACTATTCGCTTCGCTGGTCACAGAGGATGAAGCTGGACCACTGTTTCCTGCTCCAAATAAAGGCAAAAAATCTGAATGGGTATATACAAAACTATCTATCTGGGCACTTATGCTAGTATAGCCATTCCCCGACCTGCCCCAACCATTGACATGAGTTCTTACCCCGGCTTGATAGGCAGGCAAGAACAAGGTCTCTATACTATCAGGCAACTTTAATTTACCATTACTATCCAGGAGAGCCTGGAAATAAATACTGGCTCCAGGAGCAACCCCGCGGTATTGCCCGTCGGAAGCTGCACCGCTCCCGGCAATAGTGGCTGCCATATGAGTGCCATGCCCGGAGGGGTCATCAGGTATTTCCCGCCCACTGTACGATTTTAACATAGCAACTCGTGGCATCTTCCCGGCTTCACTCTGCAAATCCGGGTGAATATCACTGAGACTACCTTTATCCAGACCGCTGTCAGCTATGCCTATTATTTGCTCCTTACCAGTTAATCTGTCGGGAGTAAATATATCCAGGACCGATAAGGGAATAGCGTTTACTATTTGTGCTGATCGGTCATTTAAAAAGTCTATTCTATCCCGGCTTAAAATTTGGGGCGAGTAAAACCATAGCATAAATAAAATGATTACAGACAATAATAATGCAGCCATCTGCTGCCATCTGCAGATATTGATTTTCATATTACAGAAACTCCCTGTTAAATCTGAAGCTTAAATTCTAAAAGTCGGTATCGTTTACCATTTTTTGTATATAATTCATTATACTCTATTTATGTCTTTTTTTTACGAAAAAAAATTAGTCCTCTTTCCATCAATACGTTATATTCGCCAATTTCTTACAGGTATCCTGCTATAATTCGGTGTTAATATATGTTAACATCGGCAGTATTCGCTAAAATAGTTTTAATGATCACAATATTAACCGGGATTTATCCTGCTTCCTGCAGGATAAATCCCGGTTAATATTGGATATAAAAAGAAAACTTACCTTTATTTTTAGTATTCATATTCTTAACAACCTGACTATTTAGAACGACTCAGATTATTCTGTAAGAATATATTCATCCATTTGTTTGATGAATAATTTTATGTCCTTTTTTACTTCTGTAGAGATTCCTGCTAGGTTGATCAGTAAGTGCTGCTCTTTAACTGGATCAATACTAAATCCATAGGCATTACGAAAAACATGTCTAAAGCCCCGTAATTCATCAATCTTAATCATAGTTTTCTTGCTGATAAGTGCAGTACGAACCCCTGATATATTTAAGTGCATTTCCTCCAGTAATTCTTTATGCCACTGATTGCCAATCGGTAGGCCTTCTCCAAAACTTTTTGCAACATGGATAAATACCTTTTCTAAACCGCAGTAATAATCATGCAGATAAGAACCAATAACTCTGCATGATATCTCGTCTTCAAGTGGTAAGCCGTTTAATCCTTCTGCATCTATTGCTGGAAAGAGCTTCAATCTCTTCAATGCCTTTTCTAATCGCTTCAGATTATCCAACTCTTCATCAATCCGTGCCTTGAGCTTGAGATATTCAACCCGAGTAATCACAACAATTCCCCCTCTGCTAAGACCTTCACTTTTAACGAATCCACGCAATCCTCCTCACAGGCAAGACTTACCTTTATGGGGGAAGCTATAGCTTCTGCTTTACTATATGCTTCCCAGTAATTCCCTTCAAATCCAATCAGGTAAAGATCAATATCCGAATCTCTATCAAATCCACCCCATATTAGCGAGCCATAAAGGTAAACCTGCTTAACTCCGTGGTCCTGCTTCAACATCACGGCGACATCCTTAACCTTCTGCTGAGCTTGCTGATAATAAGATTTTCTTTCTTGTTCATCCAGTTCGATGAGGCGCCTGCGCATGGTATGAAACTCCAGAGGACTTTCGATATTATCATTTTTAGACATGCATCTTCCCCCTCTTAGTTTGCGTTTCCAAATTATACCACATAAACCTGCTTTATAAAAATGTTCTTCCTGTTGTTTTTACGCTTACTGCATATTCCGGTACCACGTAGCCGCACTTTCGGGGGTTAGCCATTCGAGCTTAAACGCGATATCAACACTAATGAGATCATGTTGGATAATCAACTCCAATAAATATTCAATATGACTATGTTTATAAAATAATCATATCATTAGTATAGTCAGGAATGATTATAAAACAAAGGGCTTCCTTGTCAGTTTTGGAGAAGTTATATCCTTTTGGGTTCTGTATAGATTCCTTATTGATTAGTCAAGTAACTGCTTTTCTTTAATTGGGTCCATCCAATTAATTTATCCAATACCGGCAGCTTTACAAATCAGTTCCCTTATCCCTTCCCGGAGCGTAACTTTTGGGCTCCACCCCAATCGGTCCCGCGCTTTGCTTATATCCAAGAAGAAATGCTGTTCGGGACCTGAAGCCTGTGGGCGAATTATGGCAGGTGGAGTCAATCCTAGCTCAACAGCGCCTTCACGGCAGATTTCAGCCAAGCGATCCACACTGTATGTTGCTCCTCCGCCTGCATTATAAATCTGATTCCATTTCTCATCGCCCTGCGCCAGTAATTGCAGGATCAAGTCCCCAATATCTTTAATATGGATCAGATCGAATTTATTGTCCCCGTTCCATACCTCGAGCACACCACTCTGGGAAGACTCCCTGCAGAATTTGCCCACCAACTGGTCCCAGGGAGTGCCTACACCTAAGCCATACACCCGCGTTGATCGCAGAACTGCCCAGCGTGTTGAAGAGCCGGCAAATATATAAGGTATAGCTTGTTCAGCAGCAAATTTAGTAAAAGCATACGTATTCGCGGGCTTGATTGCTCCATCTTCTGGAACTGGAAGCGTATTGGCTTTAAAGTCGTATACGGCTTGAGTTGACATATAAACAAAACTACCTGAACAGCTGCGCTGAGCCTGGTGCATAAACTCCAATGTTTCCAGCAAATTTACCCTGACTGCTCGCTCAGCACTCTTCTCGCTTTCAGGCATACGGATAGCCGCACAATGTATTATAATATCATAATCCAAATCAAAGGTGGCCGCTTGACACAAATCGCCGGGAACCAGTTTTAGGCGCCTGTCTGAAACAAGTATTTGAGAAAAAAGATTGGCAGCCTTATCCTCATCGCGTACCAGCAACGCAATTTGGTCTATGTCATCTTCCTCTAACATACGCAATACCAAATTGCTGCCGATAAAGCCGGTTCCGCCAGTTAAAAAAACCCTCATACTCAACCCCTGCTTATTGTTTTTTTACTGCCTAACTCCTCGTACCTTTTCCGTGGAACAAGCATGTCCGTCCAAAATCTGGAACAGAGCAGTTCATAGTTAGTCTTCAGTTTAGCCTTCACTTCTGCCAAAGGGAGTGAAAGACAAAAATCTTCATATATAGCAGCACATTCATTGAAACCCATTCGGGCACGAACCGCAGTAATTCCAGTAAAGCGGTGATTCAACTCGTAGAAAACTGGTCCATCTTCGGTAATACGCCCCTGCAGGTTGATCGGGCCACGCAAGCCCATGTCAACAAGGGCCTGAACCATCCGGGTACAAACTTCTTCTACCTCCTGGTCTATATAAGGGGTTATATGTACTGGTACACCTTGTTTCAGTGTGTTTATGCTTATATAGTTGTCTATAATAACTCCGGTTTTAGATACCAGGAATTGCACCGATACTTCCTGTTCCTGGCGTAATATCCCTCCTGGCATCAGCTGTTCCCGAGTCAATTCTTCCCGAGAACATCCAAGGGCAACAGGCACTAAGTATTCCTGGAAAATATAATTCCCATTGCTGGATTGGTATTTTTCTGCCTGGTCCCGTGCAAATATTACTTCGGTTCCAACTGAACCTGATCCACCCAGCGGTTTTACAATTACCGGCCAGCGCATATCTGCTGTTGAGAATTCAGCTAAAGTCATGGTCTTGACAAAAGGAAGCCCCATACCGGAAAAAAACTCATAACTCTTACGTTTATTGCGCACCACTTCGACTGCGGCCAAAGTCCCTACCACTACCTGCGTACCACTATCGAAAAAATGTTCCCGGTTTTGGGCCAGGACTGCAAGCTCCCAATCATTGCCGGGATAGAGCAGATCTACCTTTTCCCGCTTACATATATCCAATAAAACCGAAATATAAGCTGGGTCATCGCAAGGTGGAACCAGGAAAGCCCTGTCTGCAGCATACAAGCCTG
The DNA here is from genome assembly GCA_016841425.1 of Syntrophomonas sp. Taxonomy (GTDB): domain Bacteria; phylum Bacillota; class Syntrophomonadia; order Syntrophomonadales; family Syntrophomonadaceae; genus JAAYJK01. Next base: position 100,426 of record JAENZE010000010.1, on the reverse strand, counting down.
CAGCCCAGGGACTCATATCTGCTCCAAGCAAACGAAGATTGGAATCATAGAGTAATAGTGAATCAACAATAGCCTGACCGATTCCGCTGCCTACTGAAGTGATCAAAATAGTATGCATAATGCCAACTCCTCATCAAATTATACGTGGGATGGTTAACTATCATCTAAATTTGCTTAATACGTTCTTTATAGAATAAATAACCCTTTGCTGCTGTACTGTGGTTAAACTGGAACCAGATGGCAAGCATAACCCAGTATTAAACAACAGGTCAGACACGCTATACTTGTAGTCGTGGGGAAAATATCTACACCCGGCAAATAAAGGCTGCAGATGCATAGGTTTCCATACTGGACGAGATTCAATATTCTCCCGTTCCAGGGCATCCATAATTTTTCCTGGCCTCACCTTGCAGTATTCCTGATCCAGGTTCATTACCGTAAGCCATCTGTTGGCAGTTCCGTATTCAGCTTCGGGCATAAAACTTACTCCCTCGATATCCTTCAACTCATTATAATAAAGCTCAAAAATCTTTCTGCGGGCATTTACTCTCTCTTGGAGTACCTTAAGCTGCCCTCTGCCTATACCGGCCAGTATGTTGCTCATACGATAATTGTATCCTATCTCGCTATGCTGATAATATGGAGCTGGGTCTCGTGCCTGGGTGGCAAGAAAACGGCTCTTTTCAAGAGCAGCAATATCGTTAGAAATGAGTATCCCCCCACCGGAAGTAGTGATTATCTTGTTTCCATTGAAAGAAAATATCCCATATTTGCCCATGGTTCCGCAAGGTTTGCCCTTATAACTGGCTCCCATTGCTTCCGCTGCATCCTCGATAACCGGAACTCCATAATAATTACATATACTGAGCAGTCTATCATAATCCGCACTCTGACCATATAAATCTACAATCACAACTGCTTTAGGCAACTTATCATCTCTTCCAGCCCAAATAAACGCTTGCTCCAGTGCGGCAGCCGACATGTTCCAATTCTCTGGCTCAGAGTCTATAAATACCGGTTCTGCCCCTTGGTATAATATGGGGCTTACACTGCCTATGAAAGTTAAGGAGGAGCAAAATACTCTGTCGCCGTTTGCAACTCCTAATAACCTTAGAGCCAGGTGTATTGCCGCCGTACCAGAAGATAACGCTACTGCTCCTGATACCCCGACATATTCAGCTATTTCTTTTTCGAAAGCATCTACATTTGGTCCTAAAGGGGCAATCCAATTAGATGTAAAAGCTTCGCTTATATATTCTTGCTCAAACCCACTCATATGGGGTGGAGAGAGGTATATTCTGCTTTGAGTGTCCTTCATCATATTATGCCTTCTTTACTTTATATAACCTGCTATCATGCTAATAATCCATGTTCAGTCTGACTTGGCCCGGCGTCCCACTGATAAAGCTTTAAATGGAGAGGAATTTATATATACCTTATTCATCTTCACAGGAAGCAGCCGCTTGAGTAAATGTGCCTTTTTTTAAATCATATTCCTGGACATGTTTTTGCTCAATTATCCCTCCCATAAACTCCGGCATAGTAGTAAAGCCATCTGCACTTATCCCTTCCCGTTTAAATACTTTTATAATTGTCATTCCAATAATTTGTATATCCAGCCACAATGAACAGTTATCCACATACCACACATCCAGAGAAAATTTTTCTTCCCAGCTCAGGGAATTACGTCCATTAACCTGTGCCCAGCCAGTGATTCCAGGTTTCACTTCATGCCTTCTAGCCTGGTCCAGAGTATATCTGTCCAGATACCGTACCAACAAAGGCCGAGGCCCAACCAGGCTCATATCGCCCTTAAGTACGTTATATAATTCAGGAAGTTCATCCATACTTGTTGTTCTTAGAAAACTACCTAGCGGAGTAAGGCGGTCAGCATTTGCAAGCAAATTTCCTTTATCATCTTTTTTATCCGTCATGGTCCTAAATTTATGCATCTTAAATATTTTGTTGTTCAGCCCCGGACGCTCCTGTCCAAACAGCACTGGATATCCCATACAATATATAATAGATATGCCAATAATGAGAAGCAGGGGTGATAAAATCGCTAATCCCATCAGCGCCAAAATAATATCCATTGTGCGTTTTACAATTTTATATATTGCCATAAGCCACCCCAGATATCACAAGCCAGGCAAACATGATTATCTAAAACCATGTTATAAGCTTTCTCAATGCTTTTGAACACCAGATTTTCATCATGCCGCTGCTCCACACTAGCCCGGCCTTCATTTCCCATTCTAATTCTCTCATCTTTATTACATAATAATGACTTGATTGCCTTTGAAAGCTGATCTGAATTTCTGACCGGAATTACAAAACCGTTGGTTCCATCCTTTATAATCTCCCGGCAACCTCAATATCCGTCACCACGGCGGGTATTTTCATGGATTGTGCCTCGATTACCGAACGAGGTAATCCCTCCCGATAAGAAGGGAGAACCTAGATATCTGTTATTGACAAAAGTCGGTCGATATCATTCCTGTAACCTAGTATATGTATTCTATCACTAAGCCTATATTCCTCTAACCTCTGCCTGATAAGCATGCCTGCTCCTTCGTCTCCACCGATGAACAGTGCCTGCCATTCATGATCTGAAACTTGTTTTAAAGCATCTACGAATTCAAAATTTCTTCAACTATACTGTTTAGCTTTTCAGCGAGAATAACATAATCATGGTTCTTTTCAACATACTTTCTGCCACGCATGCCCATTTGCCAGCGCTCTTCAATTGACATTGATGCGAGATAGGCAATTGCCCCAGCCATCTCCTCAGCATTTTCCGGGCGGACCGTAATACCTGACCTCGCTTCATTGATAGGATTCTTTTGCACATTAGCACCCATTACCACAGGTCTGGCTGAGGCCATATAATCAAATAGTTTATTTAAGCTAATACCCCACTGGTATAATGGTGAGTCCTTCAGATTAACTATTAAACAATCAGCTTCAGCTAAAACTTCATATATTTTCTTTCTCGGTACCCAATCCTCGAAATATACATTATTAATTCCTTCCTGTTGACATCTATTTATTAGACGCTGTTTTTCCTGGCCTCCCCCGATAAAACGAAATTGATAATAACCCGGGTTCTGGTTTTGCAGTATGACGGCGGATTCGATTATACTATCCAGACAATTAGCAATACCATGTGACCCGGCATAAATTATTGAGAATGTTTCCCTTTCCACTGGTCTTTTCGGTATGCCTGCGCTTGATACATCAAATCCGTTTGGGATCCAGGTTACTTTTTCTTCAGTCGTACCTTTACTTACAATATGCTTTTTTGCATCCGGTAACAAGGTAATAATATGGTCAGCTTTCCTATAAAGATATCTTTCCAGGCGCTCAAGCCCGAATACTACCGGGTGAAACCTCGATATTCCTGCTAAATCAATGAGAGACTGGGGCCACAAATCACGTACTTCAAAAACAAATGGAACCTGGTATGAATTAGCCAGGCGCTGTGCACCCAAACCTGCAAATAGATGCATACTTGAGCCCATGATAATATCAGGTTTGCCTAGAACACTGACATATCCCTTTAAGAGGCCCTGGCAAAAAGAGAGCATATTAATAATTCGGCGATAATCATTCCCTGAATACGATACCGTTTTTAGCCACATATAAGGAACACCATCGACATCTTCAACTGAATAAGCCACACCTTCTGGCAAATGTGTGTCCTTGAGCTTCTTGTGATCGAAACTCGATGCTATTACAGTCACTTCATGCCCCTTATTGATAAGATGTTCAGCCAGAAAATAATGTCTGTTTTCATGTCGGGAATAATGATTAATTATCCATATTTTCAATTAAAACCACCTTAAATCCAGATATATATTACTCGTTGTTTTATGCGAATAATGACTTATACACGTTTAATAGTTTTATTTCTTCCTGCTCCCAATTATATATTTCTTCTACTAATCTACGCCCGTTTTTTCCCATCTCTTCTGCCTGGCAGGGATTTGTAACAATCCAATCAATGGCATCCGCTATAGCATTAACATTCAGAGGGTCAACACATATACCACATTCACTGCCTTCAACAATCTCTTCCCATAGGGGGAAATTGGAAGCAATTACTGGTATACCGGCAGACATGTATTCAAATATCTTTATTGGCAGTGATTCGATGTGATTGGGAACAGGATGCAAAACTACCAGTCCTGCCATAGAACGCGAAAGCACTTCTTTTACTTCAGCTCTATTTAAGAAGCCTAGTTCAACAACCTTAGTCCAACCCGGCTTGTTTATTACATGATTACGCTCTGCAGATGATGCAAAGTTACCAGCCAGCAGCATTGAATATTCAGTCATCCCTATAGCGTCTACCAGTTCATCAATTCCTCTTGTCTTACCTATACCTCCCACATAACATACCAGCTTCTCTTTGAATTTCCATTTGGTATCCGGTACGTGTAACTCGGATAAAAGAGGATAATTATTTATATCTATTGTCTTCCTATTGACCTTGATAAAACGATCTCGTATGGACGGCGTAGCGGTTAGTATGTAATCAAATCGCTTGGCGGCGTAGTTCTCCACTCTCTCTGTTACCCAGCTAAGAATCCGCAGCAATGGAGACGGCAACCAACGCTTGGCTAAAATCTGCCTGGGAACATCCTCGTGAACATCATAGATTACTGTTTTCCCTTTTGCCTTTAATTTCAGACCTACCAGGATAAGTTCCGGGTCATGAAAATGATATACTGCAGAGTCGCACTCCAGAGCTCTTTTATAGAGTTCTCTGGTAGTATGAATCAAGCGATCCCTTCTGTTTCGAGGTTTGCTTATTCCTTTTATTCTTACTCCATCCTGTAATTCGTCTTTATTGTGCTGCACAATTAAGGCAACCTCATACCCTGCATTTACCAACGTTTTGCATTCCTTGTGAAAAACACGAGTTGAATGCAGCGGATGAACTGATGTCATTTGGCAAATCTGCTTCATTGAATTATCCTTTCGTTGTTTCTGTATGTTTTATATCTCGGTAGTTTTTGATATGCTTTATGTTATTTCGAACTATAACTTGTCCCCCATTATTAAGCCTGCTGGCATCAACCCAATACAACAAAATAATAGTCTGTTCTCCGACACATCACCACTAAACATACTTCTTACAAACACATATACGATTAACATCAGGAGCAGCATTTGCATTGGATTCTTTTTCTTGGGGATGATAAACAGCATGGCATAAGAAAAAAACCCCATAAAAATCATTAGACCAACTATCCCTAATTCAACTAGTATTTCCAGTATTAAGTTGTGAGGATAACCCCTCGCATCAATACCTTTGTTAAGAATTGGCCATGAACCGATACCATTACCAATTAACGGTGATTGTTTCCAATATTCAATAGAATTGTGATAAAAATGTATACGTGCAGCTGCAGAATTACCCATACCATCACTGGTTAGAACCAGCAACCTTTTCATGGTTAAAGTAATCTGTCCGCTATCGTATAATCCAATGAAACCGATGACAACTATTATTGAAATAATAATAATTGGATACACATACTTTCGAATGCTCAGCGTTTTATTTACAAAATCAATGCGAAGAGCAAAACAAACGGGAATCATGGCAGCTATAATGGCAGCAATTAGGGGTCCTCGACCACCTCCTATCAACAGAATCCAAAAAAATAAACCAGCCAATCCAATTGAAATGCTTTTTTCAACAAAATTCTGCGACCAAAAAATAAAGTAGCAAAATGCCAGTATAAATGACAGACCCACAACACGTCCAAAACCCAAATAATTGGATCCAAACACCTTAATAAAACCAGCTTGCCCTACTTGATGATATTGAATAATGGCTTCAATAGATACAATTACTGAAAATATGATAAATACCTGCCCTAACCTCTTAAAACGTTTAAAGTCTGTAGAAATAATCAATGCTGATGCCGCCAAAGCCCAAAACGTTAAAGTCCATAAATATAACACCTTATGAGTAGAATACACCTTCCCCGGGGTCCACAGATAAGTCAGCAAAGCGTAACCAGCGAACACCATATACAGCAACACTAACTCCATCGATTTTCGCTTTAATATAAAACCTTTTCTTGCCAGTATAAAAAAACCTGCTATAACACTAAGTCCAAAGAATAACGCCGTTAAATCAATCGGAACCCAGGTTAGTCTGGGATCTGCTTTATATAGTCCTGCAAAAATAAACAAAACGAACAATATTTCAAAAGAGAAAAGATCTTGTAGTATTCTTAATGAACCATGCATATAATTATTCTTTTTGTTTAGCAGCAAGTTTTCTCCAGCATTATCAATCAGTTGTGTGACCTCCTTGTCCAAGTATCCTATTTTCATTTAATTAATAAACAGGCCCTATAGGTCATTCGTTTTTTCTCTCAGGAATAAAAAACTTAATTACCAATTAATTTATTAATTGTCCATCATTCAGATCTATTTCAATCCAAAGGATTAATTCACAATTACTCGTTTATATGTCTCCCACATCTCTGGTGTATCAAAAGAACTATTATGCCATAGTAAAGTAAAGTCTCCCTGGAAATGCCGACATCGGTTCTTCAGCCTTAACATATATGCCAGTGCATCTGACCCACTCAGGTTCATATACAGCTTTCCCATTACACTGCCTTCCATAATAACCAGTGGCCTTTCTGTCAGGTTTAGGTGCTTTTGTTGCTTCAGATCGAAAACCGGAAATTCATAGCAGAAGCCGCAGCGAAAACCAGCATAGTCTGCATAGGATAAGCTGCTATCGTAATTTAATCCCGCCTCAGCCCAATTATGCCAGGTAACAGGAACCTGCCAGCGCAGATAGTGCTGCCGCCCTCCCCATACCTCTTGTTTTATGTTTTCTTCTTCGCAAGCCTGAAGCAGCCTTTCAAATTCAGCTTTGGTCTGTTTCGGATTCTTATATGTTTCATAACTGGGATGTAACCCGATCTCGTGTCCACGATCATATATGTCCCGCATTAACTGCCTGATATATGGATGGTTTATAGAATATTTATTGTCAAATTTGGTGTTGGTATAATCCGTTTTCAAGTAGAATGAGCTAATCATATTGTGTTGTTCGCTTATGTCCATTATGTTATCAAAGGTATAATTGAAATCCTGTTTAATCAATCCGGCTATCCTTGCATCCTGCCAGTTTTTAATTCTATCTATTGCTATAAACAGCGATTTCCTCCTAATAATATCACCGCTGCAGTTGCGGATTAGCCGAGGTATGCCTGAAAATGCCTGCGCAAAGGGTACGTCAACATCGTGGCTAACCAACATCCTAAAATATCGTGGTTTTTTCTCCAGCCCCGGCCAGAGACGTTTCATACAGTACCAGAGAATTTCTATATACTCGTTTATGATAGGCCGGTCCAAGAAACCTTCCTGCCAGGCCAGGGATGCCGCAGCTGGAAAACGGTCGTGCCTATCACGGTCCGGTTTAACAACTTCTTCATAACGGGTAAGCATATAGAAGGCTGAGCCAAATACGTCGATTCCAAGATTGACCTCATCGCTTTTTTCTTCCATATAATTGAGAGCTAAATGAGTATTGATAATCTCGGTCCCATAAATAACCGGTAATTCTGGCCCAGTTAACAAATCCTCAGGCAAAATATCCGTGGTATCCCAGACGCTTAATGGTTGTTCAGGCAGTGACCGGTTTGTAAGCCACCTTTCATGCGGGGTTTGAAAGAGTATATCCGCAACAAACAACTTCTTAGCATCAATGCTACTGATTTCCAGCAGTACATTGCTTCGTTTCTCCACCTGTATTTTAATATCCAGATCCAGAAGGTACTGCATTATCGTGCTAATAATATAAGTCCGTTCGGGTATGTATGTATCGGGAATATGTACCAGTAACAATATAAACACCTGCTAACTATATTATGTAAATGGACTTTTATTCCATTACTCCTACTCCCTTTTTTTTATTACTTTGGCCGGATTTCCTGCCGCCACCGAATACTCTGGAATATCTCTGGTAACAACGCTGCCTGCGCCAATTACTGCTCCAGTTCCTATATTAACGCCTTTGAGTATTGTTACATTGGCACCAATCCAAACATCATTACCAATAGTAATCGGTTCTTTGTTATGGGGTTGTTTTCTTATTAGTTCATTTCGTGCTAATCCATGGTCTCGTCCCCAAAAAACCGTTTTTGGACCGATTATGACATCCTTACCAATGTATATTTCCCCCAGGAGATGACATCCCACATTTAAGTAAAAATTGCTTCCAATTTTAATAACCGGGTCTCCAAATAACCTGCAATAAGGTTCTATGGTAGCCTTTCCTTCAAATTGCACCCTGGAAAACACGGCATGATGCTTGATAGAGACACCCTTACGTTTTAATATAGCTTTCCTATAAGCCAGGACTATCGAAAACCCAATTTTTTTAAGCATTGAATACCCAATCCCCTTGCTATTGATGATAAGTCATACAAAAATGGCTTTATGTCTTCTCTGTCATATACCGCATAGGTTGTCTGATCAGCAGCAGCAAAATTGTGTTTGAAAGTTTTCCAGTATCCTGCTCTTGTCAACAGGTTTATTAATTCATGTTTATAATAAACAAAATGTACTAGCCTATCTTTTTCCTGCCGCTCCGCAGACACCGCTTTACCCAATGCATCCAGCCATTGAGTATATTGTATATGGACCCCCGACCTGTTGCCCGTCCGGTGCCACATCATGGATCTAAGATTGATTTCCATCAATTTGTACTTATTGTCTCGATTATCATATTTGAATTCCGGCTCTATTATGCCATAAAGATTTAGTTCATTTAGCAGGGTTCTGCCCTGTTCCATAACTTCAATCGGCGCCTGGTTGGAAGCACTGGAAAATACCCCAAAGTCGTTTGGATATTGGGATAGCTTTTTGCCAGTCCATTCATTAAGGATTTCTCCCTGCTTATTTCTATAGCCTACATAGGCATAGATGTTCGAGCCGTCACCCGGGATTATCTCCGATGCCAGAAATTCAATTCCTTGCTCGATATACCCCGCCAGCTTTTGAAGATTTCTATTATAATCTTTCTGGCCATTTATAATAAGTGACCTGAATACGCTGGTGGTTATGTCTTTTCTAGTAGTCGGTTTAATAATAATAGGCCACAAAAATGAGTCTAATTTATTCAAATCATCAGGTTTCTGAATAAAAATAGTTTTGGGATAGGGTAGCTTTAGTCTTTCGCATTCCCTATATTGTTGAAGCTTGCTTTGATATTTTAAAGAATTTTCTTTATGCACAGGCAAGAAACAAAAATCGGATACTTTATCATATATTTCGCACATTGATTCAACATGCAGGTCATTGGTTGGAAACAAAACCAAGTAATTGTATTGTTTATGCAGCGTGTGTAATTGGCTTTCAAGACTTTTTGAATCTCTGTCAATAATATAAAAAGTTTTTATACGATTACTTCGTGTGGATAAATTCCTCTTATGTACAAGCAGCACAATATCCTGAATTCCACATTCATGAAGTTCCTGTATAATTGAGTATCCATTAACATATCCCCCCAGGACAACAGCGCAATTCTTATTCATTTCACTTACCTCTTTGATTTGCCCTTTTAATTACTTATGCAGGGTATATTAATTCAAACATTCTTACTGATTAAGTAAGAAGTAGCCTCCCAGAAATACAACTCGGAACATGCTGCTTTCACGCTTTTGATTCTCCTCTGCTAACCCGCAACAAGATAAACCACAGAATAATATAAAGGCTCATAGAAGCAATCGAGAAAGTTCGCATAAACATTATAGTGTTAAAGCCGAATACTTTTGCTGTCGCTATTATCGTTATAGAAACAAATAACAGTGACAGCTGCCATATCAATGAAATTTTTTGTTTTTCAAACACACTATTAGTTGTTGTTACCGGTGAGGTGACGAAATTTACAAAATACAAAGGCAGCATTATTTTAGCATAGGTTCCCGCGATCCTCCATTCATCTCCAAAAACAAATGCGAATAAATCTTCCAGGATAAAGAACAACACTAAAAATGGAGGCAGTCCGATCATAACCAGTGACTTTGTTGTGTTTAAAAAGACTTTAGTTGCTGAACCCGTTTTTTGCTTTTCTTCGGTTGCTCTTTGAAAATATACCTGTCCTATAGAGTTTCCTACCAGTGAGGCAGGTGAGCCTAATACCCGGTTACCCAGGGAATAAAACCCCAGGGTAGCAGCCCCAAATAGATTGGATATAAATATATTTACCAGATTATAAGACAGGGTATTGGCCAATATAGACCACATTGAAAATTTGGGGAAATCTATATATCTCAAGGCCAGTCTCTTTATGTCCTGTTTATTTATCGCCTTCAGGAGCTCTTTGCGGGCCAAAATATTTCGAAATAAAACCGTGTTTCCTGTAATAAATGATAACATTTGCCCGGTTATCAGCCCGGTTGCACCTGATTTGATAACCCCCAATCCTAACTGAGCTGCAGCAGCCGCTGTTGACTTATTAATAGTAGCCCTGGCAATGTCCTTGAAACCTTTTGTGCGTACATGGAAATAATTCAGGGCTTTAAACATTCCAACCAAAAATACCGACAAGGGCACGAGATATAGCCAAGGAGCAATATCTTTATTACCTAGCTTCAATACCAGGCAGTCTTTGAAAAATAAGATCGGTATCAACAATACGATACTAATACACATAGCTACAACTATACAGAGAACGGTTATATTTATTGCGTCTTCATCTTTTACCGGTAAAACTATTGCCAATTCGTAGCGCGCATTTGCTATACTGCCAAAAATAGACGTTATTGAAACAAATAAGGCCAGTACCCCGAAATCTTCCGGTGAATACATTCTGGTGAGTATCGGAGATATCGCTATGGGAATTGCCTGGGCAAAGGTGGTACCAGTCATCAGGGTAACAACATTTCGGGCAAAGCTGCCAGATGGTAATCTCTTTTGAACTAATTGTTTGATTCTATTTAGCATTAAAGGGTAAGGGGGATGGCGTTAGGAGTAACAGTATAAAATCTCCTTGACGTTCCTGTTCCCTGTCCTGCCTTTCTTTTGATAATGATACTTTTATAAGAAATAAAGCATCTTACTGCTTTACTCCGGCTCTCCTGCAATTAACGCTTTTCTAGCTTTTCTTCATATAAATCTGTTCAAGTAAACACAGGGACTTTCTTCCCTCTAAACCATCACTACTGGGAATTGAATCATTCATAATACTATTAATAACATTTTGATAATAACCATTATGTCCGAATCCATAGACTGAGTCCGGGTTAGTATTATGTCTTTCTATTTCTTTATCGTAAGGCCTGATGTCACCAAACTGCCAATGTTCAATTTTGTTCATTGAAGTTCCACCAATACGCACGGTGCCTTTCTCACCCAGAATGGTTATTGAACCTTCCATGTTTTTAGGGTAGGTCAGCATAGTGACGTTTATGGAACCAATAGCTCCATTTTTAAATCTAATAATGGCAGCTCCGGTGTCTTCAACTTCGATCTTCCGGGCTAAAGTAGCAGTAATAGCCTCTACCTTATCTATCTCTCCGCCAAACCACTGCACCATGTCTACATAATGTGATGCCTGGTTCATAAAGGCCCCCCCATCCAGTGCCCAGCTGCCGCGCCAGGGAGCCATATCATAGTATTCTTGCGGGCGGGTCCAGAAAACATTGGAGGTAATCATATATATTCGGCCAAAGCGCCCTTCATCATAAGCCCTCCGGGTAAGCTTTACCGCAGGATTTAACCGGTTTTGCAATACTACAAAAAGTCTGACTCCATGTTTTTGACAGGTTTCTATCAGTTCATCCGCTTCTTCAAGCCGACATCCCATAGGTTTTTCTGTCAGAACATGTTTCCCTGCCCGGGCTGCGAGTATGCCATGCTGGGGATGAAAGCCGGATGGAGTGCAGATAGATATTAGATCGATATCTTTGCGCTCCAGCATTTCCTGATACCGGGTGGTCCATACTGGTATGCCGTAAGTTGATGCAGCTCCACTAGCACGTTCTTCAACTATATCGCAGCAAGCTGCAATTTCTGCATCCGCTTGATCAGCAACAGCTTCAAAGTGATTCTTGGATATCCGGCCGCAGCCAATGAGCCCAATTTTTAACATTTATATTTCTCCTTAACCTGAATAAAATAACACGATTAGCTCTGTTTCATTTGCTACTCACAATAAATTGTTTGATACTATCTACTAAATATGCTATTGCATCTTCAGATAAATCGGGATCAATCGGCAGGGCTAAAACCCTCTGGCAGGCGTTTTCTGCTATGGGCAAGTCCCCTTTTTGATAACCCAATTCCTTGAAACATTCCTGTAGATGAAGAGGGACTGGATAATATATGGCACTCCCTATTCCTTTTTGATTCAAATATTCAATTAGACTATTTCGGTTTTCCACCTCTATCACATACTGATGGAATACATGTCCATCTAGTACTTCCGGGCATTTTACCTTGTCCAGCAGTTCTGCTGCCTGAAATGCCTTATTATAAACAGCTGCTACATTTCTTCTCTTATCGGTCCACTCCTGTAGGTATTTAAGTTTTACGTTCAGAACAGCGGCCTGGATAGTATCCAATCGACTGTTATAACCTACTACGCTATGATAATACTTGGGTCTGGAGCCATGAACTCTTAGAATACCAATATCAGCCGCGAGATCATCATCATTGCTTACAATCATACCCCCATCTCCAAAACATCCCAGATTTTTTGAAGGAAAAAAACTAAAGCAACCGGTATCCCCAATAGTTCCTGCTTTTTGATTACCATGATCAGGGTCCGGTGAGGAAGAACAAATATCAGCGTTTATTGCCTGACAGGCATCTTCGATAACAAACAGGCCATATTTATCAGCCAGATCCATCACTCTTTTCATATCTACGGGTAATCCGAAGAGATGAACCGGGATTATCGCCTTAATTTCTTTATTTCTGTCTTTTTCCAGGATATTTTCCACCTGATCCAGGTCCATATTGTAGGTTTTTTGATCAATGTCTGCGAACACTGGCACCCCGCTCATACGCGAAACAGCACCAGCGGTGGCAAAAAAGGTAAAGGTGGGTACTATTACCCTGTCTCCTTTGCCTATGCCCAAAGCATGGAGAGACAACAATAAAGCATCAGACCCGGAGGCTACTCCGATAGCATGTTTAACCCCTAAATATTTTTCCATGTTCTCTTCAAACTGCCTTACTGCCGGACCATTGATATAAGCACCACTGGTCAATACCTGTTGTATTACGGTATTTATCTCTTCATTTATTTGCTGGTATTGATCAATCAGGTTTAGCATTGGAATATTCATATTAGATACCAGACGTAAGGGTATAAAGCCCTCTGCTAAAAGCATGTGCCAGATTCACTCTTACGTTTCCTCCTTTTTATCTCGTTAAGCGCTAATCGTAACCGGGTACGCCTCTTTTAAGTGTCCTTCTGCTCTCCTACATCTTGCGTTTTCAGGTAACAGGAACAATTTTTTCGTTATTTATCTTTTCATATGTTGAGCAACATGCTTCACATTCTGCTATGTGAACATTAAAATCCAGCTTAACCCCACATTTACATACCCAGCCTTTGATCCTGGCTGGATTGCCATATACCAGGGCATAATCAGGAATATCTCCAGCTACTACAGTTCCTGCCCCGATCATGGCGTATTCGCCGATAGTATTCCCACATACTACTGTAGCATTTGAACCTATTGAAGCTCCTTTTTTTATCAACGTTTTCTTAAATTCGTCTTTGCGTTCAATAAAGGCACGGGGATTTATTACGTTGCTGAAAACCATAGAGGGTCCCAGGAAAACATCTTCTTCGCATATTACCCCGGTGTATATCGACACATTGTTTTGCACTTTCACTCCATCACCCAGGACTACCCCGGGAGAAATCACTACGTTCTGACCGATGTTACAATTACGGCCTATTTTGCTTTGTTTCATTACATGACTAAAATGCCAGATTTTTGTACCTTCACCTATCTCACAGAGATCATCGATATAAGCACTTTCGTGAACGAAATATGTGGAATCCTTCATTTTAGGTCTCCTTATTCTTATTAACGCTGATTATATTGCTTGATTTTTTCTTTTCGGGGTCTTTCTATATTTTATTCTATATTTTTATACATACATTCGGACTTATAGCATCTTATAGTAGTGTTATTTTATCTCGATTCCTGGTAATACCTTTAGTGGCATTACGGGTATCAAATACCCGTTGGGATTTATCAGCCAGCCACTGGTAGTCAATGCTGCTGTGATCGGTAGCAATAATTACTAAATCACAGCTTTTTAAGGTTTCTTCTGTTAGTGCTGTAGAATTCATCTTCAGCCCATGTTCTGCAAACGAATTTATCATCGGATCATGATAATCTACCTCTGCTCCTTCCATTTTCAACAGTCTAATTACTTCTATGGATGGTGATTCTCGTTCGTCTTCGATATCTTTTTTATATGCTATACCGAGTACCAGAATTTTGGCCTTAGAAGAAGGAATCCCAGCATGGTTCAGTATACGAATAGCTTTATCTCTAACAAACTCTGGCATTTTCCGGTTAATCTCTCCTGCCAGGGCAATAAAATGGGTATTAAAATTTAGTTCTTTAGCTTTCCACTCCAGGTAATGAGGATCAAGCGGAATACAGTGCCCGCCAACTCCAGGTCCAGGATAAAATGGCATAATGCCAAAGGGCTTGGTAAAAGCACCATCTAATACTTCCCATACATCCAGGCCCATGCGGTCACAGAGTAAAGTTAATTCATTTACCAGGGCAATATTCACTGCTCGGAATGTATTCTCAAAAACCTTGGTTAGTTCAGCAGCTTTAGCACAGGAAACAGGAACGACATGTTCTATAGTCTGACTGTAAAAGGTCAGAGCTGCATCAAGTGATTCTGTTCCAACTCCACCTACTACTTTAGTAGTATTTTTTGTAGTATATCGCTGGTTGCCAGGGTCTACCCTTTCTGGTGAATGAGCCAGATAGAAATCTTCTTCTACTTTAAGGCCAAAACTCTCTAATATAGGCAGCATTATCTCTTCAGTCGTTCCAGGATAAGTAGTTGATTCCAGGGTTACTAACTGCCCCTTCCTCATTAAAGGAGCTATCGCCCTGGTTACTGATTCAACATACTGCAGGTCAGGTGTTAAGTTCTTTGTCAGGGGGGTAGGGACACAAATTACAATTATATCCATATCCGGCACCCTGCTGAAATCAACCATAGCAGTAATCGACCCCTGATCAACCAGAGACTTCAGTTCCTCGTCTTTAACATCTAAAATATAATTCTGTCCCTTATTGATCATATCAGCACGTTGGGGATTTTGGTCTATTCCCAATACTTGATACCCTACCTTGCCTTTTTCTACAGCAAAAGGCAATCCAACATACCCCAGTCCTATCACTCCAACTACAGCCTGCTTACTAACAATATTGTGTTTCAATGAAGCCTTCATATCCAAAACATACTGCCTCCCATAATCTTACCTGTATTTGTTTATAGCATGTCGATTCTTATATTCAGGTAAAACCATATTGATTAAATCCACTGCATCTCCCCTGTTCAAAAAAAGATTATGAGTAAAAATACTATCTATTTTCTCCGAAATATAAACTGATAAAGACGAGTCACTTTCTTCACTTATATATATCCTCTCGTGTTTGGTAGCTGCCATCTGTTCCCGGGTAGTGAAAAGCTCTTCATATAGCTTTTCTCCTGGTCTTATCCCGGTAATTTTAATTTTTATATCTCTGTCAGGTTCATATCCATAAAGCTGTATCATATCTCTCGCCAGGTCCATTATTTTGACCGGTTCACCCATATCCAGGATAAAAATTTCGCCGCCTGTAGTAATTGCTCCAGCCTGTATTACTAACTGCACTGCTTCAGGTATAGTCATGAAATAGCGAGTCATATCTGGGTGGGTTATGGTTAATGGACCTCCCTTTTGTATCTGCTGTTTAAATATTGGAATCACGCTACCTCTACTTCCCAGGACATTACCAAATCTAACTGATGCGAATTTAGTCTTGCTAGTTCGATTAATATCTTGAATCACCATTTCAGCAATACGCTTACTCGCTCCCATAACGCTGGTAGGATTAACAGCCTTATCAGTGGATATAAATATAAAGGTATCCGCACTATATTTATCCGCTATCTCCGCCATATTCTTGGTTCCAAGGATATTGTTCTTAATCGCTGCTCCTGGATGTTTTTCCATCAATGGAACATGCTTATAGGCAGCAGCATGGAATACTACCTGCGGCCGGCCATTTTTGAATACTTCCTGTAATTTATTACGATCTTTTACATCACATAGCTCTGCATCAATATGTAAGTCAGGAAACATTTCCTTCAATTCATTATCAATTTCAAAAAGATTGTTTTCACTGTACTCCACCAGGATTATTTTAGTCGGATAGTATCGACATATTTGACGGCACAATTCAGAACCGATAGAACCACCGGCTCCGCTAACCATTATACTTCGATTCTTGATATAATCCGCTATTTCATCAATGTTTAGATTAATCGGTTTCCTACGCAGCAGGTCTTCCAGTTCAATTTCTCTTATTTTAGGTCTGCCATTAAGAAGTTCATCAGTACCGTAAAATATTCTAGTTTTGACTTTGGTTTCGTGACATACATTATATATGTCGCGAATAACTGCACCTTCCGCCGATGGCATGGCAATGATAATTTCTTCAATACCGTGATTATTAACGAGCATAGGTATGTCCTCTCGGGTTCCCAGGACAGGAATTCCATAAATACTCAATTTTTGTTTTAATACATTATCGTCTGTAAACCCTAATACTTGCAGGCCCAGAGCACGATTATGCTCCAATTCACGGGCCACCATAGCTCCTGCATCACCAGCCCCTACTATCAGAGTTCTTTTTGCTGCCTGCTTTTCTCCTCTGATAATGGAATTTCTTATTATTCTCCAAAGAAGTCGAGATCCAATAATCATTATTATTGTAAACAGCCAGCTGAGTATGTAAACACTCCTGGGTAGATAAGGTAACGGAACAAGGTAAATCAAACTGACCAGTACTGCTATACTTGAGCTTACAGCTTTTATTACCCCGCCCAACTCACCAAGACTAGCATACTGCCACATTCGGTTGTACAGCTTAAAGAAACACATGCTGGCCAGCACGATAAATGTCCACCAGGGAAGAAGATACAAGGCAGCGACTATAAATTGATCTGGTACACTACCTTCAAACCGCAGGAGCAGCGATATATAAAGTGCCGTATTGACCATAACGGCGTCTATAATGAGTAAAGCGATTAATCTGTACCAGTAAAACATTACATTCCCCCTGCTTTATAACAATTGTTAATTGTTTAAGTTCTGTTTTAACTTTTTAGTTATTGCAGTCAGCATCTAAAAAAGATCATTTTCCTTTCTCAGCCGCGAATGAATTCGCGGCTACTGATGTTGCTTATTATCTATTAGTTTTACGTAGAGTTCCATTAATGCATTATCCTCAGCAAATTGCTCTTCAATCTTAGTAGCTTCTTCTTTTTCTCCCAATTGAGAAAGAGATGCAGCATACCATATGCTGGCTTTTCTCATGTTATCCGGCAAATTATTTATATCGCTCGGGAAAAATTGGACATAATCGATTCTGAAACTGGTTTCTCTGGCAACACTGCCGGTACCCAGGCTAAAACTGCGTTCCTCATAACCTTCATCATGAACCAGTATCTGCTGTTCCACCTGCCATGCGGAGATATCTTTTATATCCTTATCTCCCTTATAAAACGTAAAGCTGGTATTTTTCGACTGCTCGCCAGCATAAGCGTTACCCCATATTCCCAGCTTAGCTCCCTGTTCTCCTCCCGGGCTGTTGCCACAATCTATTACTTTGAAACGCACCTCGATAATATATTTTTCCCCTGCAGTTATTGGCAAACGGCTGCCCAATACTAATACTCTTGGCCAGCCATACATGTCCCGTTTAGCTGTTACTTCCAGGCATTTGCCATTACTGGCTTCTGCATCTCTGACTACTTCTACTTTCCAATCATCGTTTTCAAACTCGGTATTTTCAAAATTGGGGTCAATCAATTCCATCGCCAGCATATTTCCTGTCATTGGTTCCAGGCTTGAAGCTGCTTCTTCATAATCCCCTAGTATATAATGAGCTTTTCCAATATTTAGCCTGGATTGGTAAGTTAATTCTAGTTGATTCTTATCAGAACTTGCCTTATCCAACTGCCTCACTTTTTCCTGCAGCTTATCCTGTAAATTTAGTATCTGTTCGGCATAGTTCCCGGCTGTTGCATAATCTCCCTGCTGCCAGCAATAATCCGCGGCTACCCCCAGATTGCTTACGGTAATATTATAAGCCTTAACATCCCAGGGATTTGCAGTCACAGCTGCCTGGGCCTGTTTGACTCCTTCTTTAATATCGCCCAGGGTTACACTGCTGCTCAATAATAAACCTCGGGCTTTGAGATCAAAAGGAGCCAGTTTATCAACTTTTTCCATTTCCGTATAAACCATGTTCTTATATTGATCTGCCAGTTGAGGATTGTCTTCTTTTAATTGTGTATATATCACTGCATATATCCGAGCCATTTCAGCATGATACAAGCCATTATATGAATCAAATTGAACCGCCTTCTTGTAGCAGCTTTCCGCCGCCCCCAGCTCTTGATGCTGCACACTGCTTGATTCAGCTGCCTGCAGCCTTCCCAAAGCGGTCTGTCCTTTTCGGGCATAGTTATCGGCCAGAGCGAAAGAACTTCCGCAAGCTAATAACAGTATGGCTATTAAAGCAGCAACGCTTATATTTATAATAGGTATATTGGGCACCAGATTCTTTTCATTAACATTTTCTATGTAGCCGGCTGAATTTATCAGCGCAAAGAATGTCCATAATAAAATGCTCAAGGCCGGTAATGACAAGTCAAAGTCTATAAAGGAATGTAAGCCCATACATACGGCGGCAATAGCGGTTCCCCATATTTTTATCAATTTGTCCTGATTATCTATTTCCCGGGTCTTATTGGTTCGGTAAATCCTGTTAAGGCTAAAAAGAAATAGTACCCAGATGCTCATAAAGGCAATTATTCCCAAAGTTCCAGTCTCTATCCATATCTGCAAAAAACCATTATGAGTCTCGGCCGACCAGGCAATCCTATCTTTATATTGATGATAAAGTGCACTCCATCCTTCCGCTCCGGCCCCAATTATCGGGTAGTCTTTTACTATGGACATTCCCCAGCGTGCAAAATCAAGGCGGCTGCTATAACTATTACTGCTGAAATCGCTTAATCCTGAAAATTCATCTGCGATTCTATTAACTATTTCGTTATGTTTATTGATCATGATTCCAGTGCTGCCAATTAGAATCACTAAAATCAGGAACCCCGCTGCCAGGCTCATGTATTTTCTGTTCACATGAACTTTGCTAACTTTAATCAAGACTTCGTATGAAATTTGTCCCAGGAGGCTGAGCAACAGACCAATTAGGAAAAACAAAATCGCGGTTGAGATATCTCCGCTCAGAATAGCGGGGATAAAGCCAGAGGCAGCGATCAGTACTGCAGCCACACTCAATGCAATGCCGTAAGCTGCTTTAACCCGGTAATGACCCGGCATGATAATCAGTGTTAATACGGCCCCGATGATTATTATCAACCAGGCTCCTTTGGAAAAGGTGGCCAGACTGACTAATAATAAAACGTAGGTAATGCCAGCATAAAGAAACTCCCACTTGATTTTTTGACTGCTTATCCACTGATTGATTGCTATTAAGCTCATAACACCTAAATATAATCCGGCCGCATTTGAATACTGCAGGGTAGAACTGATTGCTTTTCCATTAAAAGCATCCGGATAGTTGAAATATCCCCAGGCGGCGAGTATACCTAAAAGGGCAACTCCCATTGCGCTGGCCAGCAATATATTTAATATGTTTTCATAATCACTATAACTTTTTACTATTTCGGTAATTATCCAGTAGATCATGAAGTAATTAAGGACCTTGAGAAAACCATATAAGGCTTCTCCATTGTCTACGGCTCCCAGCAAGGATAAAAGGCTGACGGCTGTATATGCCAGCACGGCCACGTCGAGCGGAGTTTTTATGAAGGTGTAATCCTGATTTAGTATCTTCTTTATCCATAGGCCTGCAAAAACCAGGGCGGTAATAATATGGGTAAAAAACATTTCTCGGGGCATGAATAAGCCTTTAAAATAAGGTGGATAAAATATTAATATTCCCGCAGCAATAAAAAGAGCAGTAGAAAGCAAAGTGGTTTCTTTTCTTGAAGAGGCTGGAATTTTATCTTTATGTATTCTGCTTTGGGCCTTTTTTTTAGACATTTAACCGCCCTTGATCCTTTCTTATTATCTTTCCTGATGCTTTTCTAAAAGCATATACCGCCTTATTTAGATTGCTAACGCTTATATTTATCGCTTTTCTTAAACCTAAAATAGTTTCGCCTAACATTACGACAGACAAAAGCCAAGTTATATTATTACCCCATTTATTACTCTATTGATCCCTCATCGAGAATTTTTCGTTCTTGATCAACTCCAATAAAAAGGCTATAAATACTGATATCATCAGCCCCAGGATAAGAGCAATTACCAAATTCAGTCCTATATCGGGTTTAATCGGATTAGCTGGAGGAAAAGCCTCTGATATGGTGGTTATAAGATTATCATCCAGGTTTAACTCAATTATGTTATTTACTTCGGCTTTTTTAGCATTTAGCCAGGTGATATTACTTTGGATTATATCGACTTCGCTCTGTAAAGGCTGTTGTGCGAGCTGGATTTCTAATAAATCGGTGTCTTCCTGAATTATTTCTCTTTCCTGACTGGCAAGCAGCTCTTTTAACATTTGAATTTTAACTTCAATTTCTGCCAGACTGGTCACCTTATTATTGTAATCTATTAAAACCTTATTATAGACTTCACTGCTTTTTATAGTATTAATGGTCATATTTCCACTCTCTATATTAGGTATTTGTCCAACTGCAGACTCCTCTATAAAACTTGTTTCTGTTATGATTTTAGGAGTATCGGCGAGAATTATCTGTAGTTGTTGAATTCCTATATTTAATTGTTCACGTTCAATTTCTGCCTCAGCTATCTGTTGCTTATATTCCTCCAAGTTGGTGATTTTTGCGCTCAAAAGTATATCCTGATAAGCTGTTGACTTACTGCTGAGCATATGCTTATTTAAATTCTGTAAAGCAAGCTGTAATTTTTCATCTTCTTGTTGCAGCAGCTTATCTAAGCCTTTCTTTATCAATTCCTTATTATCCGCATTGACTCGTTTAGTCTGTTTTATAGCTTCATCTCTCAATGTATTGGCTATTTGAGCAGACAACTCACCATCATTACTATTAACAATGATGGTAATTAATTGTTTATCTGAATCTGAATTGACTTCTATCATTGTTTCCAATTCAGCAAGGTCAACTGAAATGTTTAGCTTATTTATCACTTCTTTTAAAACATCCTGGGATATTATTTTAGCGCAGACGTTATCGATATTCATTATATTTTCTCCCAGCAGTTGATTAATTAAAATATCCATTTGACTGTCACTAAATGTTACTATAACAGGTTCTTTGACCTTCATTTGCGTCTCTGTCGTATAAACTGGTTCTATGACAAAATAACTTAAGATTCCGGATACGGCGACAAACAAGCAGGCTACAGAAGCTATCATATACTTCCATTTCCAAATTGTTCTCAATACATCTCGTATATCTATTTCTTCAATATATTCTTCTTCGCGAGAAATTCTTTCCATGGCTCTCCTATCAATATGGTATTTAATTGTTCTAGAATTGTTATGGTGTAATTTTATTAATGAATATGCTAGACCTAGATACTGCGCACCTTATAGACTTCAACATTAATTGTTATATTCCTGCATAAACTGGTCTCTTTTTACATGCTCTCGAATCTTGTCTAAAGCATGATGCCGCAATGTCCCTCGTCCTTTATGAGGTTATATTAAAAAAACAAGAGTATTCCTTATGGTTTACTCTAGAATCTACCATAGAAACAGTATTTGATGTTGAATACGATGAAATTACAGTTAGCTGAAATTTGATGCCCCTAATAATATCTTGATTTGATATACTGCCAGAATGGCTTTTAACCTTATTTAAGAACGTAATCGATTTTATAGCTAATGGACAATCCGATAGGCCCTGTGGAGTGTTACAATATAGCTAGAGGCTGTACCAGATCATACCTTGATGACCAGGACAGCCTCCTAAGTTACTATTCATTTTGCTGGGTGTCAGGCCCTATAGTTCTATTCATCCAGATATTCAAGAATTCCATCAGCTATGGCCTTAGCAGCCCGGGCTTGATAACTGCTGGTGACCAGTAAGGCGTTCTCTTCCGCGTTGCTCATAAAAGATATTTCCGTAAGCACCGATGGCATTTGAGTTTTATCCAGCACGGTAAAATTATCCTGTTTAACTCCCCGGTCCTTTCTGCCCAGGGTATCAATCAGTTCTTTCTGAATACAGTTAGCCAACCTGGAGCGTTCCGCTTTCTGCCAGAACAAATCGTAATCAGTAATAGGTGCATAGTAGTAGGTTTCGGTTCCATTAGCGTCGGAGTTAGTAGCCGAATTGCTATGAATGCTTACAAATATGGCGGCATTCAGATCATTGGCAATTTCTGTTCGTTCGGTAAGAGTCAGGTAGGTATCATCGGTGCGCGTATATTCCACATTTACTCCCCGATCCTCCAAAATATGTCCTACTCGCAGGGCAATGGCCAAGTTAATGTCTTTCTCCTGTTTTCCAAAACCAATGGCACCGGAGTCCTTTCCTCCATGCCCGGGATCTAAAACCACAATATTTGATCTTTGAACTATGCCTTTCTCCCCAGCTGTCAGGCTTATATTCAGAGCATTATCATCTGAAGTCTGGAAAACCTTATAGTCCCCGATACCTTTGGTATCTATCTTTAAAGTGGCTAGGGGATCAGCGCTGCTGCCGCTCTGACTGATGGTCATCTTATCCAACACCGGGCTGATACTGTATTTATATTCAGTCCGTTCCAACCCCATGGCAGTCTCCTGCAGTCTCACTTCCAGGGTATCTCCGTCTACACTGCTGTTGAATTCACAGGGGGTGAGTGTGTATATGATAATGTTATCCCCGGTAGTTCCTGCTACTTCCCGGCTGATTTTAATAATCTGGTTGGGAATAATCAGTACTTCCTTTTTTCCTCCGTTTTCACTGGCAGTAATGTATTTAGTGCCGGCGGGCAGGGTAATTGTGACGGTGGCATTATTATTTTCGTTAGCTGCTGTAAGGGTAAGTTTGCCCGCTCCGATGGCTTCGGTCAAACCACTATCATTCAGAATACTCTTGCTGTCTAATTCATAGCTTATTTGATTGGAAGATTCTTTAATATCAGCTTTTATTACAGAGCCAGATTCCATTACTATCCTTATCCCATCCTCGCTTCTATTGGAAGATATCCAGATCTTATCGGATGGTATGAAGACCGGCATTACTATTTCAGAGTCGGAGCTGGATGTTCCTGAAGCAGTCCCCGACTGGTTGGTTTGCTCGGTTTCCCAGGCCACATTGACTACCCACCCGGCTACCCAGGCGGTGCTTCCGGACCGGCTGACCTGATACCAGCCATCCTTTTCTGCCAGTACTCCCAGTTTCTCTCCCTGTAAGGCACTGGCTACAGCACTATACTGGGTGGAGGGACCGCTGCGTAAATTTATTTTCTCCTCACTTACGACTACGCTTCTTACCTCCCCGGAGGCAGTGCTGCTGGTGGAACTGCTGCTGGTAATATTTATAGTTCGGGTTGTCCCATTCCAATCCACGGTCCCGCCAAAGGCTTCCCCTACGAATCGGAGGGGGGCCAGGGTCCTGCTCTGGGATATTTTAGCTGGTACATCCAGCGGCCATTCTACACCATTTACCGTTGGCTGAGTAGATCCTATGGGGAGTACCACCGTAGTGCTGCCCTTTGCTGCCGTAACGGTACGGGTGGCATCATTCCACTGCACAGTTGCTCCCATAGCCTCGAATATTGCCCGCAGGGGCACAAGAGTTCTTCCGTTTTCAATAACCGGATCTACATCGAAACTTAATTTCTTATTATCCATATAAACTACTGGAGTCTGACTGCTGGATACTGCGGCCGCTGGAGCCGTCTCCGGTGCCGCACTGCTTGAACTGCTGCTGGTATCCTGATCAAATTTTTCTACCAAAAAGGCTGCAACATAACAATTAAGACCATCGGCATTCTTTACATGATACCAATCACCGGATGTACCCAGTAAAGTTAATATATCACCCTTGTTGGCTTGAGCAACTTTATCATAGGTGGTAGCCGGTCCTGAGCGCAGGTTGACCGGGTCTCCGATTACTTTTACCTGTTCTTCCTGGGTTATTTCTATTAATGAACTGCTGACCCATCCGCTCAGGCTGCCTTTGCTTATTTTATACCAGTCACCCTGGGTTTCTATGATCTGAACCTCGGTATCTCTTAACAGATTTCCATCTATAGTATAATTACTGCCTGGCCCTGACCTTACATTTACAACGCTGCCGGTTATCACTCCACTGGAGGCACAAGCCTGATCAGGAAGAACCATTATCAGCATTACTGCTATAAACAGCAGCCCTATCAGGTTTTTTATGTAACAGCAACCTGGTTTATCTATCATTCTGATTTCTCCTCCATATCAATTTATTGGGTCTCTAACATATTTCAGTCTGGTTCTGCTGCTACTGCTGGGCAACAGGGAACACCTGACGCCTGCTGGTGTCCGGTGCAATAGAACCGGCAGAGCCAAGTAACTCTATTAATCTATCGATAGCCAGTCAACTTACTTTTAAGCCTGGTTTTCTTTATTTAAACCGTTTTCATAACTTGATAATAGTTTGTCGCCTATTACCACCTATTTAATACTTCCTAACCAATCTTTCTCTTTCTTTCCCCAATCTGCTTTTTTCGACATCTTATCCCGCCTATCCTGCTGTTCCGAGCTGGTAAAACCATCCATTTTCTTTTTTTACATATATCTAGTATTATTACTTTTATATTAACTTAAATCTTGCACTTTATAGTAAATTTTTCAAAAAAAAAAGGCTTCCGCCTTTAATAGTGTAAATAAAGTCATACCGAGTAAAAAATTATATATAGCCATCTGATCCGGTATCGTCCGATTCACTCGGGTAGTCATCCTGCTCAGCCGATGATTTTTCATCATCCCAATGTCCCGGCTGGCTTTCAGCATCCAGCTCATCTTCTTGTTCATTGTCGTTTTCATGCCCTGTCTCAATATCATTTGTAGGGCTTGGCAAATTAGATCTTTGGGTATTCACGTCTTCCTGAGTTGGGACATAAACCGGATATGGAGAGATCTGCATAACCGCTACCGTTTTCCCCTCAAACAGATTATCTATTAAGCGGGCTGCTTCTTCACGATCAGCTACCCAATAACTCTGTTCCATTATTCCTTCATCATTATAGACGTCATGGAAGTATCCAGGCAGAGTTTGAGTAATTATCGAAGCAGAAGTAAAACCTGGAGCCCAGCTGGCCATTTTCAGCATCTGGGTCAAACCCAGATCGGTTTTCACAAAACTCTTTACCTCTTTTATAAGGGCCGGGAGTTTAGTAATAGTCTTGGGCTGCAGTAATTCATCGGCAAGGGCTATCAAAAATTCCTGCTGGTAACTGGTGCGTTCAATATCTCCATATTCATAATCTCTATAGCGTACGAATGCCAGGGCCTGGTAGCCGTCAAGCTTCTGGGTCCCAGGGTATAAATCTATGCCTTCACTGGGCTTATACATCCGCTGGGGAACGTTTATAGTTACTCCTCCAATAGTATCAATGACATCCTTGAAGCCGTTGAAGTCTGCTTCTACGTAATAGTCGATATCTATGTCCATGAAGTCTTCTACTATGGTTACCGCATATTCTGGGCCCCCGGCGTAGTTAGCGGTACAGATCTTATCCAGTGGACTACCTGGCACGTCAACCCTGGTGTCGCGAGGAATTGAAATCACTGCTACTTTGTCTAACTGGGGATCAATAGAAACCAGCAGCATAGTATCCGACCTGGAGTTTTCATCTCCCGGCCGGGCGTCGACTCCCAGAACGAGAACATTGGTTCTCTCCCCGTCTTCTTCAACCAATACAGTATCTTCATCAGTATTGTCGTCTGCTGTGCTGCTGGCTTTAACATAAGAGCTGATAGCAGAACCCATGGCAAAAAAGAGCAAAAATACCAGTACCGCTCCGGCAGCATACCTGGCATACAATAACGTTTTTTTCATAATTATACCACCTCTGGACATCAAGCTATATGTCTACAATTCAACCTTGCGAGGTTTTCCTTTGCCCAAAACCGCGCTTTTTGCTTCTTGTCTTTCTCCGGTTAATAAGCCTACCTTATCTGCCCCTAATACGATTATCAGCAGCAGCAAACCCAATGCCAGCATGGCCTTAGGATCAGTAATGAAGCTGAGGGTTATCGCTACACCGCTAAAAAACGCACTTATCAGGTAGATGGTGAAGACACTCCTGCGATGGCTCATACCCAGAGCCATCAAGCGGTGATGCAGATGGTCTTTGTCTGGTTTAAAAATTGGGGCCTGCTTATGGATCCGTCTCAAAATGGCAAAAAAGGTATCAAATATAGGTATTCCCAGGATTACGATAGGAATAAACAGCGATATCAAAGCTGCGCTCTTGGCTGTTCCCAGGATAGCAATACATGCCAGGACGAACCCTAAAAAATTAGAACCACCATCACCCATGAAGGTTTTGGCCGGGTAAAAATTATACGGCAGAAAACCGGCTATACCTGCTGCCAGTATAAATGCTGTTACAGCTACCGGGACTTGTCCTTGGAACAGGGCTACAATACCCATTGTAATCGCTGCAATAGCCGATACGCCCCCGGCTAAACCGTCCAATCCATCAATCAAATTGATAGCGTTACTGACTCCTACTATCCACAAAAATGTTAGTGGAATGCTAAAATAACCCAGATTCAATAAACCATTAAAGGGGTTAGTAAGAAATTCGACCACTACTCCAAAATATATGGCTACCGCCGCCGCAATACACTGTCCCAGCAGTTTCACCCAGGGGGATAGCTGATATATATCATCCAGCATTCCTATTATAAATATTATGCTGGCCCCTATAATTAAGCCCATAAATGGACCGCTGACTCCGATATAGAACAGCATACAAATCAAAAATGATAAATATATTGCCATACCTCCCAGTCTGGGCATGGTATGCTGATGTACTTTTCTGTGGTCCGGCTTATCTACCGCGTTTAATTTATATGCAATTTTAATCACCAGTGGCATCGATAAGAATGCCGCGGCAAAAGCCGACAATATTATTAAAAATGCTGGAAGTTCCAACATATACAAACATCCTCCCCGGGTCCTACGCTAAAAACATTCTAACACCGCCGACTAAGCTTGTCTATATGCCAAGTTAAGGTTGATCTTGTAGAAATTTATACTAATTGCTCTGTAGACATTAAATCTCTCCCTCTATTTTATACTAAGTAGGTACAAAAACTTTCACTTTATCTCCATAATAAAAATGTATTGATAATATATACAGCGCGTGGTATTTGAAGTTTATCTTTGCTATACTGTGGGAAGTATGAAATTTGAAAAGGGGGAGTGGCCCGAATGATAGATGAAAAAGGCCGAATCTTTGGTAAAGTAAGTATAGTAGACCTGGCAATCCTCCTGGTCGTAGTGGCTCTGGTTTTTGCTTACTTATACCAGGACCGGGCTGCCGATGTCGGCTCTGAGGCCAG
Organism: Syntrophomonas sp.; assembly: GCA_016841425.1. Classification (GTDB taxonomy): domain Bacteria; phylum Bacillota; class Syntrophomonadia; order Syntrophomonadales; family Syntrophomonadaceae; genus JAAYJK01. The sequence continues at coordinate 72,560 of JAENZE010000010.1, read as the reverse complement.
GACTATAGTAGTTAAAGTGGTTTGTCCCAATGTATACCCGGGCGTAGAAGATAACCTGCAGGTAGGGGATACGCTGGTAGCCAGCGGTGCTCTTACAGCAGTAAAAATTACTGAAATGACAGTGGAGCAGGCCAACTGGGTAGCTCCTGATGACGCGGGACAAATGGTCTTATCTAAAAATCCGTTTCGCAAAGATATTTTCCTTACCCTGGAAACTACCACCTCCCAGGTTTCACCTGCGGAGATAACTTTCGCCGGTCAGAAGATTAGGGCGGGGAAAGAAGATTTTTTTGTCAATACTCAGAAGGTTTCGCTGGAATCTACAGTTATTTCGGTTTCAGTAGAGCCCTAGTTTTTTTACATCATATACTTTTGGTTTAAATCTGGAGGCGGATATATTTTGAATCGAGTAAAGGGCAGCGGCTGGGGACTGGAACTCTACCTGGTAGTGCTGTATGTTATCCTGGACTGGGTTTTTCGGCAGGTAGCCTTTACCTCTTTGCAGGGTATTTGGGATGAGTTACTATTCATATTTATAGTAGGCGTTTGGATGTACCGGATCGCTGTAGATCGTTTACGCCCCCAAGGAAGCAGTATGCTGCTGCCGATAATTCTTTATGGAGCAGTGATGATAGTACTCTTCTTAATTAATTCACCCAGTAATGTAGTGGCCCTGGAGGGTACTCGGGTAATGCTGCAGTATATATTCTGGTTTTTCCTGGGCTATAATTTGTTGTTCACCAGAGTTCAGGCCAAAGGATTAGCAGATGTTTTTTTACTGGTCTGTACTCTTGTAGCTTTGTATGGTGTTTATCAGTATCTAACCGGAGTAGAAATACCCCTGGGTTGGGTTGATAGCAAGGAAACATCGATTACCACCAGGGTTTTTTCCATTATCGGCAGCCCCAATATACTGGGAAGCCTTATAATCCTGGCTTTACCGCTGGCTTTTACCATGTATTTCACCAGCAGCAGTTCGGTTAAAAAACTGTTTTATGCTGGCCTGCTTTTACCTCTGGCTCTCTGCCTGGTATTAACTTACTCCCGGGGAGCCTGGTTAGCATTTATATTGGAAGCAGTATTGCTGGGGCTGTGGGTTGACCGGCGTATTATTATCGCTATGGTGCTTCTGGCCGTCTTAACTCCGGCGCTTATGCCTACGGTTTATGATCGATTAGCTTACATGGCCAGCCCTGAATATCTGGTTTCATCAGAAAGAGGAGGCCGCTTAGGCCGCTGGGATAAAGCCCTGGATTACTGGCAGACTTCACCAACGGTGGGTGTCGGTCTGGGTGAATTCGGGGGAGCAGTTGCAGCACGATATTATCCGGAGGACAGTTTTTATGCTGATAACTGGTATTTAAAAGTAGGGACTGAGACTGGTTGGATAGGTTTGTTGGCTACTCTGCTGCTTTTCGTAATTGCTTTAAGAAAAGCGCGTCGTTCACTGGATATCACCAGTGATGATTTCCTGCGCTGTATGGGGTTAGGCATCTTAATTGGTATGATAGGAGTCCTGGCCCATAACTGCGTGGAAAATGTTTTTGAAGTGCCTATGATGGCTTCCTATTTCTGGTTTTTCCTGGGTATAGTGCTGGCTTTTCCATATTTGTCCGGTTCACCCCCGGTATTGAATGAAACCAAAGCAGCAGCCAGCAGATAATGGACCCTCTCAGGAAAGACTTGGAACAGAAGACTAAACCAAGCTAAACCTTTTATAAGTACTACAACAGCTGATTGAATAAAAATTAGCAGGCCGGAGGAAATAACTTGGATATTGTATGTATTTCATCGGTAGACTGGGAACCATTGTGGACAAGAAAGCAGCAGATCATGTCCCGTCTTCCCCAATCGAATCGAATACTGTATGTTGAACCGCCAATTTCTTTTTTATCCCCTTATAAGGACCCTGGTGTGGCATTCAAGCAAGATCTGGCCCGACACGGCCTCCGTCGCTTAATTGATAACATATGGCTCTTGACTCCTCCGGTAGTCCTGCCTTTCGGCAGCCGTTTTGCAGGAGTAAACATTATAAATCAACGCAAAATTGCGCAGTCAATAAAGGCTGCTATGCGCGACTTAGGTTTTGACCGCAGTATATTATGGACTTACCTGCATACCAGCTGCGACCTGATGGGGTTGCTGGACGAGGTTTTCCTGATCTATGACTGTGTTGATGAACACTCGGCCTATGATGGCTTCAATGCCCGCCTGGTTAAGAGTATGGAAAGGAAACTCCTGCAGCGCTGTGATCTGGTTTTTTGTACTGCCCGGGGATTGTATGAAAGTAAGCAGGCTTACTGTAAAGAAATTTTTCTCTCGCCTAACGCTGCTGATATTGATCACTTCCGCCAGGCTGACAGTGCAGAAACTCCTGTAGCGGAAGAGCTTATTGCCTTGCCCCATCCCATCCTGGGATTTGTTGGTGCTATCAAGGAGTGGATAGACCTGGATCTGATAGGTAAAGCAGCTCAGAACTTTCCAGATGGGTCAGTGGTTATGGTGGGACCGGTAGGTGCTAATATTGATGTTTCAAGCTTACAGGGCAAAACTAATGTCCATTTCCTGGGCCACCGGGATCGACAGGTACTGCCCCAATACCTCAAGGGATTTGACGTATGCCTCAATCCTTTCCGGGAAAATGAGCTTACCTCCACGGTCAGTCCCCTAAAATTTTACGAGTACCTTGCCTCGGGACGCCCAATTGCATCGGTCCCTATGCCGGAAATTATGGAGTTCAGTGAGCTGGTTGAGTTCGGGGGCGGGCCTGAAGGTTTCACTGCCGCCATAAGCCGCGCTCTTAAAGATACTCCGCAGAAGAAAGAAGCCCGTCTGCAGAAGGCACTGGATAATTCCTGGGAAAGCCGGGCGGAATTTATGATGGAACAAATAGAAAAATCCTATACGCAGAAGTATAACTGCTAGTTCAAGATTATTGGAGGAAGTTAAATAATGAAGAAAGTATGTATGTTCGGATTAGGTTTTGTCGGGTTACCTCTGGCTTTGAGTTTCGCCATGCGGGGCTGCCAGGTCACCGGGGTGGATATTGATGAAAAGTTAGTAGCTGACCTGAATCAGGGATTGACCCATCATCTGGAAGCTTATGAAGGACTGGGAATAAAGGAAATACTTCGCAAACAGATGGATCAGGGTCGTTTCCAGGCGGTTACTGACGGCCTGGGGGCTATGCAGGATTGTGATAATATAATAGTAACAATAGGCATTCCCGTTGAAGGTCATAAACATGATATGAAGCCCATGCTGGAAGTTTGTCGAACGGTTGGGGCAGGGTTAAAGGCAGGTGATCTGGTCCTGATCAGAAGTACCGTTATCCCAGGTACTACCCGGGATGTAATTCTGCCTATCCTGGAACAGGAAAGTGGACTCCAGGCCGGCATAGATTTTTACCTGGCTTATTCGTCAGAACGAATCGCCGAAGGTCGTGCATTTCATGAGTTTGAACATATGCCAGCGGCTCTGGCCGGCATTAATCCTGCCAGCACCCTGAAGGCATTTGAATTGATGTCCATCGTGACCAGGGCCCACATCACGCAGGCCAGCTGTATGGAAGTAGTTGAAGCTTCAAAAGTTATTGAAAACATCTCCCGGGATGTGGATATCGCCATGGTTAACGAATTTGCCCGTTTTTGTAAGGCAATGGGAATTGACATATTCGAAGTGGTAGCAGTAGCCAACACCCATCAGAGAGTCAATCTCTTAAACCCTGGACCGGGGGTAGGTGGTTACTGTCTTCCTAATGCTCTTTTCTATCTGTTACCTAAAGCAGATGAAATCGGAGTTAATCTCAGTCTACTGACTACTGCCCGGAAGGTTAACGAAGGAATGCCCCGCTATGTGGCAGATCTGGTTTTACGCAACCTGCAGGTGGCTCCCAGTCAGGCGAGAGTCGCGGTATTAGGTATGGCTATGAAGGACTATTCAAATGATGATCGTATGAGTCCCGCTTTATCAGTCATCGAGGCTCTGCAGAAATCTGGCTGTACGGTAAGGGCTTTTGATCCGGCAGTTCCCTCCTACTACGATTTTAAAGTAAACAGCCTGGAAGAAGCAGTAACCGATGCTCACGGATTAGTTGTCCTGACTCTGCAGAATGGTATTGATTTTATGAATCTGGATTTCCTCATGAACCTTATGTCTCGAGAAAGCCAGCCTTTTATAGTTGATACTAAAAATTTCTATGATCCTGCCGTGGTATGGGACAAAGGGTTCCGTTTGGAAAGATTATAGCAGAACACCGTATATTCCTCAGTGCTCAGACTGAGACAGAAGCGGTTTTAAAAATATACTGCTCCGGAAGGGCAGTTCAGTTAGGGTGAGTAGGATTTCCAATAAAACTGTTGCCAGGGCAGCAGGAGTTATTCTGGCCATTAGTATCATTGGCAGACTGCTGGGATTTGTGCGAGAACAGGTTATCGCTGCTCGTTTTGGAACCAGCATGCTTACTGATTCTTACCTCATGGCCTTTACCCTGCCTAATTTAATATATGTAATTATTGGGGGAGCTCTGGCTACTGCTCTTATCCCTATTTTCACCGAATTGATGGTGAGATCGGGAAGACAAGCAGCATCACGTATGACCAGCACCATTATCAATGTTAGTGTTCTGGGAATGGTCCTGCTCTGCGGACTGGGTATCTGGGCCGCTCCTATTCTGATTGCCGGGATAGCTCCAGGTTTTTCCGGAGAAACCAGATTGCTTACCATAGAACTCAGCAGAATTATGTTTCCCTGTATACTGTTTATGGCTTTATCTCTGCTCCTGGGTGGTATATTAAACTCTCTGAAGAATTTTGCTGTACCTGCTTTTACTTCGGTAGCATTCTCAGCACTTATCATCGCCGCAGTCTATCTCCTGGTGCCCTTCTGGGGCATCTATGGTCTGGCTGCAGGTACTCTTGCTGGCTGCATGGCACAGGTTTTAATTCAAATCCCGGCTTTGAAAAAGCTGGGAGTAAGCTACCACCTGGAAATCGATCTTTCTCACCCGGGTGTACGGAAGGTCTGGGAATTAATGGCACCGGCCATGATCGGTATATCCATCAACCAGCTTTATATCACTATAGACCGGATACTGGCCTCAGGCCTGATAGAAGGCAGTATATCTGCACTGAATTTTGCCAACCGCTTGATGTTTTTACCGTATAATCTTTTTGTTACAGCGATTAATACTGCCGTCTTTCCTACTCTATCGGAGCAAGCAGCTGAAAAGGACTATGAATCCATGGGGCGGACTACTGTTTTTGGTCTAAATCTTATAGCTTTTTTCACTTTACCTGCTGCGGTAGGTCTCTTTGTACTGGGTGAACCTCTGGTCAGACTTCTATTTGAACATGGAGCTTTTGATGTCCGATCGACTCAGATGACGGTTTTTGCCCTTAATTTTTATTTGATAGGTCTGTATTCTCAGGGAGCTTATAATATTATGAACCGGACCTTTTTTGCTCTGCAGGATACCATAACCCCGGTAAAAATAAGTCTTTTTACAGTTTTTCTAAATTTGGTATTTTGTCTCATTCTGATTAAGCCCCTGGCTCACGGGGGGCTGGCTCTGGCCACCTCTATTGCCGCCACCTGCAATATGATAATTGTCTATTATTTCTTGCGCCGCAGGATTAGCACTCTGCCTGAAAAACAGCTCTTCTCTACCCTGGGCAAGATAATATTATCCGCACTGGTGATGGGTACCGTGGTTTATACAGCTAACCTGTATCTGGAGGGATTTTGGGATTTTACATCTACTAAAAATCAGCTCCTTCATGCCGGCATCTGCATCCTTCTGGGTATTTTTACATACAGCGTTGTAGTGCTGCAGATGCGTATTGAAGAAGTTGATTATATAAAGAATAGAATTATGAAGTACCGCCGATCTAAAGTGGGCTAGATTAGAAATGAGTTGGATCTAATACGAAAATAAATTATGGGATGAAGGCTTAAGGTTAACGCAAGGGGTAAAGGCGATTCGAGTAGCGAGAAAATAACTCTTTCTAATCAATCTAAAGCATTGCTCAGCTACCTTACTTTAAAGAGTTGAGACCGGCCCCAATCGTTCTTAAGCCTTCATCCCCACCCTCAGCCAGTTTTCATAGCTGGTTGTGGCCTCGGTCTATGAGGGGTTAATATATCAATTAACTTACCACGGTTGGTCTTGATTTGAGCAAACAAGTCGGTTGCTATCGGGTCAACTAACAAGTCAATTAACACAGATAAAGAAAGGAGCTTGTTAATGAAAATCGCACTTTCGGGATATTATGGTTTCGATAATGCTGGAGATGAAGCATTGCTAGCGGCCATATGCCATACTATAAAAGGCATTGAGCCCCGGGCTGATTTCGTGGTTTTCTCAGGCTCCCCGGAAAAGACTGCTCGTCTGCATAACCTGCGAGCGGTTAACCGGATGAATCCCTGGGTTATTATCCGTGAGTTGTTTACCTGCGACTTGTTGATCAGCGGCGGGGGCAGCCTATTGCAGGATGTTACCGGACCTCGTTCACTGCCTTATTACATCAGCATCGTGGCTCTGGCCAAGGTAATGCGGAAACCGGTAATTTTTTATGCTCAGGGTATCGGACCCATTAATCGCAATTTCAGTAAGTTCCTGATGCATACCATAGCTAACCAGGTGGATTATATTACCCTGCGCGATGAAGACTCCCGGTGCTTACTACAACAGCTGGGGGTTAATTGTCCCCCCATTAAGGTTACGGCAGACCCGGTTTTCGCTCTGGAGCCGGCTGCTGCCGATTTTGAACAGATGGAAAGACTGCTGCGGGAACATGGCGTTATACCGCCCAAGCTAGTGGGGGTTTCAGTCAGATACTGGAAAGCATTGGAGGGATACCAGGTTGAGTTAGCCCGGGTTCTGGATACCCTGATGGGAAATGACTACCAGGTGGTATTTATACCTATGGATTATTCTCATGACCTGGCTGAATCCAGGCGAGTAGCTGATTTAATGGAGAAAGATGCCATCATCATCGATAGGTGTCTCAGCAGTATGGAACATATAGCCTTAATCTCCAATTTTGATTTACTAATTGGCATGAGATTGCATTCCTTAATATTTGCCGCCAATCGGGGTATTCCTTTCGCTGGTATTTCCTACGACCCCAAAATTGACGCCTTTCTTAAATCTTTTGATCTGCAGCCACTGCCTTCTGCTGGTGAGGCCATGGCGGTACAAATCGGAAACCTGCTGCAAAGCCATCTGCTCAAGGATAAAATCGCTGCCCGAGCCAGAGAAATGCGAGGGCAGGCCGAAGAGAATGCTCATATAGCCCTGTCATTGATTACCTAAAAGGGTAAGTCCTCTAATTCTCTGATTTTACCCTTAATCGGTGGGCAACCAATAAATATCCCCATGTCCAGGTATCATAATTATTTTTTAATATTGCTTTACTGCTGCAAATTACATTTGTCTCTGCCTCACGGAAGTAATGAACGATAGGCTGCCTCTATCTGGCAGGCCATCTTCTCCTGGGAAAATTCTTTCAAGGTCTCGCGCCCCTGCTGCTTGAAGTACTCGACTTTATCTCTATCTGTCAATATGTCTATCACCGCATCTGCCAATCCCTTGAAGTCACGGGGCTGCACCAGCACCCCATTTATCCCATCCTCAATTATTTCCTGAATCCCGCCTATGTTACTAGCCACCACCGGGACATCAAAGTACATGGCTTCCAGTACCACCATCCCCAGCCCCTCCATCAGGGAAGGAACACATAGAACATCGCACACCCGGTATATGTTTTCAATGGGGCTGTAATAACCGGGCATTATCACCTCTTCATTCAAATCCATTTCCTTTATCCACTGCTGTATATTGTCTCGATATATTCCCTCACCGATAATTAAAAATTGGGCATCTATTCCGTTGTCTATTATTTGCCGGGCCGCCTGTAAAAAGTATCGGTGCCCTTTAACCGGATGAAGGCGGGCTATCATAGCTACGGTATTCTTATCCGGGTCCAGCCCCAGTTCCCTCCTGGTTTCCCGGGGATCACGGGGCTCAGCATATTTGCCGGTATCCAGGCCGTTGTGAATAACTATAATTTTATTATCCGGGATTCCCATTTCCAGTATTTCCTTTTTTATAGCCCTGGATATAGCGATAAATTTATCTGTATATCTGTTAGTTGCTATGGTTAGATATTTAGCCAGCAGGGCTTTGAAAACCGAATCGTAGTCATAACGAAGTACGCTATGAAAGGTGGTGACAACTGGCAGACCTTGTTTTTTGGCAGCTGTACGTGCTACCAGGTTGGCCCTGACTCCATGAGTATGGACCAGATCGATATGGTTTTCCAGCAGGTACTGTCGTATAGGTTTAATGGTAGATAAATCGAATTTATGCCGCATGGGAATTACAGCGGCCTTAAATCCGTACTGACGGGCCAGCTCAGCGAACGGTCCCTGACACAGGCAGATTAGATGGGCTTCGTACTGGTCTTTATCCAGAAGTTTCATAAGGGTTAAAAGTAATTCCTCCGCTCCCCCCATTTCTCCTCCACCTATACAGTGAAGTATTCGCTTCTTTGCCCCCACTTGCTTCATATCAGCGCTATTCCTTTCCGGTTTCAGTTTCTATCGGATGAAAATCCCGGATCAGGGATGGAAACTCCCTTCCGGTTCGCAGGTCTTGCTGGGAATGCTGGATTCCAATCTTTTTTAGTCACTTGTCTCCCACCAACGGAAGCAAGCTATTATCAGGCTCCCCTCCCAGATACCAGGAGCTTTGCGTATGAAAGGCATACCGAGCCCAGCCAGAGCTATTAATACCTCTATAATCGTTCGACGCAGGCTGTAGTCATTCAGGGCTATATCAAAAGTGAAATAGAAAAATACCAAAATGCCAATAAAACCCAGGAGGTCCTGTCCGGCAATGCTGCACTGGGTCAGCTTTCTCAGGGTATCTCCCATCCTATACAAAATATCCAAAAGAACGTCCATCAGTCTGCTGATAAAGCGGTAACTATATGATGGACGCATATAATCTTTCTGCTCTTCTTCCGGAGCTGAAACCAGCCACCCCAGAATCAGGCTGCTGCTCAGCAATTTATAAAAAAGGCTATGTTTAAACACCGGCATTTCCTCCCTGCGGATGCTCTGCTTAAGGTAAAGATGTTCCAGGTTACCTTAGCATCATCTACTCTAATATACTATAGCAAATACTTAACTTTGATACCAGTCTAGCCTCATGCATCTTCCATCACTGAGTTTAAGAGCACAGTAATAATCCTTCCCCGTTAAACAAACCACGGGGACACAGACCACGGGGACAGGTCCCTCGGCCCTATACTGAAAAACTGGGCCGAGGGACCTGTCCCCGTGGTCTGTGTCCCCGTGGTCTGGAGGGACCTGTCCCCGTGGTCTGTGTCCTTGCTCCATTTATTCCCGGGGGCGAAGGGTCGGGAACATAATAACATCGCGAATGGATGGTGTACCGGTCATGATCATCACCAGTCGGTCGATTCCTATTCCCAGTCCTCCGGCTGGGGGCATGCCATATTCCAACGCATTTATATAGTCTTCATCCATCATATGCGCCTCCGCATCTCCTCCTGCTCTCTTTTCAACTTGTTTTAGAAAACGGTCTTTCTGGTCTATGGGATCGTTTAATTCTGAGAAGGCATTGGCAATTTCCCGCTGCATGATAAAGACCTCAAAACGGTCCGTTAATTCCGGATGTTCTATATTTCTCTTGGCCAGGGGAGATATTTCCACTGGATGCCCGTATATAAAAGTCGGTTGGATTAGTTTGTCCTCCACCAACTCTTCAAAAATCTCGTTGATAATCTCTCCCCGGGAGCTGGTATCATCCATCTCCAATCCCAGCTGACGGGCAGCAGCTACCGCTGCTTGATCTGTTTTTATTTCATTGAAGTCCAGTCCGGTGTATTCTTTTATGGCCTCCAGCATAGTCAGACGCTTCCAGGGAGGCATAAAATTAATTGCATGTCCTTCGTAATCGACTACCATGCTGCTGTTTACTTTAAGCATTACCGAAGATATCAAATCTTCAGTAAGCTGCATCATCACGTTATAATCAGCATAGGCCTGATAAATCTCCAGCATGGTAAATTCCGGATTATGTTTGGTGGATATACCTTCATTCCTGAAATTACGATTAATTTCATAGACTTTTTCCAGACCACCTACAATAAGTCTCTTTAAATAGAGCTCGGGGGCAATGCGCAAGTACAGGTCCATATCCAGTGCGTTATGGTGGGTAATAAAGGGCCTGGCAGCTGCGCCTCCGGCAATAGGCTGCATCATAGGCGTCTCCACCTCCAGGAATTCCCGGTTATCCAGGTAATTCCTGATTTCTTTGATAATTCGGCTGCGTTTAACAAAGACTTCTTTTACCTGTGGGTTAACTATCAAGTCCACATAGCGCTGCCGATATCTTAATTCTACGTCTTTTAAGCCATGCCATTTTTCCGGCAGCGGATTAAGGGCTTTAGCAAGATAGGTCAAGTCTCTTACATGGACACTGATCTCCCCTTTTTGAGTGCGGAATACTTCTCCTTCAATACCCAGGATATCTCCCATATCCAGCTTCTTAAACAGCTCATACCTTTCTTCTCCTAAATCGTCTTTCCTGAAATAGAGCTGTACCTGTCCGGATAAATCCTGCAGATTACCGAAGCCAGCCTTGCCATGACGGCGCTTGGACATCATTCGCCCGGCTATCCTAACTGTTTTACCTTCCATAATTGTGAAATTATCTATGATTTCTTGAGCCCTTGCATTGCGCTCATATTTGCTTCCAAAAGGATCTACTCCCATTTCCCGAAGCTCTTTAAGCTTGTCCAGTCTTACCCTTTTCAGATCATTAATATTCTCTTCCTGCCCAGACATCCAAAACACTTCCTTATAATTCTTCAAAACTTAACTAAAACCCACAGCATTCATCCAGCCTGAGGTCAAACCACAATAAAGCCTATCCAGCAGGCTGCATTATAAGATCCTTCTCAAACTAGCAAGATTGTTTCTATCGGTCTACATTCATTATTTTATAATTAATAGTGCCGGCAGGCGCTTCCACGTTAACCACGGAATCTACAGCTTTGCCCAGAATAGCAGCGCCAACCGGGGACTCATCGGATATCTTACCGTCTTTCAATTTTGATTCTACAGATGATACCAGGGTTACTACCACTTCCCGGCCTGATTTCATTTCCTGCAGAGTAACTTTAGAGCCCAGCGAGACAACATCTGTTCTTATATCCCTCTCTTCCATCAGCCGGGCATATTTGAGGGTGTTCTCCAGGCTGATTATCCTGCCTTCGATAAAAGCCTGTTCCGTTTTGGCATCTTCGTACTCAGCGTTTTCCGATATGTCGCCGAAAGCGATAGCCTGCTTGATACGCTCCGCCACCTGTTCCCTTCTCACTGATTTCAGATGTTCTAATTCTGATTCTAGCTTGGCCAGTCCCTCTTTGGTCAATAGAATGTCTTTTGTCTCTGCCATCCAATCGCTCCTAACCTATAAAGTTAATAAGCGAGTCCCCCTCGCTTGGAATTCATTTTAATTAAAATACCAGGCTTTAACCGTAATTAACCTATTAAGGTATTTTAAAAAACTCATGCCACCTTGTCAAGGAAGAGATGCCATATTCCTGCTTTATTTCCTAATTGCTCAAGGCAGCGAAAGCTTAAGCGGTCTTCCTTTATAAGCATATTCTGTTCTCTATCTCTAATTGAAAATCCTTCCTGGGCTAGCAAACATGTTTCCATAATAGGTGCCAGATTGCATAATAATGGATTCACTTCCTTGCTGCTGAGCTCCAACTCTAGCGCTGATGCCAGTCCCTGGCTTTCATTGGTCAATTTTAGCAGCATTACATCAGGGATTCCGATAGACAGGTTATTGTACTGACTATCGAATATTATAACCAGATTTCCCTTTTCCCATTTACGGGGATTTATCTGGCTGTTGCTTACCGCGTTCCCTTTTTCATACATCAGCCGGTAGGTCATAATCTCAAATCTGGAGGGATAGGGGTTCTGAATTGAAACCGGCACATTTAAATTGCTGACTGCTTCAACAAATTCAGAGAGGCCGGAAATGTCTCCTACCAGGATTAATTTATTAATATCCCGGTTGGACAGCGACTTTTTGATTATGGCATAAGCCAGAGCTTTTATAAAATTATCTCCAAATATCAGGGAAAGTCCTTCCTCCGGTTCTAGAAGCAGGTCTTTTAAGCGCCGATCTACAGCCATTGCCTGAAGCTGAAAATCGCGAGCCACTTCATAGGAACGTTGAAACAGCCGGTGCTGTTTGGATGGTTCCAAAACCTGAATATTTGCCTGCCCTAACGGTAATACGATGTTGCATCCCTGACAATGCAATTCAGGTAATTCAATTAAATTTTTCACCCGGGGTGAAAAAAAAATCGGGGTTAGTCTGTCCAAAATGCCTTTCTGGTAGAATAACCCCTGTTTATCCTTATTTATTAAATTAAAAAATGCAAAATCCAGGTCAGGCATCATAAGTCTCCAGGTCAACTACACCAGGCTTCATATTCAAAGTACTCAACATCTGATAATAATCCTCCGGCGAAATTTCTTCCAAAGGCCTGCCTATCAACGCTACCATCAACGCTTCAATAACGTTGGTACCAAAAGAACGCCCACCCATATTGGGAGTGGTAGTAATAACCTTGCTTACACCCCTTTCTTTAAGGATTTTCATGTCTTCGGCGGTGGTAGTATTAGTAATTATTACCTGCCCATTCAGCTTTTCGGGGAGATAGCGTTTGATATACAGAAAATCTCCGGCAATAACCTCTGCATCATAATAATATTTTGAATGTTTGGGAATTATGACTTCCTGTTTTTCCCCGGTAGGATATAATTTATCAAAAGGCATCCGAACTGCAAAAGGAGCGACGGTCCTGCCTACTATCTTCAAGGCTTTTAAAGAATGCAGGGGGATGGGTATGTCCAGGGTGTAAATCAAGTCACCCAGAGTAAGCCTGGCTCCCACTTCAGCAAAAGCTTCCGCCATCCCAAACCGGTCCACCGCACACACCATCAATACCTTCTTGCCCCTTAAATCCATTATTCCATCATTTTGCACATCCAGAATACATTTTCTCTCCAAAGTATTTTTTAATCCACTGCCGTCAACCATAGGTGTCTTTTTAGCCACCAGCAGTTTTTTGGCATCATTAATGACGTACTTCTTACCGGCTACATAAATATATAAATCTATTCCACCCATGCCAAAAGCATCTACTTGCCCATCTAATTCTTTGATAAGATTTATAGCTTTATCCCAATCTCCATCGGTGCCTATTCTTTCTATGCTAAATTTTTCCCCCATAAAGTCAGTTTCGAAAGCATGATTCCGTTTGGAAGAACCCAGACTAACACTAACAATCCGTCTCAAAAAAAAACCTCCCAGCTTTATTTATTGAAAGCACATATATTAAATTAAACAAGCAGATAGTATCAAGACTCTGCTTATTAGTAATATTAAACTTATCGAGCATCCTTAATCATACGCAGAATCTTCTGTAATTCCTCCGGGTCTACCCATTTATCTTCAGTTATAGGTGAAGTGCCAATAACTATGGATATAACCTGGCTGTCGATCATACCTTCCATTAGTCGCAATCTCTTATCAGAGCCAATTAAAATAACTACTTCATAATTACGAATCTGACTTATTAAAGCCATAAGTTCGTTTAACATCTGGTTTCCATTACGGCTGTTAGCGTAATCCCGACGTTCGATCTCAGTCATCAGCAAGATAAAATCTACCCCTTGTTTTTCCAGTATTTCAGATATTTCTTCTTTGTTTAACACTGGAAAACCAATACAAGCGATGGATTGTCCCTTGCGCAATTCTCCGATACTCTCAAGACGAGAAATAAATGTTCTATCCATCTTCAAGCGATCAGCAACTTCCTGCTGTGAAAAACCCCGTGACCTTAGCATAAGGGCTTTTTGCAGGTTTCTTTCAACTTTTTCCCAACTGATAATTTTGTCTTGAATACGATAAAAATCCATATAATACCTCTTGAGCACAATTTTGTACACAACTAATGATGTTATTCTAGCATCATCCCGCTTTTAAATCAATGGTGCCAGGCACCAACTTATTAACTTATGTTTCATAATTTACCATAAGTTAATACTTGTGCCTGGCACCTATTGCTTGAATTAGTTGGTCCCGACTCTGGGCAGTGTTTATTAGTAAACGGATTTTGGCTGCTCCTGACCTGCCCTTGATGTACCAGGAAAAATGCTTGCGCATCTCTCTGACTGCAACTGCTTCACCCTTAAAGCTGCAAGCCAGATCCAGGTGTCTTATCGCCGTGTGGATTCGTTCGTCAAAGGTGGGGGGTTGAATCCTGTTCCCTTTTTCAACCAGTTCTGCTGCTTCCCGAAAGATGAAGGGGTTACCCATGGCTGCTCGACCTATCATTACTGCGTCACAGCCGGTTTCTTCCAACATTCTGACTGCATCGTCTGCACTCCAGATATCTCCATTACCGATTACTGGAATGCTGCTGTTCTTTTTCAGTTCTTTGATCAGTGCCCAGTCAGCCTGCCCGGAATAAAACTGCATACGGCTTCTGGCGTGCAGGGTCACCGCTTTAGCACCTTCCTGTTCTGCAATGGCGGCTAGCTCCAGGCAGGTAGTGCTGCCGTCTTCCCAGCCGCGGCGCATTTTAACGGTAACCGGTACTCTAACCGCTTTGACTATAGACCTGATTATATCACGGCTGCGGGGCAAATCCAGCATCAAAGCGCTGCCTTCACCATTTTTTATTATCTTAGGGGTAGGACATCCCATATTAATATCAATGATATCGGCTCCCATTTCTTCTACGATAACTGCTCCTTGTGCTATCTTCTCGGGATCCGATCCAAAAATTTGGATTGATACAGGTTTGCTTTCTCCACTGGTATCTGCTATATGCTGGGTTTTCTTCTGGCCATAAATAAGTCCCATATCACTGATCATTTCGCTGCAAGTCATACCGCAGCCGAAAGAACGGGCGATAATCCGGTTAGCTTTGTCTGTTATTCCAGCCATAGGCGCAGCTATAATGCGATTACTTATGCTTACTGTTCCTATACTGAACATCTTAACTCCTATTTAGCTCATAAATAATTCTTAAACCATCCAGAGTAAGCAGTTCATCGATGATATGGATGGCCTGGGTTTCCCTGGCAATAGTAGGAGCTAATCCTCCCGTTGCTATTACTCTGGCATTTCCCCCTATTTCTTTTTGAATTCGGTTAATTATACCTTCCACCTGGCCGACAAATCCATAGATAATACCTGACTGCATACTGCTAATGGTATTCTTGCCGATAATGTTGCGTGGTTTTATCAACTCCACACGGGGCAGCTTGGCTGCTTTGGCTACCAGCGCCTCAGTAGATATTTTGATTCCTGGAGCAATCGCTCCCCCTAGATATTCGCCTTTTTCATTCACCAGGCAAAAGGTAGTTGCCGTACCGAAATCAACGATAATTAACGGCCCTTGATATTTGTGATAGGCTGCTACTGCGTTTACCACCCGATCGGCTCCTACTTCCCTGGGATTATCATATTTTATCGCTAACCCGGTCTTAACCCCCGGTCCAACTACCAGCGGCTTACAGGAGAAATATTCCTGGCTCATCCATTCCAGTTCCATCATCAGACTAGGCACTACCGAAGAAATAACTACTGCTTGAATCTGTCGCATTTCCAAACCATTAAAAGAGAATAGGTCTCTTAACAGCATACCGTATTCGTCACTGGTCCTGCCTCCATCCGTCTTTATTCGCCAGTGGGTAAGCATTTCTTTTCCCTTATAAACTCCTATCACCATATTAGTATTACCTACGTCAAACACTAAAATCATGCTACAACCTCCGATACCATGCAGGATACAACGAGGAAATCCTCTGTTCTTCTAAGATTTAACTGGTGTATATTCTCTCAATATGGAGTCTCTTGCTCAAGTCTACCGCCAGGAAAGCTGCCACAGCTATCTTAATCAAATCAAATGCTATAAAAGGCAGCGCCGCAATCTTAATAAGCTGCCATACATCCATGGCCTTTTCCAGATAAAAATTTAATATTATATACATATAGGGCAATCCTACTGCATAAAGCACAACTATACCAGCTATGCCGGCAACAATAAAATTCCATAATTTACTTACCCTTATCACTCGGGAGGCAGCCCAGGCGGCCAGCGGCATACCCAATAAAAAGCCGAAACTGGGCACTAGAATATAGGCCGGTCCTCCATAAGGAGGTACTGAAAAAACTGGAATGCCTATCAACCCCAGCATTATATAAGCTGACATGCTCAAAAATGCTGCTCGGGGAGACAATAGATATCCAGCCAGCAGCATAATAAATGGCTGCAGACTAAAAGGTATGACCACCACTGGCTGAAACATCCTTACCAGTATAGTGACCACACAGATCATAGCTGTAAACAAGGCTGCCCTGACAAGTTCCTTGGTTGACATTTATATTAATCTCCCTCAACCATGATAATATCAAAACTAATATCCAGGCTCGATACCGAATGAGTGATGGCACCGGTAGAAATTAAATCCACGCCCGTTCGAGCTACTTCCACGATATTAGCCTCATTTATACCTCCCGAAGCTTCCAGTAATGCCTTTCCAGCAGTAATATCTACCGCGGTTTTCATATCTTCGATGCTCATATTATCCAGCATAATTATATCTACCCCGGCATCTAAAGCTTCCTGTAATTGCAGTAAATTTTCTACTTCAACTTCTATCTTCATGGTATGGGGCACTTTTTGCCTCAGGGTGATCACTGCTTTAGTGATACCCCCGGCGGATTTTATGTGATTGTCTTTGATCATAATTCCATCATAAAGTCCAAATCGGTGGTTTCTGCCCCCTCCGACCCGCACGGCATATTTTTCCATCACCCGCAGTCCAGGGGTAGTTTTCCTGGTATCGACCACCTCTGCTTTATAATATTTAATCGATTCAACCAGCTCACTGGTTTTAGTGGCTACACCGGAAAGCCTTTGTAAAAAATTTAGAGCCAGTCTCTCACCAGTCAGTAGTGAGGCGGTTTTTCCCTTAACAATGGCGATAGTATCACCCACCTCAATTCGTTCCCCATCATGTTTTATTATTTCAAAACTTATGGAAGGATCAAGGGTGGTAAATACTTTTTGACTTATTTTAATCCCTGCCACTACTCCTGAGGCTTTGGCCAGGAATCGTCCTGTTGACTGCTGTTGCTCAGGTATCAAGTTAGCCGTAGTCATATCCTGGTGGCCTATATCTTCCTTTAAAGCGGTATTGATAATCTCTTGAATTTCCCTCTCGTACATCTTATCCTCCAAAACTCAAATATAAAAGTTAGCCTTTAACTGACCATTCGCTCAGCAATTAACAAAATCCAGGTGCTTGATCCAGCGTTGGTCGTCCCGGTAAGGATAATCCGAACGCCAGTGGGCACCTCGGCTCTCTTTACGCCAGAGCGCAGCTTGAATGATAATCCTGGCTACGGTCAGCATATTCACGGCCTCATAATATTCCAGTACCGAACTTCCTGGTGCCAGGTGGTTGTAGATTTCCTCCACCCTTAAGTTAGCCTCTTTTAAACCTTTTTCATTTCTAATTATACCCACCTGATCCCACATAATATCCTTGAGTTTCTGGCAAGCATCGCTCGGCTCAATTTTCTCGATTAAAGGCTGGTATACCCAGGCCGGATCATAATTTGCGAATATTTCTTCGGTTTTGATTCTCCGACGGTATAAAATTTCTTCCACTTTGTCAACTATCCGCTGTCCAAATACAATTCCTTCCAACAGAGAATTACTGGCCAGTCGGTTAGCTCCATGAACTCCTGTACAGGCCGCCTCCCCACACGAATATAAACCATATAATGCGGTTTCTCCATAGCTGTTGGTAAGAATACCTCCCATGGTATAGTGGGCGGCTGGTGAGACCGGCACACATTCCCTGCTTATGTCTATAGACTTCTGCAAGCAGGTCTGGTAAATATTGGGGAATCTCTTGGTGACCTCAGGAATGTTTCGCATATCTAAATTAACAAACGAGCTCCCATCCCGGGCCAGCTCGCTCAAAATAGCCCGAGCTACTATATCCCGTGGGGCCAGTTCTTCCAAGGGATGATACGCGGCCATAAATCTTACACCATCGTTATTGTAAAGCAGACCACCTTCTCCCCGTACTGCTTCTGAGATCAAAAAACGCTGGTTATCAGAGCTGAATAAAACGGTAGGATGAAATTGAATAAATTCCATATCACTGAGCTGGCATCCAGCCCGAAAACAGGCGGCCATGCCATCTGCGGTAGCTACATCCGGGTTAGTAGTATGCTTGTACAGCTGCCCCGCTCCACCGGTGGCTATAATGGTAGCTCTGGCCTGATAGATAACATTCTCCTGATTTTTCGCATCATAAATGAGGACTCCATGGCATTCTTTGGTTCTCTCGCTGCCCAGTACATCAATTAAGAACTGCTCTTCGATAATTTCAATATCCGGGCACTCCTCACATTTCTTGACCAGGGCCTCCCGAATAGTCGCTCCGGTAGTATCAGCAGCATGAAGAATACGAGCTTTACTATGGGCACCTTCCCTGGCCAGAGAGATATTCCCGTCTTTCATATCAAATATCGCTCCGCTGGCTATCAGTTCCCGCACCCGGTCAGGTCCTTCCCGTACCAGCACATCAACTGCTTCAATATTACAAAGACCCGCCCCGGCTTCCAGAGTATCCTCCAGATGCAAAAAGGGGGAATCCTCTTCATGAACAGCAGCGGCAATCCCCCCTTGGGCCAGTCCCGTATTTGAATCTTCTATACCTTTCTTGGTCAGGATGACTACTTTACCGAACTCTGAAGCTTTTAGAGCTGTAAAAAGCCCGGCAATTCCACTGCCAATAATTACAAAATCGCAGGTCCGCACAGGTGTATTCCGGCACAGTTTGCTTATGTATCTAGAAATAATCATTTCACACTTCTCTATCTTCTCTATTTTTTCTCTTAATCAAAGGATACCCGAAAAAGTTCAGGATATCTTAAGCATTCTGTCCAAAGCCTGGCGGGCTTTTAAGCTCACCCGAGGTTCCACCTCAATTTGAGTCTCGAGGTTTTCCAGGGATAAGGCCAAGTTTTCCAGGTTTATGAACTTCATATCCGGACAGATAAATTCATTATATGCCAAATATATCTGCTTATCAGGGCAGTGTTTATTTAGAGTATGTACGAAGCCTGCTTCAGTCCCTAATATGAATTCACGGGCCTGACTTCCCTTGACGTACTCAAGTAACCCTGCCGTAGATCTGACTGCGTCAGCCATTTCGGTTATTTCCGGTCGGCATTCTGGATGAACGACGATTAGGGCTTGCGGATGCAGACTCCTCTGCTGGCTAATATCCTCTGCAGTCAGCCGATCGTGCACCGGACAGTATCCACCCCACATGATCATTTTTCTTCCGGTCTGGGCTTGTATGTACTGCCCCAAATTCTTATCTGGCACAAATATTATCTCTTTTCCATCTGGTATGGAACGAACTACCTCAATAGCATTAGATGAAGTACAGCAAATATCGCTTTCGGCTTTTACTTCAGCCGAAGTATTCACATAAGAGATGACTACCGCATCCGGATACTGCTCCTTCTTTTTTCTTAATTCCGATGCATTAGCCATATCAGCCATCGGACAGCCAGCATCAGGGTAAGGTAGAATAACTAATTTATCCGGGCTTAATATTTTAGCACTTTCTGCCATGAATCTTACTCCACAGCAGATAATTACCTCAAAGCTGCTCTCTGCAGCCTGCCTGGCAAGCTGCAGAGAGTCACCTACAAAATCAGCTATTTCCTGTATTTCTGCCGGCTGGTAATAATGGGCCATAATTACAGCCTTTAATTCCTTTTTCCTGGCCGTAACATATTCCCCTAGGTTTTCTTTGAGCAAAACAAATATCCCCCTGGCGTTAATTATTAATCACTAATTTGTTCTATCTGGTTTTTTTCATTGACAAATACCAATCTGGGTTTATAATTTTCACATTCTTTGGTTTCTAACAGGGTATAAGTCAATAGTATTATTAAGTCTCCAACTTCCACCAGTCGCGCTGCTGCCCCATTTAAACACATTAATCCTGAGCCCGGTTCCCCTTCTATCACATAGGTATCGAACCTCTGTCCATTGTTGATATTAACAATGGTTACTTTTTCGTTTTCCAGTATATCCGCGGCATCCATTAAGTCTTTATCTATAGTAATGCTGCCAACATAATTTAAATTTGCTTCTGTAACAACAGCCCTGTGAATTTTGGATTTTAACATATAACGCAACATAGCTCACACCTCCACCAACCGGTTATCGATTAATCTGGTTTTCCCAAATCTGACTGCTAATGCCATGATAATCTTTCGGTCTGCTTTTTCAACATCAGCCAGATCATAGGCATCATAAATCTCTGCATAGTCGATTTCGGCCAGAGGACTGGATGCAATTATTTCTCTCAACTTGTTTTTTAACCTGGCCGTATCTCTCTCTCCATTTTTAATCGCCTCTTCTGCTTCGCTGAGGGCCTCATTCAATATCAGGGCCTGTTGTCTGGCTTCGGGATCCAGATAAACATTTCTGGAACTCATAGCCAGACCGTCTGCCTCTCTTACTATAGGTACCCGGATGATGTCCAGGGGAAAGTTTAATTCCCTGACCATTTTCTCCAGTACCATAACCTGCTGGGCATCCTTCTGCCCAAAAAAAGCTTTATCTGGCAGACAGATATTAAACAGCTTGGTACATACAGTAGTAACTCCCCGAAAATGACCGGGACGGGACGCACCACAAAGTTTGCCAGTAATTTCTCCGGTGACCTCTACGAAGGTACTGCTGTCTGGATTGTACATTTCATTGTTGGAAGGAGCAAATACCGCATCAACTTTTTCCTCTTCCAGCAACCCGGTATCTCTTTCGAAATCACGGGGATAAACTTCAAAATCTTCCCCTGCTCCGAACTGGATCGGATTTACAAAAATGCTGACTACTACTATATCACAATGTTTTTTAGCTTCCCGCACTAGTGACAGGTGTCCGTCATGCAAATAACCCATGGTAGGAACAAGTCCAATACTCTTACCCTGCAGTTTTTGCTCTTTACACCAGTTCTGTATCGTTTTGATTTCCTTAAATATCCTCATACTCTCTACCTTTTCCTTTAACTAATACAACCGGTCTAAAACCTCATCTTGTATGGTAAACCCATGTTCATCAGCAGGAAAAGTACCTGCCTCAACTTCTTCTTTATATTGTTTCAAGGCCTCCATAATTAGAGGCTGTAAATTAGCAAATTTCTTTACAAACTTGGGAATATGTCCGGTAAACATCCCCAGCATATCATTGATCACCAGTACCTGCCCATCACAGTATTGTCCAGCTCCTATTCCAATTGTCGGGATGGATAGTTCTTCAGTGATCCTTTGGGCCAGTTTGGTAGGTACGCCTTCCAGGACTATAGAAAATACTCCTGCAGTTTCCAGGGCTTTGGCATCCTGAATAATCCTTTGCGCAGACTCCAGGTCTTTGCCCTGTACTTTAAAACCCCCAAACTGGTTGACTGACTGCGGCGTTAATCCGATATGCCCGATAACAGGTATCTGAGCGTCCAGGATAGCTTTAATGGTATCTACCCGTTCTACTCCCCCCTCCAGCTTGACGCTTTGAGCTCCGGCCTCTTGAATGAAACGGCCTGCATTGCGCACTGCTTCCTTAAGGGAAACGTGATAGGAAAGAAACGGCATATCTCCGACAACCATAGCATTTTTTGTCCCTCTCACTACCGCCTTGGTATGATGGATCATATCGTCCATAGTAACGGAGAGAGTGTTTTCATAACCTAAAACTACATTACCCAGTGAATCACCGACCAGAATCATATCAATTCCTGCAGCATCTACCATACTGGCCAGGGAATAATCATACGAAGTAAGCATCGAAATCTTTTCTCTTTTTAGCTTTTTATCTTTTAAAACAGTAGTTGTAATTCTCGCCACTTTATCACGCTCCTTTATCTGACTACCTTTTCAGCTCATAATAAGAGCCGGTGGAAAACAAACTTAACTCCCCTAATCCAATTTTGCCATCATCCGGGCAAATGTATCCTGGAATTGTATCATCTGTTCCATATCGATAGTTCCCTTTTCTAGAGCAACCTGCGCGGTATAATAACCAAGGCAGCTATATAAATTAATAAACTCTGCTCCGGTTTCCTCCATGCAGGCTAAATGATTCATAACTGTATTGATATCTCCTCGAGATATGGGACCAGTCAAAGCATCTGGAATTCCTGCAGTCTCAATGTTTCTAATAGTCCCCCTAATTAAGGGCAGTAACGATTTCACAGCCATTTCCCGAGGTACACCTGTACTCTCCATAAGCTTTATGCCCAAATTGATAAGCGTTACTAGATAATTGGACACCACGCAAGCCCCCGCATGATACAAGGGTTTAGCTTCTCGGGTAATAAAGAAATATTCTCCCTCCAATTTTTCTACCATATCGATTCCAACCTCATAGGTATCCTGATCTCCCTCTATGCTGAATATGGAACCCGGTATATTCTCTATTGCCATTTCCAGATTGGCAAAAGATTGGAGGGGATGTAAAGATAAAACCCTAGCACCTAAGTGCCTGGCTTTATCAAGTATTTCCGATGATTGAGCACCGCTCATATGAACAACAACCTGTCCATAATGAAATGCCCTGCTGTCTGCAAGTTCATCTACTACGCTCTGTATAGCGCTGTCCGTTGTTGTTATAAATAATATATCCGTTGAGCGAGAAACCTCTTGAGGCGATGCATAAGTGGCACATCCTATCCGGTCCACAAGTGTTTTTGTAGATTCGGATTTTTTGTCATGTACACCCGTAATCTCATACCCCTTGTCGTAGAGTACCACCCCAATAGCTGTTCCTACAACTCCCGCCCCAATAATGCCAATTTTTTTACTCACAATCCAAACCTCCTTTGGGCTGAGGCAAAAACCTGGGCCTTGCTAGTCTCGTCTTGTCCCTTGCTGGTTACAAGCGAATTTTTGCAGGAGTACCGGCGGGAGACTCCTTTAGTCTATCCTCTTTATTAGATTTTCATCTTCTCGCCCTAAAACTCTAATCAACACCTCCCTGATTCCCATTCCACTATCAGGAAAAACAATTTCCGAGTTTATTTCCTCCAGTGGAATTAATACAAACAACCTTTGCTGCGCGTACGGGTGTGGAATTTTCAAATCTGGAAAATCCACTATTTCATTCCCATACAACAAGATATCCAGGTCTATATTCCGAGGACCCCAATGCTCGGTGCGCTGGCGGCCCATTTTAATTTCTATTTTTTGTAATTCTTCCAGCAGCTCCCTGGCACTCAAATATGTTTCTATTCGAATTACCTGGTTAAGAAAATCTTCCTGGTTTTTATTCCCCCAGGGTTCAGTTATATATATCGATGACATATCCTTTATCTGGACGTCTATAATGTCTCTGATTAGATTAAGAGCTGCTTGTAGATTAGCATCTCGATCCCCCATATTCGAACCGAGTCCAATATACACTTCTCTTTGTTTCACATTACCATCCTTAAGCTTATTATACCAATAAAAGTCCTTATAGGAATTCCATAAAAACTTATGATTATAGCTTGTATCTTAATATCAACTATTAATCTTGTAAAGATTTTATTTTCGACTGCGTTCTATTTTAACCGCAAAATATTTGAATTCTCCTTCAACCGGGGCACAAGGTTTATATACAGTAACCTCGGCTTTTTGCACGGTTGCATATCGGTCCAATATCATTTTACAGATGTTTTCAGCCAGTGTTTCAATTAAATTATAAGATTCATTTTCTACAATTTTGCGTACATTGTAGAAAATATCTGCATAATCGATCGTATAATTAATATCATCTCTGACAGCCGCATCTTTCACATCTTTATGTAAAATGAGGTCTATTTCAAATCTCTGGGGAGTATTTTTCTCAGCTTCTAATACTCCATGTCTTCCATAGAAAACTAATCCATGCGCTATTATTTTATCCACTTTATCGTACCACCGCATCAACTATTTGCGCAACCCGAGCGCTTTCTTTTACATCATGAACCCTGATTATATCTGCTCCATTCATAATACTGACTGCCATAAGCCCTAAACTGCCTTCCAATCGTTCATCTACTTCTAAATCAAGTATTCTGCCGATAAAAGATTTCCGTGATATTCCTACTAAAACTGGAAAACCCATACTCTTAAAAGCTGATAATTGTTTTATAATATACAAATTCTCGTCCGGACTTTTGCCAAACCCAATTCCCGGATCAATAATAATATTGTTGCGGGATAATCCAGCATTTTCTAAAAGCTCTATCGACTCCTGTATTTCACGGACTATGTCGGAGATAATATCTTTGTAAACTTGTCCCTGATTAATCTGCAGTCTATTATGCATCAGAATTATCGGTGCTTGTTTTTCGCTTATAACCGGCAGCATATTGGAGTCTAATTTCAAACTGCCAATGTCGTTGATGATATGGGCTCCATTATCCAGCGCAGCTCTCGCTACCGCTGCCCGGCAGGTATCAACTGATATGGTAATACCCTGGGCTGCCAGGCTCTTTACCACCGGCAGCACCCTTTTTAATTCCTCTTCCTCATCTGCCATAATGGAATCAGGGCGGGAAGATGCTCCTCCTATGTCGATTATATCTGCTCCCTGTTCAATCATCTCCCAGGCATGGGCAATAGCCCGGTCAGGTTCCACATACTTCCCGCCATCTGAGAATGAATCCGGGGTGACGTTTAATATTCCCATTATAATAGTTTTCTTGCCTATCTCCAGCGTCTTTCCGTTGGCTAATTCCAAGCTTCTTGGTTCAATTTCCAGATTATATAAAAGATTTTTTATTTCCAATGCCAGTTTGCCCAACCCCAGGGGCTGCTTTTTCAGTTTATCAATTAACAGGTCGTATTGTCTCATCGTACCCATCAATAAGACGTCAGTTCTGTTTCTGTCAACGATTGCTTCCCGGGCTATAGCGGCTTCTCCCCCCCGGGAAAGCATCTCCTGCTTGATAATGTTAGCAGCTGCCGCACTGATGTTTTTCAATTTAATACATCTATGTATTGCCTTGGGTACCATATAGGGATAACTTCCCTGGTCTGAACCTATTTCTTCCAGGATTGATCGAGCTTCTCTCTGATTAGCAATATATACTACGTGATGCCCGTTCATTACTATCCTCCATTTAACAAGTATTAACTTATTTAATATTCGAAATTAGTTATACTTATCTCTTTGTTCTTTATCTTCGGGCATTGGAAACGGTGCTCGCAATGACTGCATATACGCGACAGATTATCAGCCCGATGCAGTCTCTCTCCCAAAAAGCTCATGTCCCGACTGATATTACGGTGTTCATAAATAGCTCGACATATTATATCTATTTCGTTACGATTAAATAAGGCCCGCGGCAGAATCTCTCTGGCCAGACGGCCACCATAGGAAGCATGGTCGATCCCGCATTGGTATTCTTTCCACTTCCCTATATCATGAGTTAATCCGGCGGCAAAAATAATCTCTTTGGCTGCCAGTTTACCACTCAAACCACTATCCTTAATAAAATAGTTTAGATCGTTATGCTCCAATATAAGTATATAGGTTATCCGGGCTACTGCCAGGTGGTGTTGGAAATCATGCTGACAGAATTTTGGCTGCATTTCCGCTTCACTGTTTCTCCTCAGGTATTCCTGGTAATACTTGTCTTCTACCAGTGTTTCTACTCTCTTCAAAGCGTTCACCTCGGTAAATTTATTCCTACCTGGATAATTATATTATATTAAAAGAGCGGACAAATCTAAGAAAGCTTCGTAAATCCGTTTATTATTGGTAAGGATATTATAGTCGACATTATTTTCATATACAACAATAATATACCATATACAGCGTTCAACTGACGTTAATACATAAGATAACTGGGCCCGGCTGTACCCGTTACTTGCTATCCAACTTCGAAAATTAGTACGAAGATAGCTTCTTGGGGATGAAAAGTTTAAGGTTAGCGCAGGGGGATAAAGACGATTCGTTCAGCGGGAACATAACTTGTTTTAGCCCATCAATCTAAAGCTTCACTAGCTAACTTATATGGAGAAAGTAAGACGGACCCAAGCGGTCTTAAGCATTCATCCGTACAATTTTCGTCTGTACTTGTATCATACAGACATGTTTGGTTAAGTATATTTTTTTGATAATCGCATTTAACCGAAAAACCGGGCTGAAGCCCGGTTCTTTATATGCATCTTTACAATATCCACTTGTCAATCGCCCGGCTGTAGTCCAGTATTTCCTGGTCCTGAAAAAATAGACTAATTTCCCTCTGGGCTGCTTGTGGCGAATCGGAACCATGAATAATATTTTGATCAATCTTCACCGCCAGATCTCCTCTAATAGTTCCTGGTTCAGCCTCGGCAGGATTGGTCTTGCCCATTAATAATCTCATACTGGCAATTACCCCTTCCCCTTCCCAAACCATAGCTACCACCGGCCCGGAAGTAATAAATGCCACTAGATCTTTAAAGAAAGCTTTGCCCACATGCTCCACATAGTGCTCATGGGCCAGCTCTTCGCCAATCATCATTAATTTCAAGGCTTTTAATCTGAATCCTTTATTTTCTATTCTGCGTACTATTTCTCCTACCAGAGCTCTTTGTACTCCGTCAGGTTTAACCATCACGAAAGTCTGTTCCATATTCATACTCCTTCTGCTGCAATATTTATTACGTTTATGCTTATTATGCTTGAATATCGGCTCCAGTATCGCTGCCTGATTCTTCCTCTGTTTCGATCTCGATATCCTCCTGGCCTTCCATGATCTTTAGAAAATCCTGAGCTTCCATGGTTTCATGTTCTAACAAGAATTCCGCCACCTTATGAAGATTTTCCATCTGATCTTTTAATAATTGTTCAGCTTTATTGTAGCTCTCGTGTATATACTTGCTGGCCTCTTTATCTATGGCATAAGCAATGGCATCGGAATAATCCCGGTCCCTGGAAAAGTCCCGGCCAAGAAACACTTCCTCACTTTTATGTCCAAAAGTGATCGGCCCCAATTCATCTGACATACCAAATTCAGTAATCATTTTCCGTACAATACTGCTGGCCCGTTCCAGGTCGTTTTGCGCTCCAGTACTTATATCATTGAGCACCAATGCCTCCGCTACTCGGCCTCCCAGGAGGGTAGTGATCTCATCCAAAAGATGAGATTTGGTGATGTAATTGCGGTCTTCTTCCGGCAGCAGGAGTGTATAGCCTCCAGCCCGTCCCCGGGGGATGATAGAAATCTTATGCAGCTTATCAGTGTTAGGAAGCATATAGCTGACTACAGCATGTCCGGCTTCGTGGAAAGCCACCAGCCGTTTTTCTTTATCAGATATTACCCGGGTTTTCTTTTCGGGTCCGGCTATGACCCGCTCAATAGATTCTTCCATCTCTTCCATATAGATTTTGCTTTTTCCCCGGCGTGCAGCCAGCAAGGCTGCCTCGTTAACCATGTTGGCCAAATCCGCACCCGTAAAGCCAGGTGTACGCTTGGCCAGGATTTCCAGATTAACTTCTTCATCCATGGGCTTATCCTTTATATGCACTTTTAGTATAGCTTCTCGGCCTTTCACATCAGGTTTATCTATCAATATGTGCCGGTCAAAGCGACCCGGCCTTAATAAAGCTGGATCCAATATGTCCGGTCGATTAGTCGACGCCATTACAATAATCCCTTCATTGGTGCTGAATCCGTCCATCTCTACTAGCAGCTGGTTTAGAGTCTGTTCTCTTTCATCATGACCGCCACCTAAGCCAGCACCTCGCTGACGCCCCACGGCATCTATTTCATCAATGAATACTATACATGGCGCACTCTTTTTGGCCTGCTCAAATAAATCCCTTACCCGTGCCGCACCGACACCTACAAACATTTCTACAAAATCCGAACCACTGATGGAAAAGAAAGGGACCCCTGCTTCACCTGCGACTGCTTTAGCCATCAGGGTTTTTCCGGTTCCGGGAGCCCCAAATAATAATACCCCTTTAGGTATTTTCGCGCCAATCTGTATAAATTTATTAGGATTCTTTAAAAATTCGACTACTTCCTGCATTTCTTCTTTTGCTTCTTCTGCCCCGGCTACATCATCAAAGGTCAGTTTAACTTCTTCCCCGGTCATCAATCGAGCCCGGCTTTTACCGAACTGCATCACTTTATTTCCTCCACCCTGAGTCTGATTCATGATAAACATGAGGAAGGCTATAAGTAATACGATTGGTAACAAAGTACTAAGCAGGGTCATCCATATGGATGGCGGTGGAACCGGCTGGGTAGAAAAATCAACCTTTTTCTCCCGCAGGAGAGCACCTATTTCCGTTTCCTTGGAAACAGTTGCAACAAAGCTGGTGCCATCAACCAATTTACCGCTGATATTATAAACCAGATCATCCACTTCTACTACTGCTTCGGCTACCTGTCCCTGGGATACTTTTGTATAAAATTCAGGTTCAGTTAAAGTCTTAGCCTGTTCTACAGGAGCCGACGTTAATTTCAGCGCAAATACGGCTATCATTACAATCAGCACATATATGGCTATATTTTTAAGGGCCCTATCCAAAATTTTTCCTCCCCTTTGGAATAATCAAAATATCCGTCATATTGTAGCATAAACGTGGCTCCTTTTCAATTAAGCACCATAATATGTGGTTTTTTTATCTCTGTTTACTTAGTGTTTTCATCAGGCTCCCTTCTTATTACCAGAACTCGTTTAGTATTTTCATCTATCCCAACATTTCGGGAAATACTATGCCCTATTATTGCATAAACTTCATCCCGGGAAGACAAAAGCGGGATGCGGTTTCTTTCAAAAACGGGAATTTTTTTGTCAATAAAGTAATCTTTAATTTTTTTACGCCCGGTCATTCCGGGCAGACTAATTCTGTCCCCAGAAGTTCTGCAACGCAGGAATATATTTCGGTCCAGTTTCTCATAATCCAAATATATCTCGTCATGGCGGCGCTTTTGATATTCTTCCATAGTAATATTATCAAAATAGACTTTATCCCCGGTTTCTTCTATGTATATAGAACCAGGGATTGTTACCGAATAGCAATACTGAGCATTCTCTTTTATCGGATTTCCGATAAGCAATTGCTCATAGACTTTGCTTATCCAAATGTTCTTTCGAAGTTTAATGCTTTTGGCCGATCCTGGTTTCCGAGTTAAATCCATAATCAGCTGAACATCCAGCGCACTCCATCCATAGTCACCTTGCAGCCAACCTAAAGCACTTAATATGATCCTTCTTTGAAAAGCGGGTGGCACTTTTTGGAGAACCTCGTTATCAATTACTACCTGCTCTTTATCTTTGATTAGCACAACAGATGCCATTAACTTATTCGCTTCTATTTCCATAGCCTGGTTTTCTTCCCGGGCTATTAACCCCAGCCTATCCAAATGGTCTATAATCCGGGGATTAAACTCCTTCTGCAGGTAAGGGATCAGTTCATGCCTAACCCGGTTACGCATGAAGCTCAAATCATAATTACTGCTGTCAATGCGATAAGACAGTAAGTTTTCTTCTAAATATTTTTCAATATCGGACCTGCTTACCCCCAATAAAGGCCTTACCAGATAACCATGGGCGGGCAAAATGCCTCTTAACCCTTTTATACCAGTTCCTCTCAGTATGTGCAGCAATACTGTTTCAGCCTGGTCGTCCCGGTGATGAGCGGTAGCAACCCGATCCGCCCGGAGCTCCTGCTTCAGTTCATCAAAATACTGGTATCGGCAGTCCCGGGCCGCTTCTTCAATGCCCTTCCTCCGATCTGAGGCCTCTTTACGCACATCTACCACTTTGCAGCAGAAAGGTATTTGCCATTCCCGGCATATACTGCGAACAAATTCTTCTTCTTCTCCCGCTTCATTTCTTAATTGATGATTCAGATGGGCGGCAGTAAGGTTAATTCCCAACTCTGGAACCAGCCTTTTTAATATGTGCAGCAGGGCTACAGAATCTGGCCCTCCGGATACGGCTGCAATTACCGCTGCCCCCTCTTGGAATAGCTGGTTTTTTAAAATATAATCGTTTATTTTTTGCAGCATGATGCTATTCTCCCACTGTATTAACTACCCTACCACCCTTTATATAAATATTCTTTTCCTTTCTTGTCAATAATATCTAAAGCTGAACAAATACTGCCAACTTATTTCTGGTATATCTAACTTTATAAATTAAGATCCAAATAAGTGCAGATTACAGTCATGTCATCATGGGGTTTACCTTTACACATACTCAGGGCCCGGTTAATAATCATCTCCGCAATTAGCTGAGGCTCCTTGCTTTCTACCATTTGCAGCAAGTCCTCTATCCAGGCGGTGCTATCTTCATTCGGAGCACTGTTGGAGAAGTCAAGAACACCATCACTTATCATTACCAGCAGATCCCGGGCAATCATACGCCGGCTGTCGGTAAAAATATCCATATTTTCAATTATTCCTACCGGCAGTGAGCTGGCACTAATTACCTCCACCTGTGTTCCACGTTTCAAGAAAGAAGGTACACTGCCTGTTTTAATAAAATCTACCTCGGCTGTATATAAATCTATCATAGCTATATCCAGGGTAGCGAAATTTTCTCGACTGGATCTTAACAGCAAAGTTGAATTAATAGTGTTCAAGGCCACCGACTTATCAAAGCCGGCTTCCAGGAGGGTTTCCAGCATACGCACCGCAGATCGGCTCTGGACACAAGCCTCCTCACCAACTCCCATACCGTCACTCAATGCGATCAGTTCCTTACATTCCTGGATACTGGCTATAGTATAATTATCTCCGCAGACCGTTTCTTTCCCAACCTGAGCCACGCCGGTAGTAACTCTATAGGTACACGCTCTGCTCAATATAAATTCACAATTTCCCTTGCCCATAAAACAGGGGCAGTTTTTATCCAATACTTCGACCTTTTCACCCAGAACAGCTGAAACCGCTGGTACTACATGGTTTTCGCAATATTGGCCATCCGAACATGAATTCATTATGATTTTGACATACAGGTGGGCTGCTGCCGTTTTTATTGGTGTAACATCTATAAGTCTAATGTTCATTTTCTTGAGATCTTTTTTTATTTTTTCTTTTAATGTATAATCAATGACCGTGTTATCATCATAATCATCCGCCAGATTTTCGATTACCCTGCTTATCCCCTGTATTTGTCTGGAAATCATACTGCAAGACTCGTCCAAGCGGCTCTTCCAGTATTCGTTTAAACGCAGACTGGCAAACAGATAGTTGATAAGATTTACTATATCTCTGCTGTAGAGACAGCTTCGCCTGAAATCAGGAGAACAGTCTTCATAGGCAATACTGCCCGCCTTCTCAGCGATAGTAAATAAGTCCAGTATTTCTTTGGATGTTTTATAACAATATTTCTCCCAGCACTTTTCATAATGCAGGCATTGATGACAGAAACCACTGGATATTTCATCATATAAATAATTAAGATACGAAGTCTCCTGTCCAACACTACTGGTTTTTCCTGGTCCTTCCAGAGTGCCAGCGATTTCATCAAATACCCGGGCAAACCCTTTTATACGCCCAATGGCTTCTGTTTTAAGGCATTCTGCCGCCATAGGCAGACTGCTTTCTCGATTGGCCAGGGTAGTCAAAGCGGGCACCCTTTTAACTGTATTATTAAATGATTCCGGTAGTAAAAAAAAGACCAGACATGCGATGGCTGTTTCCCATATACCCAATACAGTCTCGTGGGTTTCCGGGATAAACAAAGAAAATGCCATGGTACCCAGCATGAACCCGATAATTATTCCTAGTTTACCAAGATTTCGGAACAAACCAGCCAGCAGGCCGGATAAGGTGTATAAACCTACACTCAATGTAAACAGGCTGGAGGTAATGGACGGTGTGAGACCTACCATAACTCCTACCATGGTAGCTTGTCCTGGTCCCCATAAGAAGGCCGCGGCCAGAATGCCCAGCCGGCATAATATGGAACTTAAGCTTAAACCAGCTAGCTCAAACCCATTTACTCCCATAATAAGGCCTATCCCGATAATGAGAAAAGCAGCTATGTCTTCGAGGGCAAATAGTGACAAGGCTTTCTTTTTCTTAATAGTATCACTGGCTACCATAAATACAAAGGTTAGTATACCCGCAATCAATGACTCAAAAATAATCACCATTTCTCCATAGAACGAGATCCCACTTTTTAGCTGAAAAAGACTTTTGACCAAAAATATACTTGTCAAACAGACAAATGGAATCCCCCACCAGTATTTATCAGTAGGCAGCTTGATATGATTAATAAGGCTTAATAGAACTATCAGCGTTATTATATTGACATAGATATTTATACTAGCACTGCTGCCTATCAGACCAGCAGCTGCACCAACAGCCATAGCAAGGCCTGTAATAGGTCTTTTTCTGCTGAATGCTGCTGTAAATGCAAACATGAATGGCAGTAATTCACCCAGCACGGAAGCTCGGGCCATAATAAATGACATCAAGGATAAGACCAATACTTCAGTGGTCAATAGCACCTTCCAGACCTGGGCCAAATTAACCTGGTACGGAATCCATTGCCCCGGCTTTGCCTTTTTGATGGACTTGATCAGCTCCCTTTTCTTCTCCAGTAACTTCCTGCCCGGAGCCTCTTTTATTCTGTGGTAAGGATAAACTTCAATTCTTTCCATGGTCTATATACCCCCCATCGCCAATTGCTTGATGTCCATAAATTATATCAGCATTAGCTGGTAAAAATTGTCATTAATGGTGGGGGCTGATTATTTGTTTTATACAAAATCCTATAAAAATGCGGGTCAGCGAACACTATCTTCACTCATTCAACACATATATGCTAAGTGCACCGTACCTGGTGTCGATAACTAAGACTTGGGATAAATTACTTTAGAATCCAGGGCTTGTTTTGACCGAAAAACAACCGACTCCTCATTTCAACTAGAAATAAGGAGCCAGATAGTCTTATCTATTAATTTCCTGCCCTGGTTACATAAACAGCCTTCCATTAACCAGGGCGATTTACTTCGAGTGGTTTCTTTCATAAAGATCCCAGATTATTCCCTCCAGCAAATCACTTTCGCTTACTATCATCTCTTTCGCTCCCAAAAAGGACATGATCAAAGAAATAATCCGTGCTCCCTGGGGCAAAATATCCGCTCTTTCTGGCTGCAGCCCGGGAATACTCTTCCTCTGTTCTAGACTGGCTGCGAATAACCTGTCACACAACTGCTGAACTTCACTTATAGTCAAGGTCTGTCCATGTATTAATTCAGGCATGTATGTTCTCATTTCCAATTTCATAGCAGCCAGACTGGTAGCTGTACCTCCCACAAAAACCAGTGGATGACCCAGCAATTTATCTATATCTCCCATGCCTTCTATCAAAATCTTTTCCATATCCCTCTGGCTCATGTGGCTATCGGTTGCTCTAACCGCTCCCAGAGGAAGTGATTTGATATACGCGGGTTCATTGTCCAGTATAATCTCTGTACTGCCCCCCCCGGGGTCAACAACTACGGGACACTGCTTCATCTTCAATCCATGTTTGACTCCCTGGTAAGTTAATAATGCTTCCTGCTCCCCATCGATAATGTCGATAGGCCTTGGAAAATACCGCAGCATGGTCTGTAAAAATTCCTTCTGGTTGCTAGCTTCCCTTACCGCACTGGTAGCCACTGCCCTCATTGCAGTTACCTGATATTGAGCAATAATATCTGCAAATTGATTTAAAGATACTGCAGCTCTGTTAGCAGCATCATCGCTTATTTTGCCTTTCGAAGTCAAACCCTGACCAAGTCTGGTTTGTATTAGACCTCTTTTTAACGGGGTCAAACACTGGTTTTGGTTTATATCTGCAATTAATAGCCGACATGAATTAGTTCCAATATCTATTGCAGCAAATTTCAATTCTCGTCCACGCTCCTAATATGATCTCGGGGTTTTCAAACAGCCATTATTCTTATCTCCTCCCCCGAGGCAATCTGCTATACCGTCTCGGCCCAATAAAAAAGCACTTCTATGGAAGTGCTCTCCTTTTTCTTATTTCTTATGGATTATTTCTTCGTTTCTTCTGCTCCATCCGGTTTTTGATGGGCTGCATTCTCTCATCACTTTCTTTTAGAAATTTCGTGATTTTATCATCCAGGCTTATGGGTTCATTTTTAACTCGATGATCCTGTCCATAAGCATTTCTCCTACCGGGATTAGGGTTGGGCCTCCTGACTCGATCTGGCTTAACTTCTGCTGGTTTGGAGGACACTGCCTGCTTCATAGATAAACCAATTTTATTACCCGATACATTCAGGACTTTTACTTTAACTTGATCTCCTACCTGAATAAAGTCCCTGACATCCTTGACATAAGTATCCGCAATCTCTGAAATATGAACGAGTCCTACGACTCCTCCGGACAACTCAATAAATGCTCCGAAATTCGTTATGCCCTGCACTTTCCCGTCTACAATCTCTCCCGGTACAATATTCGCTTGTTCTGTAGGCATAGAAATAAAAGTCCTCCTCAATTGTCTGATAGGTTAATTTTATTAGATGGAGCTCTGCTAGTCAATATTTATCGCTAACATTATTGAGCAGCGGGCGAAGATTCATCAGGTAACATAGGGATAATTACCGTCTCTCCTTTTTTTACCAATCCCAGTTGTTCCCGGGCAATCTTTTCTATGTTTTCCGGGCTGTTTACGTTTTTCATAGTTTCAATTAACTGTGCATTCTGTTGGGTCAGTTCATCTTTCTGTTGTTCCAAATTAGCCTTCTGTTTATTTAAATCGTATACGGTTTTAGCGCGAGGTACGATAGTGAGCAGCAAAGACAAAGCAACTAAGCCCAGGAGAAACATTCTTATAACCGGTTTTTTCTCATCTCTTTTCTTCATCAGCATCGTCCTCACCTGATAGAATCCCAAGTACACTACCGGGTATAACAATAACTACTTCATACCCTTTGGAACGTGCCCTATTAAGCATAGTGGAAACCGTGCCCGGACTCAGGTTGAGCATGGAAGAAATTTCACCGGTAGTTTTTCCGGATTCCTTTAGCACTACCGCCTGCTTTTCTCTAAAACTCAATTTTTCTGCACCGCGAATTTCTATTCTCATAACACCCGGGCCTCATCCACATATTATATACATTTTGTAGATAGATTAAGTACTTATTTGTTCTATAAGTATAATTTAAAACCCTTCAAAAAGCTCTAATTATTTTTCTTCATTTTGCTCATCGTCTTGACCCCGGTGAATTACCACCATTTTTTTTATCCTATATATGATCTCTCGTGGATAATAGTAAACTACTTTAGTCAGCATCTTAACCGCAGCTATCGTGCCATCTGCAAGTTTTCGAAGAGATTTTGCACAGATCGCGGAAAGAGTTTTAAAATATATTAGCCCCCCTATTATCAATGCTATTAATACATAAGACCGCATCTCACCCTGATTTATATATAACATACCTATAAATACTACTATGACCATCAGAACCCAGAATATTAGATCTGATACATACAGGTAAAACCTTGGTACCCTGGCGTTCCTTATCAATATTTGATAATAATGCAAAATGACCCCGCTGCATAACCCCAAGATCATGGTGAGAAAGAATGCTTCTAACTGAAAGATTATACCTGGCAAAATGCTCCTCCTAATTAAATTCCCGGTACAGTGGACCCTCTTGCTTACTTCAATAATCTGGAGAGTATGTTTTTGCCTCTGGATTTTATGTCTTTGCCTTCTCGTTTGTACTCCATATTGATGATATTACCCTCTACTACTACTTTTCCTTGATCCAAGTTCAACATGCTGACGTGCAGCTGCTCTCCCAGCACGTACAGGTAACCCATTAAGGTTTCCAGGATGATCTCCTCTTCATCGAAAGTGTTAACGTTCTCCACACCTGATATTTCCAGTGTCTTTCGATCTAATAACACAAGAGAATGTTCGGACATTTTATCTCCTCCACTCGTTTTTTCAGGCTGTAAATATTTATCACCTGTATAAGATTAGCTAATTAAAAATATGCTTTACAGGTACTTGTTTATGCCTAAAGAAAACACAAACCCGCTTTTGGACTTTTCAGCCTAAAAACGGGTTTATTTTCGATCTGGAAATACTCTAGCGGTAAGATGATTCTTATTCCAGGATACGATACAAATTTTTCGCTTCACCAGCCTTAACATTATCTTTGATCTCAAGTACCTCAACTACTGTCTTGCGCTGCCCTATGAAAATAGTAATGATATCTCCTTTTTTGATGATGGTGGAAGGCTTGGCAAGTCTATCATTAATCATTACTCTATCATGTTCTGCGAAATCTTTGGCCACTGTTCTCCGTTTTATAATTCTGGATACTTTCAGAAACTTGTCCAGTCTCATTTTAATCTACGGCATCTTTTAGTGCTTTACCAGCCTTAAAAGCTGGGACTCTTGCAGCGGGAATGCTTATCTCTTCTCCCGTTTGCGGGTTCCGGCCTTTCCTTGCCTGTCTATTTCTAACTTCGAATGTTCCAAAACCAATTAGCTGAACTTTATCACCAGTTTTTAAAGTGCCTTCTATGGTCGAGAAAAACGCATTCACAACTTTTTCAACATCTTTTTTGGTCATTCCTGTTCTGACCGCTACTTCACTTATCAGGTCTGTCTTGTTCAAAAACTATCCCTCCTTCAACTTTTATAATATGGCTATTCGCTGTTATCCTGAATTTTCCTGCTTATCGGCAAGAAAATATTGCCTTATTAGCCGTATTTATCTAACCTAAAGGCCCTTGGACTTGGCTTGATCCCATAAAGTATCCATGGTTCTCAGGTCTAATTGGCCCATGATACCTCCACTGGCCTTGATTTCTTCTTCAATATAATTGAATCGGCGTATAAACTTATCGTTAGCTGATTGTAAAGCCTGCTCCGGCTCAATATTACTTAATCTCGCCACATTTACCATAGCAAACAAAAGATCCCCCATTTCCTCTGCCTGGTCGCTATGGTTTTCTGCATTGTTAAACTCCTCTATTTCCTCCTTAAACTTTTCGATGGCTCCTTCCGGGGAAGGCCAGTCAAACCCTACTCGAGCTGCCTTTTCCTGCAGCTTTTCAGCTCTCATCAAAGCCGGCAACATGGCGGGTATGCCTGCCAGTACTGTCTTCTTGCCCTTCTGACGTTTAAAACTCTCCCAGTGGTTCATAACCTCTTCGCTGGACTCTAGATTCATAGATGCAAATACATGTGGATGCCTCTCTATCATCTTATTGCTCACCGTATTAACCACATCAGCAAAACTGAAATGGCCTGCTCTCTCAGCCAAAGCGGCATGAAAAACCACCTGCAATAGTACGTCTCCTAATTCTTCCTGCAAATCTTCCATGGAATGGTTTTTGACAGCCTCAACAACTTCATAACTCTCTTCAATCAAATATCTGGTTAGAGATTCATGGGTCTGTTCTCTATCCCAGGGGCATCCCTGCGGACTGAGCAGTTTGTCCATTATCATAATAAGCTGATCTATCTCCTTAGTATTGCTGTCCATCTCCTGTATTAACTCCTTTCTACAGACCCTGATTGCTTAATTATACCCGGGTCATTCTCTTAATCATTTTTATATCAAATTCTTTTAATAAGATGAGAAGTATGCCATAAATGCCAACCCCGGCTGTAATAGCCAAAAGAGTTGCTATGTGAGAGTTAATATCTATTCCTACCAGCGCACCAAATACCATTTTAACAGCTATACCCATTATCAGAGTAACCATAGATACTTTTAAAAGGCGCTTAATCTCATATTTTATACCCGTTAATTTTTTTAGGTAAATCATATTAAGCATTGATCCCACTAAGAAAGCAGTTACGGTACCGATAGCCGCACCTTGTATATTTAGATGGGGCACACTGGTAAGACTGTAATTTAATATTACTTTTAATATACCGGTCACAATTAAATTCCTCATGGCTATTTCCGGCCTTCCAATTCCCTGTAAACCTGCACTGGATAACTGAAAGGCAGCTAATACAATACACGAAAATGCAAGTGGCTCAAGAGGTATACCGGCTTCTGGAGTCGCATACAAGAGATCACAGATAGGAAAAGCCAGGGTAAATAATCCTGCTGCACAGGGCAGGGATATGATCATGCCAGCCCGAATCCCATAATTAATTCTATCTCTTAATAAATTAGTATCTCCCCTGGTAAGAGCTTCAGACACAGCCGGAACCAGGCTGGTAGCTATAGCTATGGTGAATATGGTAGGCAGACTTATTAGTACCGCCGCCATGCCAGATAACTGTCCATAGAGCGCAGTTGCCTGCGAGGTGGTATAGTTTAGGGCCATTAACCTGCCCGGCACGATAACCGCGTCCAGCATCTGCACCAGAGGCAATACCACCGCACCGAAAGAGACTGGAATCGCCAGGGTTACCATTTCTTTAGCCAGTTCCATGGATGAGCTTCCGCTGTAAAGTAAAGGGGCTGTTTCTTTTTCTTTTCCCTGGAATCGCCAATAAAATATCATTAAAACTATTAGACCTGCTATTCCTCCTACTACTGCTCCGAAAGTAGCCCCGGCCGCCGAGTATGCCAAACCCCGGGGAAACAGATAAAAAGCTAATAGCAACACCGCACTTACGCGAAATAGCTGTTCAACTACCTGTGACACGGCAGTGGGAACCATCGACTGATGCCCCTGGAAATATCCCCTGTATACAGACATTAATCCAGATAACAGTATAGCCGGGGCAACGGCCATAATGGGATAATAGGCTCGAGGATCTTTTAATATATTGGTAGCAATAAATCCGGCCGATTGCATCACTAATATGGTCAAAAATGCACCGAATAAGAACAGTATCAAAAGCGATACCCGCAAGATCTTGAGGCTATCACCCTTATATCCAGAAGTCTCTTTTCTGGATACCAGGACCGAAATAGCAACTGGTACTCCTGCAGTAGCCAGAGCCAGAATGGTAGTATATATGGGATAAGCCATCTGGTATAAGCCCATACCTTCCCCCCCCAGAAGCCTGGCCAGTGGTATACGGTATATGGCTCCCAAAATTTTACTTATGGCACCGGCAATACTTAACACCACCGCCCCCCGGAGAAAGCTCTGCCCTTTATCCATATCTTTCCTCCCCGCTATAATGAAATATATTATATCACAATGATTTACCTGCTGCTTACCCCCATAATATAATTGCATGGTATGCATGCAAGGTTATATTTGATTACCCTGCTAAATCACCCTTGCACTATTTTCATGAGAGTATATCAGGATATTCCGCAATATTTCCGCACCTTATTATTTCCCAGTAAAATCAGGGCTTTTCTTATACATTGTATTACTTTTCCCCAGACGGCAGTAATAAATTTTCACAAAAACAGCGATCTTAGCTATTAAGACCGCTTAAGGCCGATGATAAAAGCGAATCCCTGCGTTGTTAGATCAGCCCGCTCAATCGACGTTCTTAAGTACGCCTCCATCGCGGAATGATTTCATGCCTTGGTTTTCACTCTTGTCATCGGCCTGTCACCTTGCTATTTATGGTTGAAGCGGTCTTAGCTATAAGACCGCTTCTTAGACTTGTAATATTTACTGTTCCATTTGCTTGGCGAGAAATCCTGCGGCTGTTTCTGCCAGCTTAATTTCCATGTCGCCGAGTTTCATACCAGGCTCTTTGCTTACCAGAATTACTGCCCCAATGGGATCTCCCTGGGTAATAATGGGTGCAATAACCTGAGATTTAAGGGTATATTCTCTATCGTCGTTTTGAATTACATGCAGGTTTTCATCATCAGGTGATTCCAGGTCATTCATTACCAGGGTAGTACGTTCCTCTAGAGCTCTTTCTACTGCTTTACCGATGCTCTTGCCCAAAAACTCACGTTTGTTCGCTCCTGAGAGTGCTATAATCACATCTCTGTCAGCAATCATAGAAATATGACCTATAGTCTCATGTAGTGAATCAGCATATTCTTTAGCAAAATCCCCCAGTTCTCCTATGGGAGAATATTTTTTTAATATAACTTCACCTTCCCGATCAACAAAAATTTCCAGCGGGTCTCCCTCGCGTATACGTAATGTCCTTCGTATTTCCTTGGGGATAACAACCCTTCCTAAATCATCGATCCGTCGAACAATCCCTGTTGCTTTCAATTTACATTTATCCCTCCTTTTTTCATAATTTGAAAATGTAGTTTTCTTTCTCAGTGATAGTATATAACTGAGAATCCCCTTTTATTCACTTTTTGCCATCTCAACACTAAATTTTTCTTTTAGCATCAATATATCTCCATATGGGGGGGAGATTTCTGTACTTAAAAATACATATTTCTACATTATACTCAAGCTTAGTTTGCCGACCATACCATGATTTATTCGTTGTATGGTCCGGTTTTATTAGGCATAGTTCAGCAAAAACTCAATTCAATTTATACCCAAATAAAAAACCGGCTGATGCCGTTAAAAAAAGTCTGCTATCTATAGTCACGCTTACCATCTCTATAAGACATCTAAAACTTGCTGCAGCTTCTCCAGAGATACTGCGCCTTCGAACTGCATGGAAATAGTATTTTCGTGAAAACTGCTGTGTTGTATTCCACTTATATCTCCCATAACGTTTTTTGATAAAGTTCTTTCCAGTTGTATTTCTATTTTATTACCCTTTCGTCTAAGAGATTTTATTTTTTTACTGCTAGCAGCAATTCTCAGCCTGGACAGCTGCAGGAAATTTTCCACCGGCCGGGGCAGTTTACCAAAACGGTCCTGCAGTTCATTCCTAATTTCTTGTATTTCCTTATCTTCCTCTGCCAGCATCAATCTGCGATATATTCGTATTTTAGTGCCTGAATCAGGGATATAGCTGTCAGGAATATAATAATCTACATCTATATCCATTAGCGGGGCTGCATCTGTTTTCTCATCTATTCCCTTTAAACGTCCGGTTTCTCTCTCCAATAAGCGGCAGTACATATCAAAGCCAACCGCTTGAATATATCCATGCTGTTCTGGACCTAGAATATTTCCTGCTCCCCTTATTTCCAGGTCTCTTAAAGCTATCTTCATTCCTGCTCCCAGTTCATTAAACTCGCGGATAGCATTCAATCGCTTCTGGGCTATTTCGTTTATACTCTTGTCCGGTTTATATGTGAGATAGGCATAAGCAATCCGATTAGAACGGCCCACTCTTCCCCGCAGCTGATACAACTGAGCCAAGCCCATCCGGTCTGCTTCATCTACAATAATGGTATTAACATTGGGCATGTCTAATCCGGATTCAATAATGGTAGTACATAAGAACACCTGGTATTCCCCGGCTAAAAATAAGCTTATAACCTTGGATAATTCATCTTCATTCATGCGTCCATGTCCTACGGCAATAGATACATCGGGCAGCAACCCCGCAAGCCTTTCCCGGACTC
Source organism: Syntrophomonas sp. (assembly GCA_016841425.1). Lineage (GTDB taxonomy): Bacteria > Bacillota > Syntrophomonadia > Syntrophomonadales > Syntrophomonadaceae > JAAYJK01. The sequence continues at coordinate 31,008 of JAENZE010000010.1, read as the reverse complement.
CATAAATGTCTTCTATACGATTGTGGACGAAAAAAATCTGCCCCTGCCTTTCAATTTCAGCGTAGATGGCTTCTATTATTATTTCTTCGTTATATTCAAGCACGTAAGTCTTTATCGGATATCTTTCCGGAGGAGGGGTCTCTATAATGCTCAAATCTCTCATTCCAGTAAGCGACATATGCAGGCTTCTGGGGATAGGAGTAGCGGATAGACTTAATACATCAATCATATTTTTTAACATTTTAATCTTTTCTTTTTGTGAAACTCCGAAGCGGTGTTCTTCATCTATAACTAAAAGACCTAAATCGCTAAATTGAACATCTTTAGATAATAGGCGATGAGTTCCAATTATGATATCTATAGCTCCTTTTTGCAAGTCACTGACGATTCTTTTCTGTTCCGAGGTCGAACGAAAACGGCTCAATACCTCTATGGCCAATGGATACTCCTTAAATCTATCCTTGAAGGTATGGTGGTGCTGCTCTGCAAGTACAGTAGTTGGAACCAGAACTGCCACCTGCTTGCCGTCCATGACTGCCTTAAAAGCTGCTCTCATAGCTACCTCAGTTTTTCCATAACCCACATCCCCGCAGATTAAACGATCCATAGGTTGAGACTGCTCCATATCTTCTTTAATCTCTTTTATTGAACTCAACTGATCTATAGTTTCCTGATACGGAAAGTTATCTTCAAACTGCTGCTGCCAGGGGGTGTCTGCGGAAAAAGCATATCCCTGCAGGGATTGTCGGGCAGCATACAATTCTAATAATTTTTTAGCCAATTCTTGTATGGACTGAGAAACTTTACTTTTGGTTTTCTCCCAGTCATTTCCTCCCAATCTGCTCAGGCGCGGTCTTTTCTCCTCCGAGACATTATATGGGTAGAGCATTCCCAGTTTATCAAGGGAAAGGTATAGTCGGTCCGTTCCTGCGTATTCCAGCAGTATGTATTCTCTAGTTATACCATCAGTTTCCACCGGAGATATTCCCCGAAAAATTCCAATACCATAATTTTCATGTACAACATAATCCCCCAATTTCATGTTTTCCAGGACAATTCTATTTTCTGATCTCCTGGTCTTTTTTGTGGTCCGGGTTTTTTTACCCCAGATTTCCTTCTCTGTAAGCAGGGCAGTTTTAAAGGTCTGGCTGACAAAACCGCTTTCCAGGCTTTTACTTACTATTTCTATCCCACTAATATGATGATCCACCAAATCACGTTTTAATTGTTCCCGGGCGGTTTTGCTCTTAATGTAGAAATAGATCGAATAGCTTTTATTTTGCCATTCCTGTATTCTTTTGAACAGCCGTTCATATTCGTCTATAAAATACTCCATCTCCTTCTGGGATACATGTTCTAAAAGCCCTGCTTTAACAGACATAATACTGCTCGGGAAAAATGTATGATAGACTGCGCTTCTTTTGCTTAGATGTTCTAACAGTTCCTCACTTTCCATTAAAGCGAGCTCTTTTAACGGCTTACCGCTCACTCCGGCTTCCTTAATAGAATCCCGCCAGCGTTTTATGTGCTGATCCAGGTTAGTAATTATCTCCCGAGGTTCATCTATAAATAAGAGAGACTCTTCGTTTAAATAATCGAACAGTGTGGATTCCAACGAATTGCTTTCGTATTCATGAGCAGGACTAATATCTACATAGTTCTTCAGGTCTATGGACCTCTGACTCTCCAAGTCAAACGGCCGGATGGATTCTACTAAATCGCCCCACAATTCAATACGATAAGGGCTTTTATTACCAACCGGGAAAATATCCAAAACCCCTCCCCGAACCGCAAACTCACCTGGATTGCTGATGGTTTCCACCCGTATATATCCTGTATTAACCAGCTGCCGCAGCAGTTTTTCCAAATCTATCTCTTGCCCATGTTCGATTCGCACCGCCTGTTCTTTAATAGTCGCAGGTGGTGCCAGTTTATACATTATCCCTCCCGGCGTGGCAATTACTATACTGTGACGCTGGGGATGCAGGATACATTCCTGAATAGTCGAAATACGCTCTTTTTCAGCCCAGGTATAATTTTCCCTGGTACGCACGTAATCCCGGCCTGGGAATATGAAAATACAATTCCGATCCATTAACTGCGACAGCTCCCGGGTGAGATCAAAAGCTTTCTCTTCTGTAGCCACCAGACATAGGAATATACCTGAACGGCTGCGAAATAATTGATTAATAAAGAAAGCCCGGGTCGTACCCGATAAGCCGCTCAATACTGCATTTTGCCTTCTTTTCAGGCAGTTATCCAATTCTTTCATGAAACTATTGTTCAATCACTACTCCCCCAACAAATCATTACTGTGTTAAGCATACTGCTTGCCGGCTGCTCTAACTTTATAGAAAGGCACGTCAAAGGGCCGGGTATCGAATTACCCGACGGTTCATAAATATTTACTTGCTTTAGTCCATCGCCCAGGCTATTGAGGTATATATCAACGGATCTAGCCACAGAATATATGAACTATTAATGGTTAGAAAGCGGTTAGAAAGCTTACTCTTTCCTATCCAATCACAGCCCATAGTCTTATATTAATTATACTTGTTCATAGCCTGAACTATACCATCTTTTACCCAGCATATCACGGCGTCAGCAGCCTTTTGGACAGCTGTATCGATATCTGCCTGTTCATCTGCCCGGGTCTCACTTAAAACCCACGCTTCAACTGACCAATGATCAGGAGGTCTGCCAATCCCTATACGAACCCGGGGGAATTCCTGGCTGCCCAGTCTCTCATTGATAGAAGAGATCCCCTTATGTCCCCCACTACCGCCACCAGCTCTAATTCTTATCCGACCAGTTTCCAAATCCATATCATCGTATACTACTATTAATTCGGAAATATCCTGTTTATAAAAGCGGGTCAATGCTTGTACTGCTTTGCCACTGAGATTCATATAAGTCAGCGGTTTTACTAGTAATACTTTTTGACCATTTATCCTAATATGCCCAATTATTGAATCAAACTTGCATTCTTCCTTTTCAATGTCATATCGCCGTGCAATCTCTTCTACCACCATATAACCCATATTGTGACGCGTGTTCCGGTATTTCTTGCCCGGATTGCCCAAACCAATAATAAACTTCATTCCGCTGCTACCCCTTAATTAATTTACTATCATCGCTCATAATAATTATACCAAGCAGGCTGACATTATCCCAGAGATATAAAAAAGCCCCGGATAAACCGGGGCCTCAAACCGATGACAAAGCCGAATATCTTCGTTATTTCAAAAAGCCCCCTCAATCAACGTACTCAGGTACGCCTCAATCGCGGTCTTTTCTCATGCCTTAATCTTCGCCTTTGTCATCGGTCTGGCATTTTGTCGACCTTGTTGACAAAATGAGCCCCGGATAAACCGGGGCCTCTGTTATCGGTCTGCTAATTTTCCTGGCCGGCTTATTCTTCCTGCTCCTGGCCTGCTTCAACTTCTTCTTCGCCCGTCTCTGTGCCAGTAGCCTTAGAAGGTGATAATACAGAACATATTATGGTTTCTGCGGCTTCGTTTAATTCTACCCCCTCGGGCAGAATCAAGTCAGCAATAATAATCCGGTCCCCTATATCCAGAGTCGATACATCGACAGTAAATATTTCTGGTAAATCTTTGGGCAAACATGATACTTCCACTTCTTTGATTCCTGCTTGCAAAATGCCACCCTTTTTAATCAATTCCTCTTCGCCTTCGATATAGACTCCTACCTTGCTGGATATTTTTTCTGCCATATTAATAGTAAAAAAATCTATATGAATTATATGCCCACTCAAAGGTTGTTTTTGAACCTCTCTGACCAATGCCATAACTGGTTTATTGGTTCCCTCGATATCCAGAGCGAATATTCCCCGGGTTCCATAGCTGCTCATTTTCTTGTACAGGTCCCTTCGATTAATGAATACCGGTACTGGAATTTGTTCCTGCCCATATACTATTCCTGGAACCCATTCCTGCTTAAGCATCTCATTTAAATATCCCTTGGTCTTTTTTTCTCTTATTTTACATGCAAGTGCAACTTCTGCGGCCAAGGTTTCACCCCTTTTCACTAAAATTTATTTATATGTATGCATCATTATCGATACCTGATTATAACATTTAATTATATGTATGTCCAAACCGCTATCCTTCGAACAGCTTGCTTACCGAAAGATCTTCATGGATTCTTAGTATAGCCTCGCCCACCAGCGGAGCAATAGATAGAACCGTCATATTATCCAGCATCTTATCTTTTCCCAGTGGTATAGTATTGGTGATTACAATCTCTTTAAAAGGAGCTTTAGATAATCTTTCGATAGCAGGACCAGAAAAAACTGGATGGGTACAGCAGCCAAATACCTCCCGGGCTCCTTTTTCCATCATTACTTCTGCAGCCGTACATATAGTACCAGCGGTATCAATAATATCATCAATGATTATTACCGATTTGTTGGTTACGTCACCTATTACATTCATAATTTCTGAAACATTAGGTTCGGGTCTCCTCTTATCCACTATGGCCAGTGGAGCTCCCAATTTAGCAGCTAAATCACGAGCTCTGGTCACGCCTCCTACATCAGGAGACAGAATTACTGCATCTGAACTTAAAGTCTTGCTCTTGAAATATTCTCCAATAGTCGGTACCCCGGGCAAATGGTCTACCGGTATATCGAAAAATCCCTGGATCTGATTGGCATGCAAATCTACTGCTACTACCCTTTGAGCTCCAGCTTCTACAATAATATTGGAGACTAGCTTGGCCGTAATAGGATCCCGGGCTCTTGTTTTACGATCCTGACGTCCATATCCATAATAAGGAATAACTGCGTTTATTCTTGAAGCAGAGGCCCTTCGAAACGCGTCGATCATTATAAGGAGTTCCATCAGATTCTCATTAACCGGTGAACAGGTTGGCTGTACGACAAAGACATCTACTCCGCGTACACTCTCATCAATAGCACAGTTAATTTCTCCATCTGAAAATTTTGAAACCTTGGCATTTCCAACTGGAATTCCTAGATATTTTGCGATTTCCTCAGCTAGACCCGGGTTGGCATTGCCAGAAAATAGTTTCATCCTCCACCTGGATGCTTTCATTACGTGAACTACCTCCTAATATTTACTTATCTATACTTTTAGCCCGTTTATGAAAACTTCTTTGTTTGGCGCGCTCTACTGCAAGAGTATCCGGAGCTACATCGTGGGCAATAGTTGACCCAGCACCTATAACTGCATTTTCGCCTACTCTAACTGGTGCTACCAAATTAGTATTGCTGCCGATAAATGCCTGATCTTCTATTATAGTCTGGTGTTTGTTCCTGCCATCATAATTACAGGTGATGGTTCCTGCACCAATGTTAACCCCTCTGCCTATTATTGCATCCCCAACATAACTTAAATGCGGAACTTTACTATTTTCACCAATTATAGATTTCTTAATCTCCGCAAAATCACCCACTTTAACGTTGTCATGCAATTCTGACTGGGGCCGCAGGTAAGCATATGGACCAATGGTGCATTGGTTTCCGATTTTAGCCTTATTTACCCGAGAACTTTCTATGATGACGTTGTTGCCAATCTGTGAATTACTTATTCTGCTGTATGGTCCGATCTGGCAGTTGCTGCCGATGTGAGTAGTTCCTTCTATTATGGTAAAGGGTAATATAATGCTGTCCTTTTCTACTTCAACATCTTTATCAATAAAGGTGGAAGATGGGTCAATTATAGTCACCCCTTCCCTCATTAATTCCAGGTTTTTTCGCTTTCTTATTATTGATTCCACATAGGCCAGTTGTATTCTATCATTAACGCCATATATTTCCTGGGCATCTTCTATCTTGATAATATTCACAGTTTGCCCGGTTTTCTTAATCAGCTCCAGAACATCGGTTAAGTAGTATTCTCCCTGAGCATTATTCGTATTTGTTTCCTGCAGCAGCTTGAATACTTGCCTGGCCTCAAAACAATAAATACCGGCATTTACTTCTCTAACCAGTCTATCTTCTTCTGTGGCATCCTTTTCTTCAACTATTTTGGAAAACGATTGGTCATTTTTGCGAATAACCCGCCCGTATCCGGTAGGATTGCTAACTTCAGCAGACAGGATGGTCGGGGAATTATGCTGCAGATGAAAGTTGGTTAATTGTTGGATGGTACTGGATCTTAGTAAGGGGGTATCGCCAGCTAATACTATGACTGATGAATCAGGATCAATGTTTTTTTCTGCCTGTAATAAAGCATGTCCTGTTCCCAGCTGCTGTTCTTGAACTACAAATCTTACTTCCTGTCCGGTCAATAATTCTTCTACTACCTCTCGACCATGACCTACTACCACGTTAATGTCTTTTATACCAGCCTGTTTAACAATATCGATGATATGAACAATCATCGGTTTGCCTGCCGCTTTATGCGCTACTTTGGGCAGCTCAGAACACATTCGCATTCCTTTGCCTGCTGCCAGTACAACTGCGGATATTTTCAATTGTAACACTCACCTTCTATTACCTTCGGTATATTATCATGTCCAAAGGGGCCCCTCCCCCTGGACTTTAAATGCATTTGCTTACTCACCAGTATATTATTATACATCGAATTGTCTGCCCTGGTAAAATTAAACCTTAAAATATCTGGTTGCCCAGGTATTCTTTGGCCAACTCCAGGTCACTGATCTTATCAACATCTACTCCTACCTCAGCGTATTCTGAAATAACTCCTTTTCCTTTGATGTTCATTACTTCATAAAATCTTTTTTCAACCATATCAATACTTAGTTTTTTAAGCAGATAATTACAGACCAGGCGAAAACCGAAAAGCCTTCCCATGGCCAGCGGGTTCTTCCTTCTCATTACTAACTGTACTGCCATATCCAGAGCCTTATCCATAATATCACTGCGCATTAGAAAAAGGTTCCCCCCGGTGAAAATTCCATCTTTAAGCTGTACATAGGTTCGTGAAACACCCGGGAATTTTTTATCGTTCACCTCTTTGCTGGTTAACGCATAAAAAAATTCCCCTTCCATTCGTTCTGTTTGTTCAATAAAATCATCTATAGCTGTCCGGGTAATAAACGGTATATCAGTCGGCATCACCAGTATACTCCCGCTGATAGAATTATTTCTCAGCAGATACACTGCGTTGGCCAGACTTTCGATGGCATTCTCTCCTCCAGCAGCGAAATAAAGCTTTTCATCCTCTGGCATAATCTTTTGTAACTCGTGTCCGGGACCACTTATTACAATTCTATTGATATAGTCTGATTGACGTAAGGCTCTATAAACATAGAGAATCATAGGCTGCCCGGCTATCTTTATAAATGCTTCGTTATCATAAAGAGCTGCTGCTCTCAGCTCGTCACAGATTTTGCCCCCAGCGAGTATTACTGCATCGTATCGCATTATTGCATCTCCTTATCTAGGTAAGCCTTCTTTTTTGAGGGATTCCATCATAATATTCTCAGCATTCTCTATATGATCCTGGGCTACCTGTCGGGCTAACTGCGTATCCCGAGACTGAATAGCTTCAACTATAGCACGATGTTCCTGCAGAGATTGCTGCATTCTTCCCGGTACGGACAGGGAGGTTGTCCGGCACCGCTGGATTTGCTCACGCAAGTTATTAATTATATTGGATAACCTCTCATTGCGGCTGGCCTGGTAAATTAATTCATGAAATCTAGTATCAACATCTACCAGCTTATCCATGTCATTATGTGCGATAGCCTCTGCCTTTCCAACCAGAAATCTTTCCATTTCTTCCAGCTCTTCATCAGTAATACGCTCTGCCGCAAGTGCTGCTGCCAGTCCTTCCAGGGCTGCACGTATCTCATAAACGTCAGCAATATCTTTGAATGATATATCTGCGACATAGGCTCCTTTTCTAGGAATCATGACAATAAATCCCTCTAATTCAAGCTTCCTTAAAGCTTCCCTAATTGGTGTTCTGGAGACACCCAGCTCCTCTGCCAACTGAATTTCCATCAGTCTTTCCCGCGGTTTGAGATTACCGTTAATAATTGCTTCTCGGATAGCATCCAAAACCAACTCTCTAAGGGGTTTATAGGACTCAAGATTAACCGGTACCAATCGCCTGTTTTCCATTTAATCACCTCTACCATATGATGAAACTAAATAAGTCTCTATGTAACTCTGCTTCATGACTCTATAGGCCATTAAAGCATCCTCCGGGCCGTCAAAAACCCCGAATACCGCAGGGCCACTTCCTGACATGGTTGCTTTCTTTGCTCCCAGTCTTTCCATTTTCTTTTTTATCAGCATAACTTCTGGACAGAGAACTGCACTTATAGTCTCCAGGACATTCTCACAAAAATGTGATATTTCTATGATATCATATATTTCCCAAGCTTTAATAAAAGCATGAAGATCAGGGGATGTATGTATCTGGTCTATTTTAAATTTCCCATATACTTCAGCAGTAGATAATTGAAAATCAGGTTTAACTATCAATATCCAGGGCAGAAATCTAGCGGGCAGACTGGTTAACAATTCTCCCCGCCCTCTGGCCACACAGGTTGATCCCTTGATATTCTGGTCGTTTTCTAGAACGTTTCCCTCTACGGTCTCATCCACTATTATACGCGGATTTCCCTGTAAACAAAAGGGAACATCAGATCCGATCTGGGCAGAGATATTAGCAAGGGATTCAAACGGTATATCGTATTCATATAGAATATTGATCCCCTTTAATACAGCGGCGGCATCAGTGCTGCCTCCAGCCAATCCAGCTCCGACCGGAATATTCTTTTCAATAAAAATTGCCGCCCCTTCTCCTCTTCCATAATTATCCAAAATCAACCGGGCTGCCTGGTAAGCTAAATTACTGCTGTCATCTGGTATATCAGGACTGTTGCTTTTTACCGAAAGATTGAGGGCTGGCTGGATATAAATACGATCCACTAGATCTATCTGATGCATAACAGTTTCTAATTCATGGTATCCATCGTTTCGCTTTCCCTTAACATCCAGGGTAAGATTTATCTTGGCCGGTGCTTCAATCATAAGGGTTTTATTCATTCTACTTCTCCTGTTTTTTAAAATTATATATTTATTCCCCGGTAAAAACCACTGAATATCTTCTTACATGCATTAGAGTTATCTATTATTGAGGAAAACTACAAGCTTGGCTGAAGCCGATGTCACAGCTGCCCCAGGGAGAGTAGCTGGAAAAGAAAAAAGACATCCTGGTATTGACCTGGAAATTGTGATTGACTATCATTTTTTCATCTCATTTATAGCTGATATAACTATAGAAATGCATATAACATTGTTGTGGTATCCAGAGTATTATAGGCAGGCTATGACATGCGTATCCTTTTCGGTAATTTATGGAAGGCCAAGAGAAAACACTGCAAATAATTGAGAAGTCAGGGAGACGGAGTTGTAAACAAGATTTCCGTTCCCTGACATTCAATACTGCTTAATGACTGGACAATTTTAGTCTTACGCCTTTTGGCAGCAACTCCAGGCATTTGAAACTCACCTGGGCTTCTTGCTCTTTTTCAAAACTCAATCCCTTATCTGAATCGGATACCATACATAGTGGAGGGAACAAGACACACCACCAGTTTTTTCCCTCTCCATCTCCGATTATTATCCTCAGGGCTTGATATTCACCTTGTGGAAAAACCAGGTTGCCATAACTCTTGGTGGGAAACATATATTCCCCTACTTTTACCTGTACAGGATAGTTGTAGCCCTGACTCTCAATCACTTTTTCAGCTAATCTCTGTATTCGTGGAATATTATCTACCGCCAATTGACGGGCCTGTTCAACATTCTGTTGTTCAGCAAATTCAGTCCTCAACAATTCAACTACTTCATTCTTGACTGCTATTTTGAGAGCTTGATCATTTATGCTATCACTATTAGCTATTACATGAAGTCTAAGCACACTGTCATTTAACGAGTTATCATTGGCATAATAAGAACTGCTTCCCAAGAAAACAAGAATAATTAAACCTATAATTATTACCGATATTTTTTTCACGATAACTTCCCCCTTCCCTTGCTCTAATTATTCCCGCCTGCCACTTTTTCTAAACTAATTAATTATCTATAACTTTTTTGTGGTCAGGCCTGGTTCTGGGAGATATAAATATAGCTAAGCAATTTCACTCCTGCAGCCATAATTAAAGACTCTGGTTTACATTTTTTCCAGAGCCGTTTAATATATACCAAACAATTTATGTTAATGCGACAGGGGACGGTTCTTAATCTGCCGCATTTTGTTTTTCAAAATAGACTAGTTTTACCTGCCTGAATGCGCAGATAGAATAGAAAACAACAGTAAAATCTTTTAATACGACAGATTAAGAACCGTCCCCTGTCGTATTTTTCTTGATATGATATATAATGCAGGCATAAGAACCGCCCTCATGCCTGCATTTGCATTATTTGACCTGATTAACCTCCTGTCTGGCCAGATATTCTCTAATTATCATTCTGACCAGAGCACTCCTGGAAATTTGATTATCTCTGGCCAATCGTTTTATTTCATTCACCTGATCTTTAGTCAGATAAAAAGTTGCATGTTCAAACTTATCCGTAGCCATTTTAACCTCCTCCCTGCCGTATACTGCTGTTTCGGCTGATAGTGCTTCCTAGTGCATATTATATGTAGTTTTGTATGTCTAGGTTACTTAAATTATTGTTTTAAAGCCCTTTTTAATTCCGGGATTTTCTTTTTCATTGACAATTTCCCCTGTTTTATAATTTCCCGAGCTTTACCCAAGTCATCAAGGTCCACATCTTCTACTCTCGGAAAAAGAAGCATGTCAGCAAATAGTTTTTCTTCCGTGTCTGACGTTTCATAGGTTAATATATTAATGGTTCTGGATACGATTTGAGGAATACCTGATACTGGAGATGTATATTCTTTTTGTCCCAGGTTAACTGCCAGTATATAATCCGCACCCATGAATTTCTGAATCCAAACCGGGACCATAGTTTTAACACCACCATCCACCATTTGCCTGCCGTTGAATTTTTTGGGCACAAAAGTAGCCGGTATAGCACTGCTGCAACGTACAGCTTCGCTAATCAGGGCATTGTTAATTACTATAATTCTATTAACGCTTACTAATTTGATGCTGTTGGTGAATACCACCTCCAGCCCGGTATCAATATCACAGGCGATTATACTCAACGGCATTTTGATATCTGCCAGATTTTTGCCTTCAGTTAACCTGTACATTAGTTTTTCTAATTTGCATCCTTTAATAATCCCATTAAGATGAGCTTTTACCCCCGGCACCAGCAGACCAGCTATATACCACAAAATACCACCTATATTGTAATCCAGATAGTCAGCCGGTTTTAAGCTCAACACTATATCTTCAATCTCATAGGCCGTATATCCACAGGCATATAAGCTGCCGATAACACTCCCTATGCTGGTTCCTGATACCATGGCCACATTGATATTATTATCTTCTAGCACCTGCAGTACGCCTATATGAGCTAATCCTCGTAACCCCCCACCGCCTAAAGCTAAACCCAGGCTTTTCATTAGTACCCCCCTCTAAAACTTGGACCCAGGACGAGAAAGGCGGCTTCCTGGATATTCCTGGAATATCCTTTGGAAGGTCCGCCTGTTAAACCGAGCTGCCTGCTCGATAGATCTGCTATATTCAACGATTGCATTTCATAACCATAAATCTAGAAATGTTCTTTACTTTTTCAGAATTCTGCTCCTTTAGTTCGTTCCAAAATCTGCGATATTCGCTGCTGGCACTTTCTTCTCTAAAGGCTTCTATTTTTTTATCCAGATTTTGATGGACAACTAATATCTCTTCCAACTGAGACCTCATAATATTCTTTTGTTGGCGATCTATTTTTCCCCGGGTATTCATAGTAATATTTGTCTCAACTCCTTTCAAGTACAAATGCCCGGCTGTTAATACCGGGCATTTGGCAATGCAGTTCGGATTACTTCATTTGAAACCCTTCCGGTTCCAGTTCACCAAATACAATGACATCATGCATTTTACCCAATTTGTCTGTAATATCTACAAAGACTCTCAGCCCGATGCATGTTCCGCGTACCGGAGTAGTTAGGTGGCATGGATTATGCGGGTCTTCACAATTGCCCCTAATGTCAAAGTCAAAAGTCCAATTCTTTAATATAATTTCAGATTGTTCAATTTCTTCCCTGAACTCCTCTACGGTTAACGGTGGATCAAATTCATCCAGCTCGATCGCCTGATCATACTTGTCTGTTACCGTTATCAACTGGTACTCATTATTTACTATTACCAGCAGTATGACTTCAAACTCGATAAAGATCTTGACTTTGTTCAACCCTAATTCCTCGAAAGCTTGAATAACTTTTACTTTAATGTCATCAACAGTAGTTATTTTTCCGCCCACTTGTTCATCAGGTACGCAAAACATGGTATCGAGCACTTTTACTTGCCTCTCAACATATTTGGCCTTAATTACTTTTGCCCATAAATCCAACATACACCCTTCTGGAAATTCACACTTAAGTTCAGCCATGTTGCTCTCCCCTCCTTTTATCTAATATATATTTTTAGTTTTTAGAAATTTGTGAGTTCAAATTCCTAGGATATATTATGAAAGGGGGGAGCATAATGTGATTACTATATATTTTTTATTCCTAACAATAATTATATAGATGCTGAGCCTCTGATTGTTCATTCCTGCCGCGCAAATAGAGGAGCCGGGAGTAATTGGCTTCACCGGCGAAAAATTCTGGCCTAAGCAGCAGATATGATGCTGCTTAGGCCAGGAGCTAGTATTAGCTAGATTTTCCTCATTATATGACGGCATTCCAGTCGTCCATCACAATAGATATTTAAGCCCTGTCGGGTTGCGTCTTCACAAAAGCCTATGTCTTCTGCTCCATAAAGGTCTGAATATCTGATACCATGTTGACTTATAACCTTACGCCGGATTAAATAAGCAGCCCCGGTGCAATCGACCTGGAATACTTTATCTCTCGGAATGTTTTTCATGTGCACAAAACGGCCACGTTGGTCTTTATTTAAAACATTGTATAAGGACGGGTCGCCAACTTCCTGTCCATTGCAGACCAGACAGGAAACAATATCACAATCGTCGTTGATAAGCTGCAATAGGATATCAGGAGATACCAGGACATCACTATCTACCGAAAACAAATAATCACTATCAGAATACAGAAATTCCTTTAATAGAAGATTGCGCAGATAGGCTAACCATCGAAAACTATACTTTCCTCGTTCATAACCCTGATTTCCCGAATTATGGACAATCAATCCCACCGCAGCCGGCTGCCGTCTGGCAAAATTTTGGAGAATATTCTCAGTTTCATCTACGCAGTCATTTATAATAAAGCTGTAGCTGATTTTATCGCGAGGATAATTAATTGCTTCCAAACATTCCAAATACTCAGGTAATATCCAGGCCCGGTTGCGAACCGGGCACCCGATCATTACTTTCATCACCGATAACTCCCTTTTAAAACTTCAGGGCTCTCTTAACCGTAATACTCTGAGGTGATCCGGTTCTTAAGTAACCTCTGCTTCTCGGGGCTTGTATATACTCCCTGTTCCTATTGGTCTTCTCCGTATAAAAACCGTAATCACTGAAGCTCTGTCCACGAATATTAGTCTTATTGGCTATCCTAATCCGGCTGCGGAAGGGCGATAAGTTAAAATCCTCCATATAGGAGTACATATTTTCCCACCGGATATTCTGTAATACTTCGTCAGAAACTGATACTGGCTCATAGGAAGGGCTGATTTTTCTTATCTGCATTTCCTGCTCGATTATCTCAATGATTCTTTTTGCACGTTCCAACCATGAATTTTGCCTTGCCACATCTTTTCGCCGCAATTTCTTTTCAAGGGAATCCGAATATAAAGCATCATTAAGGTTGTTCATAAAGTGTTCATGATCTTCGGAATATAATACCAGATCACCGTGTTTTTTCGCTTCCGGAAGGGCGGTAGATACTACCGGCATCCCGGCAGCCATATATTCCCACATTTTAATGGGGTTAACTGATTCTGTCATACTGGTTCTTTTGAAGGGAATGATTCCTACGTCAAACAATCTGGCATAGGCAGCCAGCTTTTCATAGGGTTTAAAGCCTAACCAGTGAAGATTTGGTCTTTGGGGTACTTCCGAAATATTGTATAATGGCCCTATCATGGCGAGATTACAGTGGGGAAACCTATCAGCGATATTCGCAATTAAGTCCAGGTCGCACCAGCTTGCTACAACTCCGATATAGCCAATGATAGGCTTATTCATCCCCAATATATCTGCATCCGCCTCTTCACTGCTGCTGGCGCCAGAAAAATAGTCATAATCACAGGCATTAGGCACCAGATAAACGCGAGGATTTATAGCAGATGCCATCGAATATAACTTGTCAGATGCAGTCAATACGATATCCGCACTGCTTACGGCCTTATAATAACTAGGCCTCCAGGCTTCAAACTCTTCACTGGGTTCATCAACACTATCAAATACAATCAATTCCGGATTATAATTTTTGACCATATCTACATGGGCAGTTGCGGTATAATATACCACCGGTCTACTGCTGCCTATAAACGGAGCAGGATCAACATTATTAACCAGATAAAATAAATCATTAAGCTTTCTGATGCCACGCGGCTCTCCTGAATAGGCGCTGCTGTTATTCATAAAAAACACTGGAATACCTAATTCTGAGAAGCTCCTCATCAGATGCTGAGGGCGCTGTACCAGGTAAGCGTACTCAAGGGTAGGTGGATATAAGATACAGTTGATATTGGACAAATTGTTTCCCCCTGACTTTTTTGTACTCATTTTTTCTGACAATATTAAGCCTTAAGAACAGCCTGCGGGGGCTTTCCTTTAGCCTAAAGACAGTGGAACTGTATATTACTTATATATATCTATGCATCTTGCGATACTGGCGTGCCACAGGGGATGGCTTTATTTACTGCTGCATCCAGATCCTGTTAGGGCCTTATTATCGATGATGCTTTTTGGCATTTAAGACGAATCCCATTGTTTGAGTAGCTGATGTGGGCCCGGGCAGCTTTTAAATTACCTGCCTGTTCTAAGATATTTTCAATATTCTTAATTCGGATATGATATGTATGCTGGGAATATACTTCTTTTTGCCCCTGTTCAGCTATTTTTTTTCTAAGCTCAGGACGGGCTAAATAAAACCTTATTAAATCCAATGTTTCTTCTTTACTCCTGGACCATACCAGATGATAGTGGTTCTTAAACTGACATTCTATTGCTTTTGTCCACTGGGTTAAATAGAATCCTGCACTGCCCAAAATTTCAAAAGATCGCATGCTCATCATAGTCTCTGAATCAGTAATAGAATGGACTCCCAGTACAATTTGAGAAGATGCACAAACAACTGGAAGGTACTCATTGGGCAGATAGCCGCCATAGTGCAGAGACGAAATATGAAAATCTTTATTTTTATCTAACCACCACTCGTTACCGTATATTTTAGTATCAAAATTCTCTATAGCCGGTTTTAATACGTTATTTATACCCTGATTTCTAGCCAAATGATAATCATAATTATTACCTATGAAAACCAGCTCATGCTGATATCTATGGTCAGGGGCAGCCCGGTAATGGAACCTGGGATGACAGGCAAACATTAATAGCTGTGCCGTTACGCCCAACCTGCTGTATTCATCAAGCGATTCTTTACATGGAGTAAATACAATGGCTGATTGCATGGCATAAGGAATGGATAGATGGTAAGAAGTGGGATCTTCAATAGCCCAATATATATGGGGAACCTGTCTCTCACTCAGCAGCGGAAACAACTTGTGCATTCGATCTATGCCTCCGTCATTAAAAACGAAGTCCGGTTGGAATTCATCAATAGCGTTAACCAGTGATTCATCAAAATCTATATTGATATATTTTACCTCATGACCCAGATCAGAAAACGCTTGCCCCAGACCGTAAATAATTATAGGCGCCATGTTAACAAATAGTATTTTCATAAACTGAGCGCTCCTTCATTGGCGGCATTCCTGCTAGGATACCTTATTCATAATATACTTTGGATGTTCCTTGACTTATTGGGCTGCCGGCCAAGAAAAAACCGCATGATCAAAACATGCGGTTCCGGGTGTGGGCTTTACCACTATTCGCAAAGTTACCCGCCTTGTAAGCCAACCTAGGTTCGTTTGCGCTATGCTCCAAATTCCCCCTGCGGCTTCCTTCAGACCTCACCGTTACCAGTGACGCCCTTGCCCTTGGGTTATCTTCACGCTGGTTAGGCGATAGGGTTTCCTTTAACCCATCGGCTAAGCAAACATGCTGGTTAAACCAAATAAGAAACCCGCTCAATTGCGGGTTTCTGTCATCGGTCTATAAACTTATTATACTAGTAATAATCTTACAGGCTAGCAGAAGGTATGCGTATTTCAGAATTTTGATGGTCATAGACAAATAGTTCAACCGTCTCGGTTAATACATCAGCGTAGCTGTACGACACTCGTCTTTCTACTTTTCTCTCATCAATTTTGATAACAAAAATATTGGGGTATATCGATTCGAGTACCCCCTCTTTTTCTATAATTCGGTTCCTTCCCCGATTTGCTTTCAATCTTATTTTACTGCCCACAAATGATTCTAAATCTTTCTTTATATCTGATATGGCCCTTGGAGAACTCATTGTACCACCTTCTTTCTTTTATCCTGTTAATTTTATAACAAAAGCTCTGGCTTGTCAAGATCAAACATAATAGTATATTAAAAAAGCTCCCCCTTGTCAACTAGTAAATTAAATTGCTCTTTTGATCTTAATTTAAATTTTCCTCCTGCGCAACCGGCCAATTTTCCGCGATACTTATAAAGTTATGAATGGTGAGGTTTTCTGGCCTTTTATTGCCATCTATGTCTAAATCAACAAGGTATTCTCTTATCTTTTCTTTTTCTACCCCAAATTCGACAGCACATATATTTATCATAGTTTTTCTTCTCATCTGAAATGCTCTCCTAACCAGAGATTTAAAAACGTCTTCCTTTTTCAACTTAAATTTCCGGGGGCGATGGGGGATAATTTTTATTACTGCTGAATCAACCTCAGGTCGGGGGAAAAAGCAATTTCTGGATACATCCATGAGATATTCAACATTGGCATAATATTGTATCATAACCGTCAATAATCCATATGCCTTACTTCCGGGCAGCGCTTTAATTCTTAAGGCTACTTCCTTCTGCATCATCAATACTGCATATTCCATATTACAATAGTTTTCAAGCAAGTTAAAAATAATGGGGGTGGTTATGTTGTAGGGGATATTAGCGCATACCTTATATGTTTTATTAGAATCGGTCAGGTTAAAGGCATTAGTTAATTCTTTTTCTATATTTACTTTTAAAATATCTGCAAATTTTAATCTCGTATTATTAATATCCCCCAGCGTCTCCTTAAGTACTTCTTCGAGAGATGAGTCAATATCTATGGCTAAAACGCCTTTGCTTCGATTTGCAATCTCCCTGGTCAGTGTTCCCAGACCTGGACCTATTTCGATTACATAATCTTCTGAAGTTAATCTGCTCAACTCAACAATTTTATTTAAAATATTCTTATCCAGCAAAAAATTTTGTCCCCATTTTTTATGAGGATAAATATTATATTTGCTTATCATTTCTTTCATCGTAGTTTTAGATGATATATCCAAACATTTTGACCTCACTATTTATAATACGAATTCCATTATACTAGAAAAATTAAAAAAATGGGACGGTGTTGAACAGCATATGAAATAACTTGCTGGTTCGATAACCACCGTCCCTGATTTCGGTACTATTGATTAGTTAAACTGCGGGTAAGATTATCTATACTTCTCTGAATAGTTGTCATGGAAGTTCCATTCCTCATAGACGTATTTATATTATTGATCTGCTCGATCATTCCTGCATCAGTAGTTACCAATACTCGCGTTACTCTGGTATCCGCATTTCTAATTTTGTTCTCTACCATCTTTTCAATATTAGTCATGGTCGCGGTATTTTTCTGATCATCCAGCTTTATTCCTACCATGACTACCATATAATTAGTGGTGCTGGTATCATTAATGTCTGTAGCTGAAGGGTTGTTGGGATTGTTGCCATTATATAAATCCCCATTACCATTATAGTTTAGTCCATCATTATTCATCATTCTACCATTATTATTTGAAGTGTTCATATTTGTGGGCGTATTAGTGCCCGGATTGGTATTAATAGTCCCTATTCCATCGTTGTTGTTCATTGCGTTAGAGTCTGACACAGCTACATAAGCTTTCTGGACCCCGGGGACCTGTTCAGCTAGATTCTCAAATTTATCTGCCATAGCTTGATTGTTACTAATTGATGACTGTCCATTATTGTTTTGATTATTGGTCTGATTCTGGTCCGGTGTTAGTGGCCTGTTAGCTGTGTTTTGACAACCAACTACCATGGTCATAATCATAAGAATTGTTATCAAAATTACTGTTGTGCGTTTCATATATACCCCCTGAATTCTATAATTTTTTAATAACCGGTTTAAATCTTTAGAAAGCTGGATTGTTGTTTCGGAATTCTTTTCCCAGCTGCTTAAGATTCATCTCATATTTGCTTATAGGTTCTCCCTTAATAATACCTGCCGCTACATCACTAATCTTTTTGACCAGGTTCGGGTCTGATGTTACGAGAACTTGAGAGATTCGTTTGTCTGATGCTTTTAATTTGTTCATTACTTCAGTCTTGGTCTTTGCCTCGTTTACTTGATCGTTAATACTTATTCCTACCATAACGATCATCCCACTGATGTCTGACTCAGTATTGTTGATATCATTAGCAGTGCTGTTGCTTTTTGAGTCATTAGCTAAAGTTATATCGGAAATCACTACCGTGGCTTTTTGTACTCCTTCGACTTCGGTAGCCAGTCTCGAAAGACGATCTGCTAGAACTCGACGGTCGCTGGCAGTTAATCCAGCATTATCCTGAGTTTGATTTTCCAAAGGTTTTCTTTCTTCCGTTTGGCATCCACAGATTAACATTACTAAAAAGAGTATTACCAGTAAAAAGCCGGTCTGTTTTTTGAACAATCACATCACCTCCTTTTTGTTTTAATTTTTGTTTTTGGCTGATATTTAAACCGAGGGAATCTATGGCAAAAAAAAAGCCTGCCTGGTTGTCGACAAGCGAAAGCCCAGCTCTATGGCCGGGCTCGAAATTTGTTATTTCAGTAATTATTTAGTTTAATATATATACTTTCACGGTTTTACGCCCCCAGGATAGGCATTGCCCTTTATCTTCCATAAAAACGTCCAAGCGATTGCCCTTTATGGAGCCGCCAGTATCAGCGGCTGTGGCATACCCATAACCTTCAATGTAAAGCCGCGTTCCCAATGGGATAATATTAGGATCGACTGCTACCAGACCTACCGCTGGCTTTAATCCACAAGAAGTATTGTGTCCGGTATAAGTATAAGCTGAAACTGTCATATAGGCGGCTCTATCAAAGTTGAAGTTTAAATTCCCTCTGGAAATAGATGTAATAGTCCCCATAGCTACAACAGCTTTTTCCGGTTCTACTTTAGTTTCACTATCAATTACTTCCCGGGCTACTTCCTGCCCATTGTGGTAGGTAATGTTTACGGTGTTAACTGCAATACCAGGTTGACCTGCCTTTATAGTTTTGCTAAGTCCCTTTTCCAGAGTATTATCCGTCGTTTTTTCTGTCTCAAAGGGGATAGTCTCTTCTATCTGGTCCTGTTTCTCCGTAACCCGTATAACTTCAATCACTTGATCGGCTACGGTTTTATTTACCGCCAGGGTTTTTATTATGTCCTTCGGTCCCAGGTCAAATCCGGCTAACTTTATGGCTTCTGGAATTGATACCGGGGTGGTAATTATTTCTTTTTGGGTCTCCCCGACTATAACCGTAACTTTAGAAGCTCTGGTTACTTTTATGGTTTCATCTTTTTTTATTACTGAATTTAGAGAAGGCTGCACTTTATCATTCGGACCAATAGCTACTTTCTTATTCTCCAATACTTCCTCTACGGTACTGGTGAAAAAAGCTCGGGTTTCTATAATATCTCCATCAACATCAATTGCAACTGGTTTCTGTAAGGCATAAAAAAGACTTATCAGCAATAGCAAAGCCATCCCTGACATAAGTGCTGTCTTTAGACTGATGCCTTTCTTATCCTGCGCTATACTCATCATTCTCCTCACTTTCTAGGGTAACCGGTTTGTACATGTAATCTGCAGGCAAGAAATTTATTCTGGGTTCAATACAATTGTTTTACATTGATCAAAATAATGAATGTTTTCATAAATTTTACTCATTAGTATTTATCTTGCTGCACACTTATATTTATTATTATCCTATTAAAAGTATTTTATTCCTTTTACATGTACAAGGTTTGGAGAAATAACTCATTAGGATCGGGTAATAATACCCGCAAATCTGACTAAATACTAAAAATCCTGACATGGTAATTATTTATTAATCTAGCTGGAAGACTCTTTTGGTGTTACTGCTGGTTATATGAGCTATTTCTTCCACCTCCAGGTTTCTAATTTCAGCTAGCTTTTGTGCAACCAATTTTACATGGGCTGGTTCATTCCGTTTGCCCCGAAAAGGTTCCGGGGTTAAATAAGGACAATCGGTTTCAATTAAAATACGATCCAAATTTATCTTCTGAGCTACTTCATGAGATTTTTTAGCATTCTTAAACGTCAAGGGCCCAGCAAAAGAAATATAAAAGCCCTCTTTTATCAGCTCAACTGCCAGCGGCAGCTGCCCGGAATAACAATGCATTATTCCTCCATTGATACCTGCTTTCTCTCTTTTTATAATATCCAGGATATCCTGATGGGCATCCCGGTCATGAATTACTACCGGTTTTTTTAATTCCTGGGCTAATTTAATCTGCTCCACAAAAGCCTTTTTCTGCTGTTCCACTGGAGACAAATTACGATAATAATCCAGGCCCATCTCCCCAATAGCCACTACTTTGGGATTCAGCGCCAGATTGTACAATTTTTCCAGTGTTTGTTCATCTAAAGTTTTGGCATCATGGGGATGAATCCCCACTGCTGCATATATATTGTTGTTTTTTTTGGCTAAATCAACTGCTTTCTGTGAAGCTGAATAGTCAAAACCAATACATATGATGGTATTTACTCCTGCTCGGGCAGCTCTTGCCATAACCTGGTCAAGATCATTCTTATATTCTCTATCCTGTAGATGGGCATGTGAGTCTATTAGCAACCAGCATTCCTCCCACAACAGGTACCAGAATATATTCTTCTGGGAAGAAAATGGTGTAAAGATATAAACTACTTATCCTTACACCAAATCGGTACCTGCTAAAGTTTTATCATTTTACCCGATTACCGGGCTCTATTGTTTCAACAGTCAGTACTTCTATATTATTATCCAGAGGGTCTGAGGCAGCTAAAATCATACCCTGGGATAAAACCCCTCTTAATTTTACCGGTTTCAGATTAGCAACCAGGACCACATTTTTTCCTATCAGCTGTTCTGGCTCGTATGCTTTGGCTATCCCGGAAACGACTGTACGTTCTTCTTCCCCCACCTGCAGGGTAAGTATGAGAAGTTTGTCGGCCTTTTTCATTTTTTCACAGGCAATAACACGGGCTACCCTTAAGTCTATCTTGGCGAAATCCTCAATGTCTACATAGTTAGGCTCTGCCTCACCTTTTTGCTTCTCGGGTTCCTGTATATCAACAGTTTCTTCTTCATCCAGATTCTTAAGATCTATCCGAGGGAATAACGCCGGCCCTTTATTGACTATAGTTCCCGCCCGGGTAATCCCCCATTTCCCCGCATCTTCCCATTTTATAAGCTCAGGATCTGCAAAAATATTTAACTGCTGGTTAGCTCTGGCAGGCAAAGCAGGCATGGCAGGCGCTAGCAAACTAATCGCTATACGTATCGTTTCTACCAGGTTATACAGAACAGTTCCTAGTCTATCCCTCTTTTCTTCATCTTTAGCTAATAACCAGGGCTGACTCTCGTCTATATATTTATTCGCCCTGGATATTAATTTTAATACTGCTTGTACATAAGTTGCAAAATCCAGCTTCTCTAGTTTTTCTGTTGCTTCTCCATAAGCTCTTATTGCAGTCGCAATTAATTCCTGATCCAGAGCATCTCCTCCGGTACTTTCAGGAATTTTAGAGTCAAAATATCTGCTTATCATCGCTACCGTTCTGCTGATCAGATTTCCCAGGTCATTAGCCAAATCGGAATTTATACGATTGACCAGCATTTCTTCGGAATACATTCCATCCTGGCCAAAGTTTAGTTCTTTTACCAGGTAGTAACGAACTGCATCTACTCCGTATTTATTGACCAACTGCAGGGGATCAATTACGTTTCCCTTGGACTTTGACATTTTTCCGCCTTCCAGCATTATCCATCCGTGAGCAAATACTTTTTCTGGCAGAGGCAGATCCATAGCCATCAGCATAATGGGCCATATAATGGCGTGAAATCTTAAAATATCCTTGGCCATCAGATGTACATTAGCCGGCCAATATTTATCGAATTTCTCTTTATCATCCAGGTACCCAATAGCACTCACATAATTAATTAACGCATCGAACCACACATAAACTACATGCCGGTCGTTAAATGGGACAGGGACTCCCCAGTTGAAGGTAGTCCGTGACACACAAAGATCATCTAACCCATTTTTCACAAAATTAATAACTTCATTTCTGCGCGACTCGGGCTGGATAAAATCCGGGTGTGCAGCAATATGCTCCAGAAGCCGGTCAGCATATTTAGCCATATTAAAGAAATAACTTTCCTCTTTTAATTTCTCTACATTTCTTCCACAATCCGGACATTTCCCATCGTCCAGTTGTCTCTCGGTAAAAAATGTTTCACAGGGGGTACAGTACCACCCCTCGTATTGAGATATGTAAATGTCTCCCTGCTCGTATACCTTTTTAAACAGATTTTTAACCACTTCTTCATGTCTTTGGTCCGTTGTACGTATAAAATCGTTGTTGGAAATCAACATGGTTTCCCACAATGTTTTTATCCCTTCAACAATTCCATTCACATAATTCTGTGGTGTCATACCTTTATCTAAAGCTACTTTTTCTATCTTCTGCCCATGTTCATCTGTCCCAGTTAGATAGAAAACATCAAACCCCTGCATTCGTTTAAACCTGGCTACACAGTCTGCCGCAACCGTGGTATAGGCATGACCTATATGCAAGGCGTCACTGGGATAATAAATTGGCGTGGTAATATAATAGCTTTTTTTGGTCATTTAAAATGTCCCTCCTGCTCATAATCCTTGAAAACAATTTATTCTTTTTTTACATTATGCCATTACTTGTCAATATGAGCTAAAGCAATATGCCGTTTCACCCCGATATGACGAATAGCAGTATTTTATATTTTACCATATTCTGATGGCTTTATTCACATCAAAACTATGTCCCTCGACAATTACAACTACCTCTCCTCATCAGCCGACAAAATAATTGATCTATCTCTAATGCCTCGCCCTTAAACTACAATAATTTGGTTATTATGCCCATAATTTGTCCAATTATGTAGAATAATCCTTGACTATTTCTGCCAATGTTGGTATACTTTGTGTCGGGACAAGATAAATGTTATTGCAGAGGAGGGTGTTAGTCATATGATGAAGTCTACCGGCGTGGTTAGAAAAGTTGACGAATTAGGTCGCATAGTTATTCCTATCGAACTAAGGAGGACCATGGGTATCGAAGAAAAAGATGCTCTTGAAATCTACGTTGACAGTGAAAAGATTATACTTAAGAAATACGAACCGGCTTGTATTTTCTGTGGAAATGCAGAAGAAGTAATCAATTACAAAGGTAAAAATCTGTGCAGAAACTGTCTAACCGAACTAACCAAACAGGTTGGTTAATAGAACCGTCAATTACGGTTGGTATAATACTTGTAAACAACAGACTTCTGTAAATTATACTGTCTGGCCTTCAGCTTGAAGGCCTCTTTTTTATCCATCCCCTTCTCAATTAAATCATCTACTTCAACTATTAATTGATCAACATCTAATTTAATTGGTTCGACGGATTTACCCCCTATCAATAGGCAGAATTCCCCACGAGGAACCTGCTGCTTAAATTTATCTATAATTTGATCAATACTGCCTCTTATAATTTCTTGATGTTTTTTAGTCAATTCTCTAACCATAACAATTTTTCTTTTCTCACCCAGCACTGTCTGTAGATCCTGGAGCGTTTTCATCAGTCGGTGCGGAGTTTCATAGTATATAACTGTTCGAATTTCCTCCTTGTTTCTTTCTAATACCTCTATTCGTTTGCCAGCTTGTCGGGGTAAAAAACCTTCGAAAATGAACGAACTGGTATCCAGTCCAGAGACTGCCAGCGCAGAAACCGCTGCTGATGGGCCGGGGACGACTTCGATGTCCAGCTCATTTTCTATCGCTTTTTGCACCAGTCTCTCCCCGGGGTCACAGATGCCTGGCATGCCCGCATCAGAAACCAGAGCGACGGTTTTACCTTCCAGGAGTTGATTTATAATATACTCCTCCCGTTTCAGACTGCTGTGTTCATGATAACTGATCAGTTTCTTTTTTATCTTATATCTATTCAGCAGCTTAATCGTATGCCGGGTGTCTTCGCAGGCAATAAAGTCAACCATACGCAGCGTTTTCAACAGTCTGATGCTTACATCCTCCAAGTTTCCAATAGGCGTCCCACATATATAAAGTTTGCCCAATATTATTGGTCACCTCACTAGCCATTATTATGCTTATCCAGAGGCAGTAACCCGGTGCTGGTATAAATCTTTTGTATTTCTTCAGAATAGACCCCTCTTTTTTGATATATTACCAGAGGCATTATTTCCATGCTTTCTTTCAGCACACTATTCTGTGCCTCTATCAGCACCAAATTTGCCGGCTTATCTTTAAAAGCATGCACCATGCGGGTCTTGACCCGGTTAAGCTGATTTTCACCTAAATACCTGATAATTTCTTCTAAGCGGTCTGCTCGGTGAATCATGCATAACTTACCCGAAGTCTGAAGTAAATAACGGGCAGTTTTGATTATATGAGGCAAGTCGATATGCAATTCATGTCTGGCCACCGCTTGTTCCTGGTTTTTACTCACTCTGCCTTCGCCTTTTTTCCAGAAGGGTGGATTTGATACCACTAAATCAAACCCTCCGGGTGGCAGAAGCTGCTGGAGGTTTTTGATATCGGCCTCAAGTATCTTTATTCTCCTGCTCAGGCCATTCAACATGATATTCCTATTAGCCCTTTGCACTACTGTATCAAGCAGTTCCACCCCGGTTATGTTGATATAGGGATTCCGATAAGATAACAACAGCGGAATAACTCCGCTGCCAGTGCCTAAATCAACTACCTGCTTTACACCCTGTAAATCCGCAAAAAATGCTATCAAAATCGAATCTATGCTAAACCTATACCCTTTTTGAGGCTGAATAATTTTCATGTTCCCTAACAATAAATCGTCCAGTGTTTCATCATCATGCACCAGAAATTTTTCCATAAATTATGGTCTTTACTCCTTTTCCAGAAATGCAATGCAAAAAAGACAATCCCCACTCCGTGGTTGCCCATAGGCATCCGGGCAGACATGAAACCCCTCATTATATATCCTGCCTAAATTACCATAGGATTCTCCTTCTAATAGTAGGGCACAGGTAATTGGGGCAGGGGGTTCTTCCTTTACTAACCTATTTTCCAGTGATGCCATCCGTTCCTTTAAGTCTCCTACTTCAAGAATCAGTTCCCTTAGGATCACTGCTATTTCTTGGACAGTCTTTTCCATTACAGGCCTCCCCGTTTCCCCTGTTTTCATATAATTCTGATTCATATTTGAGGCAGCACATTAATCTGCCGCATATGCCTGAGATTTTAGTTGGATTCAATGACAAATGCTGTTCTTTGGCCATCTTAATAGAAACTGGCTCGAATTCTCCCAGGAAACAATGACAGCACAATTCCTGGCCGCAGGACCCGATGCCACCCAGCATTTTAGCTTCATCTCTTACGCCTATCTGTCTCAGTTCGATTCTGGTTTTGAAAATACCAGCCAGGTCCTTCACCAAGTCTCGAAAATCTACCCTCCCGTCAGCCGTGAAGTAAAATATTATCTTACCCATATCAAAAGTATATTCCGCATCGATAAGCCTCATAGGCAGATTGTGTTCAGCTACTTTTTTCCGGCATATTTCAAGTGCTTCTTGTTCCTTCTTCTTATTGTTTTCATAGGTCTCCAAATCGGCTGGGCTGGCCTTACGAATAACCTTTTTCAGCGGCAGGACCAGTTTTTCTTCCGGAACTTCTCGATTGCCTATGGCAACTGTTCCACACTCTATCCCTCGCACAGTCTCTACAATTGCTTTTCCACCGATATCGAACTCATTGTTTTCACTATCGAAATAGTATATTTTACCAGCTGGTTTAAATCTTATACCCACAACCCACGGCAATATGATAACCTCCCTTTATATTTATGAAGTTTTTATGGCATATCGAATTTTGTAACACATATTTATATTTAAAACAAGACTGTTCAAATTGCTGTTATAATATTTTTTCATAGACCCAATATCCGAAATAGCATGTTTCAACTTATTGTTGTCGATATTCTTTACCATTCTGATCAGCTCCAAACTATCTGGAAAGTATAAATGGCTCTCTTGTTTGGTTTCTGCATATACCAAGATATCCCTTAATATTGTTTCGACGGTAGTGATCAGAAGTTCCGAATTATCATCCAGGTTTTGTGCGGTCTCTATAACCTTGTCTATCTCTCCCTTATATATCTCCTGTATAATTTCAACCGCCCTGCTCCATAGTTCTTTAAATGCCTCCCCATCGGCCAGCTTGAGCGCATTAGCTATACTACCCTGTGCTAATAAAGCAATGCGGACAGCCTGCTGCTCATCATATCCCCGATGCAGGAGAAATTGCTGTACCTGACTAGTTGCAACGGAGGAAAAACTGATTAAGCTGCACCTGGAAACGATGGTCTCCAGAATATTATTATTATCTGCTACTAGAATAATGATTGTACAAGCAGGCGGTTCTTCCAGAGTCTTTAATAACGCATTAGCAGCTTCCGGAGTCATTAAATGGGCATCTCTAATAATGACTATTCTGTGTTTGGCCCGGTAAGGTTTTACGGCCAACCACGGTTCGATGTCTTTAATTATTTGCTCCCGGGATATCCTGGTTTTGCCTTCCAAGATTTGCACAGTTTTTAAATCTGGATGAATCATCTGATCTAAATAAATATGGGCCTCATCATCTGCTGCAGCAATAGCAGTATAAGCAAATGCCAGAGCAGTCTGCATTTTTCCTATTCCTGCAGCCCCCCAGAAAAGATAGGCGTGGTTGAATTCATTCGTGCCAGCCACTCTTTTCAGGTATTCAACCACTTTTTCCTGGCCCACTATGTTGGTAAAGTAGTCCATAATATCTGTAAGCTTGTAATGTGTAACTTATACTACTAAATCTACAAGCATCCCCCTTATTTTATCTATAACAGCAAGTATTTCTAATGGCTCTTTCTGTCTGTCCACAAAATCATTTACCATTTGTTCTACTTCCATATCTATTTTACTAATAGTAACTAGCATTAATCTACCCCTGCGGTTTAAGCCTCTTTCCAGTTTTAATTGGTAAGCCCTTAAGCTGGCCTCTTTCAAAAATTTTTTAATCAAATTACTATACAGCACCAGATTACTGATTGTAAGATTATTACTGAGTTGATTATTCAGCGAATCAATCTGTTTTAATATCTCATTCATCCGCTCTTGGATCTGTCTCTGGCTTTGATGATTTAGCTCTTGATCAAAAGTACCTGCTGACCTCTTTATGTCAGTTAAAGACTGATTTTCTCTGGATTGATAAGAGCTTCTCAAGCGTTTATCGCGCTCTACTCTCATTTATATATCCTCCCCTAATACTTGCCCACAACCCTTTGGATATGTTTAAGTACCAATTCTCTGACTATTGATACCTCCTGAGCGGCATCAATTTTGATTATCCGGCCTGGTTCAGATGCAGCCAGCTGCAGATATCCATTCCGAACTAATCGCTGAAATTCTAAACCTTCGCTTTCTATGCGATCTGGAGCCAGACCTTTTTTATATCCATAGCTTTGTTCTGGTTCTAAATCTAGTAAAATGGTTAAATCCGGACTTAAACCTCCGGTACAAAAGTCATTTAGTACCTGCAAGTATTTGAGGTCCAACCCCCTTCCATAGCCTTGATAGGCAATTGTTGAATCAATAAACCGGTCTGCCAGTACCACCTTGCCCTGAGCCAGAGCTGGTTTTATTACCTGTTTAACTACCTGGCTGCGAGCAGCAGCATACAAAAGTGCTTCCGTCTCCGGCGCCATATCTTTATGCTTATCATCTAACAGCATAGCTCTTATGTCTTCTGATATTAAAGTGCCTCCAGGCTCTCTAATATTAACTGTGTTGTTAGTATTAAGTTTGGTATTCAGGTAAGCTATTATACTGCTTTTGCCACAACCATCAATTCCTTCAAAACTAATAAAGAAACCTTTGTGGTACATTGAATTCATCAATCCCATCTAAGAAAATATATGATACTTCTAGCTATTAATAATTTTCACTCTGCTTAAACTGCTATCATTCGGACCGTATAGGGGTGTTTTTTGCTTTCTCAGATATTCCAAGTATTCGTACATACCATCACTTATTATTTCTCCAGGAAGCAAACAAGCTATTCCTGGAGGATAAGGAGCAATGACCTCACCTGATATTTTTCCCCGGCAGCAGGAAAATTCTACCTCTGTGGTATTAGAAAAAAAAGCAGTCCGGGGAGCCAGATGTAGCTGTGGTTCAGGAGGCACCGGGATATCCTTTTTTTTGCTCTTTTTCCCGGGATACTTCCCGGCAATTTCTTTCAAACCCTGGTACAACAGCTCCCAGTCTTCAGCACGGTGAAACATAGACATCATTGCTAAGATATAATCCGGAGCTGCCATTTCAACCTGAATTGAATATTCCTGGCGCAATATTTGGGCCAACTGATCACCCGTAATACTTGTCCCCCTGACACTGATCAGGATTTTCAAAGGGTCTATCTCAGCAGTCCCAGAAACATTACTTAACTCTTCTTCAGCAAATACGGATAACCCTTTTATTTCATTAATTTTGTATCTATACTTTTTGGATAACTCCAGGGCTTTTTCTAATATAGAATGACCCTCGGTCATCATCAAGCTCCGTGCTAAATCTATAGACGCCAGAATTGGATATGATGGACTGCTGGTGGTCAGCATGGACCAGGTGGGAAATATCTGTTTCCAAAATCTTTCTTCATCCTGAACATTTAGACATGCGCCCTGATTGAGAACCGGCAAGGTCTTATGCAGTCCGTTTACTACTGCATCAGCACCTGACAAAAGAGCCGAGCGGGGATAATTATCATGAAAAGGAAAATGTCCCCCATGGGCTTCATCTACAAATACAGCTATATTATCATTGTTTGCTTTAACTTTTTGACATATTTCAGCTACATCACAGGTTATACCATAATAATTTGGACTGGTTATAAACACAGTAGTTATATCCGGATTTACTGCCAACAGTTCCATAATATCGATGCTCCTGACCGATATCGCCAGGCCATAATCGCTGCTGATTTGACATGGAACATATACCGGTTCCACCCCGGACAAAACCATTCCAGTAAAAAAAGATCGGTGGGCGTTTCTGGGTACTAAAACCTTCTCCTGCTTTCCACTCAAGGACATAAACAGGGTGTGAATTCCTGAGCTGGCCCCATTAACTAAAAACAAGCTCTCCCTGGCTCCAAAGGCCTTAGCCAGCAAAACTCTAGCCTCCTCAATTATTCCTTCTGGCACATGTAAATCGCCAGTTCCTGGGACTTCAGTGACATCAATACCAGCTATTTGCTGAAAAGCATGGTCAGTAAAACCATGTTCTCCTGCATGTCCGGGCATATGCGAACGCAGCTTAACATCACCGGCATATTTGCGTATAGAGGTATAAATAGGCGTGCGGGTATGCAACTGTCATATTCCCCTTCCTTATAATTTCTAAGCCCTGCAAACCTAATTTATCCCCCTTCAGTCGTGCTCAAACAACGCTCATTCTGGTTGTCCGCGCTTAGTGGATACCACATAAGTGCACACATGATTAATGGGGTCTGTTTCATCACTTATACAATAAGTAATCAACAGCCATACTACACAAGCACTTCAATAATACTGGTTTACTTTTTCTTTGATTGTGCACCTAATAAAAATATGAACAGCTGTGCCACCTAGTATGGGTATAATTTTACTGGAATCCTCGGTTACTGCTAATATACCAGCCATTATTACAGCTGCCCAGATAATAGTACTACTCAAATTATCTTTACCATAGAAGGATCTTCCCACTATTCCCTCTTTCCAATTATACTGTAGATTCTGGGCTGACCGCAACGAAACAGGAATAAAGGAGAAACCAAGAAATTGTGAGAATAAAATTTAGTAATCCCAGCGACGCAACTCTCGCAGAACGTCCCTCTGTCAGACAATATGGTTTGTTGGTAAAAAAAAGTTTATTTGATGTTCCGGAGCTTTAAAGCTGCCAGGTATTTGCATCCGGGAAGTCAAGACTATTCCTTTTTCTCCCACTATACCAACTTACCTGCTCCATATCCCACCGCGTCGAGCCAATTAGTGGCTTCAATACACGTTACCCTGCGGCAAAGGGCTTCTCCCCTGCCATTGATTTAAGGACATTAAATTGACCACACTTCCTTGATTTTATATGCGGAATTAAGCATGCTCTGTGCCAGGTACTATTAGTAATAAGTTAATGAAAGGTGCTTGGCACCATATGTTAACGTTTCCAAGGACTTATTTGTTTTCCCAGAAAATAAATAAATCCTGCTACCTTATTGGTGGAGCGCAGCGGAACATCAGTAGTGCCAGTAAGGGTGCAACCTTAATCGTGGAGCGCACCGGAA
>JAENZE010000009.1 GCA_016841425.1 Syntrophomonas sp. | reverse complement strand
AGAATGGTCATTGCCGGCATTCTGCTCAGTTAGGGTTTAACCTTATCCAGGAGATCAATTTTGGATCATGCAATGGTCCGTGTCCAGACATACAGAGCTAGCCGGATACAGAGTATAAGATGTAGGGATTATATTCCTGCATCTTATACCTGCATTCGGCAAAACGATGGACAAATAACATTTGCTAGTGATAGTCATTTATCAAACGAACAAGTATTGGCCATTTTCACTCAATTCCCCCTTCAAATACAAATGCTGGAATACACAGGTAAGAATCATAAACCCTATTCTTACCTGGTGTATATACAGCATTCAAAAGTGAGTGGGTCTCTTATAAATATTGGCTGCAAATTTAGTTTGTTAAAACGTCACAAATCAAAGGAGAGTAAACCATGTTCAAGATAACCAAAAAGAAGATTCTAGCTCAATCTATAAAATTAATAGAAGTATTAGCACCTGAGATAGCAACAAAAGGCCAAGCAGGTCAGTTTGTTATATTAAGAATTGATGAAAACGGTGAGAGGATTCCTTTAACCTTAGCAGATTTTAATCGTCAAGAGGGTACCATAACTCTAATTTATCAGGAGGTAGGACGTACTACAGCGGAATTAGGCAGATTGGAGCCAGGAGATTATATATTAGATTTGGTAGGTCCGCTGGGCAAGCCTTCCGAAATAGAAAAATACGGTACAGTGATATGTGTGGGCGGAGGAGTTGGTGTAGCACCAATTTATCCCATAACCAGAGCGCTGTCTGGAGCAGACAATCATATCATTTCTATTATAGGTGCCCGTAGCAATAAGCACCTGATTTTAGCAGAAGAAATGGAAACAGTAAGCGAGAAATTGTATATAGCTACTGACGATGGAACCGAGGGGCAGAAGGGCTTCGTTACCGATATATTAAAGCAGCTCATTGATAGTAAAATGCAAATTGATTTAGTGGTAGCTATAGGCCCTCTGGTTATGATGAAGGCGGTGTCTCAACTCACCAGGCCTTATAATATTAAAACCATCGTCAGTCTAAATCCAATAATGGTGGATGGTACTGGGATGTGTGGTGCCTGTCGGGTAGCGGTTGGACAAGAAACCAAGTTTGCCTGTGTAGATGGGCCTGAATTTGATGGACATCAAGTTAACTGGTCGGTGGCAGAGATCAGAGCCCGCATGTTCGCAGAGGAAGAACAGCTGGCAATGAAAGGCTGTAATTCTGGAGGTGACTGTCATTGTCAGAAGTAAATGAAAAAGTAAAGAAGGTAAGACCAAACCGCCAGCCCATGCCGATTCAAGATGCCCATGACAGAATCAGGAATTTTAATGAAGTAGCAATAGGATACAGTGAAGAACAAGCCCTGCTGGAAGCCTCACGATGCTTGGATTGCAAAAAACCTCTCTGTATAGATGGCTGTCCAGTTGACGTTGATATACCAGGTTTTATTAAATTAATTACCCAGAAAGAATATCAGCAAGCCATAAATAAAATTAAGGAAAAGAATAATTTACCTGCTATATGTGGTCGGGTTTGTCCTCAGGAAAGTCAGTGTGAAAAACTCTGCATACTAGGGAAGAAAGCTCTGCCGGTAGCTATAGGACGCCTGGAAAGATTCGTTGCAGATTGGGATTTGGCAAACGGCCATAATCAGGCAGAAAAAGCAGCAGCAAGCGGTAAAAAAATAGCCGTAGTGGGGTCAGGCCCGAGCGGTTTAACTGCAGCAGCTGACCTGGCAAAACTGGGACATGAAGTTACGGTTATGGAAGCACTGCATATTCCTGGTGGAGTAATGGTTTATGGTATTCCAGAATTCCGTCTGCCCAAAAGTATAGTACAGCACGAAATAAAAAACATTCAAAATCTGGGAGTCAAAATTGCCTGTAATCAGGTAGTGGGTAAAATTAATACCGTAGATGAACTGCTGGAGAGAGGATATGACGCTGTTTTCATAGGAACCGGTGCAGGACTTCCATATTTTATGGACATACCGGGGGAAAACTTGAACGGAGTTTATTCTGCCAATGAATTTTTGACCCGAGTTAATCTTATGAAGGCATACCAATTTCCCCAATATTTAACCCCGGTAAGGATAGGTAAAAGGGTAGCTGTAATAGGTGCTGGAAATGTGGCCATGGATAGCGCTAGAACCCCCCTTCGCTTAGGAACTGAAGAATCGTACATAGTATACCGCAGGTCTGAAAATGAAATGCCCGCCCGGCTGGAGGAGATTGAACACGCTCGGGAAGAAGGGGTGCAATTTAAACTTTTGACCAGCCCGATAGAGATTATTGGTGATGAAAATGGATGGGTAAAGGGTATGATTTGTCAGCAGTACGAACTGGGTGAACCAGATGAATCTGGACGTAGACGGCCGATACCAATCAAAGGTTCCGAATATGAATTGCAGGTGGATACAATAATTATGGCTATTGGGCAGGGGCCAAATCCTCTGGTTCCGCAGACAACTCCCGATTTACAAATAAACTCTCATGGGAATATAGTTGCCGAAGAAAATACCGGATTAACCAGTAAACCTGGGGTTTTTGCCGGCGGTGATATTGTGACCGGGGCGGCTACCGTAATACAGGCTATGGGAGCCGGAAAGAAAGCGGCTAATGCTATTCACAAGTATCTCACGGAAAAATCCGGCTGAGATAAGTTGCCTTGGGGCAGTGAATATAAGCAAATCTTATATGTAAAGGAGCAAAGAAAATGGGAGCAAATTTTGCCTATCGAAATACAAGAGACTTTGAATTTATACTGAAGGAGTGGCTGCCTTCAGAAAAAATATTTTCGTATGATCAGTTCTCAGGATATTATTCAAAGGATGATATCAAATCAATATTTGAACCAATTATAAAATTTTGCAAAGAAGTTGTTGAACCAGTCAATGAAGCTGGGATAAATAATCCGTCTCAGTTCGTGGACGGTAAAGTTATATCTCCTCCTGGAATGGGAGATTTGTTCCGTCAACTTCAGCAGGAAGGTTGGGGTACCAGCAATATCAGTGATGAAGAAGACGCCATGGTTTTACCGCATATCCTGTATGCTATGATATGGGAAATGATTGGTGCGGCGAATCCTTCCCTAACTCCCTATATCGAGCTGACTGATGGGTCAGCTGGTTTGATTCAAAGCTTCGGGGATGAAAAGCTGAAGAATATGTTCTTACCCAAGATGATGGATGGAAGTTGGTCTGGAACAATGTGCCTGACCGAACCTGGTGCTGGGTCCGATGTAGGAGACATCTCGTCAAAAGCGTATCCTACGGATGACTCACGGATATTTAGGATCAAGGGAACCAAAATATTTATCACCGGGGGAGATAATGATTTTACAGAAAACATTGTCCACCTGTATCTGGCGAGAGTTGAAGGGGCTAAACCGGGAACAGCCGGTATTTCTCTTTTTATTGTTCCCAAATACTGGGTTAACGAGGATGGAAGTCTGGAAGAGAATGATGTACATACTACAGGTATCGAGCATAAAATGGGTCTTCTAGGTTCTATTACTGCCTCACTAAGTTTCGGTGACAACAACGCTTGTAGGGGATGGTTACTTGGTACAAACCCACTGGAGAATGATGGGGTAGGAAACGGAATGGCACAAATGTTCCAAATGATGAATCTGGCACGCCTTGAAACTGGCTTGTCAGCTCTTTCCATGCTTTGCAATGGTTATTATAATGCCAGGGATTATTGCAAGGATCGGATTCAGGGCCGGCCTTTTACCAATCCCAGGGGCGACCGAACTGCTATTATTAATCATGAGGATATTAAACGGACTCTTCTTATGGGAAAAGCGCACATGGAAGCCATCAGAGCTATGATTTATAAAACTTTCTTTGCTTTTGATGTACGTCACCGGGATGCAGATCCAGCAGCCCGCAAAAAGGCTTCTGACCTCATAGATGTTACGACACCTTTGTGCAAAGCCTATACCAGTGATGAAGCTTGGTGGCTGCTGGGGGAAGCTATCCAGACCTATGGGGGATATGGCTATATGAATGAATATCCAATCAGTCAAATTGCTCGTGATGTTAAAATCTATTCGATTTGGGAAGGAACTAACTTCATTCAGTCACTTGACCTTGTGGGACGCAAATGGTCAATGGAAAAAGGCCAAGTATTTGCTGAGTTTATGCAAGATATTCAAGATTTTTACGAGAATAACAAAACAAATAAAAGCTTCTTGAAAGAATTTGCCATTCTTGAGCAGGCATTAAAAGCATACGCAGAAATCCAGGATACTGTTCAGGTATTTAAAAAAGAACAGCGAATGGAAATGGTTCCCTTATACTCGCGTAGAGTTCTTACAGCAACGGCTCAGTTATATGCAGGTAGTTTAATTCTTGATCAGGCAATTATTGCAGATCAAAAGGCCAAGGAATTAGAAGTCGATCATTACGATTATGATTTCTATGCTGGCAAGATAGCTTCTGCCAGGTATTATTTGTGTAACGTGGTTCCAAATGTAATCAGTACTGCTAGTATAATTAAGAATGATGATACTTCAGCAATTGATATTCCAGTCGGAAGTTTTGAATATTAAAAAAGTCATGTTAATGTAAAATCCAGGGTAGAAGGACAATATCATTTTGTTAAACTACCCTGGTGAAAATAACAGTAATGACGACTTGCCCGCCATAGCAAATACCTCCTATGATAGACGTTTGAATCTAACATAGGGGGTATTTATCATTCATTATTTTAGATTTCAGTAATTGATATAGCCAATATCATAAATCTTTTAAAAGCATTTAATACTATAGGCTTAGTTGCCGAAGCGAGGGCAAAGGACAATTCATCTCGATTTAACCAGGCAATAAGTGAGATATTTGACCAATTAGCCATTATTTTACATGTAATTAAGCGATTAGTAGACCACCAATTGCTTAATTATACTATTTACATCTTCAGAATTAAGCTAAGGTATGATAGATTAATAAAGATGGAAAAAAACCAACCTGAAACGGAATAAGATTGTAAATTTATGTTTTGGGGAACATATTTAAGCAGCTCTAAAAAAGCTGTCAGGAGGTCAGAATCGATGAAGACAGATATTGAGATAGCCCAGGAGGCAAAAATGAGCCCTATCCTGGAGATAGCAGAATCTATTGGCCTGAATGAAGATGATATTGAGATGTACGGAAAATACAAGGCCAAAGTTTCGCTGGAAGTTTGGGAGAGGTTAAAAGAAAAGCCATCTGGAAAAGTTGTCCTGGTCACTGCCATCAATCCAACTCCGGCTGGTGAGGGCAAAACCACAAATACGGTTGGATTAGGAATGGCTTTGAATCGGCTGGGCAAAAAGGCTATCATAGCTTTGCGTGAACCTTCCCTGGGTCCCAGTTTTGGTATCAAAGGAGGAGCTGCAGGGGGTGGTTATTCCCAACTGCTTCCGATGGAAGACATTAATCTACATTTTACCGGGGACATTCATGCTGTAACTACGGCTCATAATCTGCTGGCAGCGATGCTGGATAACCACTTGCACCAGGGCAATGATTTGAATATAGACCCCAGGCAGATAGTATTCCGTCGGGTTATGGATTTAAATGAACGAGCATTAAGAAACATAGTTCTAGGTCTGGGTGGGAGAATCAATGGAGTTCCACGAGAATCAGGATTTGATATCAGTGTAGCATCAGAAGTAATGGCAGCATTATGCCTGGCTACTGACTTAATGGACTTAAAAGCCAGGTTTAAGAAAATGGTAGTAGCTTATACTTATGATGGAAGGCCAGTTACCGCAGATGACTTGAAAGCAGCTGGTTCGATGGCTCTGCTGATGAAAGATGCCATAAAGCCTAATTTGGTTCAGACCCTGGAGAATACACCGGCCTTCGTGCATGGAGGACCCTTTGCTAATATAGCGCATGGTTCCAACAGCATTGTAGCAACCCGCATGGGTATGAAACTGGCCGATTATATGATAACAGAGGCTGGATTTGGTGCCGATTTAGGGGCGGAGAAGTTTTTCGATATCGTCTGCCGTTATGGAGGTTTCCAGCCTAATGCAGTGGTCCTGGTAGCTACGGTGAGAGCTTTGAAGAATCACGGAGGAGTTCCCAAAAACCTGCTGGGAGAAAAGAATATGCCGGCTTTGGAGCAAGGTATCCAGAATCTAGAGAAACAGCTGGAAAACATTAATAAATACGGTGTTCCCGTAGTGGTTGCTCTGAACGAATTTCCTACCGATACTGCCGAAGAAATTGCATATATTACTGCCAGGTGTGCACATCTGGGGGCAGAAGTAGCTCTTTCACAGGTGTGGGCTCTTGGAGGAGCAGGTGGTGAAGAGCTGGCCCGCAAGGTAATTAATGCAGCCGAAACTCCCAGTGAATTTAAGTTCTTATACCAGGACGAAATGTCTTTGCTGGATAAGATTGCAACCGTTTGTCAGGAGATATATGGTGCTGAAGGGGTGGAATACAGTACCGAAGCCCTGAGGATGCTTAAGCAATACCAGGAGCAGGGCTTTGGCAAACTGCCCGTATGCATTGCCAAAACCCAGTATTCACTATCAGATAACCCGGATTTAAAGGGCAGGCCTCGGGGGTTCACGGTATATGTAAAAGAAGCGCGGCTTTCAGCCGGGGCAGGTTTCATCGTAGCTCTGGCAGGTACCGTTATGACCATGCCGGGTTTGGGAAAAACACCTGCTGCTGAGAATATAGATATTTTAGAAAATGGGCAGATCGTAGGGTTGTTCTAATTAAGACGAAAAAGACTAATAAGTCCAATTGATGTGACTTATTCTCCCGTTTCAGTTTTGGCATGAACAACCATGATGAATGGTAACGGAGGATAACCGATGAAGAAAGAAAATATTGACAAAGGCAAAATTGAAGCGGCGGTGCTTATGATTTTAGAAGCTATTGGGGAAGATCCCAACCGTGAGGGGGTAAGGGATACACCCCGACGGGTGGCAAGTATGTATGAAGAGATATTCTATGGTATGGATACAGATCCTCGTGAGTTTCTGCAGGTGTCATTTACCGAATATCATGATGAGTTGGTGCTGGTGAAAGATATTCCCTTGTATTCTATGTGCGAACATCATTTCTTACCTTTTTACGGCAAAGCTCATGTGGCATATATCCCCAAAGGCGGGAAAGTAGTGGGCATCAGCAAGATCGCCCGGGTAACAGAAGTATATGCCCGCAGACCACAGCTGCAGGAAAGGCTTACCTCCCAGATAGCTGATTGCATTTATGAAACGTTGAAACCTTACGGGGTAGCAGTAATTATCGAAGCAGAACATATGTGTATGACTATGAGAGGAGTTAACAAACCCGGTTCACTTACTATTACCTCTGCCGTCAGGGGAATATTTGAAACCAGAGCTCAGACCAGAAATGAACTTTTATCTTTAATCATGAAAAAATAGGTAGAATTATTATAATGATATATTATGATTATGATAACAGCAGAGAATGAAAACATTGAAAGAAAAATTTGCTAAATTATTATAAAAATAGTCGGGGACTTTCAGGTGATAATCTTGATAAGTCCCTATTTTATGGGAGAATAGAGGGCCATTAATATGATTGTTAAATTTGTAACTTATAAAACTTAGAGAATCTATTAAAATACCCACATATATTAGAAATACTATTAAATTCTCATATAATCTTAAAATAACAGGTTATTTTAAGATTTATTATTTCCGAGCCGTATATTATTGTTAGATTAATTGTAGCCTGGTTAATGTATAAGGGATTAGTATGTCAATTATGCGGAAAGGAGGAATGTGAGTGAGCTATAAGGGAATAATTGCCAGGTATGCTGAGGTTCCGGGGGGGATTATAGAAGCATTCCATGCAGTTGAAAAAGAATTTAGTTTTCTGCCTGAAGAAGCTATAGCAGAAGCTGCCCGGGTCTTTAAAGTGCCGGCCGCTGAAGCTTATGGAGTAGCGTCTTTTTATTCCATGTTTTCAACCGAAACAAGGGGTAAAAACATAATCAGGTTATGTGAGAGTGCTCCATGTCATATTGCTGGTGCAGCGGAAGTTGTAGCTGCATTAGAGAAAGAATTAGGTATCAGGATGGGCGAGTCGACAAATGATGGTCTTTTTGCTCTTGAATTTACCGAATGTGTAGGTCAATGTCAGGCTACTCCAGTAATAACTATCAATAGTAAGCCGTATTTAGATGTAACACCCGATATAATACCCAACATTCTTGCAGAATACAAATAGTACAGACCGTGCGGTCGGTAATAGGAAAACTTTTTCTATATATGTAAGGAGAAAGGAGGTCATACAATGGCCGAAGAAATGCGCATTGTGTTGCGTAATTACGGCAAAATCGACCCGCTTAATATAGATGAATATATAGCTGCAGGCGGATATAAAGCCCTGGAAAAGGCTAAAGGAATGAATCAAATAGACTTAATTGAAGAAGTAAAAAAATCCAATCTGAGGGGCCGTGGAGGAGCAGGTTTCAACTGTGGTCAGAAATGGTTTTTTGCTAATCAGGCCAATGCGGATCAAAAGTATGTCGTATGCAACGCTGACGAAGGTGAACCTGGAACTTATAAGGACCGTTTAATAATGCAGGGTGATCCTCAAAGTGTTTTGGAAGGTATGGCTGTTTGTGCTTATGCTATTGGAGCCAATAAGGGGTTTATATATTGCCGTGGTGAGTATCCGTATGTAGTTGACATACTGAATCAGGCCATCGACCAGGCCAAAGCTAAAGGGGTCTTAGGAGACTTCGATATAGAGGTGCGTATGGGAGCAGGCGCTTATGTATGTGGAGAGGAAACAGCTCTGATCGAATCAATTGAAGGGCACCGGGGAGAACCTCGGTTCAAGCCGCCTTTCCCAGGAGTTGAAGGATTATGGGGCAAACCGACCATAATCAATAACGTAGAAACGTTTGCTAATATCCCAGTGATAGTCGAGAAGGGTGCGGATTGGTATGCTTCCATCGGAGCTCCATCTTATCCTGGAACTAAAGTCTTAACCCTAACAGGAGATATCAACAATAAGACTTTCTTCGAGGTTCCGACTAGTACAACTATTAAAGAAGTTGTGTATGAGCTCGGGGGAGGAGTTGCTGGAGGCAAGAAGTTCAAGGCTGTTCAGATCGGTGGAACTTCAGGCGGATTTATTCCCGAATCTCTGCTGGATACAACTATAAGCTTTGATGCTATGTCAGCCATAGGTGCCACACTAGGCTCAGGTGCTGTTTTTGTAATGGATGAAACTCGCGATATGGTAGATGTAGTATCAAAAATCACCAAGTTCTTTGAACATGAATCATGTGGCAAATGCGCACCCTGTCGTGAAGGAACCGCACGCATGAATGAACTGGTAGGTAAAATAAAAGGCGGTCAGGGTTCTTCTGCAGATATTACCCTGTTAAAGAAACTTGGCGGCGTAATGTCAATAGCCTGCCTGTGTGGTCTTGGTCAAGCAGCTCCAGCTCCCGTTCTTACAACGCTAGGACATTTTGCTGCTGACTACGAAGACAAGCTGGTTTAGGAAGGAGGATTAATGTGATTAACGTAACGATTGATGGTATTAAAACTTCCGTTCCTGAAGGCTCAACTATTCTCAAGGCGGCTGAGAGCATAGGTGTTAAGATACCTACACTCTGTAATCACCCTGATCAGGCAGTTAAGGGTAACTGTCGGGTATGTGTTTGTGAAGTTGAGGGAAGCAGGCTGTTATCGGCAGCATGTGTTATGCCGGTGTGGGAAGGAATGGCAGTAAAAACCAGAACTCCTAAGGTTGTAGAAGCCAGAAAGACTATTTTGGAACTCA
This sequence comes from Syntrophomonas sp., assembly GCA_016841425.1. Taxonomy (GTDB): domain Bacteria; phylum Bacillota; class Syntrophomonadia; order Syntrophomonadales; family Syntrophomonadaceae; genus JAAYJK01. The sequence continues at coordinate 154,425 of JAENZE010000009.1, read as the reverse complement.
TCCTGTCTAATCATCCACAGGATTGTTTAAATTGTATAAGAAATCAAAATTGTGAACTGCAAACCCTTGCTGAAGAATACTTTATAAGGGATAATCCTTTCAGTCAGAAGACCAGGGGGATGGCTAAAGATTATTCAACCCCGGCCTTATTCAGGGATCCTGACAAATGTATACTGTGCAGACGTTGTGTGGAAGCCTGTTCCGTAGTTCAAAGCGTAAACGCTCTGGGTTTGGACCAGCGCGGTCACCATGCTATGGTAGTTCCCACCATGGGTTGGGACCTCATTGACAGTCCCTGTGTAATGTGCGGACAATGTATCCATGCTTGCCCGGTTGGTGCTATTGGTGAAGTGGAAGAAATCGACAGGCTCCTGGCGGCTATTGCTGATCCCGATACAGTTGTAGTTACACAGATCGCCCCTGCGGTTAGAGTTGCTATCGGTGAAGAAGTAGGTTTAGCTACTGGTGATATGCCCATGGACGTATTTGCCGCTGGACTGCGCCAGATTGGTTTCGACTATGTGCTGCATACTAACTTTACTGCTGATTTGACGATCCTGGAAGAAGGAAATGAACTACTTAAGCGCCTGCAAGAAGGCGGAACTCTGCCGATGTTCACTTCCTGCAGCCCGGGTTGGATTAATTTCTGTGAAACATTCTACCCAGACCTGCTGGATAATCTTTCCACATGCAAATCGCCTCAGCAGATGTTCGGTGCTCTGGCTAAGACTTACTGGGCGGAGAAGTCAAATATAGATCCAGCCAAGATATACTCGGTATCCATCATGCCCTGTACCGCCAAGAAGTATGAGTGCAGCAGACCGGAAATGAACGACAGTGGATTCCGCGATGTTGACCTGGTACTGACCACCAGAGAAATAGGCAGATTGTTCCGTATGAGCGGTATTGACTTCGATAAACTTGCTGGTTCTCATTTTGATTCCTGGATGGGTGCATACACCGGTGCGGCGGTTATCTTTGGAGCCAGCGGCGGTGTTATGGAAGCTGCCCTGAGAACCGTATATGAAGTTGTAACTGGTCAGACTCTGGAAAATGTGAACTTTGAAGTAACCCGTGGTATTCAGGGGATCAAGGAAGCTGAAGTTGATCTAAATGGTACGGTGGTTAAAGTAGCTATTGCCAATGGCCTTTCCAATGCCAGACAGCTGATGGACGAAGTAAGGGCTGGAACTTCCCCCTATCACTTCATTGAAATCATGGCCTGCCCTGGTGGATGTATAGGTGGTGGCGGACAGCCTATAACCAAGAGCAATGCGAAACGTGTTGAACGTATCAACCAGATCTATGTTGAAGATGAAGCTTGTGAAATAAGGAAATCTCATGAAAATCCTGAAGTTAAGGCGATATATGAGGAATTCCTGCATGAGCCGCTGGGACATCAATCTCATCATCTCCTGCATACACACTATACCGCTAAGAACAAAAAGGTTCTTTAGCGGACCAGGCATAGCCGGAATATTAACAATCACCTGTCCTGAACATAAGGTTGAGCACTGAATCAGAAGGGCAGGATTTAAATGTATCTCGCGCCGCTTACTACATAAAATGGGTAAGCGGCTTTCTTTATTGCTTGGAATTAATAATAATTAAGACAGCTGGGGGAGGGGACAATGACAGAAAACAGGCAGGGAGTTAACTAGACTGCTGGAATTTTGATGATGGCGGTTACTGGCAGATGGTCTGAGGCTTGAGATTTGATGATATTAAAACTTGAACACCTCGATTTGTCGTCGGTAAAGATATAATCAATTCGTACTCGAGGAGCGTCCGACGGATAGGTGTTGCCATGCAGTCCAGCATTGTGTTGGAAAGTATCATGGAGATAGTCAGACAGCATTCGCATTTCGCGCATGGCAGGAGTGGCATTCATGTCTCCGGCAAGTATGGTGGGAATGGAGGAAGCCTGCATTATGGGCAGGATGATATACTTAAGATGACGGTAGCGGGAAACCTGGTTTAGTCCCAGGTGCATATTGAAGATACTGAAACGAGTTCCGGAGGCATCTATTTCCGCCTGCAGACAGCCTCGTTCGTCACGGGAATCGGGGAGGATATGTTTTATTTCTTTTACTATGGGGTACTTGGACAAGATAGCATTCCCGACTGAACCGAATTTTAAGCGGTGGACAGGACCGTAGGCATAATTCATCTTTAATAAACCCGCCAGGGCATGGGCCTGCCGGGATACCCCGACCACCCCGGGGACCATTTCTACTTCCTGCAGGGCGATTATATCTACCGCTAGCTCATCAAGAACCTGATGGATTTGTTTCAGGTCTTTTCTGCCATCATTCCCTATGGCTCGGCGTATGTTGTAGCTGGCCACTTTAATTACCGCCAATCAGGGACCCTCCTATATTTTCTGGGGTATATAAATTTATATGCATTCACTATAGAATATTTAACCAAAAAAGCCTAACAAGAGGCAGGAACTTAATTGCAGAAATAGATAATATAGGACGACTATTCTTTATACTCCTTGGATATAAAGAAACTACTGCTATTGACAGTAGTTCTCTAAATCATGGTTAATATCTTGACTAAATATATAAGCCTAAATTCCGAAGCAATGTTAATAATTGTTCCATGTCGGGAAGATTATTAAGGTTAATAGACAAATATTTTATTCCGGCAGCATCGGCTGCACTCCTTATAAAACGGTCCTCCAGCACCTGCTGCTTTTTACGGGGCTCCCCCTGGCCTTCCCCTATTATGATAAGGACAGGTTTCATTTCTGTCTTTTCACAAATCAATATGTCTACATACCTGTTTCTTATTCGATTAAAATATTCGGTACGGTTTTCTGCTTCAATGGATACTGTAACGATATCTTCCAGGTTGACCCGGGGAAAAGCTGCATAGGCGGTGTTCTCAAGCCCGGTGGCAAAGAGTTTAAATAGGGCCAGCTCTTTGCCAGATAGCAGATAATCCCGCTTACGGTAGGGTAAGTCATCCATGTTTATCCAGGCATTACTGAGATCAATAACTTCTCCGTTTCCGGTTCCCGTTCGTTTTTTCTTCTGACCGGGAAAAGGCCCTGGGGGCTGCATTTTTTGCCGGTAATCGTTTAGAATATCCCATACCAGCTTACCCAGGATAATTGCGACTATGAGCATTATAAATTGTGCCAAACCCATACCTCCTAATTGAAGATGGTATTATATTAATATATATTAATCAGGAAGGAAAAAAATATATATACATATAATATTTTATACAAAACTGTCTGTCAGCACTAGAGACAAATTTTCAACATTGAGACTGCTTCTAGTATCGGCAAAAATGTCTTTTGGCTATCCTCTCTTGAGTTAAAATATCAGCAGGGGTTTAAAGCAGGTGTATTACAGTATAGAATGTTATATTAGAATTGAAAAGAGGTATTTATTAAGGAGGGCTTTTCGTGAACTACATAAGCAGCCGGGGACAGGTTTCCGGAGTCAGCGCAGCAGAAGCTATAAAAAAGGGAATAGCGCCAGATGGCGGCTTATTTGTCCCTGAATATATCCCAACATTGACTGAAGATATCTTTAGAACCCTGGAGGAGTTAAACTACCAGGATAGAGCAAGGCATATCCTCACTTATTATCTGCCTGATTTTAATGAGCAGGAGATTAGGTACTGTGTGGAAGGAGCCTACAACTCGAACAATTTTGATAATTCCAGGATTGCTCCCTTGAATCAGCTGGGAGAAAAGATATATATACAGGAATTATGGCATGGTCCAACCTGTGCCTTTAAAGATATGGCCTTGCAGATACTGCCCTACTTGATGACCACCAGTATGAACAAAACTGGAGAAACCAGCGAAATCATAATATTGGTAGCAACTTCCGGGGATACCGGCAAGGCAGCCCTGGAGGGTTTCAGTAATGTGGATGGGACCAGGATAATTGTATTTTTCCCTGATCAAGGCGTTAGTGAAGTACAGAAGCGGCAGATGGTAACCCAGGAAGGGAAAAATGTCCATGTAGCAGGGGTGCTGGGGAATTTCGATGATGCCCAGAGCGGGGTAAAAAGCATTTTCAGCAATCAGGACTATAACCAGAGTCTGGCCGAGCGCAGAATGAAATTATCATCGGCTAACTCCATTAACTGGGGACGCCTCCTACCACAAATCGTATACTATATCTCCGCCTATATTGATCTGCGAACAGAAGGAGTGGTAAAAACCGGTGATAAGGTAAATATTGTGGTGCCCACCGGTAACTTCGGCAATATTTTGGCCGCCTATTATGCCAGCAAAATGGGAGTACCCATAGGTAAGCTGATTTGCGCAGCCAATACCAATAATGTTTTAACAGATTTTATTAGAACGGGCATCTACGACCGCAATCGCCCTTTTGAGAAAACCATTTCACCTTCAATGGACATATTAATTTCCTCTAATCTGGAAAGGCTGCTCTTTGAAATAACCGACCACGATACCCGGAAAGTATCTGCCTGGATGGAAGAGTTAAAAAACAGCGGCAGCTATAATGTAGGTCCAGAGGTTTATCAGGAAGTAGTGAATGGGTTCTGGTCTGACTATTGTTCTGATGAAGAGACCATTGCCGCTATACGCCATACCTGGGAGGAAAAGCATTATCTAATAGACACTCATACCGCAGTTGCTGTTAACGTATATGATAAATACCTACAATCCACGGGCGATGATACAGTTGCCATAATTGTCTCTACGGCTAGCCCGTTTAAGTTTGGTAGCAGTGTAGCCGCAGCAGTTCTGCCCCCGGAAACGATTGCCGGCCGGACCGAGTTTGAATTGTTATACCTGTTGGAAGAACATACTGGGGTGAAAATGCCTGATGCTATAAGAGGCCTGGAAGACAGAAAGGTACTTCATCAAACAGTATGCAAGGTAGAAGACATGGAAGCAGCGGTTTCAGAATTTCTCGACATTAAATAAATAAAAAGATGACATTGGGGGACGGTTTCGATTTGTCATCTTGTTTATAATTGAACCCCAGGGAACGTTTTTGTTGTGTCATTATGCATATTATATGATTGAAATGCGACAGAAGGATAGCATGTAAAAGAACCATTCTCGTGCATGTTTTTACTGTAAGAATAGTACTATGAATTCCGTAAGGATAAAAGGAGGTAAGATATCATGAATAATAATCTAAACATAGTACACTTGATAGGTTCTGTAATCTTTTTTATCGCAGGCATATTCATACTCGTAAACAGCCTGAATCTGGGTGACAATGTTATGACTGGGGTAATGGCCAGAAACGGTGGTAGTATGAATACAGATACATATCACCTGTACTTGAGTGAGGCGATATGTAATTTCCGCTGGCTGGGAACTGCGTTCATCGCTGTCGGCGGTCTGGGAAGCATGATAACACTGGGCAGAAACTCCGGACAATAAGCGACTTGTATGCTACATGGCACGGTTCCCCAATTGTCATTTACTTACCTGTAATGAAATACTCCATCAGTTTGTATCCTTCCAGGAAGAACATACCATGATCAGCAGACTTCTCAGTATATATTCCTATACTATCAGAGACGGGGTTGTTTTTATCAAAAATCATAAATGGAACCGGCTCTCTGCTATGGGTTCTAATAGACAGTGGGGTAGGATGATCCGGTATAATCATAACTCGTAAATCATCGAACTGCTCTAGCTCATCAATTACCATTCCTACAACTTCCCGATCGATCTGTTCGATACTCCATACTTTATGATCTAGACTGCCCTGATGTCCTGATTCGTCAGGAGATTCAATGTGTACGTAAACAAAATCCTGACCTCGTTTTAGCTCATCGAGTGCAGCCCGGGCCTTGCCGGCAAAATTAGTTTCAATGGCACCCGTGGCCCCTTCTACTTCAATTGATTTCAGTCCTGCACTTATACCTAATCCCTTTACCAGGTCTACTGCAGCCACAACTGAGCCCTTCAGCCCGTAAAGGCTTTCAAAGCTGTCCAGAGTTGGTTTTTTGCCTTCTCCCCAGAACCAGGCTGATGTAGCCGGGTTTTGCCGGGTAGTTCTTCTTTTTTCATTAATCGGGTGATTTTCTAAAATAGAATTGCTTTTAAGCATCAAATCCAACAAAATGCCGCTATCCTGGCCAGCCGGCAGGTATTCTCCCACCACCCGGTCAGTAATATCGTGGGGCGGGGTCAGCATAATTCTTTTTCCGAGTGCATTTTTCCATACTACTAGATGGCGATAGCTTATTCCCGGGTGAAAATGTATTTCCTCGCTGCCCAGTTTTTCCTGCAGGGTTTTTATCAATACAGCTGATTCGGCAGAAGATATTTCTCCAGAACTGTAATCCAGCATAGTCTTATCCTGGTAATCTTTATCATCTGATAGGGTTACCAGGTTGCACCGCAGGGCCAGGTCAGTATCTGATAACTCAATACCCATACTGACGGCTTCCAGGGGAGAACGACCGGTATAATATATTCTCGGGTCATAGCCCATGACAGCCAGATTAGCTACGTCACTGCCCGGGGGGAAGCCTTCGGGGATAGTAGCCGCCTTACCTATAATTGAGGTTCTGGCCAGAGTATTCATGTTTGGTGTATGCGCGTATTCTAACGGGGTCTGATTCCCCAGTTCAGCTATTTCGTAGTCAGCCATTCCATCGGCAAGTATAAGCAAATATTTCATGCTGCTTCAACTCCTATCATGATATTGGCATTATTGTACAGTATATCATTAACCTGGAGCGTAATGAAACGAAAGAAATCTCGATGAGTCAGCTGGTATTGAAATGAGAGTATATTAAATCCCAGTATTACGCTTAATAGATAATATAATTTACTAGAACATAGCTGGTTGGAAAAAATATACACATTGATGAAAATAAAAGGTAAAAGTATAATGATACAATACTATGATGGAGGTGTGTTTATGCACTTCACATTTTCTGATGGACAGCTGACCCCTGGAATCAGGGCCATAGGATTAGAAGGGCGATGGGGCTCCAGCAAGAATGCGGCTGTATGCTGGTGCTAGATGTATTATGACTCTTATATCCTATCCTCAAATTATATAATCTATTTTGGCTTCAGGGAAATGCCGTCCTATCATCTCCGTAAAGAGAATACTCATTTCCTGGAGCAGTTCTTTGTTATACACATACTTACCATAGCCAAACTGTCCATATTTGTATGTGCGGGATTCATCCTCGGCCATGGGCAGAGAGGTATCGGGGAAAACCTCCAGTATAGTGTTCCTGGCTCTGCGGGTAAAACGATGCGATATTACTTCGAAATGGATATCTCTATTATTACCCTTCAGCTCATCACTCAGTTTGTTCAGCATATCGCTGTATTCCTTTTTCCAGTCGCCCTCCAATATAACCGGGGCTATAATTACACCGCCCGGATAACCGTGTTCCATCAGCCGGGATAGGGCTTTGATACGTTCTTGCAAGCCTGGAGTACGATGCTCATGAGTTTGAATAATCCTTTCAGTGTTGATGCTGAATCTTATACGGGTATGTCCCCGATGATCCAGATCAAGCAGGCTGTCGATGTTCGGGAACTTGCTCACGAATTTCAAATAACCGTATTCCTGAAGGGCAAAGAAGTCTATGGCTTTGGCCAGTGCTCCAGAATAAGGTTCTGCCGGGATGGGGTCAGATGTTGCAGCAGCTTCAAAGACAGTTTTCTCCGGCTGCCGCTCTTGAATATATTTTCCGGCCTGCGCCAATATTTCATCTATATTAATATAAACCCTGGTATAAGGTTTTTTCCCCAGCTGGGTATTTAGATAGCAGTATTCACATATGCCCTGGCATCCAGTGACCAGCGGTAATTGATAATGGGCTGAAGGTTTGCAGGTAGCGAAATCCAAAGTCTTTCGAACCCCAACTACCAGGGTGCTTTTACCCTGGAAAAATGATTCGCGCGGTGTTTTGCCAGGAATGCTGGTAACCCGATTGTGTGATTTTAAAAAACAGATTTCCTGTCCTTCTGATTTTAAGCGCGAATACATTTCTTTTCCCAATTGATAATCCAAAGCACCCGGTTCGAAGAACACCCTTTTTACTTGTAAAGCTGCCAGTGCCATGTATGTGCCTCCACAGGATAAAAATAAAATAATATCTGATTATCTTATCTTTACCCTGATTTCCATAACTAATACCAGGAAATATTGCCAGGCATCATTAACTTATCATTAACTTATTTGCTCCGACTCAGCTTAATTATGACTGGCTGGCAGCCGTTACCATGATGTAAACTGCGAAAGTTGAATTGGTAAGTTGGTGCCTGGTATCATTACCTATTAGATATGCTTATAAAAAACATTCATATCCTCAAATCCACCACTGATATTGCAGTTATTTATCAGTGTTCCTGAATATCGATAGGATGCCAGGGAAAACGTTAAGTTCATTCCCAGTGAAGTACTGCGAGCAATTGTATATAAACAATGAACTCCCATTGCAGAAAGCCTGTTTTCTAATTTCTCTAGAATTATGGAAGCCAAACCCTGTCCCCGTTCAGCAGGAAGGGATGCGAAATCGGTCATTTCTGAATTAGCAAACTTATAGTTTATTTCCGCAGCCGCAGCGGCCACCAGTTCGTCGTTTTTATACACCAATCCATAAACAGTATGGGCCAGGTTTGATTCCAGGTAATCAGGATCATAAATAGGGTAGGGATAAGTAATAAACACCTTGCGGTACAGAGCAGCAAGAGTTTCGAGTTCATGCTGCTCAGCAAATTTAAACCTGTATTCTGGCGGCAGATTCCTGCTTTTGGGCGGTTTAGAATTATAATTATTGATCTGCTGAAGAATCCTATCGTTTGTTTCAGTTGTACCTGAAGATTGACGCTGATCAAAGAATCTGGAACATATTATTGCATCCTGCTGGTTAGAAAAAAAGCCTTTAAGACTAGCTTCAGTTACGAAACCCTGTTCAAGAAACAGGTTTTTATCATTTGCTGGGATTTTTCCCCATACCTTGGTGAAGCCATGTCGTATACAGATACTTTCCAGTAAATTATTTAAAGCCCCCGCGCCCGTGACATCATCAAAATGATAATCTAAAATGCTTATCCTCTTGTTATATGCGGAAAAACCAAGCTGCGCTAAAAACCCATCACCATGAACAGCTTTATATACCCCCTGGGGGATATCAATATTGTGCTCAATAATCTCGGATAATGCCTCAACAGTCATCTTCGGACTCCCTTCTAAGTGATCGCAGGTTACCTTCTGGAACCAGGCTGACTATGTCATTATCGTCACTGTAGAGTATTTCTAGTCCTATTTGTTCCTGTTCCATATTACATTTCTGTTTGCAGAGATTACAGTCCGGGGGACAGCTGCTGGATTGATCTTCTGGTTCAGTATAAACACATATTACCCCTTCATAATTCCTTAAAATGGTTTTACGATTAGAATAAGACAACAAATAATTGGGCTGCAGAGGTATTTTTCCGCCGCCTCCTGGTGCGTCTACTACAAAAGTTGGTATTGCATAACCCGAAGTATGACCTATTAGCATCTCCAGTATTTCAATTCCTTTGGATACCGGAGTTCGGAAATGCTCGATACCTTGAGATAAATCACACTGGTAGAGATAATAAGGGCGAACCCGATTCTTGACCAACTGCTGAACCAGCTGCTTGATAATGACCGGACAGTCATTAACTCCGCGCAGCAATACCGTTTGGTTCCCAAGAGGAATTCCAGCGTTAGCCAGATCTCGTAGAGCACGGCTGGCTTCGGGAGTAATCTCCCGGGGGTGGTTAAAATGGGTATTAACCCATATAGGATGATATTTTTTTAGCATAGAAATTAATTCATTATCGATACGCATAGGTAGAACAACCGGTGTACGCGTTCCGATCCGGATGATCTCTATATGGGGAATATCTCTAATTGCCGAGATGATCCGTTCCAGTTTCTTAGTACTGAGTAAAAAAGGATCTCCCCCGGAAATCAATACATCTCTTATGTTCTCATTACCTTTTATATACTCCATTCCTTTCTGAATAGCAGACCAGGAAATACCCGAATCTTCTTCTCCGACTTTCCTTTTGCGAGTACAATGACGGCAGTACATAGAGCATTCGTTAGTTGCCATCAACAGGACTCTATCAGGATAACGATGGGTCAAACCGGGTACTGGTGAATCACTATCTTCATGCAGGGGATCTTCCAGATCATATTCTGTAGTTAGCAGTTCCCCACCACTGGGAATAGCCTGCATACGAATTGGGCACCGGGGATTGTTTTTATCCATTAAGGAAGCGTAATAAGGGGTAATTGACATGGGGAAAATATCTGCCGCTTTTCGAATACGGACTTCATTTGATCCTGTGATCCTGACAACATTTTTCAAATCATCAACTGTAGTAATTCGATTTTGCAGCTGCCAGCGCCAATCAGTCCATTTATTTTCTGCGCCGCATACTGCACCTGTGATTGTGATGGTTACTCACCTCCATAAATAAGGCGGTTTTAAAACCGCCTGCCGCAAAACAATAAAATTTTAGAAATAACTAAAAAATAGGTGGGATAGTCCTGAAAAAGCTGCTCGTGTGAACAAACTTATTATAATATGAGCTGGTTGATCAGGGCAAACGTTGTATAGGAGGCCTATCTACAGGATAACGACTTATACTGGTGATAAGCTGTATGGCTGATAGCAGATATACAAATACTTCCATATGCTCAAATATAAGACTAAATACTCCCCTGGTCATTGTGAGAAAAACATGCAGTTGATAGATAAAAACCTTTCAATAAGGTGAAAATACAGGTATCTACTAATTAGGGGGTTTTCACATGCCTGATCAAATGTATGATATATGTATTCTTGGCTGTGGTCCGGCCGGATTATCGGCTGCCATTAATGCCAAAATCCGTAATAAGGAAATCATAGTCCTGGGAACTGAAATATGCAGCCCACCCCTGCATAAAGCACAGAAAATCGATAATTATCCAGGGTTTTATGGGATTACCGGGGAAGACCTGCTGGCAAAGTTTTTAGAACATGCCCTGGCAATGAAAATTAGAATACATCACTCCAAGGTGGAATTAATCAACGCTGATGGAGATGGCACTTTCAATTTATTGATAGAAGGGGGGGTGCTTAACAGCAGATCTATAATCATAGCTACAGGAATACCATATAAACCTACTCTGCCCCGGGAAGAAGCCTATTTGGGTAAAGGATTGGGTTATTGTGCCACCTGTGACGGCCCTTTATATAGGAATAAAGATGTTGTGATTATTGCTCATGATGCAGAAGGAGAAATGGAAGCTAACTATATGGCTGGAATATGCAGCAGAGTATATTATCTCCCTTTGTACAAAGACTGGGGTCAACTGGATGCCAAAATAACATTAGTTCAAGATAGGCCTGCAGGGATAATCGGTGATGAGTATGTTAAAGGATTGGAACTCAAAGGAGGAACTGTTATAAACGCTGATGGGCTATTTGTACTGGGTGGAGAAACGGCTCCTGACCGCATAATTTCGGGACTGGAAATACTAGAGAATCATATCCAGGTAGACCATGAGCAAAAAACCAACATTCCCGGAGTATATGCGGCCGGGGACTGTACCGGGAAACCATACCAGATAGCCAAATCGGTAGGAGAGGGACAGGTAGCCGGTTTGAACGCTAGCAAATATGCAAATCCGCAGGAATAAAAAATACCAGGCCATGGCAGGCCCGGTCTTATGGTGAAATCTCAATTTATACCTCTATATGAGAGTCTGAGTAGCCGGTCTCTTCCTGATTCTGATCCAGGGGTCCCTGCCAGTACTGCTGCCCTATCTTATTATACTGGCTCAGCAGTACTTCGTCTTCTGAGTAGTCAGGTGAATCATAATCGTTAGGATCACTCTGCTTCTGCGTTTCATAATGACCTGTTTCCTCGGGTTTACCTTTTTGCGAGGATGGTTTATTTATAAGACCAAATTCGTAAAAGAAGTTTTCGATTGAGGCGAACAAATCATTGGCAAAACTGCTTCCATTTTTTCCTTTAGCTTGTTTTAGGGCTTCATCTTCCGGTTTATCGCCTCCATAAACGACATCTTTAGGCATGAATAACACCTCCTTAAAAGTAGTATTTCACCTGGAGAATAAAATATAGAGAAAAATGAACAATGCTATTATTTACCCTGGAAAAAAATTAACATGTAATTTATAATTTAATAATATCTACGATGTTGACTAAAATTGCAGTCGATGCTATAATTATCTTCGTTGCGGAGCCGTGGTGTAGCGGTTAACATGCCGGCCTGTCAAGCCGGAGAGCGTGGGTTCAAATCCCATCGGCTTCGCCATAAGCCTCGGTAGCTCAGCTGGTAGAGCAGCGGACTGAAAATCCGCGTGTCGGTGGTTCGACTCCGCCCCGAGGCACCATTTCATAAGCGGAAGTGGCTCAGTGGTAGAGCATCGCCTTGCCAAGGCGAGGGTCGAGAGTTCGAATCTCTTCTTCCGCTCCATTTAATAATTAAAGCGTTACCTCGGTAACGCTTTTATAATGGAAGCATGGGGACGTTCTTATTGTTTCACACAAACAGCCAGTTTCTCTTGCAATAAAATATGAAAGTTGTTATAATAATTTGTGCGCGAAAGCGCCTAAATTAATACTGGGGCGGATGGCGAAGAGGCTAACGCTGTGGTCTGCAAAATCACCATTCGCCGGTTCGAATCCGGCTCCGCCCTCCATAATTGCTTATACTCATGCCCGGGTGGCGGAATAGGCAGACGCACGGGACTTAAAATCCCGCGACCTTTACCGGTCGTGCCGGTTCGACCCCGGCCTCGGGCACCAAAATTTAGTATCAAGCAAAGGTAATACCGGCCTTCGAGCCGGTTTTTACTTTTCTGGGGTTTTATAATTTATTTGAAGTAATTTGAGACAAAAACAAGTGTTTTGAGATAAAATTCGTTAGAAATTTGCATTCGAATTCGTTAGGATTTCGCACTCCCATATAATGGAAAAGCTAGTCAAGAAGTGAATCGAATTTTTCTGCCAGGCTTTGATCTCTGCCGGGGAGAACGTGACCGTAAATGGAAAGAGTGATGGAAGGATCTGCGTGGCCTAGTCTTTCGGCTACTTCATTAATATTTGCACCATTGGAAAGTAGTATGGTGGCGTGAGTGTGTCTCAGGTGGTGAAAGGTCATTCCCTCATAGCCGTGTTTTTTAGCCAGGTTAGAATAACGATGTCCAAGGTTATCTCGCTTTATGGGATCACCTGTTTTGTCAGTGGCGATCTGTACATAAATACATAAACGAGTATTGGCAAAAATATATTTGGGCAGTGAAGGGCAGTATTGACATGTGATATTATATAAGCTGAAAAAAGAATCAACAGGGCCTCGCGGAGCGGGGCTTTCTTATTTTTATGTTTTCATAAAGCAAAAGAAGAGAAGTCGCGAGCTTCCCTTCTCGTGCTTTTGCCTAGCACTAAACAAGATAAGAAGATAATATGTCCTGAGTGTGGAAGTGATAAAGCAGTAGGCAGTGTATCTGGAACTGCGCAACCAATGCAGGAAGTAGTAATATTCAAGTGTCAGGATTGTGGTCATGAATTTGAATTGAATAAAGATTGAGCCAGGCTATTTACCTGGCTCTTTTGTTATACCCTAAGTTTTTCTTTTAAAGCATCCTGAAGAACTTTGGATAAGCTAATGCCAGCATCAGAAGCTTTTTCGTCTAACCATCCAGGTATGCTTACCGTACGACGTATAGCGCGGTTATCGCGTATTTCCGCACGAACAAGGTTGATAAACTGATTTTGATTTATTAGCTTTATGCTTTTTATATTGCTGGGAGATGGAATTGTCTCCTTCTCTTCAAGAAGATATTCAATCCATTGCGTTAAGGCATCTTGCGCCATATACATAGCATTTCCTAAAGATTTACCTTCACTGATACAGCCAGGTAAATCTGGATAAGTAATTGTATAGCTGCCGTCATTATTTTGTTCAAAGATGGCAGGATAAATATATTCCATGTGGGTACCTCCTTTTTTATTATATGTTTTATGTTATTTTTATATTTATATCCCAGGTAGCAGGGTTTATTTCAACCCTGCATCCTTTAGGATTTGTTTAGCAGTGTTTTCATTAAGTTCTCGGTGTCTTGGGACTTGCACTATTCTTTTGTTTGGGGCCTTGTAGATTGTGTGGTTTCCATAGTCCCTTATCTTTCAAAAACCATTAGTTTCAAGTTGCTTTATCAAGTCCCGTCGTTTCAAAGTATATGTAACCTCCTTTCTATAAGTTGTATTATATTACGTAATTTACGTAAAGTAAATAAGATTATTTAATTTACGTAAAATGTTTGTGAGCCTGGCAGCAATGCCGGGTTATTTAATATACCAGCAATAATAGATCAATAAGCATTCCACACTGAATAAAATCAGAAAATGGATGCCTATTTTAATATTTTATTCTTGTATTCCTAATTGCTGTTTTAATGCCTTTTGTAGAGTTTGGGAAAAATTAATACCAGCCTTTTCAGCTTTAGAGTTTAACCAGTTGGGAATTGTAAGTGTTTTCTTAATTGCACGATTATCATTTTCACGACGATATTCTGATGTATCAACATCGACAAGATTAATAAAACTACCTGGTTGATAAGTAATATCCTGAGTCTGGCTAGCTGTCGGGATAGATTCGTTTTTATCTTCAGCATCAACTAACCACATAGAGATTGCATCACGAGCCATTTCTATGGCTTGGATGAGAGTGCTGCCAAAGGTAAAACAACCAGGTAAATCAGGTACGGAGACATCAAAATTATTATCTTCAGGGGTGAATACGACAGGATATACGTATTTCATAGTAATTCTCCTTTCTAAATTAATTGTATGTTTACCTCAAAGGTTGGGGCTTATTTCAGCCCCGCAGCCTTGAGGATGTTATTTAGTGTTCCCATTGGGATGTCCTTGCGGTGTCTTGGTATTGGTATTTTGATTCCTGTTTATCGGGATTAGTAGCTAGGTGGTGTTTTTTACCTTCGGTTATCACCCAGCCGTTTCTTTTCAGTAGATTTAGGACCTCCCGTTCTGTCATTATGTAACACCACCTATGTTTATATTATAATACGTATTAATACGTGGATAAATAGTTTTGAAGAGTTTTTATAAAAGTTCAGAAATTTTAGGCCAGGCCCCTAGCTGCCGGGTTTTTTTTATCAGTAGCAGATATCCGGGAAACTCAGGACTCTATGTCTTGACGCTCGGGATTTGACTATAGAGGGCCAGTGGGGAAGTACATACGGTAGCAAGGGGCGGGATGCGAGTATGATTACCTGGATAATTAATCCTGCCGCACTCAACGCACTTATGGTCTGACCATGTTAACAGACTTCTGGTTGAACTTCAGATTTTTGACCGGGTTTCGGTTTTTGCCAGCCCTATCGTTTGAGTTACAATAGAATGAACAGCAGCTTAAATAGGGTTGAGGGGGTATAACCATGGAAACAATACCCAAAAACGAGGTAACCCGTCATGAAACCTTTGCTATACCGATCAACCCGGTAGTACAGGCAGCATTACGCTCCCTTTATTCCGGTGCGTGCGGCCTCTGGGACAGCGGTTTGTATGGTTCACCCCAGTTCAATTATGAAGCTAATGATGGACATATCTCGCTCTTCTTTGCATTTCCCCGCAGCATCAAAGATATAGAATATTCACAAATATTCATGTGTCCCCGTATGGCACGCTCCGGCTTTATCGCAGCACACCAGTGCAGGCAGAAGATGTCTTCATTGTCAGTGGAGACGGGTGACATATTAATTATACTAATGGCTGAAATTGCACGTCTGCAGAATCCGAAAAGGGATATTGCCTGGCTATCGTTGGAGGATATCGCGGAATATAGGGGGGTAAGGCTTCGCAATGGGAGCAAAAACAAACTGCTTGATGATATTAAAAAACACGTATTATTAATTGCGAATCTCCGCCTGAGTATGACCTGGCGTGACTATAGGAATGGTAGCAGCGCTATTTATGGTGCAAATCAGGCTGATCATTTACTGGATATCGTTGATGTGGAACACCAGCATCGATCGCGCCGGTGGACCTCATTCGGAGTTCGAAGCGGGCAGGCTTTAACTTATTTTCTAAGACCCGAAACAGTCCGTTGGATTGGCTATTATAGCCGGTCTATCCTGCAGCTGAGTCCCTACCATGATGCCTTTACCAAAAAGATCGGCACCTATTGGACGATCCTGGGAAGTATTGCTGGGAAAAGAGGGAAACTACCACGGGCTACCCCCAGACGCATCCTACAATTCTGCGGTGCGTTGATAAATGAACGTAATCCTGGGCATACCATTGATAACTTTCTTAAAGCTCACAATCGTCTGCTGGAATATCATTCATTACAAGCTGTCTCGGCAATAGAACCTTTAGCTAGAACCAAAGGGTATTTTAAAATATGGCTGGACACGCCTATATCAGTTAAATTATCAGAACATCTCTGGCAGGTACAGAATCAAGAATCATTCCAGGCGGACATTTTAACACCGATAAGTATAGAGAACCAATCGGGTCCAGTATCGTGGGAACGGATTTGCAGGCATCCTGGCCTTATTAAAGTACTCCGAGATAGTCGGGGGTTGCATCAGGAAGAACTAGCCCGGGCGGTTGGCGTAAGCCGACAAACGCTATCAAAATATGAGCGTGGCTTACAAGCTGTTCCCCCCGCTATTGCCGTAAAATTGGCTAACATCTATCAGGATAAAGCCTACCGTTGAGTGGAATTTCCACTGATGTGATTCGGCTGAACACCCATCCTTTGATAAAACTAAACCCATTTATCAGCCATGTTAAGTTAGCAATCCTACAAGTGATGATCTATCTAAGCAGGGGAGAAATAACCTGACACTAAAAGGTATTAATAAGTATAAGCGTTAAAGAGCTGAGATCTTCCTCCTCTTTTCATTTGTTACAATACCATAAAATATGAAGGAGGAAAGAATATGAACTATCAACCTCTATGCTGCACACCACTTGTAGAATTGGAAAAGCGAACCGCCCTGTTGCAAGAAATGATAAAAAGGAATGACCTGGATGGAGCAATTATTATTCAAAATGCTGACCTTTTTTACTTTGCCGGCACTATTCAACGTTCACACCTATTTATCCCTGCCGAGGGAGATCCGGTTTTATTGGTTAAAAAGAACTGCGAGCGGGCCGTTCGTGAATCGGAACTAAGAAATATCATTAAATTTCCAAATCTAAAGGACCTGCCAGTCATGCTTGAGTCTCTCCTGGGACACAAAATTAATCGAATCGGTTTTGAGTTAGACGTTATCCCCGCCAATCTATACTTTTATTACCAAAAGCTCCTCGGCTCTGTTGAAATTATTGACATAAGTAACCTGATCCGGGAGGTTAGAAGTATAAAATCGTCATACGAAATTGAAGTGATTAAAAGAGCTGCCAAATTGAACTACATCATGTTTTCTCATGTTAAGGAGTTTCTGCATGAAGGTATGACTGAAGTTGAGTTCGTTAGCAAACTGGAAGCCGTCTATCGACAAGCTGGGCATCAATGTTTTATCCGCATGCGAGGTTTTAATATGGAGATCGTCTATGGGCATATGATGTCTGGATACAATTTGGCAGTACCCAGCTTCTTTGATGGACCCACCGGCGGAAGTGGATTAAATCCTTCGTTTCCCCAGGGATCGGGATATAAGAAACTTGAACGGAATGAACCGATAATGGTTGATTATGTTGGGGTTTTAGATGGTTATATGGTAGACCAGGCACGGATTTTTTGCATTGGGCAGCTAAGTACCCGTATGATTTATGCCTATAATGTGGCCATCGAAATACAAGAGCGAGTCAAAGAAATAGCAAAGCCTGGGGTTTCTTGTGCTGATGTTTATGATGCTGCTCTGCAGATCTCCAACAAAAACGGTTTAAAAGAGCACTTCATGGGTTATCCCGATCCGGTATCTTTTATTGGTCATGGGATAGGGATAGAGCTGGATGAACTCCCGGTCATAGCCCGCGGATATAATGTGCCTCTCCAGAAGGACATGGTTTTCGCACTGGAGCCTAAGTTCGTTTTTCCCGAGGGTGCGGTTGGTATCGAGAACACCCTGGTCGTGACCCCTCAAGGGCTTGAAAATCTAACTGTCTTTGATGAGAATATTGGCTTTTTACCATGAAATCATTAGGAAGTTTTCGGATGTGTATTATAGCATAGGCTTTCTTTTCCTCAAAGCAATCAATAACCACATTATAGTAACAGCAGCAGATCCATACCAGATATTGGTAAGAAGAATGCGCTTTTGCCAGTACTCTTTCGCTAATAGGTTGTCTGCTTGACTCCTGGTCTGATTAATCTTAAATTCTGAATCTAATTTTTCAGTTTTGCCATTGATAACAGGTGTCTCCTGGTATTCATCAGTACGATATTTTTCCAACCATGTTTCTCCAGTCCAGTTATCAATTTTATATGCATATGTAACACCATTATCAAAAGATTTTTTATCAATATATTCCCATCTAGTAAACCAGGCGAGTATTAACAAAAAGAATATTAGCGCGGGAATAATCCATTGATTTGTTTGGATTAATTTAAAGAAGGATTTGGACATGATACAGCTCCTCTCAAGTTACATATTCTAAATTCGTTAACTTTATCCTGCAATAGTCTAAGTGAACCGAGAGGAATAATAAATCAACGTCTACACGATGTATTGTGTGATCGGGGATCAGACGGTTCTACTACTGTAGTTAAGGAAGGTGAGACAGCATCATATTCTAACAAAGAGGAAGCTGCCATTGCGAATATGTGGCTGTGAGAATTAAAATCCGATGAAGTTTACTCCCTCGTGTCGGATCGTTCCTCCTCTGGTATTAGAGGGTTTGGTTTTTTAGAAGGTTTTAATCCAAATTTACCTCATCTAATATAGGCGGCGCCCATCCACAAAAGGATATGGGATGAGCGCTAAATAAACTTTATTTCCCCAGCTAATCTTGTAAAGGGTTTTCAATAAAGGTAGTGAAAGCAAAATCATGATCATGGTCAAAATTTAGAGTTGTTTCGCCTTCTACATAGTGAATGTGCTTTTCTCCTTCAATATAAATAGCTGGGCCGGTTCTCACTCCTACTTCGTGATAATGGTTAAAAAAGAAATCGGTATTTACTAAAATAGCGTGAACATGAGATTTATGATAGGGTATTGCTTCACTTGTCACGCCTGCAAAACGGTGATTATGAGGGATGCTTCCTGCGATCATAACACTGCCTGCAAACTCGTGAACATGTGTCTGGATGGGAGGGCAATCTGGGCGCTTATTGTTATCTGGTTTATCTTTCGGATACCACTCTGGGCAATCCGGGCGCTTATTATTATCTGGTTTTTCTTTCGGATACCACTCTGGACAATCCGGTCTTTTTTTATTATCAGGTTTGTCTTTCGGATAGCATTGTGGGCAATCAGGATTATTACATACCAAATGAAACACCTCCTTTCTTACTAATTGCTACATGATATGGAATATGTTTCCCATAGGTTACAGAAAGGAGATTAAGCTTGTTATAAAAAAAGCATAATTGCAGAAAGTACTGGAGATGTAGTGATAAACAGATAGTCTGAACAAGTTCTGCCCCAAATTATTCCATGCTGCCTGCCTAAAGCATATGATACTCCCTGCCGATATAAGCATAGGAGAAGTATACGCAAGGGGGAAGAAAGGATATAGTTTGGGTAAGTTTATTTATTGCCATTTACATGATTGTGCGCCTGATCTGCAGGCTGCGAAAACGAGAAGAATATATTATAGACAAACGACAACGCAGAGTAACCTTTACCCCTATAATGATCAATAAATACGAATAACTCAGCAAATTTAAGCCTACGGACTTTGTCCGATCTAGCCTTGCCCTATAGGTGATATGAGCGCCCGCTGCTCAGTCTTTAGCCAAACAGGGCACTTCTCTTTTCTGCAAATTTTCTGATTAGCGACTTTACCCTCCAGCATAAAATGCTAAAATATAAATGCAGCATAGTTATTTCTTTAAACAATGGTACTAAACAAATTATCTGAAGCAGGAGAGAATTAGGAATGGAGAAATGTAATCATAGTAGTTTAGAAGAAATATACTCACATCGAGAAAACGCCAGGATGATCACCATACCAGAAGCCAGGGAAATCCTGAAAGGTTCTATTTGCTATGGTCCAATTAATGGCCCCGATACTACCTTATATAATAAAGAGGACCGATGGTATCAAGTAATCTTACCATGTCTGGCTTGCCTGGGAATAGCTGAGTATGATGATAGTACTCCGGTTGTTGAAATAGTAGAAATAGATTTAGAGGAATTACTTGAAAACTAATTCTGCTTTTCCTTCTATTTAGTACAGCTTAAGGAGGATATATGATATATCCAATCCTCCTAATTGCAACCGATCCCCATATGTACATGCA
This sequence comes from Syntrophomonas sp., assembly GCA_016841425.1. Classification (GTDB taxonomy): domain Bacteria; phylum Bacillota; class Syntrophomonadia; order Syntrophomonadales; family Syntrophomonadaceae; genus JAAYJK01. Next base: position 134,008 of record JAENZE010000009.1, on the reverse strand, counting down.
TTACTTGAACCGGTACACTGAATCACGAGAAATTTCTGCCGTAATATATCTCTAACATTTCTTTTTTAAGCCGCTGTTTAATCTTTTCCAGCTCCGTATTAGGCAGCTTATCGTAAGAGGTACCAAATAGGTAGTTATCCAGGTTAAATTCCTTAAGAAACATCTTGGTATGGAATATGTTTTCCTGATATACGTTGACATCTATCATCTGGTACAAGTCTTTAATGCTGGTGGGAATATAGTTTTGGATAGAGTCAATCTTGTGATCCAGGAAAAACTTTCGGCCGTTAACGTCACGGGTAAATCCGCGCACCCGATAATCTATAATAGCTATATCAGGTTTAAATGTGTTCATCAAATAATTTAAAGCCTTTAAGGGTGAAATTCGGCCGCAGGTAGATACATCTATATCGGCCCTAAAGGTTATAACTCCCTGGGATGGATGACTCTCTGGATAGGTATGAACTGTAATATGACTGGTATCTAAATGACCCACAATACTCTCTGGTCCAGGGGATTCATCGGCAATATGCTCAGGCTGCTTATGCAGTTCTTCCTCGGCGATGAGCATGGTCACACTGGCTCCCTGTGGTTCATAATCCTGTCGAGCGATATTTAGTACACAAGCTCCTATAATATTTGATACATCGGTCAGTATACCGGCCAGTCTATCCGCGTTATACTCCTCATCCACATACTCCAGATATTCTTTGCGCTGTTCTTCATTAGTGGCATAACAGACATCATAGAGGTTGAAACTCAGACTTTTTGTCAAATTATTAAATCCATATAGTCTGAGTTTCTTTTTGATGGGCTTAATTTTCATTAACCAGTACTCCAATCTTTTTCATTTATTTATGTTTAACCATTAGTTTTAATCATAATATTAGAAGTTAAGCGCTGTTACCTCAAAAGCTATCTTGCCAGGTCGGTTAACTTGATTATTACAAGAGTGTGTAATATATAATTGTAACCATTATTCTACACCTTTCTAGCTAGTGAATCCATAAAAACACCTTGTGACATGAGTGTACCAGCTTGTATCATCCTGCAGCAGTTTTAATTGAACATGGGAAAAGAGCTTATCCTATAGCCTGGAATTTCATCAAATCTGATAATTTGTTAACATAGATATTATTAATACTTATTCGAAATATTAAGCAGTTAATAGTTTTATCGGGTATTGCTAATCGAATTAAAGCCTGGATAGAGGAATTGTATTTTGAGATGAATAATCGATTCAGCTCACTAAGGAGGATAATAATGGACATAATGTTCGAAAGCACTGAAATAAGAGGAGTTAAACTCGGCAATCGTTTTGTTCGCTCAGCTACTTGGGAAGGTATGGCAGCCAGAGATGGGGCGGTAACTGCTCAATTGATTAAAACCATGACCGATTTAGCTGAAGGTGGAGTGGGACTAATTATCACCGGTCATGCGTATGTTAGACCCGAAGGACAGGCGGGCCGGGGGCAGCTCGGCATCTATAAAGATGAGCTTATTCGTGGACTGCAAGAAATGACTGCAGCAGTTCATGGATACGGAGGAAAGATAGTTCTGCAGATTGCCCATGCTGGACTTTTTGCTTCAGAGAAGTTGAGTGGACAACAGCGTTTATTGGTCTCGAATTACGAGAGAAAGGGACAATCGGCTGGACAGGAGCTGACGGTTCAGGATATCCAGGAATTAATCGTTGCTTTTGGCGATGCAGCCCGGAGAGCTAAAGAGTCTGGATTTGATGGGGTTCAGATACACTCAGCGCATGGATATCTGCTCAATCAGTTTCTTTCTCCGGTGTTTAATCAGCGTATAGACGAATATGGTGGAAAGATCCAAAACCGGGCTCGCATTCATGTAGAGATATGCCAGACCATTAGAAGAGTAGTGGGCGATGATTACCCGCTCTTAATTAAATTAAACTGCCAGGATTTTATTGAGAATGGACTCAGTCTGGAAGATTCCCTTGAAGCGGGACGCTTGCTGGTTGATGCAGGTGTGGATGCTATTGAATTGAGCGGAGGGATAATAACGGGAGCTCAACTATCTCCCAGCCGTCTCGACATTAATTCTGAGGAGAAAGAAGCTTATTTTAAAAAAGATGCGCAAAGTTTCAAAAAATCCATTGATGTTCCATTGATATTGGTAGGCGGTGTACGCTCATTCCAAGTAGCCCGGAGCCTGGTAGAAGAAGGAACGGCAGATTATATATCCATGAGCCGACCCTTTATCCGTGAACCTGATTTGATTGCGCGCTGGAGATCCGGTGACTACAGCCAGTCCCAATGTATATCAGATAATAAGTGCTTCGCACCCGGCAGAAAAGGAATCGGGATCTATTGTGTGAACCAAACTAATACCAGGCGTTAATAATATTGGGATGATCCTAAGTTTTTCTGCGGATCATCGACCAGACATCACGGGCCTTTTTTTCTATATCAGGATGTGCTTTTATGTTTTTGCTGTTAAGAGCCTGATTAAGCCACACCACTGCTTCTTGATCATGTCCGGTACGACGCTGGATATCGCCGATTATATAAGCCAGCTGTACGTCGGAGAGCTTTCCTTCAGATTCGCTGGTATAGGCATGAATATAAGACTCCAGCGCCTGATGGAGACACCGTTGTTCAATATCATCATGCCCTAATTCACGTGCTATCCAGGCCATACAAAGGATAAGCCCGGCAATTTCACTTGAAGGCAGGTTTTTCATTCGGGCTGATTCTATAGATAAGTTAAAAGCCAGCAGACTTAGCTTTAGATCCCGGGGACCACCAAAAAAGGGCAGATTCTTATGGTTTTTATAGGCTGCCAGTATTTTTCTGCCTACTACCTCTGGCAGAGATTGCTCAAACTTGCTAAAGGGTGCTGCGTACAGGCAGGAGGGGCAAACCGCGATAATATAGTGCAGAGGACTGGGGCCACGGTAAATAATATGCCGATCCGATTCTACTTCTGCTACATTTATGGCTGAACTGCGTACACTCATAGATGTAAATTGCTTACCGCAGACTGGGCAGTTGAAATGGCGTTCAAATAAAGGGGACTGATTCAATATTTATCTAGGCCTCCTTTGCAACAACATGGGATATTAGTCCCTATTAGTGCAATTATACCTTATATTTATCTGATGTGCCAGACTTAAGGCCAAAAAATTCCATATTAATATGCTTGAAAAATGTCAGGGAAGGGAAAAGCATTATAAAAGAAGAATGCAAATATTATGAGTTAAGCCATTAGGAAACATAAACTAAGCTAAATTAAGGAGATGAGAAAATATGACTCCATGCCTTTCACCGGCCCTGGAAGATTACATACGGGCTATCGCAGATCTTTCCGAGCAGGAGCAAAAAGGAGTCCGAATTAGCGATATTGCCAGCAGGTTGAATATCGCCAAACCGAGTGTCATTCAAGCCGTAGCAGATCTTAAGAAAAAGGGGCTAGTTAAGCAGGACCCTTACAGTCCCGTATATTTAACCTCAGAAGGTTTAAACAAAGGCCGTGAAGTGATCTATCGGCATAAGGTAATTCGGGCCTATTTACAGGACATTCTATTAGTGTCCCCAGCAGCAGCGGAACAGGACGCCTGCAGGATAGAACATATTCTTAGTGGAGAGACTTTTAAGAATATGGAGCTAAAACTGCGGGGCTTAAACCCACTGCTAGAAAAAGCCGGGAATATTGTTGATCAACCTATAACTCTAGCAGATGTGAGGCCTGGACAAACCGCAACGGTAAAGAGCATTGGTTCTCAGGATTCCATTCTTCGAAGGCGCTTGTTGGACATGGGGGTAGTGCCTGGCGCTATCCTGCAGGTGGAAAGAATGGCACCGCTGGGTGATCCTATGGAAATTGAGATACAGGGATTCCACCTGAGTTTGCGGTGTTCTGAAGCAGCTGCGGTTATGGTCGAACTAATATGAAATATTAGTTTGTTAGCAGAGTTAACTCATATCAATAGATGCTGTATAATGCGGCTGCATCACTCCCGAGAGGATGAGGAAAAGGAGCGAAGGTGACTGCCCGATGTGGTTTCTCGGCTGAGAAATCCAGCGAGTCCTGCAGTTATTGGCACTGATACTACCAGGCCAATACTGCCTGCAATCGCACGCAGCACTTCACTGGTTATAAATTCAGTATTCAGCCAGTATACAGCTGGAGCCTGGTAAGAGATATAAAGCAACAGGAAGGGTAGGGCTCCACCAGCATAGGCCAGGATCAAGGTGTTGGCCATGGTGCCCATAACGTCGCGTCCCACCTGCATTCCAGCCCGGGTGAGCTGAGCCGGGGATAATTCTGGATTAGCTTTCTTCACTTCCTCCACTGCGGAAGCTACTGACATAGCCACATCCATAATGGCACCCAGAGCCCCCAGCAGTATGCCTGCGAATAGAATGCCCCGGGTGTCGATGCTAACATTCTCAATATAAAGAAGCATACGCTCCTCTTCAGTACCTAATCCCTGCAGGGAAGCCATGTCACCACCGACAAGTACTGCTAACAGTCCGGCTACCAAAAGACCGCCTGCAGTACCCAGGGTAGCAGCTAGAGCTTTACGGCTGAAACCGGCTATAACCAGCATGGTCAGTAAAGTAACTGCTACCAGAAGCGGTAAGGTTACCAGAAGTGGGGAGCGACCTTCGGCCAGGGCCGGCAAGAGAACCAGGAATATTCCAAGCCCGGTGAAACCCAGGCCGACCAGGGCTTTAACTCCCTGAATACCTCCAATCAGTACCAGCAAACCCATAAAAACCCCCAGCAATATTTTCTGAACCCCGGTACGAACCTTTTCGACTACATATATCTCGGCTATTTCAGCCTCTTCACCTTCAACAGGCATTTGCTCGTTAATGTACAGAACTACTCGGTCTCCTTTATCTACCACTATATCTATTCCCGCACTGCCGGAAAGACTATTGCGGGCTAGTAATACCTGGCCGGAGTATTTGCCCTCCAGGACCTCAACTTTTACTAGCTGTTCCTCCATCATGTAACTGTCCGAAAACTCATCGTTAAGTGACTGAATTTCCAATACAGCGGCATTTACGTAATATTCCTGTATGCTATCGGTATCCTCATACTCAGTCTCAGCGGCAACTACCACCGGGGTAATAAATAAGACAAAAAATAATATTAAGATGTATTTATTAAAATAACTGAACATTATGTACTCCTTTAATAATCCTAAGTATTATCGAGTTCTCTTTTTTATAATAAATTAATATAACTGCTTAATAAAATTATAGACTCCTGATTCTTTTTTGACAAATAAGAAGGCTATAAGTGATAAAACCCTGAATGTTCAGGGAGAAGTATTTATAAGCAGCTACATATTTATTATACTGGGTCTAAGTTCATAATGGTGTTTAAATTAACTTGGTCTGGAGGTATGGAAATGGATATTACCAGTAATTCAGAGTATTTGCAGAACCTGCTATGGTCGGAACCTTTAAGAAAACCGGTTCTGCAAACTGCACTGCGCAGCCTGACCCTTCCAGAAGGAAGCACAGGTGTTGATGTGGGCTGTGGATTGGGAATGGGTACCCGGATGTTAGCTGATATCGTAGGTTCGACTGGAAAAGTGATTGGACTTGATTATAGCCCTTTGTTTATCGAGCACGCTCGCCGCTACATCAATCACACTGCTCATGAAGTTAATATTTCATATCAGCTAGGGGATGCCCGGCAGCTACCCTGGGATGAGAATGTCTTTGATTGGGCATGCAGTATAGATTTCATAGGATATAGTGATCTTGATATTCATTTATTATTAAGAGAACTGGTACGGGTGGTCAAACCGGGGGGAATAATAGCTATTATAGCCTGGTCCTCTCAACTGCTCTTGCCAGGCTACCCTCTGTTAGAAGCGAGATTAAATGCTACCCCGGCAGGCATAGCCCCGTTTAAAAGCCATATGCAGCCAGCTCAGCATTTCCTCCGGGGACGCAGATCCCTTATACAGATCGGGTTCCCATGGGCTGAGTCCCAGACTTTTGTTGGCAATATAAATGCTCCCTTGAGCCAGGAAGTGTACAATGCTGTCAGTAGTTTGATCAGAATGCGCTGGGAGGACAGCAAGCAAGAAGTTGATCATGAGGTATGGGAAGAGTACCAGCGTGTATGCTCCCCTGAGTCCCCCGATTTCATCTTGAATATACCTGAATACCATGGATTTTTCACCTACACCATGATTTATGCGCGAGTTCCCTAAATCTTAGAAACATCATTGGCATCATGTGGCTTCTATTCCAGCTTACTTTTACTATCGGGTCTCCACCTATGGCATGGATCGATGCCGGTTTTGCCGTGCTAGTTGGGGATCGTGCTCCGAGACACATTGTCCCTGCTTGCTTTGGCACACTTTGCACATGTTATGCTTGGCGGGACTACTCCTGTTACAATGTGTGCCAAATCAAGTTCCTGTCTTAACACACCCATAATTTGAAAAATATTCGCACAGCCCCTAATAAGCCTAAAAACAGGCATTATCCTTCCGGGCGTAATTAATGGCATGATATTTGCTAATGTATGTTTGAAAACAGCCAGGAGGCGTACGCATTTCATATAATATCAAACATAGGAAGGAATGAAGGCCTCAAGATTCACAAAAAGATTACTCAAGTACATGCAGCTTATTTTTTACAAGTATTAGACTAGGAGGATGTTTATATGAATTATTATGAAGAATACCAGCGCAAGCTAGTATCGGCCGTTGAAGCAGTAAAGGCAGTAAAATCGGGAGATATCGTGCATTATGGAGAATTCATGATGAATTCTATATATCTGGATGCTGCATTGGCCCTCAGAAAAGAAGAACTGCATAATGTATCAATCAGAACAACCGCTTGTCCTTTTCCTCCCCAGACAGCACTTGCAGATCCAGAGAGAAAGCACTTTATATATAACGATTGGCATTTTTCGGGTGCCAGCAGAAAAATGCATGAGCAAGGCCTCTGCAGCTATATTCCTATAACATATCATGAGGCAGTAACAATTTATGAAAGAGGTTATGTCCCGGTTGATGTAAGTATGATCATGGTTGGGCCCATGGATAAACACGGTTTTTTTAATCTTGGAACTTCTAATTCAGTAACCCGTGCTTTTTGTGAAGCCGCAAAGGTTGTTATCGTCGAGGTAAATAACTCAGCACCCAGATGCCTGGGCGGAAACAGTGAATCAATCCACTTATCAGAAATTGATTACATAGTTGAAGGAAATAACCTTCCGCTTATTCAGCTGCCTGAAGTTCCTATAAGTGAGGTTGACAAAAGAATTGCTGAGATAGTAATGAAGGAAATCCCGGACAATTCCTGCCTGCAATTGGGAATTGGAGGTATGCCCAATGCTATAGGAGCCATGATTGCCCAATCAGATTTAAAGGATCTGGGCGTCCACACGGAGATGCTGGTTGATTCCTTTGTAGATATGTATGAAGCCGGACGTGTTTCCGGGATACATAAAACCCTGGATAAGGGGAAGATGGTATACACTTTCGCTATGGGTACTACTAAATTATACGAGTTCCTGGATGAAAATCCGTTATGTGCCATATATCCGGTGAGCTATACTAATGATCCCTATATTATAGGACAAAACGATAGGGTAATGGCTGTTAATAACGCTCTTGAGGTTGATTTATACGGCCAGGTCGCATCCGAGGCATCCGGGTTCAAGCAGATCTCTGGAACTGGGGGGCAGTTGGATTTCATTTCCGGTTCATTTAAATCCAGGGATGGAAAAGGCTTTATATGTCTTACCTCAACTTACACAAATGCAGAAGGGAGAATAGCATCAAGGATCAGGCCGACATTAGATCCTGGAACCATTGTTACTCTTCACAGAGCAGTGAACTTCTATGTAGTAACCGAATACGGGATAGTTCAGCTTAAAGGAAAATCCACCTGGGAACGGGCTGAGGCTTTGATAAGTATTGCTCATCCAGACTTCCGGGATGATCTTATTAAGGAAGCCGATAAAATGAAGATTTGGATCAGAAGTAATAAAACCATATAGTCAGCTTTACTTTGCTCACAGACAGACAAATAGAAGCTGCCGTCCGGCTGCTTCTATTTATTTTATATCCTTAAATCTTATCATCTGATATTTTATTTTAGAGAAAATACTTATCGCAGGGAAAAAATCTGCCCATACACTCGATCCGACAATAATAATAAATTTGAACTGTTCCCGGTTTCATCTGGGATTATCCAGGAGGTAGAAACCCCAGCCTTGCCACTGCCAGAGGGTGGGTTCTGAGGCATCGAGGCTCATAAAGCGGGATGGAAGAGAATAGCTGCCTTCGTATACCAGCAGCTCGTTTTTGCCGTCCTGGTTGATATCCTGTACCTCCAGGGAGTTGATGGGTCGGTGAAGAGCCGAAGACATCCATACCGGTTTAACCTGGTCTTCGGTCAAGTTAAATATAAACAGGTGGCAACGTATTTCCTTGTCGTTCATGTTAACCCAAAAGGGCTTATCTTCTCCAAAACTTCCTTTTTTCCAAGCCACAATCAGCAGGTCTTTTTTATCGTCATGGTTGGTATCACCAAAGGCAAAGGAAGACACTCGCCATTCAGCCGGAGACGCCCATACTTCCACATCATTCTCGATAATTCTCAGACCATAGTTTTCTAAAAAATACCATTCAATAATTCCGTTATTATTTAAATCTTGATGTTCTGTCAGTACCGCCTGGCCTCCGGTGAGCAAGAAAATGGCACCCATCCTGTCAGCCCATAGAACAAAGGCCAACAGGATAAGTACGGTAATCAAAATCCAGCGTAATCTAATCTGCAATTTTCCTGACATCCATTACCACCATTAAGGAAATACCGAATGACAGGGACCTTCAGCAGTAAAAACACTGGTCCACGTGGGCGCTTCAGGTGCTTTCTGATTCTGCAGCATTTCCCGCCACTTCTGATCGGTTAGGCGGTCCGTTGCTGGCCAGGTGAATTCATAATATGAGTATACTCCTCCGCGGGCTATACGCAGACTCCCTTCGACTGGCACTATTGCGTAAATTTCCGAGATATAACCGGTTCCTTCTTCCAGTATTGAATCTGGTGGAGCAGTAGCTACATCAGCAATCAAGGCGGCTGGATTTTCCCAAGCTTTAGGAGGGATATCACTGTTCTCATCTCTCAAAGCTTCCAGCCAGAAATGTTCCAGTTGTCCTCCAAAGGTACGTATAAGTTCATAATCCTCTTCTGATAAAGCGGTATTGGTCAGCTCTTTTTCTGAAATTGCCTTCAAGGCAAGAGCCAGTACTTCCATACGTGCCAGGCTTTCCCGGTCTCTATCGGATAAGAAGTGGCGGTTGTCTAAACCCTCCCGGGTCATTTTTGCCAATGAGGCCAGGCGTCCATATAGTTCGGGGTTTGGCTCAACATATCCCCGATCATCAACTTCGCCTTCAATACCTCCACCCATCTCAGCGTACACCTGCTTGGCATATAGAATGGTATCGTGCTTTAACTCGGTCCAGCTGCCCAGATAAGTATTCAGTTCTTTACGGTCCCAGGCTTGATTGAGCATAAAAGAGGGGTAACCCGCCGGTTTATTTCCGGTGGAGGGCATTAAAGTATAGAGCCAGCTCCAGTACAGGTTTTGCGTCCAACTGTTTTTATCTAGTGCGGTAATATGTGACTGCATTTTACTCATGTTTTCCGGGTAATTCTCATACCTGTACTCTCCCAGATTCTGAAGAATGGAGACGGCTTCACTGCTGCCCATGGCAGCTGGAATATCCAGGGCTCGGGGCAGCACTCTTCTCTCACCTTCCGGATTTTCTTTGACTTCACGATATATCAGGCGCTGAAATACATCCGCATCCAGAGTATATCGCTGCCCCATAAAACGATAACCTTTTATTTCATTTTCCCGGTCCGGCTGCAGGGTTTCATCAAAAATGGGGATGGAATTGATGAGCGGTGGGCTTAGTTCTTGAGCTTCACCTAAAAACTGCTCCCATTTATCCACTGAATCGGTGAGATCGTTAATTTTAACGGCACTGCCGTACACTTTAAGCAGGAGCTGATTATACTGGTAATATCCTAAATCATCGCTTTTTCCAACAAAAAAGCAACTCGGCTCATATATTTTTTCCCAGTGCTGCAGGTTGCTGCCCTGGTTAAGAGCTAGAGAGATAAGTACTGCGGAACGAGTCTCATCCTCGTTTTTGAGGCGGAAGGTCATGCGGCCGTACCACATCATAGTCTGAAAGTATTGCTGCAGTTCTTCTGATTTAGTATAGTGACCGCGGGGTATGTATTGAGTATAGTCTTCTTTCAGATCCTCCAACACATCTGGCTCAGACTGGCCTATACTCATAATTGGAGATATGGCTATTTGCTGATGCTGGTTAATCAAGTCCAGTTCCCTGGACACTTCCTGCTGAACCGATGCGGGCACCTGAAATTGAGGGTTCATAAGTACGCTGCCAACCGTAAAGAAGGCTAGATTGCGCCGTGCCGCGCTTTCCCAGGTGCTTCCCTTTAAACTTTCGTATTGTTGAAGGGTCTCATTTATCATGACTTCATTGAGAATTTTAATCTCAGGAATCATATTGTCTTTTTCCATAGATTCCAGGAGATGGTTGAAAAAAAGGTGATAATTGTGCAGCATAGCATCTGTAGTAATGAAATTGGGAATCCCATCATAACGGTTAGGCTCGTACATAGCAAAAAATTCTTCTCCCCAGAAGGGGACAACCACAAAGGCATTTTTAACAAGCAATTCTCTAGCCTGAGGGGAAAATTCAAAGCGGTTAATGTTATCTACATTACTGAAATCCGGTGCTATTTGGTAGGGAACTACAACCGGGGTAGCATCCACCGGATAATCAGTATAGGCTGCAAATTCAGCAGCCTTTGCTGTTTGGCTTAATCTTACCTCGCTACTGTTCCCAGCAGATTCTGAACAACCGCTCACTATTAATACGAAGAGCAGAAACACAGCACCTGCGGCAAGGATGCGTTTTGATCTGAACAGCCTCATAAAATCATATCCTCCTTTACTACCTTACTGTCTTAAGCCATTAATAATAATCCGTACTAAATATTAATTACTATAATATCATATGTTCTTTCCATTTATTTCTTACAATAGCGGGTAAGGCAAAGAAGTACCCTTTACTCCAATTAACTTGATAGTAGAAAATTTAATATGCTACGCTAATATAAATGACTATGGACAATATGGACACCCTACAAGCTAAGGAAATAGTTGGGTTTGAGCAGTCTGCCCTATGCTAATTGAGGGAGGAGCTGTAATGTTGTGGATGAAGAAGTAAAAAGCTATGTCAGGAGCTACTGATTGGGGTATAAAAAATATCGGAACTCTGAGTTGTATTGGCTAATATATGGAAAGGAGAAGCATATTTATGCCTGCGCATTAGTATGCTGATGCAGAATTAATGATAAATTATATTGAAGTAATAAAAGAAGTAAAATGCTGGGCTCGGAAAGTCGGCAAGATTCAGAAGGAACACCTGGGAGAAAATATGGTACTGAACACCAAGTCAAGCAGCGTAGACCTGGTAACCGAGATGGACAGATGGTCAGAAGAATTTCTTATGAATGCTATTCGCGATAAATATCCAGACCATGCTATCTTATCAGAGGAATATGGAAAACACGATATAGCTTCAAATTATTTGTGGGTTATCGATCCCCTGGACGGAACAACCAATTATGCTCAGGGGTTACATGTATTCGCGGTGTCTATTGCCCTTCAATATCAGTCTAAAACCAGGCTGGGGATTATATATGTACCTGTGTTAGACCAAATGTTCGAGGCTGTCAGGGGGCAGGGCGCTTATCTCAATGGTAATGCGATCAGGGTTGGAGGTAAGGCGGAGTTGCGGGAGAGTGTGCTGGCCACTGGTTTTCCCTATGATCGGGCAGAAAACCCCGATAACAACGTTAATTATTTTTCCAGGATAACACCTCAGGTGAGAGGGATAAGAAGAATGGGATCTGCCGCCTACGACCTGGCCAATGTATCTGCCGGTTTGCTGGACGGTTATTGGGAACTGAATCTCAGTCCATGGGATGTAGCTGCAGGGGTATTGATCCTGGAGGAAGCAGGTGGAAAAGTAGTATATTTACCTGAAAAAAGAGGAGTTTCACTGGTTGCCGGGAATGAGGTTATCTGTCAGAAAATTTTGGAGGAAATAAGAGCTGTAGACAGCATTGGCTCATAGCTAAAATATTAATTGCCTTGAAAATACGAAGCTTCTGCCCGAGTTTTTATACCAGCTTAATAAAGCACTCTCCAAGTTGTATCATAAACAGATTTAACTGTCATATTCTAGCTGACTATATCTTAAGTGTTTTTTATATTAAGGCACAACCATATTAGATTCACTTTCTCAATGAGTGCCGCAAAACATGATAGAATATCCCCCATTTATTAAATCATATACTGCCAGGAAGTGCATAAAAAGCCGCTTAAACATAAAAAACAAGGAATATTCGACAACAACCAACAAATAAATGGCGAATGATATCTAGAAATGACTAAATGAGGCAGAAAATAAATATTTGGTCTACAAAATATTCTTGAAAAAACAATAGCTTAACCTTTAATATTGAATACAAAGTAACCATTAACTCATAAGGAAAACTTCCGGATTATGTAATAAATCATAGTCACAACAAATAAATATTTAGTGACTAGCTCAAGTATTAGGTATATTTCTATTGTTGAGAGCCTTTGAGCCCCTGAAGCATTAGCATTCAGGGGCATTTTTATTGGAGAGGGGGTGGCAGGTAAGCAAACATGATTCTAAAACAGGGTCTTAAAGTGCCAAGCTTGGAAGGTTCATACATTTGCACATATTCAGCAGTTGCTGGTGTGAGAGGAACAACTAAGCTAGCCGCATCCTGTGTGGAATCTATTCTTAGGGAACCGATGAAAAGATTATTATTTTTCTTAATCCGCTTAATATTGAAAACTAAATTGGTTTCGATCTGAATGGGGTATTGCAAATTATGTTAACTGATACCCCGGATGGTCTTTTATAGCCTGTGTATTTTATCTGGTATATAATCCTGCAGAATCGGGCTGGATTAATATGCTATAGATATTTTAGTGCTAATATCATGGCTTTTAGAGTGTGCCATCAGGATTCGTTATTTATATATAATTAAGTACCTGGATTATTAACTGGAAAAGGGGATGAAAAACTTGCCCGTCGATAATGGAGCAAAAAAATCACCCAAAAAAGGACTGGTGATGGTAATTACCGGCAATGGCAAAGGCAAGACGACATCTGCGTTTGGCCAGGCTTTACGGGCTACTGGCCAGGGACTTCGGGTATGTATGATTCAGTTTATGAAGGGACGCGTATATGGTGAAGTTGTAGCAGTGAGGAAATACTTACCCGAATTGGCGTTTTTCCAATATGGGCTGGATAGCTTTGTTATGCGTGATAATCCGGCAACTGTAGATATGGAGTTGGCCGAAGAGGGATTTGCCAAAGCAAAAGAAGTAATTCAGAGTGGTGATTATGACATGGTCATTCTGGATGAAATCAATGTAGTTGCAGATTTCTGCCTGGTTCCGGAAGACGAAATAATAGACATGATTAAAAACAAGCCCCCGGAGCTGGACCTTATTTTAACAGGCAGATATGCTTCGCAAAGCATACAAGAGCTGGCTGATATGGTCAGTGAAGTAAGAGAGATAAAACATCATTATAATGCCGGTATCAAGGACAGAGCCGGTATTGAGTACTGATACCTGTTTACTTATTAACTTACAGTGATAATGGCTTTTTAATTGAGGAGGGATTGATAGTTGTTTACTGAAGAATTATTGGATAAATCAAGTACTATGCGTAAAAAATGGGAAGATGAAGTTAAAAAGACGGTGGCCAAACATGCTGACCAAAAAGAAAAATGGACTACCGTGTCCGACTTGGAAATAAAGCGGCTATATGGACCCGAAGATATCAAAAACATGGATTTTGAAAAAGATATTGGATATCCTGGTCAATATCCTTATCTGCGAGGCAACCAGGTGACCGGTTACCGTGGGAAATATTGGACATTTAGGATGTTTGCTGGTATGGGAAGCGCTGAGGAAACCAACCAGCGCTGGCATTATCTTTTAAACTCCGGCCAAACTGGCTTGAGTACCGCTTTCGATTTTCCGACGCTTATGGGTTATGACACCGACTCTCCTAAAGCCCGAGGTGAATGCGGCAAATGCGGGGTAGCCATAGACACGATTGACGATTTTTTTACTCTGATAAAAGGGATTCCGTTAGCTAATATTACTACCTCCATGACTATTAATCCGCCAGCTACAGCTTTATGGGCCATGTACTGTGCTGCTGCGGAGATTCAAGGCATACCGCTCACTAAAATCGGAGGAACTATTCAGAATGACATGCTGAAGGAATTTATTGCCCAGAAGACGCTGATGTGTCCCCCGGAACCCTCGGTTAAACTTATCAGTGATACGGTAGAATTTGGAACCAAGTATGTTCCTCGCTGGAACACCATCAGTATAAGCGGATACCATATAAGAGAGGCTGGGGCCACAGCAGTACAAGAGTTAGCCTTTACCCTGAGGGATGGAATGGAATATGTTGAGGATGTTATTGCCCGTAAAGGTTTGCATGTAGATGAGTTTGCTCCCCGCTTATCTTTCTTCTTCAATTCTCATATAGACTTCTTTGAAGAAATCGCTAAACTCCGTGCTGCCAGGAGAATCTGGGCCAAGGCCATGCGCGAAAGGTACGGTTCCACAGATGAGAGATCCTGGTGGATGCGTTTCCATACTCAGACTGCTGGATGTTCACTGACTGCCCAGCAGCCATACAATAATGTTATCAGAACTGCAACCGAAGCTCTGGCAGCTATATTAGGAGGTACCCAGTCCCTGCATACCAATTCTCTGGATGAGGTACTCTGTCTGCCTTCCGACCATGCGGTACAGATTGCTCTCAGAACCCAGCAGATTATTGCTGAGGAAACTGGAGTGGTTAATACTATCGACCCGCTGGCTGGATCCTATTTTGTAGAAGCCCTGACCAACGAAATGGAAGAAAAGGCCTGGGATTACATTCATAAGATTGACGATATGGGTGGTATGGTCAAAGCAATCGAGAAAGGATTCCCGCAAATGGAAATCTCGGATGCTGCCTATAAGTACCAGCGCCAGATAGATTCCGGTGAAAAAATTATGATCGGGATCAACAAGTATAACACTGATGAGGATGTGGAAATTCCTTTCCTTGAGATTGATGATTCCGTTGAAAAGGAGCAAATTGAACGTTTGAATGCGGTAAGAAGAAAACGTGACAGCCGCAAAGTAAGGGAATGTCTCGATGATATTAGAACCGCCTGCAAGAAAGGTGAAAATGTCATGCCTTATTGTATCGAGGCAGTTAAGAGTTACTGCAGCGTCCAGGAAATCTGCGATGTATATCGGGAAGTCTACGGCGAATACCGTGACCCTGGCATGTACTAGAAATTAAAGGAGGTTTACAATATGGCTGATAGAAAGATACGTATACTGCTTGCTAAACCTGGTTTGGACGGACATGACCGTGGAGCCAGGGTTCTGGCCCGGACTTTTCGTGATGCCGGATTTGAGGTAATATACACCGGTTGTCACCAAACTCCTGAACAGATAGTAGGAGCAGCGATACAGGAAGACGTGGACATGGTTGGACTTAGCTGCCTTTCCGGGGCTCATAGATACCTTTTCCCGGCAGTAGCCCAGCAGCTTCAGGAACAGGGCGCTGACGACATTACAGTTGTTGGCGGCGGAATAATACCTGAACAGGATATGCAGCCTCTTTATGACGCAGGACTAAAAGCTCTCTTTACTCCCGGTGCAACCCTCGATTCCATAGTAGACTGGATAAACGAAAACATCAAACCGAGGGATTGACGATATGGAAGAATTAGGCAAAAGAGCTATGGCGGGAGACATTCGTGCGGCCTCCCGCCTCATAAGAAATATTGAAGACGATATACCTGAAACCACTAAAGCGATAAAGCATATTTTTCCTTATACCGGTAAAGCTCATGTGGTAGGTATAACAGGTTCACCGGGAGCAGGTAAAAGCACCATAACTGATCAACTAATATTCACTATGCGTCAGAGAGAGAAAACTGTGGGAGTTCTTGCTGTAGATCCGACCAGCCCTTTTACGGGCGGTGCGCTTTTGGGTGATAGAATTCGCATGCTCAGGCATGCCGAGGATAAAGGAGTTTTTGTTCGGAGTTTAGCTACTCGTGGGGCTATGGGAGGTCTTTCCAAGGCGGTAGGAGATGGTATCCATGTCCTTGATGTCATGGGAAAAGACATAATCCTGGTTGAAACCGTTGGCGTAGGACAGCAGGAAGTTGACATCATCAATCATGCTCATACGGTTATAGTAGTTCTGGTCCCCGGCATGGGAGATGAAGTACAGGCTATTAAAGCTGGACTAATGGAGATTGCGGATATTTTCGTAATCAATAAGGCGGATAAAGATGGAGCCAGAAAGCTTTACAAAGAGACGCTTAATATGCTGAATTCGGGAAACTTCCCCAATGGTTGGCGTCCTCCGATATTAATGTTAGAGAGCAGTCTGGAACCGCATTCCTTTGCTGCGAGCGTCGAAAAACTGTGTGATAAGATCGACGAACACTATAAGCATCTGGTTGAACGTCATCAACTAAAGGAACGGGCAATTCGCAAGGTTATAACAGAAATGAACGATGCCCTTCGTGCTGCTATTTTGGAACCAGTATTGAGTGAACTAGCAGCAACTGGGGAATTCGACTTCATGGTAGAAAAACTGTTGAGTAAAGAAACCGACCCATATTCACTTGCCGAGGAAATATCTAAAAAATACCTGAACAAATAGTCAGCAGGGAAGGCAGGTGTATTTGTATAGCCAGAATTAAGGTGTTATTGGGAATAGTCGGATTAGATTCCCACAATAAAAAAATAAGAGCTTTAGCCCGAGGACTTAAGGAAGTCGGAGGTATGGAGGTAATATACACAGGCCTATATAGGAGTATGGATGAGATAGTAGAAGAAATATACAAAGAAGCAGTTGATGTGGTTGGAATCAGTGCCTACAGGGGTTCCCATATGGCAGTCTTCCCTGAGCTTAAGCAGGCTCTGGAAGAAAGAGGCTGCGGGAATACTATCGTGTTTGCGGAAGGGTTGATTCCTATAAAGGATCAAGAAAGCCTTAAAGAAGCAGGTGCTTTAGCCCAGGTATTTTCACCTTCAGCAAGTACAGAATCCATTATAGAATGGATAAACCACACAGTTAATAATCAACTATAACCGGGAAGTAGTTGCCTACCATCCAAAGGAGGAGAACTGATGGATTTACTTAAAACAGTACCGGAAGAGGAGATGAAGGAACGGGTTCGCCAAGCGGCCAAGGCCAAATTCAAGAGCGGACCCAACTGTGCAGAGTCAGTTTATCTAGCTCTGGTAGAAGTGGGGCTAGTAGACTTTGCGCCCGAAACGGTTGCCCTGGCTACCCCGTTTGGAGGCGGCATGGGTCTGTATGGGGGAACCTGTGGGGCTCTGATTGCAGCTATTATGGGAGTGGGGGCAGTCCATGGGCGCAGAAACCCCACCGAGGGTACTATGGATGAAATTATTGATGGATTGTATGGTAATCCTGGCCGCTATCGATTCATCAACCAGATTCCGCATAAGTTTGCCGAAACCTATGGAGCTACGGACTGTGAAACCCTGAATAAGGATTATCCGGAATGGTTTGATAAAAACCGTTTTCGGAATTGTATGAATATGGTAGTGGAAGCAGCAGCCATGGCTGTAGAATTTATCTACCAGGGCGATCGGGAAGGCTTTGTTCAACCCTTTGGCAGAAATATGGCCAAAAAAGAATAGTCTTTGAATTACCACTCATGAGGAGGCTAAACAGGTCTTTGAAACAACCATTGTTAATGGATATAAGAAGTACAGTTTTTCTGCGGGAAGAAAAACTTATAATTATAGATCGGCGGCTTTTTCCGAGCCAGATAAATGAATTGATGTGTTCGGATTATGAACAGGCAGCACAGGCGATTGAGGATATGGCTGTACAGGGGGCAGGAGATATAGCCATAACAGCAGGATATGGTTTGTATTTAGCAGCCAGAGCATTGGAACAAAACAATTGCGGATCAATGCGAAATGCCAGGGAATATTTCCAGGCACCTTACCAGCGGTTGATAAATACTCGTCCTACCGGACATCACCTCAAAGCCTTGCTGGATAAAATTTTAACCGGGTTGAACGATAGGGAGAGCTGGTCTGCCCAGATTTTGAAGGGTATAAACAAGGCAATTCAAAAACAGAATGAAAGATCACAATTAACTGGAAGGTGGGCGGAGCAGGTACTGGATGATGGGGATACTATACTGACTCACTGTTTTCCCGGGCCGGCTCTGCTGCACATGCTCTATATGGCAGCAGCCAATCAGAAAAGGATACAAGTGATTGCATCTGAAACCAGGCCTTATTTACAGGGAGCCAGGTTAACTGCCTGGTCGGTATCAGAGCTGGGAATACCAGTAACCCTTATTAGCGACAATATGGCTGCATATTGCATGTCTCGGGGTATGGTCAGTAAAGTATTTACAGCAGCAGATAGGATAGCTCAAGATGGTACTGTCGCCAATAAAGTAGGAACTTTCCAGCTGGCATTGTCTGCACAATATCATGAAATACCTGTTTATATCCTTGGATACGGAGGTCCAGATAGAGGATGCAATAATGCGTCTGAGATACCGATCGAAATTCGTGATCCAAACGAAGTTCTGTACTGCGCTGGTATTAAAATTACCGGGGAAAAAGTACAGGGATTCTACCCTGCTTTCGATCTTACTCCACCCGCGTTGCTTACGGCTATAATTACTGATAGAGGTATGTTTATACCTGCTTTTATCCATGAATATTGGGTTTCAAGGGCTTAGAAGCGAAGCGGAATATAATGACTGGATAACTGGAATAAGTAAGCAGATATGAGTATAAGAGGGAGGGAACAGATGGCTATTATAAAAGAAGCTATTATTCCATTGGGGCGTCCTCTGTTTATACCGAAGGACGGTAACCTAACAAAAGAAGATATTATTGTAGAGTCTAGCGGGGATTATTTGTTAATGGAAAGACCCGATCACTTTATAGTTAAAAATGATGAATGCTGCAGGAGTATACAGGTGATTGTCAAAACCGTAGATTAAGCATTTACCTTCTGAAGAAACAGATACAGTCCTAAGAGAAAATTAAATCAATAGGTATAAATGTTAGGCATGTAACAGGAAGGAGAAAGGGGATGACACCCAAAGAGGAACTGCACCGGCGCATTAAGGGTCTTCAGGACATGATGAAGGCTGATGAATGTGATGCCGTACTAATTCTACAGAATGTTGACCTGTATTATTTCAGTGGCACCATGCAGAACGCCCGGCTTTATATACCGGTCAGTGGTGAACCGGTGTTATTCTGTCGTAAGAGCATATCCCGGGCAGCTAATGAATGTCCGTGGAATATCATTTCGATTAACAACTACAAGTATATTCCTGAAAAGCTGGGTGAGCTGGGTCAGCAGCTGCCAGAGCGATTAGGTCTGGAATACGATGTACTCCCTGTCTCTGCTTTTCTAAGCGTGAAAAAAACCTTTCCTAAAACCGAATTGCTTGATGCCAGCAACTGGATTGCAGATTTGAGGGCTACCAAGAGTCCATTTGAAATAGCAATAATGAAAAAAGCAGGGAAAAGCATGGCCGATGCTTTCTCGTATGTTCCTGATCTAATAAAGCAGGGGTTGTCAGAACTTGCTATTGCTGCCAGGGTCGAAATAGCCTTAAGAGATCATGGACACCAGGGCTGCATACGTATGCGTGGTTTCAACCAGGAATTTTTTTATGGACACTTTCTGTCAGGTCCCAACGGTTGTATTTCGGGTTTTAACGACGGAGTCACAGCTGGCATGGGCATGGGAGCATTCTTCCCCCAGGGACCGGGTGAGAGAAGAATACAAATTAATGATCCCGTTTACCTGGATTATGTGGGGGTATTCGATGGATATAACATTGATCAAACCCGCTTATACGTAGTAGGGGTCTTGCCTCACAGGTTAAAGTATGCTTTCCAAGTTGCGTTGGAAATCCAGGAAACGCTTATAGATCAGGTTAAACCAGGGGTAGTAGCCAGTGACCTGTATGAGCGAGCTATTGGTATTGCTGATAGAGCAGGGCTGAGCCAAAATTTCATGGGTTATGGCTCGGAGAGAGTTAAGTTTGTTGGACATGGAGTAGGACTGGAACTGGATGAAAGACCAGTAATTGCTAAAGGTTTCAATGTTGAATTAGAAGCAGGTATGGTTATAGCACTGGAACCCAAATTTGTTATCCCTGGGATGGGGATTGCAGGGATAGAAAACACCTGGTTAGTGACCAAATCAGGAGTTGAAAAAATAACCATTTTGCCAGACGATCTTACTGTAATTCCTTATGATAATATTTTACTATCATCATGAGTTGCAGTATAATTTGCTTGAGTTATAGTTTAAACAATTAAATTAAGGTTTGTTAGGCAGGAACCCGGGAAGCCGGTTAGAATCCGGCGTGGTCGCGCCACTGTAAAGGGGAAGTGAATCCACAAAGATGCCACTGGATATGAGGAGTCCGGGAAGGCGTGGAGGAATGATGATCCTGAGCCAGGAGACCGGGGCTTGCTGAATGAACACCGTTGTCTACGCGGAATAGGCGAGTGTTCCCATTACTTGATATATGCCCTTCTCAAGAGGAACTCCGTTATATACTGACGGAGTTCCATTTATTTTTAAATATGGAAATCATGTACATTGTGTTATGTGTTTAAATCTCCGGGGTTAGCGAGTATGGGACTGATATTACCAGCAACAAACTGGTAACAATTGAGTATTCATATTTTGTAAACTTGAATGGAGGGATTAGGTTGTTTAGGGGAAAGAAACAATCATTATTTAATCGGTTGGCGACTATTGTTTTTATCGTGAGTTTATTGCTGCCTTTTATTAACCCGGCTTTTGTCCAGGCCGATGATGCTGGCGATATTGATGACCTGGCCTTACAGGCAGTAAGGAACAACTATGGATTTTATCAAGAAGGACAGGCAGTGGATGGGGTTTACGGAAATTTCAGCGCTTATGATGCTTACATACTGGATGCAGCTGGAGCCGAATTGGACAGCTGGATATATGATAGAGAAGATTTTACATCCCGGGTAATGAGCCTGGCAGACAGCAGCATAGCCGATGAAGGAACAGCTAATCAGTCCTCTGCTAAAAGGATAGCAGGAGAGTATCTGGCTGCCCGGAGCATGGGAGAAGATGATCAGGCCGCTGAGCTGCTGCAGATACTGCAGAACCGACAGGCAGCGAGTGGGGACGGTTCCTTTGACAGCAGTGCCTTCAGTGATATACCAGCCTTAGAAATTTTGGGCAGAGCCGGAGATATAGATAAGATTGACACCGATCAGGCGATAAGTTTGATACTGGGAGGACAGGATTCTGTAAGCGGAGCATGGGCATATGATGACTTGATGACTACCGCTGAGGCAATACGAGCCTTAACATATCTTGAACCATATGCCGGAGACCAGGAACAGGAAATGTCAGATGCAATAGAAAGAGGATTGGAGTGGCTGGCAGCCGGTCAGATTGATGATGGGAGTTTTCAATATGCCAGTTGGGAAGATCCGGTAGTAAACACATCGGAAGTGGTATATACTCTTGGACTTCGTGGAATTAATCCTGAAAGTTGGGTGAGCGGGGAAGGAAATAGCCCAATAGATTATCTTTTACATGAGGCCGAAAATAGTGACGGTACGTTTGGAACTTATAAAAATATAGCGGCCAATACCTGGGTTCTGGATGCATATTTGCAGATGGGAGCAGCTATCAACAGGGGTAATGTCCTGGGTTTAGAGGTGAGTCCTTCCAGTGCTGTTATAGATAAGGGCGAAGCCCAGCAGTTTACAGCCGAGGCATATACTTTTGCAGGTACCACCGAAGATGTAACATCTAATGCCATCTGGACCGTAGAAGATCCTAATTTAGCCAGCATAGATATGGGGTTGGCCACCGGTATAGCAGCAGGAACGACAGCAGTTACAGCCGAATACGAAGAGGCAAGCAATTCTGCTGATGTGACCGTACAAGATAGTTCCAGCCCTGGCGATTTAGATGACCTGGCCTTACAAGCGGTAAGGAACAACTATGGATTTTATCAAGCAGGACAGGCAGTGGATGGGGTTTACGGAAATTTCAGCGCTTATGATGCTTACATACTGGATGCAGCTGGAGCCGAATTGGACAGCTGGATATATGATAGAGAAGATTTTACATCCCGGGTAATGAGCCTGGCAGACAGCAGCATAGCCGATGAAGGAACAGCTAATCAGTCCTCTGCTAAAAGGATAGCAGGAGAGTATCTGGCTGCCCGGAGCATGGGAGAAGATGATCAGGCCGCTGAGCTGCTGCAGATACTGCAGAACCGACAGGCAGCGAGTGGGGACGGTTCCTTTGACAGCAGTGCCTTCAGTGATATACCAGCCTTAGAAATTTTGGGCAGAGCCGGAGATATAGATAAGATTGACACCGATCAGGCGATAAGTTTGATACTGGGAGGACAGGATTCTGTAAGCGGAGCATGGGCATATGATGACTTGATGACTACCGCTGAGGCAATACGAGCCTTAACATATCTTGAACCATATGCCGGAGACCAGGAACAGGAAATGTCAGATGCAATAGAAAGAGGATTGGAGTGGCTGGCAGCCGGTCAGATTGATGATGGGAGTTTTCAATATGCCAGTTGGGAAGATCCGGTAGTAAACACATCGGAAGTGGTATATACTCTTGGACTTCGTGGAATTAATCCTGAAAGTTGGGTGAGCGGGGAAGGAAATAGCCCAATAGATTATCTTTTACATGAGGCCGAAAATAGTGACGGTACGTTTGGAACTTATAAAAATATAGCGGCCAATACCTGGGTTCTGGATGCATATTTGCAGATGGGAGCAGCTATCAACAGGGGTAATGTCCTGGGTTTAGAGGTGAGTCCTTCCAGTGCTGTTATAGATAAGGGCGAAGCCCAGCAGTTTACAGCCGAGGCATATACTTTAGCAGGCACTACAGAAGAAGTAACCTCCAGCGCAACTTGGGCAGCAGAAGATACCGATATAGCCAGCATAAATGAGGGCCTGGCAACCGGTATGGCAGCAGGCATGACTAGTATCACTGCAGGTTTTGGAGGTATATCTGGATCAGCACTGCTTACGGTAGAAAATTCCGACAGTACTGGTGGCAGCCATGACAGTGATGACAATATCAAAATATACATTGCAGTAGTAGGAAGCGATGGTGAACTTCTGTTTTCTCCGCAGCGGGTCACCATGGACCCGGATGATACCTATGGCCTGACTGCTGTAGGAGCCCTGGATGCCACCGGCTTGAGCTGGTCATATACCACTGGATTGGTAACCGACATTGAAGGCCAGAGCAACGAGAATATGAATGGATGGATGTGTAAGATCAGTGATGTTCCCTTATCCATATCGGCATTTGAAAGTGAAGTAGAACCGGGAGATGAGGTGATCTGGTGGTATAGTTATGACCCATATTCAGATGGGCCTGCCGGGGATGATTTATTCAGGGGCAGTATAATTGTTCCTTCAGCAGCTGTTATGAGCCCCTTGGCACAATCGATAGAAGATATTATTAGCCTGTACTCTGAGCAATTGGAACAGCTCCAGGGCAAAACATCAGTTATCAACGCTGATAAACAAATGAATGCTGAACAGCTAAACGCACGGCAAAATGAGCTGGATAACAATCAGGTTTTCATACAAACAAATGTTAATGAGGATGAAACCCTGATAGTAGATGAACTGCAGGAAATAGCTGTTCTGGTACCAGCCCATGCGGTATCAGAGACTGTGGTCATCACTATAGATGAGGTAGCGGAGGATAGCATTCCGCAGCAGTTTGCACTCAGAATAGGTTCATCAGTTTACCAATTTGGTCCGGATGGCAGCAAGTTTAACCAGCCTTTAACAATTTGTATACAAATGGCTATTACTGGAGACATGAACATCGACAGGTTGAGCCCGGCCTGGTATGATACTGGGAAAAACGAGTGGATACCTATTCCAGCCATTATTGACCTGGAAACGGGGCTGATTATATTCAGGATCGATCATTTTACTGCCTTCTCTGTGGTTGATTTTCCAACCCGGAGCAGTTTTCCCGATGTTAACAATGGCATAAATTGGGCACGAGAGGCAATAGAGGTTTTGGCCGGGCAGGGGATCATAAAGGGTACGGGCACCGGCTTTGAACCGGGCAGATATATCAGTCGGGCAGAATTCGTACAGTTGATGGTAAAAGCTTTGAATCTATCCTCAACAGCTGACTCAGGCATGAGTTTTACCGATGTAAGACCGGGTGACTGGTTTGCTGATGCGGTAGAAACTGCTTGTGCCAGCGGCATTATTAGCGGGTATCCAGATGCCACTTTCAGACCGGATAAGCCGATTACCCGTAATGAGATAGCTAGTATTCTGCAGAGGCTGCAGCCTCAGAGCGATTTAACCGGAGGAGAATTAAGCTATGCTGATCAAAGCGAAATTCCCACCTGGGCTTTGGCGGGCTTGAGATTCACCTGCCAGGCGAAGCTGATGAACGGATACGAGGATGGAACTTTCCGGGGCCATAATTCGCTCAGCCGGGCGGAAGCTGCAGTTACTGTATACAGATATCTGAATTACCTGGTTGTTACTGGATATGAGCTATAGGGCTGTTTTTAAGTGCGTTTATTAGTACATGGAGGAACAGGAATGAAAAAAAGGACGTGTTTCATAACTCTATTGATAATACTAATGATAATGTTAGCTGGTTGTGCTGTTACTAAAAGTAACAGCACTCCGGCCGCCCTCAATGAGCAGGAGCGGGTTGCCCTGGATAGTGGGGGAACAGTGGATGCTGAGCCAAATGTTCCAGAAGAGGAAACCACCTTGCAGAATCCTGAAACCGAGACAGAAAATATCCAGTCCGCTGTTGAAACTGCAGCTGAAGACTCCGGCAGAGATAATGTGCAGCCCATGACTGCAAATAACTCGGTTGAGCAGGTTAAGCTGTTGGTAACCCGGAATTTTGGAGGCCAGGGTATATTACAGGAAACGGTGGAAATTCAGGAAAGTTGGACTATCATGGATCTCTTGCAGGCTAAAATGAAGGTAGAGACCAGATATGGAGGAACCTTTATTGACAGCATCAATGGACTTAAGGGTTCCAGCGGAGGCTTAAGCGGGGAAATGCAGGACTGGTTTTATTATGTGAATGGTATATGCCCTAATGTTGGGGGTTCAGATTACATAATTAGCCCGGGTGAAGTAATATGGTGGGATTATCATGCCTGGAAAGCAGGGCCTGCCAACGCGGCAGTAGTTGGATGCTATCCCGAACCATTTCTGCATGGTTATGAGGGTAAAATAAGATCAACCACTATAATGTGCCCAACTGATGACCTGGAAGAAGGATACCGATTGGAGAAGGCTTTAAAAGCAAGGGGAGTATCCAGTATAAGGGTAATGCAGATTGATGAAGGATTGCTGGCCAACCGTCAGGGACCTACAATAGTGCTGGGTGAGTGGGAGGAATTGAAGCATAGCGCTTTTATCAGCGATTTCAATCAGGCCTATAAACGTAATGGCACTGGGATTCATTTTAATGAGAAGAAGCTGGCGTTAATGGATATTCAGGGTCAGGTAAAGAGGGATATTGATGGAAGTGCTGGAGTAATAGCAGCCACCGGCAATGGTCTGGGTGATCCTTGCCCATTGTGGCTAGTATCCGGTACTGATGTTCAGGGCTTTCGGGCTGCGTTAGACATACTGCTTAACAATCCAGGTAAGATTGCAGGCAGGTATAATGCGGCCATAACTGCAGATGAAGTAATATCTGTGCCTTGTTATTAGAATAAGATGGGATGAAGTTATGCTTACTTATAATTCTAAAGATAATCTTATATTTAAACTGCATCCATTTACGCAGATGACCTTTATTGGAATCGTGTTTATTCTGGCCTTGGTATTTTCTCATCCGATTTATCTGTTGGTTTTATTGATGTCGGTTTGGGTGGTCATAGCCGCCGCAGGCAATCTCGCGGAATGGAAAGGTTACATGAAATTCAGTATTGTAATGGTCTTATTTATAGTGGCAATCAATACTCTGTTTGCCAGGGCAGGAACTACTATTATATACAGAGGCCCGGAAATACCACTGATTGGATCGCTGGAAATAAGCCTGGAAGCTATTGCTTACGGGCTGGGGATGAGTGTACGACTACTGGTTATCATCAGTATATTTTGTCTATATACTTATGCAGTAAATCCAGATAAAGCTTTAAGGCTTTTCAGCAAAATGGGAGGAAAGTCGGTTCTTGCCATTACATTATCAGTGCGATTATTTCCACTGATGATGAAGGATTTTCAAAGGATCAGTGGAATACAGCGCTGTAGGGGAGTTAAACTGGCCACAGGAAGTTGGTGGGAGCGGGCCAGAAATTCAATACCCATTATCAGCATAATGCTGTTGTCTTGTATGGAAAGATCTTTACAGCTGGCGGAGTCCATGTACGCCAGGGGGTACGGAAGTGGTCCCAGGAGTTGTTATGAGAAGGATTTATGGCGACCTCGGGATTACATTATTTTAATTCTGACGACAATTGCTATGGCAGTTGGAATATGGTCAGCAGTGAAGGGATGGTCTGCCTTTAGTTATTATCCCGTACTCGAGCAAGTTGATCCGCTGGAATTGATTGGAGCAGCTATTACCGCGTTAGCTTTGCTGGTCCCTGCAATATTAAACTGGGGGTGGATGAAATGGCCGATATTAAAATCCAGGATTTAAGTTATTATTACCCGGATACTATTAAGCCTGCTTTGAACAGGATAAATCTCGATATTTTCGAAGGCCAGTTTGTGTTAATTGTAGGGAACTCGGGAAGTGGAAAGTCAACCCTCCTGCGCACTATATCAGGTCTGGCTCCTGGTTTTTATAATGGAACTTTGCAGGGGAAAATATCTCTGGATGGCAAAGAGATAGCTCAAATGAGTCATCACCAACTGGTACAGGAGGTGGGTATAGTATTCCAGAATCCGGAAAGCCAGTTAGTAATGATGAACGTAGAGCAGGAAATAGCATTCGGCCTGGAAAATCTGGGTCTGCCTGATAAACTCATGAAACGAAGGGTTATGGAGATGAGCAGTTCACTGGGATTATCTCCACATTTAGACAGTAATGTAGCTGAATTATCAGGTGGACAAAAGCAAAAGGTAGCTCTGGCAGGAGTATTGGCCATGCATCCCGGGGTTTTGCTCCTGGATGAGCCTACTTCTCAGCTGGACCCGGTTGCTGCTGAAGAACTGCTCAACATAATTAGAAGGTTGAATGAAGACAACGGAACTACCATCATAATGATCGAACAGCGGCTGGAAAGATGCTGCCATTTGGCGGATAGAATTTTGGTCATGGATAACGGCGGGATATCTGCTGATTTGAAAGCAGGGAATAGATCCAGTGGAATTTGGATGCAAAAAGCCCCCGTATCATACCTGCCTCCTTTGCCCCGGTTATTTGCCAGGGCAGGATTTAAGGATCTGCCCCTAACAGTTAAACAAGGCCGTCAGTTTATTAATTCTTATATCCCTGAGACCAGGGGTCAAAATAGCTTTAACTCAGCTCTGGATCCAGTAGCTATTTCAGAAATAGATTCAAGAGAGAATCTGGTTGATATTCAAAATCTCTGGTTTACCTATCCTAATACCGGAGAGGCTCTAAAAAACGTAAATCTTAAGATTCGGGAGGGCGATTTCATTGCGGTTCTGGGGGAGAATGGGGCCGGCAAAACCACCCTGCTGAAAAATATTAATGGATTATTAAAGCCCAATCGAGGCAGCATCAAGGTCGCAGGAAAAGACACCAGGGAACTGCCCATAGAGGATATGGCCCGTTCAGTTGCATATCTATCACAGGACCCCAACGACTACTTATTTATGCCCAGTGTTAGAGAAGAGATTCAATTTACCATGAAGAATTTAGACTTAAGCGAGGATGGGTACGGTGATGAGATAATCAACAGGTTTAATCTAGAGCCTTATAGTCAATGTAATCCTCGAGATTTAAGTACCGGGGAACGGCAGCGGGTGGCCCTGGCAACAGTCTTGGTAAGCAAACCACGGCTGCTTCTGCTGGATGAGCCAACCAGGGGATTTGATTATCAATTAAAAGAAGAGTTGGGTAAGCTTTTGCTGGAGATTAATAGGCAGGGAACAGCGGTGATGATGGTAACCCATGACGTTGATTTTGCCGCTGAATACGCCCGCGATATTTGCCTGATGTTTGATGGAGGGATTATAGAACAGGGAAGCAAGTATGACGTTCTTCAGCACTCCACTTTCTATTCACCGCAAATAGCGAAATTGTTCAACGATATTGTTGATGATGTGATAACTGTTAATGAAGGGGTAAAGGCTTTACTGGGACTAACCACCTCAATCAAGAGTAAAGAGATAGTCACAGCCTTATGATTAGGAGGGAAGACAATATGGTTTTAAAAAGACATAAAATTATTATCGCATTTATCATAGTGCTGGTATTTTTCAGCAGCTGCGTTAGCGTATCCGCATCTCAGGGAGAAAATTTTGCCGCAGAGATACAAAAGACGGTAAGATATTTGCACACTACTCAGAACCAGGATGGTGGGTTTCCTTATAAGGAAGGACAGGAAAGCAGCCAATCAGTAACCTGCTGGGTTATTATGGCTCTGGCTGCTGCAGGAGAGGATATTAATGCCAGGGAATGGACTCCAGGCAGTAAGAATCCGGTAGATTTTCTCAATAACTGTCCGGAGGATCTAAATAACACTTGTGATTATGCCCGCACCTTGCTGGCTTTAACATCCGCAGACCAGGGGATGATATATCACGGGACGAACCTGGTGCAGAGTATATTATCTTTTCAACAAGAAGACGGACAATTCGCACAAGTGCTTAAGGGTGAAAAGGGTTTCATAAATTCGCATATGTGGTCTATTCTGGCTCTTGATTCTGCCGGGCAGGAAATACCGGATAAGGAGAAGGCCAGGCAATGGCTCATGAACCGCCAGAACAACGATGGAGGTTTCGGGTGGTGTGAAGGGATACCCAGCGATGCTGATGATACAGCGGTAGCCATACAGGTTTTAACACTATTGGGTGAAGACCCCAGTTGTTCAGAAGTTATTAAAAACAGTCTAGATTATTTAGAGACCTGTCAGGCAGAGGATGGGGGCTTCAGTTCTGGATATCTGGCTGGTACCAAGTCTAATGCCAGCACAGATGCTTCGGTAATACAAGCTCTGCTGGCCGCAGGCCAGTTACCTGCAAGTGAAGCTTGGTCGGTACAGGATAATAATGCTGTGACTCATTTGCTGGGACTTCAGGACCAAAGCGGGCTTTTTTATTATATGCCAGGCGTGATTGCGGGTCCCATTAAGACTTCTGCTGCAGCCCTGCAATCTTTAAGCAATATTTCCTGTGTCCCGGAGAATAATTCAGCGAAACAACCGCCTGAACCAGCAAATGGGCTGGTATTGAATGATGTGCCCGAAGCTTACTGGGCTTACCAGCAGATAAGCGAACTGGTAAAAGCAGATGTACTGAATGGATACCCGGATGGAACATTCAGACCAGAAAACCCGGTGAATCGAGCTGAATTTGCCGCCATGCTGGTTAAGGGGATGAACCTGGCCAATGGTTCATATAGTGGTGAGTCAGGTTTTATTGATGTGGCTGAAAATTTCTGGGCTTTGAGCTATATAAAGACCTGCACCGAAAAGGGATATGTTAATGGTATGCCAGGTGGCGAATTTCGCCCCGGTCAAAGTATTACTGGAGCTCAGTTGGCGGCTATATTGGTTAGGACTTTGCCGATAGAAACTCCTGCCACCGGGTCGGGACCCTACTGGTATTTAGAGTTGGTGAAAACTGCCAGCGAGAACGGCTTGCTATATCCGGATTTTAACCCGGAAGCTGCCGCGAACAGGGCTCAATGTGCATATAGCATAATGAAACTAAGGGATAAATTGAAGATAAATGGAGAGGTGCAGTAGGATAATGATCAAGAACAGTTTCATTTATCGCAGCAGGTATATATTCAGTATACTAATCATTCTACTGCTTCTGTCTGCGACTATAATACCAGAAAACCCTTTATACAATCTAAACTGGGCACTTCTCTCTACCCTGATAGTATTTTTGGGGATTCTGGCTTTTTTCTGGCAGTTTGAAAAAAAACAAATGAATTCAAAGATGATTGCCTTAATTGCAACCATGTCTTCTCTGGCAGCCGTATCCAGAATTGCTTTCAGCGCTATAGTCAGCCTCCAACCGGCTACATTTATTATAATGATAACCGGTTATGTTTTTGGTGCTCAAATCGGGTTTATGGTCGGTGCTATAGCTGCTCTGGTCTCCAATTTCTTTCTTGGACAGGGTCCCTGGACCCCCTGGCAAATGTTCTGCTGGGGAATGTGCGGAGCTCTAGCTTCCATGCTATCGCTTAAACAAGCAGGGTTCAGGCTGTTGAGTTTTGCTGTACTGGCTGGATTATGTGGTTTTTTTTATGGCTGGGTTATAAATATCTGGCATTGGGCAGCTTTTATGTATCCTTTGAACATCAAAACATTTCTGGCGGTATATGCTTCCAGCCTGGTGTTTGATGGGATTCATGCTGTGGGCAATGTGGTTTTTTCACTACTGTTCGCAGGGACCTTTTATACTATCCTGTGCCGATTCAAAAAATATATTTAGCCGGAGAATTTTTTTGATCCGGGGATCCAGCCTTATGTATATTTATCGAAAATTAAGCCTGCTATTTTTTCTTGCTCTTCTTAATAGACTTACCTTTTGTGTGCGCTACAGTATTTTGCTGTAAGAAACCTGTTGTTAATACTAAAAAATTCAATATTATCCACATATTTTTAGTTTTGCAACAATATTTATTTACTATCCATATGTTGTGCATTCAACCCAATATTAAAGAAATGGTGGTGCGAAGCACACGGGAACTTGTTATTTTATTTCCGGACAAAAAATATGGAGTTATGGAGGAGGAGAAAATATGAGTACAGTAAAAACGTGGGATGAGGGGATAAACCAGACTGAATTGGCCCGGTTGGCTGTTGATATGATTCACCGCACTATTGTACACCATGTACTATGGTTTAAAGAAGTTGAACATCAGAAGGGGTTTGAAGGCGCTCTTGATATACTTGATACTGCCTATCAAAAAAGCTATCAGATACAAATGAACCGGCTGGCCAAATTTTTTGGGTTCGAAATGGTGGATGGTGTACCCAAACCTCTTTTGGATATGCCCCGGGAAAGGATAATGGAATTATTAACCCACCTTGGAAACAACTGGTTGGCTGGTGATGGTATTTGGTTTCAGGCAGTAGAATTCAGCAATGACATGTATGATGCAAAACGCTGTAACGATTCTTGCTGGACTAGATTTTCCCCTTTTGAGGCCTGGGCCATAAAACGCTTTCTGAATCTCCCGGATCAAGCAGGACTTGAAGGTTTGAAAAAGGCTCTGCAATTCCGGATGTATGCAAGGATCAATGTACAATCTATTATTGATGAGAGTCCTGACAGCATAGTATTTCAAATGAATGACTGTCGGGTGCAGTCTGCCCGGAAGCGTCAAGGGTTAGACGATTATCCCTGTAAATCAGCGGGACTGGTTGAATATAGCTATTTTGCCCGGGCCATAGATCAGCGTATAAAGACAGAATGTATCGGCTGCCCACCAGATAAGCATCCTGATGAATGGTTTTGTGCCTGGCGCTTCACCCTTACCGACAAGGAACAGCAGACCCCATAATCTAAGGATCGTTATACCAAACTTAGATTTACCAGAAACAAATAAAGGCAACTCAACTTTGAAATCCATGTACGTGTTTAAGAGCCTGGAACTATTCCGGGCTCCTTCGTTTATTTTTCTGTTTGGTTAATCAAAATTAAACTTGCTGCTATACCAGCTATGTATATCGAATGAAAAGAACTTTCCAAAATTAAACCTGTTAAATGGTAAAACAATTAAGAGGTTAAGAAAAATGATTCAAATACGTATCCAAGCAATAATAACTACAATGCTGTGAATAAAAATTTACCCTGGTAGTGTTAAGCAGAGCATCGACCAGATGATCCATTATTGTATTATGCTGATCCAAATATGAATTGGAATAACCATAAAATCCTTTTGTTTTCCAGATCGAAATTATTTTAAGCCGCATTTTTTCGGTAATAGTATCTTGGCGATCTGAAGCGCTTCTGGCATAGTATTTGCATAATATTCAGGTAGGGTCTGGACTCAATTTTGGACTAATCAAAATATTAAATCAGGATGGCATCTGGTTCAGAATAGATTCATTATTCAGCGGAATATTCAAGGAGGTGAAAGCTATGCCTGCAGAAAATGACAAAACCATCGACAATTGGAGTGTAAACTACCTGAATACTTTGGAAGTAATCTATGGTGCTATAGAATTACATCCATTTAAAATGCTCGAAGAAACAAATATGGACTGGTTGGAAGCATTTATGCCCACGCACCAGGATAATTTGCTTGTGGATCAATGGACTGAATCCTATTTTGCTGCTTATTCATTACTATATGGACCGCTTACACCTCAAGTGCCAATGGATATACAAGAGATTAATCAGCAATGGATAGATCATTTTTACCAGGAAACCAGGGGCATAGAGAAAATGCATCCGGCGGCTTAAGCATGTACTGATCATTAAAGAAATAATACTTTCATCAAATACTCTGTATACATAACTCTTCCTGAAAAACCCTGTTCTCTTTAATAAAGGAACAGGGTTTTTCATATCTGTTTGCTGATATCCTCTTTTTATATTTGAGCAGGAAGATTGTTGGGCGAAGTAGAATTAGTTATCTAACTTTATTAGAACCAATATGTTTTAGCAGGTGGGATTATGATTAAAAAATTAATAGATTTTATAAAAAACAATAAGATAGGGGTAATTGTTTCAATATTTACTCTGATGACCGCAGTAACTGCATTATGGATATTCGCGCGAATACTGGCCAAAATATAGACTCAAGTTCTGGATGGAGATTTTAGTATCTTTGCACTGAATCTGTCAGATTAAGAAAAAGAAAACAATCACGATGTCAAAATCTTCTGAAAATTCATTGACAAATATTGACTGATTGCATAAAATGTTATTAAAGAAAAACAAATAGTCAAAATCACCTGGGAAGTGAAATTTAGTTCTTTAAAAGGTAAAACCTTTAGGAGAAATGGGGTTATTACGAGCATGTTAGCCGTAGCCCTAAAATTGAAAAATTAACCTTTTAGGACTAGGGACAGAGCTTCAGAGGGTGATGAAATAAAAACAGGGAGGTCATAAATGTTCATCCAAAAACCTCCAAAGTAAAAGAGCTGGCAGAAACATAAATGCCGGCTCTTTTACATTATAAGACTAAATAATCCTTCCAAGTTATCCTTTTATCAGAGATACATCGGATGAATTGAAAACAGCGAAAATCTGATCTCCTTCTTTAAGCTTCATATCATTAGCCGCTCCGGAAGTGATTGTAGCTGTAACGGCTTGATCTCCGATATCCAGGATAACTTCAGTCATATCCTGCCCCGATTTTACTTTAATAATTGTACCAACTAGTTTATTGGCATCACTTATTCTCATCCAAATTCCCTCCTTCCTGATTATAAGTTGTACCAGGAGTATAAACATTATTCTATTTGCCTGAGCATATTGGAGTTAATTCAAAATACCTGCTGAAGAACCTGTATTTTTAGGATGGAATCTGCTCCCATTATATGGCGCCTTTGACAGTCGGGGCGATTATTATTGTACATCGAATGACATATACTCATATAATATTGTAAAAACATTCCAGGAGGTGGAGCATTGAATACTGACGATAACAGAGAGTGGAATCTAATAATGCAGCTGCAGGAAAAAGTGGATAACGCTAACAAAAAGATAGATGAAGTGTCTATAAAAATAGAGATAATGCAAACATTAATCCGCGACTATAATGGAATTAGGGACAGGATAGATATTTGTGAAAGCCGTCTGGATAAAAATGATGCCAATCGGGAAGGGGAACGGAATATCAATAGGTCTGGATGGGAGAAAATAGGCTACATTACTGGATTGATCGGTGCAGCTAGTGCCTTACTGGCAGTATTGTTAACCAGGTAGTAATACCTGAGGTTTTATTTAGTAATTATATTTAATGATTATATAGAGGGCGGTTTCCCAAGATGAAGGGGAACGCTCTCTATCCTATTAGATTAATTAACTGGTAGGCTGGTTTGTAACTATATAACGTGAGCTTTAGTAATTCACCAATTTCATTTTACATAGAGCTAACCTGGAGCTTTTTAGTGTTGTTACAGACAGAATCGGATTTACTGGGTGTTGCTGTCATGGGAATAACTCTGGCCACAATTGTTTCCGCCCCCTCCTATTGCTTACCCGCCATATTTTTGCCAAAGGCCTGGCAGTACCCCTCTTCCTTTCCCTGAAAAATGAAATCTACAGCCATAACTGTGGCTTCCTCAACTATGTACCGACATCGGCAAAATCTCTGGCTATCAAACCATTCTGGATAATCTTTAATAAGTTCCTGGCAAGTAGTAGACCCGAAGTTTTTTTCAAACTGCTCTGGGATTTGATTAAAGAAGCGGTATAGGCCAGGATTTCCGTATAGCTGATCTATTGTATCCCGATATTCTTCTACCCATGGTTGTCTGCGTCCATGAACAGCACTTACAGCCATAGTCAAACCTACTAGAGCTCCACAAACATCACCATGAAGGCCAATGCCTCCGCCGAATGCAGTTGCCAGAGCAATAGTTTCAGCCGGGAGATCAACTAATCCCACATCCTGTATAGCTTTATATACTGATTCAGCACAATTAAGGCCTTTTCGAAAATGCTCACTGGCAATAGAAGCTGCTCTCTGTCTAATATCCGCTAACGGTGGTATTTGCATATCCATTAAATACCCTCCTACAAAAAGATAAGCCCTTCCCATGAATAGATAAAGGGAGGGGCTCTGGGGCTCTCTTGGTTATTTATTTATCTAATTGTATGATAAATATATATGGATAATTAATAATTATTAAAATACAGCTTTAATAATAGACAATACCTAGTGAACCAGGGCCTAAATGAGAACCTACCACCGGGCCTAAATCGCATATGCTGACCGGAACATTATATTTCTGCTGCAGCTGCTCCTTGAGCTGATTGGCTTTCTCCTGCTGTTCTACATTAAGAATTGATATTTTGCTCATATTATCCTTGACCTTCTCTAACTCGGCCATTACAACAGCCATTGCACGAGGGAAGGTTCTTACCTTCTGGAATAAAGCCAGTTCACCTTTCTCCAGGGCTAAAACAGGTTTGAGTTGGATTAAAGTACCCAGTTTGCAGCTGATAGTGCTCATACGGCCTCCACGGGCAAGATACTCCAGGTTTTCTACTACGAAGAAAAGGCGCATTTTCTGTCTTATCTCATTCAATCTTTCTATGATCTCATCTATGGAGGCTCCCCTATCCAGGAGTTCACAGGCTTCTATTACCTGAAACCCAAGCCCCATGCCTGAAAATTCTGAATCTATCAAGTGCAAATTAACATTTTTTCCAGTTAACATCGCCCGGGCCATATTGGCCGATTGGAAGGTGCCGGATATTTTGGAGGATAATAGAATTACCAGTGCATCCTGCTCGGAATCAAGCTCTTCAAAAATCTCAAGAAATTCGCCTGAGGACGGTTGGGAAGTGCTGGGAAAAACAGAAGAATTCTTTAGTTTATCATAATATTCCTTATTACTGTAGCGGGTGCCCTCTTTAAATACTTCACCCTCAAAATGAACATTCAAGGGAATAATCCTAATATTATATTTTTCAATTACGTCAGCCGGTAGATAAGACGTACTATCTGTAATTATTTGAACTCTCATTTTTACCTCCATATCCAAAATATGTGTTTAAAGAGTATAGCATTTAACAAGATAAAACAAAACTAATAAATGCATATTACAATATTAAGAGCTTGATTATTAAGACTTCGTATACTCGATAATATAAATAATTACCAAAATATAACTATTGATATTATTTACTACAGCAGTTCCTATAATACACTGATTAGAGAAGAATACAAAAAAATTGATATTTTTGGTTGTGAAAGCCAATATTGACTGTAGATGTTTTTATAATATCACAGGGAACACCGGTCATACAGGATAGAAATTACATGGAAAATACTGTAGACATATCTCAAGGGTTATTCTAATTAAAAAGTCTTGCTGTAACGTTTATGCGGAAAATAAAAGCGGTACAAAAAGAAAAAGGCTAAAGGCAATACTAGTTACCTGTAACACTATTGAGTTTTCCAAAGAAGAACAAGGTCAAAAAAGATATTAGAACTATGCAGGAATAAAGCTTTATATGTGTCGAATTAGCTCAGAAGTAAATAGAGGAGGATATCATTATGACTGTAAAGCTGGTTACCGACAGCACATCCTACATTGGGGAAGGAACCAAAGAGGATCTGGATATAAAGATCATAAATCTAAGCGTAAACTTTCCTGACGAATCATTTGAAGAAGATGCAGTAGAGTATG
Organism: Syntrophomonas sp.; assembly: GCA_016841425.1. GTDB lineage: Bacteria > Bacillota > Syntrophomonadia > Syntrophomonadales > Syntrophomonadaceae > JAAYJK01. The sequence goes on along the minus strand of JAENZE010000009.1, from coordinate 97,253 downwards.
ATCATTTCTACGAAAGAATTAAACGAGAGGGAGTTATCCCAACGTCTTCTCAGCCATCTTTGGGAATAATCCATGACACCTTTAAAGAAATTATTATGCGCGGGGAGGAGGTTCTGGGAATATTTATATCCGCAAAAATGAGCGGTACTTATGAATCTGCTCTTCATGCTAAGAAGATGCTGCTAGAAGAGTTCCCGGGCGCCAACATCGAAATAATGGATTCAAAAACCAACTGTATGGCATTAGGACTGCAGGTTATTGAAGCAGCTATAGCTGCTAAAGCAGGCAAGAAGATGGAAGAAGTAATGCAGACAGCTCAGCATATTAGAGAAAGAGTTAGATTTTATTTTGTTCCAGCCTCTTTGGAATATTTAATAAGAGGAGGCAGGATAGGCGGGGCTTCAGCTTTGATTGGTTCGCTGCTCCAAATACGTCCGATTCTCTATGTAAATGATGGGATGACCGATATTAAAGAAAGGGTCAGGGGAACTAAAGCAGCCCTCAAACGTATCATGAATCTCTTACAAGAAGATGCCAGTAAATACGGGCTAAAACACCTGCTGGTACATCATATCCATGACTATCAGCGGGCGGGTGACCTGGCCCAAAGTCTTAGCCAGCAGTACAATAGAGAAGTGCCAGCCTTTCCTATTGGTCCAGTAATAGGTGTACATGTGGGCCCGGGAACCCTGGCGGTAGTATATTGTACCGAAGAGTAGAAGGAACATCCTCTTAAGTCATCCATCAGAATCAAAAATTCCAATAAGCTCTGCTGCTTGGTCGAGAGATTCATCTGTTTGATGTTATTGAAGGGCCTGGGCCAGGTTTTCGTCATAACCCTTAAGATAATAATCAGCTGAAGCATCTACACCTACACTGCAGCGAATAATGACCTTGATTCTCTCGTCGATCTGTTTCTGCAGGGCTTGTTCCATTAGTTTTACATCATCAGGTCCCATGATATCTGGTGTCCGAACCTGGATCAGAACTAAAAGGTCATCATTTTTTTCACCGTAATAGAACTCCAACAGTTTGCCAGCGGGTTTTTGAATATAAAGCTGCGTTTGTATAGCTGCCTCCAGCTTATTATGAAATTCCAGAGCTTCCCCTGCCAGCGGTTCATTTTCTTCCTCATAAAGGTATCTTGTATCATCAGCAATCTGGGTAGTTATTGATCTAACTATTAAACGCACCGATTGCTCCAGGTTATCATTTAGTTTACCCTGCATTAGAGATACCTGGGTGGGATAGATAGGAGTGGGCGTATCAACTTCAACTATAATAGTGGGGTTTTCATCAAGAACATTCTGAATATCTACATTGTCAATTAAAGCTCCAGGGATTTGGTTCAATTCTTCATTTAATATTTTTATAGTCTTACTCTGAAGTTCGTTTAGCGTCAGCTGTTGGTTTAGTTTCTGTTGCTCGTCGTCACTGATGAAAACCTGCCCATTTCTGTCTGCGTCTTTAGAGATCACCGAGCGTACAATCAGATGGCTGTCTGGTCTCACTTCTTGCTGTACAACTTTTTCAATGTCGGCTACTCTTTTGGCACTGAATTCTCTGGGGGTCATGACTACCGCCATAATCTCCAGCGTATCTCCCTGCTTTTCATAACGAAGTTCAGAGAGGCTAGCTCCCAGGGTTGATTTTACCTGTTCGGATACTACTGCTTTTAGCTGATCAGCCAGGGTACGTTCATTAACCATTTGGATAAGAGTTTGGGTCATGAAGACCGCCATCACGAGTAAGATAATAAAGCTTAGACCAAAACGTCTTAAAAAGGTGAAAATGGCAGATCCATTAAGGTGTTCGAACCTAACCAGGCCTGCAATAGCATATACTGCGGCAGCAGCAAATTCAATAGCAACCAGGTTGGCCGAAAACAGTAAGAACGCTCCCAGCGCCCATTCATAATTCCCGGCAGCCAGGCAAAGGCCGCAGGTAGCAAGAGGGGGAACGAGAGCGGTAGCAATAGCTACCCCTGGCAGGGCCGGACTTATTTTCTTGTGTACAATGGCATAGGCTCCAGCCAGGCCTGATGCCAGGGCAATGATAACATCATAGATGGTTGGCTGGGTACGAGAAATGATTTCCGTGCCGAAATCAGGTCGGAGAGGAACCAGACCGATTATGAAACCAAGACTGATTGCCAGCAAAATTCCCAGAACTTCTGAAACGAGGGCACTTTTAAGTAATGTTTTGTCACCATTTGACAAACCCAGAGCAATACCAAAAATAGGTCCCATCAGTGGAGCCACCAGCATAGCTCCTATGACCACCGCAGTACTCCCTGCCAGCAGACCATAGGCAGCGATAATGGTCGAAATGCAGACTAGCATATAAAATGAAGGGGACGGCGAAGAATCGGATCGAACCTGCTCATAAGTAATTTTGCGTTCTTCACGGGTCATACTGCCACGCAGATCATCCAACTTATCCAGAGTTTTTTCTAATAGTCCCAGGAGTCATCATTCCTTTTTATGGCATTAGTTTTTGATGCATTTCGACAGTTGACTCCCGGATTCCTCTAATTATTACCCCTGGAAGCAATATTAGACGAGTGTTATTTCTGTTTGTGCTTATTCTGTTGGTCATGTGTAATTTTCTGCAGGGCAGCTTTTTTAACAGGTAGGAGGAGTTTGGCAGATATGAAGTTGCTTCTTATGCTCAGGGGCCTGGCTTTGAAAATCAAGTAACTCAAGGAATAAAACAGTAAAAGCAGCAACCCGGCTAGTAAACCCGAACCTTGTCCCGGTATCAGGGGCATAGTAATGATAATTACTACAATGCTAACAATGGCTAACCAGGATGTATAGGGAAACCCTGGTAATTGACAATGACCGGAAGGGGGGCATCCTTTATGCTGCCTAAAACGATAGTGAGTAAGCAGTATAACCAGATAAGCAAATAGAAGGGAAAATCCTCCAGAACTGACCAGGAAGATGTATATCTGACTGGGAAGCAGATAAGCCATACTTACCCCTGCCAGTATGGCCATTCCAGAGAAGAGGATACCTTTTAAAGGAATATCACCTTTATCAATCAAGAATGCTGGAGCATTACCAGTATCTGCCAGAGAACGCAGCATTCTTCCCAGTCCAAAGGTTGCCGCCAGCATAGTTGATAGTATAGCAGTTATCAAAACAATATTTACCGTATCGGCCGCGATACCTAATCCCTGTATATTCAATGCCGCTACTAAGGGACTTATCTCCCCAGTAAGGCTGCTGGTCGAAATCAATGGGAGCATAACGATAATAACCAGTACATATAATCCCACCAGGGTAAAGACAGTATATCTTATGGCTCTTCGTACAGTTCTATGTGGATCCCTGGCTTCCGATGAGGCCAGGCCAATAATCTCGAAACCGGCATAACTAAAAAGAACTATAAGCATACTTCCGGCGATGCCTCCTATACCAGCCGGGAAAAACGCCTCCGATGGGAGCACCCCCACTCCAACTGCAGCTCTATTAGGAAAGATACCTGAGATAAGTGCAACTCCCAGCAAAATAAAGCCGATCAGAGCAGCAACTTTTATACCGGCCAGACCGCTCTCCAAATTGCTCAGTTTTTTTGAACCCAACAGGTTGAGCAGGGTAACTACTACTACCACCAGTATAGCAATCAATGGCAGCGAAAACTGGGGTATCCAGGCTTGCAAAAAAAGTGAAACTGCAGTAGCTTCACTGGACATAGCCAGGATTAATCCGGTCCAGTAAACCCATCCAACCATGAATCCTAACCACGGACCATACTGCTGTTCGGAATAGGTTCGGAATGAACCCGGTTGAGGATCAGCAACAGTCATCTCGGATAGAGAGGTAAGAATCAAATAAACCAGCATCCCACCCAGTATAAATGATATTAGAATAGCTGGTCCGGCTGCGTTGATAGCAATGGCAGAACCTAGGAAAAATGAGCCGCCTACAACTGTACCCAGAGCCAGCATAGTAAGCTGCCAGGCTGAAAGACCATCCTGTTTATTCATGCTGTATATACCTCCTGATATGGGTTGTTATTTTTTATAGTATTTACGGAATACAATCTTAAAACTCGGCTTTACGAATCTACAGATATTGTTAAAAAATAGACCAGCAGCAAGCGTCTGAGATAAATTATCATTGTACGATTTATTTAAGAAGCGGTTGATTGAACGAGGCTAATATAATGCTAAAATATATTAAACATTCGTTTTAGGAGGTTATTATGGTTAGGAAAGAAAGCAATAATTCATGGCAATTAATTGCTAATGTCCGCGATCATATTGAAGCAGGAATGATAAGGTCGTTATTAAACGAGGCGGGCATCCCGGTAATGGAAAAAAGTAAAGGTTCAGGAGCCTACATGGGAATTTATATGGGTATTTCCTCTACCGGAATAGACCTCTATGTTCCGGCAGGGCAACTTGATGAAGCTGCTGATCTTTTAGGTCAGGAATCAACGAATCTGGTGGATAACGATGAAACAACAGCAGATTACAGTACCAAGAATATGGTGAGGAAACGGTTATTTGCCAGCATCTACCTGGCAGTGATGATCCTGGGTCTTATGGTGGTCATTATAAGCAGAGTAATCGGTCTGCTGACAGCCGATTAATTTTGATGGTCAGGGTCAAGCCAGCAAGTCGGAGACCCACTAGAGCCATATAACAAGCGAATCCAACGTCAGGCGTTAGACATCTTCATAATAAAATTTTTATTATTAATTCTAGGAGCTAGTATCCATTGAGCCCGGTATAAATCCTAATTCTTCGATGGTCTTGTTTATTTTTTCGGGTACCAGATCTTTCCCCTTGATTCTGGCCCGGCCTAATTCCAGAATAACCTCTACCTGATCTACCCCCTCTAATTTCTCTAATGCGGTTTTGATAGTTTGTACGCAGTGATTACAGCTCATGCCTGCAACTTCCATATCTACCCGGTTAATATTCATTAAAACTTCATCTCCTTCTTTAATTTCGCCATTAGATATAGACTCATAGATAACATTTAGGACATTCCTTTTTAAGATGTGCATTCCAGGGGAACATGTATTCATAATAACTTGATGGTAAAAGTTAACATTCCTTATTTAAGACCTGAACTAATTTTACCACAATGGTCGGGCAATACTAATTTCATGAAATACCTAAAGGCATAAGGAGGCTGTGTATTGCTGCCAACCATAATAGGTGTAATTTTACTAGGATTTATTGCTCTGGCAGTATACTGGTTTTTAACTGTGGTACAAAAACCGGTTAACACAAAAGAAGGCCAGAACTGGCGTGATTTACGTTATGGATTAGAATTTGAAACTGCTCCTGAAATCATGCCATATCCTGCTGAACAAATAGCCGAGGGAGAAAACAATCTTAAATTAGTTCCGGTAAAGGATGCCTGGATGGCCTGCTGGTCTATTCAGGGCGGGTTTTTGGGAGAAAAGCAAGCAGAAGCGCCAGAAGAATATGCAGACCATGACCTGGTAATGCGCATATATGAAGCGGGTGACCTGCTTCGGCATCACGATATAAAAATATATAAACTGAGTGGATGCTGCAGGCTTTACCTGCGCAACTATCGTGCTTATTATGTAAGCCTGGGCTTTCAACGTGGTAGAAAGTTTTATCCGCTGCTGGTATCAAATACTGTTATGCCTAATGAACTGAATTAATATATAATGCTGTTTTAGCAATCATAGAATGAGAGCCCAGATAAAAGCTGCTCCTATCCCCCCCAGAACCACCAGCATGATATTCAAGCGCATCCAGGCGAGTAAAACAGCAGCCATGGCTCCAGCCACAGCTGATGATATTTCCCCGGTGGAAGAGAGTATGCCTGGAAATATTAATGCACCTAATACCGCAAAAGGAACAAACTGCAGAAAAGTTCCCAGGAAACGGGGCATATTTTTATCCCCCAATATTAGCAGCGGAATTAGTCGTGGTATATAGGTTACCAGGGCCATACCAATTACGATAAGCAGCAGTTCATTCATTTTTATCTCCCCCTATTCCAGCGGGAAATATCATGGCTGCTGTTAATGCAGCTAATACAGTGCTTAAAATGATCCGCCACCCCGCTGATAAGCCTGCACTGAGCGGTATCCAGAATAGCACAGAGTTAATTGCTATAGAAATCAAGACTACCAACAGAATTGGTCGGGATTCTTTTAATGACGGTACTAGTAAACCTATAAACATAGCATATAATGCGATGCCCATACTAGCCTGTAGAGAAGCAGGCAGGCCTGAGGCCAGGAAGATACCGGCCCAGGTACCTGCATTCCAGGCTAGAAAGGCCAGCATATTCAAAGATGTTATAAAGAAGGGGGAAAGAGTCTTATCTTTTTGCAAGGAAGCCACAGTAAAAGTTTCATCGGTCACCCCAAAGGCTATAAGAAAGCGCCAGGTTCTGGATACCGAGGGATCAATACGCAAAGACAAGGAAGCAGTCATCAAGAAATGACGAAGGTTAAGAATAAATGTTGTCAATATAATTTCCCAGGGGTTAGTACCCAGGGCTATCAAATTTACTCCCACAAATTGGCTTGCTCCTGCAAAAACTATAAATGACATTAACAGAGCTATGTGATCAGGGATTCCCGAAGATTTTGCTACCAGGCCAAATGTAATTGCAATAGGAATATAACCTACTGCAATGGGCACCGAAGCCTTAAGACCTTGTGAACAGGGTTTGAGGTATGCTGAAAATCTATCCTGATTAAAATTCACCTTGCTGTTTTCCATAAATACAACTAATCCTGTCTGTAATAATATGTTCTAATAATATATCATAATAAACTCAATTAAAATAACTTAACCTCTTGGACTATAAAAGCTGATTTAGATAAATCCAAATTATTTATCGCTCCTTCTCGGCTAAGACATGGAAGTCCAGCCCTATTCTCAGGTATCAAAAAAAACAGTGCCGGGATATTACCCGGCACCACGCACGTATAGGATGGGTCCTTACGGCTCAGCACATTCAGAGTTATTATGATGAGGACGGTGCTGTTCTACACAGCATTTGACTCCATAAGTTACACAAAGCCGGGGCCAGTAGGTAGAATCTTCAAATTCCCTGCTGTAGAAGCCTAAGAGACTGTCAAAAGGTTCATCGCATTTTAGCAGAATACCATCATTTACTACATAACCTTTATACCATGCCTTGACTAAATTAGTAAGGTCGATCTCTACCCAGTCATTAATAAATCCGGGAGAAATGCAGGTGCAGAAAGGCCAGGAAGAATCAAAATTAGGTCGGGTGTCCCATGTGACTCCCAGTTCTGTCCATTTTTGAACTACGGGATAAGCGCATAGATCAGTAGTTGTGTTGCTTGGTACCTCATTACGATATATCCATAAGCGCAAACAAGCCTTTTCGATAAAACTGTTAGGTGGAATCTGCCTGCAGTCATCCTGGCAGAGATCAAATTTTATCAAAGACTGATATTCATCATTACATCCCTGGAACTGATTAGCAAAAAGATAAAAGCGGTCTCCAAAGTTCATGGTGGGATAGAATTCTGATATATATGCGTCCTTCTTGGGAGTGAAGCATATTCTGTTCAAGGGATGATAATGGAAGTGCTTGCTGGTCATCTACAATCATCTCCTTTCTTATTTGATGTTATATAATATGGAAACTATGTGTTTTGGTTACTCAAATACCAGAAAAACTTACAATATTCATTCATTCGGATAATTGATGCTGAATATTTAAGGAGTTATTAAATGGGGATACGAGGACTACACTGGAGAACAAGCCTCCGATGAAGTCATTTATAATAAGTGGGCTCTGCCCCTTTCTGCTCTTTAGTACATAATATTGGAAATAAGTGCATGAATGTGACTGGTAATTTACATTGTAAATAACCAGTCGCTTGTCAGAAAGTAAAGCAGCTTTATTTAATTAATACTAACGTTTTGTAAACCTTAATAAAATGTCTTGCTAATTATTACCTGCCTGGAGATCCTGCAGCCATTCTAATCAATATAATCTTGAGACAATTTTCCAATTCCCACAATTATTTATTATGGTCATTAAATAACAGTAGAAGGAATGATGTCCTTAATGTCTAATATTTAAACTAAGCCTAATAGAAAGCAAAATGTTATAATTATAAATTTAATATCAAAGGTTAAATTACCGCTTTGCAGACTTAAGTAAAGGGAAGTTTTGCAGCGAATATTTAAGTCTGGTAAGCGGGAATAGGTTTGAGGGACAGACAAAAATAAACTATTTCAACTAGCCGAGTACATGTGGACAGCTTTCTATAAAAAGGAGAAGGTAGGTTATATAGATTTTTCATACTTACCATATACCCGGGAAGACAGGTCTAAATGACCATCATGGCAGGCGTTAGTGTTGAAATAAGATTATTAGGCAAGGGAGGGATCAAAATAGCATAATTGTCGGCTGCCATAACAACCAGATGGGGGTCTGGTTGGCAGACGACAATAGTCTCAAGGGGTTATATTAAAGGGGGAACAAATAATGCAATATTCGTATTCTGAATGCAGAAATTGTGAAGTCTATGGTTATTGTTCCGGTACCGAGGAAGAACATAGCGCGTACATGCAGAATTTTGCCTGGCACGAAAAGCCAGCTGCTGCAGAATGTCAAACCTGTGAGTCCCTGAGTTATTGTACCCAGAAGGATGAAGATTGTGTAGTATTCAATGAATACCTGCAAGAGGATCAAGAGTCAACCAGCAGAGAAGGAACAAATGTAGCAACCATAATGAAATCAAAACTTCCTGCAAACAAAGGACTCGTTAACCGTCTGATAGGTTGTATAGTGGAAATTGATGAAGGCGACTATATGGCCAGGGTAACTTTAAACATAGGGGATAACCTGCTGACTACAATTATGCCCGTGCAAAAATTTCGGGAATCTGGTTACAAGGTGGGTGATCAGGCTGCGGTAGCATTCAAAGCACTGAATGTGAAGATGATGATTTGATTCGGATAATTCCAGGTAGAAAAGGGCTGTTAACACTTGTTTTACAACAGCCCTTTTCTAAAATCTATTATGATTGGCTGGACCCACGATTCCTAAAATAGACATTTACTATACTAGTCATCACTGCCGCCATCACTCGAGTCGTCACTGCCCCAATCACTGCTGTCATTGTAGTTGTCGTCGTGATCATCATAGTAATGGTCATCCTGATGATAGTAACCGGCTCCACTACCACCTCTTCTTCCTCTGCCTCTCGTCAGCAGCAAAACAACGATAATAATTATAAGTACTGCTACTAGAATATCCATGATAAAATCGCCACCTTTCTGTAACTGTGCTGTTCAATGACCAAACTTAATTAATTAATGTTGACACAGTGAACACATTGAATTACGCTTTCAATATTTTTTCTGCACTGGAATACAAATTCCTTTATAATATTTCTTTTTTGTTAACTTATTGGGGAAACTGTCATTTTATAGATTAAATAGTTATGATAAAAATAAATCGAATTATTACCTAAGTAATGATTGGTTTGAGATAAATGAGAGGAACAATACCAGTATGAGAAAAAAGGATTTGGATATGTTTTACCGCCTCCTGGATTGGTATGAGCATCAAGAAGATAATAGGATAGCTATCGGTCAGGTTAGCAGAAACTTACTGCCTGCAAGGGGCTGGTGCTTCTTCTATGAAAAAGGGGAATGCAGGCAAAATTTGAGTGTACAGCGAGTAGTGAGAGTTGAAAGTCATTATGAATACGATGATAAGAACTCCATCTACAATCAAATTCTAACCCATCGAGGTAATATAGCAGGGGTCTATTCAGGAGGAGGCAATCATCGGATATCTGTTTTACGCAAGCATATAGGCACAGCAATAATGAACAAACTTAATAGGTCTTGTACAACCTGGGAGAATGACAAAGCTAACACGTCCACCAGGAAGAAAGAACACTGGCTGGAATTGCTGGTGAGTGAAGAAACTAGCAGCATGGAAGTATTGGTAGTTCCCATTGAAGATAGTAATCCGGAAAGGATAGCAAAATACATTGAGCAAAATGCGATTGCCCTGTTAAGTAATTTTAACAAAAAACCGATGGACGGCCCCTCATCCGATTGGTTAGGTAATTACTGCAGCAATACTCTGGTAAGAGGTTCTGGGTTATGGAATAGTAATGGAGTTATGTACCAATATGATCGGCACTTCATGGAGATCTTCGAGATATTAGTAAAGGCATCAATCAAAAGAATTTAATGGAGTTTAGCCGTTTGCCGTGGTCCGCAGGTAATGCGCTGTAACCTATAGAAGTAATATATTAATAATACTATTGGAAAGGAGCAGGGTAGGTGGAAGTAAGTTTGATTAAATTAATTGACGAAATTAATCAGAGCCAAAAATCAATTATTAGTGTTTATTTATTTGGGGAAATGGGGATTGGAGCACCACGCATTATACAGGAGAATCCTCATGTTAGCAAAGACGCAGAGGGTTATGTATTTTTTCCAATTGTCGGGGAAGATAAGGAAACTGGTTACTATATAAGTGACCTGCATGAGATATATGAGGAAGAAGCAGATGAAGGAGCTAAAGCAAAATTTGAGGTTAGGGAGCAGGGCATATTGCTGATGGAAATAAGGCTGTATTAGACCCTGAACAGGAACCCCTGAAGGTCTTGCTATTTAAAACCCCAGCGAAAACTCAAAACCAAGCATCCGAAAACGTCGTAAGCAATCAATCCAAGAAACCATTCATTCGAAGACAATCATACGTTTTAACCGCTGCAAACAGGTTTAACCGGTTTTCGGTTTGGGATAGATCGAGCTCAAGTATCTGTTCAATCTTGGCTATTCGGTAATGCACCGTATTAATGTGAACAAAAAGGCTGTCTGCTGTGAGTTTCCGATTGAAACCATGGTCCATAAATTGTCTTAGTGTAAATACTAATTCACTGTCAGTTTTTTTGTCTTGATCGATCAACTTTTCCAGGTTTTTTTGGCAGTAGTTCTTTAAAACATCTATGTTTTCTGAAAAGAAGAGGGAGAATATACCCAGTTCATCAAAATTTTGAACAAAACTCGTTTTGCCCAGCAGCCTTGCCAGGGTAATAGCGATGCGCGCTTCAAAATAGCTCTTATGCAGGTCTGACAAAGGGTATATTCGCCCGATACCGATGGAAATGGTTTGGTCGGATATATTGCCTATTATATCCTTAAACTTAAAACTGTTAATATAGATCTGCCTGGACCATTCCGGGTCTATTTCCAGAGTATCTTTTTTAAAACTGGCCGGAAAGATGGCTAACATGCAATTTGTCCAGGGAATGGGGATGATCTCCAGGCTTATTCTTTTGAGATGCTGGCTGGTGTGGGAGCAAATGAATTCCCAATCTATTTCACTTCCGGCTTGATCTGCTTCGGTAATGGTAACCAGGTAAGGCTTGTTCAGGTCCAGCTCTTTGTGGCTTAACTTAATTATGTCACGAATATTAGCATTGCTTTTAAATAGCAGGTATTCCGCCAATTCTTTTTTAAATGCTGTCTGGCTTTCCCTCATCTTATCGAGATTGCTAAAATAGTATTTTATAGCCAGTTTAATTTCGCTGTTACATACAGAAAGTGCCTGCGGTAACATAGATGGAAGAAGGTTTTTTAGAACAATATATGCACCAGCCCTTTGCTGCCCGATGTAGTAGTAAAGGATTTGATTGGTTTCGTCGTAAGAATACTCATCTTCTTTTAATCCGGATGGGATCTGCAGGAAAGAATCATCCAGCGAAGTCACTGTTCCTGGTTCATCCGGGTAATGTATTCTGCCAATGGCATCTGCAATGATTATCGGTCTTTTGAGCTGTTTTTCCATGCATGAGGCCACAAAAGGCAGCCCTTCGTTGAGCATCCTTTCCAACAATTGATATAAACTTACCTGCTGTATTGGCATAGTTACTCACCTCAGATTAATGCTTTCATTAACAGTTTAGCATTAATAACAGCGTAATCACAAAGCAGAGAGCCTTTTTTTCAAGGCTCTCTGCAAAAGAAGAATTTTATTTATTCCAATATCAGCCTATAGAGGCCGCGTTCTTTCCGGCAAGATAACCGAAGGTAAAGGCACGGCCATGACTGACTCCGGATACAGTGATGGGATAGTCGTTGGCAAAGAAGTTACCAGATGCGTTGCCTGCTGCATATAAACCTTGAATTGGCTCCCCTTGATCATTCAAGACTTCCATTTTGTCGTTGATTTTAAGACCACCCAGGGTTACCAGCAGCGATATTCCTAATTGACAGGCATAGAATGGACCCACTTCTATAGGATACAGGGCATCGGCGCGTTTGTAGAAGTCTTCATCCCTGCCTTTCTGGGCCAGTTCATTATAGCGGGTCAGGGTGGCCTTGAATGTGTCAGCGGGAACTTTCATTTTGGTAATCAACTCGTCCATAGTATCGGCGGATAAAATAACATCCTTTTCAAGAAATTCATCGATCTTCTCTGAAATATGAAACGGAGGAACCATCTCTTTACAGATAATCATATGCATTTTTTCAGTGAGCTCAGGCCACTTTGAATCCCAAATGACCCATTTTGTACCGCCCTGACCATTCAAAGAGTTGCAGATCCATGCATAAGGCAAATCTTCATTGGCAAAGCGTTCTCCCTTCATATTCACACCCAGCCAGGGCTGACGGGTAAGGGCAACAGATACAGCCCACTTGGTGCCGATTAGTCCCTGATCAAAGTACATGGGACAGTGAGGGCCATCATCCATAGCTGCTCCAGCCCAGAGACCCATTTTGTGTCCGTCTCCGGTATTTTGGACTCCGGTATAGACAGTGTTATAAATGTCTTTAGACGAAGGAATATAATATTCCAACATTTCTTTATCGTTGCCGTAGTCGCCGGTACAGAGTATGACACCTTTTTGGGCTGTGAACTTTACATAATCATCTTTTTTTCCGCCGATAATTCCAGTAACTTTACCATTATCTTCACGAATTAATTGTGCGCCAGGAGTATTGTAATAAATATCAACCTTTGCTTCAGCCATCTTGGCTTTAAGAACATGGCGCAGTGTAGCCTGGGAAGGTACTTCTTCTGAGCTCATGGATACTGTGTCATTGGGGATTAGTATCGCTGAATTGGTCGCATAACATTTGAAGGGAGCACCTTTTTCCGTTTGAGCTTCAACAGAAGGTGGAACTGCCTGAAATCCCATGCTGGCAGCCATATCAACCATCCAGTCTGAAACGGCTCCGCTGTTGTCAACCCACTGTTTAATGACACGCTGGTCACCACGCCAGCCGTTCCATCGCATCAGTTCATTAGTTATCTCTTCCGGATCAATTTCATTGCCAATAGATTTCTGGAGCTTGCTGCCGATAGCACCTAATTCCAAACCACGGGTCTGAGGTCTATCCAGTTTTTCCAGTAAGGCGACTTTGGCTCCGGATTGGGCTGCTGAAATAGCTGCGCACATTCCGGCCAGACCGCATCCAACAACTACCACATCTGCATTAACAGTCTGTTTGATTTCACTGTCCGCAATTGGTGCAGGCGGAGTCATAAAACCTGCCTTTTCGGCTGTTGCGGTTTCCCCTGAAGATGCTCCCTGCTCATTAGACTCTTTAGGGGAACAACCCGGCAAGAAACTCGCTGCAGCAATTCCAGCAGCCCCCATTGCACTTCCCCCGATAAACGACCTGCGTGTAATTCCCTTTTTCAGCCCTTCCTCATTGCTCATGCTCCTGTCTCCTCTCTATGTCTTTGAAAAAAGTAGAATACAATTGTTTCTGACTGCTTTTGTTATAAAAAATTTTACACTGTAAGTTTATCACTGGTTTATAGCTGATTCATTAGACAGCTGTCCAAAAAGAGATATCAGAAACTGTATGGTTTGTCTAAGGGCAGGGTGTAAATGAATCGGTATAATAAAAACGACAATGTGCAGATGTCCAATGAAAACTATGCGGGGCACTGCAAATGCGGAAAAGTATAAGTATACAGAGAGGGAGGATTTGAATATGGAAGACAACAGCAGTCAAACAGGCGGGTTCTGGAAGAGGATAGCCAAAAAGAAGAGGCTGCTGATTATCATACTGGGAGCAGCAGTAATCTTAGGGGCTGGAAGCGGAGTATATGTGCTCAAAGCCAGCGATAGTCCCTCTTTTTGCACAACCTGTCATATCATGGAGTCTTACTATCAATCATGGCAATCCAGCAGCTATCTGGCTAATAAACATGCTGCGGGCGATGTAACTTGTCATGATTGCCACGAAAGTACGCTGGCCATTCAAGCTGAGGAAGGCATCAAATTTGTGACCGGGGACTATAAAGAGCCGCTTGATAAACGGTTATTTTCGAACGATTTTTGCTTAAATTGCCATTCTACATCAGGAATCGGATCGCCTAAAGGAGCCACATTTGAAGATGCCAAAACAGCAACCAATTTTGAACAATCCAATCCCCACGATTCTCACAACGGGGAGCAGGATTGCAATACATGTCATAGCATGCACCAGCAGTCCACGCTCATGTGTGCCCAGTGCCATGAGTTTGAGTGGGCGGAAGATTTGGATGATGGCTGGAGCACAGAAGCGGAGCAGTAGCTGTATTGTGCATCATTATAGATCAAAATCCCTGGGACACAAGGCCCGGGGATTTGACGGTTACCCTGGAAAAAGCCAGTTGAGATAAATTTTCAATTACTAAGAATAGACCAGATATTAAGAGTTTTATCCAATAATAAGGGGTCATTCCGCTTATTTATAATGTAGTAAGGTTGAGCATCTTATTGGCTGCATGACATGTTAAGGCAGCCTTATAATGTTTATCAGGCAGAATTAAGTAATACCACTACTATGGGTAGAAGTAAGGCTGCTATTGCGGGCAGGATAGACTGCCAGGAAGATGCTGATGAATACCATAAAAGCTCCCATCATTTGTATCCGGGATAGGCTTTCTCCCAGCAGGGAGAAAGCCAGCAGCATTGCAAGGACGGGTTCGAGAGTTCCCAGTAAAGTTGCTCGTGAAGCCCCCATTTTTTGTACCCCTTTCAAAAAGAAAACCACTGCTAGAATAGTATTAAGAATGGTCATGACCAAAGCAATTAAGAGCTGTTCCATGGATAACCGGCTTAAAAAGCTTATATCATGATAAACTACTAGCAATACGATCATACTTCCCACAGCTAGAGTATTGGTTATTACCAGTGGGGTAACAGTGCGGACATTTTTCTGGCTTATTAAACTGTATATAGAGTAAACAACTGCAGCAGCAATTATGAGCAAAAGCCCCAAAGCTGAAAATTGTACTGCTCCCCCCAGTAATCCGGATACCATAGTCACTCCGCTTATTGCCAGGATTAATCCCAGTATGAAATGGGTGTGCAGTTTATCTTTAAATATTATAGAGCCTAGAATGGCTACCAGAACCGGATGGCTAAAAAATACCACTACAGTTATACTAGCCGATAGATACTGCAAGGCATAAAAGAACAAAAGTCCTTCTGCCGCAAATAGGAAGGCCTGTAACAAGACCGGTGGAGATTTGTCAATCACAGCAGTTTTTTTAAAAATCAGGTAAGGGGTAAGAAATAAGGTAGTCAGGATATAGCGCAGCAGCAAAAGAGATTCCGGGGTCAGGCCAGCAGAAAACGCAAATTTCCCAAGTGTTGTCTGGGTTGCGTAGGCGAAGGCTGAAATAAATATGTAAATTGCTCCAACAATGGAATCTGGGAATTTATTCAATTTTATAACCTCATCCCTAAAAATAACAACATGCTTGTATTAGTATAAATCACCAGTATCAAAAAATAAATCCACTAATTTAGTTGGCGAAAAGGTAATCTCAATTACGATATAGAAATAGTATAAAAAGAGGGGGACGGTTATGCGACTGCTAAGACTAGAGAACTTCAGACATATTGACCGTAATAAGGCCGGAGGAGACGCTTATCTGGAATACGGTCAGCAGGTAGTTAAGACCGAGTTGATTTTCTATCTGCAGGGCAGCGACTGTCTCAACATAAGGCTGGGGCGCCATGATACGGTGATATCTACTTCGGAATTGGAAGAGTTCTTGAAGGAATGTAAGGGTGATCTGCGCAAGCAGATCAAGCCTGATGTGGAGAGGATCAGAAAAGAGCGGAGGGAAAAAATAGAATCTTCTCAGGCGTAATTCTGCTTGGAAAAACAGTTTTGCACAGCTGCTATTTTAATGGTTTAGTCTTTTTAAATAGGCAATACTCAACATAACACCTGCCAGTATTAATAAATACAGCAGCCAGAAGGAGGTGTTAAGGAAAAATCCTTTAACCAAACCATAATAAGATGTTATCAAGAGCAGCAGTGCTAAAAGGGATGCCAGCAACTTTAAGAATAATTTCATAATTAACTCCTAATCGATATGTATATAACATAATAGACCATAGCTTTGAGTAAATAAAGCTATATATAAGAGCCTTGAATGTATTTTCTCTTGGACTATTGCAAAGCGTTTCTATTCATGGTATAGTTTTCTACCATAAGCATGATATACACAATGGAAAAATGTCAAAAAATGTCGAAGGAATAAATCGATTCCCAGTAAAAATCACTATTTTTTATATAGTAATTCACATATAATCAAATAAGAGAGAGTACTAAGTAGTGTTGATGTCATCGCTTTTAGCTTATTATTTTGGTTTAAAGGCGTAGACGAGATGCGGAGGTGAGATTATGAAGAAGAGATGGGGCAAAGGCGAACCAGTAAATTTATCAGATCTGTTAAAAATAACACCAGTTGCCAACGAAATTATGCATTTAACTGAAGAATTGGACATGAGTGCCACCGACGTAATGTGGATTGTAGCTCAGATTATTGATAATGGTCAGGAATTCGACTCGGAGGCTTTTGAAAAGGTATTTAACGAAAATGATAATTCACTTTCCTATGACCTTGAGGATATAGACCTGGACATTGAAAACATCGAAGATGAAATGGATCAGGCTACTTATATGGTTAATGTAAAAATCAACAGTCCGGGTAGATTCCCGGAGGTAGGTTTTAAAGCAGGGATGAATGATAAAGAAGATATAAACTATTTCTTTGACATGATTGTTGATGTGATGGAGAAACTTGAGTAGATACCGTAGATAAGATATATAATTAACTAAAGCCCGGGTTTGCCCGGGCTTTAGATTGTCGATAAAGAAAATCCCCCTGGAAAGAGAAAAGAAAATACTTGAGCTGTTATCTCATCCCCGGAGCATAGACGATATCATAAAAGCCGGGGTTTTTCCGCAAGCTGGGGTAAGTGAATATTCCATGTTCTATGCTAAGATGATGATTATGAAACACCTGCAGTATTTGCTCCAAAAAGGCCTGGCAGATAAAATGGAAACAGGATTATTTTTGCGTCGTTAGCAGGAGGTATTTATGAATTATCGCCGTATACTCTACATAGCTTTCATAGTATTTCTAGCTCTTTATTTCTTCGGGACTTTGGAAAATGATGATGCCATTGATAAGCAGGTTCAAGCCTTGTCCATAGAATACATTCTGAACTCAATCCATGCAGATTCCAATTTAAATCAAGATACCAGCATTATTTATTTTCCTCTGGACTATAAAGGGGAGGCAGGAGAAGTATTTTACCTATCGGTCCAAAACAACAATGGACCGATAACCTATAAATACCGGATTGAGGAAAATGAAACTGAGGCTGTTAAGGAACTGGAGTTTAACCTTGAGCAAACCTGGGAGGGCATTAAAATTCCTGAACATAAGTTCGATACTTATCGTATGGAAGATGGACAGTGGGTGGAAATATAATAGCAGTACTATTAAAAATATTCAATTCGTTCTCACAAGTGATAGCGGCTGGCTTTGAATAAATCATATAATTCATATATCGGTGAATAACGCAGCAGGGCGGTTCCCAATTCTACAGTGCCCAGTACTCCGCTTATAGCTCCAGCAGTTCCGGTAAGCATCTGGGATCCGGATAGAAAGAAGAAACAGAAAGCCAGTATATATCTTGCTATTACCCCGTCCTTACTCAAATATAAAACACCCTTCATGTGAATTTACCCCTGGGTAGACCGTTTATTTTTTCGATAAATACTATAATAATTATTTTTTACCAGATTAGCCTGGCTATCCTGTAAAATTCAGGTATCGCTGCCAGGTGGGAGTTGGAGTAATAAATTACAGGATATGATGGGATTTCGGAGAATGTGTAATAAGTAGGGATATCAGCTGGATTTTGTTTACAGTCTGGCCCTGGTTGGGGAGTGATCAAAACGGATAATTACCTGATAAGTGCAGTAATATTTTTAGCTGCCGTAGTTCTGGGGTTCTGCCTTTCGATACCATTAACCCGAAGTATCATTAAGGCCAACCAGCAGAAGCGTGAAATTGAAAGCAACGCTTTAGAACAAATGTGGATGCAAAGGATGGAGGATAAAGAAGCCTACCTGCTGGAAGCCAGGAATAAAATAGAGCATCTAGACGGTGAGATAGAAGGATTGAGAGCGCAGTTGTCTGAACAGCAGCAGGCTCGAGCAGCGGCAGAGGAGAAGAATTATCGTTTAGGCATTCTTGAAGGACAGCTTGATGAACAAAAGGGAACCCTGAACAGCATGAGGGAAGAAAATACCCGGCTTAATACCCTGCATGCGGAATTAAAAAGCAGGTTGGAAGAGGAAAAGAAAAAAACTGTGGATAACCTGGCTTTACTTCAGGATGCCAGGGAAAATCTGCTCCAGTCTTTCCAGGCCCTGTCCTCAGAAGCCTTGAAGAGCAATAACCAAGCCTTCCTGGAGTTGGCTCATACTACCCTGGAGAAATATCAGCAAGGAGCCAGGGGAGAACTTGAAATGCGCCAAGAGGCTATAAACCATTTAGTGAGTCCACTGCAGGAAGCACTGCAGCAGGTTAAGGAACAGATACGTACTATTGAAAAAGAACGGGTCGGGGCTTATGCCGGTTTAAATGAACAGATTAAATCTATGGCTGCAGCTCAGGCGCAGCTGCAGGGTGAGACTGCCAGTCTGGTAAAAGCACTGAGAGCGCCTGCTGCAAGAGGAAGATGGGGAGAAATTCAGCTCAGACGAGTAGTCGAAGTAGCTGGAATGATTGAGTATTGTGATTTTGTCGAACAGCACAGTACGAATACCGATGGGGGCGGGCTGATGCGGCCGGATATGATTATCAGGCTCCCGGGAGGCAGGAATGTAGTTATTGATTCTAAAGCACCCCTGCAGGCCTATTTAGAAGCGGTTGAAACGGCAGATGAAAAGCAGAAAATTCTGCATCTGAAAGATCATGCTCGCCAGGTAAAAAACCATGTTAGCAGTCTGGGAAGTAAGAGTTATTGGGAACAATTTGAGCCTACCCCTGAATTTGCAGTTTTATTTCTGCCCGGGGAGTCTTTTTTCAGTGCTGCCTTAGAACATCAGCCTCAGTTGATCGAATACGGGGTAGAGCAGCGAGTAATAATAGCTACCCCTACCACGCTGATTGCCCTGCTGCGCTCGGTAGCTTATGGCTGGAGACAGGAGCAGGTGGGTGAAAATGCCCGTATAATAAGTGAATTGGGGAAAGAACTTTACGACCGCATCCGGGTAATGGCTGAGCATTTCATTGATATGCGCCGAGGATTGGAAAGAACAGTAGAATCGTACAATCGGACGGCCGGTTCCCTGGAAGGAAGAGTACTGGTCACAGCCAGGAAATTCAAGGATATGGGGATCGCTTCATCTTCTGAGCTAAAGAGTTCGCTTCCAATTGAGAAACCTTTAAGAATACTTAATACTTTAGAAAAGGTTGAGCAAAAAGATTTCGACGAGAATATATTTTAATAAAAACTTTTGTCTGATTTTACATTTTATTTACGTAAAACCACTTATTATTTTACTTGTCAGGTCTATGATTAAGTTGTATAGTAATTCAGTACAAAGGAGGTGAGCAAGTGGATAAGAAGTTGATTGATGAAATATTGAAATCAATCGGGCTGGAACATATTGAAGAAGAAGAGAAGCCTGCCCAACATTAAACAAGCCGTTCAGAAATTAGCCTGAAACGGCTTGTTTTATTTTCTGCCTCTTATGTTAGCTTTTATTTACCAGCTTTACTTTTTTCCTGCAAGAGTTCAGAAACACTTACAAATTTATATCCCTGTTCTTTCAATTCTTTTATTATAGCTGGCAGAGCATCTGCAGTCTGCTTACAGGTATCGCTGGCATGCATTAGGATAATGTCTCCCGGATGCACCTTCTGGCAGACCCTTTCAATGATTGAATTCACTCCTGGATTCATCCAATCCAATGAATCTGTGCCCCACTGTATAGCCTCATATCCACTTTCATGGATAGCCTGGATTACATGATCATTATAGTCGCCATTAGGGGTGCGGATCAGAGCAGCTTCCACACCAGTTTCTTCTTTGATAATCTGGTGCGCTTTGCTGATTTCTTCCTTTATTTCAGTCTTACTAAGATTGCTCAAGTTAATATGACGGTATCCATGGCTGCCAATCTCATGACCATCTGCTTTGATTCTGCTGACGATGTCAGGATATTCTTTCACCCAGGGTCCAGAAAGAAAAAACGTACACTGCAGGTCGTTTTCTTTCAATATTTCCAGAACTGGCATCGGAGTTTTACTGCCCCAGCTTATATCAAAAGTAAGGGCCACTATTTTCTTATTGGTTTTTACTTCGTAAATTGGTTTTAAAGTATAATTGGCCTGCACATAAGCAACACTACTGCCCAGAACCACCAGAGCCAGGAGGCAGATTATGGTCATTTTTGCTTGCCGCTGTATCTGATAAAAACCAAAAAGTTTGGGCATATGATTCATCTCCCCATTTTTAGTTTTTATATGTCTATTTTCTTATAGCTGGCAATATTCCTTATTTTACAGTTCTAATAATCCCCTCAAATATGATATTTTAAAAGAAGAGGACTTAACGAGCTTGAGTGATTTTCACAGTAATGGAGCAGATGGCCAGGGACACTCTAAAAAGCGTTTGCAGCTTGCTAAATAATAAAATTAAACTAATTGTTAACAGCAAGGTAATTCGAGAAAGGAATCGATTTTTATGAATTCGATGTTAAAACATAAAACACCAAGCCAAGCAATTCGCAATACTATATCAAACAGAGAATCCAGACTTACAATTGACGATCTAATTAAAGCATTTGCTTCTCAAAGTTTTAGCTTGATGCTTATTGTTATGGCATTACCATTAACTATTCCCTTACCTCCAGGAATAGGCTTTATTCCGGCAGCTCTTCTTTGTATTTGGTCATTCCAGCGTACAATAGGAGGAACTCATTTGTGGGTACCTAAAGCAGTTGGCAGACAGGAGGTATCTCAGGAGATTATCAAGAAAATTGAATCAAAAGCCTTACCCTTATGTGAAAAATTAGAAAAACGCTTTTTGAATAATAAACTATCAGGTGGGCTTAGCGAAATGGAAATTAGACTTGCATCATTAGCAGTGGTTTTCATGAGTGCGCTAATTATGATACCAACCCCTTTTTTGAATAGTATTCCTGCTGTGTTAATAATTTTGATAGAGTTAACTATCCTAAACAGAAACCGTAAATTACTATGGATCAACATGAGCCTTAGCTTATTGGCTTTAGGATTTATCGGTTCTACTTTATACGTCAGTTCAGAAGCCTTATTGCAAGAAATTGATGATTATTATTAGGATATCTGGTGACTATGGCGGGGAATTTATCTGATTTTTCTAAAGGTAACTTGTTTAACTAAGTAGCACATTAGAATCTAAAAATACAAGTCTTGATTTTCGGTTGCCTTAGTTATATAATAAGTGACACGCAATGGGCCGTTAACTCAGCGGGAGAGTGCTTCCCTGACACGGAAGAAGTCATAAGTTCAAATCTTATACGGCCCACCATAAAAGACAGCTGGAAGTCCCGATATTTCGGGACTTTTAGGTCTTTCTGATAAAATTTTATGGGCAGTAATAATTATAAATCCCTGCTCCCTGTCAAGTAGACAAGATGAAAAAACAAAACCTTTTCCTGGGCTCCGTCAATGACGGGGTCCAGCTTTTTTATGCTGCATTTTCGAGCAACTGACGGTAGGTCATGGGAGGCAGTTTGTAGACATAGCGTCTTACTCTTTTGCTTAACAGAGGCGTTCCAATTATACTAGTCGCCGCGTTAGTTGGGCAGGATGTTAACACCACAACTGGTAAATACGCAGGATAAGCTATTAGAAAAAATTAGCTAATTAATAACGCTCTCAGAATTTATGTTCATATGCATCATAGGACATATAACCTTAATTATTTGTCAATAAACGGTATTCATGGACTATTTACCTTGAATAACATATTTTACTATAATAGTAATACACTTCCGATTTTTGAAGACAGGGCTTCTGTTTGTTATTTTCCGGATACAATCAAGATCACCTTACCGTTCTGGCCTGAATAGATTTTCAGGATCTCTTGAGCACCTTTGGACTTTTTATCCATGCCCTATCCTCCTTAAATGTCTTGTATATTAAATTAACGTCTCACCTCCTAAAAAGAAATTTGGTGGATACAAAAAAACTACTATAGCAGGTTTAAAGACCTATTCATGTTGTTTCTTAATTTTTGCCTTTTTGGACTGCTCTACTTGAGCCATAAGCAAGCTTTTTAATAATTCAATTTTTTCCGGAATTTCTTCCGGCATAAATATCCCGTCTTCAACTGCCTGCTTTACTACATCCTCAATATCTTCCAAGTGTTCCTTCAGATTCTGGTATGGATCATCATCTATTCCAATGAACTTTATATCAAAATTCATACTGCCCTGCAGTTTATCAGTCCTACCTAAGAGGTAATCAACTGACACTTCAAAGTAATCGGCAAAACGTACCAATATATCTTGATCTGGTTTTCTTGTTCCATTCTCATATCCAGATATGGTTTGTTTTGCCAATGATAATTTATTACCTAACTCTTGCTGGCTTAAATGATGTTTTTCCCTTAATATCTTTAAACGCTTTCCGAACATTTAATAACCTCCATTATATCTGAATTAATTATAGTCTGCTAAATGCGTACTTACAATAAATAGAAAAAAAATCCTCGAAATGCAGAAACATTTATTGACAAACCACGTTATGCGTACTAGCATAGATATTGAGGTACGCATAACGTTGACAAGGGGTATTGTATGTTAGAAGCTTAACGAGAACTAAGGATTAATCAGGGTTTTAACAGGAACAGGCTACAATCAAAGAAAGGTATTTATAAACAATTCTATTCGGAGATTGAAAGGAAGAAAAGAAGGGTTATCTAGGATATGGCAATTGCAATAGCATCTGTATTTAACAAAAATCCAGATGATATTTTTTTACCCAACAAGACCTCGTAACGAGTACCTAATGATGCTTTGCCAACAGGCACGAAGCATATGTAACACTAAGAAAAATTGTTGTTTTAAAAAGTCCAGGGAACGATCTGCCGGAGGGCTTATTCCCCCCAATTCTGGTAGCGGAAAGCGAGGACCATTTGGAAGCTAGTGGTGAACACAAAATAATTATAGCTGACCGGTTGGCAGCAGCTATCGAAATGATACAGAAGACCAGGGACGTTTTACAGCCGATCACCGGTATCGACCAGGTGTTTATGGTTACTCGAATGCTGCAGCACCTGGAAGGGCAAGTGAATGAGCTTACCTTAAAATATCAAGATAGGGAAGGTGATTAGAGTAGAATCCTGTAATTTGCTGGAGAGTTAGGAAGCCTTATGGAACATATTAAGGAGAATGATAGTTCTTTCCATTATTCTAGTTTCACAGATGTTATGTATTTCCCAAGGCCTACACATGGACTGAAATATTTTCCCTTGAATAACAGGTAAGTTAAGGCAGTCATTGATTTTGCACAAGTCATCTAATTCTGGCAGGTTAATATACTTAGCACCGGTTAACTTCTAGAAAAATACGATACCTTGAACACTCAGATTAAGAGATAAAAGAACCGAAAGGTGGTGGATGATGATGACAAGTTCAACCGGAGAGGCGCAAGCTTCTGCGAGGCATGATAAACACTCTCCCTTTTTTGACCCTCTGCCGTATGACTGGGAGGATAGCGGTACCCGTACGTGTATATGTCCTAGCTGTGCCAGGACATATTACCGGCGTATTTCAATTTCACCCACTAAAATAGTTCACAGTGAGAGGACCCACTGTGATTGCACTTGGACCAAGTATATGCGGGAAAGGGATATTGAGCAGCAAGCCGTATTTTTATGGAATGATAGCACACTGTTAAAGGGAATAACTGACTAAATACAGTAAGAAATGGACTTATTAAAATGGCGGCCAAAATTTTTGTCTTTTTTTCTCCGGAGTATTAAAGGGATCTCGTATTAGTTTAACGTTTGTCCCATCGAATTCAAAATACTGTGGATAATTTAGTGCTCGGGTTCGTACTTGTATAGTATCGGCAAAACTACCGTTTTTTTTACGATATAGTTGGTTATTTTTAATCTCATCACTCAAAAGTTTAGCAGGAGCTGATTTTGTTGGAAGGGTTCTGAGAACCTTTATCATAGCCTCGTGTAAAGTCATAAAACAATCTCTCCTCACCCCAGATTTCTAGGCCTTACACCCATTATGTTAAATTCTACACCTTTCCGTTAAAATGTTCCATACTATGGTAAATTGAGCATACAATAATGATAACCCCATCCGCTAATCGAAGAGAAGCTGCGGCTGCAAAATTCAGGCATTTACAATATTTTTACCCTGGGAAAATATTTGCTTTACTTATTTAGAGCATACTATATAAATGAACACTGGGGAGGTTGTACAAATGTCAGAAAAGAAGAAGATTATATTCCTTTGTACCCAGAACTCAGCCCGCTCCCAGATGGCGGAAGGGCTTATGAGAAAATTATTTGGGGAAGAATATGAGGTTTTTAGTGCTGGGACCAATCCCTACCGGGTTAATCCCTTTGCCATTAAAGCTATGGAAATGGAAGGAATAGATATCTCCAGCCATGGTTCCAAGAGTATTGACGATTATCTTGGAGTGGAATTTGACTGTATCGTAACCGTCTGTGACAATGCTCGGGAAAACTGTCCATTTATGCCCGGGGGGGAGAAATATCTGCATCACAATTTTACTGATCCAGCAGCGATTAAGGGCAGTGACGAGGAAATACTGTCCGGATTCGAAAAAGTGAGAAAGGAAATAAAGGACTGGCTAATAGAGAGCTTCGGCAAGGGGACTTCATAGAGTGTCCAAGAGATTAGGCATCAGCACAACATTGAGCAGCTTAACAATAACAAATAGAAGGCCTGTAGAATCTGCAAATGTAAGTCATAGACTATCTGTTAACAGGAACATAAATTTCTTGTTGAATTTTTCTTTATTAGTGCTATCATATTTTTAATTTCCTATTTCATAATTTAGATATAGATTAAGCACCAGGAAGGAGCCAGAAAATGTTCCGAAACAGGTTGACCATGGTATTGGCACTATTAGTAATAGGCATCATGTTTTTGTTTCCAATTGTTAAATCTAACCCTTATATCTCGGTTGCACTATGGTTTCTAGGGTTGGCAATTATTATTATGGCTTTTATACAAACTTTGATAAATCAGATAAAATCAAATAAAATGCATTGAAAAGTGGAAGGTTTTGTTTCGGACTTCATCATATTTTATAGCTCCCCCTGCTTCTTAGCAGGTTTTTGAAAATAATACTGCTTATTTCAATAAATTGTGCGCAGGTCTGCCGGACCTGCATTTTTTATTGAAAAAATGCCGGAAATAGCAGTATTTTCAAGGCTTGTATGATTGAATAATGATTTTAAGGCAAACATATAATATATTAACTTTTCGATGGAGGCCGATTATGATTTATGAATTTCAGGTAGCAACGGCCCATAATACTGATAATTTTCTCCAAGAACTTGATAACCGATTAAGGTGGATCAAGCAGAGAGGATATGTATTGGATGTGGAGGTTATTTCTTTGCCTCTGCTGGCCAAACAGCTGGCATCAAAGCTGTTGTCCTTCAGATTGCATGGGAATGACAATAATGACAGTACCTTTAGAAACGAAGACATCATCTATATATTTAAACATCAGATGGCGGAAGTACTAGCGGAGCACATTGTCAATGACTGGGAGTCAAGACTGCTGTGGAAAGAAATAATCAAGTCGTACCGGAAATCTAGTCCAGATGATAAACAATCCCTTTATGTTAAGTCCGGTGATTTTCTGCGTAGATGCCATGAAAATGAAAGCCTCAACCTGCTTATGAATTTTGGACGTAAGAACAGAATATCTCATCGAATACTAGAACATATAAATCAGCATGAATTACTAATAGTTGAGGGATTTATTAACTTCTGCATGAGGGATTATCTTACCGAGATTAAATTTGCGGTAGAGGTTGCAGCTGAGGAATTAAAAAACGAAAAAGAATATAATGATTTTGTGAATTTGTTAAGATATTTTGTTGATACCCAGGCTCCACGGGTTCGTGAAGTAAATCTTTTGCTGGGAAGTAATGGATTGTTCTATTTGTGGGATCATACCGGGTGTAAAATAGAGGAGCAATATATGCAGCATTACCTGGATGATTTACTCCTCGATGATGTAAGCCTGGATGATCTGCTGGTAAGTATTTTAATATCTATTGCACCCAGAAGAATAATAATCCACAATGCATCCGAACTACCCCGCAATGAATCAGTAGAAATAATCAAACAGGTATTTGAGGACAAAATTGTGTTTTGCAGCGGCTGTAAAAAATGTTCTCATTATTTATGTGAAATAGAACCAGGCGGCAAAAGGAAATAATTAACTTAGTTAATTACTTGGTGGTCCCCTGTATTCAGGGGACTATTTTTATTTAAGCGATAAGTTAATCTAATACACATTAGGAGTTTGCGGTAATTGTCAAAGTTTGATATATTTTTCGTAATAGAAAAATAGGGGAATAAGATGTATCAGTTAATAGCGATTCCGATTATCAGTGCTTTTATCGGCTATATTACCAATGTAGTTGCCATTAAGCTGCTCTTCTGGCCGAGGGAGCCCGTGAATTGCTGGCTGTTTGAGTTGTATGGACTGCTGCCCAAGCGGCGAATGGATATTGCCCGCAGCATCGGAGCCATTGTCGAAGAACAGCTATTGTCAATGGACGACATATTCGAGAAGATTGATACTCCCCAGATACGTGAAACCCTGGTGAACAGGATAATGGATATTATCAGGACTCGTATATCCAGTGCCGTGCCCGGCTTTGTTCCAGGCAGAATCACTCATTTGGTTGGGAGCAGTGTAGATCGGGTATTGCGCCAGGAAGCGGAAGAGATAATTAAACAAGTGATTAAAGCCAGTCAGGTTCATTTAAGTGAGGAAATCCATATCAAGAAGATGGTGGAGGACAAGATTAATGAACTTGATATACAGCAGTTGGAAGATATGGTCAGGAAGGTATCATCGACGGAGCTGAAGTTTATCGAGATACTAGGAGGAGTTCTGGGATTCCTGATAGGCATTATACAGATCTGCATACTGCTAATATTTCCCCTTTAAGCAAAAAGCATAGATTCAGGAGGTAATAAAAATGGTGGCAATTAAATTGAAAGATGGCGGCCAGAGAGAATATCCAGAGGGTATCAGTCTGCTGCAGGTTGCTGAGGACATAAGCAACAAGCTGGCCAAAAATGCCGTTGTGGCCAAATTCAACGGGCAGTTAACAGATCTTCATGCGCAAGTTACAGAAGATGGAACCCTGGAACTCCTGGACTTTGATAACCCGGAAGCCCGTGGAGTTTACCGGCATTCATCATCTCATGTTATGGCTCAAGCTGTTCAAAGGCTCTGGCCAGGTACTCAATTGGCTATAGGTCCGGCGATTGATAAAGGTTTCTATTATGACTTTGAAAGCGACCATATTTTTACCCCGGATGATTTCAAAGCAATCGAAGAAGAGATGCTCAATATAATCAAGGCAGATTATCCGATAGTAAGAAAAGAGCTATCCCGGGAGGAGGCTATTAATTTTTTCCGGGACAAGAATGAACAATATAAAGTCGAACTTATCGAAGACCTGCCTGAAGATGCGATAATAAGCTTTTATCAGCAGGGAGAATTCGTTGATCTCTGTGCCGGGCCCCATGTTCCTTCAACCGGACGGCTCAAAGCGATTAAGCTTATGAGTTTGGCGGGAGCATACTGGCGAGGAAGTGAAGCCAATCAGATGCTGCAAAGGATATATGCCACATCCTTTCCTAAAAAAGGTATGCTCGATGAATATCTGCATAAATTGGAAGAAGCAAAAAGACGTGATCATAGACGTTTAGGAAGAGAACTGGGTCTGTTTGTAGTGCTTGACGAAGGACCAGGATTTCCGTTTTTCTTACCCAAGGGTATGATTCTGAGAAATGAACTTGAAAAATTCTGGCGAGAAGAGCACACCCGGGCTGGATATCATGAGATAAGAACTCCAATCATACTGAACCGGCAATTGTGGGAGGAGTCCGGACACTGGGATCATTATAAAGAGAATATGTATTTTACGCAGATAGATGAGGGAGATTATTCAATTAAACCGATGAACTGTCCTGGGGGGATGCTGGTGTATAAGCAGAGCATTCACAGCTACCGGGATCTGCCCCTGAGAATGGGAGAGATGGGGCTGGTACACAGGCATGAAATGTCCGGGGTACTGCACGGACTTATGCGGGTAAGGGCCTTTACTCAGGATGATGCTCATATTTTTATGCTGCCAGATCAGATTATCGATGAGATAAAGGGGGTAATCGACCTGGTGGACCGGTTCTATACCTTGTTTGGTTTTCCTTATCATGTCGAAGTATCTACCAAACCAGAAAAAGCCATGGGTTCCGATGAGGTGTGGGAGATTGCTACCAAGGCATTAATACAAGCCCTGGATGAAAAAGGCATGAAATATCGAATCAATGAGGGGGATGGCGCCTTTTACGGTCCCAAGATAGACTTTCATCTGCAGGATTCGCTGGACAGGACCTGGCAGTGCGGTACCATACAGTTAGATTTCCAGATGCCGGAGAAGTTCGACCTTACTTATATAGGAGAAGATGGAGAGAAACACCGGCCGGTTATGGTGCATAGAGTTATTTATGGAAGCATCGAGCGGTTTATCGGTATATTAACTGAACATTTTGCGGGGGCTTTCCCAAGCTGGTTAGCACCGGTACAAGTTCGAGTGCTGCCTATTACTGACCGCAGCCATGAATATGCTAAACAAGTGCTTGAAAATCTGAAAGCGGAAGGTATCAGAGTGGAGGCTGACCTGCGCAGTGAAAAGACGGGCTATAAGATTCGGGAAGGCCAGATGCAGAAGATTCCATACCTGCTTATTGTGGGTGACAAAGAAGTAGAAGCTGGTACCGTGTCAGTCAGACATCGTCGGGAAGGTGACCTGGGGGCGGCTGCTCTGGAAGATTTTAAGAATCAGCTGCTGACAGAGATAAACGAAAAGCTCAACAGATAGCATTGCATCGATAAATAATATATGCTATACTCCTTAATGTACTAAGCAGGAGCTTGGCTTCTCACCTTACAGCGCAAGTTGCTAAGGTATTGATTAAAATCAACCAGAGTTAATTAGCGGGTAGTATAAATTCTGGAGGATTATTAGGATTAAAGAAGCGGGCTGTTGCAGCCCGCTTTTATATTTTTCGGGAGGTGAACTTCTTATCAGCAAGGATTGGAGAGTTAACGAGGAAATTAGAGTACGAGAAGTCCGGCTTATCAGCGAAACAGGTGAGCAGCTAGGGATTGTTTCAGTGAGAGAAGCCCTTGAAATGGCGGAGCAAAAGCAGCTTGACCTGGTTGAAATAGCCCCATCTGCTAAACCACCTGTCTGTCGTTTGATGGATTATGGTAAATTCAAATTTGAGCAGAGTAAAAGGGAAAAGGAATCCCGCAAAAAGCAGAAAATTGTTTCGGTCAAAGAAGTGAAAATGCGGCCTAATATCGAGGAACATGATTTCCAGGTCAAAGCCAAGAACGCCAGGAAATTTCTGTCTTCCGGAGACAAAGTAAAAGTTACCATTATGTTCCGAGGCCGGCAGATTACTCATCCTGAACTGGGTGAACGCTTATGCGTAAAACTGGCCGAGCAGTTATCAGATATTTCCTCGGTGGAAAAACTTCCGAAAATTGAGGGAAGAAACATGGTCTCAATATTGGTGCCTAAACTTGAACCTGAGAAAAGCAAGAAGGAGGAAGAAACGGATGCCTAAAATGAAAACCCACCGCGGGGCTGCCAAAAGATTCAAAAAAACTGCCAGCGGTAAGATAAAGAGAGCAAAAGCTTATGCAAGCCACCTTTTGGGAGGAAAGAGTCCCAAGAGAAAGAGGAAGCTGCGTAAAGCTGGCCTGGTTAGTGAACAGGAAAATAAACGTATTTCTAATCTTATTCAGTAAATAATAGTGGGAGGTAGTTACGATGCCAAGGGTAAAACGCGGCGTTACAACACATAGACGACATAAAAAGATATTGAAAATGGCGAAAGGTTACCGAGGAGCTAAATCCAAACTTTACCGGGTAGCAAATCAGCAGGTAATGAAATCGGGTCAATACGCATATATTCACCGGAAGTTAAAAAAGCGGGATTTTCGCAAATTATGGATAGCCAGGATAAATGCAGCTGCTAGAGACAACGGCACCACCTACAGCAGAATGGTACACGGTTTGAAAGTAGCCGGAGTAGATATTAACCGAAAGATGTTAGCGGAGCTGGCTATAAGTGACCCGCAGGGGTTTTCAAAACTGGCTGAACTAGCCAAGAGTGCTGTAAACAACTAGTCGCAACAAAAAGTATGGTAAGCAAAAACCATACTTTTTAATTATTAAATGAATTTCCCGGTATTGTCACGGTTATGGTCGGAGGAATGCTATTCTAACCATGGGTGACCATTAAAAGTACCCTTTCTTATTCTATTTATGCCCATGGCGAACCAGAATTGCGTTCTTAATAGTACCGTAAAAGCATCCTTAGCTAACTTATATGAAAGAAAGTAAGGCCGGACCCAAGCGGTCTTAAGCATTCATCCATACAATTTTCGTCTGCACTTGTATCATACAGAAGTGTTTGATTGAATTATTGATTAAAGGTGACAAAAGTATGAAGGAAATAAAGTCCAGGGACAATCAAAAAATCAGGAATGCGGCTCGTTTAAAAGAACAGAAGTATAGGCATCGGGAGCAAATGTTTCTGATTGAGGGCAGGACTTTGTTTTGCGAAGCCGTAAAGGGACAGCAGGAACTGCTTAGAGTTTTTGTGGAAAGGGAAACAGCCGAGCAATATCTGGATGAATTTAGAAAAACCAGGGATGTAGAGTGGGTAAAAATTGATAATTCTATAATGAAACATATATGTGACACCCAGACGCCTCAAGGGATTGTAGCAGTGGCAAGAATTCCGCAATGGGGTCTGCATAACATTACTCAGAAACCGGGTTTTCTACTTTTCCTGGACCATATCGGGGATCCCGGTAATATGGGAACAATTCTTCGTACAGCCTGGGCTTTCGGGGTACAGGGGGTATTGCTCAGCAATGGCTGTGTTGACCCGTTCAACCCCAAGGTTGTAAGAGCCAGCATGGGGGCGGTATTTAACGTGCCGGTGTTTATCGATATATCGCTGGAAGAATTAGTCAGGCTCAAAAAAGAGGGCTATCGTATTCTGGCCAGTTCGCTAAACGCGGACATTTATATAGATAACGTTGACTTTACAGGGCCAGTGATAATAATTATCGGTAGTGAAGCCAGGGGAGTCAGCCCCAAAATATTAAACGTTTGCGACCACTCATTCAAAATTCCATTAATTACCCCAGTTGATTCTTTAAATGCGGGTGTAGCCTGTGGTATAATAGTTTACGAAGCAGGGAAGCAAAGAGGAAGTGTTTCTTTTTATTCGTAGTACTGCAGTATGGGGTAAGAACTACGAAATATTCCCGTATTTAGAGAGTGGAGGGTGAACCCATGATGATAGCTCAAGCTGATATATACTGGCAGCTATTCGAAACATCTGGATGCATCGCCTATTATCTTCTGTATAAGATGCTTATTACCCAATAAGCAAGCGCAATAAATATAAATGCGATGAACAGGACAAGTAAGCTGTAATTAATCCTTTCAGGGAGGCTGTATCAGCGACTGTAAGTACAGCCAGGGAAAAGTGCAGACGAATTCACCTGGGAGCAGTAGATTGAAATAGTAGTAGGTCTTACCGGTTGCCACCGTTAAAGGTAATGAGTGAATCAGGCGGATTATGCCTGATTAATTTGGGTGGTACCGCGGAAACAATGCTTTCGTCCCTTAGGGGGATCAAAGCATTTTTTATTTTCTGCCAGGGAGGATTAAAAACCAATGTTAACAAAATTAAGTGAAATTAAAACCCGTGCTGAGAAAATGCTGTTGGAAGCAACAAGCATCGAACAGTTGAACGATCTCAGGGTTAAGACCCTGGGTAGAAAGGGAGAAATGACTCTCCTGCTGAGAAGTCTTAAAGACTTGAGCCCGCAAGAGAAGGCAGAACTGGGTATGGCTGCTAATAATGTAAAAATGCAATTAGAAGAGATGATCAGTAGAAAAACAGAAGAATTAAAGCAGCAGGAGATGGAGAAGCGCCTGATTATGGAGAAAATCGATGTCTCACTTCCCGGACTTCCTTTTATGAGAGGCAGTAAACATCCCCTCACCCGGGTTTATGAAGAAATCCGAGATATTTTCGTGGGAATGGGATTTAATGTTGCCGAAGGACCCGAAATTGAATTGGATTATTACAACTTCGAAGCTCTAAATGTCCCCAGGGATCATCCAGCCCGGGATATGCAGGACACTTTTTATGTAGATGAGGAGATAGTTTTACGGACTCATACATCTCCGGTACAGGTTCGCACCATGGAAAAATTAGCCCCGCAGGTTCCGGTTCGGATTATCGTACCAGGTAAAGTATACCGCAAAGATGATGATGCAACCCACTCACCAATGTTCCAGCAGGTAGAGGGACTGGTGTTAGATAATAGGATTACTCTCGCGGATCTTAAAGGGACCTTAATGCATTTTGCCCGGGAGATATTCGATGCTGATTTAAAGGTGCGTTTCAGACCCAGCTTCTTCCCATTTACTGAACCCAGTGCAGAAATGGATATATCCTGTGTTATATGTAAAGGTGAGGGATGCCGGGTGTGTTCACATACTGGATGGTTGGAGATCCTTGGCGCCGGGATGGTAAATCCTCGAGTGCTGGAATACGGTGGATATGATCCGGAGAAGGTAACCGGGTTTGCTTTTGGAATGGGTATTGAACGAATAGCCATGCTTAAATACGGGATCAACGATCTGCGCCTGTTTTTTGACAATGACAGGAGATTCTTAAAGCAGTTTTAGGAGGTTAGGGTATGGGAGTATCAATAAATTGGTTAAAAGAATATATCGATATAGATTGGACTGCAGAAGAGTTAGCCCACAGGCTGACCATGGCCGGAATAGCCATAGAAGGTGTAGAAGAAGCAGGCTCAGATGTGATAATGGAGCTTGATTTAACTCCTAATCGGGGAGACTGTCTGGGCATGATAAATCTGGCCCGAGAGGTGTCAGCTTTAAATGGCTGCCCTTTAAGGATACCGCAGATAAAGATATCTGAAAATCGTGAGAATATTTCTGACTATATAAAAGTTGAAATAGATGCCCCGGACTTATGTCCCAGATACACAGCCAGGTTAGTGAAGAATGTGGAAGTTAAACCGTCACCCGAGTGGATGCAGAACGTTCTGCTCAGATCAGGCATCCGTCCCATCAGCAATATAGTAGATGTAACCAACTATGTGATGTTGGAAACTAATCAGCCTCTGCATGCCTTTGATTATAATTTGCTGAGCAAGGAGAAAAAAATAGTCGTACGAAAAGCTGAATACCAGGAAAATCTTGTTACCCTGGATGAGATAGAAAGAGAACTAGACCTGGATAGTCTGGTAATTACGGATGGAATTAAGCCGGTAGGCCTGGCAGGAGTAATGGGTGGATTTAATACCGAAATAAGTAACGATACCAGAGATGTTTTAATTGAGTCAGCCAATTTTCTCAGTACCAATATTAGAAGGACTTCGAAAAAACAAGGCTTAAGAAGTGATTCGTCAGTTCGCTTCGAAAAAGGCGTAGATCCTAATGGAGTTATCTACGCTGTCAATCGTGCTGCACAGCTTATGCAGGAACTGGCTGGTGCTGAGGTAGTCAAGGGGATTTGTGATGTATACCCGGGGCAAAAAGATCCCTTGATAATTAATCTGCGACCAGATAGGGTGAATTATCTCCTGGGTACAGAACTGAGCTATAAGCAGATTAAAGATTATCTGGAAAGGCTCAAGTTCAATGTGAAGGACCGAAAGGGGTATCTGGCGGTAGAAATACCTACTTATAGGCCAGATATATCCATGGAAGTAGACTTGATTGAGGAAGTGGCACGACTATACGGCTATAATAATGTTCCAGATACTCTCCCCCTGGGAATTAATCGTGGAGGGCTTACTGATTATCAGCGTTTTCGGGATCAAATCAAGGAAGTGATGGCCTCGTATTTTTATGAGGTAATCAACTATAGTTTTATAAGCCCTCAGCTTTTTGATCGTATAATGCTGCCTCCTGAAAGCTCCCTGCGCCATGTTATCAGGATAGCCAACCCACTGTCGGAAGATCAGAGTGTTATGAGGACCGTGTTGCTGCCTGGCCTGTTGGAAAATGTAAGTAGAAATATGGCTCGTCGCAATCTAAACCTTAACTTCTTTGAGATGGGGGCAGTATATTATCCTTCAAATGATCGGCTGCCTGATGAAAAACTTAAATTAGGTGCTGTAGCAGCCGGGCGAGTAGAATTAAACTGGCTAAGGAACCAGGTACCCATGGACTTTTATTACCTAAAAGGTATAATTGAAATTCTCTTCCGGGAACTGGGGATCAGGGAGTATACTTTTGAAGGATGGGAAGGTTCAGGTTATCATCCGGGCCGAACCGCGCGTATAATCTGCCAGGACCAGGAAATTGGAATTATTGGGGAAGTTCATCCCCAGGTCCTGGATAATTTTGATATTGCCGATAAAGCATGCGCTTTTGAACTGGACGTAGAGACTATGTTTATGCTTAAGGGACAGAAAATAATGATGGAACAAATCGCCAGATATCCCGCGGTAGAGAGAGATATTGCTATACTTCTTGGTCAAGATGTAAAAGCTTCTGAAGCGATCGAGGTGATAAGAGCATCTGAACCCGAACTCTTACAGGATGTGGTAGTATTTGACATTTATACTGGTGAGCAGGTACCTGATGGTTATAAGAGCGCTGCATTCAGACTTACCTTCCAGTCTATGGAACAGACCCTCAAAGAACAAGATATTAATAGTCGGGTAGATAACATTTTATCTAATTTGCAGCAGCAGATACAGGCCCGATTGAGGTAACCGCAAGTACCATACACAAGAGATCCAATACCTCCTGTCAGCTTATCAAGGGCAGGAGGTATTTTTTTGGGCAGGGAAATTAATTTATGACAATTCACCCAGGAATATACCAGGAGCAATATACATAGAATTTCAAAAAGGTTTAAGATACTCCATAAGCACCCGGGAGGAGGCAAAGGCTATAGGTGAAGAAGGAAACATCTATATGGTATTACAGGAAGCTGGTTTTCAAGATGCAGCCGGTCATGGGAAGATAAATATTGAAAGGATTCTGGTCCATGAAATAGGGCAGGAAAGCATCAGGCTTTCTTATCTTGAAAAGAGCAGCCAGGGTTTTTACCAGACGGTTTCAAGGCCCCTGGAGGCAGTAGAAGATGATATCTTTGAAATAATAAAAACGGGTATAGAGAATCGTATTATATCCCCCGTTTTGCAGGCTGGACTGAAAACCGTTATTCGCAATACCGATCTTTTGCCCTTATCCTGGAAGCCAATAAAGAATACCGAATATTGCGACCTCTATGCTCGAGGAAAAATAATAACCTGTGGTCAGAACATATGCATGGAAAGGATATTTATCAAGGGTATAAATATCTTTGCTATTCGCCTGGCTGTTTACAGAGAGATGGCAAATGGAGTGTGGACTATGGTATGGAGCCCGGCCTACATGAGCGAGGAAGAATTTCTATACCTGTTCCACGATTCAATAAAAAGAGGTGTATTCAGCAAAGTATTTGTAAACGCCTTATTAGCATTACTATAGTTTCAATTGCTGGTTTAATGTCCAGAATGCATAATTGCTAGCCTTTGGCTGATAATAAAATTAATATAGTTGCAGGGAAGGTTATTATGAACTCTCATAAAAACAGGATTGATACTGCAATGAAAAATCGGATATTAGCAAGTCTTGCTGGCGGGGTGATAATAGTTATAATTATTCTGCTGCTTTGGACAGCTGACCTGGCTGTTAACAGCGGCGGTGCCAGTACTGATATGGTGGATGTACAGAAATATATACCTGGTATAGAGGTGGATTTAAAATATTCAACAGCTGATAATGTATATGGTGAAGCAATCTATGAGCTAAAAAGAGCTTATTTAAGAAGAGGGACAGCTGAAAAATTAAAAGCGGCTCAGGAACAATTTAATGCTATAGGCTTAAGTCTGAAAGTATGGGATGCCTATCGGCCTCCCGCTGCCCAATTCAAATTGTGGGAAATAATGCCTGATCGGCGTTTTGTAGTCAATCCCCATGAAGGTTTCTCTTATCATTCCCGTGGAGTAGCAGTAGATGTGACTCTGATAGATAAACAGGGAAAAGAACTGCTAATGCCCAGCGGTTTTGATCAATTTTCAGCTCGGGCGGATCGGGACTACAGTGATGTAAGCTCCGTACAGATGCACAATGCTGAATTATTGGAGCAAATCATGCTGGACAACGGCTTTGGCAGTATTTATTATGAATGGTGGCATTTTACTGATAAGAATAGGGATCAATATAAAGTGTTACAAGGAGATGAATTCGAATCAAGATAAAACGAGATCAGTAGAGAATGAAAATATTTTCCAGGAGGAATACTTTTTCAAATTGTCGAATAATGTTTAGTAAAACCAGAGAGACACGGATTAAAGGGCTGTTGCCCATCCGTAAAAGAGGGCGAGAGGCCCTCTTCACTTTTCTGAAGAAT
Organism: Syntrophomonas sp.; assembly: GCA_016841425.1. GTDB lineage: Bacteria > Bacillota > Syntrophomonadia > Syntrophomonadales > Syntrophomonadaceae > JAAYJK01. Next base: position 60,133 of record JAENZE010000009.1, on the reverse strand, counting down.
TATTGTAAGTCATGTATTATCAGGTCTACCTCTAATAATGTCATATGAAAAATACGATTATATTATATAATGATATATACACAGGGTCTAGGAGGGGATATTATGAGGGAATCTTTAAAACAATCCGAATTGCAAATTATTGTTAAGGATCTGGGGCAATATTATGTAGAGTTAAATAGTACCGCCGGTGAGCTTATTAATAATCTCAAAGAACAACTTCCCTATCAAGTTGTGGCATTGGTAGTAAATAATGATTTAAAAGATCTTAATCATGTATTCACGGAACCATGCAGGGTTGAACTGCTGGATTTGAGTACTGAAATTGGCTTCAGGGTTTACCGGCGCGGAGTAGTTTTCCTTTTATTAAAAGCATGTCGGGAGCTCTACCCGGAGACTCAACTGCTAATCAAGCATTCTCTCTCCAATGGACTGTATTGCGAACTGTTAGATAAAGTACTGGATGATAGAGAGGCGGCTCAGATACAAAAACGGATGCGGGAGTTGGCAGTACTAGATCTGCCAATTAAGAAGATGCTGGTTCCCAGGGAACAGGCTGCATTCATCTACGAAAAGCAGGGCATGATGGATAAAATAAAGCTCCTGCAGTTCAGAGAGAAAAAAGTAGTGCACATGTATGAGCTGGATGGTTTTTATGAATATTTCTACGGTCATATGGTTCCTAATACTGGGATGCTGGATAATTTCAGGCTTATAAACTATGCTCCGGGTTTAATACTCCAAACTCCTGAGAGGAACAGTCCTAATGTAATTCAACCATTTATAGATCAAAGAAAGATATTCAGCATATATTCAGAAGCCAAGGAATGGGGAGAGATGATGGGAACCCCACATGTGGCTGCATTAAATGATATTATAGAAAATCAGGATATTGTAGACTTAATAAGAATTAACGAAGCTCTTCATGAGAAGAAGATCGCTTCTATAGCGGATGTTATCTGCCAGGACAAAAAGATCCGTCTGATATTAATAGCTGGACCATCATCTTCCGGGAAAACCACTTTCGCTCAGAGACTGATGATTCAGCTTCGGGTAAATGGTTATAAACCGGTGATGGTCTCTCTTGATGATTATTTTGTTAACCGGGAGGATACACCACGAGATGAAAACGGTGATTATGATTTTGAAGCCCTTGAAGCGTTAAAGCTCGACCTCTTCAATGAGCAGTTGAGTAAAATGATCCAGGGAGAAGAAGTGCAGGTACCGATTTTTAATTTTAAGAAAGGGCGTTGTGAGGATTATGGCCTACCGCTTAAAGTACCTAATGGTGAGCCCATAATAGTAGAAGGTATACATGGATTAAACGACCAATTAACCTGGAGTATCCCTTCAGAGCAAAAATTTAAGATATATATTAGTGCCCTGACCCAGCTGAATATTGATTTCTCCAATCGTATTCCTACAACAGATTGCCGGCTCTTACGCAGAATAATAAGGGATGCACGTACCCGGGGGCATGGAACCAGGGAAACCTTGAACCGCTGGCCTTCGGTTCGGCGTGGAGAAATGAGGAACATTTTCCCGTTCCAGGAAAATGCAGATGTAATGTTTAACTCCTCCCTGGTATATGAACTGGCGGTGCTAAAGAAATATGCTGGACCGCTCTTGATGGACATCGGTCCCGGTGAACCAGAATATATTGAAGCTAAGCGCCTTTGCAAGTTTCTCAGTTATTTTCGCGAAGCACCAGCAGAGCCAATTCCACCAAACTCTATATTGAGAGAATTCATAGGTGGAAGCTGGTTCCACTATTAAGGAAAGGGGACACACCAGACTAATACTAATGAGAATATTGAGAGTTACCATGGTTTGTCGGTGTTAAGATGAGGTTCTCAGGCTAAGGAGTCAGCTGGGTGGATTTCGTGGATGGTGGGAAGTGAGAATGGGAGTCTCAGGCTAAGGAAAGGGGACACACCAGACTAATACTAATGAGAATATTGAGAGTTACCAGGGTTTGTCGGTGTTAGGATGAGGTTCTCAGGCTAAGGAACAGGGACACACCTGCCCTTGGAGAGCTTGGTAGCAGGAATGTCCCTGAGTATAGGAATGTCCCTGATTATATGTAAATATTGACTGAATATCGTGTAAAATTCGTGTAACAGGTATTTATGTTAAGATGATTAACGATTAACATAGAGATACTACCTGGCATGGGGGTTCAAAAAATGAAAAGAAAAATACTGGTGGTTGACGATGAAGAGTCTCTGGTAAGGTTAATCACCTATAATCTTAATAAAGAAGGATTTAACACGGTTTATGCCTATGATGGCGGTAAAGTAAGCGACCTTATAGAAAAGGAAAATCCTGACCTGCTTATCCTGGACTTAATGTTGCCTGAAAAAGGTGGTCTGGAAGTATGTCGAGAAATAAGGAGCAGCGGAAGTCGAATTCCGATCATTATGCTTACTGCTCGGGATGAAGAACTAGATCGAGTATTGGGGCTGGAACTGGGGGCTGATGATTATGTCACTAAACCTTTCAGTGTCAGAGAACTGGTAGCACGGGTCAAAGCTGTTTTAAGACGAAACTTGGGAAAGGAACCTGAAGATGATAAAAAGTCGGCAGTTTTCCAAGCAGGGCCATTTACGGTTAAACCTGAAAGCTATGAAATATATTTTCATGATATGTTATTAGACCTAACTTTAAAGGAATATGAACTGCTTGATATTCTCATCCGCAACCGGGGTCGAGTTTTAAAAAGAGATTATCTCCTGGAACTTCTGTGGGAATATTCTGAAAGTGTAAACACCAGGGTATTAGATGTACACATAAGTAAACTGCGTGACAAGATAGAGACAGATTCTAAAAACCCCCGATATATTAAGACCGTGAGAGGGCTGGGTTATAAACTGGAGGCTGATTAATATGAAAAAATCTATCGGGAAAAAGCTAACTGGCTCATACCTGTTAATTATAATGCTCATACTCCTGGCTACAGGTGCTATATTGAGCGTCAGTCTCAGACAGTATTACCTGGACAACGTACAGACCAATTTGGAACGTGAGTCCAGACTGGCTGCTTCAATGCTTGAATCCTATCAAACGGATGAAACCGATATTTTAGATTACATAGATGATGTAAGTCAAGTTGTAGCTGAGAATATTGATGCTCGAGTAACAATAGTTGATGCCAGTGGAACAGTCATTGCTGATTCTATGTTTGATCCTGCCAATCTGGGACCTCATAACGGGAGACCTGAAATATATAAGGCTCTGCAGGGAGAAACTGGAATAGCAATTCGCTTCAGTGACACTGAGAACCAGCAAATGGTATATGTGGCCGTTCCATTTACAAACCAGGATATGCAGGGGGTAGTTAGACTGGCCAGATCATTGGAAGAAGTGGAATCCGTTCATTATAGTGTTCTGCTCCTAATACTTCTGGCAATTATGATGATAGGAGTTATAGCCTTTGTGATAAGTACTCATTTAGCAGCTAATTTTACCCGACCTTTGACAGAACTCACGAGTGCCGTAGAAGAAATAGCCCGGGGGGATTTGGATAAGAGAATACCCTACTGGTCAGATGATGAACTGGGTTTGTTAGCCTCAGCGGTTAACTATATGGCCAGCGAAATGGATAAAACGCTCACGGAAATCTCGGCCGTAAAAAACCGCCTGGAAGTGGTCTTGAGAAACACCGTAAATGGTATTATTATGGTGGATTTGGAGGCCAGGATTACCTATGTCAATCCGAAAGCTCAAAAACTGCTGGCTATGGGCCATGATTATCAGGGTCGAAAACATGTAGAAATGATTAACAATTATGAATTGCTGCAGGCTATTGACGAAGTTCGCAGAATGCTCCAGCCGGTTCGCAAAGAGATACAGCTGTTCACTCCAGCAGAAAAGCAAATTGAAGCCAATGTGCTGCCAATATGCAAAGATATACCTCAAATATATGGTGGTGTCCTGGTAGTACTAAATGATATAACCGAGCTAAAGAGACTGGAGAGGGTACGGCGTGATTTTGTAGCTAATGTTTCGCATGAACTAAAGACTCCGGTGACCAGCATAAGCGGCTTTGCGGAAACACTCATGAATGAAAGTGAAGAAAACCCCCGTAATGTGAGGGAATTTTCTGAAATAATTTATAATGAGGCAGTCCGATTAAGCAAGCTAATAAATCGACTCTTGGACTTGTCCCGCCTCGAATCAGGAAAATCTGGTCTTAATATCAAGAATGTGGACATGGTTCGCTTGATTCAGGATACAGTTGAGCTGGTCAAACAGGATGGAAGAGTATCCAAAATAAACATTATAAAACCAGCCGGGCAGGTACTGGTTGAATGCGACAAGGAGTTAATAGTACAGGTACTGTTGAATCTTCTTGACAATGCACTTATATACAGCCCGGAAGGTGAACCTATAACCATTAGTCTTGAAGATGAAGGAGAGAGAATAAAAGTACTGGTTATTGATCGGGGGGAAGGTATACCCGAGAATGAAACTGATCGGGTCTTTGAACGTTTCTACCGGGTAGATAAAGCCCGCTCCAGAAAAACTGGAGGTACTGGCCTGGGGTTGTCCATCGTTAAACATCTGGTAGAAAATCATAATGGCGTTACCGGGGTAGAGAGTGCCCCTGGAAAAGGCTCAACTTTCTATTTTATAATTCCCAAGAAACAAAAATAACCAAAATATAAGCAAAAGGGACAAGGGGATAGTACCTGGTCTCTTTTGTTAGTTGTAACACTATATAAATATTGTGGCCACCAAGAAGATGCCTGACTGCTTAGCTTTCTAGTATAGAGAGCTTCCGTCGGGTTTATTTGTTTCTTCTATAAATCTTCGTATTCTTGATCTCCCGGCTCAAAACTACGCCAATCAGGCGGGACTTCATCATATTGAAAAAGAAGCACCAGCATCAGGTATACTTTTCCGAAGCTATTCCTGGGCACCTTTCTTTTACATTTAATTAACAAGTACAATACTCAATATTAACTGGTTTACGAAATTGATTTAACAAGTCGGTGGTAGATTTAATACAGGAAAATTATTAAATAAAGTATTCAAAACAGATAAGGAGGAAAGAGTTTATGTCAATTAACTCGAAAAGGATACTCGGCTTATTAATAGTTGGAGTAATGATGCTGGGTGCATTTGCGGTAGCAGGCTGTGGTAAGGAAGATAACAGCAATGAGCAGGATACTTCACAGAACAGCCAGGAACTAAGCGGTAAGCTTACTATTGCCGGATCTACTTCAGTACAGCCTTTCAGTGAAGTTTTAGCTGAAGAATTTATGGTCACTAACCCCAAAGTAGAAATCAGTGTACAGGGTGGAGGATCCAGCCAGGGTGTTACCGCGGCTGCGTCAGGAGCAGCAGAAATCGGTTCAGCATCAAGAAATGTTAAAGATGAAGAGATTACCGAAAACCCCGATTTAGTAGTAACTCAGATCGCCATAGATGGCGTAGCAGTTGTAGTTCACCCCTCCAACCCGGTGCAGGATATTACCCTGGAAGAGATTAAAAACATCTATCTGGGTAACATTACCAATTGGGGAGAACTGGGAGGCACAGATGCTGCGATTACCGTAGTAAGCAGGGAAGAAGGTTCCGGTACCAGGGATGCCTTTGTGGGAATGGTAATGAATGACGAAGAGATTGTTCCCAGCGCAATCATTCAAAACTCCAATGGTGCAGTCCGGACTGCTATAGCAGGTGATGAGAATTCTATAGGCTATGTTTCATTGGCGATAGTAAATAATGAAATCAAAGCACTGGACGTTGAAGGTGTGGCTGCCAGCGTCGAGAATATTAAAGCCGGCACTTACAAGATATCAAGGCCGTTTAACTACATCACTAACAATGCTCCTGCAGGACTAGCTAAAGCTTTTATCGATTTCGTTCTAAGTGACGAAGGGCAAAAAATTATGGTGGATGAAGGAGCTATAAGCATAAAGTAAAAACCACTTAATCTAATGCAAAGAGGGATTAAGCTGCATAAGCGAAAGCTCTTTGTCCATAAGCAATGAAAAATACCCGGGGGCACAGACTGAAAAGCTGTGACTCCCTTATTTTTTTGAGATGCTTGGCAATAGGAGACAGTCAGGCGGTGAAACCGCTGGACCGGAAATGGGGACAGGTACCTTGGAATATCGTTGGGACAAGGCACCTCTCCCCATGCCCGGTATATGTCATTCCTTATCTGATTAACTTCATCAGCTTTACAAATAACTTTGAACAATAAATCACATTATGTCGCTTTATTGCTTGACAAGTAAATAGAGTGGTGCTAATTTAATGATAGTTAAATAAATAACATATCAATTATTAAACTATCAATAATGAAAGAAGAATATATTGGAGTACCATGAAGCTTTGTTAGCTTCAAGATCCATTTTGAATAATAATTTGTTCTTTGGGAGGTGGTTAAGTAATCCTTAGAATAGCTGCAGTTTAGTTCGGAAAATATTGATTTAAAAGGGAGGAAAAACAATGTCATCAAACTTTATGAACACTACCAGAGATCAAAAATTTATCTTAAAAGAATGGCTGGATATGAACACGGTATTCGCAACAGATCGGTTTAAAGATGGATATACCGTGGACGACCTGGACTTTATACTGGATAATGCCTTGAAGGGTGCCAAGGAAATTGTTGGTCCCAGCTGTGAAGACTCCGATCAAATTGGCTGCAAGTTTGAGAACGGAAAGGTAATTACCCCTCCGTCCAGTAAAGATGCCTATTTTTTCATAGTGAATAATGGCTTTGCTGGCAGCAATGTAGACCCGGATGATGAATCTGCCCTTCCGATGACAGTTGTTTGGGCACTTAATGAGTATTTTATAGCGGCCAATCCCTCTATTCAGACCCTGTGGCTGGCAAATTCAGGTGCTGCAGGTTTGATACGGGATTTTGGAAGCGAAGAACTTAAGAAAATCTACTGTCCCAAGATGTACAGCGGAGAATGGGCAGGTACTATGGACCTAACTGAACCCCAGGCTGGTTCCGATGTAGGAGATTCTACTACCAAGGCTATCCCTACGGAAGACCCCGGGGTTTATTTAATTAAAGGGACCAAATGCTTTATCAGCGGTGGGGAACAGGACATAACTGACAATATCATTCATCTGACCCTGGCCCGCATTGAGGGTGCTGCCAAGGGCACCAAAGGCTTATCCTTATTTGTAGTCCCCAAATACCTGCCTGATGCTAATGGTAATCCTGGTGAATGGAATGACATAAATTGCGCGGGTATAGAACATAAACTGGGTCACCGGGGTTCACCAACCTGTGTTGTCAATTTTGGTGAAGAAGGGACCTGTAAAGGTTTTCTCCTGGGTAATCCTCCCGGTGACGATGGAGCAGGTGCTGGTATGATGCAGATGTTCAAAATGATGAACGAAGAGCGTCTTATGAGCGGGCTTTCTGGATGCGCTTTGGCTGCATCAGCATATCACAATTCGGTTGAATACGCTACGGAACGCATTCAAGGCCGTGCTACTACTAATCCCAAAGCAGGAAGATGCAGTATCATCAAACATGAGGATGTAAAACGCATGCTTATGTATCAGAAATCACACATTGAAGCTTTCCGAGCTATGGTTCTCTCCACCTTCTGGTGGGTAGACATCGAAAACTACAGCTCAGACCCAGAGCTCCACCAACTGGCTAAAATATTTTTAGAAGTAAACACTCCTATAGTAAAAGCTTATTGTTCAGATGTTTCTTTACAGTGTATTTCCGAGGCCCTGCAAATCTATGGCGGGTACGGATTTTCAGAAGAGTATCCAGTAGCAGAAATATACCGGGATGCCAGGATATACCCCATATGGGAAGGAACTAACTACATCCAGTCTCTTGACCTGGTCGGACGAAAAATGACCATGAAAAAAGGACAGGTTTTCGCTGCCTGGATGAAGCATATTCAGGATTTCGTAGCGGCTAATAAAGAGGCTCCCGGATTCGAAAAGGAATTTGAAATATATGTTGATGCAATGGCCAAATATGGAGAGACTTTGCAAACCCTGATGGCCCTATTTGCCACTCCTGGTATGGCGCAGCAGTATGCCACCAGAGTACTTCATGCTACTGGTAAATTGTGGGCCGGTAAATTGCTGCTGGAAATGGCTTTGATTGCCCAAAAGAGAATTGAGGAACTGGGAACCGACCATTTTGATTATCCCTTCTACGCGGGTAAGGTAGCATCGGCTCGTTTCTTCATAAAGAACATTATTCCAGAGCTTACTGCATTTCTGCAAGTGGCCCAAAATGCTGACACCACAGTTCTGGAAGTTCCTGAAGAAATCTTCTTTGTTTAAACTACAATTTCGGGTCTTGCAGCCAGGAGCAGAACTAAAGCCTATTGTTGGATGCACAGATAGCCAGGGTGTGTATTGCCCCGGCCATGATTATTTCTGCTCACAGTCTGGGTATGGGAGCCATCGCTGCCTTTGGTACCGAAGCACAAAAACAAAAGTGGCTGCCCAAATGCTGTAAGGGTGAATGGATTTCTTCCTTCGCTTTTACAGAACCAGGGACTGGCTCAGACCCCAAACAGATTACTGCCACTGCCGTAAAAGACGGAGATGGATACATAATCAACGGCACTAAGAGATTTATAAGCAATGGCAGTTATGAAGGTCCCATTCTGGTATTTGCCAAAGATAGTGAAAGCGGTAGACCAACTGGATACATCGTGGACAAATTCTGTCCAGGTTATACTGTTTCCGAACCATGGGAAAAGCTAGGCTGGCATGGGGGCCCGCTGGTGGATTGTTATTTTGAAAACGTGAGAATACCGGGCGAAAATCTGCTGGGAGAACTCGGCAATGGTTACCCCATACTTCAATATGGCATAGCTTTTGGAAAAATAGGTATGAATGCCATAGCCCTTGGTACGACCCTGGCCGCTTATGAAGAGGCATTAAAGTATGCCCGGGAAAAGACCCACCGGGGAGCGCCCATCTCCAAGTTTCAGGCTATTCAACTGCGGCTGGCTGATCTGGCTATGCTGTATGATATTTCCAGGTGGACATCATATAAGCTAGGATATCTCGCCAATAAGCCTAAAAGCCCTTCGGATTTTGCCCGGGAAGCGGCTCAGGCTAAAGTTATAGTTGCTGAAAATTCAAGGAGAGCTGCGGAAATTGCTATGGATATACATGGTTCATATGGCCTTATGGAAGATTACAAAATCTCGCGCATTTATCGTGATGCAGCCATGGGTCCTCAGATTGAAGGCGTCATAGATATGCAAAAAATAATAATAGCAGGAGAGATATTGAAGGGGTAAAGTCTAAGACGGCATGGAAGTTGGAAAAAAAATAATAGGAGGTCGAAAAGATGTTTAATGATGCAGTTATTTGGAAAAAGGAAGCTGGTATTTGCACTATTACTATCAATCGTCCCGAGGCTATGAATGCTATGGATGCAGACGTTCTGAATGGCCTGTCAACTGCCTTTCTCGATTGCTATGATGAGAAGGTGCGAGCAGTAGTACTTACCGGTACTGGAAATGCCTTCTGTCTGGGTGGGGATATTGCTTTTGCCAGCCAATATGGTGATAGTAACCCACAGGCTTTTTTCAAAGATCTTACACCAATAGGGTCTCGTCTTATATCGGATATGAGGCAGCTGCCCAAGCCGATTATTGCCAGCATTAATGGTATCTGTGCCGGGGTTGGGATTAGCTTCGGAGCCGCCTGTGACGTACGTATTTGTCACAGCAAAGTAATTTTTAAACAGGCCTATACCGGCGTAGGTATTAACCCTGATGTAGGCTTTACTCAGATGGTTCCGGTTTTGATTGGCATGGCAAGAACAAGTGAAATGATCTTCCTGGATGAAGTTATTACAGCAGATAAGGCATTAGAATGGGGGTTGGTCAATAAAGTGGTAGCCCCTGAAGAGCTTGAGGAAGCAACTGCTAAAATGGCTGGACAACTCGCCAATGGTGCAACCAGGGCTTACGCTGCTGCCAAGGCATTGTTGAACAAGGCCTTAATACCGTATCTGGAGTGTCAAATGGAAGCTGAACGTAATGGCCTTCTAATGACCTCTTTGACTGATGATTACCAGGAAGGAATAGCAGTATTTACCAGGAAGAAAAAAGCTCCAGAATTTAAGGGCAAATAGAGGAGGGAAAGACATGTCGATTCTTAACTGGAAGGATGAATATAATAGCAAAAAGACCAGCTATGATGAAGCTGCCAAGTGTGTTAAGTCCGGAGACTTTATTTCAACTCCATTAGCGGTAGGTGCATGCTCCGGTCAAATGCTGGATGCTATTATTGAGCGCCATGAAGAATTACAGGATGTTATCATATCGGATTCTTTACAGATATATCCATCCAAACTGTATAATCCGGAATTTATGGCACAACTCGATGGTAGGATAACCTATGCTCCAGTATTCGGGATAGCAACTATTCGGAAAATGCATGCCACTAAAGTTGCTGATTATTACCAGGCTACCACCGGTGATTGCGCTGATAGATTGGGAGAGCGATCAAACATTATAGCACTAATGGTCAGTGCTCCCAATGCCCATGGATATGTAAACCTGGGACCAGTTTGTTTCTACACTGCAGAGAGCATTAGATCTGGAAGAGCAAGAGGTAATCTAAGGACTGTAATAGCCGAAGTTAATGACCAGATGCCGATAGTATATGGGGACAATTGGATGCATGTATCGGAATTTGATTTGATCATTGAAAGGTCTGAACCTATCCCAACATTTAAAAGAGGCGATGCTACTGAAGTTGAAAAAGCTATCGGTAATTATGTTCTGGAATTGATCAACGATGGTGATACCATACAAATGGGACTGGGAGGAATTACTGAAGCTGTGGCCGCAGGTCTGGAAGGCAAGAAAAACCTGGGTATCTTGACAGAGATGCTGCCCCAGGTATTACCCCAGTTAATAGAAAAGGGGATAGTTGATAATTCTAAAAAACCACTTTATAAGGGTATCAGTGTAGCATCATTCTGCATTGGCAATCAAGAATTGTATGATTTCATCAATGAGAACCCGTCTTGTCAGATCTTCCCCGGTTCTTACACGAATGACCCCAGATTTATTGCCCAGCACCCTAATGTGGTGGCTATGAATACATCTCTCATGGTGGATTTTAGCGGACAGAGCACCGCGGAAGCCATCGGACATACTCAAATCAGCGGAGTAGGAGGACAACTGGAGTTTATCACTGGAGCCTACTGGTCCGATGGTGGCAAACCCATTAATATGCTCAGTGCAGCCAGAAAGAATCCAGATGGAAGTCTGACCTCAGCCATAGTACCTGAGCTTCCGGCTGGCACCCCGGTAAGTGTTCCCCGTATGTTCACCGATTATGTCATAACCGAATACGGGGTTGCTCGCTTGAGATATAAGAGCAGGAGGGAAAGAGCTCTGGAATTGATAAGTATTGCTCATCCCGATCTGAGAGCAGAATTGAAAGAAAGCTTGAAAACTCGTTTTTATCCGGGTGGAAAATAACAAGTAACTGAAACAGCAAAATTATAATACACTCCAGGTTCAAGTTCAGGATGAAGATAGTTATCCTCATCCTGAATGTAGAGCCACAGAGGATACAGTCTTAAAAGTTGACCAGACTCAAGGTTACTAATTAGCATAATACTATAGGTTAGGCTGGGCTGAACAGCAGCAGATTTCAAATGCATTTTGCCTTTCATCAGTAACATGTTTATTCTAAGCCCTTATTAATAACCTGGAAATATTTTACAAAAGACTTCGGTTGCTCTGGTTGACAAAATAGATAAAATAATATTTAATTAACTAGTATTAAATGAAATGTTAACTAAAGGTGAGATGTTATGGAAAAATTTACAGATTTCTGGTGTTTTCGATTAAATGTATTATCCAGAAAAATAAGCCGCAAATACAACAGCAAATGCCTTGAATATGGGATTACTGCGCCGCAGTCTTTTGTATTATTTGATCTGCTGGATAACGAGGGCAGTAGTGTTAAAGATATCGCAGCTCGGGTGCAGCTGGATAGCTCGGCTGTTACTGGAGTAATAGACCGCTTGTACAAGGAAGAATTAGTTAAAAGGGAAGAAGATCCAACCGACCGCAGGAGTTTAAATATTTTTTTAACTCCTAAAGGTCGCAAGTTAGCAGAAGACTTGTTTCCCACCGGGAGAGAATTTAATCGATATTTAAGAAGCTTACTGGAGGCTGATAAAGTAGAAGAATTCGAAGAGTCATTAAAATCTATTGATAACAAGGTGCAATAATAGTATCAGTGGCTAATATAAATTAGACAAAAGAGCTTCCAAAACCGATTGCGAGAGCCCATAGGACCAGAATATAAACTCGCTGCTCTCGAACTAATTTGGATGCGAAGATCAAGACATGAAAAAGGACCTTACAGGACCTCCCCGCTAAAACCTACTGATGTACCTGCATTTCATTCCGGTACAATTAAGGGTGCACTTACAGCACAACAATTTATGTGCGCGATGCTCACTGATGATTAAGGATGCACTTACAGCACAACAATTTATGTTCACGATGCTCACTGATGATTAAGGATGCAATTTTATTTCGCATTAGCTCATAAATTATAAGAAAGCCCATACAGGACCACAATTTAATGAAATAAACGGCTATAGTCAGTATGAGACCCGTACCTTTCAGGTGCGGGTCCTGCTATTTACCGTCATTTTACATTAGTCATACATACTCTTAAGAGTTTTTACCAAGGCATTTTACAAATCGGTGGTATCTTCAAATAGAAGGCTAATAACAATGAGGAGAAAATAAATGGGAAAATATATTGAGGATGGATTAACTGCCTACAGGATGAAGGCTAAATCTGAAAAAATTAGCGTACCGCGACCGCATAGAATCAAGCCTTTGAATCTGGAACGGGGGATAGAATGGTTATTAAAACTCAGTGCGGCTATAGCTATACTGGCGATTGTGTTAATAACCGTCTTTATTTTTGCCCGGGGTATTCCGCTAATCTTCAAGACTGGTTTGATTGACTTCATATTTAATTTGAAATGGAGCCCTTCCCATGGCAGTTATGGAATAGCTACTATGCTGGTGGGATCTTTGGTAATTACTTTATCCAGTCTTATTTGGGCTGTCCCCCTGGGAATATTGAGTGCCATATTCATGGCAGAAGTGGCTCCATCACGCATAGGCAATCTACTGGGCCGGTTGGTGGAACTGCTGGCAGGTATCCCATCAGTGGTATTTGGCTTCTTTGGTTTAATAGTGATTGTACCCTTTATTCGCAGCCACCTGGGTGGAAATGGAATGAGTGTTCTGGCTGGAGCTATAATACTGGGGATAATGATATTGCCTACAATTATTAGTATATCTCGGGATTCAATACTTACTGTTCCTAAAGAATATAAAGAAGGATCATTAGCTCTGGGAGCTACTCACATTCAGAGTATCTCCGGAGTAATTCTTCCTGCTGCGCGGTCGGGTATTATTACCGCTGTTGTTCTAGGAATGGGAAGGGCTATTGGAGAGACTATGGCAGTAGTAATGGTAACCGGCAATTCCACCATTATACCCGGGAGTATTCTGTCTCCGGTCAGGACTATGACCAGTAACATCGTACTGGAAATGGGGTATGCAGCGGGGGATCATCAGGCAGCACTATTTGCTACTGGAGCAGTTTTATTTATCTTTATTGTGATACTAAATCTGGTGGTAAGTTTTTCTATAAAGGCAGGGAAAAACTATGCTAACTAATAACACCCGGGAGAAATTGATTAAAGCTTTCTTATGGCTATCCGGGCTAATTATCGTGGCTATACTATTTATTATAATTGCCTATATAGCTATTAAGGGAGTATCGGCAATAAATCTGGATTTCATTCTCGAAGCTCCGCGTAGAGCTGGAAAAGAAGGTGGCATATGGACAACCATAGTAAGTACCGTATATTTGACCCTGGTCTCACTTTTAATAGCTGTGCCCATAGGAGTGGGAAGTGCTATTCATCTCGAAGAGTATGCACTGCGCAGGTCCTGGTTTGCAAATCTGGTTAATCTTACAGCAGAGACTCTGGCAGGTATTCCTTCCATAGTCTTTGGATTATTCGGATTTGTTTTCTTCGTTATCTTTTTACAAATGGGCTGGTCAATTATATCCGGATCATTGACTATGGCCATTATGATACTGCCCACTATTACCAGGACCGCACAGGAAGCGATACTGGCAGTTCCGGCAGAGTATCGAGAAAACAGTCTGGCATTAGGAGCGAGTAAATGGCAGACTATTAGCCGGGTAGTGCTTCCCTCGGCAGTGCCAGGTATAATAACTGGCATAATACTATCAATTGGCAGAGCAGTAGGAGAGACTGCAGCTTTGATTCTAACTGCCGGCAGTTCTCTGGGTATGCCGGGAGGATTACTGGATCCGGCGCGTACTATGTCAGTTCATTTATATATCCTGGCTATGGAGGGTATATCGATGGATAGGGCATTTGGGACTGCTTTTCTGATTATTGTATTAATAGTCATTATCAATTACCTGGCCAACCTGAGTCTGTGCAGGATGTCACAGGTCAGCAGGCAGATATGAGGTGAAAAAGATGAAATATTTAAAACTAAAGAGTGAAAATATAAAGGTGTTTTATAAAGATTTCCAAGCCTTATATGATGTGAATATGGATATCCAAGAAAAGCGGGTTACTGCCCTTATAGGTCCATCTGGCTGCGGTAAATCGACTTTCTTGCGGACAATCAATCGATTAAATGAATTGATAGAAGGCACTCGGACCGAAGGCCAGATATATCTGGATGAAGAGCCTATTTATGAAAAGGACCGAGACGTAGTTGGATTAAGGAGAAAAGTGGGAATGGTTTTTCAAAAACCTTCCGTGTTTCCCATGTCTATTTATGAAAATGTTGCCTATGGACCAAGAATTCACGGTATTAAGGACCGGAACCGATTAAGCGAAATCGTGGAGAGAAGCCTCAAAGCTGCTAACCTGTGGAATGAGATAAGTGACAGGTTGAACTCACCAGCAGCTCGCTTGTCTGGAGGGCAGCAGCAAAGACTGGTTATCGCACGAGTTTTGGCAGTAGAACCCGAAGTGATATTGATGGATGAACCGGCCTCAGCCCTTGATCCTATATCTACCTCCAGGCTGGAAGATCTAATTGGTGAATTGAAAAAGAATTATACGATAGTAATAGTAACCCATAATATGCAGCAGGCGGCCAGAATATCTGATTATACCGGGTTTTTCTTAAACGGGCATCTGGTTGAATTCAGCCGCACCGACGAACTGTTTGTAAATCCTCGGGATAAACGAACAGAAGATTATATAACAGGAAGGTTTGGTTAAGAAGGAGAGGATTATATGTTTAATGAATCGCTAGTGCAGGAAGTGCAGCATCTTAAGGAAGACCTGCTGAAAATGGGGAGATTGTTGGAAGAACAGATTGCAAGAGCAGTGAAAGCGCTGGTAGATAAAGATATCGATATGGCCCGGGAAGTGATAGAAAAAGATGATATAATCGACCAGATGGAACTGGACATAGAGAAAAATTGTTTGAGGCTTATTGCGCTTAAACAGCCTATGGCCAGAGACCTGCGGTTCATCGCTACTGTGTTGCGTATTATTGTTGATATAGAGAGGATGGCAGATCATGCGGAAGATATAAGTGAGGTCTGTATAGATTTATATCCTCAAAAGTATATTAAGCCGCTCATTGATATTCCCAGGATGGCTAATATTGTAAGTATGATGGTGGAAAAAGCACTGCAGGCCCTGATTAATGAAGATATTGATATGGCCATGTCCATAATTCCTATGGAACAGGACATAGATGCCTTGTATCAACAGATCTTCCGGGAGCTGCTTTCCTACATGATGCAGGACGCCAAAACAATTCCCCAGGCCGCCTCGCTATTACTGGTAGCCGGACACTTAGAACGTATTGGTGACCATGCCACCAATATTGCTGAAATGGTTATCTATGTAGTCGATGGAAGACGAATAGATCTTAATTTAATGGCCAGACAATAAGAAACAAGGGGACGTTCTTTTTGCTTCCTCCTTATTATCCGGGTTGAGGAAGCGAAAGGAACGTCCCCTTGCTTCTTTCTGGGGTAAATGCTTCTGAGCAGGAAAAAACAGTATAATGGTAGAAGTATTTGATATTGTTCATGCGAAGGAGGCATGCTATGTGCAGGATAAAAAAGACCCTATAAACAGGGTGACGGTAGAAATTTTCAACGAACAATATGTGGTAAAAGGGGAAGAAAACTCCGAGTACATCCAAATGCTGGCTGCATACGTAGACCGAAGGATGAAGATGATACAGCAACGCAACTCTAATCTTTCCAATCAGCGGGTAGCTATACTGACTGCACTCAATCTGGCCGACGAGCTTAATAAACTGCAGGAAGATTATGATCAACTAATAAGAACCATGGAAGACGAAAAGAAAAACAGGATGGGTTGAGATGACAAATCGGGAAGTAGCATGTATGCTTGAATCTATCGCAGACATGCTGGAACTAAAAAACGATAACCCTTATCGAGTAAAGGCTTATCGTCAGGCTGCTTATTCTGTATATCATCTAGATGAAGATTTGAGAGACATATATCTCCGGAATGCGGTTAATAAAGTCAAAGGCATTGGAAGCACTATTCAAGACCAAATAGAAGAAATGCTTGAAACTGGAGGCTGCACTTATTGTGATCAGCTGAGCAGGGAAATCCCGCAGGGCCTGCTGGATATGCTGGCTATTCCTGGCTTAGGACATAAAACCATAAGAACCATATATGAAAAACTTGCCATTGATAATCTGGACGCCCTGGCTGCAGCCGCTGAAGCCAGACATATACGTGCTCTACCTGGAATGGGGGCCAAGACGGAGTATAATATATTAAAAGGCATTGATTTATTCAATAAGAGCATGGAAAAAATTACTCTCGGCCTGGCGGTTCCCATGGCCGAGGATTTTTCCCGGCATATTATGCAAGGCCAAGGAGTCATCGAAGCCAGGCCAGTGGGGAGTATTCGGCGTGGTAAACCACTGGTGGGAGATATCGATATACTGGTGGCAGCTCAAGATTTTAACCGGGTACACACGCAGGTGGCTTCTTACCGCAGCACTCGGGAAATTACCCAAGCACAAAATGATTTGATTCAGGGCAAGCTTGATTATAATATAAAATTTGAAGTTATCATAGTGGAGCCGGATGACTTCTGTCATAGTCTGATCTGGACTACCGGATCCAAAGAATTTCGCGAGGTTGTGTTTCAAGGTATAGACCGGGTTGTTTTCAAGGGTCTTAGATCTGAAGAAGATGTTTTCAGGCAGATGGGTTTACAGTATATTCCTCCAGAAATGAGAGAAAATCAAGGCGAAATAGAAAAAGCGAGGAAGCATCAACTCCCAGTACTGATTAACCTATCCGATCTCAGAGGGGAAATGCATGTGCATACTGATTGGAGTGACGGTGCTCACAGTCTGCAAGATATAGTTAACGGTGCACAAACAATCGGGTATTCTTATCTGGCCGTGACTGATCATTCCAAGTCTTTGCATATCAGCGGCGGACTTTCTGAAAAACGGCTTATAGAACAGGGGAGAGCTGTCGATGCTTTGAACGAAGGAATGAAAGAGCTTGTCATTCTTAAAGGAAGCGAAGTAGATATTCTTAAGGATGGAACCCTGGATTATGGTGATGATATCTTGCAGAACCTGGATGTGGTAATAGCCTCAATTCACAGTCATTTTAAACTGGATCAGGAACTGCAGACCAATAGAATAATCAAAGCTATAGAAAACCCTCATGTGGACATAATCGGACATCTGACCGGCAGGCTATTAAATCGTCGCCTGCCATATGAATTGGATATCGATAAAATATTGGAGGCGGCGGCAGAACACCGTACTGCCCTGGAAATAAATGCTCACCCGGACCGCCTTGATGTAGATGAGGAAATTGCCAGAAAGGCGGCTATAATGGGTGTTAAACTGGTAATCAACAGTGATGCTCACGATAAAAAGGACCTTTATCTAGTAAAATATGGAATCCTCTGTGCTAGAAGAGCCTGGCTAACCAAAGACGATGTAATCAATACCTGGGACCAACAAGAGATCAAGGAGTACTTCCAAGGGGGAGTCTTTTAATGGATTTGTTTTATTGCGGAGTTATATCGTCCTTAAATCAAATTTAATGTTATTTAGAAATAAGTTTAGTATCATGAAGAAAAAAATATTCTTATTTATCAGCAGTCTTATTGAGCTGCTTTTTATGTTTTTAGAATAAATAACAGCCTCTTTGAATTCGAGATGATGGGTCACATACTGGGCGGCAGGATCTGATAACCAGCTTGCCAGAATTAGGTATCATAGAGCTAAAATAGAAGCAATAAATAGTATAATTAATAGTAACAGCTAATGTCAGGATATTCTGGTGCGGATGCTTAATTTATTGGCATCTGAATTTTCGTAAATACTATTACATAGTACGAAAATAGCTTCTTGAGGATGAAAGCTTAAGGTTAGCGCAGGGGGATTAAGGCGATTCGTTTAGCGGGAACATAACTTGTTTCAGCCCATCAATCTAAATCATCAGTAGCTAACTTATATGGAGAAAGTAAGACCGGACCCAAGCGGTCTTAAGCATTCATCCGTACAATTTTCGTCTGCACTTCTGTCATACAGACATGTTTGGTTGAGTATTATGGTGCTAGGAACGAAGGGGGACATGCTTTATGCTCAGTCTGAGTAAAAATGGTACCAGCCGCTTTTTCAAAGTAATTGGCCTTTTTATCCATGTTTCTATAGCATTTTACTCTCTGAGATTCAAAAAATATCTGCACCGGCCTGGCTGGGTGTATAACAAAAGAGAGGAATTATATGTAACACAGGCCCAACTTTTTCGAGAAACGGCAGTAGAATTAGGGGGGCTGCTAATAAAATTAGGGCAGTTTGTAAGCACCAGGGTGGATATTCTTCCTCGGGCTACCATCCAAGAACTTTCAGGTTTACAGGACGAAGTTAGGGCGGTTGATTTCGAAGATATAAAAATAATGGTTTGCTCAGAATTTGGGCTGGCCCTGGAAAATATATATGCTCATATCGAGCCAAAGCCGGTGGCAGCTGCATCTTTGGGACAGGTCCATTATGGTGTGTTGTTGAACGGGCGGGAAGTTGCCATCAAGGTAATGCGGCCAGGAATTGAAGAAATCATCAGAATAGATCTTAATGCTATAAGACAAGTAATAAAATTGATTAAGACATTTACCGATTGGGAGCGATTCATTGACCTGGATGCAATTTATCAGGAATTTGAGGAAACATTATGGGGTGAATTGGACTACCTTAAAGAAGGTCATAATGCTGAGGTTATAGCTGCTAACAGCAGTGATGATAAAGAACTTCTGATACCGGAAATTATATGGGAATACACTAGAACCAGAGTTCTCACAATGGAATACGTGCGGGGAATTAAGATAACTAACTATGAAGAAATAGAGGATGCGGGTATAGACCGTAAGCGAGTAGCAGCCCATCTGTTAAGTATCTATATCCGTCAGGTTCTGGTGGATGGATTCTACCATGCTGACCCTCATCCCGGTAACCTGTTCGTTACCAAGGATGGGAAAGTCATAATGGTGGACTTCGGTATGGTAGGATCTATTTCTATAGAAATGCGCAGAAATTTAGTGGATATGGTAAAAGCCATCGTTAGGCGGGATTATGATACGGTAGTTGATTATTTAATTCGGCTGGGATTTGTCCATTATCGAGCCGATAAGAATACTTTAACTCGGGCGGTAGCAATATTTCTAGAACATATCCTGGGCGATGCCCAGGATATATCCAGGGTAGATCTGCATAATTTTCTCCAGGACCTGGAACAGCTTCTTTATGAACAGCCTTTTCAGGTACCAGCCAGGTTCACTTTTCTAGGACGCGCGCTGGGGACCTTGTACGGTATATGTGTTGGACTCAATCCGGATATTAATTTCCTATCGGTATCCAAACCATATGTTGACGAACTCTTGGGAGATGGGGGAGGCCTATACCAGGCAGTCAAGGAGAAAGCAGGAGCATGGGGGTCTGCCCTAATAGAACTGCCTCCTCTTTTCGAACGAGTACTGCACAAAACCGAGAGAGGAGATATAACCATTAGAATACCCCTGAACCAATTACAAAATAGTATCGCTGATAACACCCGCAGCATCAGATCAGTATCCTGGGCCGTAGCTTTCGGTTCGGCCTTGCTAACCTCATCCTATTTACTGGTTAATAACTTGAGCCGAGAAGCCTATTGGGGGTTAGGATTAACGGCTGTATTTCTGATTATGCTGCTGACAAGTTCCAATACCCGTAGAAATAGCAGAAGGGCACCTCACCCTCCAATAATGGTAAAAAGAGAAAAATAAAAAAGGCAACCCCGATCATTTGGTATGCTCCCTTCATAAGACAGTTTGTTTTATCACTGTCTACTCTGAAGGGAGCATATCAAATGACCGGGGTTATTGCTGTTATCCAGATTGCTCACCAGGGGATAATTCGCTAATTAGTCATGTCTATAGATCTAGAACACGCTGTAAAATTACTGCCATTTCTGCCCGGGTGATATTGCTCCGGGGATTTATCCTGGTACCGTCTCCCTTTATTATTCCTGCTTTGACCAGGGAGGCTACTGCTGCGGCTGCATAATCAGAAAGCATACCTCGATCGGCAAAGGACCGCAGATCGCTGCTGCTGCCTGATGGTATTGTGATTCGTGCTGTTTCCAGGGAGCGGGTCACAAGGACCATGGCATCCTGTCTGGTTATAGACGAATTTGGGTAGAAATGAACCCCATCACCCTGGGCAATACCAAGTACTTTGGCTGCAGCAATGGCATCATAATAATAGCTGCCTTTGGGCACATCAGAGAAATTACCTTTTGCGGTTGCCTTGAGATTCAGGGCTCGATAAAGCATAAGCATGAAGTCACCTCTGGTTACACTGGAATTAGGGAGATATCGATTGCTGCCAATTCCAGTGACTACTCCTTCTTCATATAGGTAATCAATAGCTTCCACCGCCCATGAAAGATCATTACCCACATCATTGAAGTACCGGGAACTGCTGCCGGTATCAATTACAGTTATCTTAAGTTTACCGGAATAAGAAGTTCCTTCAGTATTATATCCGGTATAACTTATAGAAACCGTTCCGGCATAACCGCTTTTTGGCACAAAGCTAATATAAGATATGTAGGGGGAGGCACTCCTGTAGTACTTGGTGCTGGCAGATACTGCAGCATCATAATTAGAAGTTGAAGTGTAGTCGTAATAGAGCTTTCCGTAAGTTGAGGAAGGCAGAGTAAACTTCACATAGGAAAGGGTTTCACCCGTAGCACTCTTACAGGCCGTATTAAAGTCAGAAGCCACCAGCTTAACGGGGGTATTATTATCGGTTGAATAGGTGACAGTGGTACTGCCGCTGTTGGTGACAGTGATCTTGAGTTTACCTGAATAGGAAGTTCCTTCAGTATCATATCCGGTATAACTTATAGAAACCGTTCCGGTATAACCGCTTTTTGGTACAAAGCTAATATAAGATATATATGGAGAATCACTCCTGTAATACTTGGTGCTGGCAGATACTGCCGCATCATAATTTGAAGAAGAAGTATAGTCATAATAGAGCTTTCCGTAAGTTGAGGAAGGCAGAGTAAACTTCACATAGGAAAGGGTTTCACCCGTAGCACTCTTACAGGCCGTATTAAAGTCAGAAGCCACCAGCTTAACGGGGGTATTATTATCGGTTGAATAGGTGACAGTGGTACTGCCGCTGTTGGTGACAGTGATCTTGAGTTTACCTGAATAGGAAGTTCCTTCAGTATCATATCCGGTATAACTTATAGAAACCGTTCCGGTATAACCGCTTTTTGGTACAAAGCTAATATAAGATATATATGGAGAATCACTCCTGTAATACTTGGTGCTGGCAGATACTGCCGCATCATAATTTGAAGAAGAAGTATAGTCATAATAGAGCTTTCCGTAAGTTGAGGAAGGCAGAGTAAACTTCACATAGGAAAGGGTCTCACCTGTAGCATTTTTACAGGCCGTATTAAAGTCAGATGCCACCAGCTTTATGGGGGTTGTATTATCGGTCGAATAAGTGATGGTGCTGCTGCCGGTGACGGTGATTTTGAGTTTTCCCGAATAAGAAACTCCTTCGGTATCATATCCGGTATAGCTTATAGAAACCGTTCCAGTATAGCTATCGTTAGGTACAAAGCTAATGTAGGATATATAAGGGGATTTACTCCTGTAGTATTTGGTGCTGGCTGATACCAGTGAATCATAGTTAGAAGATGAAGTGTAGTCATAATAGAGCCTGCCGTACGAAGAGGAAGGCAGGGAGAATTTCACATAGGAAAGGGTCTCGCCCGTAGCATTCTTACAGGCCGTATTAAAGTCAGTTGCCACCAGTTTAACGGGAGTATCATTATCGGTTGAACAGGTAATGGTATTATCTCCGCTGTCTGCTACGAGTATGATAAGCTCACCTGAATAGGAATCTCCCTCGGTATCATATCCGGTATAACTTATTAAAACGGTTCCGGTATAGCTGACGTTTGGCACAAAGCTAATGTATGATATATAGGGGGAATCACTCCTGTAATATTTGGTGCTGGCTGATACCAGTGAATCATAGTTAGAAGACGAAGTGTAGTTGTAATAGAGCTTACCGTACGAAGAGGAAGGCAAAGTAAACTTCACATAGGAAAGAGTGTTTCCCGTAATGCTGGTACAAGCAGTGTTAAAGTCAGATGCCACCAGCTTCTTGGGGGTTGCATTGTCAGTAGAATAGGTGACGGTACTGTCGCCGGTGTCATTTACCGTTATATTGAGAGTTCCCACATAAGATCTATCTTCAGTGGTATAGGCGGTATAAGCGATAGATACCGTTCCCGTGTAGCCAGTATATGGTACGAAACTAATATATGATAAATAGGGAGCAGTACTTTTGTAATACTCAGTATTGGCTGAAACCAGAGAATCATAATTCGAAGAAGAAGTATAATCGTAATAAAGTTTACCATAAGAAGCCGAAGGCAAGGTGAATTTCACATAGGATAAATTAAAGCCGGTAGCATTCTGAAGCGCGGTATTAAAGTCAGTAGCATTAAGCTTAACTGCGGTATTCTTATCAGTGGAGTAAGCAATCGTACCCGTACTGGTAACCAGATCCACCGTGATATTTAGAACAACCGGACCGAACATATTATCATCATCGCCGGCAGCATATGCGCTGACTGTATAAGCGACGGTTCCAGTGTCCGTAGCCGCAAAGGTTAGGTTGCCAAGATCCGAAGTACTGATCTTTTCCCCCAGTGAGTAATCGCTGTCCCCCAACTTTAACGAGCCGAAAGTGGGATTACTACCATTAATAACTACTGAATCTAATGAGCCTCCATCGTTAGGGGTATATTTGGTGTTAAAATCTGCTGCTGAAAAGGATATACTGCCTGGCAAGGTTACCAGAGTATTGGCTTTGGAAACAGTCCCGCTAAATTCAGGGGGACTGTATGCTGCTCTGATTAGGTTAATGCTGTATGTGGATGTATATAAGATCTCTTCACCCTGCTTCTGATAAGTCACCGTCATTTCAACCGGATCCCCATCAACTACAGCAGTTGACCCGGCAGGAAAACTGGCAATGGCAGTAGAATAGACAGAGGTATCATAAGATATGTCAAGGCCGCTGGACAGATCAACACTGTCAGCAGAAGCATATGGAACCGTCAGCGTTGCTGAAAAACTGCCGCTGATATCTATAGCAGCAGCGGCAGATGAGTGGTAAATTGAAGTAAGAACCGTCTCATCATCATTCGCCCAGGCTGCTGACGGAAAAGTCGCCATCAATATAAATACCAGCAGTGATAAAGCAACACTTCGTTTTAGTAAATAATTCATTTCAATTACCTCCGATAAGAATTTTGCATTACATCATGAAATGAGGACCTGTCATTTCTGAGGACTTAAAGCAAGAATAGCATCTTTGCTATCTGGTTTTCTGCATGGCTCAGATTCCGAGCCGATTCGTTTGAAAACTCTTATAGGATGTCGAGTATAAATGCTATACTTACTCCATTAATATTACGATCTCAAATTAGACCAGCTTACACCTCTTGTACCAATTATAAACCTAACATTCTATTAATTGGAATTAATTTTCCAGCCAAGAACCTTAAGCTTTCATCCCCAAGAAGCTATTTTCGCACTGAATATCCATAGGTGGCCTGATTTTATAGATTAAAGAAAGATGGTCGAATAAAAGGTTGGGTATGACCAAGACTATGAGGGGCTTGATTAAACAGCTACCTGATTCCGCCCCATTTCCTTAGCTCTATAAAGGGCATTATCTGCCTGGGTGAAGAAGTCGGGCAGGGAATCGAGTTCGGAGGGGCTGCTGCTGCAGACACCAAGACTGATAGTTATCTGGTCTATATTCGTTGACTTTATCTGGTTCAATTCCTGTACCGCATACAGCATCTGATATGCAGTGTCTTGAGCAGCAGGCAAATCTGTATCAGGCAGGACCACGGCGTATTCATCTCCTCCCAGGCGAGCTACTAGAGAGTTGGGTTGGCTGAGGACGGATGATAAACAAACACTAATCTCTTTAAGATAGTTATCTCCCACCTGATGTCCAAAGTTATCATTAACTTCCTTAAAATTATCAATATCTGCCAGTAAGAGAGAAATGGAAGTACCCTGGCTTCTTGCTCGGTTCCATTCATCATAAAGATATTTTTCAAAATATCTCCGGTTAGGCAGAGCTGTAAGAGCATCGTGATAGGAGAGCTGTTCCAGATAGCTATTAGATTTTGCCAGCTGGGCTGTTTGTTGTTCGATTAACTGCTGGCTGCGGTACTCCTGTATCCGGTTTGCATACAAAACCTGAGAAGCGATCCAGGCCAGGGCGGTCAAAATAAGAGCATTTATCATGTTATATACAAATATCCCTTTATCTATCTGAACCAGCCAGGTTCCAATTCCCATGGATATCAGCGCCGTTCCATAAACCAGATTGCACTGGCGGCGATTCAGATATAGGAAAGAGCTGGTAAAAAATATCCCTATTAAGTAGGCACTGATGTCATCTCGTATAGTTTGAACCAGTGCAGTAAAAATTGCTAACAGTACCAGGTTTATGGTTAAAAAAGATATCATGTAATAATGATGCTTTTTATCAACTAGTTCTGAATATTCAGGTAGTTTTACCATAGTTATAAAAATTATTGAAATAACGATAAATAGCAGACGCAGGGAAATGAACCAGGGTCTGAAAAGCAAGTAATTTTCTCTTGCTTCGCCTGCGCCAATAGAAGCCATATCAAATAAGATCATGGCTAGCATAATAAATATAAGCAGAAAAGCAATAGCTCTAATGCGCTGCATATTAACCAGGGTTATTCGGGCAACAAAAATGGATTCATTATTTTCACAGGATTTAAACCAGCTTTTATATAAACTCTTGATGGTATTTATCATTAATCTGCTCCTGAATATCTCAAACATTATACAATGACTGCATTGTAGTTTAATATGCACCCATTATAATATCGTGTAATTATACCAATTATTTAACAAATATTTGAATTATTAACCTTAATTAGCGACTAAAATAATGCGCAATTTAGCATAGTTAATATTAATAGGACTATAGACTCATTTTACAAAAAATAAAGGATAAACTTGGAATCAGGTAGAAATTAGCCATATAAGTTTTGTGATTGAAGTTATATCCGGGAAAGGAGGAAAACGGAATCTTTAAAATTAGTACTAATTGACCTGGTTCCATCAGGACAACTGTGGGAAGAAATGAATAGGAGGGTCCATCATAAATTGATGAGGTTGGCCTCTATGTTCGTGAATAGAGGCGGAAATTTAACAGTAGAGCTTGCTGGGACCTGTTTCTGAACCAGGCAGGCAATAAGTCTGAGAATATTAAGTGGATTCCGTAAGCAACATGGAAAACTTAATAGAAGTGATTGGTATAAAAGCCGAGAACTGCATCAATTGTCATCAGTGCATAGCAGTCTGTCCGGTTAAGGTTTGCAGCGATGGCAGCGGTGATGTGGTTAAGTTTAATAATCAGCTTTGTATAGGCTGTGGCCGCTGTATTGATGCCTGTATTAAAAGCCATGGCGGTGCTGTGGAAAAAAGCGCCCGCTTTCCCATCGATGACACATATCAATTATGTGAAGATTTGCCGGGAAAGGACATTATAGCTTTGGTAGCTCCATCTGCCCAGAGTAATTTTGATTTGGGGAAACTGATAAGTGCTTTGAGAAAACTGGGATTTAAAGCAGTGTATGATGTGTCTTTGGGTGCTGAAATTACGGTAGCCGTATATCACCGGATTATATCTGCCAGAAAAGCCAGGTTACCACTTATAGCTCAACCCTGCCCAGCGGTGGTTAAATACATAGAACTGCATCATCCGGCCCTTATTCCCCATCTGGCTCCAGTGGGCAGTCCGGTACATAATACCGCTGTTTATGCCCGGTCCCTCCATCCAGATTGTGAAATAGCCTTTATTTCTCCCTGTCTTGCTAAACGCCGGGAATTTCAAGATAGCGGAATGATCCAATATAATGTCATATATCAATCTTTGGTTAAAGTGTTCCAGGAAAAAAATATTGTAATCGAAATGCTGGAGGAAGGAGAATTTGATAATTATGCCTCGGCAGGCATTGCAAGCAAATTTTCCACCCCAGGAGGCTTAAAGGAATCTTATTTACATAAATATTCTGATACACCTGCCAGCTCAATAATCCAAATAGAAGGACCTATTATATATGAAAAATATTTGCGGGATCTAGAAGCAGCTGTGGTAGAAGGATGTTCAGACCTGCCCATAATGGTGGACATTCTTAGTTGTGAGAAGGGTTGTAATATGGGAGCGGGATGTATAAATCAGCGTAAATCTGTGGATAAGATAGAGAGATCTATAGCCCGGCGTGCGGAACAAGCGGTTAAAGATGAAGAGGCCGGTCAAGTGCTGCAGGAATTTTTGAATCAAGTAATTGATAATTACGAATTTGACTATCAATATTATACGGATTTATCTTCCCTAAACAACCTTAAATATCCCAATCAAGATGAGCTGCAGAGCATCTATAAGAAAATGCATAAAACGGAGGAAAAGGATTTTAGAAACTGTGCAGCCTGTGGGTATAATTCCTGCCTTGATATGGCAGTAGCGGTATACAATGGCTTAAATAAGTATAAAAACTGCCATGTTTATCAGGAGAAGGAACTGCGTATAGAACAAGAAATATTGAATCAGATGGTGGGAGAGCTGGCAGACCTTAATAAGCAGCTGCAGGCGGAATTCACTGAGCGTAAGCAGCAGGAACAGCTCTTGATACAGAATTCTAAACTAGCCGCCATGGGTGAAATGATCGGAATGATAGCGCATCAATGGCGTCAGCCGTTATCGTCCATTAGTACTATTGCAGGAAATCTTCAGGTCTATATTGACCTGGACATGTATGAAAAGGAACAGTTTGCAGGTATGTTGGATGAAATTAATAATCATGCACAGTACCTGTCCAATACCATTAATGATTTCCGGCATTTCTTTAAACCAGATAATCCACGGGATACAGTAATACTTGATAGTGTAATAGACAGCACTTTGGGTATCATTGGTAAATCTCTGGAATACAAAAACGTAGTTTTATTAAGAGATTATTCCTTTAAAAAGCATATTTTAACCTATCCTAATGAGCTTATGCAGGTATTTCTTAACATTATTAAGAATGCTTCTGATGCTTTCGTGGATAATGAGATATCCAATCCCCAGATTATTATACGGGGACGTGAAACCGAAGCATACCATGTGGTTGAAATAGAAGATAATGGTGGAGGGATTCCGGCAGATATTATTAACGTGATTTTTGATCCCTACTTCTCTACCAAGGGACCTAGCGTTGGCACCGGATTAGGGTTATACATGTCCAAGCTGATAATTGAAGAACATTGTGGAGGACAGCTTACTGCCTGCAATACCCCGGTAGGTGCATGTTTTTCCATTAAACTACCAGTTCTGGAGGAGGTAAGGTAGAGATGATAAAGCCAAAAGAACTTAAAGAAGCTGCTCAGGATATATCAATCCTATATGTTGAAGATGACGTTGAACTGCGACAGAACACGGTGCGGCTGCTGGCTAGCTTTTTCAGTGACATTGGAGTGGCCGAAAATGGTTTGGAAGGTTTAAATAAATACCTAAGCAGTCAGTATGATCTAGTCATTACCGATATTAACATGCCGGTTATGAATGGCGTGAAAATGGCTCAGCAGATAAAAAAAGAAAACCCTCAACAGGTAATTGTTGTTATTTCCGCCCATGATGAAGCTATATATCTGTTGGACTTAATCAACCTAGGTATTGATTATTATATTCTCAAACCCATTGATCTTAATAAATTTTTAAGTATTTTATATAAAGCAGTTCGGCTTACCCAATTTAACAAAATGGAAAAACATTATAAATTGACTCTGGAGAGAACAGTAGCTCAGAGAACCCAGGAATTATCTAATGCCCTGACCATTGTCAATGAATTAAGCAGTGAACTGGTTTTCCGATTGTCTTCGGCTGCCGAATTGAGGGATTCTGAAACTGGTATGCATAATAAGCGGCTGGGTTTATATGCCCCCCGGCTGGCCCGGGAAATCAACATGCCTGCTGATTTTATAGAATCAATAGCATTTGCAGCTCCTCTGCATGATATAGGTAAGATAGGTATATGGGATAATATTCTGTTGAAACCGGAACCGCTTAATGAGGAAGAGTTTGAAATAATGAAAAGTCATACCATTATTGGAGCCAATATTCTGGCTAACTCTAAATATGATAAAATTCGCATGATCGAAACCATTTCTCTAACCCACCATGAGAGATGGGATGGTTCTGGTTATCCTAATGGCTTACAAGGAGAAGAAATACCTATAGAGGGAAGAATAGTAGCCATATGTGACCAGTATGATGCACTTCGCAGTAAAAGACCTTACAAAAACGGATTTTCACACCATCGGACCATGAACATCTTAACCCGGGGAGATGGAAGAACCAAACCGGAGTATTTTGATCCCCAGATACTCACGGCTTTTGTTAGAATTGCTGACGAAATTAATGAGATATTTGTCCAGAACCAGGAGAGCGATACCCTATTATTGAAAGTGGCTCAGGATTAAATTTTTTTCTCTTTTAGAAATGTCCAGATATATTAGCTTGTCATATCTTATAAGTTGCAGGTATTTCGAGGAACATTCCGCCATTGACCCTGCCAGGGGCCTCTAACCTAAATATTCTTTCCGCTTTAAGCTAACTAAGCAAATCTTTGCACGTTGGATTCTTAAATCGCAACTTTACAGGGTTCTTTCTTGCTATCTGCATAAAGCAGCATTGAGCAGCAGAAAACTAAAATAGATGAGTATCAGGCTTAAATGCTTTTTTCGAAGTAGTCTGATATCAGTATGACCTGCAATCAGGTGCTTTGAGTAGTATTTTCAAGGTACTGAAATCTGGTATTCATCGGAATTCAAAAATCAACCTATGGAAAAGGAGTAGAATAATGCTCAGTTTTGCTTTAAAAGCAGCTGTCATGTACTTCATGGCCCTAATTATGATTAGATTTCTGGGCAAGCGAGCACTGGGAGAGCTTGGCCCTTTTGACTTTGTGGTAATGACCGGGGTTGGTCACACGGTGGTTTCGGTTGCGTTAGATAAAAGCATTCCTTTCTGGGAGGGAATGGTTATCCTGGCTACCCTGGCAGGCCTGGAATACCTGATGGGTTATTTGGCATTGAAGAATCAAAACCTTGCTAACATCATTACCGGAAAGCCGGTAGTACTGATTAATGAAGGCAGAATTATTAAAGAGAATTTAAGAAAAGAAAAATTTAATATAGACGATTTGATGCAGGAACTGCGCAAGCAGGGGATACGTGACCTGGATGAGGTGGACAAGGGCATACTAGAATCCTGTGGAGGGTTTAGCGTACTTCTTCGAGAAGAGGATGAACCGGTTAGCAGACGCGACCTGGGGCTTAAACCATTAAAGAGGAGTGAAATATTAACAACCCAGCCTATAAACCGGGGGGACTTTTTTCAAAATCAACAGCGAGAGAGCTGGAATGAAACGGCGCCAATATCGATAACCGAGAGCCTGTTGCGAATAGAAGAAAGGCTGCAGTTGATCGGCAGTAAAGTTGAGAAAATCGATGATCAGCTCAATTCCAGAGGACAGTCTTTGTGATATAATGATATGGTAAAAAATTCTCATGGTGGGCGGTTGATTATGAAAGTTCTTATGATTTTTATAGATGGTTTCGGTTTGGGCAATAAGTGGGAGAGTAACCCATATTTTTTTGCCCGGACCCCGTTTTTAGACAGCATATTGGGTGGACATGTTTTATATGCCGACAGCGGTGTGGTGAAGGGCAGCCGGGCAATTATGATACCCACTGATGCCTGTTTAGATGTACCTGGAGTTCCCCAGAGTGCCACCGGACAGACTACCTTATGGACCGGAATCAATGCTGCGAAAATGGTGGGCAGGCATGTAAATGCTTATCCTACCCGTCAGCTGCGTGATCTTATCAGCAATTACAGCATCATGAAACTCCTGGCCGATAAAGGCAAAAAGGTCACTTTTGCCAATGCCTACCGGGATGAATACTTCCAATTGGTCCAGCAGAGAAAAGCCTTCCATTCAACTTCTACTCTGGTAGCCCTTAGTTCAGGACAACCTCTTAGAAGTATAGAGGATCTTAACCAAAGCAATGCTGTGTATCAGGATTTTACGAACCGGATGCTGATCGAGTGGGGGTATCAAGTAAAGGAAATAAGCTCGGAACAGGCAGGACAAAATCTAGCCAGACTAGCAAGAGAGCATGATTTTACTCTCTATGAATATTTTATCAGTGACAAGACAGGTCACGCCAGGGATATGGTCAGGGCAATTGAAATCTATCAGATGCTGGATAGAATGATGGCCACCTGTATTGCGGACACTAACCTGAAAGATACTATGGTTTTAATCGTAAGTGATCATGGCAATCTGGAAGATCTATCATGTAAAGGTCATACAGTAAATAAAGTTCCGACCATTTTGATTAATAATAATTATAAAGGAACTGCTTTCTCAAGCATATCATCATTAACGGATATGACTCCTTTTGTCTTGGATCTGTTATTGCCGGGATGTATGGAGGAAGCGGTAACCGGGCAATAAGTGAGGAGGTAGGAGTATGAGAATAAAGGAAGTATATCAATTGGCAGTAGAAATGGGTAAGACATTTGACCCCCGGGGCGATGAAGTCAACCGCCTGCTGGAAGAAAGACAAAAAGAATACGATAGAATGAATGACGATGATAAAGTATTCTACGACGAAGAAAATCTGACCAATCCTTATAATGATACCCGCTTGCTGTTTGGTGATGGGGAACAGTTTATCCAGTCAGCTATCTGCGGGATTGATATGGAAACTCCTGAAATATTGCTGGTAGACCGTCTAAGGGAGAAGGGGAGGAGGATAGATATGATTATCTCTCACCACCCGGAAGGTTCAGCCCAGGCAGATTTGCATAATGTTATGCATGTGCAGTCCGACATGATGGAAGGTGCAGGGGTTCCTATAAACATTGCCGAAGGTATTATGGAAGATCGTATTTCTGAAGTGAAAAGAGGTATGATGCCCATTAACCACCAGCGGGCAGTAGATGCAGCTAGACTGTTAGATATTCCATTTATGTGTGTACATTCGCCGGCTGATAATATGGTCAGCCATTATCTGGAGAAATTATTTGCCCAAACCCCTTATCGAACGGTTCAGGATGTTATAGATATTCTTATGGGTATACCAGAATACCAACAGGCCAGAAAATTCAAGGCAGGCCCTACTATCGTATCCGGGGATAAGAAGAGACGAGCAGGCAAGATATTTTTAAAGATGACCGGAGGGACGGCTGGATCGGTGAAGTCCTACGAGAAATTAGCCGCGGCTGGAGTGGGGACCATTATCGGCATGCATATGGCAGATAACCATCGGAAGGCAGCCCGCGATAATCATATTAATGTAGTGATCGCAGGGCATATGGCCAGCGATTCCCTGGGAATAAATCTTTTCTTGGACGAATTGGAGAAAAAAGGACTGGAAATAATACCCGCTGCCGGGTTGATCAGGGTCAAACGGGACGGCTTTGACACATTGAGAGCTTCCGTGTAAAGGCACGTTGGGTTAGGGGCAGGCTCTGCATTCAAGCCCGTTTGCGGCCGGTCTCCAGTCGGTGGAACTACCTGCTCTGGAGATGCGGCGTGGTCTCGTGGCAGGGAGAAATGCAGCGCGATTCTGAATCGCCTTTCTCGCTGCACTCTGCTTGAACCCAGATCCGCCCTTTTGAGGGGTTACTTTTAAAGGAGGAATTATCTATTTATGGAGCTACTGGCACCGGCAGGTAACCGGGATGCTTTATATGCAGCCATCGAAAATGGTGCAGATGCAGTATATTTGGGTGGAAAAAACTTCAGTGCCCGGCATTCAGCAGAGAACTTCAGTGATGAAGATATAGCTCGGGCAGTTGAATACGCTCGCAGCAGGAATCGCAAAATATATGTCGCCGTTAATACCCTGATTGACGATGGGGAGTTTGGTCCTGCCCTGGATTATGCCTGGAATCTAAGTATGATGGATATTGATGCGCTGATTGTTCAGGATCTGGGTTTTATGAATGCCCTTCGCCAGGTGTTACCTGACATAAGGGTACATGCCAGTACTCAAATGACGATACATAATATAGAAGGAGTCCAATATTTAAAGACACAAGGAATAAAAAGGGTGGTTATGGCCCGAGAAATGCAGATGGAAGATATACAGGCGGTTAAACAGGCAGTTAAAAATATCGAGATTGAGGTATTTGTTCATGGTGCTCTGTGTTTCTCATATTCCGGCCAATGTTTGTTCAGCAGTATGGTAGGGGGGAGGAGCGGAAATCGAGGGAGATGCGCGCAGCCCTGTCGACTTCCTTATGACCTGTATTCAATAAACTCATCCCAGCGGATGAATAAGGCTGATAAAGGACGATACCTCTTGAGCCCGTCCGACTTATGTCTGATAGAATATTTGCCTGAACTACAGGGTATCGGGGTTGATTCTCTAAAAATTGAAGGACGTATGAAAAGGGCAGAGTATGTTGCAGTAGTAACCCGAGCTTATCGGGAAGTGCTGGACATGCTGCAGGAGGAACCTTTATACAGACCAGGAAGAAAGGTGAGAGACAGGCTTCTAAAAATATTTAACCGCAACTTTACCACTGGGCTCTTTATTTTTGATCGGAATGGCTTTTTGAGCAGTAAAAGGCCTAATAATCGAGGAGTTTATGTTGGGAGGGTAATCGCTCAGAATAAGGATTACAGTACCACGGTGAAATTGAGTGATAACGTGAGTCTGGGAGATGGTCTGGAGATATGGGTCAATAAAGGGAAAAACCCCGCTTTTGTTGTTAGTGACATGATAATTCGCGGTGTTCCTGCAGCACACGCTTATCCCGGGGATACTGTTGAAATCAGGTTAGATAAAAGAGTATCTCCACAGGACCGGGTTTTTAAAACCCATGATGAGGGACTCATATCAGAAGCACTGCTCAGCATAAAAGATGCTGAAGAACGGAAGATCAGAGTAGATATTATAGCGGTACTTGAAGAAGGTCAGCCGCTCAGACTAATTTTAACTGACGAAAGAGGTCACCGCATAGAAGAATTTAGCAGCAGCAAGGCCCAACGAGCAGAAAATCAACCTCTAAACGAATCGATACTCAGATCTAAGATAGACCGACTGGGAAATACTCCCTTTTATTTGGGGGGGGTTGAATATCTGGCTGATGCTGACTTAATAGTGCCATTCAGTGAAATTAATGAAACCAGGCGACGGGCGGTGGAATCATTAAAGAGGTTAAGTTTTAATCTTAATCGGCAGGATATACAAGAAGTGGAAGAGTTCAGGAATAATCGTGCAAAATATTTGGCCCTGTATAAGGGGGCAAGAGCCCAAATGCAGCCTGAACTCACTATTGCTGTAAGTGGAATTGATCAGGCTTATGCAGCTATTAAAGCAGGTGCGGATATAGTCTATTTTGATCTGGCAGGGATCGGGCAGCAAAAGAGGGTCTCCATAGATGAGATGAAGGGTCTTAAAGAATATGCTGCCCTTTTTGCGGGTCAGGTGATACCAGCATTGCCCCGTATACAAAAACCAGGAGAAGTCTCATCCTGGTCCAGTCTTAGGGCAGCAGGTTTTAATACTATAATGGCTGGCAATTTGGGGGCCTTGAACTGGTGTTCGAACAATGGTATAAATAGCAGGGTAGATTACAGCTTAAATATTTTTAATTCTTATTCCCTTAGATTCATGGTTCAACAAGGAGCAGAACGGGTCTGCATTTCTCCTGAGCTCAACTATAATTGTTTGAAAAATATTCGGGGATTAAACTATGGCGAAGTGATAGTTCATGGCGAATTGATTTTGATGACTTCCCAGTACTGTATGCTTAAGGGAATGCTAGGAGATGGAAGTGAGCAGTGTCTGGGTTTTTGCCATCAGGATAGGTATGCAATAAAAGACGACCGGGACTATTATTTTCCAATCGAGTCAGATACCTACTGCCGATTTTATGTATTTAATTCCCGTACCCTATGTATGATAGATGATTTGGACAAGATTATGGCCCTGACCCCAGCTGGCCTAAGAATAGAAGCCCGCCACGCACAAGAAAGGGAAGTCGATATGGTGGTAAGATTATACCGCCGGGCGATAGACGATATCATCAGCGACAACAAAAAGGACCTGCAATCGTACCGTATGGAGCTGGAGAAAATTACACCCTCACCCTTTACCCGAGGGCATTATTATCGTGGTGTGATATAGGTGCAGCAGATTAAAACCTGAAGGTGAATAGATATGATTCAAGAAAAAGTATTGGAAAAACTGGAGTATAACAAAATACGTAATATACTGGCAGAGCTAACTTTCTTTGAAGGGGGCGCCGCAAGAGCCCATGCCATGAGACCAGTAGATAATTTCGAATCGGTCAACAAGCGGCTGGATGAGACAGGAGAAGCTATGGAAGCACTCCGCTTCGGGGAACCTTCATTTCTAAGCGGTCTTAAACTTCTAAACCGTGAGCTGACCAAAGTCAGAGTAGGCGGGATTTTAACTGCTGCTGAGCTCCGGGATGTATATTTACTGTTGTATGCGTCCCGTATGGCCAGCAGATATGTCCAGGGAGGCAAATATCCTTTACTCACCAACCTCTGCTCATCTCTGATGCAGGATAGGGAACTGGAGCAGAAAATTGATCGAGCAGTAGGAGAGGATGGACAGCTGCGAGATGATGCCTCACCTGAACTGAAGCAAATCAGGAACCAGATTAATACCTTCCGTATTCGTATTAGAGAGTATTTGCATAACTTCATCCGCTCCAGCGATAACCAAAAAATTCTGCAGGAAGCGCTGATAACTGAAAGAGATGGGAGATATGTGGTGCCGGTCAAGCAGGAGAATCGGGGCATGGTAAAAGGAATAGTCCACGACGAATCTGCCAGCGGAGCTACGGTGTATATTGAACCTCTGCCGGTTGTAGACCTGAACAATCGCATGCGCTCTATGCAAATGGAAGAAAAAAGAGAAATCGAGAGAATTCTAAGGAGTTTTTCGAATGCGATAGGGCTTATGGTTAAGGAATTAGAAAGAAACCAGGAGGTATTAGCTTTATTGGATTTTGTGTTTGCCCGGGCCCGACTGGCATATAAGATGAATGCCTATCGTCCGGTTACCAATATGCGAGGTATACTGGAAATTTACCGGGGGCAACACCCCCTTCTGGGGCAGGATGCGGTTCCGGTAGATGTTGAACTGGGAATAGAATTCGATGTTCTGGTTATAACCGGCCCTAATACCGGTGGCAAGACGGTTACCCTAAAGACTATAGGTCTTCTGGTATTGATGACGATGAGCGGACTTTACATACCGGCCCGGGAGAAGAGTCGAATATCAATATTTGATTCTATTTATGTAGATATAGGAGATGAGCAGAGCATCGAGCAGTCACTGAGTACCTTCTCTTCCCATATGAGTAATATTATTAGAATATTGGATGGGGCTGACCGTAGATCGTTAGTGCTGTTGGATGAATTGGGTGCGGGTACCGATCCAGTAGAGGGATCGGCTTTAGGTCATGTGATACTGGATGAATTGCGGGCTAAAGGAGCCAAGGTGGTTGTGACCACCCATCAGAGTGAACTGAAGAATTATGCCTATCAGACTGAACGGGTGGAAAATGCCTGTGTAGAGTTTGATCCATCAAGCCTGCAGCCTACTTACGAGCTGACTACCGGTATGCCCGGACAGAGCAATGCATTTGAAATAGCCACTAAACTAGGCATGAAAAGAAAATTGGTGCAAAAAGCCAGAAATTTGGTTCCTCAAAGGGAAATGGAGGTTGGCAATATGATCCGGCAGTTGAAAGAAAGTCATTACACTCTGGATAAGGAGAGTAAAGAGGTAATGAAGATTAAGGAGGAACTGATAAAGGATAGAGAGCTCCTTCATGACGCTAAACAAGATTTCGAACTGGAACGACAGGAAATAGTAGCCCGGGCTAGAGAAGAAGCTGCCCGAGAACTAAGGAGGGTAAAGCAGGAAGCCGGGAAAGCTCTGCAGGAATTTAAAGACCTTCTAAAGGACAAGGATAAACCTCCCAAGTGGCATGAAATAGAAGAAAAGAGGCAGAAAATCAAAAATATTGTAGTTCATGAGCATCCTGATGACCCGAAGCCAGGCAAGCAGGATCAAAAAATAAGAACTGGCGATTATGTGCTGATAAAAAATATTAACCAAAAGGGTTATGTTTTGGGCAGCCATGGAGCTCAGGGAGAAGTAAGTATACAAGTAGGGAGCATGAAGTTTAATGTGCGTCCTGAAAACCTCGTGAAACTTGATATTCCAACTCCTATTGGCACGCCCTGGCGTGGGGAAAGCTTTCTTGATAAAGCCCGCAGCATATCAAAAGAAATAGATGTTAGAGGCCAGCTGGCAGAGGATGCGCTAATGGAGATTGACAAATATCTAGCTGATGCGCTGCTGGTAGGAATTGAATCAGTCCGGCTCATCCATGGCAAAGGGACTGGAGCTTTGAGGAACGCAGTGCAAAAATATTTAAAGACTCATCCCCAGGTTAAGGCATTTAGAGATGGACTGCCCGAAGAGGGAGGTAATGGAGTCACCGTGGTAGAATTCAAATAGCAGGGAGGGGGGGATTAATCCCCCCCTTAGTATTTGGGGATTAAATAGTCCATATTGTGTTAAAAGAATCGATGCTTCCCAGGCTTCCCCTTATAACTGGGATTACTCAGGAAGAATTAACACCAGGCTTTACTACATGGGTTTATTAAACATTGCTGGTAATAATTAAAGGTCTTAGAATGTCAGGTCGATAAGTATAATGAATACTACAGCAAATACAGCATTTACAGAGCCAGACTCCTCAAGTCGACTTCCTCCTCCTCAGAAAAGACCCGGGGTAACCAATCCGGGTCTTTTATTTGGAGAAAACAATAAGTCCGGTACCGGGTACCGAACTTATTCTTCTGTTTAATTCCGGTCAATTATATCATGGATAACGTCACCTGCTTTTTTCCGGCTGGTCCGGTGGTCGCTCAACGGACAGGAAGGCAGGTTTTGTCCCGGTTGGAGGATTATTCTCTCCAGATACTCTTCCGGACATCCACCGGTTTCCAGAGGCCCTGGAATATTAGCCTTATATAATTTGCCCTCATGCCTGGGATCACGGCAGATGTATACTTCTCGGTCAAAGAGACCGATAATCGTAGGCTGGGTATGAATATCACAGGTTTCCGCCGGCATTTTATTTGGCGTTGAACTCTTCTCATCCGCTGTTATCACTACAGAGCGCATCTCAACATTTGGACAGTAAGGGCCTGCCAGTTTACCTGACTCGGTACATATTGAAACCAACTGATGCAGATCACAGGTTTCAGTGGGTACAGCATCTTGCAGACAGTATTCACTAATTATCGTATCTGATGGGCAGGCCTCGCCAGGCAGCTTGCCCGATATGGAGCAGATTGAAACACTTACTATCCTACCTGGCATAGCCAGAGGCGAAGGTTTATAGTCCTGATGTGCTGCGGTTAGCACAGCTGAAAATGCTCTAGCTGGGCAATTGCCGCCATAGGCGGTTTCTGACGGGTACTGGGGTGGGTAATTGCGCATGGTATATTCCTTATCAAAACCCATCCAGACCGCCATTGAATAAGCGGGAGTAAATCCGCAGAACCAGGAATCCATGTATTCTTCCGACGTCCCTGTCTTACCAGCGGTGACTACACCGGGAACCCTAGCACTGGTTCCGGTGCCGGACTCAACCACCGTCCGCAGCATACTGGTCATCAACCAGGCAGTTTGTTCACTCATAGCCCGGTGGGATTCAGGCTGGTAACGATATAACTCTGCTCCATCTTCATCGACTATACGGGTGATGAAGTGAGGCTTGACATAAGTTCCGCCATTGGCAATAGCTCCATAGGCTGCTGCCATCTGCACCGGAGTAGCCCCTCTCGTCAAACCACCTAAGGCCAGAGGAGCAAGACCCAGATCGTTGGTTCCCGGAGTATCCAAAAGATCCAGACCCAGGCTGCGACCATAATCAAAACTGTAACGTATACCTATTTGATCAAGCAGCTGAATAGCATAGGTATTGATTGAGTATTGTACAGCAGTTCGCATGGGAATAATGCCCCGGTATTTACCATCATAATTTTCCGGCTGCCAGACACCGTTGCCTATTTTATATGATAGTGGTGAGTCATCAAGGGTATAAAAAGGCATATAACCGGCCTCCAGGGCGGGAGAGTAAACAGTCAGGGGTTTTATCGATGATCCCGGCTGGCGATAGGCGCTGGTGGCCCGGTTAAAGCCGCGCTTCTGATCATAAGTCCTTCCCCCCATAATGGCTTTAATGCCTCCGGTTTGATGATCGAATACTGCCATAGCAGCCTGAACATTTTCACCTAGCTCATTTTTCTGCTGCAAAAAGTGGGATGGATCAGCGAAATATTCTTCCGCAGATTTTTGTATATCAGGATCCATAGTAGTATATATTTTTAGACCAGTCCGATAAAAGGCATATTCCGGGTCATTATATATTTCTTTGGCAGCAAGTATATCAATCGCTTCATCTATTACTGCATCAATATAATAACCGTACTGTGTATCAGATATCTTGGACTTGTTAAAGGTAAGCTCCACAGCATAAGCCTCATCTGCTGTGGCACGATCGATGAAGCCAGCTTCCACCATGTTATCCAGTACTTCTTTCTGACGGTTTTTCGACCATTCATAATTTTGATAAGGATTTAAGGATGGTGCATTGGGCAGCCCGGCCAGCATTGAGCATTCAGCCAGGGTTAATTCGCTTACATCCTTATCGAAATAAGTCTCAGCTGCTGCCTGTACGCCATAGGCTCCCGAGCCGAAGTTGATAAGATTCAAATACATACTGAGTATTTCATCTTTGGAGTAAGCGGACTCAATTTTAAAAGCGAGTAGGATTTCCTTGAGTTTTCTCTCCCATTTCTTTTCAAAATTCAAAAAAGCATTTCTGGCCAATTGTTGTGTGATGGTGCTAGCCCCTTGTCCCTTGAGATCTCCTGAGCTTATATTACTAAGCAGAGAACGAGCAATGCCTCGATAGTTAACACCGTGATGGCTATAAAAACTCCTATCCTCAGTAGCTATAAAAGCGTCTATGAAATCCTGAGGAACCTGATCCAGACCCACTTCTGTCCTGTTCTCTCCAGCATGCAGACCAGCTACATATTCTTGTTGATCATCATAAACAATGGTTGTTTTAGCTCCTGACAACAGATCAGGGTCCCAATCCGGTAAGTCTTTAGCCACTACCGCAAACACTCCTACCAATCCGGCTACTCCTGCCAGACCCAAAAGGAGAAGGATTATTACAAAGTTTTTCATAACTACTTTCCAATTCTTGGGTTTCCTTTTAGCTTTTTTGGGTTGATTCATATAAAAATAAGGCCTCCTGGAATTAGTATATTTAATGATTAGACAGAGACGGCTATTTTTCCTGCTCGGAAACGTCAGGGGTAATTTATATCCTGCAGGTAATACGTGTATATTCGTCTAATTATTGCACATACTTCGGATATTGTGCTATGATTTTTTCTGGTAAGGAGGTTATTTTGTGGAAGATAAAATTATGAAAAAGGTTAATGCACAGCTCGAAATTATCCGCCGCGGAGTGGCAGAGATTATTCCCGAAGAAGAGCTAAAGCAAAAGCTTTATAAATCTATAAAAGAAAACCGGCCGCTTCGGGCCAAACTAGGGCTTGATCCTACTGCACCAGATATACACTTGGGACATACGGTAGTTTTAAACAAATTGAGACAGTTCCAGGATCTGGGTCACGAGGTACACCTTATTATAGGTGATGCTACCGGAAGAATAGGGGATCCCAGTGGGAAATCAGAAACCCGTAAACAACTCACCGAAGAGGAAATAAAGCTTAATGCAGCTACCTACCAGGATCAGATATTTAAAGTGTTGGATAAGGATAAAACCATCGTGCATTTCAACAGCGAGTGGCTTATGAGCATGAACCTGGAAGCTGTGCTCAGACTGGCAGGGAAATATACAGTAGCCCGTATGCTTGAAAGAGATGATTTTGATAAGAGGTATAAAGAAGGATTGCCGATAGGTGTTCATGAGTTTCTATATCCCCTGATGCAGGGTTATGATTCAGTGATACTCGAAGCCGACGTCGAGTTGGGAGGCACAGATCAGAAATTTAATCTTCTAGTAGGTAGACATCTGTTAAGGGAATACGGTCATGAGCCCCAGATAGCTTTGATGATGCCCATATTGGAAGGCCTGGATGGGGTACAGAAAATGAGCAAGAGCCTGGGAAATTATATTGGAGTGAATGAGGAAGCC
Organism: Syntrophomonas sp.; assembly: GCA_016841425.1. Taxonomy (GTDB): domain Bacteria; phylum Bacillota; class Syntrophomonadia; order Syntrophomonadales; family Syntrophomonadaceae; genus JAAYJK01. Next base: position 19,096 of record JAENZE010000009.1, on the reverse strand, counting down.
TATGAAATGTTTGGTAAGACTATGTCAATAACTGATGAACTTATCAGCAGGTATTTTGAGCTGCTTACCCAGGTTCCTATGAATGATATAAAGGATATGCAAGCCCGTATGAATAGAGGCGAACTTAATCCACGGGATGCTAAGATTAGTCTGGCAAAAGAGCTTATCACCATGTACCATAACTCTGAAGAAGCTGAAAAAGCTGAGGCCAGATTTAAACTGGTTTATTCGCAGGGAGACATACCGGATGATATACCAGAGGTCAATGTAGTCGATCCGGAAGTATGGCTGCCTAAATTCCTGCAGGATAATAACATGGTTAGTTCCAGCAGTGACGGTCGGCGTATGCTCAAACAGGGAGCAATAAGGATTAACGGTGAAAAATACGAAGATGAAAATCTTCTGTTAACAAATGGAATGGTGGTACAGGTAGGAAAACGTAAATTTGTTAAAATTAAAACCAATTAGCTTCTTTGAGAAAAAATAAAATGAACAGCCGGGCTTATGCCCGGCTGTTCGCCTGATCAAATACAATTCCAATTCAAAATAATTTTATTTGGTCTTAAATTAAAAACTCTTATCAATATTTTTTAGTGCACGACCCATTTCATCTATATGGCCCTCAAAAAATATGGCCTTTCCTCTTATGTTAGGGTACTCGGGAGAGGCCAAATTTATAAAGGTAAACCCCACTTCTTCAAGCTCTGACCAATCAGTATTGCGGATAATCCTCATTTGCTGTTCATTGATTTTATTTGCCGAACAAAAAACATTTTTACCCTTTGAATTCGCCAGCATAGTTGCTACCAGCGTTCGCATATGTTTCCCTCCTGTCTTTCCAAAAATACAACCGCTTTCCAGGCGGCTGTAAAATTAATCATTATTTTCACCTCAATATTCTAACTTGTAGTCCATAAATCGTAAAGTTAATTTACTCCATAGTATTGACAAATTACCTATGTTTTAACAAATAAATGCCAGTATCTGACAAATAAATGGATAAAAACTAACAAAATGAAAAGAATAATTCAATAATGCATCATTAATTGACACTGGCAAAACCTTCTGTAATGTGCAGGTGCAGGTATTATTAATTTCTAAACATTAGAGAAATTCCGCCATAATACAATAATGAATCACAAAACAATTCAATATTGAATTGTTTTGTGCTCCGGCCTCTGTTTTCTATTAATGAGTGAATGTATCCATGCCCCATAATACCTTGCATTTAAATAAATAAAAATAAAATTTGACTTGATGGCACGTTTATTGCTACTTAGTATGCCAGATACGCAACATAAATATATCATAATCCCATTAACACATTTTCTCATATTATCTACTGTTATATAGCGGTTGTACCCCTTTACCACTCATACCCTTTTATTCGCTATACAACAGTAGACCCCCTCTTTTTTTGCCAGGTAATTACAACACCTGGTGAAAAAAGGTGGACCAATCTTAATCATAATAAATGGTAGGATTCCGAATAATATTGCATATTCCAAACTTCATAATATAAGTTATTAATGAAAGGGGGACAGAGGTACAGAGTATTGATTAAGTCCGGTTTTGAAACCGGCTAAGTTTTTTTACACATCTATATAGAGGGGGGGAGGTTTATGACCTACGAAAACTTGTTGCTGGAAAAGGAAGATAGAATAGCAACATTGTACATTAACAGACCCAAAGCGCTTAATGCGCTCAACAAGGAAACACTCCTGGAGCTGAAAGATGCTATAACCAGTATTGCTCAAGATGATGATATAGATCTGCTAATCATAACAGGTGCAGGAGACAAGGCCTTTGTAGCTGGTGCAGATATAGCTTATATGCAGAATCTGCCCGCTATGGAAGCTCGTGCTTTTGCAGCTCTTGGTCAGCAGGTATTCATGATGATTGAGACTATGGAAAAACCAGTTATTGCAGCCGTTAACGGTTTTGCTCTCGGAGGCGGATGTGAATTAGCAATGTGCTGTGATTTTCGGATCGCCTCTGTGAAAGCTAAATTCGGACAACCTGAAGTAGGCCTGGGCATTATACCAGGTTTTGGCGGCACCCAGCGTCTTACCCGTTTGATTGGGGCCGGTATGGCCAAGCAGTTGCTTTACACTGCTGACGTCATAGGTGCTGACGAAGCTCTTCGTATAGGTCTGGTTAATTCAGTACAAACGCCCGAAGAATTGATGGATGTTGTGAAGGCAACTGCAGGTAGAATCCTAAGCAAGGGTCAGGCAGCCATAAGACTTTGCAAAGCCGCCGCCAATGAAGGTTTGCAGACCGATATTAATAGAGGCATGACTATAGAGGCAGATGCATTTGGTCTTTGTTTTGCTACGGCTGACCAGAGGGAAGGAATGACTGCTTTTATTGAAAAGCGTAAAGCCGACTTTACCGGTAAATAGACTGAAAACTGCTGTGTTGGATAAAATTATGGGAGGTAATTATATGAAGATAATGGTACTAGGAGCAGGTACTATGGGAGCAGGCATTGTTCAGACCGCTGCACAAGCCGGCTTCGAGGTTATAGTACGCGATATTAAACAGGAATTTGTTGATAAAGGGATTACGGGAATCAATAAGATCCTGGGTAAGAATGTTGATAAAGGCAAAATGACTGCCGAAGATAAAGCTGCGGTTATGGGCAGGATTTCCGGGACAGTTGATATGGCTGCTGCGGCAGACTGCGATCTGGTTATTGAAGCTGCTCTGGAAGTCATGGAGATTAAGAAAACTATTTTCAAAGAGTTGGATACTATCTGTAAACCCAGCTGCATTTTAGCCAGCAACACCTCGGCTTTGAGCGTCACCGAAATCGCCGCCGCTACTGGCAGAGCAGACAAGGTGATCGGCATGCACTTCTTCAACCCGGTACCAGCCATGAAACTGGTAGAAATCATCCGGGGAGCTAACACCAGCCAGGAAACTTTCGATGCCATTAAAGACCTTTCTGAAAAGATGGGTAAGGCTCCGGTGGAAATCAACGAAGCCCCCGGCTTTGTTGTTAACCGTCTATTGATTCCCATGCTCAATGAAGGTATGTATGCATTAATGGAAGGGGTAGCCAATGCTGCTGATATTGATACTTCCATGAAGTTTGGCGCTGGCCATCCCATGGGACCGCTGGCCCTGGCCGATATGATCGGTTTGGATATCTGCCTTAAGATTATGGAAACTCTATACAAAGAGTTCGGCGATCCCAAGTATCGTCCTTGCCCGCTGCTGGTCAAGATGGTCCGGGCCAATAAGCTGGGACGCAAGACTGGTGAAGGATTCTTTGATTATCGTAAATAGATAAACTATAAAAGAGGGAGTGAAGCTCAATGTCAAAAGAAATAGTAGTAGCAGGAGTATGTCGTACCGCATTAGGAACCTTCGGGGGTGCGTTAAAAGATGTTAAGGCCGTAGAATTAGGCAGAATCGTAATGGAAGAGTCCATCAAAAGGGCTGGAATTAAACCCGAACAGGTTGAAGAGGTAATCTTCGGCTGTGTCTTACAGGCAGGACAGGGACAAAACGTAGCCCGGCAGTCCATGATACATGCTGGAATCCCTATTGAAATACCAGCTTTCACCATCAACAAAGTTTGCGGATCAGGTATGAAAGCGGTACATCTGGCAGCCCAGGTCATTAAAGCCGGGGATGCAGATATAGTGCTGGCTGGCGGTATGGAAAACATGAGCGCTCATCCCTATTACCTGCCCAATGCCCGGTGGGGATATAGGATGAACATGGTAAAAGGTGATCTCATAGACGGCATGGTTTATGACGGATTATGGGAAATCTTCAATGGATATCATATGGGTATGACTGCCGAGAATGTGGCAGAACAGTGGGGCTTAACCCGGGAAGAACAAGATGACTTTGGCTACTTGAGCCAGGTTAGAGCTGCAGAAGCCATTGCCTCAGGCAGATTTAAAGATGAGATCGTGCCGGTAGTAATTAAAGGTAAAAAGGGTGACACAGTATTTGATACTGACGAGCATCCCAGGATGACTACCCGGGAAAAAATGGCTACCCTGGGCACCGCCTTCAAAAAGGGCGGAACCGTTACTGCAGGAAGTGCTTCCGGAATAAACGATGGTGCAGCTGCCATGATCGTAATGTCCAAAGAAAAAGCTGATGAACTGGGAATCAAACCGATGGCAAAGATAGTAAGCTACGCCTCCGGTGGAGTAGATCCTTCAATTATGGGTGTTGGCCCGGTACCAGCCACCAAAAAAGCGCTTGAAAAAGCAGGTATGACCGTAGACGATATCGATCTAATAGAAGCCAACGAGGCATTTGCTGCCCAGTCACTGGCTGTAGCCCGGGACTGCGGATGGGCTGACAAGATGGAAAAAGTAAATGTAAACGGCGGAGCTATCGCCCTGGGTCATCCGATTGGGTCTTCTGGAGCCAGGATAATGGTTACACTGCTATATGAGATGCAAAAACGCAATGCCAAAACCGGGCTGGCCACACTCTGTATAGGCGGCGGCATGGGAACCACCACCATATTTGAAATGCTCTAAACTATATGGTAAACCTGCAAGGCGTTATCATAAGGTTACTGCTGTAGTTTAATTGTTACAGATGGCCGAACGGATCGATGGTGCTGGCCAATCCGTTCGGCAAATACTGTCCCGACATCTGTCATAAATAAATATAAAGAAATAGGAGGAGTTTAATAATGCCACATAATAATTTTCAAATGAATACCCGTGACATTAAGTTCGTGATAAAAGAATGGCTCCCCATGGACAAGCTTTTGTCCCTGGATGCTTACAAAGAATACTATGGAATCGATGACATAGATAATTTCCTCGATGTTAACTTCAAGATCTGCCGCGACGTTATGTGTCCGGCTAACAAAGATGCCGATGAAATCGGTGCGACGTTTGTGGGCGGCGATGAGCATGCAGTCGTAACTCCCGAGTCTTTCAAAGCTGTCTACAAAACCATTTGTGAAGCCGAGTTAGGACCCCAGTTTGGTTTCCGCGGCGACGGAAAAATACCGCTGGCCTGGTATGCACCAATTCTGGAAATGCAGTCTGCTGCATCCGCGGCTATAGTGATGTTCTGGTGTCTGACCCAGGGTGCTACCACCGTGCTCCAGGAATTTGGCACACAAAGACAACAGGACATGTTCCTTCCCAAGATGTACACCGGTGAATGGGGCGGCACCATGGGTCTGACCGAACCGGGCGCAGGATCCGAGGTCGGAGCGGTTGCCAGCAAGGCAACCCCCACCGACACCCCCCACCTGTATAAACTCAAAGGCCAGAAATGCTTTATCACATCCGGCGACCATGACCTGGCGGAAAACATTATCCACCTGATGTTGGCCAAGACCCCGGGCGCCAAAGAAGGCACCGCCGGCATCTCGCTGTTCATCGTGCCCAAGTTCTGGGTCAACGAGGATGGCTCCATGGGTAAATGGAACGATGTAACCTCTGTAGGAATTGAACACAAAATGGGTATCCACGGTTCTTCCACCCTTACCCTGGCCATGGGTGAAAACAACGAATGCTACGGATGGATGGTAGGCGAAAAAGAAGTGGTAGATGGCCGTGGTAAAGGGATGTCACAGATGTTCGCGTATATGAATGAAGAACGTCTGAACACCGGTTTATTCACCCTGGGCTGCATAACTTCTGCATACTACGCAGCTCTGGATTACACCAAAGTACGCGTACAGAGCAAAAAATCGACTGATCCGAAGGGCCCCAGCGTCAGAATCATTGAACACGAAGACGTACGCCGCATGCTGCTGTACCAGAAATCAGGCATGGAAGCCATACGGGCTTTGATATACCAATCCTATCTCTACCGCGACCTGGCCGTAGATGCAGCTACACCGGAAGAGAGAGCATATTATGATGACATGTTTGCGATTAATAACCCGCTGTGCAAGGCCTATTCATCCGATATGGCCAGGATTCTCACCGGGGAAGCGATCCAATGCCACGGTGGCTACGGCTTCATGGAAGAGTATGCCCCGGCCTCCCTATATAGGGACTGCGTGATCCACGGCATCTGGGAAGGCACCAACTTCATTCAGTCACAAGACTATACCGGTCGCAAGTTCACCATGAAGGACGGCGCACCGTTCAAGAAATGGGTGGCAGAAATCGACGACTTCGTCGCCGGTCAGAAGACTGACGAATTCGCAGCTGAATTTGCCATGATGGCTGATGCCATGACTTCATTCAAAAGCATTGTTGAGATGAATGCCGCCTGGACGGCCGGTGATAAGCAAATGAAACAGTTCTACTCTACTCGCACCATGCATGCAGGCGCTAGAGTCTACTGCGGCAAGCTGTTACTCGACCAGGCCATTTTAGCAGCCAAGAAACTGGCAGAACTGGGCGACGACCACTTCGATGCCTACTTCTACAAGGGCAAAATTGCCAGTGCCAAATTCTATATAATGAACCACGTTACCGATGTCTTCGGATTCGAGAAGTCCATGAAGGCTGCCGACAAGAGTGCTATTGAAATTGCCGAGGAGTCGTTCATGTAATCTAGATAGATCCTGTCCCAAGGGCAGGAGGCTATTAACGTTCTGAACTGAAAAAAGTCTAAATTTCCGATTGCGGATACTTGAAACTGAAATAAACATTATGAGAGCGGGACCGGTCCGTGTTCCGCTCTCAGCAAATAAAACATTAACAGAACGGTTATTATGGAGGTAGCTACAAAATGAGCTTGAAATATACAGATGAATATGCCCGGAAATTTACTTTTGCAGAAGAAGCAGTAAAAGTAATAAAATCTGGTAACCGTGTGATATATGCCTTTGGGATATGCAGCATAAATGAACTTGATCGGGCACTGGCCAAACGAAAAGATGAACTTAACGATGTCAAAATCATCTGCAATGATATCACCTGTGGGTATTATGCTATGGATGCTGACTTTTCTGGAGAACATTTTAAGTTTTACGAGGGGATATGTCCAGGAACCATGGAAAGTTCTATGCGTGAAGGAGGAACCAAAAAGGCTGGCAGGCGTACAGATAAGAACAGTTCGGACCATGATGTGCGACCTGGTCATGTTTTTATGGCTACAGTAAGTCCCATGGATAAAAATGGGTATTTCTGGTTTGGCCGCAACGTTGCAGAAAACCGGGTTTTTCAGAACTATTATGAGATGGCAGAGTACGTGATTCTAGAGATAAATGAGCGTATTCTCGAAGGCAGGGTGCCAGGGCAGGAATGTATTCATATATCTCAGGCAGATATGATTGTGGGTAGTAATAATGATGATCTTTTACAAGGTTTTAAGAAAACAGGTAAATATCATCTATATATCCATAAGACTACATCTGCTAATAGGGCTGTATAAGAGTTCTCCATAATATCAGATTAATTATTAAAGGTAGTGCTTTATTTGAAATAATTAATATGGAGGAGGAAATTTACGTGTATCAGAGATGGTTAGATGAATATAAAAGCAAATTGGTTACTGCTGATGAAGCAGCTAAATTAGTAAAATCAGGCGACTGGGTAGAATATGGCTTTGGTATAAATTGTGCACGAGATTTTGATGAAGCTCTAGCTAAAAGAAAAGATGAATTATACGATGTAAATATAAAATGCGATATCGGTGCTTATCAGCATTTTACCGCTGAAGCCGATCCCAGCGGGGAACATTTCACCTGGAACAGCTGGCATATAGCAGGTCATGATAAGAAATTTATTGGGAAAAATCTGTATTATATTCCCATGAAATTCCACGAAAATCCTATGATGACCAGAAAAGACTGTACACCTGACAACGTGGCAGTTATTCAAGTTACCTCTATGGATAAACATGGGTATTTCAACTTTGGCGGAAGTGCTGTTAACAATTGGGCAATGATGGAGACGGCTGAAATAACCATACTGGAAGTTAACAGCAAGATGCCCAGATGTCTGGGAGGAAATCAGGAATGTGTGCATGTTACCCAGGTAGATTATATTATGGAAAGCAGAAATGAGCCGATAATGGTATTGGGATCATCTAAGCCTTCTGAGGTTGAAACCAAGATAGCCGAATTCATTATCGGACGCTTATATGACGGCAACTGTATACAGCTGGGTATCGGAGGCACTCCCAATGCGGTGGGAACTATGGTTGCTAATTCTGATTTAAAGAATCTGGGTGTTCATACTGAAATGTACGTTGATGCATATCTGGAAATGGTAAAAGCCGGTAAAATAACGGGTGCCTGTAAAAACATCGACAAGTATAAACAGGTTTATTCTTTCGCCATGGGCAGCCAGGACCTATATGATTATATAGACGACAATCCAGGTTTAGCTTCATATTCGGTTGATTATACCAATAATCCCTTTGTGGTTGCTCAGATTGACAATTTTGTATCCATAAACGCTTGTATTGAAGTAGACTTGTTTGGACAGGTATGTTCAGAGAGCGTAGGCACCAGGCATATCAGCGGTACCGGCGGACAACTGGATTTTGTGGAAGGTGCATATAAATCCAAAGGCGGCCAGAGTTTTGTATGTCTGCCCTCCACCATTGAAAGCAAAGGTGTAGTTAAGTCCAGGATTCAGCCTATACTAAGTCCAGGGGCGATAGTTACCGACCCCAGAACTGCTACCCATATGCTGGTTACTGAATACGGGATAGCCAGTATGAAAGGGAAGAGCACCTGGCAAAGAGCGGAAGAATTGATCAACATCGCCCATCCTGATTTCAGAGACGAATTGATTAAGGAAGCAGAAAAAATGAACATCTGGCGGAAAGTTAATAAAATGAGATAAGGCTCATATTAAACAATTAAATATACCAACAAAAAGCGGCAGGAGTCACCTGCCGCTTGAAGTAGTGGGGTGCCCGGCACCCCACTTATACTATTTCTGCTTAGCAATACCATACTTAGCGGCCTTGCGTACTACAGTAGGCTGGCTTACTCCCAGAACCCGGGCAACTGCATAGGTGGAATTATATATCGAAAAGGCTTCCTCCAGCAAATTTCGTTCGGTATTCTCCAGGGCCATATGAAGTGGTATGATTTCCGTTTTTGGTTGAGATGCAGCTTCTAGTTCTGCCCAGGAAGATAAATCTTCCATTCCTATGATGTCAGACTGGGTAGTAACTACCAGTCTTTCTATAAGATTTTCTAGTTCTCTTACATTTCCTGGCCAGTCATAAGAGACAAAGTATTTTAGAACGTCAGCGGAAAGACGTTTATTCATCTTATGGCGACGGTTAAACACTTCCAGGAAATGCCTGGTCAAGACTGGTATATCTTCTCGGCGTTCACGCAGAGGCGGAACGAAGATAGGTACTACATTAAGCCGATAGTAAAGGTCCTTCCGAAATAGGTTTTCTGCTACCATGTTTTGAAGATTTCGGTTGGTGCCCGTAATAATCCTTACATCAACTTCAATCTCTTTGGTTCCTCCAATTCTCATTATCCTGTTATTCTGTAAGACTCTTAACAGCTTAACTTGTAGATCCAGGGGCATTTCAGCTATTTCATCCAGGAATAAGATACCACCGTCTGCCAGCTCAAACATACCAGCCTTACCAGTTTTACTGGCTCCTGAAAATGCCCCGGGTTCATAACCGAACAATTCTGATTCCAGCAGATTATGGGGTATTGCACCACAGTTTACTTTGATAAAAGGTTTATTTGCCCTGGGACTGCTGGTATAAAGTATATCGGCTACTACTTCTTTTCCTACCCCTGACTCCCCCAGGATAAGAACCGTGGAGTCAACAGTTGAAACATGGTTAACTATCTTAAGGAGCTTGCGCATTTTGTTAGAGTGCAGTATACAGCTCTTAGAGCTCTTCAGCTCATTCAACTGCACCTGATACATACGGCTCAAGCCTTCCAGTTGTTCAACTTTTCCCTGCAGGTCATTCAGTTCCGTAATATCACGTACGTTGGTAACGACCAGGATTATGTTGCCATCTTCATCAAAAATAGGTGTGCTGGTAACCAGAGCGTTTTTACCTGTTTTTGATTGCAGAGGAATGGTAGCTGTTTCACGGGTTTTTATCGCCAGCAGAGTACCTGAGCGAGTGAATACCCCGTCCCGGACCAGGTCCGCCATGTTCTGCCCCACACACTCTTCAGGTTTGACACCCATGATGCGTTCAAAAGCCTTGTTTAATTGCAGAGTATTTCCCTGACCGTCGGTTATATAAAGACCATCGTAGGATGAATCAAATATAGCTCCCAGCTCCCGCTGCCTTAACCCTTCTACCTGTTCTAGTTTGTGTTCCAAATCGATAAGGTCAGTTAAGTCTCGTACGTTGGTAACTACCAGAACAATCTCTCCCGTATTGTCAAAAACAGGAGTACTGGTAACCAGTGCGTTTTTGCCAGTTTTTGATTGCAGCGGAATAGTAACTGTTTCGCGGCTTTTTATTGCCAGCAGGGTACCTGAGCGGGTAAATACCCCGTCTCGTACCAGATCTGCCATATTACGTCCCACACATTCGTCTGCGGTGACCCCCATGATTCGTTCAAAAGCCTTATTGAGGCTCAAGGTAGTGCCCTCTCCATCAGTAATATACAAACCATCGTAGGAAGAATTATAAATAGCATCCAGTTCTTTTTGCCTCAATCCTTCTACTCGTTCCAATTTACGTTCCAGTGATATCAGTTCGGTCATATCCCTGACGTTGGTGACTACCATTACCACTTCACCTTCGTCATCAAAAATGGGTGTGCTGGTGACCAGTATATCCTTACGGGACTTCGCTTTCAGTTGAACAGTAACAGTTTCCCTTTTCTCTATGGCCAGCAAACTACCTGAAGTAGAATAGACACCATCCTTAACCAGGTCCTCCATATAGCGCCCGGTTATCTGCTCTGCAGTGATTCCAGTGATGCGTTCAAAGCCTTTATTCACCCGCAGGGTTTTACCATGCCCATCGGTAATATACAGACCGTCAAAGGATGATTCAACTATGGCATCGAGTTCTCGTTCTCTTAAGACTTTTACATCTTCTAACTGTTGTTCGAGATCTATTAAATCAGTCAAATCCCGAACATTCGTAACCACCAAAACAATGTTACCATCTTCGTCAAATATAGGATTGCTAGTAACCAGTGCATTCTTCCCGGCCTTGGACTGTAAAGGTATAGTAACCGAATGTTTGCGCTCCAGTACCAGTAGAGTTCCTGACCGCGTAAAATATCCTTCCTCGACCAGATCCGCCATATTACGTCCTACGCACTCTTCGGCATACACCCCCATAATACGCTCAAAAGCTTTATTAAGTCGCAGGGTATTGCCCTCCCCATCGGTTATATACAGACCATCATAGGAGGATTCAAATATTGCATCTAGCTGCTGGTTAAGTTTTTTGGTTAGCTCTAATTCCTCAATTGCGTTGTGCAGTTCCGAAATATCCTGCAAAACAGCAACTGCACCTACAATCTGTCCATCCACGGTAATAGGTGCCCGGTTGGACAACAGAGTTTTGCCCCGATATTTGATTTCTTGAAGGGTCTGCTTCTTTCCGCTTTTTAGTATCTTACCTAATTCACTCATGTCAAAAACCTCGTTGACATGCCTTCCGTAGGCTTCATTGGCTGATAGTCCAGATACTTCCTCTAAAGATTTATTGAAAATGGTAATTCTTTCTTCTTTATCAACTGCAATCAGGGGATTATATATAGAATCCAGGCATATATCCCATTCCTGCTTTTTTCTCTGAAGGATTTCAAAAAAGGACATAGTTAGATTATACAAAGAACGGTTTTCTATCTCATTAGAATCTCCATCTTCATATATAAACTTGTCCGCCATAGATTGTAATTCGTCCACTATTCTGATGCTATCTTTATCCTGGGACATTATTTCATGTACTGGTGTATCATATGATAGCCCATCCGATATTATTTTCAAAAGATGAGTCCAGCTTATTAACCCGACTACTTTATAATTATCGTCAACAACTCTAACCCCATCTATCTGATGTTGGAGTAAAAACTGTGAAGCCTGGGCTGCACTTGAGTCACAGTTAATATACAAAGGAGCAACCATATATTTAACCCCCCACAACAAAAACCCCTCTGGTCGTTTGATCTCCTGTTATTTCATTATAACATTCAATTATGAAAATTGGACATAACCCAGATCAAGGTTATTTCTCTGAGGTAAGAGTCACATTGATTATTATTCAAAGCATATATTGGATAAGAAGGGATATTAAAACAAGTATGGTATAACTAAGCAAATTAGTAGTGAACATAGCTTATTGGGGATGAAAGCTTAAGGTTAGCGCAGGGGGTTAAAGCCGATTCGTTTAGCGGGACATAACTTGTTTTAGCCCATCGATCTGAAGCATCACTAGCTAACTTATATGGAAAAAGTAGACCCGACCCAAGCGGTCTTAAGCATTCATCCGTACAATTTTCGTCTGCACTTGTGTTATGCAGACATGTTTGGTTGAGTTGAAAGAAGGTGAAAAAGGCAAAGTGAAAATATCTGAGAATGAACTTGTATTTAAGGGGAGTTTCAAAGTAAGGATGAAGACTGAGAAGCTGGTAATACATCACTCTGCGAGCGGCAATAATACTACCATTCAAGATATTCATAGCTGGCATCTGGCTAACGGCTGGATTGGAATAGGTTATCATTATGTGATTTATGCTGATGGGACTGTGTATAGAGGTCGACCGGAGTGGGCGATTGGTGCACATGCCTATCAGGATGCGACCCATGAAGCTAATAGCGACGGTATTGGTATTTGTCTAATTGGAAATTTCACCCTTGCCTCACCAAGCTCTGATCAGATGGAGAGCCTGATCGGGCTGGTATTCAATATCTGGCAGAGATATCCGAATATACGGGTAATTGGGCATAAGGACGTGATGGCCACTGCCTGTCCGGGGGAATTATTTCCCTGGACAGAGCTTTATACTAAATTAGCGAATGGAGTGATTGATGTGGTATTAGAAAAATGGATGATTGAAGGGGGCCAGGCAGCCCTTAGAGAATTAGCTGATAAAGGATTGGTTAATAACCCGGGAAACTGGAGTTCTGAGGATAAACTAGCGGAATATGTTCCCGCTTATCTATTATGGATGATGATGATACGCCTGGCTAATTATAAGGAGGGCTGATCTTGGATATATCCAACTATGCAATCTATGGATTGCCTGCATTGGCTATAGTAGCTTCCGTCTGGTCTGCCATCTTGCCGAATTTATAGACACCCTGTGGTTGGGCGCAATACCAGGTCTTTTTATGGTTTATAAAGCAAAAAACCCACTGTAATATAGTGGGTTTTTATTCTAATAGTAGGGATAAACGATGGTAGCCCCAAGGGCAGTCCCGAAGAGAGAAAAATCTAGCTACAGAATCAATTGCATTGTATTTAAAAGACCGGGTTTAATGCCACGGGACTTTAGCGTTTCTTGGGTTTATTAAGACAATAATTACTTAAAAATGGTAATGTGTATACAATACGTTAAAGAAATATAATAATTAATGGAGTATAAGTATGTTTAGTATATTGTTCTGAAAAGTGCCGGGAACAGGGCTAGAGGATAGCGGACGCAAAGAGAGCAAAAAAATACTGCCGGAACAAGAAGTCAAGCGTCACGGATTAATACCTGAAAAAGCCTGTATTTATGCTAATTCCCGGACACGAAAAAGCAGAGGGTAAGGTAACAAGCCTTATCCTCTGTTTTTAAGCTTCTATTTCGTGACGGGTCGGGCCAACTTGGCTCGATATATTTATCTGTTAATGAATTGCTGAATGACTTGCGCCGCTGCTTCCGCATTGCTTAAAATAGCCGGATGACCGCCAGCATTAAATAAATGAACAGCTCCGCACCTTACAATATCTGCCATTTTCCGATATTCATCCGCAAGGTCTTCACGTACCATTGTATCCTCATGGCTTCCCATGAATAAAATTGGCATTTGCAAAGAAGATAAAGGCTTATGAAAAAGTGGCCTTTTTAGAGTTGCAAACTGGAGCAAAGCCCGTGTATCGGCATCTACAACTGCCTCCCAATTCGCACCTTGGCACCATTCATAAAATTGTCTTGCTTGACTGTCTTTTTTCGCCGCATTCCTTTCGGTAAGCAAGTCTTCGGCGAAGCCATTATGCAGGGTTCTTCCATCAAAACTATCGGCAACAACCTTATTCACGAGTTCGGGGCGTTCCAAAGCGGCGTTGACAGCAGCCCATGCCCCGCCGCTTGTTCCGACCAAATTCACTTGAGCATATCCTAAATGCTCTATTAATGCTATAGTTTGCAGCGCTTCTTCATACCATAATTCTGGCGGAATATTTTCCATTCTATCTGATTGGCCATTACCCAAAAAGTCAATTAAAATTACCCTGAAATTTTCCTGATACAGAGGAAGCAGCATCTCAAACATTTTAGAAGATGCGGTATTCCCGTGTAAGAAAATCAGTGGGGTTCCCGAGCCAATTTCCTGATAAAATATATTTTTATTGTGATAGTTAAAATATGACATGTTTGCCTCCTAATCTGTTTTTTGGTGTCTTTTTTGATTAGTAAGGCATGCTAACAATTGCCTTACTATTAACTTAAAGCATTCCAAATACCCATTGTAAAATTCTCCTTTGAATTAGATTTGCTGGAAATGAATTATTGTATACTAGTAGTATGCAATAGCGTGAGCAAAACGTCTACACTCCACCATGTTAATAATACAACTAAAACAAAAAGATCGCGGATACTTTCAAATACACCTCAACTAGATATAACAAGAATCCGAACCCTTTGCCAACAGGAATAACCTGTCGTGAATGGTTCGGATTATGTGCGTTTGGTTGGGGCGACAGGATCTGAACCTGCGAGTTTCTGACAAATCAAGGCTTGCCCCGTTAGGGTTGAATATATCTGCTGATACTTTTCGGGATAAGCATGGTAGCCCCAAGGGGAGTCGAACCCCTGTCTCCGCCGTGAGAGGGCGGCATCCTAGGCCACTAGACGATGGGGCCAGAAATATAAATGGCTGCCGGTCAAGGATTCGAACCCTGGCGAACTGATCCAGAGTCAGTCGTGCTACCACTTACACCAACCGGCAGCAATGGGTATATTACCCGTGCGAAGATAATTATAATACAGGGTGCCCCTCTTGTCAAAGGCCTAATTTTATTTTATTTATTAGTATCACAATTAAAGACTTTCCGCGTATAGTATAGCCGAATTAATTCGGTGTATGCATTCATTTTTTCCCAGCACATCCATCACCTCGAATATTCCCGGGGTAGCAGTACGTCCAGAGAGCGCCAGACGTATAGGGTGAATCAACTGGCCGGCTTTAATATTCAGTTCGTCAGCCTTCTGGCGAAGTTCTTGTTCCAAATTCTCCGGTGAGGAAAAGCTGCTTTCCCGGCACAAATTTAAAGCTTCTTTTAACATGGCAGGGGAATCTTCTTTCTGAAAGTATTTTTGAGAGCCTTTTTCATCATAGCTGGAAACCCGTACAAAAAAATATGATCCTTGATCGAGGATTTCATTTATGGTTTTTACCCGGCTTTTTAGCAGTTCAACGACCCGGATAAATTTCTTCTCGCATCCAACCGATACAAAACCTCGTTTCCGTGCATCCTTATAGAGTATAGCAGCCAGGTCTTCGGCACTCGCTTGGGACAGATAGTGACCATTCATCCAACTTAACTTCTCTATATCATATATCGCCGGGGAACGTGAAATCCCTTCCAGGCTGAATCTTTCTATCAACTCA
Source organism: Syntrophomonas sp. (assembly GCA_016841425.1). Taxonomy (GTDB): domain Bacteria; phylum Bacillota; class Syntrophomonadia; order Syntrophomonadales; family Syntrophomonadaceae; genus JAAYJK01. Next base: position 3,410 of record JAENZE010000009.1, on the reverse strand, counting down.
TCTATCTTCCAGAAGTCGCGGTCTTCTCCAGCCGACCAGCCTAACAGGGCCAGATAATTTATCAGAGCCTCGGGAAGATACCCTTCATCACGAAATTCCTGAACCGATGTAGCACCATGTCTTTTTGACAACTTACTGCGGTCAGGTGCCAATATCATGGAAGCATGAGCAAATTGGGGAAGTTGCCAACCCAATGCATGATATAGGAGTATTTGTTTAGGGGTGTTAGAAAGATGTTCCTCGGCCCTAATCACATGAGTAATATGCATAGCATGGTCATCAACTACGACAGCAAAATTATAAGTAGGCCAGCCATCAGATTTGGCTATGATAAAGTCATCAAACAGACAATTGCTGAATTCAACGTCCCCTCGGATGAGGTCGTGCACCACAGTGATTCCCTCAGTCGGGCATTTGAATCTTATGACCGGACACTCACCCTTTTGAATCCGTTGCTCAGCTTCATTTCTGCTTATAGTCTGGCAGTGTCCTGTATATTTATAGTCAGCTTTGATAAGTTGGGCTGCTTCTTTATCAGCTGCCAGCTTTTCAGATGAGCAAAAGCAATAATAGGCTTTATCCAGATCTAATAATTGATCAAGATATTTACGATATATATCGATGCGCTCACTCTGACGATAAGATCCAGAATCGCCTCCAGCCTCTGGACCTTCATCCCAGTCTAATCCTAACCAGCGTAACCCATCCAGTATTCCCATAGCTGAATCCAGACTGGATCTGCGGCTGTCACTATCCTCCAGGCGAAGTATCAGTTCCCCCTTGTGTTTTCTGGCAAAAAGCCAGTTAAATAATGCGGTTCGGGCACCACCTATATGTAAAGCCCCGGTTGGACTGGGGGCAAAGCGCACCCTGACTTTATCCACCCTTATCACTCCTATCTATATATTTATAATTTCACATACAAAACTATCTAAAATAAGAACCTTGTCATCAACAATATTGTGTATCTAAAAAATACATAGGCTTTTTTGTCAAGCCGGATAAATTACCAGTCTGGTAATAGTACCCGTTTCAGCGGCCTTATGCCTGAAGGGTTAGTTCCAACTACTTTATTAAGTGAAGGTCAGAATTTATTAGCTGTAATGTAATTATCGATCAATTGATTGTAGGCTTTCATAATATCCAGTACCACAGGATTCCTGGCCGATTCAAATACAAAATTATCTATCCTCTGCACTGGAAGCACTTTAGGGGATGTACCGGTTATAAAAACTGCATCCGTCAAATTCAGATGTTCCAGCGGTATACTTTCTTCAATGATCTGGTAGTGCAGTGTTTTACATATTTCCAAAATTGCATCTCGGGTGATACCCGGTAGTACTTTATCCTGACCAGCAGTTAGCAAGGAATTGTTTCTAACGAAAAACGCATTGGAACGGCTGCCTTCAGTTATATTACCATGGGCATCTACCAGCAGAGCTTCATATGCATGGCGTTCTCTAAGTTCCCTGTCTATAAGACTGCGCATGTCCGTATTGGTTAATTTCACATTAGGATTAGCTCGTTCGGCCCTGTACAGTATCACTGCAACTCCTTCCTTATAGGATTTTTCAGCAGGATAATGATGAGGAATGAAATACATGTACCAGTTTAGCTTGGGGTTTGATTTATCTTTAGAAGACTGCAGGAGAATCTTAATATTCCCATTTTCTATACCATTAATTTTTGCCAGATAATAAATTCTCTTCATTATATACTCTTTCGAGAGGCTTATAGTTATATTAGAACAAGCAGCCGAATTATCAAGCCGGTTGATGTGTTTCTCAGAAAACAAAGGCACACCTTCAATTATGCGGATTACCTCATAGATGCCTGGAATTTTTCCCTCAAGACATTCCTTGAAGCAGGATGCAGGCAGTATTTTATCATCCATCAAAAAATGAGTTCCTGTACACATCTCCATATCTCTAAATACTCCTTTTTCCTCGGTCTCTGCATGCAGCGGATATCCCAGGTCTGTTAGGATTGAATCGGCAGCAGATTGAAGATTCTTACTAAAGATAGTGGTCTGAACTATGGCCAATGAGTATACGTTCTTTTATGTCAACTTGGCGGAAATATTATTCTGTTATCAGTCGTTCACTTCTCCTCAATTTACTATTGTTAAGTTTATTATTTCACTAGAGTAACGATACTCCCTTTCTCACTATTCCTTATATTAACACTATTGAGTAATTATTATATTAATTATGTGAACCAAATGAAACTACTTTTCATATTATGAAGTTACGGGGGTGGTTTCATGTATGGTCCCAGGTTCAGGGTGATGCCGATTCTGGGCGTAATTTTAATAGTTATACTGTTGACCTCAATTGTTTTTGCAGACTTGCGAGTAAAGAAAAGCCTGCTAACCCTGGCAAGTGCAGAGGCTCAGGCAGCAGGAACTGAAACAATAAACAGAATAATAAATGATAAGGTGGTATCGGGTCTGGCCTATGATGAAATAGTAGCAGTCCATAAAGACGGGCAGGGAAAAATCGTATTGCTCCAGCCCAACACTATAATGCTTAACCAGGTTATGAGCAGAACTGTATATGAACTATCTGAGTATATGGGTCAGATGAAAGATGAAACTATAGAAATACCACTGGGAGAATTGTCTGGTATAGATCTGCTGGCTGCCCATGGCCCCAGGATGAAGGTAAATGTTATTCCGGCCGGACAGGTTCATGTAAATGTCTTAAATGATTTTCAGCAAGCGGGTATAAATCAAACCAGGCACCTTATATACTTTGAGGTTCGTAGTAATATTAAGGTTGCAGTGCCGTTAATGGAAAAAGAGGTGGAAGTTCTAGCTGTAATACCTATGGTTGAGAACATTATAGTTGGAGACGTACCTGAAACGTATGTTAATTTCAGAGGAATTTCAGAAGCTATATACCCTCTTATCAGCGATAAATAGATCATGACATAATCATCTCAGAAATCACTTTGATTATTGGCCATGGTCTTTCTGGGCAATCAACAGGCAGAAAGCCCTAAACATTGGGCAAAATGGTTAAAAAAGGCAGAAAAAAACCGCATTCAAAACTTGACAATTGTCCTGGTGGATGATAAGATAACTCTTGCGCGGCGGGAAGCCAAAGCGCACAGGATCTGATAAAACTGAACAGCAAGACTAAAGTGCGAAGAAGACTGGGACTGATATTTTAGGAATAAGATATCAAGCCAGTCGGCTCAAACGGACAAAGAGAAACAAGCCAGACTAACGAATGGCTAGGATAATGAACTTTTTATGGAGAGTTTGATCCTGGCTCAGGACGAACGCTGGCGGCGTGCTTAACACATGCAAGTCGAACGGAGATATTAGATGAAGCTTGCGATTCTGATATTTTAGTGGCGGACGGGTGAGTAACGCGTGGGTAACCTACCTGTAAGCGGGGGATAAC